>CALNYY010000001.1:0-65639 GCA_942490835.1 uncultured Saprospiraceae bacterium
CTGCAAAAAATGCTGACACTGCACAAAAAATTACCAGTTTAGCTGCTTATGTTTCTGCTAAGTGGAGAAATAATTATCCTGCTCCGCAGGCAATTTTAAATACTTTGGCAGAAGGCAGTCAGGTTGATTTTGAAACAGCCTGCCGGATAGAAAGCAGATATTATACCTCCCTCTTGCTCAGCAAAGAATCCCGGAACATGACCGAGGCACTTTGGTTTGACCAGAATCAAATATTAAATGGTCAAAGCAGACCGAAAGGGTTTGGCAAATTCCGCCCACGAAAAATTGGTATTGTTGGAGCAGGCGTAATGGGCTCTGGAATTGCAACTGCCTGTTTAGCTGCGGGTCACGCTGTTGTCCTCAAAGATGTCTCAAAAATGATTGCAGAGAATGGAAAAGAACGGGTTGGTAAAATGCTCGATTTATTTATTGAAAGCGGTCGGTTGCCAAGTTCTGTTAAAACAAAATCTCTCAAAAAATTAACGACCACAGAAACCGCTGATGGTTTCAAGGAATGCGATTTAGTAATAGAATCTGTTTTTGAAAATGCGAATTTGAAAAAGAAAGTAGTAACGGAAACGGAACAGTATTTAGACGAATATTCTTTTTTGGCTACGAATACTGTCTCTATTCCAATTACACAGCTTGCAAAGAGCTCTTCACGTCCTGAGAAATTGATTGGCTTACATTTTCTTAAACCAGCAGAAGAAAAATTAATGGTGGAAATTGTTCGTGGAGAAAAAACGAGTGATGATACAGTAGCCAAGGCTTTTGATTTTGTAAAATCTATAGGAAGGACGCCGATTGTTGTAAAAGATGATTGGGGGTTTTATGTAGCCCGAGTTCAAAATACATTTATCCTTGAAGGGATAACTATGCTCCAAGAAGGCATCCCTCCGGAAGTTATTGAAAATCTGGGATCTCAATGCGGTATGCCAAAACCGCCCCTTTCCCTTGCTGACGAACTTTCATTTCAACTGGTGCTTAAATATGAAAAGCAAGCCGCCGATCATTATGGCAGTAAATATGCGCAACATCCAGCGGTAGAAGTCTTGAATAAAATGATGGGTGACCTGGGAAGGAAAGAAAGGGGCTTTTATCAAAAAGAAAACGGAGAAAAAAGATTGTGGAGAGATTTGAGCCAGCATTTCCCAACGAAGAAAACCACAACGAATTATTCTGAAATAATGGAGCGATTTCTATTTGCTCAGGTAATCGAAGCAATCTGGTGCTTGCAGGAAAAAGTTATCTGCTCAAAACAGGAAGCAAATCTGGGAAGCGTGCTTGGCTGGGGGTTTCCTTCATTTAAGGGTGGTGTCATACAATATATTCATGATTACGGAAAGCAGGCTTTTTTGGACAGATGCGAGGCGTTAAAAAAAGAACATGGTCAACGATTTGCTGCGCCAAAATGGCTCAATGACAACCTACAAAAATGGTAGAGCAGCTAAAGCAATATATAACTGAAAATGGCTTAATTGAGGCAGGTGAAACAACGCTGATTGCTGCCAGTGCTGGTATTGACTCTACTGTGCTTTGCCACCTATTCAACCTTGCAGGATTTTCATTCGCCATCGCTCATTGCAATTTTGAGTTAAGAGGAAATGAGTCGGATGAAGATGCATTATTTGTAGAGCAACTCGCTCATTCTTTTGGAGTCCAATTTTTTTGCAAAAATTTCCAAACCGAAAAATTTTCTAGAGCATCTGGAATAAGCATCCAAATGGCTGCAAGGGAGCTTCGATATTCCTGGTTAAATGAACTCGCCGAGAAAAACGGATTTGCAAATATTGCCACTGCTCATCATCAAGATGATAATATTGAAACGGTCATTTTAAATTTCACAAAAGGATGCGGGATCAGAGGCGTGCGAGGAATTCTTCCTATTAGCAATAAAATAATTCGGCCTCTTTTATTTGCTTCGAAAAATGAGATAACAGCCTATTCAGAAAAAAATAAAATTAAATACAGGGAGGATAAATCCAATGCAAGTGACAAATACCAACGCAATAAAATCCGGCATCAAGTAATACCTGTTTTAAAACAAATAAACCCCAATTTGAATAAAAACGCAAGTGCTTCAATTAATCGCTTGCGGGATGCAGAGCTGATTTTCAACCATGCCATTCAATCGTTCAGAAAAGAATTATTGGAGGAAGATAAAACGAAAAATAATTGGAAAATTGATTGGTCTAAATTACTTTCAACAGTCGCTCCTGAAACTGTCCTTTTCGAACTAATTTCACCTTATGATTTTAATGGCGACCAAGTAATTCAAATTTTACAAGCTATTGGTAATGAACCAGGAAGACTTTTTTATTCCAAAAATTATAGGCTGTTGGTCGACCGAAAATATTTGATAATTGATAAAGGAGAAAAGCTGTATAACGAGTTGACAATTGCAAAGCCAAAAAATGAACTTGTTATTGAAATTCCCGGAGAGAAAATGGAGATTGCTTTCGTAAATAATACACCTGATAAATTTAATGCTGATAATTTAATGGCAATTTTTGATGCCGATAAATTACAATGGCCATTAAAACTCAGGCGATGGAAACCTGGCGATTGGTTTCAACCAATTGGCATGAAAGGCAAACGAAAAAAAATACAGGATTTTTTCACCAATCTTAAACTTTCAAGAATTGAAAAAGAGCAGGTTTGGATTTTGGAATCGAATGGGGAAATATGCTGGGTAGTTGGCTATCGTATGGATGAACGATTTAAAATTACAACGGATACCGAACAGTGCGTTTCTATCCAATTTAGACCAGATCATTTTAGGATTGATGAAAATAAAGGAAGTTGATATTAGGTTGAGAAAATGTTTATGAAAGTTGATTATCAACTTTTTATAACTTTCAAAAACCTACTTATCAACAAACATTATTTACACAATTGCCCTTTAAGAAGAACTTTTATGAAACAATATTACAATGCAATCGGAGAACTAAAAAATCAAGGAATATTCAACAGTTTATGCGTCTGCAAACTCAATCTCCATTTTGGGTTTTTCAAGCAAAAATCAATTGATAATTTAATGTTTTCTTGTTGATTGGGCCCATCCATTGGTTGGATGAAAAAATGATTAAAATTTAAGTCTTCATACATGTATGGTTCTGCCCCAGGTTGTGGGTAAACAAGTTTTAACTCGTCCCCTTCTTTCACTTCCAGTTCTGCTCCGGCTTTTGGACTCATACATACCCAATCAATTCCTCTTGGAGTTGAGACTGTTCCGTTTGTTTCTACAGCAACCTCAAATCCAGCAGATTTGAATTCATCAATTAGTGTTTCATCCAATTGCAAAAGAGGTTCTCCGCCAGTACAAACAATATAAGGCTGCCCCGCTTCCATATTCCCCCAAATCTCAGACACCTTTTTTGTCAGTTCCGCAGCTGTGTACTTGCCGCCGTTTTCACCGTCCATTCCCCAAAAATCCGTATCACAAAATTGACAAATTGCTTTTGGCCGATCCTTTTCCCTGCCTGTCCAAAGATTGCAGCCTGTGAATCGACAAAAAACAGCAGGCCTGCCAACTTGCGCCCCCTCTCCTTGCAAGGTGTAATATATTTCTTTGATTTTGTACATAAATACCTTAGTCCTTAATTGCTGTAATCAAATAATAGTTGAAGATAAAACCTGATTTTATAAGGCTTTCTTTAAGAATAGTCATTCCATTTGTATGTAGTAAAGTGCGATATTCTTCAAGGTTTAATTGATGTGGATGTAAAATATCCCCTGGTATCATTTTAAACATCCATTTCAAAAACCCATAATTATGCGCATCAATTGAAAGATAAATGATCCCCCCTTTTTTGACCGCATTGCAAATATTGAAAATACTTTGGTTGAGGTCGGAAACATGATTGATAGCATTCAAGCAAAACACTTTATCAAAATAGTTGTTTCGCCTAAATTGCTCTAAATAAATTGATTCAAAGTTGATATTAGAATTATAGTGTTCATTAAAGGCTGGCAACTTTGATTGATAAGTTTCCAAAAGTGGGTCAATCGCAACAACTTCATTTCCCTCCAAAACCATAAAAATGCCAGCTGGTCCGCAACCAGCATCTAAAATCGTATCTGTCTTATTTACTGTTATCTCTTCCTTATTCAAAAAATCTGACCAATACTTTTTTTTCCATTGAACATATTCTTCTATCGGCTTCTTTTTCAAATACCTTTGCCACCAAATGGCTTCAAAAAATTGAGCGATGCGCCAGCGTATATTCATTGGGCGAAATTAGCTATAATTACTATATGCATTCTTACAGTTGAATAATATACGCTCATAGCTAATCACAACCAGTTTAGGTTTTGTGTGAATGCTGTTGGCTGTTGGCTATTGGCTATTAGAGTATAGCCGTTTTTTCCAATTATTCAAAACCCAACATATTCCAGTAAAAGTGGGAATCGTGAGGCCAAAGGCGCAGAGCGACTTTCTCTTGGTAACCTCTTAAAACAGGGTATATCGCGGCGCAGAGCGACGCTCCCATTGGCCTATCAAGACAAGAAGTCTATTGGAGCATGGCAATGCACTGTAAATCTGTTTTATTCTTTCTAAATTGGGATAGGTGGTTTACGCCCTAAATCCTGATTTTCAGTTCAAATAAGTTTAACTTCCCAATCCTAAAATAATAAAATATGCTGTTCACAAAAGGAGCGAAAGTCAAATTCCTACATACTGGTGATGAGGGTGTCGTAAAAGGGCATCTGGATAACGGAATGGTCAATGTTTATTTGACTAAAGAAGATATGGAAATTCCTGCCGCAGAAGAAGATCTGATTTTAGCTGATTCAAGTCATATCAAAACGGTCAAAGTCAAAAAAGAAATAGAGCAAGAGAAATTGGAGCAAAAGATCAAGCCAGTAAAAATTGAAACACAATACACCATCCTGAAAGGTCAAGGCACGCAATTATCATTTCTACCAATCACAAACCGAGAAGGATTAACAGAAAAATTCCTCCTTTACCTTATCAATGATACAAAATCCGATGTCATTTATGATATAAAATTATTGTTGAATTACCGTACAGATTCATGGAATGGCAAACTCGACTCTACCTCTTATATTGAACTTGGGGAAATGATTTACGATGATCTAAATGAAGCACCTGAATTTGAAGTAGAGATAAAATGGATTACTACGGAAGGAGTCAGCGAAGCAGATTTTAAAGTGTTGAAAATCAAGGCAAAGTCGTTTTTTAAAACTCTAAAAACGGCCCCGCTGCTCAATCAACCTTCGCATCTTTACCAATTGTTCAATAAATCAACATCGGAAGATACCAAACCAAAAGAAGACCTTACTGCTTATACTAAACGGCATGCAAAACCAACCTGGTACAGCGGGAAAAATCTTGATTTGGTGAATCAGATAGACACGAGCAACTTGGCTCATTTCTCAAGAGAAATAGACTTACATATTGAGGCATTGCGTGACAATAGCAGCAAAATGTCCAATGCCGAAATAATAGCCGTCCAATTGGAGGCATTTGAAGATTACTTATTGAAAGCGCTGAGGCTGGGAGTTCCAAGTTTCTTTGTCATTCATGGAATTGGCAAAGGAAAGTTGAGAAATGAAATTGCAACAAGGTTGATGAAGCATCCTGATGTCGACACTTTCAAGAACGAATATCATCCAAAATATGGCTGGGGTGCAACAGAGGTTTTTATTGTACAATAGCTACCTCTTTAGGCGGCAAGAAAACTTCGGCCATCATGCACCGGACACTTCCTCCACCCAAAGTTTCTATAGTTGGTATAGCTGAAAAAATGATATTGGTGTGCTGTTCAATCTTTTCTATTTGAGATTCTGTTAACGAAGAATAAGCGCTTTCTGACATTACCAAAAATGTATCGCCGGACTTATTTCTAACCTGGAGCATATTACCTGCAAAATTCATCATTTGCTCATTGGATATTTCAATAATTTCCTTTCCAGTTTCTCTGAACTTCTCTATCAACATTTCCCTTGTTTCACCAACTTTGATCGTGGCAAGACAAATAATTACAAATGTCTCTCCCATCGCCATCATGACATTGGTGTGATAGATCTCCTGGTCGTTTTCATCCACTGCATAAAATGGAACAGCGGTATAAACAGTAATCTCACAAAACCTTTCTAAAAGTTCAAGTGAAGTCCGTGGGCTAAGGCAGGCATATGCTAAATCATTGGTTCGATCAAGCACCAAGCTCCCAGTTCCTTCCAATATGATCCCGTCATTTTCATAATCCTCCAGTTCTATTTTCCTGGAAATAAAATAATCATCAACAAGCAAATCGACAATATCTTCCCGCCTTTCCAACCGCCTTTTTTCGGAGAGCATTGGATATGTAATAACTGTACCGTCGCTGTGGAAAGTAATCCAATTATTGGGAAAAACAGCATCTGGTTTTACAGGGGATGGAGTATCCTCCACTACAATCACATTCACACCAGCGGCTTTTAATTTTCCGACAAGCTCGTCAAATTCACCCCTCGCAAGTTCTCTAGTTCCCATTTCAATCAATTCTTTATCCTTGGATTGAAAGGCATTGCTTTTGGCCGTTTCTTCATTGTAGCCAAAATTAGCAGGGCGCACCATCAAAATATTTGACGAAGTATAATACTGTTGGTCTTTCATGTAATACTATTTGAAAATTGATTTGATTAGGAATTGACCAGTCATTTTTTCAGAGGCGAAATAACGAAAAAGTATCAGGATTTCAGCACTAGTTTTACTAAAGATAGTCCAAGGTTATTGGTATTAATATGAGTTGCCATACATTACAGAATATAGCTTTTGAAGAAGCTTATTCAGGAATTATGTTAAAGGGAAAATAGCTGTTAGCTTTTGGCCATTGGCTAATAACTAAAGGCCAATGGCCAAAAGCATTTATAAACTCAAGTTGGAGGCAGGGGATCTTTCAAAATATTTTGCTGGTTCGCTTTTATCTCTTTGAGGTTGCTTAATATTTCTAATGTAATGGGGTTCTCAATAGCGTTGTTGCGCATCTCTTCTTTTCTCAATCCTAATTTTGTATCAAAATAGCCCAATACGAGTGATATGGAAATAAACATGACCATTACCATTGGATAAAAAATCAAACGGTTTCCATCTAACATATCCCGAACAGTTGCATCATTTATCGAATTGAGAAAAACGAATGCGATCATTACAAAATTGATGTAGCCAAGGTACATTTTCGCTCTGTCAAGGTAGATTTTCCATCTAACCAAAGTTTTCTTGTTTAATGGGATTCCAAGAACTCTGACTTTTGTGATTTTCATATTGCAAGTATTTGTTTGTGAACAAGGCAACTTCTCTGTAATTTGATAAAAGCGAAATAACGAAAAAAGCATCCATTGGCGCAGGACTGGAGTCTTGTGGCCTGCTCTGAGCGCTGGTACTCCCTCGAACAATGCTGAATGATATGAAAAGCGTAGCACGGTCAGCTCTGACCTGACTCCTTCTGCTCGATTATCAGAATTCTTTTTATTGTGCTATAAATTTTCCTTGGATAAAATCCTCTTTACCAGATGTGGATACTTTATAAAAATAGGTTCCTCTTGGGAGCATAGAAATATCTATTTCAATCTGATTCCCAACAAACTCTTTTGACATCACTAAAGCACCATCGGTACTTAAAATTCTTAATAATCTACCAGCCTGTTCATCTTCACTTTCAATTTCGAATGTTACCTTAAACTTCGCTGGGTTTGGATATACTTTAATACTAAAAATTTCTTCTGACGACTCTTGGACTAAATCTTCCAAAGGCATAACAATCTCCTTAGTTACAATGGGCTTTTCATATATAGAATCTTGGATGACTGTCTTCATAACAAATCCTGTATATCCTTTTGTAGTAGGTGATCTGAAGAATGCACCTGACAGGATTATATAATTTTGTCCAACTGTTCCAATTTTCAGGTTTTCAATTCTTGAATAATCAGTGATTATGTTTTTATGCCAAATCAATTCTCCACTATTAATATCATACTCGTGCAAATAAATAGTAGTTCCTCTTATCTTTTTATCTATCGAAAAGAGTCGATTATCAAGAAGGTAAAATTGAGGGTGATAACTTCTAAATAAACCTATAGGCTCGAATGCATTTAATTCATTTCCACTACCATCTATCATTATCAATATTTGCAATCCATTATCATCTTTGCCATGCACAAGGTATCCACTATCTGCCTCCATAATTGTTTCAATAGTTTTGAGCTTCCCCTTAAAAGTCTTAACCCACTTAATTTCCCCTTCCTTAATGAATAATAATTTCGGATAATGATTTATAACGACAGAATTTTTATCGGTTTCATACAACTGAGCACCAAGTAGATAATCACCTTTTCTTGATTTTAAAGTACTTCTAAATCTGACTTTAAATTGTTCATCTTGCAGGTCTTTAAAAGGGAAGGAATATTTTACAGTCTTATCATTCATCGAAAGCTCCAAAAGATGAAATTCGGTTCCATATTTTTGCATATCTGATCTTAGAATAGAAATTCCATTTTTCAGAGCAATAATCTTGTCACGTGAATAATTATTTTCAAATTCTTTTGTTAATAACTTTTTTCCAGATGAATTAAATACATTAAATGTATTTTTCGCATGTCCATTACATTTACGAGAAACTGAAATAATACTATCTTGGCCGTATGGGTGATAAATAGCATGTATATTACATTCCTTTGCTTGAAAAAAACTAATGAGTTCACCGTCCTGATTTAATTCAATCAATCGAGTCCTCAAATTTTTGCCAGAACCTGGGACAAGACTTACTCCTACTGCATGTATTGTGTTCTGGTTCTCATTATTGTTCCACGTATTGTATACAGTAGTATTATACTCTGATTCATATTCAAATATCCACTCTTGGCTAAAAATATCACTTACCCAAAAGCACAAAGAGATTATTAAAATGGTTTTAAGTTTCATTATTAATTATTCTAATTATTAAGAATACTGGTAACAAGCGACACAGCCAATCCTATTAGGATCAGACTTGTGCCGCTTCGGCACAGGACTGGAGTTCTATAGTCGGCCTGCAAGCACTCCAGGCTACTGGTTACAAACCAGCGCCAGCGGATTGTTTTACTCTTCCTCCACCAATGTCCAAATTCCCTCGCTGGTGCGGGACCGTGTCCCGTTCCAAAGTTTAAATGGTCTGACACTTGTGAAAATTTAGGCGCTGAACTGTGTCCAGTGCCAGCGTGTTAGGCACTTGCGCCAGTGAGCTTTTCTAAGCTTTGTCTCGGTCAGAGACCTTGTGTAGTGGGGAACCGGGCGGAGTCCGGCACCAGCGGGGCGTTTTCTTATTTATATTTATAATTTTTTCAAATAACCGAAATATTGCATCTTCTAATTACAGATTCTTCAATTCAAACCATATGGCAATTTTAAAACTTCTTCAATGCTTAACATTGGTTCTATCTTCGATAGAAAATTCGGTGTTACTTTATTCCATGTCATCAGGAAGATCAATTGGATTCCATAATTTTGTTTCTTCCCATTCGATATTAATTTTTTCATCTCACAATCTCACCGGGTAATTCTCCAGCTATTTCTCCATCTAATGCGAGCTTTTTCAAGTTCCTCTGTATCTATCTAAAAGAGTTTCTATTGAATATCTAAAAAGGTGATTCAATAATTTACTTGGGGCATCATATCCATGATCCTGGAATATGTCTGGGATTCCATTTTCTGCCACCTATTTGTAAGATATTTTCTTGTTTTGTAAGCAGTAAATTCATCGGAGAATAATTTCAATTCTCGTCAAATACCTCGATAATCTTATCCTTTGGTATACTTCTTGAATTTCCAAAGGTAGGATATATTATTTTGTAGAAATTTCCATTTTTCTGTCTCTCGCACAAGCGATGTATTCTTATAAACTTCAATACCTAAATTGTTTTTCCCTTTTAATTTGATAAATTTTCTGGATAGATATATGTGTCGAATCGTGGGATCATCAATTAAATTCAAAATTGGAGAAAAATTAGAAGTAATGCCTCCATTACTTTTGGATATTTGATTAATCTCAAGAAAATAAAAGGCACTATCCAATTGATTTAATTCTGAGTATAAATACCCTATTTTTAATGCAATTGTACCAATATCTTTTTCGCCAATTGGCTGTAGCTCTGTGGTTCTAATGATATCGATTTCTTTTTTTAATTCATTTTTGTTCAGAAATTTATTTCTTAGTTGAAGAACTTTATCTTTTATTTCCCCAAAATTTGATTGGGCACAAATTTGATTTGAGGAAAGTATCAAGGTGATTAGAAGAAAAGTTTTCATATCTTTTTTTAATGACCGACAACACTCTGCATACCCGTTCATTGCGGCGTATAGCCGCAATGAACGGGTATATTGTTCTCAGCTGGCTTCTTTTTTTTCCATTATTTTTGATTGGAGTTCCTTACTTATTCTATCTCCATATTTTTTCAATCCTTCATTTATTAATTCGGGATTATTCATGCATAAATATGCTAAAAAATTATCCACAATTATACTCTTATCAATTTTTTCCGTTTCGAGAATTTTCTTTGAATCTGAAATTGCCAGGTTAAATTCTTCGAATCTTGAAATTATATTTGAGTCGATTTCTTTTATTAGTTTTGTAAATTCTTTGAAGCTATGCCCAAGAATTCCAAGACTTCTTGGGTAATCAACTTTTATTGAGTAGATGAATTCATTTCTACCAATCTGATTTGTTTTTATCCATTTCTTTAAAGATTTTGATTTAACGTATGGAAGTATTTCTAAGTGTACATTTTCATTTTTGACATTATTTCTTGATGACCAAAAATTTATACTTTCAATAATATCTTTATTCTGTCTTTCAATTCTTGGACGAGATTTGAAAAACTTGAAACCCATTTTTGAATAGTATTTCCCCAATTCTTCGCAATATGCATTGAAGATTGATTTTGGTTCTTTATCCAATTGATTTAGAAGAATTTCATTTGTCCAATTGTTCATTTCGTCGGGTTTCATTTTTTTGCTTGCTGAGAACAATTGATACTAGTAATCTTACTAGTATCAAACTATATTCGCTGATACAAGCTTCCCTTGCAAACCAGCATCAGTGAGTAGCCATTTATGTTTTTAATTCTATGCTCCTCTTCCCAAGAAGTACACAAGGGTTTTCCCACGATGTAAAGTGTATTTATATCTCGAAGTGCGCTTGGTTTTACTAAGGCATAACTATTTAGGTTTAGGTTAAAAAATATTCCTATCCCTTCTTTACTTTCTCGAATTCTCCTTTTAGAATGTTGATTTCTACTCTTACGCTGATAATTCATTTACGTGCGCCATCATTCTTCGATTATCTTGGTAAGTCTTTATATAGAGGCATTCTTGCAATGACAGGCTTTTAGTTTTAGCGAGCCTTCATTCATAGGTAGGTAAAGGTAAAAGAAAGATCGTTTATGCTGTAAAATTCCGGGCAAAAAAAAGCACCTGCTCTACAGCAAGTGCTTTTCGATGAAAGGCAAATGAAAATTCACTATTCACTTTAGCCTTTTTACTTTTTACTTTTTAGTGGAGGCGCCGGGAGTCGAACCCGGGTCCAGAGAAAGCACCCATAAGCCTTCTACATGCTTAGTTTCCGATTAAATTTTCGAGCAAAGGTTGGGTTCAGAAACAAACCTGGCCAATGCCTTATTCCCTTAAGCTTCGCACGCAGGCCGGGACATTCCGTTGTGCTATCCTACAGGTTGGATGATGTGCGGTACGCTGTGTAGTAGGAGTCAAACGCAGGGCACAATGGCTTTGTAAGTACTAAGACTTAGGCTGCCATGGCATACTGATAGTTGCCATATAAAGGTTTGATTATCATTTATTAACGGAGTGAACAATCTTGCTCCGGCATGCTTACTTATAAGTTATCAATCCTGTCGATTCCAATACGCCCCCGATCATTTGGCATAGGTACTTTTACCGATGCCTGCCCCAAAAGGGAAGCAAATGTATAAACTTCGCTATCCAGTAAAAAGTTTGATGGTTTTAATTAATACAAAAAAGAGTCTTTCTTTCACAGATGAAAGATGCGGAGATTAATGGAAGTGAAATTCAGGTTTGTTATAGTGTTGAAGAAAGGAGAAAATATGGTGGGTTATAGTGCGCTTTGGTTTTTGGAAAAAACTAACTTCCTGGCGATTCTTTTGTTGGAAAAAGAATCTTAGTTGGCTTGTCGCCTAATGTAATTGATTTGGTCGTCTTGCTGTTCAATACTGTAATAAATAAAGCAGCAGCAAGTACGCCGAGGCAGAGAACAGTCATTATCTCAATTTTTACTTGTTAAATAATTATGGTGCTCGCAAAGGGGGTGGGTGGTGTTGGAGGGAAGTGATTCGAACACAAATGTAAGTTAAATATATGTTATCGTCAACCATAAGAACAATCTCTATACGTCTTCTTTTCAATATTTTTCAGCATCATATTTAACTAATTACATATCAATATTTTACAAAAACATTACTTTTTTGCCTTATTTGAAAAAAAAATCCTCTTCCCTCTCTCATATTGAGGTTCTGCTACCCTTTCCCGTTTAATTAGATACTTTTGCGGCTTTCAAAAAATGAAGAAATATGAAGATCGGTATTATTAGAGAAGGTAAAAATCCACCAGATTCAAGAGTTCCACTTACACCTGCTCAGTGTAATTTCATTAAAGAAAATTACGACATTGACATCGTCGTTCAACCTTATCCCGGAAGATGTTTTAAAGAGGAAGACTATCGGAATGCTGGGATTGAAATAAAAGAAGATTTGACTGATTGTGATATACTAATGGGTGTAAAAGAAGTCCCCATTAAAAATCTAATTCCTGAAAAGACCTACTTTTTCTTCTCCCACACCATTAAAAAACAGGCCTATAATCGAAATTTACTTTGGGCAATTTTGGATAAAAAAATACGACTCATTGATTACGAAGTGCTGACAGACGATCAAGGTAGACGATTAATTGCGTTCGGTAAATTTGCTGGGATGGTTGGCGCACATAATGCCTTATGGACTTATGGTCAAAGAACAGGAAAGGTAAAAATCCCAAGAATGCTTTCATTCAGGGATTATGCAGCTGCCAAAGCATATTATAAATCCATGGAGCTTCCTGCATTGAAATTGGTGCTTACAGGGACAGGTCGGGTAGCAAATGGGGCCGCTGAAGTTTTAGTAGATATGGGTCTGAAAAAGGTCAAACCCGTTGACTTCTTGTTCAATCAATATGATGAAGCTGTATTCACACAGTTGGATTGTGTAGATTATGCCGCCAAAAAGGATGGAAGCGATTTTGACCTGAATGATTTCTTTAAAAATCCGAATCAATACAAAAGTATTTTCCAACCATACACACAAGTTGCAGACATAATGGTCAACGGAATTTATTGGGACAATCAAGCTCCGGCATTTTTCACAAAAGAAGAAATGGCAGACTCCGATTTTACCATAAAAACAATCGCTGATGTCACTTGTGATATTGCACCCATATCTTCTATCCCTTCTACCTTAAAAGCTTCAACCATAGCAGATCCAGTTTTTGGATTTGATCCAAAAACCAATCTGGAAACAGAACCTTTTCAAGCGTCAGCCATCGATATGATGACAATTGATAATTTACCTAATGAAATGCCAAGAGATGCTTCCACCTCTTTTGGAGAGCAGTTTATTGAGCATATACTGCCTAAGCTGATTAAAGGAGAAAGTGAATTAATAGAACGAGCATCTGTCACAAAAGAGGGAGTTTTGGGCAGTCATTTTCAGTACTTAGCCGATTACGCTTCAAGGGAAACCAATTCCAGCTTTGCTTAAAGGAACGAATTCAATTTAGGCGATGTAAAACTCATAGGTTCACAAGCCACCTAGCCAAAGTCTTATTAACTTCGCAGCTCATTTATATAAAATGGTTTTCAAGCGTTTGAGCCTGCAATTTTTATAAACTACCATTCAATGGATAAAAACAAAAAGCACCTTGTCACCTCTGCACTTCCCTATGCAAACGGCGCACTTCATCTTGGTCATTTATCAGGAGCCTATCTTCCAGCAGATATATATGTAAGGTATTTGCGATTGCAAGGGTGTGATGTAGCTTTTATTTGCGGTTCAGATGAACATGGTGCAGCAATTACGTTGAGGGCGAAAAAGGATAACATTTCTCCCAGAGAAATCATTGACAAATACCATAATCTCAATAAAGACACCTTTGAGAAATTAGGTATTTCATTCGATTATTATCACCGTACAAGTGACACTCTTCACCATGAAACGGCTCAGGACTTTTTCAAAAAACTAATAGAAAAAGGTGGAGAACTGGAAGAGCGAACAACGGAGCAATATTATGATGAGTCATTCGATCAGTTTCTTGCAGATAGATATATAACAGGCGAATGCCCCAAATGCCAGAATCCCGAAGCTTATGGCGATCAATGTGAAAGGTGCGGTTCTTCTCTTTCTCCAACTGAACTGATCAATCCTACATCAACACTTAGTGGAAACTCTCCTATTCTAAAATCAACTACTCATTGGTATTTCAGACTGGATAAACACGCAGATTGGTTGCGTGAATGGATCGAAAATGGTAAAGCAGAAGGCTACCCTGATCATGATCCAAAAGCTTGGAAAAAGCATGTTGTTGGTCAATGCTTAAGCTGGTTGGATGATAAAGAAGGGTTGCAACCTCGTTCCATTACACGTGATCTTGATTGGGGTATTAAAGTACCACTTGAAGGCGCAGATGGAAAGGTCTTGTATGTTTGGTTCGATGCGCCTATTGGCTATATCTCTTCCACTAAACAATGGGCGATTGAGAATGGAAAAAATTGGGAGGATTATTGGAAGGGCGATAATGTAAATCTTGTTCATTTTATTGGGAAAGATAATATTGTGTTCCACTGCATCATTTTTCCATCCATGCTGAAAGCTCATGGTGATTATGCTTTACCAGTAAATGTGCCAGCCAATCAATTCCTAAATTTTGAAGGGAGAAAATTTTCAAAAAGTAAAGGCTGGGGAATTGAGCAACATGAATATTTAGAGGAATTCAATGATTTCCCAAATAAAGAAGATGCCCTCCGCTGGGCATTGATTCGGAATATGCCTGAGAATCGTGACAGCGATTTCAAATGGGATGAGTATGTCGATCATTATGATAAGGACTTGGCGGACAACCTTGGTAATTTCATCAATCGGGTTGTGGTGTTAACGAATTCCTATTTCGATGGGAAAGTACCGGCAGCAGCCGTTTCAAATTCTTCAAGTGAACTTATTGATAAATTGAAGCCTGCATATGAGTTGGTAAATAATGTTTTGAGTGAAATAGAAAATTTCAATTTTAGACAAGCAGCCTCTTCTTTGATGGAATTATCATCATGGGGAAATCAATACTTGCAGGATAGTGCACCTTGGGCTGTCAGAAAAACTGACCCTGAAGCAGATGTTATTAAGGAATGCCTTTTCGTGAGTTTGCAAATCGTCAGTGCTTTGAGTGTTTTGACCGAACCATTTATTCCATTTACTTCTAATCGAATCAGGCAAATACTAAACTTGCCAAAAGTAGAAAATGGAATATTAGAACTCATGATGGCAAAGTTGAAAACAGGCAAATCTCTGCTTCCCGCAGGCCATCAAATAGGAAAACCTGAAATCCTTTTCGCCAAGATTCACGATCGAAAAGACAGCAGCAGATTAGACATTATCAATAAACAAAAAGCAAAATTAGAAGAAGTAATGGCCGCTGAAAAAGCAAATGAAAGGCCACCTATAAAGGAAGAAATTCAATTCGATGATTTCACCAAATTGGACATCCGTACAGGAACGGTTCTCGATGCTGAGGCGGTCGAAAAAGCTGATAAATTGTTGAAATTATCCATTGATATTGGTATCGAAAAGAGAACAGTTGTTTCGGGGATTGCCAAACATTTCAAGCCTGAGGAAGTTGTCGGTAAAAAAGTCCTTCTACTCGCCAACCTCGCACCAAGAAAACTTCGGGGCGTGGTGTCACAAGGCATGGTTCTAATGGTGGAAGATGCTGATGGGAAATTAGGTTTTGTCAATCCAGATGGAGAATGGGCCGATGGCCTCACCATCAGTTAAGAGTATGTCTATTTTTTCTACTTCCTGATAAACAATATTTTATGAACTTGACTTTGAATCAAATCAGTCGCTTAACTCGCTAAACTCCCTCTTTGATTCCTCGTCAAAACCCTAAACTCTTGATTTTCAGTTTGTACAAAAACTAAACATACTCTAATCAGAAATATTGCATGTGAAAAAGCAAACCAGACTCATCCTCATTGCCTTATTTACACTTGTTGCAATTGGCACAGGCTGGCGCATGTTTGCTCTTCATGTTGAAAAACAACTCTGGAGCTATCTTCCTCTATTCTTCTTTGTATCAGTTTGGTGTGCAATTGTTATTGCATTTTGGAAGAAATACACGTGGCATCCAAAGGGTAAACGATGGTTGGCTCTGTCCACGCTAAGCGGCCTTTTACTTGCACTTGGATTTCCTGCTTTACCGCTCACATTTCTGCTTTTCATTGCCTGGATTCCACTCCTTATTGTCGAATATGAAGTTGCCCAGGCCAAAGAGGCAGAAGGGAAATCCCCTACTCTATTCCCTTATGCCTATCACACATTTGTTTTGTGGAATGTGCTGGTCACTTGGTGGGTTGGCAACACTGCTTTCATAGCGGGGTTCTTTGCTTTTTTTATTAATGCCTTATTCATGTGCGGGCCTTTTTTATTGTTCCATAAAACGAAAAAGGTACTACCAAGACTTGACATGGCAGCATTCGCCAGTTACTGGATTTCGTTTGAAATGCTGCATTTAAATTGGGAACTTTCCTGGTCTTGGCTCAATCTCGGTAATGCATTTGGGCAATTCCCATCTTGGGTTCAATGGTATGAATATACTGGCACATTTGGCGGAACACTTTGGGTATTATTGGCCAATATTGTGATTTTCAATGTTTTAAGAAAAAATGACTTCTCTTTAAGTTTAAAAAATATATGGAAGGAAAACATTGGAGGAGGAATAAAAATTGCAGTTATCTTACTATTGCCAATCCTTGTATCATTATTCATGTATTATGGATATGAAGAGAAAGGAAAGGATGTCGAAGTGGTCGTAATCCAGCCAAACTTTGAACCTCACTTTGAAAAATTCACCATTTCAAAAGATGAACAAATAAATAGGTTTCTGAGACTTACAGAAGCTGCCATTACTCCTGAAACCGAGTATCTCGTCTTTCCCGAAACAAGTTTTAATGCAGGTGAAAAAGGAGGATTTGAATACAATAAATACATTGAAAGGCTCAGGCAATATCTGGCCAATCATCCAAACCTAAAGTTGGTCACAGGCGTCAACGCCTATAAAGTATTTGGGCCAAATGAACCTCACACTAATTCTACACGAAAGGACACAAGAGCTGATGGATCAATTGTTTTTTGGGAGGCTTACAATGCTGCAATTCAACTTCAGCAACGTGATAGTATTCAATTCTATATAAAGGGAAAATTAGTTCCAGGAGCTGAAATCACACCTTACCATAAATTCCTGTTCTTTTTAGAACCAGTTGTCGATCAATTAGGTGGTTCATTGGAAGGTCATGGCACTTCAAAAAAGAGAAAGGTTTTCGAAAGCAATTCAGGAAAAATTGCGCCTGTGATTTGCTATGAAAGTGTTTTTGGTGATTATCATGCAGGCTATATTCGAGAAGGTGCAGAAGCAATTTTTATAGTCACTAATGATGGGTGGTGGGATAATACGCCTGGTCACAAACAGCATTTAAAATTTGCTTCTCTTAGGGCAATCGAAACACGCCGAAGTGTAGCCAGATCCGCAAATGTTGGAACTACATGTTTTGTCAATCAAAGAGGTGACGTCTTGCAACCAACAACGTATGGTGTTGAAAATGCCATTAATGGCAACATCAAGTTTAGCTTTGAAAAAACTTTTTATGTTCGGTGGGGTGACCTGATTGGCCGACTGGCCGCTTTTTTAGCTGCAATTATTTTCTTCAATATGATTGCCAAGGCACTTAAAAAGGAGGGCTAATCTAAATCTTGGCTACTCGAAGGTGATGCCTTCGTTCCCCATTTTCGATAATTACTTGATAAATTCCGGAAGAGTAGTTTTGCATATCTATCTTGGTCTCCTTGCCAATTTCCGTTTTAAGGATACCCCTTCCATGCAAATCGAATACCGTCAATTGCGATGGTTCTGATGATTCATTCTTGATTTGAATATGCAGAAAATCTGATACAGGGTTTGGGAATACTGAAATCGAAATATCCTCTTTTGTTGTCGTCGAATTTGGAGAGAGTATTGTAATTTCCTGACTAATAGTTGCTCCACAGCTTTGATTTCCTGCTGTCAAACTAACTTCAAAAGTCCCAACACCACCGTAAGTGTGTATCGGATTTTCCTCAGTAGAAGTGTTGGTGTCTCCAAAATCCCAAATCCAAAAAGTCCCTCCATTCGAGTTATTTATAAAGGAAACTTGTGGTCCATTCAGTGAATAGTCAAAATCAGGAGACGGAGTTTCAAATACAATGACAATATCTTCTTGTATCAGGGTATCAGTACCAAATAAATTTTGGGCAATAAGTCTCACGTCAAATTGGCCTTCTTGTGTATATAATATGATTGGATTGAGATCAGTTGAGCTTGCTGGAGTACCTCCTTCAAATTCCCAGAAGAAAATAAGGCTATCTAAACCAGCAGATAAATTGTTGAACTGAACCTCGACTGGTGTACAGAGATCAGAACTTGTGAATGAAAAATCTGCGATTGGTACGCCACCAACTACAATTGTTTCTGTGTAAGAAATTTCTCCACATTCATTAAAAGCTGATAGTGTAACCTCATACGCTCCATCCATCAAATATTCGTGAATCGGATCAATTTCTGTGCTGCTAAAACTATCTCCAAACTCCCAATGATAACTCGACGCATCAGAAGAATTATTCTCAAATTGCACGAATCCATTCCCTAAATCCATAAAATTAAAAGAGGAAACTGGAATTGGTAAGAGGTCTAAGGAAACTTGTTCCGTGTATTCTTCAAAGCCACAATCATTTGAAATATAGCATCTGAATAAAGCTTCATCCCATGACAAGTCCAACCCTGCAACAAACAGTTCAGAGGTTTGAACTCCATAGAACATAATGTCATTGTCCAACAGTTGCCAACCATTTCCATTGTTAAATTCCCATTGATAATTAAGGCCATTTCCCCCAACAATTGTAGTAAACGAAAATGATTCATTCACACAAGTATCAATAGAGATAGGTTGAATGAGAATATTGGATTCCATTATTTCAATTGACGAACCGTTAATTCCCACTGATACAGTCTGCAATCCTTCTTCACCAGGCTGCCCACCATTCGATTGACCATTACACTGTGAAGATGGATTCAAATTTACACCAGCACTTCCAGCAGATAATTCAACCAAAATTTCCGAATTATTCGTTATCAAACGGCCTCCACTCCCGCCACCACCAACTCCTAGGCAACGTTCAGTTGGGTTATTGGTATCACCACCTATTCCGCCTTTCGATTCGACTATAAGTTCACCAACCAGCATTTCGGTATCAATAAAAATTGTTCCGCCGCCACCGCCGCCGCCTGCACCATCGCCATTGGAAGTTAATGCTGATTGCCCATTAGCAAAAATTGTTTGCCCATTCCCTTCAATTACATCCGCAACTATTATGACTATTCCTCCCCCATTACCCCCATTTGTCGCTACACCATTATTATCATGGCCAGCTCCGCCACCACCTCCAAAATAGATTCGATCTGCAATACCAGGAAGCGATTTACCTCCAACTCCTGCAAAGTCACCATCACATCCAAAACCTGAAACTGATTGTTTACCCCCCACTCCACCTGCTGTAATATTTGCTCCACCACCACCGCCCGCATTATGGTCATTGCCGCCACCGCCGCCATTTGCCTGAGCTCCACGTCCTTGTTCCTTTCCAGGAATAACAGCAACAATCCCTTCTCCTTTTGGTGCCCCACGCCAATTGTCTATTCCATAATGATAATTGTTTGCATTGGTCAGGAAACTGCAATCGCTTATGTGAGGAACTGTTGAAGCACCATTAAAGCCCTTTTCGCTAACGTCTATTGATCCATTCATTTCCAATAACCCTTCCACCTCAAAAGCTAGGATGCCTCCCAATTCCCCATTCCAAGGAAGTGCAGTCAACGTATCTAAAACAATAGCTGATGTAAATTGAGGAAACGTAACCAATTGAATATTACCACTGGCCTCAAACTCTTTACTTACCAAATATTTAAGGTGTATTTCATTTCCTTCTTTGGAAAGAATTTGATTCTTTTCATAAAATCCCGCTCCAGCAAGATCAATAATATCTCCATAGCTACTTGAATTAGTCCCGTCGATTTCAGCTCCTTTTGCTTGAACTAATAGGACATTTTCTCCAATTTGAAATCCAGTAGTATCTGAAACAGCAAGTATCCCTTCACAATGATTCAGGTCAATAACTTTAGCGTAAGAATTGATGACACCTGAAAGTGAAGATTGGCAATCGGACGCAAATGGATTCAGAAATAATAAGAAAATCCAAATAGAATTTTTCATGGAAAATATTTTAGGGGCATAGCGGTAGGCTTCAAAATGCTAAGTTGCTAAATTCTTTGATTAACAGGTACATGGAGCAATTAAAAAAAACGTGGAAAGTGTTTGATTTTCAATTAAAATCCTACTTTTGCGCCCGCTTAAGCCCACCGCTTGTTGATCAAAGTAAGTGGGGATGTATAACTAAGATTGGCAAGGATTTACAAACCTATGATTTTCCTCGCTGATCACAACATTTAAAAAATGGCAGTAAAGATCAGATTGCAAAGAAAGGGCAAGAAAAAGAAACCTTTCTACCACATCGTTATCGCTGATGCAAGGTCACCACGTGATGGCCGCTTCATCGAAAAAATTGGCACTTATAATCCATTAACTGTACCGGCTACAATCGAATTGGACCGTGACAAAGCTTTTGAATGGATGAACAATGGTGCACAACCAACCGAAACAGTTAGGTCCATCCTGAGATTCAAAGGATTAGGTTACCGCAAACATCTTCAAAGGGGTGTTGACAAAGGTGCTATTACTCAGGAACAAGCTGACAAACAATACACTGAGTGGATTGAGGCAAAAGAAGAGAAGATTTCTAAGAGACGGGAAAAAGCAAATGCTGAAATTCAAGCTTACCACGCAAAAATTGCTGGACTTGACCTTCCGTTTAAAGCTCCTGAAAAAGAAGTTCCTAAAGTTGAAGTAAAAGAAGCAGCTCCTGCTGCAGAAGATGCTGCAACTGAAGAACCTACAGCTGAAGCTGTAGCTGAAACTGCAGAAGCTCCGGCAGAAGAACCAGCTGTAGTGGCTGAAGAAGCTGCAAAGGAGGAAGAATAAGGACAATTTCGAGCAATAAAAAAGCCATCAAGTCTAAGATTTGATGGCTTTTTTATTGCTCAAGTCACTGGCTACTCTTCTTTTCTTAAAAGCTTCATTATTTTTTCCTTGCCTTTCACTGACATTAATAAAACTAAAGAATCTTGAGTCAGGACATTGATCCGAACAGCTTTTTCAGTAGAAGCCGTATTGATAGTATCTAAAGTGTACAAATAGGGTCCTTCAAGATAATAGGTGCCAGCTTCTTTGTAATTTAAAGTGCTGGAATAGTTGTAATATCCTTGGCCATCAAATGCAAACCCAATTGGTGTCATATCCACTTCTAAAGGAATCCCATCTTCTAAAATCTCTACTGCTTGCCATTTTCCAATAAGGAGGTCAACTTTAACGCTTGAACAGCTGATTATTGCAACTGTAGTAATTGTGAACAAAAGGTACTTCATCAAAATGTCTTTATTTCTCGAAATCCAACAAATCTACTATGAGTGGCACTTGAAATCAGTATTCTCAATTTGATTAGTAAAACCTTAACTTTCTCAAGAAATCACTAATCCATACCACAACAGATAAACTATTCCACCTGAAACAAAACCTAGAACAGCTAACCAGCTTATCTTCTTCAAATACCAAATAAAATCTATCCTTTCCATTCCCATCGCAGCCACACCAGCCGCTGAGCCTATGATTAGCATACTTCCCCCGGTTCCAGCGGCATAGGCAATGAATTGCCACAATTTGTCATCCAATGGTGCTTCGTACATCCCCATAGAGGCCGCAACAAGTGGTACATTGTCAATTATTGCAGAACCAACACCAAGTAGCATTACAACAACGTCTCTGTTGGCAAATGTATTATCAAGCATTTCAGCTGCATATCGCAACGTTCCTACTGATTCTCCATTAACTACACCAAACACCAAACTCTCCAATGCTCCAACTGCCATCAAAATGCCCAAGAAAAACAAGATACTCGACATTTCAATTCTCGATAACGCTTTATGGGCTGAATATAAATGAGCCCTTTCTTTATCAAAGTTTTCTTCTGGATGGATGTACTCAGAAACCAACCAAACAACACCAAGACTGAGCATCATTCCAAGATATGGAGGAAGGTGGGTAACCGTCTTAAATATTGGAACAAACACAATCATTCCCAAACCTAAAAACAACATTGTACGGCTACTCAATAGCCGCTCTTCCTGTTTTGCTTCCCTTATATTTAAGCTAATTTCTCCTTTAAATGGCTTTAAGAAAGAAGCCACATAAAAAGGTACAGCAAAGCAAACAATTGATGGAATTACCAATTGTGTAATAAGGCCACCGGAAGAAACCCGGTTGCCAATCCATAGCATAGTCGTAGTAACATCACCAATTGGAGACCAAGCACCACCTGCATTGGCAGCTATTACTATCAAACTGATAAACCACAATCTTTCTGTTCTTTCTGGTATAATTTTGCGGAGCAGTGTAACTAATACAATTGTAGCAGTCAGGTTATCAATAATTGCAGAAAGGAAAAATCCAAGAATTCCAACAATCCACAGTAAGTTTTTCTTCTTTTTAGTTCTTACATATCCTTTTAATACCTCAAACCCACGGTGGAGGTCAATTATTTCAACAATAGTCATTGCTCCAATCAGGAATATCAAAATTTCGGCAGTTTTCCCTAAATGATGAAGAAGTGTATTGGTAAATCCATGTTCTGCATCATGATCCATAGCACCTGATGTTAATTCAAAAACATGGTCATGCGCGTCGATAACAGATAGCGAGCCACCATGGAAGCCTAATGCCAAAAGCGCCCAACAAAGAGCAGCCATGAGCAGGGCTGGAACTGTTTTATCTAATTTTAAAGGATGCTCAAAAACAATCATCAAGTAACCTAAAATAAAACAGGCAATAATTATAGCAGTCATAAATGGATGGGTTTAATATGAATCGGCTATTTTTTAATAGCCAAAGTTCTTATTTTCAATTTGCGGCGAAATTAATGAAACCTAAAAAACAACGATAAATTTGAGAGCTATTTATGAAGGTAATTTGCAAGAAATAATCAATATTATAGTTGAATTAAAAAAAGCCGTATTGAATAAAAATCAATACGGCTTTTTTAATAGCTTCACCGTTACTATTTTCTATCAGATTCCACCTCCATTTCTTCAACGGGCCTAGTTACGAATTTAACCCCAGATTCTTGATGACGAACAGCGACAACATCTACTCGTCTGTTAATCTGATGGTCTTCCTCAGGGCATATTATATTGTCAGCACAGTTATTCGCCAGTTTTTCTTCTCCAAACCAATCCGTTGATAACCGTTCTTCCTCAACCCCTTGCTTGATAAGATATTTTCTGGCGCTATTAGCTCTGTTAGTCGACAATCTCACATTGTATCTATGAGACCCTCTAGAATCTGTATTCCCTTCCAATTGAATATATAACGAAGGATGTTTTTCCATTATAGAAACTAACGCATCCAAGGTCGGTTGAGCATCCTTTTTACGGATATAGAATTTGTCGAAGTCAAAAAATACTGGTTCGAGTACCACGATCCTTGGCGATTTCAACGGAACAATTACAGTTACCTCTCCATCCTGACAATCAATTTTATAATTCTCCAATGTCACCTTGTTATCGTAATAAGGATCTTTGCTTGCTGCAATCTCATACTCATCATCGCAATCAATTTGAGTGGTCGCTTCTCCGTTACTATCACCTACCAATGGCACGACTGCGCCGGTTCTTTTATTTACAATATTAATATTTGCGAGAGGTATCGGATCGCCAGAAGGATCCTCAACTACTTTTACTATCAGTTTAGCAAAGTATTTATCCTTATCAAGCGGAATAACATAAACCTCTTCCTCCGTCAATTCTTCGTCAGTTGGATTCCTTGTTTCAGTTTTATATTCAGCTTTTGAAGCAGTAATTGCAAATGCAGCAGGTGACATAACCCGCAATTTCACTCTGCCATCTTTATCTGTTTTCAATTGTAGCGGTTCTATAGCAAGTTCACCTTCTCCTAAACCTCCATAAATCCTATCCAGCACAGGTCCATATTTAATAATCGATTCATTCTTGAAATCTCCTGGATCAATAGAAACATCAGCATCAGGCAGTGGCACATTTGTCTGTGCATCAACAACTTGGATGATAGCATCTTTGTAGACTACATTTCTATTCCAGAAATAAATATCATCTCCTCCTTTTGCATCAGAATGTGATCTGTCAGAGGCAATATATCCTTCTGTCGCTCCATTTAAAGGAATGAAATGCATGTCGTCGCTTGAAGTATTAAAAGGCTCGCCGATGTTCCCGAGCAAGTTCCATTCATCTCCACCTGAATCTTCAGCAGCAAAAAGATCCAATCCTCCTTCTCCCGGGTGACCATTTGATGAAAAGAATAAAGTACCAGATTCAGCATCAAGAGTTGGGAACAACTCATTTTTACCTGTATTAACTGATGGGCCTAAATTGAATGGAATTGACCAAACGCCATTTTCCAGTCGTGAGCCCCACAAGTCCATGCTAGGTTTACCTTGCATATTCAGTGTGGAGCCAGGTCTATTAGATGCGAAAATGAGCAACTGGCCATCGCTCGATAAAGCAGGATGTGCAGTAGACCAATCTTCACTATTGAATGGCAAAGCAGTAGTTGTATTTACCCAATTTTCATCTTCAAAATCACCAGTATATAATTTTAGGTGAATAATATCCTCCGCATTTTTCCCATTTAAGTTGTTTCTTGTAAAAATCATCTTATCTCCATTAGGACTAAATGCGGGTACACCATCATTATACTTCCCGTTTATTTTCCCTTTCAATACGACAGGTTCTTTCCAAGTACCATCTTGGTTCTTCTCTGCATAATACAAATCCACATAACTGTCCTTATCACCATAACTAGGGCAACTCAAAAAACGATCACTTTTTGAAGAAGTGAAGATGATCCCATTTCCGAATGGCATTGGACTAAAATCGAGCTCCTCAGAATTTATTACTTTCAAATTCTGAAATTCTACATTTTGGGCTGTAAGTGAACCCAAAAATGCAAGACTCAGAAGAAGTATTAAGGGTTTGAATTTTTTCATCTTATGTCTTTTTAAAATAGGGATAGAAGAATTGAAGCAATTGTTCAATCATCCAATTTAAATCATTGATTAAAAATACCTGAGGTTAACGATTTCACATTCCTCACATGGGAATGTATAACCTAGCATAATTTCATAACTACCTGTCGTTGCTTTTTTTAGCTCAGAGGCAGTAAAGTCAAGTGCAACGCCTAATCGCAAGCCATTGTTGAATTGATATACGATCAAGCCATCTATTGAATCTTCATAGCGATATAAAACACCAAGCATCAATGCTTTATTGAACATGACGTTTGCGTTCAAATCAAAGTCAAAAGGTGCATTTGGATTGAATCTTATTTGTGCATTTGGAAGGAATTCAACATTTTGGCTGATGTCGAGCGACAGGCCAGTCTGTAAAAGATATGTATTAACTGTTCTGTCAAATTCACCTCGTTCTTGATATAATGAATTGGCAAGCATACGTGGGACTGAAACGCCTGCATAAAATTTCGGACTTTTAAAGTAAATGCCAGGTCCAACATTAAAAGTCGATTTACCATCCGTGCCTTGTCCAAATGATGGATCGCCTGGATTAACAGAATTGTTGACCTCGTTCCAGTTTGTTCGAGCATTATCGAATTGAGCACCTATTCCAAGAGCCAATACCTTCCTATTTGGGAGCAAAATCCTATAGGCATAATTGACACCTACTTTTACAATATTGTCCATCCCAATATTATCAGAAATGATATTGAGGCCAAGTCCATTTCTCCTATTTGCAAAAGGCATATGCCCCCATACATTAATGTCTGTTGGAGAACCATCCACACCTGACCACCATTGATTCCTGTAAATCGCTCCTGCATCAAGTACTTCCTTTGATCCAGCATAAGCTGGATTAAAATTCAATTGATTGAAAAGGTTGAAGGTGAATATGTCTTCACTTTGAGACCACCCCATTAAGGAAATACAGAGCGTTAAAAGTGTAAATATTATTTTTTTCATGTTCACATTATTTATTAATGAAGATGGATCATTCAAATATTCAGTGAAGGACAACTTAACCTATGATTGGGTTAAGTTGCCTTTCTTAAGCGTTATCGTACTACTTTGACATATCCTGCCAAATGGTCGTCGTTATTCTTATCCTGCTGGAAAATGTAGAAGTAGGTGCCAGCTGGAACAGGGTCTTTGCTCGCACCAATAGTACCGTCCCAAGTATTCGTATATGGTTCGAATACTTCGAGTTCATCTCCCCAACGGTTAAAAATTCTTAGGATATTATTAGGATAAGCAGGAACACAATCAATTATCAATATATCATTGATCTCATCTCCATTTGGAGTGATGACGTTTGGCACCTCGCAATCAATTGGCTCTATCACAATTGTTACAACAGCTTCGTCGCAGAGTTCCGGACAATCCAAAAGGCATAGCTCGTAGGTAAATTGATCTGTACCAACAAAGCCAAAATTCGGCGTATAAACCATCTCCCCGTTTGATCCTACTGTTACGGTACCATTAGAAGGCTGGGTAAGTACATTTAGAATTGAACCTGAAGCTAAGTCATCATTGTCTAATATGTTTCCAGTCACATCCATCCCTGCGATGCCAGTATATAAATCGTCATTCGCAGTAGGACCTACGACATAAGTAACTGTTACAGGATCAGAAGTTTCAGAACAACCCATGAATTTCACCTCAACAGTGTACTCACCTTCAACTGGATTTTCAGCATCGTAGAATGGCTCATCAGTTGTTGCAAGCAATACTCCATTTGCAAACCAACAGTAAGAAGCTGAATCTACTGGTGGGTTTACTGCCAAGAATATTGTTTCTCCTGGACAAGGATTCTCTATTTCAACTGAAATAGTTGGGTCAGGAATTGAAATCATATTTATCATAATTTCAACTGGATCTGCTTCACAACCTTGATCTGAAACAGCAGTGATAACGTAAGTGCCATCTTGAGCAATCGTGATCATAAATGTAAATTCAGTCAAAACGGTTACTGTACCGCTTGAATCCAATCCCGGTCCTGCGATAGTCCAATCTACACTGTTAGCTCCATCAGGATCAATAGTAAATGAAATAGGAATTACTGCATCCTCACATTCATCTCCACCTCCTGAAACATTCAAAATGTCAGGCCGAGGATTAACCAAAACGTCTACTGTTGCAGGATCTGAGACACAATCCCCTTTCAAGACAACTAATGTATAAGTGCCTGAATCTTCAACGTCAACATTATTTACAGTCGCTGGATAAGGGCCTCCACATGGAACTGGGCCTCCCGTAAAAATAAACCCATTTGGCCCAGTCCAAACATACGTTACGTCTCCAGGGCCAGCTGGACCAGAACCATTGAGTTGTATATCATCATCTTCACAGTAAGTGCCATCACCAGAAACTTCATCAATTATCGGAGTTTGGTTAACAGTAATCTCAGTGCATCCTAAATCTTCATCAGTACATCCCGTTTCTATGCAGGTTAGATTAAGGCAATAGTTCCCAGCATCATCCATTCCCAAATCACTAACATCGTATGCTAATAGAGCCCCACTTGAGACTGTTCCCGTATCAATGACATCCCCTTCGAATGTCAATTCATAGAAAATATCTCCACCAGAAGGATTCTCAATTACTGCTGTTAGCAAGGCAGTGTCACCTTCACAGAATTCTCCGCCACCATCAATAGAACCATTTAATACAAATGGCAATTCGATCACATCAACTATGATACAAGTTGGATCATTACAGCCGCCACCGCCTCCAGAATCTAGAGACAAGCAGTATTCACCTGAAACCGGATTTGGATTTTCAGCAGGGAAAGGTCCTATACATGGTGCCGTTCCAGTGAAAATAAATCCACCAGGGCCTGTCCAAGTATAAGTCACATCATTGGTGCAGGTGGAAGTGTTTATTCCGTCCAATAAGAGAGTGTCGTTTGCACAAACTGGGCTATTTGAAGTAATTTCTGGCGTATAGTTTGGTTCAAAAATTACTTCTGTACCTTCCAAACTTGAACCACAGCCCTCAGTAGATTCAATTGAACAGAATATAAAACCTGGTTGGGTTAATGAAATACAAATTTCCTCTGTACCTGATCCAGTACCTGTTTCGGTGGTCTGTTCAAATACACATGTCCAAATCCAGTCTTGAACTTCGGGATTGGTATTTGAAAAGCAAACAACCGCCGTATCACCTTCACAGTAAGTTCCTCCACCGGATATAGGTGAAATAACTGGATTAGGATTTAAGAATACATTTATGCTGACGGGGTCAGAACAGCAATCTCCATCACAAATTACAAGTGTATATACCCCTTCTCCATAAGTATTGGCTGGGGAAAGTGTATCACAGAACACCGTGGTACTATCTCCTACTCCAGTAATCGTCTCTCCATTTGGAGTTGACCAAGTATAGATAAAACTACCAATATTCGGATTGAGATTTTGTCCACATAATATAAGTGAATCTAGTTCGCACACTGTGGTACTGTCAGCTGTAATTATAGATCCAACTGGCAGTTCATTTATTGTTACTTCGGTCGTTTCAGTATCACCACAGCCTTCCAAAGTCCAAACGACTAATGTATATGTACCATTTGTTGGATTTGGATCCAGTACTGTAAATGGTCCAGCAGGGACAGTTGTACCCATACCAATTGTATCTCCAGCAGGGTTTGTCCAGATAAAAATCACAGAATCGGTATTGCTCATACTCGAGCCACTTAACGTTATCGTATCACCTTCACAATAAGCTCCACCTCCAGAAATAGAAGTAATATTGACAGCATCAAATACACCAAGGTTAACCGTAACTGGCTCTGCTACACAACCATCGATTGAGCTTACAGTTAAAATATAAGCACCAGCATCTGCAGGTGTAATATTATTTACCTCACAAGTTAATAAGGCTCCTGGCGAGACTGTTCCTGAACACAGAACAGTATTGTTAGGAGTCGTCCAAGTATATATGATATCTGCTCCAAAATTGGTTGAAGCAGTAAGCATGATGCTTTCACCTTCACATATGCTTGTGTCAGGAGTAACATCAATAATATTGATACTCGGAAGAACATTTATATCCACACATGATTGACCAGAAGTACAACCAGTTCCATCGTCAGTTAACGTCAAACAATATGTTCCAGAGTTGATAGCTTGAATATTCAAAATTTCACATTCAAATGGGCCATCGCCAAGTATTGAACCTGAGCACAGTGTATTCCCAGCAGGGCCAGTCCAAATATAGCTTATTGGACCAGTTACCCCAGATTCACAATTGTTTGCTGACAGGGTAATATTTTGACCAAAACAAGCATCACCTCCACCAGAAATATCACATATTTCAGGATTAGGATTTACACCTACCACAATCGTTTGAGGAGTAGAGACACATCCAAATAATGTTTCCAAAACAAGTGTATATACACCTGCATTTGTTAATTGAATGCTATCTATTGTTGCTACAAATGGGCCTGTTTCTATTTGGGAAGTATCTGAAAATATAAATCCGGGGCCTGTCCATGTATAAATTATTGGTCCAGTTCCCAAAACAGTATTGCTCGCAGTCAATTCTACACTTTCTCCAACGCAAAAATCACCGTTTGGACTGATACCATTAATAATAGGTGTCGGTTCAATGGAGACTGTAAAAACTAATGGTTCTGATTCGCACCCTTGTGCGCTACAGACTAATGTATAATCACCTTCCATGGAAGGTGAAACATTTGTAAGGTCTATACAAATTTGATCATCACCATTTCCAGAACTTTGAACAAAAAATCCATTAGGACCTGTCCATTCGCAATCTAAAATTGGGATATCTGGCGTTACATTATTAGCACATAATTGTACTGTTCCACCTTCACAAACCAGACCGATTAAATTGTCGCTGTCAAGTACTGGAGTAGGATTAACTGCCACTGAAATTTCAGCTGTATCCGCACATAGTGTTTGAGTCGCAACTATTACTTGATAAGTTCCACTATTTATTAATAATGCACTGTCTGTAACGTTTGCAGTGGAAGTTCCATCAGGAGTTAAATCCAATTCATCAAACATATATCCATTTGGACCTGTCCAAGAAAAATCAAGATTGCTCAACAAACTCGATGTATTTTGATTAGATGCTGTAAGGGTAATTTCATCTCCAACACATACATCATTTCCAATGATAGTCAATTCTGGAGTTTCATTTTCATCACAAAAACAATCAAGTACTATGTCTAAATAAATTTGAGTTGTATCTATTGTTTGTTCAATAAAAAACCATTGATCAATATAGTCGTTATTTCCCTCTGGAACGGGATACGTATATGGAATATTTGTGGGTAAGGCATTTCCTGGTGTTCCACCTCCACTAACGCTCAACGGAATATTCGGATCAATATCTGAATGATCATAGTAAAATTGATCAGTTGGGAATCCAGCTGGGGCATTCAACCATTCAAAGGTAACACCACCAAGGTTTCCTTCGACATCTGTCAGAGCAATATGCAACTCACCAAATCTTATCGAACCTGTATAAGTTAATTCGAAAGAATCTTGGACAGAAATTGGAATTCCCAAGCCATTCAATCCGTTCCAAAAAATTGAATCTAAGCCTTCATCAAGTGTTCCCATCAACACAAGGTCTTCGGGATCGCCAAATACGCCGTTTTGGTTCAGGTCAAGTTGCAGTGTAATTACACCACCTAGATTTGTTTCAAAAACAAACCATCCTCCCTTTCCAAATTCAATAGACCCAGGGTTACAAGGGGAACCAAATTCATCTTGTGCCGAGAGATAAACATTATTAATTTCCAAAATTTCCAAATCTTCCAATAACCAAGTTGTATAAGTATCATTTTGAAAAACTTCGGTAACAGTCGCCGTTGCCGGAAGATCCAAATTTGGTTCGTTGAAAAATATCTTGTTGTTAATCAAAGCTCCAATGTCTTGAGCTTGCGGATCAAGGAGATAATTTTGGGTAGATACCCAACCTGTTGTATCGGCACTTCTAATAAATTCAGCTTCTGGTTTTGACTTATAAATTGGATTTCTTTCTCCATTGACAAGACCGAGTGAATTCGAAGAGATTGGAAAGCGGAAAGGATCGGCTTCATTTATATTTACAAGATATAAATAGCCATCTTCTGTTAGAACATAGAATTTTGGAGAAGTAGAAATTTCGTTATTCGGAGAACTATTCCCATTTATCAATGAAATGTGCTCGTTTGAATATACGCGTCCTTCCGTTACGGTACCGCCTTCATTTCCAGCTCCACTTTGTGTGACGGTTATATCCCAAGCCAGCACAACCCTTCTAGAGTTAGGTTGATTTGCTGCTCTTGTCCACGGAGCATTATTAGTAATATTTGCAAAAGAAGTATTGCTGTAGGAAGGATAATCAAAAATCACTGTCCAAATTCCAGTCTTATCAGAGGGCACTGTTATCACTCCTGGTTCATATCCCGAACCATTAGTTGTTCCTCCTCCATTTGGCCCTTCTAACTCCTCCACATTATTATTAATAATTCCCAGCCCTGTGTTGGCACCTGAATCATTAAATGTGGCTACCAATACCCCATTTGGATCGTATACCTCGATGAATCCTCCTTCTATACCAACATGGCTAGAACCAACATTAATAGTTTCACCAGCATTGGCGTATACTTTTAGCTGTTGAGGGTCCCTGGTGTCCAAGAACATCCTTAATCCGTTATAACCGACAAAATCTTTTGAGCCTTCAGCCAAAAGAGGTGACTCAATGCCGAGCAGCATTAATCCCAGCATAAAGACAGGAAATGCTTTACGACATAAAACACTAAATTGTCCATGATTTTTAAGTAAGTGTACTTTCATGTTTCATGATTTATATAAAAAATAGGAGATGACTTTAAAGTCACCAGTATTTCTTTCAAATACTCAGAATTAGCCTTAATTCAATTAATAACAACATTTTACGTATTCCCTTCTTTATCAACTAATACGACAAGTTTTCTCAATAAGAAATATACGTGTCCTCTTCATTAATGTTACGAACTGTAAAGCAATAGGTGTAGATAGGTGTGTAGCTAGGATTATTGACCTTTCTCGTAGTGTTAGGCTAGAGGCAATACTGTATGAAAAGGATTTGGAAAGTAGTGTAATCATTGGTAAACCTGTGGGATAATATGTTTTCAATTTTCCTCAAAAGTATTTAGCAAAGCCTTTAAAACAAAGGCATATTTACATTATTTTCTTCATTCTATATGACAATTACGTAATTTTTATACTGGAAAATTATATTTCCTTCCAAATGAGACTTTCCCCCCTTTATCCTTGCGCCTTTATTAATTCAAAAATTGACATTGCAAGAAATAATTTTTCTTCTTCTCCATCCATTTTAGACACAATATTGAAAGCTCTCGGATTTGGGCTGTTAGAGCTTTCTGGAGTCGCCAATCTTCCTGCTTCTCTTTGATTAACTAGGATTGGCAATCCTAGTGTTTCAGAAGATCGATTTATTTGAGCTAATGCCTTGCGTCCTTTTACCTGTTCTAAAATGCCATCTTCATTTATTTGCCCTATCAATTGATCATCAATAACTACATCTACTTTATTTTTTTTCACTCGATAAATAAATTCATGATGAGAAGTTTTAGCATAAACTAATGCATTTGTTTTACTGGATACATACTTCCTCGATGCCCACGCTATTAACGGCTCATGATATATGGTAGTAAAAACGCCCTTTTTTGTTGTAACTATTCTTTTTGAAGATTTCTTATTTATTTGATTTATAGACAATTGACTCATCTCTTCTTCCGACCAAGGCACAATTTCAGAAATATGAGGTTGCAATTCTCTTTTTAGTTCGATAATATCTTTCTGAATCTTTTTCTTGCCAGGGTTATAGTTTTCCAAAGTTTTTAATCCTACATAGATTCCAGTTCCTGCAAGAACGAGTAATCCTATCATAGCTACTGTCACTCCCATTTTAATAGATTTTGTTGATTTACAATAAATTTCAAATTACTTAAAATCAAGATTCAATGGTAAAATATTTAGACTGAATCGACAATAATTTACCCTAAAAACAAACGCCCCAGTCACAAGATCAATGACTGGGGCGTTTGAAAAATTTCTTTTTATTATCCTAAATATGATTTGAGTGCATTTCTATTATATGCTTTTCGAAGCCTTCTAATAGCCCGTTCTTTAATTTGACGCACTCTTTCTCGAGTAAGACCGTAAAGGTCGCCGATTTCCTCAAGGGTCAATGATTTATGTCCATTTAGCCCATAATAAGCTGAAAGAACTTCGATTTCTCTTGGTGAGAGAATTGATAGCCCAGCTTGTACTTCATCTTTTAAAGACTGTTCCATCAGTGCATCATCGGGTTTAGCCCCTTGTTCATTAGATAGCAGATCCAACATTGTCGAATCATTGTCTTCTCCGCCAATTGGAGCATCGACAGATAAATGCCTGATACTCCCTTTCATCATATTTTTTATGTCTTTTGGAGCAACATCTAATATTTCTGCCAATTCCTCTTCTGTTGGCTCTCTTTCGAATTCCTGTACGAAGGCTATAAATGCCTCATTAACCTTATTATATGAACCAACCTTATTAAGTGGAAGTCTTACGATTCTTGAGTACTCAACTATTGCTTGCAAAATAGATTGGCGAATCCACCAAACAGCATATGAAATAAACTTGAATCCTTTGGTTTCGTCAAATCTCTTAGCCGCTTTCATCAAGCCTACATTTCCTTCATTTATCAAATCACTTAGCGACAGGCCCTGATTTTGATACTGCTTTGCAACTGAAACAACAAATCTTAGGTTGCCACGGGTAAGACGATTGAGCGCTTCTTGATCTCCAGCTCTAATTTTTTTTGCTAAATCCGCCTCCTCTTCAGCGGTCAACATATCAATCTTACCAATATCATTGAGGTATTTGTCAAGTGCAAGGCTCTCTCGAGTGGTAATTTTATTGGTAATCTTTAATTGGCGCATAATCGGATTGTTAGTGCATTAATTACTACCAGTGTAGTTTATTTGCTAAAAAATAAGATTCCCGCACTTATTCAACTGTATTCAGTGGGATATTTAGATTGGGACTAAGATAATGATAATAAAGCCAAACTAATCAAAAAAGTTGCCATATATCCTTTTCAACTCTTGACTTTGTAAAAAAAAAGTTATAAGTGTGTAACTCAAAAATAAGAACTTTAAGGTAAATGTGGAGGGGTAAATATTTTTTTTAATAGAATATATTTTATGTTAGTATCCAGTAACTTTTAACTTAACTAACATGAGTATCAATGCATTCTGTCACCTCTTAATTCTAGTGTGTCCATAATCGATGCTTCATATACTAAATATTCCTGCCACCTTGTTTTTACCTTTTCCTCATCAAAATATAATTTAGCCAAATCAATAAATAATCTATAATGACCCGCTTCTGAGACCATAAACTTATGGTAAAACTCTTTCATTGATTCTTCTTCCATATTTACTGACAACAATCTGAACCGTTCACAACTTCTTGCTTCGATTAATGCGCAAATCAGCAACTTCTCTAATAGCCGATCTTCCCTGCTCCCTCCTTTTTTTTCAAATTTAAGCAATTGATTAACATACTCATCTTTTCGCTGCCTGCCCAAAGTCAATCCCCTTTTTTCAAGTTCTAATAGCACCATTCTAAAATGACCCCATTCTTCGGTTACGATTGGAGCAACCTTCTTAACCATCTCAATCTTTTCAGGGTACATTTGGATAAGGGTAATACATGAGGTAGCGGCCTTTTGCTCGCAATAAGCGTGATCAGTTAATATTTCTTCCAGATCCTTTTCAGCAAGATTAACCCATCTAGGATCAGTTGGTAATTTCAGGCCCAGCATTGTTTTTGTTGGGTTTGTCTCTTTCATAAAACTTTAGTTATTGAAAAGCATAAATAAGCCTAATCAATCATTTTCCAAACAGTCGAAGTGGTTTATGAAAAAATCTAATTCATAAATTGGATATTCATCCTGTGCCTTCGACCAGCGAATAATTATCGAATCTGCTTCTAAAGATCTCAGTAGTTTTTCTTGTTTGACTCCTATCTGAAATTCAGCCTTGTATACAATGGATTGTAATGCTGGAATCCACTGGCCAGTACTATCAGTTCTGTTTTTCAAAAAAATATTTTTACCATCAATTAATTTTATTGCAATAAATTCACCTGCTTTTAGCTTCCCAAAAATATTAGATGCATTAGCCGAAGCCACAGAAATGTCGAGCTGAAGCGTTTTCATTCCGCCAATTGAAGAAACAATGGATGCATTGCAAGTAATGAATTCCCTGTCAACAAATTGCTTTCTGATTTTATTATCAGTAAATGCGAATAAGTTAGCAGGTTTAGTCTTTTTGATCGCAAAATTTTCAGATGAGTCGGAAACGATGTAATCGACCTGGCAGGGTCGTGTAGGAGGGTAAATCAATAAATTATTGCGTTCATCTTCTTTAACATATTTCTTGATGTTTCCCTTTTCGTAAGCCGTGAAGACATTATTTGTTTGTTGAATTTCGACGCTTTTATTTGAATGCTCCTCTTTCCAGTTCTGTATTTCTTCCATTTTCTTATCATGAGGCCAATATTGAATTTTCTTTAAAAAAATATACCAGTCATTTTTTTCCTTATACTGGTTCTCTAACTTAAGTTCTTCTTTCTTTAAAGCTTCCATCTTGGTTAAAAACTCTTTTGTGTTTTCTAACTGAGCGATTTCCATTCTTGTTGATATCAGTAAGAGTTCTACTTCAGCTTTCTCTTGTTCCGCAATTTTTACCAACATCAAATTGACATAGTCTGCAGAATCCTGATCTATCAGAATACTTTCAGGTGATTGTGCAGATAAACCAACAAGGTTTGTCATTACACACAGAAATATTGTAGCTGTTAAAAATTTCATCCTATTATTGCCTTAATGAAATTTGATGCGTATAAAATCAAAAGTAACCATGATCTGAAAATTTGTAAATGATTTTTCTTTTTGAAATAGGCTTTCTTCCTGTCACCTTTTGGGATATCCTTGACATTTTAATCGTCGGATACCTAATCTATATCATTTATAAAACCCTAAAAGGAAGTATCGCCTTCAATATTTTTATTGGGGTTGCTACTTTGCTATTAGTTTATTGGTTATTGCGCCTGCTCCAAATGGAGATGGTCTCAAGCCTATTGAATCAGGTAGCATCGCTTGGAGTGATTGGAATTATAGTGATATTTCAGCCAGAAATAAGGCGATTTCTTTTATTATTGGGAAATAGGACTCTTAAAAGCCGAAGCAACATTATTGGTCGGTGGCTCATTAAAAATTTGAACCTAACTGATCCAAACACAACAGATTTTGAGCATTTGAAAACCGCACTCCTTCAAATGAGCAAAGAGAAAACAGGAGCCTTGATCGTCCTTGCCAAAAATTTGGATAGAGAGATTATTAGTGACACCGGCACCAATCTCGATGCCCTTATTAGTCATGCCTTGCTTTTAAGCATTTTCAATAAATATAGCCCTCTACACGATGGGGCAGTCATAATAGGACAAGGAAGAATAGTAGCCGCCGGTTGCGTTCTACCCCTTTCTGAAAGCATCTCTCTTCCAACAACTGCTGGCCTTCGTCATAGGGCTGCACTGGGGATTGCAGAGAAGACTAACGTGTCAGCATTTGTAGTTTCGGAAGAAACAGGTTCAATTAGTTTTTCCAATGATGGTCAAATGGAATTTTCTATTTCAAAGAAAAGACTTGAAGAATTGTTACATGAACAGATTGATGCGGAGTAATTGAAAAAAATCATTTTGAGACCAAGAACCCAGATGGTTATATTTGGCGTCCTTTCTCAATTTAAAATCAAAATATATACATGAAAAAAGCACAAGCTTACATTAAACAACACGATAAGAGGTTCTTAAATGAATTGTTGGAATTGCTGACAATCCAATCAATTAGCGCTGACCCTGCATACAAGAAAGAAGTCCATAAATGTGCTGATTTTGTTGCCAATAGCCTCAAAGAAGCTGGATGTGACAAAGTTGAAATTTGCCCTACCAAGCATAAAAAAAATGGGAAATCAAAAGATGGATTCCCTATCGTATATGGGGAAAAGATTATTGACAAAAAATTGCCAACTGTTCTTGTTTATGGCCATTATGATGTGCAACCGCCTGACCCAATTGAACTTTGGGACTCACCTCCATTCGAACCAGTAATCAAGAAAACTAAAGTCCATCCGAAAAAAGCCATATTTGCCAGAGGAGCTTGTGATGATAAAGGTCAAACTTACATGCATGTTAAAGCATTTGAAGCAATGGTTAAAACGGACTCCCTTCCATGCAATGTCAAATTCTGTGTAGAAGGTGAGGAAGAAGTTGGATCACCAAGTTTTCGCCCTTGGGTAGAAAAAAACAAGAAAAAACTCGCTTGTGATGTTGTCCTATGTTCAGATACTTCAATTATCGCCAATGATACACCGTCCATTACAACAGGTGTTCGTGGGCTGGCATATTTGGAAGTAGAAGTGAAAGGTCCTTCAAGAGATTTGCATTCAGGTGTGTATGGTGGCGGTGTTGGAAATCCTATCAATATTCTGTCTGATATGATCTCAAAGTTGATCGATAAAAACGGCAAGATCACGATTAAAGGATTTTATGATGATGTTCAAAAGGTCAGCAAGAAGGAACGAGAAGCCATGAACAAGGCTCCGTTTAGTTTGGATAAATACAAGGATGACCTTTCAATAGCTGAAGTTCAGGGCGAAAAAGGCTACACAACTTTAGAAAGAACCTCCATCCGCCCGTCTTTGGATTGTAACGGAATTTGGGGAGGCTATACAGGTGAGGGTTCAAAAACAGTCCTTCCTGCTAAAGCCCAAGCCAAAATATCGATGAGGCTTGTCCCACATCAGCGTCCAGAAAAAATTTATGATTTATTTGAAGAACATTTTAAATCACTTGCACCACCATCTGTAGAGGTAAAAGTGACCCGAATGCATGGAGGAACACCAGGCGTTACACCAACTGATACACCGGAATATCAGGCTGCTCATTTAGCAATGAAGAAATCATTCAAAAAAGATCCAATCCCAAAACGGGAAGGTGGATATATTCCGATCGTGGCTTTATTCAAAGATGTGCTTGATGTCGATAGTATACTGATGGGATTTGGATTAAACAGCGATGCCATCCACTCACCGAATGAGCATTTTGGCTTGTTCAACTTTTACAAAGGCATAGAAACCATTCCGTACTACTATCAATATTATGTTGATTTGAAAAAGGGCTAAATCAAAAACGCCACTTTGTAACTAACTCAAAGTGGCGTTTTTATTTACATTAGGTGCATCCAATTAACTTGGATATTCAACATAATACATTTCAACTTCACCTACGTTCTTAGCTGGTACTTTCCCACGGTATTCGCAATTGAATGCTTGGTTAATTTTGGAAAAAGTAGAAGCTGAAATATTGACCTTTCCTGCTTCACAGCTAGTTTCCATTCTAGAGGCAACATTTACCGTATCTCCCCAAATATCATAAGCAAATTTAGTGGAGCCAACTACACCTGCCACCAGAGGGCCGGTATGTATTCCAATTCTTGCTTCAAATACAGGTTCGTTTTTCGCCCTTTTTGATGTGTTCCATTTTCTTAAAAAAGCCTGCATTTCAATGGCCGCTTTAATTACGTTAACTGGATGCGACTCGTCTTCATTCGGAACACCTCCTGCACACATATATGCATCTCCTATTGTTTTGATTTTCTCAAGTCCGTATTTAGAAATGATGGAATCAAAATTTTTAAAAGCATAATCCAAATCTGTAACCAGTTGCTCAGGAGTGAGCTGTTTAGAAATTTTACTGAATCCAATAAAATCAGCAAACAGAACAGTGGCGTTATCGTAATGCTGTGTTTCAGCTTGTCCACTCATTTTAAGTTCTTCGGCAACAGCTTTGGGCAAAATGTTGAGCAATAATTCTTCTGACCTTTTCCTCTCTTCCGTGATAATAGCATTCTTTTCTCCAAGAACCGCATTGTGCCGCTTGATTACGTGGTAACGGTGAAACATTCCTATAGCAGCAACTACTATCAATCCAGCAATCGCCAAAAGCAGGTTTCTTTGGCTTCTTTGTAAACTGAGCTCCGATTCCTGCTCCCTGAGTTCAGATTCTTGTTGCTGCACGACCATTTCTTTTTGAGACAACTCTAAGGAATCAAGTATGCTTGTAAAAGTTAAAGAATCAAGCAATCTTTCTTGTTCAGATAACAGCAATTCTTGCTTGATTTGCTCTTCTGACATATTAATGATCGCATTTTCTTTAGCAGCTAAAATATTAATTAAAGACTCTTGCTGGTCTCTCAATGCCTCCTGCTCTTCCGTTAAATTGGTGAGCTCTTCTTTTAACGTCTGCTTCTCTGTGCTAACTTTTTGAAACTCTTGAATTGCCTTTTTTCTATTGTTAAAAAGGCCAGTACGAGTATCAATAGGGGGTGCTCCCGGATCCTCTCCCTTAAGTAGAGCGAGGTTGTAATCAATATTTTTAATCTCTTTATCTTTTCCCAAAATAGCGGCAATCACTTTCATATTTTGGAAGTTTTCCAATTTAAGCGATTGATCGGTAGTAAATCTGTTGCTTTCTTCAAAACTTCGAAAAGCCCGATTCAATGGCGCTCTTTTCCCATCGGCAAGTTTCATGATGGCCATTCCACGATGATTCAATGCTATTGCGGCTTGAGCACCAAGGTTTTCCTTCTTTGCTTCTTGCAAAGCCTCATCTGCACGCACAGCGGAAAGCTCAAATTTGCCAGCCTCGTAATATAGTTTTGAAAGAGAAAGGGCATCTGACACATAATCACTTCCATCCTTCGTTGCGAGATTAGATTCAAGGTCTTTAATGGAAGGATCTTGGGAATATGAAATTGCTGCCATGCCCAAGGTAAGCCACAGAATGCAGATAATTTTCATTTATTAAGTTTTTAAAAATTAAAAGTAGTTCATGTTTTTTAAATAATAAAACTTAAGCCGATTTGGTACATTCGCCAGAAATATTCTTGAGAAATGAAATTTTCAATCAATTCGAATTTATTTATCCTCCTAATTACTGGATTTATGGCAACTTCTCTTTTATCTCAAAATGCATCAGACGATAGCTTTGATTGGCAAGGCCATAGAGGAGCTCGAGGACTATTGCCAGAAAACACCATACCAGCATTTATTGAGGCGCTGGAGCATAAAGTAACCACATTGGAATTGGACGTTGCAATAACAAAAGACAAAAAAGTAATCATTAGCCATGAACCCTGGATGTCTTATCATATTTGCTCGTATCCAAATGGCACCCTTGTTCGGGAAGATGAATCAAGAAATCTCAGGATTTTCGACATGACTTATGACGAAGTGAAAACTTATGACTGTGGAATCAGGGGAAATGAAAGGTTTCCACAACAAAAACCAATGAATGCTCATAAACCTTCGTTGGCAGAATTAGTCAAGGAGGTTAAAGAATATTGTTTTATGCGGAAATTGGAAATGCCCAATTTCAATATTGAAATTAAAAGCGATCCAAAGTTGGATGTACAATTTACACCCCCACCCAAAGAGTTTGTGGAAATATTACTTAATGAAATAAATAGTCTTGGTATCAAGGGCAAATGCTTCGTCCAATCATTTGACGTTAGACCACTACAAGAATTAAAAAAGCTTAATAATGGTATTCCACTTATACTTTTGGTGGAAAACGAAGATGGCATAAAACCCAATTTAGAAAAACTTGGATTTACACCTGATGGATACAGCCCATACTATAAGTTATTGAAAAAGAGGGACATACGTTATTTACATAAACAAAACATAAATGTAGTACCTTGGACTGTGAATGAAGTAAAAGCTATGAAGAAGCTTATTAGAAAGGGTGTGGATGGTATCATTACAGACTACCCGAATTTGATAGTTGAAGTTGGAAAAAACAAACGCTAACGTTTTTCTGCGGTTATGATAAAATAACCAAAGTGTTTTTGAAACAAGCCTAAAAAGAAGGTGAGAAACAGCGCTTTAATGTAGTTGTTTTGGTGAGTAGAGATATGGCCCTTCTTTGCAAATAGCCGTTTGAAAATCAATTTTATAGCAGTGATTATGAGATAAATTGAAGATGGGGCAACATTCCAACTTATATCTTCAACGGAGGTAATTCGAAAATTTGATTCTTTCAATTCATTAATGAAGGGTTCGACAATTGGAAGTTCATCAATTCCCCAGTAGGCCAGATTTTTTTTATTCAAATTATCTAACCAAATAGGAAGAGGATTCATGTGCCTTTTGAACCCATCTGCTATGACCATCCTTCCATTCCGTTTCATAACTCGATTCATTTCAGTTATAAAAGCAGTTTTTGAAGCCCCTTTGTCATAGCAGACGCTTTCTATTGCATACACTTTGTCAAAGCTCTCTTCTGGGAAATTTGTTTTGGTAAAATCACTTTCTAAAAGTTTGATGTCTTTTGTAAACCCATAATAAGAAACGCTCTTGTTCCCGAAATCAATAAAACTTTTACTAAGGTTTATTCCTGTCAATTTTACGGAAGGATACTTCTTTTTGATAGAAATGCAAGTAGCACCAGCCCCACATCCAGCATCTAAAATCTCAAATTCATTATTATCCTCAATGTCCAATCGATCAGCAATCTGGTGATTCATGGACTCAAGCATTGCGGAAAGTGAAAAGCAATCCAATAAATTTTGCCTCCCAATATAGCCAAAATGGATGTTTAAGGATTTACTCCACTCGAGATAATCAGGTAGGACAGCATCATAAAAATTTGAAACGTTTTGAGCTATTTTAGGAGCAGACATAATAAAAAAAAGAGGGGTCTTGAATGTCAAAACCCCTCTTGCAATAAAATTGCTTATTCTTTAGAAGCTTTTATAGCTTTCATATATTTCGAGAGTTCATCCCTAACTACTGGGAACAGGATTACAAGTCCAATCATATTTGGGAATACCATTGCCAGAATCATTGCATCTGAGAATCCCCAGACCGAACTCATATTAGCTGCTGCTCCGATAATGATAAATACCAAGAATAGAAGCTTGTATGTCAGGTCAGCAATCTTTGATTTTCCAAAAAGGTACATCCAAGATTGAAGGCCATAATAAGACCAGGAAATCATGGTTGAAATAGCGAAAAGAATTATGGCTATTGTAAGTACATAAGGAAACCAAGGTATAACTGATTCAAATGCCTTAGAAGTCAGCGTTGCTCCTTCGTAAGAAGCTCCATCTATCATAACAACTCCACCAGGTGAACCATATTCAAATGCTCCTCCACTATTGTAAATCACGATTACCAAAGCTGTCATGGAGCAAATTACAACAGTGTCAATGAATGGCTCCAACAATGCAACCAATCCTTCAGATGCAGGATATTTGGTTTTTACGGCTGAGTGCGCAATGGATGCCGAACCCGCACCTGCCTCATTTGAAAAGACAGCTCGCCGAAACCCTTGAATTAGCACTCCAATCATCCCTCCAACTCCAGCTTCTGGTGTAAAAGCTTGCGTGAAGATCAACCCGATCGCATCGTCTATGAAAGAGAAATTGCTAAAAATTACGATCAAACAAGCCAAGATATAAATCACAGCCATTAAGGGAACAACCTTCTCCGTAACAGAGGCTATCCGCTTGATACCACCGATAATAACAATACCAACAATAATTGCTAAAACAAGTCCTATTATAGTTCCGGCGCTACCGCTCTCCCACCCCATCATGCTTGCTAATTGCAAGGCAGCCTGGTTGGACTGGGCAGCATTACCACCACCAAAAGAACCTCCAATACAGAGAATCGCAAAAACGACAGCGAGTACTTTTCCCAATCCACCGAATCCTTTTTCTTTTAGTCCTTTTGACAAATAATACATTGGGCCACCATACACTGTCCCATCTGGGCCGACATCCCTATATTTTACACCTAATGTACATTCAACAAATTTAGTTGACATACCAAGCAAACCACATACGATCATCCAGAAAGTAGCACCAGGGCCACCAATGGTTACAGCGATCGCTACACCAGCTATATTACCAAGTCCAACAGTCCCAGAAACTGCCGTTGCAAGTGCTTGAAAATGGCTCACCTCACCGTCTTTACTTTCATCCATGATGGTGTCCACTATGTCCCCATCAACAACATTGACAGCTGTTTTTTCTTCAACACCATGATGATCCAATTCATCGTAATGGCCTCGAACTACATTGATAGCCATTCCAAATTTTCTGACATTGGCAAACTTGAAATAGAGTGTAAAAAACACCGCACCTAATACAAGAATGATAACAATTATAGGTATGGTGGTGCCTGGAAATGGGTAGAAAACCAAGTTTTCCCATCCAGCGGCAAAAGGGGCAAATGCCTCGTCTATGCGTTCATCTAAGCCCTTTTCATTTTGAGCTGCAATTATTATAGGTAAGAGAAGCGCAGAAAGAACGGTAAATAATTTCTTCATGTATGAGTGGTGATTTATTTATGGATTCAATTTTCAAAAGCGGGCTGAAAGGTATCTAAATATCTTTAATTGAGAAAATATCAGCTTTGAAAGATGAGATAAGGCTATTTTGAGCTAAGATTTAGCATGGTGTTTTCATTCCAGCTCGGCGATTTTTTCTTTGAGCCATGAAAGGCTCGAAACATTTTCCTTTTCTTTTTCCAGTTCAGCATTTAGCTTTTCTATTCCCTTTTTATCGCTTGGAATAAGTTTAGTTAATCTTTTTGTAAACCTGATTAGATTCATGTATGGTTTACGTTTTGATGGAGATATATCTTTATGCCGATTAAGGTAGGTTCTAAAACTATCCATCAAAGAAAATAAAGGTTCAATTTCATCAATTTCATAATACGTAGATAACAACATAGTCTTTGAGTTCAAATTGTATGTAATATCTTCGTATTCAACATTTCTAAGTAATTCTAATACCTTTTCAAATTGTTTTTGAGAAAAATATAATTGAGCTGTATTAAACGACACAGCATTTTCTCTCATTGATTCTGGCAAATATCGTTTGTATGAATTGATAAAATCCTTTGTCCAATTAATTTTCCCTAATCGAAGTGCAATAACAACTATGTTTCTAAAATGCCACGGTGACAGCTCATCATCTGTGAATAAAAATTCTTTTTCCAATAAGATGACAAATATTTTGAAATATTCTTCTAAGAATTGTTGGCTTCCCATATTGAGTTGTCTTACACAATAATTCAATGCCGCTTGATAAATAAATTCCGCTTCAGTTTTAGGGAAAAGATCACCATAATTATCAAGTAATTTCATTAATTTAAAGTAATGCACCTCATTTTCAGTCTCAATTTGAGTTAAATATATTTGATAGTAAATTACTACAGGAGGAACATCTTCGTATTCATAGTTTTCAATATGTCTTAATATCTCATCTATAAAAAGTAGTTTGTACTCATGTGAAACCATTGACGTTTGGCTTAATACTGAACAAGAGTATCTAAGTTTTTCAGCTAAATAGAACCGATCAAGATTGTTGAGTATCTCTTCTACATTCTTTTTAGATGTTCTATCATGCCCTAACTCTTCTAAATCATATAAATTTCTTTCCAATTGATATTGTCCTAAGTAATAATCCGTTGTGCGATACAGTTGTTGATCAGATAGACGGCGAGCTGTACGAATGGAAGATTTGAAGAGTCGATTCATCTTTCTGTTGCCGACTGATTCGATCAAAAAATTCGCTTTATGGATCGGATTGCTTTCATACACCTGCTGAGCAAGATAGGACTCCACCAACTTCAATAGATCAGAACAATATTTGCGGAACAATACATCGTCGTAATCAACTCCTATGTTTATTTTGTTCCATAAGTCTTCTTTTTCAAACGCTTCTTTTTCACCTCCGTTAATATGTACGATCAATTCTTCAAATAGGGAAATGATTGCTGTATTCTTGTTAAAATAAGGTGATACCAAGAACTTCCGAAGACGGTTCTGCTCATATTTATCAAAATACTCAAGTATGGAATACAATTTGCTGTTGTGCATGATCGATAGTTGATTCCTTTAATAACATTTGCGATTGCCTGCTTTTCCTAACATGCCGCATAAATTATAGAAGGATTCATTGACATAAATTTTCAAGCGATTCATTTGGCAGCTTATAAGATTGGTCTTATCTTAGAGCCTTTGAAATTCTTACTGATTTGTTTAGGTGAAATTTAAACTTATTTAAAAAATTTAAATTTCACATTAGACTTTCAATAAGAAAGCTTGAAAACAGGAAATCGCTTATAGATTAAAGATTTTTAAAACCCAGAAGCTCAAAGTTACATTAAAGTTCTTTTCACAATTATTATTTTTTGTCTTATAAATTGAATTACACCTGGGTTATATTTGTACCAATTGATTTTCATTAAGACCAACACTATCGGATGACACGCCCAGTTTTAACGCGAAACACTATAAAAAGCGATGAAAATCCACGAATCCATGAATGTATTGTTCTACAAAAAATTACACATCCTGATATTATGCATGGCCTTCATGCTTGGATCGGTGCTCACACAAGCACAAGATCCTACTCTTCAGGTCTTCGATGTGGTTGTAATCAAAAACGACACCTTTGAGTTCGACCCCATCCATCACTATTCTGTTTCCCCATATTTAATCAAGGTTGCTCAAGAGAACTCAGATAGAGGTAACGCTTACTTTAGTCCTCATTCCATAAATAGCAATTTCGGTATCAAAAAACCAAACAACGAGCCTTACGCTGAAAACCATCTATTTTACGCTCCTGTTACTGATTTTATTGGTAGAGACACCGTTGTAGCTTATTACGAAGATGATTTTGGAAATGGACTAACTATCAAAAATTACAATGTTTACAACATCCTCGTTGTCCCATCTTATTTGATTGCAACCAACGATTATGCCTCAACTTCCAAAGGCGTTTCAATTGAAGTAGATGTTTTAGCCAATGACTATGGCAATGGCACTAATCTTACCGTTAATGAAATCACAAATGTAAATCGTGGAACCGCAGTAAAATCAAGCAGCGATACTAAAATAACCTTCTATCCCGATGCTGGATTTACGGGCACAGCTCATTTAAACTATACTATTTGTGATGCTCAAGGTACTTGTGCCGTGGCTACAGTCAGTATTACTGTGACTGACCCTAACCCAATGGCCTATGATTCCATTTTTGTTACAACTGAAAAAAATGCGAGTCAAGTCGTATTAATGGATATTGACAACAATTACATTATTGATGAATATCCTGCTAATGGAGACACTGTTACCTTTGAAACACTTTCCTATGTTCCTGATTCAGCCTTTGTAGGGATTGATAAAATTGTTTTTAAAGACACCATAAATAACCGTACAAGAGTATTTGAGATAAGAGTCTTGGACGTGCCAGAAGACAATTTCCTTTTATTTGATGATGTCGTTTTTACACCAGTTGATGTAGAAATTGGAGAAATCCATTTATTGGCGAACGATAATGCTGGTGCCTACTTGACATCGGTTGGCACAGGTGGCCCTACTACTGATGAAGGCGGCCAATTGGTTTACCTTTATAATATTGGCAAAGGCGTTTATAAGTATATTCCACCAGCCGGATTTTCAGGAATTGACCACTTTACATATCATGCTTATTCTCCAGGAAGCAATTATTCAGAAACAGCGCATTGTTATATAGTTGTAGAGGACTTGAATCCTGAATTAGCATTATATAACCTCATTACACCGGAAAAAACGCCAGTTGCACTGGGAGATCATTTACCTTTTGCTGGATATGACTATCAGATAGTTAGCAACCCAACCAAAGGATCAATTACTTTCCTACCGGGAAATGACACTTATATAAGCCAACACGGTCAAGAGTTTTCTGGTACAAACATGCTCGTTTATGATCCGGATCCAAATGCTACTGGATTGGATGAATTTGAGGTGGAATATTGTGTTGGACCAAATAACAATTGCCAATTGGCAAAAGTAGAAATTGAAATCATTACCATTGCCACTCCGCAATCTGATACTTTATGTGCAGGTTCAAGCTGTGTTTGGTCTGGTGATACCGATAAGAATGGAAAAGTGGACATCAACGATATATTACCTATCGGACTATGTATGGGTGAAGTTGGAAATGCACGAACTGGTGGCTCTGTAGAATGGTATGGTCAATATGGAAATGATTGGAACAGCTTGTTTGTAGAAAATTTAGCTTTTGATGTTAAGCATATTGACTCAGATGGTAATGGAATTGTAAGTGCTATGGACACTGCTGCAATAAGGTCGTTCTATGGTAAATATAACAACCTTGTGCCAGAAGCGCATGCACCTATTAGTACGCTTCCATTTTACCCTGGCCCATTTCCTGGCAACCCAGAACCTGGTGATGTAATTTATGTACCCTTACACTTAGGCAATGAAAATGTGCCGGCCTTTGATGCATATGGCTTAACATTTAGTGTAGATTATGATCCACTGCTTTTTGAATCAGTGAATGTAATATGGAGTGATACTGCCTGGATGAATTATAATTCTCCAGTGCTATCCATGGATCATAAACCTTTTGAAGGTAAATTGGAGGCGGGTTATACTCGTACAAGTGGACAATCTGCTAGTGGGTACGGAATTATAGGAGTACTAGAGTTTATTGTAATAGAAGATGTAAATGGAAATAGGCCTAATGAACAATATTCTATTATCAATATTACAGGTAACCTGATGAACAGCGGAGGCCAATCTTATAGCTTAGATAAAAATACGATCACGTTCTCTTTGCCTTACAATGAAGATAATATTGAGGAAAACAAATATGATAGTGAGAACTTGCTAATCGTATTCCCTAATCCAACTGCAGATATAGTTACCGTCCACTTGAATGGAGGCCAGGACAACTTAATAGAAAGAGTGTCACTTTTCTCTTTGATGGGAGGAAATGTTTATGACTCTGGAAGCATACAAGCTAAGCGCCAAAAAATGGACGTGTCCAACATAAGCAATGGCATGTATGTTGTTAAGGTGTGGACGAATAGTGGCGAGATATTGACAGGGAAAATTGAAGTCATTCGATAATAATTATTTGGCCAGCATCTTTCAGACGCTGGCCAAATAAACCCAACTGACCCAAAAGAACATAAAGAAGTAATTCAATTTCGTGGAATTTTATCATTGCTAGTGAGTCGCACCTAACCGTGCGACTTTCTTTTTTTATGGTATCTGCTAAATATTTGTAGAAAAATCACATCAGAAATACCTATATCAAATAACTTTTTTTCACAAAAAGAAAACATACTCCATTCTATATTGTCGTATTAATTACTGGTTTACAGTATGTTATAAAATAACATATAATAATTTATATTTATTTTAATGTAACAATACTTGTTTTTTGTCCTTGGTTTAGGTAGAATGTACTTGCATATTTGTATCGTGAAAGGAAAGTAATTGAGGCGGATGAAACAAAATCCTCGAAAAAGTCGGGGTCACAATTTAGAATATGTTCATGGGATTATAATTTGTTAATAGCAGTCGCGATTGAGTGGCTGCTATTTTTTAAGATCAGTATAATGTGCAGAAAGGATGGAACGTTATGGAATACTAAATCTTAAAAACTCCTTGTGAAGAACGACATTGATTGAGTAGGATTCCCAGCCATCAAAAACTCAAGCTTGTCACTCACAATTGAAATTGTTTATGTTCATGGGATTATAATTTGTTAATAGTGGGTCGTCCCTTTATCGTTTTTGGGGCGGCTTACTATTTTTTGAGATTGAATCCCAGTCAAAATAAAAAAGGCTGATTCGGAAACCGAACCAGCCGCTGTTTAAGGACATGTTCATGGGACTATAATCTGTTAATAGTCTATTTTGTATCAGAACTTATTAACGCCGCTAAAGTACGGCAGCGTTTTGAACTCCACCAAACCCAAATTGTTAATTTTTGAAAAACATTAATTTGTTTTGGATATGTTCATGGGATTATATTGTTAAAAGTCATGCCAAAAGGCATGACTTTTTTAGTTTTACTGCTTTGATGAAATAAAAACTACAAATAGGGTAAAGTTCCTACTTTTGCGCTCCGGAATAAATAAGATTGGCCCCGTAGTACAATGGATAGTATGCAGGTTTCCGGAGCCTGAGATACAGGTTCGATTCCTGTCGGGGCTACATGAGAAGGTCACAATATTAATTGGGGCCTTTTCTTATTTATAAGTTCTCAGTGATGTGTGGGAAGACTTTATAAAACATCAAGTAGGCCATAGTAAGGGTAAGAAGAATGTTGAGGGTTTGCCCACATATATATAATAGAAGTGGTTTGCCTCCTTTAAAATATTTGCTTAATTCTCGAAAGTTTGTTGATAGGCCGATGCTTGCAAATGCTAAACAAAACAACCAAGTTCTTAAATTCTTTGTGAATCCAGACAGCACTCCCTGATCTATCACCGTATAAGCCATTCTATTCCCTAACCAAATATATATGGCAGTGAATAGCAATGATGCGCCAACAAATCCTAGGATAAACTTTGGAAACCGATGCCATATCTCCCCTACCCCGATTTTTGTCCCAGTATTTCCAGGTTCAACTTTTGTAGCAAAATATACTGCAACCCCAAAAGCTACAAATCCAATAAGGACATTCTGAATCATTTTTATAGTAGCGGCTACATACATCGCTTTATCCCCCAGAGCTGCACCTGCGGCAACTACAGCCCCAGAGCTATCAATAGTCCCTCCGATCCAAGCTCCTCCAAGCACTTCTGGCATACCCATAAACTTGACAAAAAGAGGCATCACAATCATCATAATGGCGGTAAAAATCATACTCAAGCCAACAGCAACCGTTAATTCCTCCCTAGTTGCTTTACTAGCAGCCGCTGTAGCTACTGCTGCACTAACGCCACAAACGCTCATATCTGCACTGATAGTGATATTCAGTGATTTTGAGGAAATTTTTAAAATCTTTTGTCCAAACCAAAAAGTAGATATGAGTACAATCGGAGTAACAATCCAAGCCACAAACATCCCAGGTAATCCTATAGCTAATATTTTATTGAATAGCACCTCCGCTCCCATCACAATAAGCCCAGTTTTGATGTAGAACTCGGTTTTCAGTGCGCTATATGCCCATTTAGGCGTGCCGATGAAATTACTTATCAGCATTCCTAATGCAATCGCCCAAACTGCATATTCAATTCCCAAATCTTTTAAGTTTTTTTGCGAAGCAAGAAACATGGAAACAAATGCTAACCCAAATACAAACAAGAATCCCAATGCGAAACCCTTCCACTTCTCCCCCATCCTATTTGCGCCAAATCCAAATAATGAAATAAGTATAATCAATAACAAGAAAGTATGGAAAAACGAGAAACTACCAGCCTTGGCTTTACTTTTGGTTTTATCTAAACTTGCCTTTTCATCGCTCCACTCTTCTATTGCTGCTTCCGCTTCCGTATTTAATTGCTCGTTTGCAAATCTTTCAGACTGCGCAATGGATTGAGCAGTTAGTGCTTTAGACTTTAAACCAGCTACAGTTTGCTCAGTGGGAATAGGTTTTGGAGATGAAACAAAAGCATCAAATGGGTTTGTAGTCCAACTGTTCGGTTTTGACGACAACCTTTTCATGAATTTACCAAACTTGGTAGAAGTCAGTTTCAAAGCATTTAGCTCATCCTCAGCCTCATGCCATTCAATAGATTTAAACGGTGCAACATGAGCGTCTTGAACCTCTTTTAAGGCTTCAATTTTATCTTTTAAATTATCGGGGGTAGCAATTAAGAAAAGTCCCAAAGAAGAAATAAGAAGAAAGCATCCAATAACTATTGCCCAAAAGTCCTCAGTCTTTGAAAATGCTGAATTGTAAGCCATTCAAATATAGATTTAGGATTTAAACTGGGCGAATATACCTTAAATACAAAAAAATAAGGAAGCTGGAATACCAACTTCCTTATCTTCCAATTTGATCCTTCCATTATTTTTTGGGCGGCATGGATGGCCTGACCTCTATTTTACTTGGCAATGTCCTTGGATGCATCTTTAATAAATCTGCGACAATCTGACCAACATCTTCTGGCTGAATTTTCCATGAATCATTTGGATTTGGCTCATGACTGTTAAAAAAGGATGTTACAGACCCCGGCATTATGGTTGAGACTTTGACACCAAGATGCCTGACATCAAGCATGACTGCCTGAGTAAATCCAACTAATCCAAATTTACTCGCATTATAGGCTGCTCCTCCAGCAAAGAAATTGGTCCCAGCCAAACTGGCGATTGTAATTAAATAGCCTTTTGAATTCACAAGCGAATCAAGTCCAGCTTTTACAGTATTAAATACACCTGTTAAGTTTATATCAATTACATCTGACCATTGATCTGGAGTAAGCTCTGTTATTGGAGCAAAATGTCCAAGCCCTGCATTTGCGATGAGCACATCAAGACTCCCAAATTCCTTTTCTACTCTTTCAACTGCTCTTTTCTCAGAATTAATATCCCTAACATCTGATTCGATTCCAATCACATTCCCAAATGCTGAAAGTTTTTTTACGGCCTGGTCTGCTGCTGATTGACTACGACTCGTTATCACAACATTTAATCCTTCCTTCAATAACATTTCTGCTATTCCAAATCCAATACCTTTACTCCCACCCGTTATCAAAGCTGTTTTACCTTTTATGTTTTGCATGATCAGTTAATTTTTTAGTTATAAAACCAAGGAACGCAGAATAAATGGAAAGGTTGAAAGCAATTGGAGATAATTAACTGAAGTTACACAGATGGATCAGGTCGGTAAATAAGGTCTGGCTATCCTTTTCCATCTGATAAATTGCGGAGCACCAAGGTCTGTTCTTTTGGCAACTTCATATCGTGCCCCTTGAGGTTTTTTAAAGGGGAAGAAAGGTGCGACGCACCTTTCTTCCCCTTTAAAAAATTTTTGGGCGAGCAGGGTCATGATAAATAATCAGGTGATGATCCGGCCCATTTTCTCAAGAGATGAATAACCAAATTCAACACTTTGCGTAACATGAATAATTTGAGTATGTCTTATTTTAATAGGGTGACATCACCAGTAATTAATTTGATTTCACCTGAATTCATCTCAATTTCAGCTATATAACCGAAAACTGCCGTATCCATATCTTTACTGTTGAAGGTTCCATCCCAACCAAATTGAGGAAGGTTTGGTTGAAAGTTTTCACCTTTGTAAACCAGATTTCCCCATCTATCGAATACAGAAAATGATTTTACTACATTCACTTCTGATCCACCATAAACTGTAAGTTTGTCATTTGTCAAATCTCCATTTGGAGAGAAGGCATTTGGAATATAAACATCTCCAGTTCCTTCCACAAAAACGGCAACTTGATCTTCTACAGAACAACCAAACTCATCAAATATCAATAACGAAATAGTGAGGTCTCCTTCTGGGTAGAAATTTATACTATTTACATTATCCCAAAATTGACCGCTTGTGCTTGACCAGAGAACCTCAGAAGGAACAATATTAGATTCAAACTCAATTGTCACCTCATCCCCAGCATTTGCATATAGGTCTTCTCCCATATTAACAAATATTTCTTCTGGTTCATCCAATGTTATGAGGGTTTCTACAGAACAACCAAAATTATCAATCACCATAATTTGATAAGTGCCAGAGGAGAGATTCTCCATTTCTCCATTCGGCGCTGGCTGTCCATTTACTGAAACCTCAATCGGCATAGTCGCCCCAAGAACATCACTGATAACAATAAATCCATTGTCTTCACCAACACATTCTGGAGGTTGGACCTCTAATATTGGCGTTAATATGGGGGAAAGTTCGAGAACCGTTGCCTCCACGACTGTATCACATCCATTTTCTGCTATTGCAGTCAAAGTATAGGTCCCTGACAGAGATGACTCCAATGTTAATCCATTAGCCAGCGTTCCATCGGGCAGCTCCCATTCTAAATCCAAATTTGTATTGGAAGTGTTTGCAATTAAAGTTGCTATCGGTTGATTACATGCAACTGTGTCGTCTTCAACAAATACATTTGGAGGTTCTATATTTTCAGTTACTTCTGATGCAAAAGTTGAAATACAACCATTTGGGGCTGTAGCAACTACTTGATATGACCCAACTAAATCAGTTTGAATAGTTTGTGTTTGTGCATTCGATCCGTCAGGAAGCGTCCAGTTGAAAATAACGCCGCTAACAGTTGAATTTGCCGTAAGATCAACAATGGGTTCAATACAGGTTATTTCAGCTGGTTCTACAAATAAATCAGGTTCGTCTGTTTGTTCGATAATATTAATCGATTCTTCTGTGGAACACCCGCTAACCAAGTCAGTGACAATGCAAAAATAGTCTCCACCTTCGGCAACAGTTGGTTCTTGTTCATCAGAAAAATATCCTCCTGGCCCTGTCCATTCGAATTGAAATTGGCCACTACCACCTGCAACTGCTGTTGATAAAATCTCTTGTGGATTGTCACAAGTAATATTTGAAGGTGGGTAAATTGTAAATTGTGGTTCACTATAAAATACAACTGGCTGCCCTGCTGCAACACCAAAGCAAGCACTTGAATAGTCGACATTACCGTTGTTTTCATTCCCAGCGATTGCTGAAATATAATAGGTTTGGCCATAATTCATTGTTCCAGGCTCAAAACCAAAGGTTCCCGTAAAATTCATTCCTAAAACATTTCCGAGCAAGTTCCCACTTTCGGTATGCAGAACAAACAATAGGATATCATTACCATCAAGCACAGCATCGTTATTCCAATTGGGTTCAACCATGTCATTTTCGCACTGATTAAGAATTGAAAGCCCCATTGTTCCAGGATCCGTAATACATGGGCATTCATACAGTCCTTGAATAGTTTCTTGACCAGCCACACAACCAGCATTGTCTTCTACTACAAAAAGAAAAGGATCACCTGTAGGTATTGGTGCAGATTGGTAAAAGTCATTTGAAATCTGAATGCCATTAACTTTATATGGAGGTGTTCCACCCAAAATGCTAAAAGCAACGGAATAGGTTTCGTTTAATCCATCACACACTTCAGAAACAGGTCCAATCTGCATGGAAGGATTCATCTCAATTATTATTGTAAATATATAGGTGTCTAAGCAGCCATTTATAGGATTGATGTATTGTTCATTATAAACTCCTTCATCACAATATTGATCTCCCATCAAATCGTAGCAATCTCCTGGGCAAAGCACAATCTCTCCCAAATCATATATTTCACTGACCTTGTCTTCATCAATAAAAACCGACTGAACATCAATCAGGCAATTGCCATCATAAGCTTCAACAGTAAATAATCCGCCATGAGTCACGACCAAATTTTCTCCAGATGAGCCATCTGACCAAACATAATTTAAGACTCCATTATAATTTGAAGAAACAGAAATAAATGCTTCAGGCTGGATGCAATTTATAAGCGTAGGGGCCGCAGTAATGAAAATATCCCCACCAAGGGCAGGTAGTACTTCTAAAAAGATTATGATAAAACACCCATTAAAATCAGAGGATGGGACTTGATATGAACCGGGGCAATAGGTATCTCCTAAAAATTCAACACAATCACCTGGACATTCTTCTTGCAGGGTGACAAATTGATCCTGTGGATTAAATTCAATTATCTCAACAATATAATGATCTATGCAAGTCGCTTCGTCAACTACGTAAAAATCAAAATAGCCTGGGATACAGAATGTTATTGATCCGGCACTTACAGTATCACCTCCTGCTGGTTCAAAAATATTTCCACCCCCACCATTGATAAAAATATCAACACATTCTTCTGGACATTTCTGAAAGAAATAAAAATGATCCTCCGGCATACCAACATTTACCGTCTTCCTTGTTATATCACAATTATCCCCTTCTGGGTCGGGGCAAATCGTCAAACAAGGTTTTATACAATTATCCCAATATTCTATGGTGTCAAACTCAATTCCTACTAATTCTACATCAATATAGAAAGTGCCGATCGAATCCCAAATTATTTCAACAGTAGTCCCAACACTGTCGTCGTTAACAAAATATCCCGCATCAGTTGGGGTAATATGCCAGACTGTATCATAAGCAGTAGGCTGAATCAAAGTATCCAAATGCGGTTCACAAAACTGCTGATATGCTGGTGGGCAAATGTCATTGCTTCCTACACAAGACGTATCGATGGATACAAGCTGGCAATCTGCCGGAAAGGCTACATATTCAAACGGCATTGAAGGAGGGCCACTAGCATCTAAACAAATATCACATTCGCCATTTATGTAACCTGGCGTAATTAGTTCTTGAGCAAATGTACCGTCACTGATTCCAAAAGTTGAGACGATTTCCCATTGACATATATCTCCATTTATGCCATCAATCATTAGAAAATAAGTCGCCCCAGCAATCAAATTTGCGACAGAGAGCGTATCAATGTTTTCATCGTTTATAGAAAAACAGGATTGTATTGGAGTAAAATTCAAACAATCATCTGATTGTAAAATACTAAACTCAAGGCCATTTATATTCATACAATTTCCGACTGAAATAATAAATGAAATCGAATCTTCACACGGGATAAAGCTCAACCATTGATTGTTTTCGATGCTACATGATAAGGTTGCTGCTTGATCAGCCGTGTAACCATTGTTAACTGAACAATACCCATTCAGGTAACTCGCACAAAAAGGCGGGGCATTAAAGCAAGAATCAGAAGGTGCTACAGGGAAATTCATTGTTTGACACGAGTCGACCAAACTGAAAATTGGATATCCTGAAGAGTAACCGTGCTGAGTAGTAATGAAAAATAAAGAGACGGCAAGAGAAAGGCGTGCAAGAGTCTTTTTCATAATAATGTTTTAAAGAGTCAATCAGATTTGGAAAAATAAGAAAGAAGAGAATTGGTCATTTTAAAATAACCTTACCTGAAAACAACTGATTTTCTTTATTAGAAATTTGGTAGAAATATATCCCAGGTGGTAACCCTTTTCTTTCGAACTGATACAATGTTTTATCAAATTCACTTGCACTGACAAGGTGGCCAGTTAGGTCAAACAACCTGAAAGTAAATTTGTCGTTTTCAACATTCTTCAACTCAAAAAAGGCCTTTTCTACAAATGGGTTTGGATAAACCGAAAGTGTTGCCAAAGAAGTAGGATCGTAAACTTCATCTGTACTTACCAATCCGAAAATGAAGTCTTCTCCAATGGTATGATAGGTGGGAAGTGTCACTACAGGCTCATTAAAATCGAAATAAATTGCCGCATAATTTTCAATGATAGTCCCTCTATGAAGGTCTGGCCGCTGCTTAATTTTAAATTTCACGAAGCCATGAGAAGCAACCTCATTTACATTGCTGTCTGGCAACATGATGTCATCGAATGTAAATTTCAATATTCCATTTCCATATAATTCATATCTAAAATCATGGCTGCCTCCGCCAATTTGGATACTGGTTGGATCCAAATCATTACTAAGTGTATCTCTGATTATGACTGTAAATGCAGTATCGGTTCCAGTGTTTTGAAACCTTATCAAGTATTCAATGTCCGTATTCGCTTCAATAAAATGCTGAGGACCATAGCCCATAGGAAACCCTTGCTTATCATTCGGGTCAAATGAGCTTGTATTTTCCCGGCAATCTGTATCGATGAAAGGATTCGCATCGTTGAGTGGATATTGAAGTATATATCCATTTGAAATTGGTCCTAACCCACATCCTTCGACTGAAATACAAGGCTTACTGACGCCCGGATGGCCTGGGCTTTGATCTGCTTCCATTCGGAATGTACTGCCGTATGCTGGAAATACGATGGTAGTATCTTCGCCACTTTTTAAAATGAAGTCACCTTGAAGTTCAATAATGAAATCCTCAATAACAATAAAGTTCAAAGGAGCATTCATGTCTCCATCCCCAATATTTATAACTTTAAAAACAACAGAATCACCCAAGCACTCTGCTTCCAATTGAACACTTGACTCATCCCATTGCGGGTCAGGGTCTTGACAGTTTTCGTCTGGGAAAATCCTCGCTTCTGAACAATGGGTTTGCCCTAAGAATGTAGAGTCACAATCAACTGTGAAATATATTTTAAAACTTCCGCATTCAAATGGATCAACAAATCCAATGTCAAATACATAGGTGTTTCCATTTTGTGAAATCCATGGAATACTTGTGCTATCTACATTTAGATAAGGGTCTATGTCAACTTCTATCTCGGCAGGCTCAGCGGCTAATGTCCCAAAATTGCAATAGTTGACTGTGTAGGTATTTTGAAAACATTGCCGCATGGTCAACGTTGATAAATCAATTTGCATTTGTGTACACAATGTATCTACTAACATTGTAAAATCAACAATTGAAGTATCAAAACTTCCATTGACGATTACATCAACACTATCCTCACAAAGCTCCCAATATGGTGAAGGGTTCACCAGCCTGACATTATAATTGCCTGCCTTAACAGGAACAGAATAATTTCCCAGTGAATCAGTTGTACCAAAATAATTGACGTTTCCAGCTATCTCAATAATCATATTTGCAACTGAACCACCCAAGTAAAATGGTTCACAAAGAGGATTTTCATTGGTGTGAACATTTCCAATGATAAAGCACGAATTTGCAATTCCTGAAAAATCTGTTCTTAACAAATATCCATCAGAACCACCGATTCCATAACTGTTCGAAAAACCTGCAACAACATACCCCAAATTTGGGGCTATACTCACTGCATATCCCCCATCATTATTATATCCGCCGAAATGTTTTTTCCAATGTTCATCACCATTTGAATAGGTTTTAATCAAAAACAAATTCTTATCGCTGTTCTCATTTTCACGGGTATATCCAGTTAATATATATCCACCTATATTGCATTGTTTGACATCGTATGCCAGATCAAGACTTGTTTTTTCATAAACTTGCCACCAAAGTATTTCTCCACCAGGTTTTATTTTAGCTAAGAAAACATCCTCCGTTCCACTATTAAAAGTTTCTACCTGACCCGTTATGACATAGTTTCCATCACTCGTATGCTCTATTCCATATATCAATTCTGCATTATTGGTACCTATTGTTTTAGACCATAATGAATCTCCGGATATATTGACTTTGAGTAAATAAGCATCGTAATGCCCTGCACCATAACTACTTGTAAATCCAGCCAGTAGTAAATTTCCATCGGCTGTTTCCAAAATATCATGACAGTCATCAAACTTATCTCCTCCATACCAACCGGATTGTATAATTGCTCCAGCCGTATCGACACGCATTTGGTAAAAATCATAATCCTGAACTCCAGGTTGCGTAGAGGCATGCATCATGCTTCCTGCAATTACATAAGACCCATCGGTTAGCTCTAATGCCTTTCTTCCATAAACAGAATCTTGAGGTGTTTTCACCTCCCATAAAACATTACCTAAAAAGTCAGTTTTAATTAAAAATCCTCGTGGAATATTTTCTGTTGAGGTTGTTCCTCCAATTATAAATCCACCATCATCAGTAGGAAGGACACTTCTGCCATAATAGGAATAGGCTGTATCATTGACTTCTTGGCTCCACTCTTCAATCCCGTCTGCATCTGTTTTTAAAATGAATAAATTATAATGAATAGGAGAACTGGAGATTTGTTTATGCCCTACTGAAAGGAAGCCACCATCAGGCATTGGAATGACATCGTACAACCCATCACTTTGCTCATCACCATATACTTGTTCCCAACCTTGGGCGGAGAGCCCCAAAGAGGAGGTCAAAAATGCCAAAATAAGCAATACTGCTTTGGTGTGGTTTAATTGCATGGGTATCGGTGCTGATTACCAGAGATACACTTCTAAAAACATGCGAAATCTAAAAAAGTGGCATCTCCAATCCTATTGATAATTCAAGTTAGATGGAGACACCCCTGGTAAAAGCCTGTTAGGTTGAAAAATATTCTGGTGCTAATTTCACCTTTATTATAAAGTTAACCAATTACAAAATAATAAGATTATCGGATTTTATTTAACGTATTTTAGAATTTATACTGCCCAACACTTTGCAAAACCTTAATATTTATAGCCCTTTTAATTTACATCTTCTAAATTTAAGTTTTTAAAATTATCGGATTTCATAATCGCATTATGGTCAAAATAAAAGTCGTAGAATTGTTAAAATCACTAACAGACGACGAAATAAGGCTACTTGATAAATTTGTTCGCTCTCCAATCCACAATCGTCATGAGTCTGTCGTCCTGTTATTTAGGTACTTGAGGAACGCTTTGAAGCGGAACCCTGACATCATATCAGCAGAAAATATGTTCGAACATTTATTTCCAGGAGAGCCCTTCAAAGCTCAAAAGGTACACCATATCAGTTCTTATCTTTTAAAAGTGATTGAGGAGTTTTTGGCATGGCAAGAGTGGCGTCAAAATGAAATTGACTTTCATATCAATCTACTGGAAAGTTACAAACGCCTTAAATGTTCTTCTTTATTCCATCAAACATTTGACAAAGTACAATTTAAACATAGTGAAATAACTGTGAAGAATGAACAATTTTATAAGCAATTGTTCCATCTTGAAAAAGTGCATTTTTCCCAAATGAGAACAGAAAGCAGACACCATGATTTCCGTCTCCAAGAGCTTTCTTCAGCCCAAGATATTGCTTTTGTGATCTCAAAATTAAAATCAGCATGCATTCTTTTAAGCAACCAATCTGTTACAAAGGTATCCTACGACTTAGGATTGACAGCAACTGTACAAGAATACGCTGAACAAAAAAAATTAATCAGTATTCCAACAGTTGCTCTATATTATTATGCTTCAAAAGCACTTTCAAATTACCAAGATGATGAATCTTTCAGCAAATTGAAAAAATTAATTCTCACTCGCAGGGAAATCTTAAATGCTAGTGAATTATATGATATCCATGTGTTTGCCATTAACTATGGAATAAGAAGGTTAAACAGTGGAGACAAATTATTCATGAGAGAGGTTTTTGACTTGTATCAATCTGGGCTATATGCTGGAATATTTTTAGAAAAAGGGATGCTCGCTCCAAGGACTTATAGCAATATTGTTTTATCTGGCTTACGTTTAGGAGAATTCGATGTAATTGAACATTTCATTTCCGACTACAAAGACAAACTTCCTGAGAAACAAAGAGAAGGATTTTTTAACTACAATTTAGCCCGCCTTTATTATGAAAAAAAAGATTACAAAGCTGCAATGCCTAAATTGCTTCAAATTGAAACTTATGATGTTTTGCATAATTGTGCAGCAAGAACTTTGCTAGCAAAAATGTATTTTGAATTGGGTGAAACAGAATCGTTACTTAGCCTTATAAAAAGTTTTAAAATTTTCTTACGAAGAAAAAACATGCACAACTATCATAAAGACCCTTATTTTAATTTTATAAACATTATTCAGAAGATGATTGGATTGAGTGATTCAATTAAAATTGAAAGCCTTTTAAATTTAATTGAAGACACTAATATGCTAGCAGCAAAGGATTGGCTCATTTTACAATTAAATAGCCTTGAAAAAAGATAAGCAATAGCCGCCTTTTGTCTATTATCATATGTCACCCCCAATAAGAACTCACATCATCTAACCTTTTTTGAAAAGTAAGTTCAAAATTAGTCATGTCGAAAGCGCAAAGGTTACCTTTTCCGGGACGGTGCTGGACAAAACAACCTCCATCAATATTCAAGACCTTCATTTGATCAATTTGATCCAACATATCTATCATTTGAAAATCGGAAATTGGGGTATGGCCATGTATTATTTTTCGATTTCCTAACCACTCATAATCGATTGTATCATACCAATTTCTTAGATACAACATGTTAATATCTTCCTTCAACGGGTCCGCTTTTGAAAAATCAAGCCCTGCGTGAACCAATATAAAATCATCTACCTCTATCGAAAAGTCAAGTTTGCCCAAGAACTGCCAATACCGTTCTGTTACCTGCTCCAAATATTTAACATCAAAACCCTCCATTGTTTGCTTTCCGCCCCAGCTTTGGTACCAAGTCTGATAAAACGAATGATCAAATCTTGCGTCAATGATAGCGAGGTCATGATTACCCGCCAAACAATGTAAAGCATAACCATCTTCTTGAAGTTGGATAATCTTTTCCAAGACCATTTTTGATGAAGGCCCACGATCTATGTAGTCACCAAGAAGGTATAACTCATCATCTTTACAAAATCCAACTTTTTCTAAAAGCGCAATAAAAGTCAAATAGCATCCATGAATGTCTGAAATGGCAAATTTTCTCATCTCTAAGACTTTTAAAATCAATATCCAAAAGACTAATCAGTGCAAGTTTAGACATAACTGCCATGAACCAAAATCTCGAGTTCATTGGTTGTAATTTTTCGGAAACAAAAATGATAACTTTGCAACCTTTTTACCAAAGGCTCTGCTTAATATAGACTCCCGTTAATTCAAGGGATTGCAAAACAACCGAGATATGAATATCACTGAGATTATTGAAAATGGCGTAAAGGCTGGTGTAAAGAAACTCTATGATTCAGAGGTCACTCCAAATCAAGTTTCACTCAATATTACTCGAAAAGAATTTGAAGGCGATTATACTGTTGTTACGTTTCCTTTCACAAAAATAGCTAAGAAAAAGCCAGATGAGATTGCTGAAGAATTAGGAAACTACCTTGTTTTTAATGTGCAAGAAATTGATACATTCAATGTTGTAAAGGGCTTTTTAAACCTTTCTGTTAGCGATTCATATTGGAAAAATTTCATGCTTAACATTGCCGAAAACAGTTCATTTGGCAAACAGCCTCCCAACGGCAAAAAGGTGATGATCGAATATTGCTCACCTAACACCAACAAGCCTCTCCACCTCGGCCATATCAGAAATATTTTACTCGGTTGGTCATGCTCTAAAATCTATGAAGCCGCTGGATTTGAAGTCATCAAGGTGCAGGTGATAAACGACCGGGGAATTGCTATTTGTAAAAGCATGCTGGCTTGGCAGAAATATGCTAATGAGGCGACACCGGAAAGCACCAATACCAAAAGTGACCATTTTGTTGGCAATTATTATGTTCTATTTGAACAAAAATTTCAAGAAGAATACAGAGCCTGGCAAGCTTCTGATCAGGGTATTTTTGCTTACGATGCAGAAGGTAAAAAAGATCAAAATCAGGCAGAATTTTTCAAATCATATAAAAACACCTATTTCAACAATCACAGCCAATTGGGGAAAGAAGCACGTGAGATGCTGATGAAATGGGAAGCCAATGATCCCGACATCATTTCTCTTTGGAAGAAGATGAACAATTGGGTTTATGAAGGTTTTGAAGTCACATTTAAAAAATTGGGCGTCCATTTTGACAAGTATTATTATGAGTCTGATACTTATTTATTGGGAAAGGAATCTGTGGAAGAAGGTTTAGAAAAGGAAGTTTTCTATAAAAAGGAGGACGGAAGTGTTTGGGCGGATTTAACGGATGCCAAACTTGACCACAAGGTAGTATTAAGAAGTGACGGTACCTCAGTTTACATTACGCAGGATTTAGGAACTGCCCAATCAAGATATAAAGACTATGCTTGTGATAAAATGGTTTACGTAGTCGCAGATGAGCAGAATTATCATTTTCAGGTATTGTTTGAATTATTGAAAAGGCTGGGTGAGCCATATGCTGATGGCCTTTATCACTTGAGCTATGGCATGGTTGATTTACCAACTGGTAAAATGAAAAGCAGAGAAGGGACTGTTGTTGATGCAGATGATTTGATTGCGGAAGTGATCACAGAGGCTAGGGAAGCTTCCAAAGAAAGAGGAGAAACAGCAGAGATGTCAGAGGCTGAACAGGCTGACATTATCAGAAAAATTGGATTGGCAGCACTCAAATATCATATTATCAAGGTTCATCCTAAAAAGAGAATGGTCTTCGACCCAAAGGAAAGTGTCGATTTACAGGGCCAAACAGGGCCTCATATTCAATATGCATTTGTTAGGGTAAATTCTGTAGTCAGGAAAGCCCAGTCTATGAATTTAGTTAAGGATGAGTGGAAAGAATTGGCTAAAAGTTATTCGGAATTACAACAAATTGAGAAAACTTTAATCAGTCAACTCTATCGTTTTCCTGAAACAATTAATACAGCCGCTGAGGATTACGACCCATCCTCGATTGCTAATTATTGCTATGATTTAGCCAAGTTGTTCCACAAGTTTTTTGCTGAGCTATCCATACTTAAAGCAGAATCAGAAGAAGCAAGAGCATTCAGGCTGGAGCTTTGCCAAACAATTGCTAATGTGTTGAAAACCGGAATGGATTTGCTCGGAATAGAGATGCCGGAAAGGATGTAACAATTTACTTTTCAGGAAGTAAGAATACTGAATGACTAATCTAATAATATAATGAACGAGGAAAATAAAGAAAGAGAATCAAATAATTTCATTGAAGATATCATTGAAAAAGATTTAGCTGAAGGCAAAAATGATGGAAAAGTATATACCCGCTTTCCTCCCGAACCTAATGGTTACTTGCACTTAGGCCATGCAACTACAGTTTGCTTAAATTTTGGATTGGCTGAGAAATTCAATGGCAAATGCAATTTAAGGTTTGATGATACAAATCCGGTAACCGAAGAAACGGAATATGTTGAAAGCATTTTGGAAGATGTGAGATGGTTGGGTTTTGAGCCAGACAACATTTTTTATGCTTCTGATTATTTTGAGCAGCTATATTCATTTGCAGTAGAATTAATCAAAAAAGGATGTGCCTATGTGGATGATAGTTCTGCCGAAGAGATAGCCAAGATGAAAGGGACTCCTACCGAACCAGGAACAAACAGTCCATATCGTGATCGAAGTGAAGAAGAAAATCTGGATTTATTTGAGCGAATGAAAAATGGAGAATTCCCCGAAGGAAGCAAAGTTCTTAGGGCGAAAATTGATATGGCTTCAAATAATATGATCATGCGAGACCCTTTCCTGTATCGTATCAAGTTTGCTCATCATCACAGAACTGGCGACAAGTGGTGTCTTTATCCCATGTACGACATGGCACATGGACAAAGTGATAGCATCGAAAAAATAACCCATTCAATTTGCACAATGGAATTTGTGCCACACCGTGACTTTTACGATTGGTGTATCAATCAATTGGAAATTTTCCCATCTAAACAATATGAATTTGCACGCCGGAATTTTTCATACACAGTTGTTTCAAAAAGGAAATTGTTGAGGCTTGTAAATGAGAACCATGTAAATGGCTGGACAGACCCAAGGATGCCAACCATAGCAGGTATGCGCCGCAGAGGATATACACCAAAATCTATAAGGCAGTTTTCCAAAAAAATTGGAGTTGGCAAAAGAGATAACATCGTCGATCTTGGCTTGCTTGAATTCTGCGTAAGAGAAGACCTGAATAAATCTGCTACCAGGGTTATGGGAGTTCTTGACCCACTAAAATTGGTAATCACCAATTATCCGGAAGGTCAAACAGAGTGGATGCCAACCGTAAATAATCCAGAAGATTCAGAAGCAGGTACCAGGGAAATCCCATTTTCAAGAGAACTATGGATTGAACGTGCAGATTTTATGGAAGACCCACCAAAGAAGTTTTTCAGATTAGGCCCCGGAAGATTAGGGCGTTTGAAAAGTGGGTATATAATTCAGGTAGATGATTTTGAAAAAGATGCAAACGGAGTTATCACAGAATTGCATTGCACTTATTTCCCGGAATCCAAGAGTGGCAGCGATACGTCAGGTTTAAAGCCAAAAGCTACGCTTCATTGGGTTTCAGTTGAACATGCAATAGATGCTGAAGTTCGACTTTATGACAGGTTGTTTAGTGTTGAAGACCCATCCAGCGACGATGGAGACTTAGAGGAATTACTGAATCCTGACTCACTTAAAGTGATTAAAAATGCAAAACTGGAGCCTTGCCTTAAGGAGGCTAAACTTGAAGATAGTTATCAGTTTTTCAGATTGGGTTATTTCAATGCTGATCCAGATTCAAAAGAAGGCCAATTAGTTTTTAATAGAACTGTTACTTTGAAAGATGCCTGGGCCAAACAACGCAATAAAGGCAAATAGCTTTGATATGGAAATGGCGCTTAAAATTTTAAGCGCCATTTTTATTAGCCATTACCACCATTTTTGGACG
>CALNYY010000002.1:0-4195 GCA_942490835.1 uncultured Saprospiraceae bacterium
TGTTGCTCAAGACCCACAATTTTCAGCCATTATGGATGGCTCTTTTTCACTTCCGAATGCCATAACTGCGGTCGTAAGGTGAGAAAACTTAGGATTACAATGCTCCTCAAGAGCGCTAAGAACCACATTAAATACCGTAACTACGGGAGGATAAGATGAGGTGTGTAAAATGTGGTAGTTATGCCATAAATATCGACCCTAAAAGAGGTTTGCAAAAATCTGTTTTCATTACAAATCTGTTTTTGGTCATATGTTTTGTATGGTTGATAAGCCTGATAAAAATGGGAATAAAAAAGAATTTGATACTTGTGAAAGATTTTTAAAATGTCACCCCAAACTAAAACCAACATCCAAAGGAGCATAATGATGGATAAAAAAATAGATGTGTCACTGGTTGAGGATATTAAGTTTTGGAGAGCAGAAAGACCAGATGAGTGGACGATGGACAGATTCATTCGTAAAGCGAAGGAACTTGAAGCAGAAAATAAGCGTTATAATGAAGCACTTAAGAAAATAGCTTGTCTGGATGCACAGGGGATTGCTCAAGAAGCCCTTAACCCAAAGGAGCGGAATGATGACTGATTTAGCAATATTTCTGCAAAGAGAAAATCAGAAACTTAAAGAAGAGAATGAACGCTTAAAACAGGAGGCAGTTAAACATGATTGATTATCGCTTAAAAAACAGAGCGCTAGCCATCAGTATCGGTGGCTCAGTGTATCAGGCTTCCATTACATTCGACTCAACAGGACTTAAGATTAAGTTCCAAGGGTTTGATGCTGATGGGGAAATCATCGAACATACACAGGAAATCCCCTTTGAATTTAGGGTTACTGTCGATGATGAGACGGATTTAATTGTTAAATTCGAGGAAAAAGGACTCCGGGCTAAGGTTTATAACATCGCCAAGGATGGTATTGTTACAAACGAAAAATTCAGACCCTATAAACACATGAGGAAGGCATAGTGTTCATAATTGCACAGCATATCAATGGGATTTTCCTTAATCCCGTTGAATATGCCCTTGATGCTGATGGTAATGTCCTGAAATTCAAGAATCAGGATGAAGCCATCAATTTTATGTACGAAAACTCAACTAACCCTGAGTGTGTCGATGAGGACTTAGACTCCGGTGCACTCTTAATTTTGGAGGATAAAGATGAAAATGTTTGATCACAGAACACTGGTGGCCCGTGCTTTAAGGGCCAATAAGAAGTCAAAACGTAATGTTCAACGCCGTAAGAAGGTTGAAGCAATCGCCAGAGAACAGAATATCTCGTTGCAAATGGCTGATATCGAACTGTGGGTTGAAGAAGGGAAGGCAAGATTATGAAATATTACTTTAAAGCTGATTCTGTTACCGTTGAAAGTACTGATGAAGGGGTAAGTGTCATCATCGAGGCAGTGGGACTGCGATAAGATGGCACTTGACTGCCTTGATAACGTCGTTTCAGCCATTGACAATGACAATTTAAAACCCTCAAACTTACACGGTCAGCTTGAGCTTGATGATAAAATGAAAATCCTCAAGTTTCTAAGCGGAATCAAGAGTGAAGAGGAATATCTCGCTGTAGTTGAAGCGGAAGCTAAAACCAAAGACCTAAAACCAAAGGAGAAACCATGAGTAAAGAAATTAAAGTCGGCCTCTCTGAAAAGGATTTGCATCACATTATGAACAATAACACCCTTAATTGGAGTTTCAATGGGGTTAATGTCCACCTGTTTAAGGACACTGGCCAGTATGAATATGATGAGGAAAAGAGCATTATCGTTGACTTTGAGTCAACAGCCGTAAAAGTTCCGGCTTACTTCTTTAAAATGAAAGAGGGTGACAGGCTGGCGACACTCAATGAACTCTTAGACGGCTTCAAACCTTCAGTTGAAAATTATACGGAGGATATATAATGGCTGAGAAGAAGCTCGTTGGAACCATTAAACTCCGTAAACCAATATGCTCAAACGGCATCACACCTGAACAGCTTGATGCGTATATGCGTGAGAAAAGCACCATAAACGGTCAAGAGGTTTGTGGGGTTAAAGGTGGTGTCGTTAAACTCTTAATCTTTGGCGAGGGGTGGTTTGAACTCTCGGCTGAAGAGCTTTATACCATTATCAAAGACATTAACTTTGAAATATATGACGGTTATAAATTAAGGATAAAGAAAGAGTAAGTTAAGAAAAAGTTAAAAAGAAAGAGTTTGCGATTGTGCCGACATGGTCGCATACTACTGCCGACAGCCTCGCATCGACTTGCGGGGCTTTTTCATTTCACCAATAAAGGAGAACAGCATGACTGAAAAGTTCATTAGACGCTATTACAGAGAGAAAGCTGTAAAGTATTACGGCAGAAACGTGTCAACAGATAAAAACGGGAGGCTGGTAATATTATGGAAATTATAAGAGCACTTGCCGTTATACTCTTTTGCCTGTTCACACTGGTAATCGTTATGGGTTTTGAAATTGGAGATTCAACACAAAAAAGAGAGGTACATGATGAGTATTAAGTCCATCAGCTTAATTACAGAGAAACAGTACGTAAGTGACTTAGTTACGCTTACGGGAAATATGCGTAAAATCAGGGCCATCAGGCATGGTGATACTAATAAAGTAAGTTGCAACGCTTGTAAAATGTTTACTGTTGATTGGCGCAAAAGGTGGGGGTGTATCGGAAGTGGTAAGGGTTCGCTTGAACCGTGTACCAATTTCGAGCCTAAACCGATTAAGCAGTGCTGTGCTGAGGGTAAATGTGATACGTGTAACAACTGTGGAGGAGAATAATATGGCTAAATCAATTGAAACCAAAAGAAAAAGAGGCTCAGGAACGTCAGACTCGTTACAATTCCTTATCGCTTAAACAGAAGATTCAGGCCGCTTTAAATAAGCCCGGAAACTGTGAGAAAGAACTCAGAAAACTAAGGGAGCTACAAAATGCCTGATAGACTTGAACTTGGGCCTGATGGGTTGCCCATGCACAATTTTGATTCGGTAGTAATCTGTTCTCATCATATTAACAGGGCTATGGCATTAGAACGCTTATGGCCCGAAGCCTTTGAAACAGACCAGACTTGGCCCTACTGTACTGTGCAGTTCTTCCGCCGTAATTGGGGAAGGGATTTTGCAGAGATGAGGGTGGTCAGGGATGACGGAGAAACCAGAACCTTTTTCAGCCTCGATGATGTCCCAATCGAGTTGTTGGACTATATAAAATTGAGGGACACTAACGGAAAAGAACGCCACATAAGGAGGCTAAACCATGCCTGAAGAAAGAGAGACAGCAACACCTCTGGAAGACATGAGGGAATTTTACTTAAACAAACGAAACAAGCCTAAAGTCACGGATGAGGACGAAGATATGGCAACGAAGAAAACCTGCTTCCATTGTAAGGTCAGGGTTAAAGCCACAACCAGAAAAATTGGTCAACGTTATTACTGTGCTGATTGTAAAGAATATTACATAAAGCCCTGTAAAGATTGTGGAAAGCCACATGATAAAGAGCTTCTGGTAAAAGTAAAGCTCAGTAAGGTCTGTCCGGCTTGTTTTACTCAATATATAGAATGTTCTCGTTGCCGTCTTCATGTGGAAAATAAGGAAATACAGACTCGTGGTGGCCGTAAGTACTGCGCTGAGTGTTGGGAGAAAACGTTTATAGAGTGTCACCACTGTGACAGCCCTATAAAGCGTGATTACTCATATCAGCATAATACCAATAGGTATTGCGAAAAGTGTTATCGGGAACTCTTTAGTGGTTGCGCTCGTTGTGGTGATGTCACAAGAAGGGCGCATATGGTTGATTTGGGTGGTAATCGCTATAGCTGCTCAAAATGTGCACAGAGATATGGTAACGTTGAGCATCGGGTTCAGGAGTATAATTGGGTTCCAAGCCAATATATTACCCATGGAAATGTCGGGAGCATAAAGGATTTAACACTTGGGTTTGAGCTTGAAATGGAGTCTCAGGGTTGTAGTGGTGACTACGCCCGTAAGGTTATCCGGCGGCACCTTAAGAACTTCGTTTATTTCAAACATGATGGCTCAATCAGTGACGGGTTTGAGATGGTTTCACATCCCTTCACGTTTGAGTGGATGAACGCTTACAAGAAAAAAGTAAAGCACGTTCTCGACCAGCTTAAGGAGCTTGGGTGGAGGAGTTACGACACTTCAACCTGTGGAATCCATATTCATATGAATAAGAATGC
>CALNYY010000003.1:0-299344 GCA_942490835.1 uncultured Saprospiraceae bacterium
ATGGAGGTCCATATTCAATTGCTTTTTCGATTCTCGGGAGTGCATCTTCCCAGCGATATTGCATTTGATACATCAGACCGAGATTAATATAGATGATCCAGTTTTTGTCGTTTAGTTGGAGCGCTTTCTTAAAATAAATCTCTGCCTTTTCATACTCCTTTGTCTCCATGTATATGTTTCCCAAATTAATAATGGCATTGATGTATGTAGCGTCTATCTGAATTGCAGTTTCAAATGTTTTTACTGCCTGATCGACTCTGTTGGTGTATTTAAAAACCAGTCCAAGTTGGCTTAGTGCCATTGTATTTTCAGGCTCTAATTCTAAAGTTTTAAGATATACTTTTTCTGCTGCTTCCAGTCGCTGTGTCTTTTGATAAATCAATCCAAGATTAATAAGGACACCTATATGATTGGAATCTATTTGAAGTGCTTTGTTAAGATTCTTTTCAGCCAATTCAATTCGACCAGTGTTACCATATACGGAAGCAAGGTTCATATAATAGAGGGCCTCTGACGAGTCTAATTCAAGGGTTTTCAGATGGTATTTCTCTGCTTCTTCAAATCGACCTGTTTGCAAGTAAATGTCTGCTAGGTTTGTGTAAGCTACAGCAAAAAAAGAGTCCAATTCTATGGCTTTACTGAATAGCTTTTCAGCTTTGTCAAATTGCCGGGTATCTCTATACACCAAGCCAAAGTCGTTGAAAGAACATGGAAAACAAATATCTTGGCCAGTACTTTCAATGGTTTTTTGGAACCACTTTTCAGCCTCTTCAATATTTTTAATTCTGTGATAAAATCTAGCTTTTTGATACTTCACAAGAACAGAAACTGAATCAATTTTTTCCGCAATATTTAGCATTTCCTCTGCTTTGTCAATCTGCTTTAATTCTCTTTCATAAAAAGTTGACATGGCTGAATAGGGTTCGACCCATGAAGGAACGAGGGATTTCACCTGTTGGAAATAATGGGTGGCAGAATCCAATCGTTCCGCATCAAAACTTCGTATCATTTCGACTATGGCATGTGGCATTTCTGCTTGCCAACCCAGTGCACTTCTATATAAAGAAAGCCTTTCTTCAGGTTCCCTTTTCATTTTGGCTTCAAAGAAATTTTTTCTCGCCATTAGCACCTTATACATATAATGATCTTCTCCTAATAAATCAGCCGCACGTTGCAGATAGGTAGGGTAATTTCTATAAATATCTTTCACTTTTTTATTCTTCAACCGCTCTTCCGTCAAACCGGATTTCAGCATAATGTTCATTTCCTGCTGTGCATCATCCTGGAGTGCTGCGGCATAGTTACGGCGCATAGCCGAATGTAATTTTTGTAATTGGGGCTCCTGACTTAGTTTTTCATAATAGAAATCGGTGCAGGCATTTTCTGGAAAAAGGAAGTATTTTTCCTTGATGCTATTTTTAAATGCCATGTACATTTCGACCACATTTGTATCTGCCTCGGCCATTACATCATCTTCGATGCCTCGAGATTCGGTGGAGGCGAATATTTCCATCTCGCCTTTTTTGCTTTCTTTTATTTGTTCCAGTAATTCTGGGAAAACCTCCGTCAGTTTTTCTCCTCTGCTGCCCACTGTCATTGGGATTTGACTTTGGGGGGCTACCTCCATTGTTACCTTATCTTCGAGGTAGCGGCCGATCTCCAACAGATTGACTTTTTGGTCTCCATTGCCGTCTGCCATCCCGTATAGACCATCCAGTAAATGATAACTAAAGGCACCTCTACCGCCTCCCCACTGCTCACCTTCTATGCTGTATTCATCAGGCTGACAGGAAAGTATCTTGATTTCATTGGCATATTGTTGAGATAGGTTGGCTGCGGTTGCTTGTGATCCACCTATGCCACTTCCCGATAATTTACCAGATCGGCAAGCATCCGTAACCAGGATAACTTTAGCTTTATTCTGTATGGATATAGTTGAAATGACATCTTTCAAATCCCGAACATTAAAAGCTCCACCTGCCATATATACCCGACTCGGCGCATCCCAGCATAATAGATAGCCCGGTTGAGTCATGCTTTTTCGTTCCACATCGCCATGACCGGAGAAATAAATAATGATTCGATCATTTTCCTTCGCCACTTCCCAAAGCCAATCAAGTGACATAGCAAATTGAGCGACTGTAGCATCTTTGTTTAGCAACACTTTTAAATGATCTTCATCTAAAGAACCCCCTGCTGGTGAGCGCAAGAAGCTGGCGAATGCTTCTGCGTCTTTATCGGCGAAGCGCAGATCTGGAATGCCGTCGTCCTGATAATCGGAGATGCCAACGACCACTGCATATGTTTGGCCAGATTGCTGGTTGCCCTCAGCATTTACCGGAGAGACACCTTTATTTTGGGCAATTAGAGAGGAAAAGAAAAATAGAAGAAAAAGTGTTGAAGTGAATTTCAATTGTTCAGGATTTAATCTAAAAATTAATTGAATAGCTTTTGTCGAATGGCCAGTTGCAATCATACGATTCACGTTTTCGCTAATAGGATTGATAACTATTATCTACACCTTTATGTAGTTTCTTTGTGTCTCTTTGTGTCTCTTTGTGTCTCCTTCGAGAAACCCTGTGATATAGCTTTTCCACGAAGTTTCACAAAGAAGACGCAAAGGCACACAAAGCTTTAATTTAATAGAAGGTGTAAATACAAAAGGATCAGCTGGCCTGTCAGTGACACAAAACCTTCTTATTATTTCGTGCTCGAAGAGTTCCTGCAGTTGTCGAACCTCCAGACAGTAGCATCTTCTTTATTGGGTTTAAATGTTAATGGCTTGCCTTTTTCCATGTCATTCATTTGGAAAATACGACCGATGGTTACTCCTCCTGTTTTTTTATCTACTACCAGCCCATAGTTGAAATCGGCAGCAGACATGATGCGGTAACCAGTAACTTCCTTGTCGGTTAGTTCAGCTGCTCCGACATGCCACACCATTCTTTTCCATTCCTCCTCGGTCATGTCATCTGATTGGGTGCAGAAGGAAACGCCTTTTCCTTTGTTCCAGCACAAGTATTGGTCATCCTGACCTACTGGCTGAATAAAGCATCCCTGTCCTTTACTGATCTTATCAACATGGGTAATGGACCACTGCATTGCTTTGCCACAATCTTTTTTACAAATATCAAGTGGGCTCATGTTAGGGTGCATCTTGTTTGGTCCTCCATTAGTAGATTTGGATTTACTAATTCCAGCTCCTTTTTTAGGTTTAGAAGTTTGGATTCCAGCTTTAAGTATCAAAGGGTTTTTACCAGAATAGACGGTGCATCCCGGGTTACCGTCATATGGATTGGCGATGGATATAATGGGACGGGTATCCAGGCTTTTTTGATCCATGACAGGCCGATTCATTGGAACCGTGGCACCACGTGAAGCAGGTAATTGACACAAAATCGCTGAATTAATTATTGGCGAACCAGGTCCGGCACAATAGGCAAAAGCTGGAGGAGCAGCAGCGCTTGCAAGTGCCACTGCTGGTTGAGCTAATTCAGGAAGGTGGCCACAAACGGGGAAAACATTTTGAATGGGGTCGACACAATCATATGTGTGTGGTGGTTGTGCTTGTGCATTATTTACAAAAAGGAATAATGTAAGGATCAAGCAAGAGAAGGTAACGATTTGAAGTTTTTTAATTTTCTTTTTCATTTAGTAATGATTAATAATTGGTGATTTTTTACAGAAAAAAATGACCAAATAGATTGATTCTTTTTCTGAAATAAGTACCCGGCAAAGGTGGAGTCAGGACAGTGATTGTTATTTGTCAATTGCGTTCAGGGATTTGTAAATCCGTTGCATCGAAGTGCATAAGGTTGAGTTTTCGATGCATGCAACGAAAGTGAATGCTACCTAAGTTGCTGCAAGTCAATTACTTGTTACTGTCGCTTGGCAATTGGCCGAAAGCACTTAGAAAGGATTTGGAAAAATGGGCGAGGTCTTTATATCCGACTTGCCACGCAACCTCTGAAACGTTTAGGTTGGTAGTTTCCAATAAGAATTTGGCTTTGGTAAGGCGGTAGTTTCGGATGAATTGGGAAGGTGAGGTATTCGTTACAGCTTTCATTTTCCGGAATAACTGAGAGCGACTCATGCCTACTTCCTGACAAAGCTGAGGCAAGGCAAAATTTTCGTCTGAATAATTTTCTTCAATAATACCCAGCACTTTTTGAATGAAAGCATCTTCCAGGTCGGAAAGCTTATTGGTCGATTTCGAACTGACATTTTCAGGTGTTTTATCAAAACTGACACCTGCATATTTTGCTTGTAAACGTTGTCGCAATTCTGCCAGTTTTTCCAACCTGACCATTAGTTCTTCTTTATCAAATGGTTTGGAGAGATACGCATCCGCACCTCTTCTTAGTCCGGCAATCTTCGATTCGGCATCTGCTTTGGCTGTTAAAAGAATGATGGGAATGTGACTTGTTCGTTCATCGTTTTTTAAAGTATCGCAAACCTGGAAGCCATCTTTCTCTGGCATCATGACATCGCTAATGATAATATCAGGAATGTTTTCAATGGCTTTGTCGATTCCGATTTGCCCATTGGGTGCCACCTCAATTTGATATTGATTTTCGAGGCAGCTTTTTAGGTAGACGACTACATCGGGGTTGTCTTCAATTATGAGCAGGTTTTGAAGAGTTTTGAGTTTTGAGTTTTGAGTTTTGAGTGAGTTTTCTTCAACACTATATAAATCGTTTTGAGGAACATTAATAGGGCCGATTGATAATCCTCGATCTTTTACTTTTGGTATCAATTCAGTCCTTCTGGTTATTGGGATGCTAACTGTAAAAACGGTTCCTTTCCCTAACTTACTTTTGGCAGAGATGTCTCCGCTCATCAATTTAACCAATTCCATTGCATGAGCGAGGCCGATTCCAGTACCTTCCCCTTCACGGGTTGTGGTGTCATCTACCTGGTAAAAGCGGTCAAAAACATAAGGTAAATCTGCAGGCGCAATACCTATACCGCTGTCCTTTACTTCAATTATTAACTGATCCAGCTTTTGAGTGACATTTACAATTACTTCCCCTCCCGCAGGAGTGAATTTCAATGAATTTGAGATCAAATTGGTCATTACCTGCTTGACCTGTTCCTTGTCATGATCCATGATCAATGAATTCGTGGAACTGTGAAACTGTAATGACAGCTGTTGATTATCAGCAAATGATTGAAAGCTTTCAGTGATGTATCTTAGGTAATGTACAATGTCGCCTTGTTCAAATTTTATTTTGAATGAATTATCTTCCAGTTTAGAAAGGTCAAGGAGTTGGTTGATCAGACGGAGCAGGTTTTGGCCATTGCGGCGGATCAGCGAAAAGCCCTGGATTATTTTTTCGGTATCCAGTTTGTCTGACTGCAGGTTGCTTTCGGACAGTTGATCTGACATGCCCAAAATAACAGTTAAGGGAGTCCGGAATTCATGTGTTAGATTGGTGTAAAGTCGATTCTTGAATTTATCAAGATCTTTCAGCCTATTTGCCTCTTTCTTTTCATAAGTTAATTGAGATTGCAATTGGAATCGATGAATCAGGAATCTAAAGATTCCATATAACATACCAACAATCAATAGGACATAAGTTGAATAAGCCCATCCGGTTTTCCACCAGGGAGGATTTATGAGTAAATGCACCTTTAGAGGATTGGGATTCCAGACGCCTTTAGCATTCAAGGCTTTAACAACGAAAGTATATTTTCCGGCTGTGAGATTCCCAAAGTTAGCTGTATTGTTTTTTGATGGAACTGACCAAACATCATTATGTCCTTCCATTCGATAACTGTACAATACTTTATCACTGTTATGAAATTCTGTAAGAGCATATTCAAAAGTATAGGATTTGTTTTTATAGAAAAGCGCTATTGCTGGTTCCTTGTTATGGAATAGGGTAGTACTTATGCTATCGTTCTCACCAATTGTTTTAATAAAAGAAGTCAAAACGACTTTGCTGTCCGATTGTCGAACCTCGTATTTCTTCATTATTTCTTCTGGAAAAAATGCAGCAATACCTCTTAACCCGCCAAAGAAAAATTGACCATTCTTAGCATTATAAAATGATCGACGATTAAACTCATTGTGTGGCAAACCATCTTCTTCATAAAAATTTATAAAAGACTCTGTAGCAATGCTAAATCGGGATAGACCAAAATTGGTGCTTAACCAAAGACAGGAATCTCCTTCTGGTAAAATACCAATTACGTAATTATTGCTAAGGCCATCATCCTTTGTGTATTTTTTTACAGACTTGGCTTTAGGGTCAAATCTTACCAGTCCACTTTCACAGGCCAACCATAATATCCCTGAAGGGTCGAGGTGAATGTAGCGAACTGATAATGTACTTTGTAAATCATTCTTGTCAAAGATTTCTAATTCAGTTTCGTCATTCTTATATCCAATTATTTTATTTTCAGAGGCGAGCCAGAGTTTATTATTTAACTTGTCAAATTTAATGTCATTAATAGCTTTGCTTAACTTTATTTTATTTATTTTTTTCCATTTAAAAGGGTTTTCCTTTTTGTCAAGAAAAAAAAGCATGTTGCTCCAAGCCCACCATAAATCATTGTTTTTGTCACGAGTGTAAATTCCAATATCCATTGGTGTGTTTTCACTCATATAAAGGTTGTCGGTTTCTTGAGTTGTGGGATTTATTCGTGTGCCATTATTTAATAAAATATGTCCATCTTCAAATTCAAGATCAAAAGGAGGGTAATTTAAGTCTTTAAATGGCTGTGCTGTTTCTTTTGTTTCAGGGTTTATTTGAAATATACTTGAATAATAACCGGCATATATATTGCCATCATTATCTTCCGTGAACCCTCTGAAGCTACAATAGCCTCCGCAATTATCAAGGGGTTTAGTAAAGTAAGTTTCGAATAATGATTCTTGTGGATTTACTTTAATTAATCCCATGATTGTTCTGACCCAAATGTTTCTGTTTTTATCTTTAAAAAGTCCCAGTAAATCAAGCCGATTAGGTATTATTTCTTGTAATTCATTTCTGTAGTCAATTATTTTACCGGAATCAGATTCGTAATATATTAAACTCCTTTCAGTGGCGCAGGCCCAAATGTCTCCATTTGGCATTTCAATAAAATCATTTATATATTGATTGTATTCGGTTAACTGCTCGTTGATTGGGTGCGCCTCAAAGCTTGTTGAATTTTCTTTTAAAATAAAAAATTTATTGGTCAAAGAAACTAAAAGGGAGTTGTTTGTTCCGCTTTTTAATTTGTACCAAGTGTTGTTTAAGTTAATTTGAAATTCTGAAATTTTTTCACCTTTATTATTTATTTTAATAATTGCATCTAAATTGCTGGATGGAAAATATAAATTTCCATGTGCATCTCCAGAATAAATTAAAGTACTTACATCGTAATTTATTGCAATGTTATTTACAGTTGTGACGAGTTCAAATTTTTTATTTTTAAATCGATAAAATTCTACGTGTTTTTTTTGAACATTAGATATAGGAATAATGATGTCACCATTTGGTAGTAATTCAATACTCCCAGGGTTTAGTTTGTCATTGTCCTCTATAATTTTATCAAGCGGGTGATTAATTTCATGACCATTTAAAGTATTATAGGCTGTTACTTTTTTAGAATTAATGAGAATTACGTTCTGATGATTGACAAAAGCTTTACTCTGTTCTGTTTGTTTCTTAAAGATAGAAGCATTTTGATTGCTGTAGTGTAAAAACTGAAGTCCGTCAAACCTGTTTAATCCATCTGTTAATACCCAAATGAACCCGAGTGAATCTTGTGTTATACTCCAGATTCGATTGTCAGAAAGCCCCTTCTGGTTATTGTAAAATTCGAATCTCGCCTTTTGTGCGGTAGCAAAAAGTGCAATGAAAAAAGAAGCCCATATTGTGAAAATAACTTTCCTCATTCTATATTTCTGAATAGGAATTACGATTGTTTCCGAATAATTTTCCCGCCAAAGATAGCAGTTATGTTAATAGAGGATAGGTGTGGGTAATCGAACAAATTAAATGCTTTATTGGGGAAAGGAAAGATTCAAGCCCGTTTCATTACGAGATTATCAGAAGTCAGCCTTCTTTTGGCCATTGATAGCTCTATATCAGGACATTCTTTCAATTCTCCAGAATTGGAGATCACAAATATATGATAGCCCTGTTCTTTAGCGAATTGGACTGCATCTCGATGGGCGTTTTGTTGGCTGCTATCCGTGAGGTATTCCATCACGATAGTAGGTGAGTGTGTTTCAATAAATCCAACCAGGCCACCAAGCACCTGTGGCTCAGCTCCTTCCACATCTATTTTGATGATTTTTGGTATTAAACTGTTTTTATCAAAATAATGATCCAGCCTCTGAGCATGTACCTCAATGAGTTGAGGTGGGTTATTCCTTAGCCATTTTGATTGTTTTGTGGAGGGTAGTACCATAGAATTGTATTCCGAGAAAAGGGCGGGGAATTCGTGGAAAGTGACCGTACCCGCTTGATCAGAAGCGGCCTTGTGTTCTATGGTAATATTGTCGAGTCCAGCTGTATTCTTTTTTAATATGGCAAAGGTGGATTGAGAAGCTTCAAACGAAACCACCTTTCCCTCTGCACCAACCAAATGGGAGGCCAGCAATGTGAAATATCCAAAATGTGCTCCCACATCACAGAAAGTATCGCCAGGCAAAAGGGACTTCATCAAAAATCGAGCAAGCCGGATTTCAGAGTCATGTGTTTTTGCACCAAATAGATATATTTCAGTTGCCGAGGGAAGGGCCACTTGCATATCAGCTCCAAAGAAAGTAGATGCCTGTGCGAATTTCCCTTTTCTCAAAATGGGGTAAATCAGCCGCCAATAGCCAACTGCCGATACATATTGAGCTGGATTGTTGAGAAAGCGATTCCACACACTGCCTCTTGCCAGCCGTTCAATCTGTTCCAATTTTTCCCAATTATTATTTTCCATATTGTTAGGTGAGGAGTCAGGAGTCAGGTTTGAGGAGTCAGGAACTAAAAACATCGAACAATCAACGAACAACCAAGAACAATGCACCAACTCAATCCCTATTATATTTGATTTTTCTGATCCTTTTTGGATTGAACCAAAGCCAAAACCCACTGAATGACAGAAGCATTAACCCAATTGAAGTGATAGTCGTATAGGTAATCTTGAAGTTTTCGCCGTCACCTAACAATCTATCTACAATAGTGCCGTCGTGAATATGTTCAATTAGGTCATTGTAACGCATTTCTTCACTCAGCACTTGTCCATTCGTCAAGTCTATTTGAAGTTCGGTATAAGTGCTTTTGAAAAGGACTTTTGCAACACCTTTGCCCGGGCGGATATCGATCCTGTCAATTTCTTGTGTACCTCCCCATTCTTCCATCGTGTAGGTTTCAACCAGTTCTTGAATGCGCTTAATAGATAACCAATCGCCCGATTCTGCACTCATGCCCTTTTGTGTTGGAGGGGTCAGGTTGGCCATTTTTTTCCATCCCAACAGGACGCCAGTTCCACCAATGATAAACATAAATAGGAAGAGCGGAACAGCGATCCATTTATGGAGCCTGCGGTATCCCCGTGTTGATTTAGCAATGGATTCCGTATGCATGAAGAAAGAAGGTTTGTCGGTTTGTCGGTTTTATGGTTAGTTAATCTGAATTCATAAATTTCACTAGTCACTAGTCACTAGTCACTAGTCACTAGTCACTAGTCACCTCCCCATATGTACCAGCAGCACAGATACATCAGCGGGTGTGACACCACTTATTCGGCTAGCCTGACCGATGGTACGGGGTTTTACACGAGCGAGTTTCTCCCTGGCCTCTGCGGAAATAGCACCTAATTTTTGAAAGTCAAAATTATCAATGATTTTGACTTCTTCTAAGCGGTTCATCTTGTCCACCATTTCCTGCTCTTTTTTGATATAGCCCTCGTATTTCATGTTAATTTCGGCTACGCTTTGAAATTCTTCATCGTATTGGTTCAGGAAAGTGCCCACTTCAGGTAGCAAGTCTCCTAGTTCTGTTATTGAAATATGAGGACGGAGTAATAAGCCATGAATTTTTACTTGCTGGCTGATGGGGGCAGAAGACTTGCTTTCCAAAAAGCCATTCACAAGATCAGGCGTAACAGAGTGATTGCGGAAGAATTTATCAATTGCCTTTCCGGCATCTATTTTCTTGTTTACACGCTCCATCCTTGATGCTAATTGGCCAAAGTCACTATCTGCCTGGCCATTTGCTTGTGCCAATTTATAGGCCAATGGAGTCAGTCTTTCATCTGCATTATCTTGCCGGAGTAAAATACGATATTCTGCCCTTGAAGTAAACATGCGGTAGGGTTCTTTAGTCCCCTTATTGATGAGGTCATCGATCAATACACCAATATAGGCTTCAGACCTTTTTAGAATAAATGGATCTTGTTCTTTTACTTTTAAATGGGCATTAATCCCAGCCATCAAGCCTTGGCATCCTGCTTCCTCATAGCCCGTAGTGCCATTTATTTGTCCAGCAAAATAGAGATTATCAACCAGATGCGTTTCCAATGAAAGCTTTAATTGGTGTGGCGGAAAATAATCGTATTCAATAGCATAGCCTGGCCGGAACATCTTGGCGTTTTCAAAACCAACGATCTTTTGCATGGCTTTGAACTGCACATCCTCAGGCAGCGAGGACGAGAAGCCATTTACATATATTTCACAGGTATCCCAACCTTCAGGTTCCACAAACAATTGATGCCTGTCACGGTCGGCAAAGCGATCGATTTTGTCTTCTATGGAAGGGCAATAACGAGGGCCTTGTCCCTGGATTCGCCCATTAAACATGGGCGAACGGTCGAAGCCAGTGCGGAGTATGTCATGTACTTCCTGACTGGTATATGCCACGTGGCATGGGAGCTGTTTTTTGAGTGTTGGCGTATCGGTATAGGAAAACTTGCCGGCAGGATCATCGCCTTCCTGAATTTCCATTTTGTCCCAATCAAGTGAGCGTCCATCTACCCTTGGTGGCGTACCTGTTTTCATTCTGCCCGCTTCAAAACCAAGTTCTATAAGTTGTTCTGTGATGCCTTTGGCGGCACGTTCGCCGGCCCTTCCTCCACCAAATTGTTTTTCGCCAATATGTATAAGACCGTTGAGGAAAGTTCCATTGGTAAGCACCACCGTTTCACTTTCTATTTCGATACCCATGCCCGTTCTCACACCTTTTGCACGGCCATCTTTAACAACAATCCCTGTGACCATCTCCTGCCAGAAGTCCACATTTGGATGGTCTTCCAGCAGCTTCCGCCATTTGGCAGCAAACAGCATGCGATCGCTCTGTGCCCGTGGACTCCACATGGCTGGCCCTTTGGAACGATTGAGCATGCGGAACTGCACCATGGAATGATCCGTCACAATGCCGGAGTATCCACCCAAGGCGTCGATCTCCCGCACGATTTGGCCTTTGGCCACACCGCCCATGGCAGGGTTGCAGCTCATCTGTGCGATGGTCTGCATGTTCATGGTGACGAGGAGCACCTTTGAGCCAAGATTGGCTGCACCGATGGCTGCTTCGCATCCGGAATGGCCTGCGCCTACTACTATGACATCGTATTTTGGAAACATTGATTTAATGCAGAATGAATAATGATGAGTGACTAATATTTAATGACTCATTGGAAAATGTTTGCAAAGTTATGAAAACGTTGAAAGTGTGGTGAACGCCCCTCCCTTCTTCAATCTGAATTTAGGTATTCAATATTCTTCAATCAAAAAAAATGACTTACTGATAACCTTTAAGTAATTGAGGTATTAACTGGCGACACTATCCAAAAACACATTAGCCACTGAAGAGGCGGGATGATCTAAAGGTAAATTCTTCCCCCGTTCATCCCGCCTCTTTGGGCCCAATTTTCCCTTTCTTTTTTGATTTCCAAATGAAAGCTATTTTCATTCTGGCCAGCGGTTCAGCCGCTGGCCTTCGTTTTTAGTGGCCAAGTAAGTTGGCCGATTTCTTTAATTTTTTGATTGTACTCTTGTTTTAAACATAAAATTCGCAGATGAATCGGCTTGGCATTATGTCTGCCAATCTTTTCTCATCTGATAATTTGCAAAGCAATAGTGCTTGTGGTATAAATATGAAATTGCACATTTGTAACACTACCTGTTTTTTTTTTATTTGCGAATGCACACTAAAATATTTCGATTCCAAACTTTGGGGCTTTTTTTTTGCTTAATCGTTTTCGTCTTGCATGGAACTGGGCAAGGTAGAGCCAAGCATATTTCAAGTTTCAATAAGTAGATGGAAAAAAAACGGGCTGAAATTTGCTATTCAGTTGTTCATAATATCAATACTAACCCTACCTTTAACCCCATTATCGTTCCCATCCCTCAAATCGAATTTCCTTTTCATTTTAAAGTTGTTTTTAGCAAGCACCTATGAGCTTGATCATATTGCAATCAATCTCTAATTATAAAGAATATTGGTTCAAAGGTTTATCAAGAATCCATTGATGGTGGTCTATTGATTCTCTTTTCTCGCCAAGCGTCTGAAAGATTATCAATATCCTAATCCAAGCTTATTCAAGAAACGAATTCATAAAATTATTAACCATAACCAACTCAAGTACAGATCGTATGAAAAAGACTCTACACGCATTGATTATAACTTTTCTATTGGTTGTAATCGTAAATCCGGCTTTTGCCCAAAACAAAGTCGAGATCGCTAAGCAAAGCCTTCTAAGTAAAAAGGGAGATATTAAATTATCTACAGAAGACATACTCAATATGAAGGTTTCGAGTTTGTCCTATAGCGAGAAAAGTGGCCTGACACATATATATTTTCAGCAGCAAATAGATGACATTCCAATTCATAATGCCATATTAGGTGTTCACTTAAATGAGCAAAATGAAATTGCTACAATTAATAGTCGATTCATAAAAGACGCAGGGATCAAGGCAAATGGCAATAAATCGAGTTCCATGACAGCTGAAGAGGCATTGGAAGCTGCGGCTGCGCATTTGGGCTATAACCTTGGCAATAACGGTTCATCTTTTTTTAATACCACTGGCACAACCCTTATTAAGGATATGGGAGGGCCAACACAAAAAAAGATTTTTGAAAACCCTGCATATTCGCTTGATCCTATTCCCGTAGAGCTGGTTTATCATTTAATAAGTGAAAAAACCGGCGAGACTAAACTGGCTTGGGAGATAACTTTTGTGGAAACAAGTGGAGAGAATTGGTGGTGTTCACGTGTTGACGCTTCAACAGGAGATTTCTTGGGCAAAAACAATTTCATGGTCAATTGTAATCATGGAATTCAAGGCCATACAGGTTGTAGCGAGCATAAAGAAGAAGAAAAAGGATTCCTTTCCAATTTATTCAAATCCTATTCAACAACTATAGCTGTTGGAAACACTTATAATGTATTTGCTTTTCCAAAGGATAGCCCATATGATGGGCCTCGCACCCTGGAAACTGACCCAGCCAATTTGACTGCTTCTCCCTTTGGTTGGCACGATACCGATGGAGTTGCTGGAGCAGAACATACCATTACTCGTGGCAACAATGTTTGGGCACAAGAAGACCGTAACGGAGATAACGGTACTGGCTACAGCCCTAACGGTGGTCCAAATTTGGAATTTGATTTCCCACTGGATCTGACTATGGCGCCAATCACTTATGAAGACGCTGCCATTACCAACCTTTTCTATTGGAATAACATCATTCATGATTTTCTTTATGAATACGGTTTCGATGAAGCAGCAGGGAATTTTCAGGCAAACAATTATGGCAATGGTGGCTTAGAAAATGATTTTGTATTTGCAGATGCCCAAAATTTTGGAAATTGTAATGCCAATTTTGGCACTCCTCCAGATGGCGCAAGCCCTCGCATGCAAATGTTCACCTGTAGTAATACTTTTCCCGCCCGTGATAGTGATTTAGACAATGGTGTAATTGTACATGAATACGGTCACGGTGTGTCCAATCGCTTGACTGGTGGTCCTGCGGTTACAGGTTGTTTAAGTAATAATGAACAAATGGGTGAAGGATGGAGTGACTGGTTGGCATTGATGATGACTTGGGAGGCAGGTGACATTGGTACTACGCCTATTGGGATTGGAGCCTATTTTATCGGCCAGGGCCCTGGTGGTCCGGGTATCCGACCAACACCTTACACGACTGATATGGGCATCAATCCAAGTACCTATGGAGACATAGGTGGATTATCTATACCTCATGGAGTAGGTTATGTTTGGGCAACGATGCTTTGGGATTTGCATTGGGCATTGATAGACGCACATGGTACTACTGTTGGTTTTGACCTCAGTATGAACTTGGTGATGGAAGGCATGAAGTTGCAGCCTTGTAGTCCTGGTTTTGTGGATGGAAGGGATGCTATTTTAGCAGCTGATGTTGCTATGAATGGCGGTGCTAACCAATGCTTAATATGGGAAGTTTTCGCCAAAAGAGGTTTAGGGTGGAGTGCAGACCAAGGAAGCTCGAACAATACTGGTGATGGCGTAGAAGCTTTTGATATGCCTCCTTCATGCATAATCATTGCAACTCCTGCTATTGTTGAAATATGTACTGGCGACGATGCAGTTTACACAATAAATGTTGGAGATGTGTTTACCAATCCTGTTAGCTTAAGCGCTATTGGTAACCCTGCGGGATCCATCGTTGGATTTTCTGCTAACCCTATCAATGTTGGTCAATCCAGCATCATGACAATTTCGAATACTGGAGCAGTGGCTCCTGGCACTTATACCGTAACTGTAAGTGGAAATGACGGAAATATTGTCAGAACATTTGATACTGAACTAATTGTGTATGACCTGGCTCCTGCAGCTCCTGTTCTTGTGGCTCCTGCGAATGCTGCGGTTTTACTTACATTGAATCCTAGCCTAAGTTGGCAAGCTGATCCGAATGTATCAACCTATGAAGTTGAAGTGGCAACAGATGTTGCTTTTTCAAATATTGTTGCGAGTGCAAATGGTTTGGCAGGAAACAGTTGGATAGTGGATGTTCAATTGAACAGTTTGACTACCTATTACTGGAGAGTTCGAGGAATTAACAGCTGCGGAACCGGGAGTAATTCTGTTACAAGAACATTTGATACAGGTAATGTAAATTGTCAAAACTTTGCCAGTACAGATGTGCCTCTTCCAATCGGGACAGTAAATCCAAATACGGTAATCTCTACATTACTGGTAGAAGAATGTGGAACCATAGTAGATTTAAATGTCACAGGTCTTGATATTCCTCATACTGCAATCGTTGATCTTGATATTTATTTAACCAGCCCAGCAGGAACGATTGTCCAACTGATGAATCGTCCTTGCGGTAATTTTGATGATATCCTTATAAATTTTGATGACTTAGCTGCCACTGGCAACATCCCTTGTCCTGCTACTGATAATGGCACCTATCAGCCATTCCAACCTTTGGCTGCTTTTAATGGTGAGGAGTTAGTAGGAATATGGACACTGACCGTAGCTGATCGTGACTTTAATGATGGCGGAAGCATCGATAATTGGAGTCTTGACATCTGTTATGTTCCATCTGGGCAAGCAGCGGTTGTTTGTTATCAAGATAGCGATAGTGACAATTTTGGCGATCCAAATGTTGTAAAAAGTTTTTGTGATGTATGTCCAGCAGGATGGGTATCGGACAATACAGATTGTAATGATAATGAAGGGAGCATAAATCCTGGTGCTTCAGAACTTTGCAATGGTATCGATGATAATTGTGATGCTGTGGTTCCAGCTAATGAAGCAGACAACGATAATGATGGTGTGCGCGTATGTGATGGTGATTGTGATGATGCCAATCCAAACGTCTGGAACAGTTGTGCGACATGTGTAGATGATGACGGTGATGGGTATTATGTAGGCTGTGATTCATATGCAACGATCAATGGGCCGGACTGCGATGATGATGATAGCAATAGCACAGATGAGTCATTAACTCATTCTCTTGATCTGACTACAATAAACGCTGGACAGGGAATAGCCTGTAATTCTGGAAGGATTCTTCGTGAAAATAGATTAATGAGGAGATTCAATAGCATAAGTTCACCATTATTAATTAATGGGATTTGCATGGGAGTGGACGAGGCAACCTCAGGTACCGGAAATACGCAGCCCATTGTTGTAAATGTTTATGAATTGACATCTGAGCCGTTTGTTTTAGCCAATTTGAACTTACTGGGTTCTCAACCTTTTGACTTACCTAATCAATTCACATCCATACAATGTATTGATTTCGATACACCAGTATCAGTACCTGGAGGAATTGATCTTGTAATAGAAGTATATACGCCAGATGGCCAAGCACAAGGACATCGCTTTTTTTCCGGTGTGAATTCTAATGGGCAAACGGGGCCATTTTATATAGTTGCACCTAATTGTGGAGCAAATGAACCTTCTCCTCTTTCTGATTTTGGATTTGGAGACAGACATTGGGTACTTGAAGTAAATGCATGCTCAGACTGTCCGAATAATGATCCTATTAGTTGTTATGAGGACAATGACAATGACAACTTTGGAGACCCAAGCAAAGTATATACATTTTGTACAACCTGCCCAGCGGGCTATACCTCCGACAATACCGATTGTGATGACAGCAATGCATCTGTAAATCCTGCTGAAGCTGAAGTCTGTGATTTTATAGACAATAACTGTGATGGAAATATAGATGAAGGATTCCTACATGTAACTTGTTATCTTGATGCTGACAATGACAATTATGGAAATCCAAATGTATCTGAGGTATTTTGTGCAACCTGTGGCCCAGGTTATGTAGCTGACAATACGGACTGCGATGACGGAAATCCATTGGTATATCCTGGAGCAGTAATTTCCCCAATTAATGAAATGGCTTATCAAATTTGCCCGGGTGGTAGTGTTCCATCTGGAGAAGGGTTAACCGCAGATGCATCCTATGCAATACCCGTACAATACAGCAGTGTTTTAGGTACGCCTATTCCCGATAATGATCCTAATGGGGCAAATGAAGTAATTAATGTTCCTCAATCATTCAATGTGACTGGAATGACTGTTGACCTTCAAATTACGCATACATGGGTAGGTGACTTAAAAGCGACACTTACTGCTCCTGATGGAACTACTTTCGTAGAATTGTTTGATCGACCTGGAGTACCTGCTTCCAATTTTGGGTGCCAGGAGGATGACCTTTCTGTAACTTTTGATGATAACGCAATATTAAGTGCAATTGATTTTGAGAATACTTGTGATGTTGCTGTCCCAACTATTTCAGGTACTTTTCAATCCATTGATCTACTTTCTACTTTTAACGGTTTGAACGCACAAGGCGATTGGACACTAACTATTTCAGATAATGTAGGAGCGGACTTAGGAACAATTGATAGTTGGTCTCTGAATTTTGACGGATTTTTTGGAATCACCTGGTGGGATGCACCAACAGGCGGCAATCAAGTTGCAGCTGGCAGCCCATTTGACCCAACTTCCATTCCTCCTGCTAATGGTGGTGTGGATCCCAATGTAACTGGGGTTTACCCCTATTGGGCACAGTTTGAAAGCTTCCCGTCCTGTGCTACCAATGAAAGGGTGCAAGTTGATTTCCAAATAGGAATTATTGATGATGTAGTTGTTATCAATGAAACTTGCACAGGTGCTGCTGACGGAACACTTACTATTGAAGTTACCAATCCGTTTGGGGGACAAGTAGGTTACTCAATTGATGGCGGTGCCAATTTCCAGTTTGGCAATGTTTTCCAAGACCTTACGCCCGGTACCTACAATGTATTAGTAAAAATATTTGGTGGTTCGGAGCTGTGTGAAACCGCTACCACCGCTGAAGTATTGGCAGGTTCCACCCCGACAGTCTGGCACAAAGATGCGGACGGCGACGGTTACTCTGACGGCAATACGCAGACGAGCTGTACACAGCCGACAGGTTATATTTCAAACCCGTTGGTAGGAAATGATTGTGACGATACAGATGCAGCCATAAATCCTGGTGCCACAGAAATCTGTGACGGTCTGGATAATGACTGCGATGGCGTCATTCCTGCTGACGAAACAGATGCGGATGGCGACGGCTATATGGTGTGTGAAAATGACTGTGACGACACCGATCCTGTCGTCAACCCTGGTGCAACTGAAATCTGCAACGGCATCGACGACGACTGCGACGGGGACATTGATGAGGGCGTGGGAAGCGGACTGACCTGGACCGGCAATGTGACCTTCACCTCACAGGCACAATTGGACGACTGGTTGGCTTGTTATTCCATCATAGATGGTAACCTGACTATTTCTGGTTTCAATATTACCAACCTTGGGCCACTGTCGAACATTGTGGAAGTAACAGGAACGGTGACCATTTACTATAATGGGGCACTTACCACGCTCGACGGTTTGGAAAATTTGGCCACGGTAGGGGGTAGTTTTTCAATGTTCTACAACTTTGCCCTCAGCAATTGCTGTGCAATAGACGACTTGTTGACGAATGGCGGTATCGCTGGAGCAACCACCATTTTCTTCAATGCATATGGTTCTCATTGCAACAGTGCAGCAGCCATCATGTCAGCTTGCCCAATTGCCCCACTTGCCAACAATCCAAATACTGGGATTTTTGCTGTGGAGGAATCATTGAGCTTTGATGGTGACCGTAAACTTCACTTGTTTCCAAACCCGGCCAGCAATAGTGTGACCCTGGTATTTGAAAGAGCATCCTTGAACGCAAAAGTTCAAGTGAGGGACTTGCTCGGCAGAACTATATTTGAGCAGGAGCTGGTGGAAGGAATTGATAGGCTCAAAATAGACCTGGACAATGGCCGTTTTGGAAATGGCATCTACCTCGTTTCGCTCTACGAAAATGGGGAGATGCTGACCAAGCAATTGGTGGTGCAGCAATAGTTTGCAGATTTTTCTTTAGAAGAATAACATAGTCAATCCCGAATTTTTGAATATCAAAAATTCGGGATTTTTAATATTTAATAAATTTGTATTACTATTGAGGAATAATTAACTTTAGGACTTTCTTCCCAATCTCGATTTATAATCTCTCTTATTTAGAAGTGGTTTTTTATAATCTTAAAACTGATTCAAAGCGAACTTAGCTTAATGATGGCATGAATCGAATATTTAAGTAAGCTTCAATTTATAGAGTGAACGTTTAAATTATTTCCTGAAACCTGATTGTAACTAAAACTGCCTCTAAGACTTACAAGGGCCTTTTTCATTTTCATTATTTAATTCATTAATCTATTCTATTATGAAATCAATCTCAACTCAATCTATTTTAAAATTATTGAGCATCGCTATACTATTGCTTAGCTTATCATTTAGCGACAGCATACTCAATGCTCAAAACTGCCTCCTTCCTGCGTCGGATTGCAACCAAAATAATCTGCAAATTTCGCATAACCCAACAAGCAACTCGCCTTCCAATGCCAAACCTACTTTTCCCTCTGCAGCATCTGGAAAATTCGAGGGTAAAGAAAATACGGAAAAATCAATGGGGCTCGTATTCGATCTTGGACCAGGTAACTTTACAACAAGCATCAATTGTAATATTGGTAATAACATTCTGCCAACTAAGCATTTTCGGTCTTTTACGGTACCTGGCCCGGATGCCCTTGAATTCACAAGTGTTGATCTGGGAATTAGTGCCGACAGTGGAGGTGAATCCTTTGCAATAAACCTTTACAGGCGTACAGGAGCACCTTTTCCTGGTGGAGTCTTGACTCAAATCGCATCTTCAGGCTTTGTTGCTTCCGCAGGCGGTACCAACTACCTAATGAATGTCCCCGTCACATCAACTGACTTTGCAAACCCAGGGGACGAAATAATCATTGAAGTAGATGTTCCAGGCGGTGGATATTATTTTTATCTTGGTTATGGCGACGATATCACCACAACCTGGATACAGTCTTCTGATTGCGCTGCGCCTAGCATCACACCACTTGATAATTTTGGCATTCCTGAAGATTTGAATTTGATTCTCTATGCCGAAGTGAGTTGTCCTGTCACTTCTTACGTTGGCAACGTGACGTTCACGACACAAGCTGAATTAGATGCCTGGGATCCTTGCTACAATACTATCGACGGTCACGTAACTATTATGGGCTATAATATCACTGATCTTTCTGCTTTGGCTAATGTCAGCACTATCACAGGTATTCTATTTATTTACGGTAATGGTCAGCTTACAAGCTTAGATGGCTTGAACAATTTGACAGCTGTAGGTGGATCTCTCAGTATGTATTATAACTTCCTGCTGGCCAATTGTTGTGCTATTGACGATTTGCTAACCAATGGGGGCGTAACAGGGGCCATTCAAATCTTTTTCAATGCGGCTGGCTGCAACTCTCAAACTGATATTCATGACAATTGTGCTCCTGCACCTTTGGTAGGCGGTAATCAAAACTCTACAGGCTGGGATTACAATACCATCCAGGAGTTGAAGCTATATCCAAATCCCGCTTCGAATGAAATAAATGTTCAGGTTAACCGCACTGCTTCTACGGCGACACTTCGAGTAATGGATCTGTTGGGTAGAACAGTTTATGAGCAAGAACTTGGCGAAGGAGTTGAAAGAGTTAGAATCGATCTTGATCAAAACCGATTTGGTAACGGTCTTTACATAGTTTCATTTATCGAAAATGGAGAAATGATGACCAAGCAATTGGTGGTGCAGAGATAATTAAGAGTAAATTTTGATTTATAAAAATACCCCGGGCTCGAGGCCTGGGGTATTTTTTTTGGAAAAATTCAATCTCTCAATTTTCCATTGAAAACGCTGACTTTGGAATTGAAAGGATTCCCAGAAGAACGCCTCATAGAAACTACCTGTCCACAATGCCAAAGTGCATCTGCAATAGGACCATTGATGTTGTTCCAAAATGGATATTCAGATGTGCGTTCGGGCGACTGGAAAACAAGTTTGCAGTCTTCCAGTTCAACCATGCCAGACCGGAGGAGGTCACTTGCTTCTTTCAAATTATTCAAAGTTTTTTCCCGCATTTCTACAAATGTCAGAACAGGTTCTTCCTGATCCCCTCCTCGGATATTAGGTTGTCGTTTAACAGCTTTTACGACTACATTTGAAAGCCCCAAAATATGGTCGATGGTTTCAGCAGAAGTTCTTGCCTCATCATTTGGCTTAAAACTCAGATCCTCATCCCTTAAGCCTTCCGTTGCCCAATAATACCTGAAACCAAGGCCATCAATCATTCTGGCTGCGACTGTTTCTGCCGTGTATGCTTCAGGGTAATCGGGGATTTGGAAATAGGGAAGTTCTTGTTGTGGGCTGGTGTTTTCTTCATTTCCATTTTGCGCCCAACTTGTATTTAATGTGATTAAGGCAAGTACTAAAATTAAAGGTGATTTCATTGTCATAGAAGTTTTGAGTTATGAGAATTTTATGGAAGGTGAAATTAATTCTTTTTGTGAGCATGGCAACCCAAGCATTTATTCTCAGTTAAATTCGTATGAAATAGTGGTAATAATTGCTCAATTTAGTGTAGTCATTTATGTAAATTCAAAAGCCAGATAAAATGAATTTTAGGGCCCAATTTATTGATATAGAAAAAGAGGAAATATATCCAGTAGAAGTTGAAGTTACGGCAGGTCATATAAGCCGCATTTCACCAACCGATCAACCAGTGACCAAGGCGGGATACCTTATGCCGGGCTTCGTGGATGCACATGTCCACATCGAAAGTAGTATGATGCCTCCCACAGAATTTGCCAGATTAGCAGTAGTGCATGGAACAGTTGCCACCGTTTCTGATCCGCACGAAATCGCCAATGTTTTAGGAGTTGCTGGAGTAGAGTATATGCTGGAGGAAGCCAAAAGGTCTTCATTGAAATTTTGCTTTGGTGCACCATCCTGTGTACCGGCGACAACTTTTGAAACGGCTGGCGCAGCATTGGATTCAAAGGCTGTTGAGGCGCTTTTAGAGAAGGATGAAATTGGGTATTTATCAGAAATGATGAATTTCCCCGGCGTTCTGTTCAACGATACGGAGGTCATAAAGAAAATCGCTGCTGCCAAAAAAATTGGAAAACCAATAGATGGACATGCACCAGGTCTTCGAGGAGATGATGCAAAGAAATATTTTGCCGCAGGCATAACTACTGATCACGAATGCTTTACCTATGACGAAGGCAAAGAAAAAGCAGGTTTGGGGGTGAAAATTCTCATTCGTGAAGGTAGCGCTGCCAAGAATTTTGAAGCGCTGTGGCCATTGATCAATGAACACCCCGAGCTGGTCATGTTTTGCAGTGATGACAAGCATCCCGATGATTTGATTAAAGGACATATTAACCAGTTGGCAGCGAGGGCCATAGCGAAAGGATGCGACCTTTTTGATGTGTTGCGAGCTGCCTGCATTCATCCTGTAGAGCATTATAAGCTCTCAGTTGGACTGCTAAAGGAAGGTGACCCTGCAGACTTCATTCTCGTCAATGATCTTGAAAAATTCGATGTATTGGAAACCTGGTTGGATGGCGTGCAAGTATCAGAAGAAGGAACTTCCTTGCTTTCGCATCAATCCACGCAACTACCAAATCAATTCAAGGCTCAAGAAAAAAGTAAAACAGATTTTAGCATTAGGTCGAAAAAAGGCACTGGTAAAATAAAAGTCATCCAAGTGCTGGATGGAGAAATTGTTACAGAGTCATTCTCCGCAATTATCGATGTAATTAATGGTTGTATACAACCAGCTACTGATCGGGACATTTTAAAAATAACAGTAGTAAACCGTTATGCGGAAGATGCAAAACCAGCAATTGGATTTGTGCGGGGATTCGGCCTGAAGAATGGAGCGTTGGCTTCTAGTGTTGCACATGATTCTCACAACATAGTAGCGGTTGGCACATCGGATGAATTACTTTGCGCTGCTGTAAATGCGGTAATTCGATCGAAGGGTGGGGTAGCAGCAGTCGATGGGAAAGGAACTGAAAAAGTGCTACCATTGCCGATTGCCGGGCTGATGAGTCCTATGGATGGATACGAGTTGGCGGAAAAATATGCTGTAATAGATGCTTGGTCGAAAAATGAATTGGGATGTGTACTTTCTGCTCCATTTATGACCCTTTCATTTTTGGCTTTGCCTGTGATTCCTTCCTTGAAAATGACTGATCTTGGGCTTTTTGATGTGGGGGTATTTGGTTTTGTGGAGGTGGAGGAATAATTGCCCAATAGGAATTACAAACTGATGTTATGCAAAGTGTTGAATTTGGTAATTCGTCTCTTGAGAAAATGGGCCGGATCATTACCCGATCATCTACGCTCACCCTGCTCGACCCAAAGGTTTTTTAAAGGGGAAGTAAGGTGCGACGCACCTTACTTCCCCTTTAAAAACCTAAAGGAGCACGCAGTGGCATTGCCAAAAACACAAAAGCTGCTGCTCCGCAATATATCACATGGAAAAAGATAGGCAGACCTTATATGCCAAGCTGCCTCATATGCGTAACATCACTTACAAAGTTCTCTGCCGGGAAGTTTTTTGTTTGAAGATCAGATGAAGGAGAAAATAGAGAAACAAGCCAATAGGAACAGCAACTACCACCCATCCTCCTGCAGCACAAAGGTTGGCATCCCACAAATCGCTAAGCCCACCCAAAAAACTGGCCTCAAAAGCCTGCTTGATTTTTTCCAATGAAATAGGAAAAGTAGGTACGTCCCAAACCCATTCTCCCAACCGGAGGAATGGAATGATCAGCAAAATCTGGATGGGCCACATCAAGTAGCTCAAGGAAAGCATCAATGCCACATTCAGCCTGAATATGGTTGCAATGATGGGTATAGTCCATGTAGTAATGCCAAGCACTGGAAAAAGGCCGAGTAAAATGCCGATTGTAATGCTCAAAGCAAGCGCCTTAGGAGAAGTGCCCTGTTTTAAAAATCCTTTTATTTTTTGAAGAATAGAATTCAATATGTGACGCTATTGTATTGCCTAAACAGGTAGTTATGGATATGGTTGAAGCTTAAAAAGCTGTTTTTTGCTTGTATGTACAATTAATTTAGTTCTGAATTAACAAATGTGTGGGTTAAGCTGTTGTTTTGCAATAGATTTCATGATGAAATCGCACTCAGAATTTTTTACAAACAAATTTATCAAACGAATGAAAAGGTTATTTTTTCTATTGACTCTTATTTCTGGGCTATTTGTAGCCTGCCAAAACAATGCACCAGCTGACGCTGCTAATACTTCTGATGAGACTACAGAGGCAGCCCCGGCTACTTCTGAATCTACTGCGTTCAATGTCAATACTGATGCCAGTATCATTAACTGGGAAGGATACAAGCCTGGCAAATATGGCCATGTTGGAACTATCGGTATCCAAAGCGGTAAATTCACCATTAAAGACGGAATGCCTGAAAGCGGCAATTTTGTAATTGACATGAATTCACTTGCTGATATGGACGTGGAAGACCCAGCTAAGAAAGCCAAATTGGAAGGCCACCTAAAATCTGGTGATTTCTTTGAAGTTGAAAAATACCCAACGGGATCATTTGAATTAACTGGTGCAACTCCACTTGAAGGCAATGAAGCTGCAAATTGCACTGTGACTGGAAACTTGACTTTAAAGGGAATTACTAAAAGCATTGAAATTCCTGCCATGGTAAATGTAGCTGACGGAGCAGTTTCCATCTCCACTCCTGAATTCACTATCAACCGTACAGAATGGAATGTGATGTACGATTCTGGGGTGATCGGTACATTGAAAGACAAATTGATCGCTGATGATGTGAAATTGAAAATCACATTGGCGGGAAATGCCCAAGTAGCTGATGCTCAGTAATCAATGAAGATAGCTACATGAAAAACTAAGGGTCGGACACTTTCAAAGTGTCCGACCCTTGTTTTTTTATTACTGATACTGATATTCAAAACATCCAATATCCGGCTTCACAGGATCACGGTCATTTCCTTCCAAATCAATTAAAATCCCATTGATCGGTAGTCCTTTCTCCTCAGCAACCGATAAGGTGTCCAAATGATAATCATCCTCGCTGATACTGGCAAAAATGGCGTCGCTCGGAGTAGCATTGAAGCAGTCGCAATAATCGAAAAAGGTTGGGATTCCTTTTTCAGGGTCATCGATTTCATCTGCACGGATAAGGCAGCTTTCAAAATTGTAATTGAGTGCCAGTCGATCGGCACCTTGCGAGCCAGTAAAATCTAAAATGACTATTTCGTCACGGAGTGAGCCATAAATGATGCTGTTCCTAAATCGAGCATTCAGACGGTATTGTGCTGATACTTGACAAAGAGCATCATAGCAAGTTCCATTGCTCATGGTTAGTGCCGAAGCATCTGTTCCAAAATTGGCCAACGTGCAATAGTCAAAATTGTAATCTCCTCCAAAAACCAATTGGACGGAGTTGGTAGCATTATTATAAAACAGGCAGTTCTCTGCGTTCACTTTTCCATGATATGCAAACAGCCCAGGCCCAGAGGTATTGAATACTTGAACATTTTTAAGATTGAGTTCAGCAGTGGAGTCGACATACATCCCAAACAGCGAATTTTTTACAATGGCATGTTCCATGGAATTCCCTTTGCTTCCAGCAGAAAAAATAATCCCAGTCCATTGCCCATCTGCATCTTCGAATCCTTCTTCCAGTCGGTCTCCCTCAAAAATTACCGGATTTTCCAAAGTGCCTTGCACGTTGATTTTAGCATTTTCCCCGAAAAATAAACGCCCGGAATTGTAAATAAGCGAGGTGCCATCATCTGGATCAATAGCTCGTGAAAGCCCTCCGTGGACATGTATCCGTGTGCCAGCAGGGATATTCAATTGGCAATCAACGAAAGCTACGATGCCGTACAACACATAAGGTTTTGGATCGTCCCAAGTCACCTCTCCATTACATGTAAAAACGGCGATACTATCTTTATGAAATCGGCTGGGGATATAGTTGGCATTTTGACCCCAGGCTTCCAGCATGACCGATTGCACATTGCCGTTGGTCTCAAAAACTACTTCATCATATACAAAATAGGGGCTTACTGAAAGCGGATCGTCAGGGTTAATCGTTACCTCTGCAAATACATAGATGCTATCATTGGGGTAAATGACAATGTCCTCGTGCATATCACCCGGTAAGCCATCCACATTGATGTTGAATTTTGATTGGTCATTACCTTTTAGGGAAATATTAGAAATCCGAATGCTTTGATCTGCGTTATTGTACACCCTAAAAAATCGGGTATCAGATCCCAATTCAGAAAATACAGTATCGAATCGGAGCGTATCTACGGAGAATGAAAGTTTGTCGCTGGATGAAGTAGTGAAGGATTCATCTTTGTTGCATGAAAATAAAATGGCAATCAAGGATATTATAAAAAGTAGTTGTTTCATTATTTTATTGTTTCATTGCTCAAAGGCTTTTCGTTTAATGCCAGCATGCAACGACCTTTTTTTGAAAGGCAAAAGTAGGGTAATTGATAAGGATAATGTGTTTTGAAAAATACCTAACTGGATAAATTTACCTATCTGTGTTGCAATCAGGTTGAGGGTAAAATATTTTTAACTTCACCCTTTTAATACCAACTTTCATCGCAAATCATGGATAAACTGTCACTTCTCATTTTTATTTTTTCTCTTATCATTATATTTCAAGAAAAAAGTATAGCTCTGGCTAATTACAGCATAGTTAGCATAGAAAACGAAGTTTCTACTCAGAAAGGGTGTTCCGTCAAAGTGCTGAAAAAACAAGGTAAGAAGCAATGGAAGAAGAAGCTTAAAGCTTTTTTGATTAACAATTTCAAGCATATTGGGGTGGAGGGAGAAAAAAAGAAAATGCCATTTGGTGTGTTGGCGCTGCTTGCTTTGGGAGGCGGTTTTTTGGGTTTATTGTTTGGGAGTGGCATTGGTAGTTTCACGATCTTTTTGGGTTGGTTGGTATCAGTGATTTTTAGCATCCGGGGATTGAAGAATGATAAAAACAAAGTTCCAGCTATCATTGCTTTGGCTGCTGCGGGACTGCTGCTTTTATCAACGATTACTTTTCTGAACTTTGATATATTTTAAAAGTGAGAAAGTTTTTTGCTGCCATTAGATTGCGAAAAAGAAGTTGATAACGAAATTTTGCTATTTTGTTCTCTATTTTTACAGCATTCATTTTTGACCGGAATAATTCCCGATTATTTCAACACGAAAAATCAAAATACAATATGAAAGCCCTTTTTTACCTCACATCTTTTCTTTCTATTTTCCTTTTACAAGCATGTGGTTCAACTTCCAAAATCAATTCTGGAGAGGTCGAGTATCTTGGAGAAAGCGAACAAGGTACCATTCTCCTAACCGCTGCGGGCTATGGCAGTAGCCAATCAGAAGCGATCACAAATGCAGAGATCAACGCATTTAGAACGCTGATCTTCAAAGGTGTTCCCGGCTCACAGTATCACCTTCCTATAATAAAAGATGAAGCCAGCGCACTCCATACTCACAGTGGATATTTCAAACATCTGCTTGATGCCGGTGGGTATAAATCCTTTTTAATGCAGTCGGAATCTAATGCTAACTATTCTTCAAAAGCAACTTTAACCCAAAGGATAAAAATCAATGTAGCCTCCTTGCGCCGTGATATGGAAGGGCAAGGGGTTATCCGTAAATTTGGCCTTTAAACACCTTTTTATATGAAAATCTATTCCTTTGTTTTACTCCTGCTCGCTTGCAGTACGAGTACAATACAAGCTCAAACAGACAACTCTCAGCAATCTCAAGTACGTAAAATACAGCCTACTGTGATGGTCATTCCTTTTGTAAAGGAAAACCAAGACATGCGGACTATTCTTGAGAATGATATTAATTTGAGAGTTGCTGTCACTAAAATCAAAGAGGGTTTTGATAATCGTGGATTTTCGACAATTGATTTTCGAGCCAAGCTAAAACAACTTAGTAATGACAAAGCGATGGAGCTTGAAAATATGTCCTCTTTGAAACAGGAAATAATTGAATTGTCAGGTGCTGATATTTACGTGGAAACTGAAGCCAAAAAAGTGGCTACAGGATCAGGCAACTCCATGACCGTGATTGTTACGGCGTATGATGCTTACACTGGATTGTCCCTCGCCAATAAAGTAGGTACCTCACCAAAGTTTTATACGGATAATTATGAAAAATTGACCACGAATGCAACGGAAGGTTTGATAGAAGACTTCCTCAATACCATGCAGATGAAGTTTGATGAAATGGTCGAAAATGGTCGATTGGCTTCATTAAATATTTCCTTTTCAGAAATGTCTATAATTGACATGGATTCCGATGTTGGAGATGACGGATTAATGTTTTCAGAACTCATGGAAGAATGGCTTGAAGAAAATACCTACAAAAGCTATTTCCACTTGCAAGGGGTCACGGCAACAAAAATGATTGTAGATGAGCTTCGACTTCCATTTTTTGATGAAGAAGGCAGGAATTACCGACCGACTAAATTTGCAGCACAACTCAGGAATTACCTGAAGTCTTTGGGCATTGAGAGTACCCGTGATGTACAAGGTAGTAAAATTTTTATTTCCATATTATGAGTTCGGTTGGAACCGACAGAATACCTTCAATTTCTCTAAAAATCAACGTTCAATAAATTAATAAAAACCATGCGAATATTCGTTCTATTATGCTTACTTCATCTTTCATTTATACTGGCGGCTCAAGAAGGTGAAGCTCAGTCAAATATTGGCTTATATCTTTCAAAAACGACATTGGGACACGGTGTTAGCAACCAACACCAAGACTTAGTCGATCGACAGTTGCTTTCAATGGTTTCAGATGGAACTCCAATGAATGCGAAGGCTTCTGCATTTATTGTGAAACCATCTTTAGACCTAATTGAAGAAGGTAAAATAGAAGGGATGGATAACCGCCGAACTGCAAAGCTCAATTTGCAATTGAAATTGGTTTATGCTTTTACGTCGGAAGTGGTGGCTGTAAAAGATGTGCTTTTGGTTGGGTCTGGTGAAAAGTCATCAGATGCAATAAGAAAGGCCGTGGTGACAGCCCGTAAAGCAAATCCTTCATTGAGGAAATCTCTTGCAGCATTCAGGCAATCAGCCGCTGATTATATAACAAATAATTGTCCCGCATTTTTAAATCACGCTAAAGAAGCAGCAGGGATGGAAAATTATCGAGAAGCTTTTTCTGTGCTTCATGCAGTTCCGGAAGAAGTAGACTGTTTTGAACAAGTAAAAGCCGAAAAGATTGCCCATTATAATAAATGGCAGGAAGTGAAATGTGGCACTCAGCTCAATAAAGCACGTGCTGCTCAGGCTCAAAATGATTTTTCAAAAGCGTTGGGCATATTATCCAGTTTTGATGCATCCACTCCCTGTTTTGATGAAGCCAAGCTGTTGGTTGAATTAATAGAAGAAAAAGTTGATGAGCAGCAAAAAGAAGAATATGATTGGATGTTTAAATTTTATGCTGAAAAAAATAAATCAGAAACTGCCCGCTGGAATGCTATGAACAGTTTATTTATGGGATGGCTTCAAGAGTCTGACAACTTTGAACAACTCCTTCAGCCAAATAATAAATAGGCAGAATATGTATTTAAAGTCAAAGCTATTTATTGTTTTTATTTTATGGTCTTTTTTGGCGATTGGTCAAGAAAAAACTTCCATAGCAGTGGTTGGTTTTTTTACACCGTCTGAACAAGAAGTGGCAGAAGCGACTAGGGATGAAAAATTGAAAATAATTGAATTTAGAAGAACGGATTATTCAAAGCTCCTGCAAACAGTTCGCACAGCAGAGAGCTTTGTTGTGGAAACAATAGTTGCTGACCAACGCTTTGTTGTGGTCGAACGACAGAATTTTGATGCAATATACAGTGAAAGGGAATTGCAGAAATCTGAAGACTTTATTGAAGGTTACATTGTACAGCAAGGCGGAAACATTGGAGCGGACTATTTAATATTTGGCGATTTAGATCCCTTTAATTTAGTACTTTCATTATCCCTTTTTTCAGTATCAGATCAAAAGACCATTGAAAAGAAAAATATTGACTTAATCCCTATTTTGGAAGATAATTTATTGCCGAAAAATGTGATTACACCTGCAACACAGGAAATGCTGTTTCAACATTTTCCTCCAAAAATTCTTGTTGTTGAAGAATTGGATGGGAATTCCAAAAAAGTAAAATTAGCTCTTGTCTCAGGAGGCTCGAAATATGGACTTCGGAAGGGGCAGTTATTAGAAGTGAAAATTAAGACGGAAATAGAAGTAGATGGTGAAAAATTAGAAAGGCTGGAAACCGTTTCACTTTTGTCCATTAAAGAAGTTGAAAATGATAATTTTTCTAAATGTGAAGTGGAGGATGGGGGTGACCGCTTGAAGTCAAAAATGCAGTCCTCCGAAAAATTATATTGCTATCCGAAATTGTAACTATTCTTCAATATGAAAACCTGCTTGACATTATTTATTATCTGCCTTGTATATTTTATTACGATAGGGCAGGAAAATTATATTTTTAGTGTTTCTGCAATAGAAAAGCCAGCGAATGCAGACGATCGAGTCTACAATGAAATAGAGCAATTAATTTGGCAGAAACTTTCTAACCAAAATCGATTCCCCGTTCTTGATGGTGAAACAAATGTTTTAAAAACGGCAGATAATACTGGTGTCGAAAAAACAGAATCTGGTCAAGCTATTCCAGCTACACATCTCGTAAAAATAAAACTACTTCCTTTTAATTCAAACGTGACGCCTGTTCCGCCTGGCTTCGAATTACTTGATTTTAAAGTAGAAGGGTCGGCGGAATTAAATTTTGAAATGGAAATATTTGATGTCGCTACTGGAACGGTTGTGGTTTCTGAAAAATTTAATGGTAGAAAAGGGTTGATTAAGCGAGTGAGCAAGATTCCGCTGACAAAAACGGTTTGGTCAAAAGAAAATGGAGTGCAAACGGTTAAAAAATCTAAAAAGGAATTTGAGAAGGACAAGGCAGAATTTTTAAAAGAATATAAAAAATGGAAGGTGGATATGGAGGCAAAAGCCATTGAGTCTGCAGTTACTGAATTTGACAAAAAATTCCGCCGCTTATTTCTTCCAGATATTTTAATCATTAAAATAGTTGACGAATCGAAGGGCAAAGCACAAAAGGTGCTTATTTCAGAGGGCGCTCAATTAGCCTTTGGAAATAGAGAGAAAATTGAAGTAGTGTTGTCTACTGTTATTGAATTTGAAGGTGAAGAAATCAAGAGAGATAAAATAATTGGATTATTGAAATTTATTGAAATTGATGGCAAAAATGCGTTATGTAAGGTGTCCGATGGGAAAGAAGAAATTTATGATGCTTTTGCAAAAGGTCAAAAATTGTCCTGTATTGTAGAGTAATCTTTTTAAATTATCATGAAAACAATTTTATTTATTTTTATTAGTCAGTTATTGCCTTTGTATTTTTTAGCACAAGGTAATACTATGGCTATTCTCGAATTTAGCGAAAAAGTAAAAGTTGATATTGAAACAAAAACTCAATTCGAAAATGCGTTTGTCAGAGCTGCCAATGATCAGAAACGTTTTACTTTATTGGAAAGGGGACAGCTGCAATTAATTCAAGAAGAAAGAGAACGTCAAAAAGGAGATGCATTTGTTGGAAGTGAAATTGCAGCTCAGGGAAAATCAATTGGCGCCGACTACTTAGTGTTTGGTGAAATTCTTGAGTGGTCAATGAAAGATGGTAGAATAAATGCCACAGGGAACTATCCTGCAAGTCGATATTCCTTTTTAAAGCTCACACTTAAATTTAATATTATTTCAACGGAAACAGCTGAAATAATTTATACCCACAAGCATGAATTTATTGAAAAAGAAGAACACGGTGTAAAGACACCGGAGTACTCTCAAACATGGGATGAAAGAAAACAAGAATTGTTGAACAATTTAATATTCCGAATTCAGAATTATGCAAGTGGGGTTTTATACCAGGCTGTTCCGCCCGTAATTAGGGTAATTGAGCTGAATGAAGTAGCTGGCAAAAAAGCAAAATCTATTGCAATTGGTACAACCGCTACCTTTAGGGATGGAATAATTTTAGAAGCCTATAAAGAAGAATCCATAGATGTTGATGGTGAGAAATTAAAGAGAAAAATCGTCATCGGTGAATTGATGGTTGAGCGAATGGAGGGAGAAAAGATTGCCATTTGTAAAGTGAAAGAAGGAGGGAAAGAAATTAAATCTTTGTTCGATGCTGGAGAAACAATCCTTTGTGCTGTGAACGGCTGGCGAATAAAATACCTATTCATGGAGCTGGAATCGTATGATCTAAAAGGGTAAATTTCAAAGACTAATTTGGCCTATATAAATCCTCTTCAATTAACTCTATTCACCAATTTCCACATCAATGCTTTTGTCAATTATTTGATTTTATAAAAGTGGCTGGTTTAGTTGTTATAGTTTTTCAGAACTTCGCCCCTCAAAATTACCATTCACAATCAAGCATTCACAAATAAATATCGCTGTTGTTATTCCTGCCTATAATGAGGAACAATCCATTGGTCACGTCTTGACTGAAATTCCGAAAGAATTAGTGCAAGAAGTCATTGTGTGCAATAATAACAGCAAGGATAAAACGAAGGAGGTTGCACTCGCTCATGGTGCAACAGTAGTAGACCAACCTGAGCCAGGATATGGAAATGCTTGCTTAAAGGGCTTAGCCTATTTAGAAAGCAAGCCTAAAAATGAACAACCAGATATTGTTGTATTTATTGATGGCGATTATTCTGATTACCCTGAAGAAATGTCTAACGTGGTTCGTCCAATAATTGAAGAAGAGTATGATATGGTCATTGGATCACGTGCTTTGGGTAATCTTGAACGTGGCGCTATGCAGCCGCAGCAGATTTTTGGAAACTGGCTTGCAACCAACCTGATAAAATTTTTTTTTGGCTATCAATTTACAGACCTTGGGCCTTTCAGGGCAATCCGATGGGATAAGTTGCAAGCACTGGAAATGCAAGATCGAAACTACGGCTGGACCGTCGAAATGCAAGTGAAAGCTGCCAAGCAAAAAATGAGATGTACAGAAGTAGCCGTGAACTACCGTCGCCGCATCGGTGTATCCAAAGTGTCAGGTACATTGAAAGGCAGTATTCTTGCTGGGCATAAGATATTGTGGACGATTTTTAAGTCGATATAAAAGGCTAATTGCTATCCTATTCAGAAACTGCAACTAGCCTATACATCAGTCTGTCTTTTCCAATGATCCAAGTTCTCTTAGAGGCTGTTTTAAAACCTGAAGTGCTGGCGAGAGGATAAGATTTTTGCACCAATTCTCTTTTGATTTGAGGAGCATATCCATAGATACGTGACGAAAATCAAAAAAAAATTGGAGTGAAAAAATATTCTCGCAGACGTGCTTGAGGTTTTAAATCAGCCTCTTAACCCGACTCTAACACTAGTATGAAATTTTTTACCTGTTTGCTGACAGCACTATTGTGCTCTACCTTACTTTATTCTGAAATCACAGACCCACCGATTGCCAAGCGGCAATACTTTACCAATAACATAGATGGGCAAACTGTAGAACTGGATGGGATTCCAGATGAAGCCGCATGGAATGCTGTAGCTTGGGATACAGAGTTTACGCAGAGGCAACCTGATGATGGAGCTGCCCCTTCTCAACAAACCCAATTTAAGATTTTGTATGATGAAAAATACCTCTATATCGGTTTCCGGTGTTTTGATACGGAGCCTGAAAAAATTGAAAAGAGGATGGGAAGAAGGGATGAATTTCCTGGAGACTGGGTAGAAGTGAACATTGATAGCTATCACGATTTGAGGACAGCTTTTTCATTCACACTTTCTGTTTCTGGAGTCCGCAATGATGAATTCGTTTCAGGGAATGGCAATAATTGGGATACGAGTTTTAATCCAATCTGGTACGCAAAAACTCATGTGGATGAACAGGGATGGACAGGAGAAATGAAGATCCCTTTTAGCCAATTAAGATATAATGGTGAAAATGAAAATCATGTATGGGGCTTGCAAGTGATGCGTCGCTTGTTTAGAAAAGAGGAGCGTTCCACTTGGCAGCGTATTCCCCAAAACAATGTTGGATGGGTGAGCCAATTTGGAGAACTACATGGTTTGGAAAATGTACCCCCTCAACGCCAAATAGAAATCCAGCCTTATTTGCTTGCGCAAACAGAAACATATCAAAAAGAAGAAGGAAACCCATTTTTAGATGGTACAGACAGTAGTATCTCTGGTGGGTTAGATGCAAAAGTGGCGGTTACCAGTGACCTGATTTTGGATATGACCATTAATCCAGATTTTGGCCAGGTTGAAGCGGATCCTTCAGCAGTCAGGTTGGATGGATTCCAGAATTTTTTTAGCGAAAGAAGGCCCTTTTTTATTGAAAGTAGAAATATTTTTGAGTACCAAGTAACAGGCTCTGACGCCGGAGGAAGTTATGATCAAGACCTTTTATTTTATTCAAGGAGAATCGGTGGCTCACCACATGGTTCGCCAAGTTTAGAGAATAACGAATACGCAAACATTCCTTCCAACACCTCTATACTTGGAGCTGCAAAATTTAGTGGGAAAACGAAGAAAGGTTGGTCTATAGGCATTCTTGAAAGCGTAACGCAACAGGAACACGCAGTGATAGACAATGCTGGAGAACGGCGAGAAGTTGTGGTAGAACCCTGGACAAATTATTTCGTTGGGCGGCTTCAAAAAGATTTTAAGGAAGGGGAAACGGTATTGGGAGGTGTATTTACTGCTGTAAACCGGGACGAAGGATTGGAAGACATTTTACATGAAAATGCTTATTCTGGAGGAATCGATTTTCAGCATTACTGGAAAAACAGAGCTTGGACTGTGAGAGCAAAAGGAATTTTCAGCAGAGTAGAAGGCTCCGCGCAAGCCATTGCAAACACACAAACATCTTTTGAACATCTTTTTCAAAGAAGTGGAGCCGATTATGTCAAAGTTGACGCTACAAGAACCTCTTTGACTGGTCACGGGGGAACAGTCGCTCTTGCGAAATATGGTGGCAAGCAGGGTCCGAAAGGACAATTGTTCAAGTTTGAAACTGGAGCTACTTGGCGGTCGCCTGAGTTAGAACTGAATGATATTGGCTTCATGCAAACCGCTGATGAAATTAATCATTTTACCTGGGCAGGATATCATTATCAAAAACCATTTTCAGTCTTCAATAGCCTAAGGTTTAACTATAATCATTGGGCACGCTGGGATTTTGGAGGGACACTCACCAATTTAGCACTTAGTACAAATGCACAGGCAAGTTTTCGTAACTTATGGAGTGTCTCAACAGGGTTTCATTATAATCCATTAGAAATTTCAAATAATACGTTGAGAGGTGTAGGAGCATTACGAAAATTAGCAGGATATGGTTTTTCGTTCTCGGTAAATTCCAACTCAAGTAAAAAGGTTCGAGTGAATTACAATCAATCAATTGGTGGGGCATTTAGTGGGAGGTCACAGTTCCGGAACTTTTCTTTAGGTGTAAATGTGCAACCAATTGATGCAATGAGTTTTTCATTGAATGGTTCATTTAGCACTGGTTTCAGATTGCAAGATCAATGGGTTAGCAATATAGATTATCAAGGATCAACTCGATCGATTGTTGGGCAAATTAACCAGAAAACCTTCCGATTGACAGCTCGGCTTAATTATAATATAACCCCTGATCTAACTTTTCAATACTATGGACAGCCGTTTATATTTAGGCCAAAATTTAAAAATTTCGGCTACGTAGCGGATGCTTTAAATACAGATTTTCATTCGAGATTCCATAAGTATACGGAAGATCAAATTAACTTTGATGAAATTGAAAATTTGTATTTCGTGGATGAGGATTTAGATGGTTCAACCGATTATTCGTTCAGCAGCCCAGACTTTAATTTTGTGCAATTCAGATCAAATTTGGTCATGCGATGGGAATACGTACCTGGTTCAACTGTTTTCCTGGTTTGGTCACAAAACAACTCGCCTAATGCCTTCAATGATTTGGATACACCGCTTGGGCAAAGCTTGATAAACAATGTTTATTCAGAAAAAGCACACAATATATTTTTAGTAAAATTTACGTATCGATTTTTGCTTTAAAATTTAGAAATGAAATACATCGTTATTTTTTTGTGCTTCTTAATGCCAATAATCGTTTTTGGACAATCAGAAGACTATCAGCAAAAGAAGGCAGAAAAGCTATCCAAAAAATCACCATTTGAACAAATTGTTGACCGTGAATTGCCAGCAAATATTGTATTCGAAGATGATGAAATAATAGCATTCCAGCCATTGAGCAATCAAGCGCCCGTCCATTTTTTAATTGTTCCAAAAAAAAGAATTCCAACAATAAATGATGTAGAAGATTCCGATGCAGTGCTCTTGGGGAGAATGATTATAACTGCCCAAAAAATTGCAAAAGAAGAAGGCATTGCAGAATCGGGATACCGACTTGCTTTCAATACAAATGAAGATAGCGGCCAGTCTGTTTTTCATCTTCACTTGCACCTCATCGGAGGTAGTCCTCTTGGTCCGATGGTTGACCAATCTTGGAGGAACGAACAATCAATAAAAAACTAACCGAGCAATCGACGCAACAAATAGGCGTTTTAACTGTCAATCAACAGTACAAATAACTTAGCATGAAAAATATATTCACCTTTATCCTTACCTCCATTTCAATGTCTGGCCTTTTTGCACAAATGGATGCGAAACTGGCATATGATGTTTCAGATAAAAACACCGTTCTAACGGCCACAGCTAATGCAGCTCCTTTTGCAGCTACAATTACAGCGGCAGATATGGAGTCCTACCTCCGAATTTTAGCTTCCGATGATTTTGAAGGACGTGAAACAGGGACAGAGGGTCAAAGAAAAGCAGCAGACTTTATTGCGGATCACTTCAAAAAACTGGGTCTTCCAGCTATTGGAGATGAAAGTACCTATTTTCAAAATATTGCATTTACATCCGAGTCTTGGGACAATGGAAGGATAGGAATTGAAGTAAATGGAGAGAAATACAAGCATCTTATAGATTATTACAGCATCCCTTCACTCAATTCTGACAGACCCTCTTTTCAAACAAAAGAAGTTGTTTTTTTAGGGTATGGGATAGACGATGAAAAATACAGCGATTATAAAGGGGTGGATGTGAAAGATAAAACTATATTGATTTATAGTGGTGAACCTGCCAAAAAGAATGGAAAATCTCACCTGACAGGAAATAAAACACATTCAGATTGGAGTACCGATATAACAACGAAATTAAAAGCTGCATATAAACATGGAGTAGCAATGGTGCTCATAATTGATCCAGAAATAAAAGCTAACGTTTCGAAATTGAGAAACTCGCTGCTATCTGTTGAAATGAAAATGGGTTGGGGGGGTGAACCAGCAGGGATTTTAGCTAACAATATGTTTATTTCAAGTACTGTAGCTAAGGATATTGTCGGTGGAAAAATGAATGAAATGATCAAGAAAAGGGATGCAATAAAAAAGAAAGGTAAGCCTAGTAACTTAATTATGCCCAGTGAAATAGGAATCGTACAAAATAAAAAGATCAGGCAGTTGTTAGGTAGTAATGTGCTGGGTTATGTAGAAGGCAGTGATCCAGATCTGAAAGAAGAAGTGGTGGTGGTAACTGCCCATTATGATCATTTAGGAATGCGAGGAAAATCTGTGTACAATGGTGCGGATGATAACGGTTCCGGTACAAGCGCCGTAATGGATTTGGCGCAGGCTTTTGTTGAAGCTAAGCAACAAGGAGAAGGACCAAGAAGGAGTGTGCTTTTCATGCTCGTTAGCGGAGAAGAAAAGGGATTATTGGGATCTGAATACTATGCGGAGAATCCATTATTCCCATTAGAAAATACAATAGCGAATGTCAATATTGACATGATCGGAAGGCTTGACAAAAAACATTCAGATCCAGATTATATTTATGTAATTGGTTCTGATAGATTAAGCACAGATTTGCACGACATCAATGAAGCTGTAAATACAAATTTCATAAACATAGATTTGGATTATACCTATAACGCCAAAAATGACCCCAACAGATTCTACTACAGGAGTGATCATTACAATTTTGCAAAAAAGGGGATTCCTGCTATTTTCTTTTTTTCTGGTGTTCATTCAGATTATCACCGAACAACAGATACCGTAGATAAGATCATGTTTGATAAAATGGAAAAAATTGCCAAACTGGCGTTTTACACTACCTGGGAATTGGCGAATCGGGATGAGAGAATTAGAGTAAATGTTTCAGGTGAGTGAAGCAATCCTAAACAACTTTAAGGTTTGAAATAAAATAGGCGAGGCTTAGAGAAAGCTTCGCCTATTTTATTAGAATTTAAAACGATTTGTTTTTTAAAACATTATGTTTTATATTTGCAGTGTATTCATGTTGACACCAAATATTTAAAACAAATTGCGATGAATAAGGAATTGACACTAGCAAAGGCATTGGCCTTTGTTCAACGGAATTGGTTTAAGTTATCAATTCTAACATTTGGGTTTTACTTGTTTTTTATCAAACAACTTAGCCTTCAGGTTTTAATTCAAGGAGATGATAAGACAGAGCAGCAAGTGGTAAGAAAAGGACCAAAAGAAAAGATAACTGAGAACTTTGTTCAAGTTCAGAAAAAGGCAGACAAGCTGGATCATTTTGAAATACCATTTATCGGTGAAAGAAAGCCTGCTCGAAATGCGAACGCTGAGCTTAAAACCATAAATGAAACTGCAAAACACGCTTATATACAGCGATTTGCAGAAGTCGCAAGAGCGGAGCAGGAGCAATACGGAGTGCCGGCATCTGTCATTTTAGGAATGGCTTTGCATCAAAGTACTGCAGGGAAAAGAGATATTGCCATCCAAAATGCCAACCATTTTGCACTGCCCTGTAGTAGTGATTGGAAGAGTGCTTGTAAGTCTTTTCATGGATCAAGTTATAGGAAATATGAATCGCCATGGTTCAGTTTCCGAGATTTTAGCAAGTATGTTGATGCCAATTACAGAAACCTAAACGGAGGTACTTATCAGAACTATGCTAACGCTTTTCAAAATGATGGATTCGGTGAAGACCGAGAAATTGGAGAAAACTTGGTGGAAATAATTGAAGGTTATCGATTGTATGAGTTGGATAAATAAAACTCATTTTAGCTTAACAAAAAAGGCGGTGACACAAATTGTGTCACCGCCTTTTTTGTTATATCCTTATTGTTTTTCGTTTCTTTTTTGGTTCCTCTCCTTCTTTTTGTTCAGCGGGTGGTTGTGGAGTTAGTTCCTTCCATTCTGGCATTTCTCTTAAGTCGAATGGCATTTGCATATCAAATCCTTGAAACAAATCGCCAAAGTTAAACGGGTCACCTAACTCCATATTAAATGTATCTCCTCTTTGCATCGGTGATTGTTTAATTCCATCTGGATTTGGAACAACAAGCACCTCCATTGGAATGGTTTCTATTATTTCACCTGAGGCTTCTACGGATGCTGGAAGGATATAAAAAGCGCCAATGTCCTTCGGTTCGAGGTAGTATCCAATTTTCATACTTTGTGTTACCTCTCCATTCACGATGCTCATGGAAGTGGAGAAATTTGGGCCACTGATTACATTGAAATTTTCGCTAAAATCAGGGGCTTCAAAATTTTGACCACTGGCGTTTTCCAAAATAAATTTCACTTCAAAGTAATTATCCATCAAAATTGAGTCGGTGCTTACTTCTACCGTGAATTTCACAGGCCTTTCTTGTGCATTGGACATTCCAATAAATGCTAATGCGAATAGGATGCAGAAAATGCTCTTTTTCATCTTGATTCGATTTTTAGTCCAGAATATAATTTAAATTTCTACATAAATAAGAGTCAGAATCGTTTGTTCAGGTTGCAAAGAATCACAATTTTTACCCCATCACTTTTCTTTTCAGCTCAAAATTCATCCCGAGATATAATCTTCGAACTTGTTCATCGGCGGCTAACTCTTCTGCCGTTCCATCTCTTAAAATGCTGCCATCATACATCAAATAGGCCCTGTCTGTTATGGATAAAGTTTCTTGTACATTATGATCCGTGATTAAGATGCCTATGTTTCTTGCTTTAAGCTTAAATACGATCGTTTGAATGTCCTCAACAGCAATTGGATCAATTCCAGCAAACGGTTCATCCAGAAGAATAAAGTTGGGGTTTGATGCCAAAGCCCTTGCTATTTCAGTTCGTCTCCTTTCACCCCCAGAAAGGGTATCTCCGGGGCTTTTTCTTACTTTTCCCAATCCAAACTCATCTATGAGCCCCTCCAACCTTTCCGTTTGTTCTTCTTTGGAAATAGACATCATTTCTAAAACTGCTTTGATGTTGTTCTCCACACTCAACTTTCTGAAAATGGAGGGTTCTTGCGGCAAATAACCTATACCAAGCCTTGCCCTTTTATACATGGGTTGACTGGTAATGTCCTTTGTTTCTAAAAACACACTCCCTCCATTTGGCTTGATAAATCCAACTACCATGTAAAATGTTGTTGTTTTACCAGCTCCATTCGGACCAAGCAATCCAACAATTTCACCTTGCTTTACGTTAAGTGAAACACCTCGGACAACCGTCCTGTCTCCATACTTTTTTATCAAATTTTCAGATCGAAGAATCATTCTTTCTTTTAGTTTAAAACTATTTAACCACCTCTTTGTGATTAGGTTTACCATTTTATAACGCTTTCGCTGTAAAGGTCACAAAGAAATAAGATTTAATGAAATTGTTCCTTTTATTAGGGTTCTGCAATGTATCTTTCATCAGCAAATCCGTTCCTTAGATAAACTTTTAGCCTTGAAATATTTTCTTCTTCTACTGCTACCACTGTCCTTATTTTCACAAAATCCAAACCTGGTTCTCAATCCAAGTTTTGAAATGCATAAACCAGGCTATAATTATCCTATCTGCTCTTATTCACAAAATAGCCAAACTTTTGATAAGGGCCCTGCTGATTGGCAAACCTTGGGAGGTATGACTCCAGATTACATCATTTGGAAACCAGATGATTTTGGTGATTGCCATTTTCCTAAACCTCATTCTGGCAATCATTCCATTGGACTGATCACCTACATGCCAGCTGTTGACATGGGCAAGTTCAATGATTATCATGAATATATAATAGGGAAATTAAAATTTCCTCTTGAACCCGGTAAAGCATATCGAGTGGAATTTTATATTCAACAAGCGGATTCGACTGCCGAAGATCATTTAGAAAGAATGTATAGAGAGGGGCATCCTATCGTCCCTACTGGAGCTGGTAATTTGGGTATTTGTTTTTTGTACAACTCACCGAGAAGATATTGGAAAACTGAATTTAAGCCTCAGGTCTTAATTAAAGATCCGATCGTAACTGATCATGGAGAATGGAAAAAAATGAGTGCCACATTTATTCCTGACAGGGCATTTTTATATTTCGTAATTGGCAATTTCTTTAAAGATGAAAACACCAAAGTCTCAATTCTAAATACGGATGAAATTGTTGCTTATAATTTAGCTCAAGAAGGATTTGCAGAAAAGAAAAAACGAATTGCATATTATGTCATTGACGATGTTAGTGTTTCGTTGACTGAAATGCCAACTGCCAAGTCAATCATCACAGAGACTTTTGCTGAAAAGGAAATTTATGTCTTCAAAAATGTCAATTTTGAAACGGGCAAATGGGAATTGTTGCCAAAAGCATTGCCTGAATTAAAAGCATTAGCAGAGTATTTGAATGAAAACCCTTCCATAAATGCCGAGATCGGAGGTCATACAGATGATGTCGGAGCAGATGAAGACAACCGAATCCTTTCCGAAAAACGAGCTGAAGCGGTTTATAATTACTTGATTTTTAAAGGAGTGGATGCCAATGCTCTTTCGTATAAAGGTTTTGGAGAAACCCAACCAATCGAGACGAATGAAACAGCCCAGGGCCGACTTGAAAATCGTCGAGTAGAATGTAAATTGCTGAAATAATTTTAAATCCAATCAAGTTCTTTAACGGTCCTTTCGTGATCCACATCTCCCGTATGTTTGGTGCTGGCTGGTTCAAATAACAATGCCCAAACTTCCTCCTCAGCGACTGGATTATGTTCCACTCCTCTCGGGACAATAATCATTTCTCCTTCTTTTAAAGTTGCTGTTTTACCCCTAAACTCAATTTTTAGGGTTCCCTTAATTATCAAGAAAAGTTCATCTTCATTGGCGTGATCATGCCAAACGAATTCTCCTTTGAGTTTTGCCAATTTGACTTGTTGGCCATTTAATTCTCCGATTATTTTTGGCGACCAGTGGTCATTGAATTTAGAGAATTTTTCGATTAGGTTAATGACTTTCATTTTGAGTATATGCCGATGGAGAAATGGTTTAATTTTTCCCAAATACACATGCCGATCTTGCATCGGTACCATTTCGGAATCGGTATAGATAAGTTGTTTTTCAACAAATCAATAGACTTTTTTTCAAAACCGGTGTCCTGTTGATGGTGATCGTTCAGAATTTAGGTGAAAAAGGTTTGTAACCAATTTTCTTTTAATCACATCTAACTTCAAATTCAATAACCGTCTTTCATACACCCGACTATGCTTCAGAATTACATCAAAATCGCTTTTCGCAATTTGTTGAAAAACAAAGCCTTTTCCTTTATTAATGTTTTTGGTTTAGCTGTCAGTTTATCTGTTTGCCTGCTATGCATTATGTTGATCAAAGATGCACATGATTTTGATACTTTTCATCCTGACACTGAATCTACTTACCGGATTATCACTACTCCTGTTAGGAAAGATGGAAGATCGGAACAGTATGCAACTTCTCCATTTATGGTTGGAATTTCATTGCATGACAATTATTCTCAAGTTGGGGGCTTTACTCCATTTCTTAGGACTTTTAGAGCAGATGTCAATAAAAATGATCACCTAATTAATTGTCAAGGGCTCTTTACCAATAATGATTTTTTTAAAATGTTTGGGTTTACTTTGACTGAAGGTGATCCAAAAACCGCATTGTCTGATCCTTATTCCGTTGTGTTGACCAAAGACCTTGCCCAGCGGCTTTTTAAAAATGAGGATGCTATGGGGCAAGAATTGGAAATGCCAGCTTATGATACCAAGTTTAAAGTAACTGGTGTACTTGATGAATTTCCGGGAAAAACACATTTGGAATTTGAAGCTTTGGGTTCAATAAGTACTCAAATAGCATTGGATAAATCAGTGGAAGCCGCTCCCGTTACTGAAAGCTGGACAAATTATTATCAGGGCTATAATTTTATCAAAATAAAAAATGAGGCTGATAAAAATGCAGTGGTTGCTGCTTTGGGAGATATTTCTAAAACACGGTATGAAGGGCTGACTTTGGAATCTCGGGATAAAGGGTATGAATTTCAGTTGCAAGCTTTGTCAGATATTACGCCTGGCCCAATAATGTCTAATAACATGGGCAATGCACTTCCCATTCAGATACTCTGGTTTTTCTCCATTTTGAGCATCATTGTAATATTATCTGCATGTTTTAATTATACCAATTTATCTATTGCACGATCTCTCACCAGGGCCAGAGAAGTCGGTGTTCGAAAAGTAATGGGTGCAACTCGGAAGCAGGTTTTCGGGCAGTTTATCAGCGAGGCAGTAGTCGTTTCCTTTTTAGGGTTAGCTCTTGGAGCACTTTTATTACAATTCCTAATTCCTGGTTTTCAAAGTATCCAGGTCTTTTCTGAATCTGATATTACCTTGGCATTTGACTTTAAGGTAGTTTCTTCATTTGTGCTTTTTACATTTCTTATTGGCTTGATTGCTGGAATTTTACCTGCTACTGTTTTGTCAAAATTCAGCCCGTTATCGATTATGCAAGGCCTTGGCAACATCAAGCTGTTTAGAAAAATGGGCCTTCGAAAAACATTGATTGTTTTTCAGTTTTCTATTTCACTTATTTTCATTTTGGTGCTTACCATTGTTTGGGAACAAATTGATTTTGCAGTTGGCGAAAACTTCGGTTCTGATCGCACAGATATTGTAAACATTTCCCTAAACAATCAAGATTTCGATATAGCTGCCACTGCTTTTAGTCAATTGCCCCAAGTGAAAAAAATTAGTGGAACGTCCCATTTAATGGGCAATTGGGAAGACAGTAGTGATGATATTCGGATGAGCTTTGAAGATGAGAAGATCGGGGTGCGTGACTATTTTATTGACCATAATTTTTTGAACAATTTTGAAATTGAATTGATAGCAGGAGAAAATTTCCCAGAAAATCGAACGCAACAACAGGAAGTTTTTGCCATTGTCAATGAAGATTTTCTCCGAAAATTCAACCTTGGAGATCCCAGCGAAGCGCTTGGGCAATCTGTCATAATTGGAGATAGTAATCAGGTAGCTATTAAAGGAGTTGTTAAAGATTTTCTGTTCAAGCCTCTGGTTTACAACTTGGAACCACTTTTACTCCGGTATGACCCTGCCCGATTAAGTGTAATGAACCTCGTCGTGAGCGATATTGATTTGGACGGCACAGTTGCAGCTATGGAGCAAACTTGGAAGCAATTAGAACCTGATGGCGAATTGGCCTATCAATTTTATGATGAAACGGTTACAGAAACATTTTTAAACGTGAAAGGCTTGGCGAAAGTGGTTGGATATTTTGGTACCCTGGGTTTGTTTATTGCCAGCCTTGGATTACTTGGAATGGCGATTTATACTGTTGAAACCAAGGCAAAAGAAGTCAGCATAAGAAAGGTGGTAGGTGCAAGTGTTTTCGATTTGGTGAAATTGCTTTCAAAAGGATATGCATTATTATTGGCGATTTCATTATTGGTGGCAGTTCCAGCCAGTTTTTTCATCGGCAAACAATTGCTCCAAACATTCGCATTCTCAGTGCCAATGAGCATTTGGATGTTCGTTCCGGGCGTATTGATTTTGACTGTCTTAGGAATGATGACGATCGGATCGCAAACAGTTCGAGGAGCATTGGCAAATCCTGTAGAAAAATTGAGAGACGATTAATAGGTTGGCTATTGGCTATTGGCTATTGGCTATTGGTCACTGCCTACTATTCACTTGTCCAATTCATATGTTTCAAAAAATTCTTTTCTGGCGATTCGGTAGACTTCGTTTAGGCTGGGAGGACTGGCGAGAAAATCATTTTCCTTGACAACCATTTTTTCGCCCCAGGGCGCTTCAAAATAAAATTCGTTTGCCCAGCTTTGAGCTGCCAATAGGGTAGGGGTCATTTCTAAGGCGTGAATTTTTCCAATCGGGAAATATTCAGAGAACCCATTTTTACTCCTTTTTAAATATTTATACCTGGCTTTGAATTTCTTATTTGTCAGTATGTACATTTCAGCAGCATCGGTCTGGTTTTTAACAATATAGTCTCCCAAACTGGCAGTATTAGAAGTCTCAAGGCCATCTTTTGTAATGGTCAGAATAACCTCACCATCTTTTGCTTTCCTTGCAAAAACATGTTTAAATTTTTTGTACTTTTTTCCATGTTTCTTCATTAATGGAAGCACTTGCTGAAGCAGCTCTTTTTGACTGATCATAACTTTAGGTTTATCTGCCCAAATGTAGCTATTTACTAACTTTTTCTATCAGATTCTATATTTGGAGAACTATCCAATAAGATCACTTTTTTATAGAAAGGCAGATCGGTAGTACTTCAAAATTGGTAATTTCCCGTTCTCAATTCAATTAATAAAAATTACCATGGAAAAACGCTTACTTGTTTCCTCTCTGATTTTGTGCTTTATTTTATCTGCCAGTTCTTTGTGGTCGCAGGACACCATCAAAGTGAAAACTTTTGAATGGTCTTCCGATACACGCTCCGATGTTTTTGAATTTCCTGACAATCCAAACGATACTTATCGGAAAATTTGGATGAAATATAATATGCGCTGCCACGACAATGAAGTAGGTAGCGGGAATGTAGGTTGCAGGGAATGGGATTATAGTTGCAATACTTTTATTACGGATTCAACAAGAGTTGACTCGACGAGATTGTTCCATCCAACACACATCATTTCCAACTTTTCTGGGGATGTTTTTAACTATTCCGATGCACCTGTTTACGACTATGTGCAATATATTCAGCATAATGCGACTTCAACTATTTCAAATGAAGTTGGTGATATAATCGGGGATGGTTTAAGCACGGAGGAGTTTCAATTATCAAACAATCAGGAAGTTGGCAAGGCTCAATTCTTATACACATCAAGTGATTTAAGTATGGCAGGGCATTTAGCGGGGGAAATTCATGCGCTTGATTTATACCCAACTCAGGAAGGCCAAGTTGGTTTTTTAAGAATTAGGATGAAAGAGACTTCAAAAACTGAATTGTCTATCATTGAACCAGATACAGAAGGTTTTACGGAAGTATATTTTAAGAATACCCAAATAGTAATTGGAGTCTCTCAGCGATTTGACTTTTATCAGCCATTCAATTGGGATGGCACCTCCAATATAATTGTCGAATTGAGCTTTACGCATGAACCCGATGGATCGAGCCCAGCATTTGAGGCAACAATTTCAAATACTTCTCAGGTAATATTATCTGACGAATCTGATCATGGACTTCATTTTGAAGGATCAGGAAATGTCGAAGTTCCAACCGATAATTTTTCCTCTATCACAAATGAAATAACTATTTCACTTTGGGCTTTTGGAAATCCAGAAATATTGCCAACCAATACGTCTGTTTTCTATGCTGAAGACGATGCCGGTAACCGACAGGTTAATGTCCATTTCCCATGGAGCAATGGACAGGTTTATTGGGATTGTGGAAGTGATGGCAGTAATTATGATCGAATAAATAAAGCTGCTGATGAATCTTCCTTTGAAGGCAAATGGAATCATTGGGCATTTACTAAAAATGCAGTTTCTGGAGACATGAAAATCTATCTGAATGGAGAGCTATTTCATTCTGGGACAGGCAAAACCAAACCAATAGACATCAGCCAATTTATGATCGGTTCTGCTCTTAATGGTGGCAATCCATATTATGGCACGGTGGACGAATTCAGGATTTGGGATAAAGAACTGGATCAGGCAACTATTCAAGAATTCATGAGAACAGCTGTTGATCCCGGATATGCCAGTTACGGCAACCTAATAGCGTATTATAAAATGGACGAAGGCGTTGGCTTTACTACCCATAATTCCGCTGTAAATGGAGTCGATGCTGCTATTAATTTACCCAACTGGAAAAGGGTTCGGGGCAAGGATCTTTATAAAAATTTCAAAACTTCGACTTTGCGACCAAATGTGGCATTTGTTCAAGGAGATGCCATTCTTCAGGATGAATTGATTGCAGTTGTTGATTCTGTAATCAGTGCGCAGCATTCGGTGAAATTATATGATATTGAAACCAGCGTTGATGTTGCTGGCGATGATTTAGTGGTAGAAATTGGGAGCGAAAATTTATATATGGGAGGCTACAGCTATGTACTTACCGAAAGTGGAGAAGTAGTTGATTCTGTATGGTTTGAACCAGACGGACAAATTCAAATTTCTAATTTAACCTATTTTGACAGACAATATTCTAAATATGAAATACTCTCCTTGGTCACCCCTTACGGAAATGGATTGAGCTTAGGGGCAGCGGGTAAAACATTCACATTTGACGTGACTGATTATGCGCCAATATTAAAAGGTGAAAGGCGGATGTCTATTGAATTGGGAGGACAATGGCAGGAAGAGTTGGACATTGAATTCTTGTTCATAAAAGGAACACCAGAGCGGGAAGTGCAGAACATCCAGAATATCTGGCCATTCCGAAGAGGCTATTACGCACAGATACAATCCGACCTATTTTTTGAACCAAGATCAATTGATTTATCAAATGAAGGGGCATTTTTTAAGCTCCGGTCAGCTATTACCGGGCATGGACAGAATGGTGAATTTGTGCCACGCACACATTATTTGAATGTGGATGGAGGAGCACAAGAATTCACCTATGATGTCTGGAAAGAATGCGCTGATAATCCGATTTATCCGCAGGGTGGCACCTGGATATTTGACCGTGCTGGTTGGTGCCCGGGAGCAGCCACTGATGTCCACGAATTTGACATAACAAACATGGTCAGCCCAGGCGGGACAGTAGAAATAGATTATGGTGTAAATGGAGCTTTCATGGATCAGGCGAATTATTTGGTGTCCAATCAATTGGTTACTTATGGCAATTACAGTTTTAATACCGATGCATCAATTGAACGGATCGCCCGACCAAATTCTTCTGATGTGGAATATGAACGAATCAATCCAGCCTGCTCCACGCCTTTGGTATTGGTGAAAAATACAGGTGCCAATTCCATCACCAGCCTCAAGATTGAATACGGCGTAATTGGAAATAGTGGCGCCTTGACTTATGAATGGCATGGCGAGATTTTATCTGGGATGACGGCTGAAATAGAATTGCCTGTTACTACCGTTGGATTCTGGGAAACTACTTCAACGGATCAGGTATTTGAAGCCAGGCTTGTGGAGGTAAATGGTGCTGCGGATGAATATGCTGTAAATAATGGCGCTCGATCTTCTTTTGAACTTGCCACAGTTTTCCAAAATGATGATGAACACTTACTGGTCGTTAAAACAAACAACAACGGGGCTGAATATTCTTATGTCATAAAAAATGCTGCCGGAGATGTGGTGATGGAGCGGGACAACATGCTCAGCAATACGACCTATGAGGATGCTCTAAACTTATTGCCAGGCTGCTATACGATGACATTTACTGATACAGGGCATGATGGCCTTTCATTTTGGTTCTTTCCGGAAAATGGGAATGGTAGTCTTTGGTTCAGTAAATACTTTACGCCAACTATTGTATTGCCAGTAGAAAGTTTCGACCCTGACTTTGGCTCCGGTGTACAATTTGATTTTGTGGTGGAAGAAGTTGTTCCGGTTTTTGAAAACCAAAAATTTACAGCGATCAGCACTTACCCAAATCCAGCTGCAAATACTATGAACGTGGAACTGAAAGGATTTGAAGGAAAAGAAATGGAGATTGAAATTACCAATTTGAATGGCCAGGTATTGATCAATAATAAGCTTGATTTAATTGATAGCGATAATTGGAAAAGTCAGGTTGATTTATCCGAATTATCCTCAGGCATGTATTTTTTAAGAGTAAAAAGCGACAACAAGATTTGGGTAAATGAATTTGTGAAGTTGTAGATGCTGAAAAAACAAATACAAATTATTGAAACAAATAATACGATGATGCTGGACACCGTCTCGTACATTTCTTGTAAGGTAGTATAGGCATAGGTACATCCAATTGTACTTGAACAGGGTTTATTCCTTGCCATCTATCTTGAAATACTTTAAATTGTTTATGTTCAATGATTCAAGAATATAATCATTCCACTTTTCCATTTTTTTAATATTTTTTCCTCGGTTAGTTTCAGCAATAAATAACTTACATTCAGTGTCAAATGCATTAAGGTGCTTATGGTATAATTCTACTATTAATTCTTCATTTAAATTTTTTGATAGCGATAGCTCATATTCAAACTTTCTTTTTCGTACCTCCATTAAATCAAAATACATATTCATGAAAGCACGATCCTTGTCAGTCATATTAAAGTGATAATAACTGGCAACCGGATCTAATATTGAGCATACTTGATAAATGATGGAGTCATTAATTTTGTTAATATCTAAATAAAGTTTTACACTGATATTAAATCTGTCTATTTCAAAACTTTTGGTTCTTTTTGATTTTTCGATTACACTTGGAGGTGCTTGCCTCATTTTAAACCTGATTTTATTCCAGGAAATATATGGAAACTGTAATTGAGAATGGAGAGAATCTTTTTTACTCGCAGGATGCATCACTCCTTTGCTTATCTTGTTTTCCAATATAAAATTTTCAATTTCTTGAATTCGATCATAAAATCTAAATTCAGAGGTTTGATTCCAGAATACTGAATCATAGGGAGCAACAGTTATGTTTCGATAGTCTTCATGAAAATGCCTGGTAAATTCAAAATAAGGAAGCTTAAATTCATTTCTATAATCATATGCTTTTGTAAAAGCTTTTGTTGTTGCTTTAACCTCATTGCCCCATTTGTCAAAATAGGACACGTTGTAATTGAAATCGATGGTATTAATAAATTGTTCACCATCAATGGTTTCATATGATTTGGTGATTTCCATGTCTACGTTCCGAATAGTATTGAATCCAATTGGAACGAATGGGTGTATAGTTGAATTTTCAGATGTCAGTATAGTTTTAATCAACCTGTTGTTTTTTTGATCAATCCAAACACTTCCTCTGAAAAGACCATTTTTTTCATTTTTAGGAATAAAGTCAATAACGTAAATTTTTGATTGATTCTCATTGAAAGTATGATTAAGCTTTAGCGCATAATCTCTTTTTAATTCTTTCTTATTAATAGATAATGGACTCTCTGGAAATAGATTACTTTTCGCAAATAGATCATGCATTGAGAAAAGTGTAGATGACTCAGTTGACCTGAAATATCTATTATTGACAGGTTTTAATCCAATCCTTCCTTTTTTGATATTCAATTCATTAATTCCTAAATTCGAATATCCACCATTATAATACGATTCGATAATTTCAACAGGTTCGTTATAAAGTAATGTTTCAAGGAAAAAATATGTTTTTGATGTTTTAAATTTGGTCTTTTTGTTCTTTCTTACATTTGTCACAATATTATATAAGTAATCGTTGTCAGCTCTAACAACTACTTCATTCAATAAAGCTGAGTGAGGAACAAGACTTATTTTTTTAGGTATTTCTTGTGAAACAATTAGTACTTTTTCTTTATATCCTAAGTAGGAAACCACAATAGTGTCACCCAATTGGTTATTGGGTAGTTCGAAATATCCTTCTGAATTGCTTGCCGTTCCGTTAGATTGCTGTTTATTGAATATGGTGGCAAAAGGTAAAACCTTGTCTGTATTTTCTTCAATAATGTGTGCCTTTAAAGTAAAGTGTTGATTTTTGACTTGGGTAAAAACATACGTTGTTTGAATTAATATCAATAAAGTAATAATCGTTTTTTTCATTCTATTTTCTTGTGTGGTTGTCTCAAAAGGCAAATGTTCATTATCGAGTCAGAATATTTTCTCGCAGAGACGCAGAGTACGCTAAGAGGCTGTTTTAAAACCTGAAGTGCTGACGAGAGGATAAGATTTTTGCATCAATTTTCTTTTGATTTGAGGAGCATATCCATAGATACGTGACGAAAATCAAAGGGAAATTGGAGTAAAAAGATTTTCTCGCAGACGTGCTTGAGGTTTTAAAACAGCCTCTAAGGAAACCAAATAATCTCTGCGAGCTTTGCGTCTCTGCGAGAAATTATTTGGTAAATTTTTTCTTAAAGCTCCTTTTGAAACAGCCTCATTAATTTAGAGTTCGAATAATGCTTTTCCAGCTTGCTGCTGATGAGTATATATCAAAGAAATCATTCAAGTACCCGAAATGTATGAAATGTCAATTATGATTAAATAGGATTCGAAACGATTTAACATTTAGGTGAATTGACATATCAATTTAGGGGCAATACATAATTCAATCTGCTCTTTTATACTAGTTGAATTCAAGTTGATTACATCAAAGTTAAATTAAGCCATTTCAACCCAAAACTTCAGTTGTGGGGCAAAAAAAAGGAAAAGATCTAACAACCGTTTTAACGATTTTGAAAAAAGCCCTTTGGGCGGAAACGGTTGAAACCGTTGAGCATTTCTCTTTCATTTCTCTACCCACAACTGAAGTTGTGGGTTAATAATTTTGATGCAGTCAACCTGAATTGCATTTGAACTTGTTCTTGCATTTGTCCAAAGGGTTCCTTTTGAAGAATTTAAAAAATTATTGGGTACAAGTTCCAATTTTAAGAACTGGAAATTATTTAGCTGTCGGACACCTTCAAGGTGTCCGACAGCTAATTCCAAATGGCTTATTTCCCTGCAATATTCCCCAGCATTTCAGTCGTTTCCATCAATTTCAAGCACTCGCTCCTGTAACCGTTTTTGTCCTTTCCTTTTGCCTTTGTAGCCATTTCCAACAAATCCTTATAAGTCAGGTTTCCTTTATAGGCTGAGTTGCGTAATAACATCCCGTAACTCGCTATTGCTGTTGCCCATTGCATGTCTTTTGTGGCTTCCGCAAATGATTTCCATCTGTGTTCCACAGTTGTTGAAATTAACTTGCTTTTGATTCCTTTTGGCGCTTTATAGCGAAGCTTCAAGGTAAGCAATTCTCCTGAGAGCTGAGCTTTGGGCGTGATCGCAGAAGATTGATATTTTAGAGAATCGACGTTACTTCCAGCAAAACTAAATTCAGCTGAATGGGGTATGATCTCGTACAACGCCGTAACGGTGTGGCCAGCTCCAATCTCGCCCGCATCTTTAGTGTCGTCATTAAAATCTTCTTTGTTCAAAAGACGGTTTTCATATCCAATCAGGCGGTAGGCTTTTACAATATTTGGATTGAATTCAATTTGGATTTTCACATCTTTTGCAATAGTGAAAAGTGTTCCAGTCAAGTCCGTCACAAAAGATTTTTTCGCCTCTAACAAGTTGTCGATATAAGCATAATTGCCATTGCCTTTATCGGCCAGTGTTTCCAGCTTATTGTCTTTATAATTACCCATTCCAAAACCCAGGCAAGTCAAGAAAATCCCATCATCTCGTTTTTCTTCAATCAGTCTTTTCAACTGCCCATCGCTGGAAATACCAACATTGAAGTCACCATCGGTTGCGAGAATGACTCGATTGTTGCCATTTTCAATCAGGTTCTCTTTGGCTATTTTATAAGCCAGTTGGATGCCTGCCGCACCTGCTGTGCTTCCTCCTGCTTGAAGGCTTTTGATGGCCGTGATAATAGAATCTTTTTGTGCCCCAGATGTGGAAGGCAAGACCAGTCCCGCAGCCCCCGCATATACAACTATTGCAACCCGGTCTTCAGGACGTAGTTGATCCACAAGTAATTGAAAGGCAGGTTTCAGCAATTCAATTTTATTGGCTGATTTCATAGAACCAGACACATCAATGAGAAAAACGAGGTTGTTTGGTGGGGCATCTTTCATCTTGAGATCCTTCCCTTTTAGGCCTACCTTCAGCAGAAGAGAGCCTGCATCGTTCCACGGACAAGTGACCAATTCAGTATTTACAGAAAATGGGTCATCGCCATTTGGCTGCGGGTAGTCATAGTCAAAATAGTTGATCATCTCCTCAATGCGCACAGCATCCACTGGCGGGAGTTGGTTACGGTTGATGTATCTTCTGATGTTGCTGTAGGACGCACGATCTACATCTATGGAAAAGGTTGAAAGAGGTTCGTGCAATGGAGATTTATAAGCATTTTCAGTAATGCCTGAATAGTCCTCTGTATTGTGCTGTGGCTGGTGGATGGATGGATCATGCTGAGGAGATCGCATAAATGCATCTTCTTTTGACAGTTGCTTACCACTCACTCTGACACCATCAATGTAATAGTTCGTAGTGTTAGATCGACTTCCTCTTACTCGTAGCTTTTTGTTCCTCTTTTTTGATTTTGAGCCTGCTCCCAAAGAGGCTAAACCGCTCACATTTCTTCTTGGAAGGTTTTTGATTTCTTCCGCTGAATAAACCTTCCCTTGAGTTGTTTCATTCTTTGATACGAATGGACGTGAGTATGTTACCACAACGCATTCTAAATTGACCCCACTCGATATTTTCGCATCCAACTTATTTGTCTTACCAGAGGAAATAATCACTCCAGTAACCTTCTGATCCTGATACCCAGTGTAAGAGAAGACGACATCATAAGTGCCGGGATCGAGCTCAGTGATGGAGTAAAATCCATCGAAGTCCGTTTCCGTGCCTGTAATCAGCACATCATTTTTGTAAAGTGCAATTGTGCCGAAAATGATAGGTTCACCTGATTCGGCGTCGGTGACGGTGCCCTGTAAGCTTGTTTGGCCAAATGTGCAGATAGCAATAGCCATCACACATAAAATTGTGATTGTTGTTTTCATAACTTTATTATTAATGTTTTAGATTCTTTGACACCTTCCTGTCGGCTGGCAGGAATCCTGTGGTAAGTCGTTGAAACGGCTGCAGTGCCGGTCGTTCTTTTAACCCAAGACTTATTGGAGTTCATTATTTAACCGCCGAAAATACATAACGCTCATTCAAGTCTGGAGACTGAAACCAGCGACGCTTTTAAGATTCGACGGTTAAATTTTAAAAATCAATAGGTCGTGGGTTGATAGTCAAGAAGTTATTGACTTAACCGTTTTAACGGTTTTCAATCTTCCCAAAGGTTCCTGTCTGCCGACAGGCAGGTGTCGAAGAGCCATGTTTTAAAACAGCCCCTTAAATTGCCAAACAAAGAACGGGACGAAAGGTGGGTATTGCCAGTTTCATTTTTTCATAAGTCAGGACTCAGGGAAAATGTGGATTAGTCTTTTTGAATCATTATTTTTTAGTTCATAACCCCAATTATGAATATCGTACATATTATTTTAGACTGACTTTTCTTTCTTTAAATTTATTTACGAACCAATTTATTATATAATCAAACCTTTGTTTATCGAGTTGATGCTCTCCTTGAAATTCTGCGCAATGATAGCTTTTATCATAATTAGATTTTCCAATTTCTTTCTGTACAGAATTACATAATTGTTTGGCATCTTGAGAATATTTATCCGAATCAGCAGAAACAATTAGCATTTGCCTAGGATAAATCATTTTTAGTAAATCGTCAATATCATATTTCGATGCAAAATTTGGAATCACTTCTGCCATTTCAATTCCTGTGTTCTTAGCGAATTTTGTTTTATAACTACATACAGCACCACTTGAACATGAGTATTTAATTCTATCATCAAAAGGGCTATGGAATAAAACTGTATTTCCACCATAGGAATGTCCTAAGATGCCAACGTTATTGTATTCGATGCCCTCTTGTTGTAGCAATAGACTGATTCCAATAGATGAATCTTCGATTACTTTTTTCATTAAAGATTTTCCATTTAATATCCGATAGCACATTTCATTATAATGTTGCAACCAGTCATTATCCGGTTTGAGGTCTGGCTCTATTCCTCTTTTATTTTCTCTTCTATCTTCAAAACAAATTGAATCAGGGGCTATTGAAATAATTCCTTTTCTTGCAAGTTCAGGGCAAAAAAATTGGAATGGATCTCCACTGATACCTGCAACTTCACTTTTTCCCAGGTGCCATTCGCTATTATGTTGATGATGAACTAAAATACCTCCTATGGTTTGTCTTGTTTTGGGAATGAATAAATAAGCTCTTATTTTATCATTTTCACTACCCAGGTATTCAATTAGAATTCTGTCAAACTCATTTGTCTCGTATAAATCGACTATTTTATATTTTACTTTTTCTCGATGAATTTTTATTCCTAAAAATTTTTCAATGCCATTTGTCATTTTTTTTCTTTTACCCAAATATAAGATCGGTTTTCACTCCATTCACCGCTAGTGCGGGACTGCGTCCCGTTCCAAAACTCCAATATACCAAGTCATTTGGAAATTTGGACTCTGAGCACTGCCCGGCGCCACAGTAAAGCTGAAGCCAGCGGGTTTTGTCATGCCGCCAAGGGCGGCATCAGCAACATAAAGTGAGCTATCATCAAAGCCAATGCTTTCAGTTCTTTTGACTTTTAAGCAGGGAGTTTTCCTAGATGTTTGTACCGGTCATAGCCCTTGTGTGGGGTGGACACTGGACGCAGTCCAGCGCCAGCGGATGGTACAGCGTAAAATTTATTGATAATTAAAATTTGATTAAAAGTGAGTTTTCGCACAGACTCCCGTTGTGCACTGTATTTATTTTATTTTTTTTCTCATTACATAAAAAGAATCATACTCTTTATTTATCTTGAAATCGTATCTTTTATATAATTCCAACGGTCCTTTGAAATTTCCCTCGCACGATAATTCTCCTTTTCTTGGATACGCTTCAATATAATCATAGTCATTATTTGAATAATCCATAATAATTTTTTCAAGAATCTTTTGAGCAATCCCTTGCCTTCTATAATCGGGATATATTAAAAAACAAACAATTGAACAAACCTTATCGTCAGGATTGTCAATCAAATCAAAATCTCTTAGTAATCGTTGATAATTTGATCTGTTATTTGCATTGCACCAACCAATCGGTTTATCATTGTCAAAGACCAAATAACCTGTCAGCTTATTCTCATTGATAAGGTTTGCAACGAAAGGACGGCTAACTTCTCGAGTACAGGTCTCGACATCTCCAAGAAAATGATAATCGCAACAATAGCAACTTGATCTATCAGGATTTTCGTCGAAAACTATGTTATCAAAGAAAAACAAATAATCCTCTTTTAAATCTTTAGTCAAAGGTCGTATTTCAATATTCATTTTATTGATTTTTTTGTTTTGATATAGTGCAGAACGTCGGTGGATGTGGCGTAGCTGGCGACGGGTTTGATTTTGAGTGTTGGCTAAACTGCCAGCTATGATCATATCCACATTGTTACAGGGCGTATTTCATTTTTTCTTTCTCCTAAATATACTCCAAATCGATTTTTTCTTTTTCGAATTCTTCATTTTTATATAATTCTTTGTTTTAGAATTTACATTTGGAGATTGCTTTCCATCAACTAAGTATTCATTTGCTATATCAATTAAAAACTGCCATGGAGCGGCACCAAAACTTAAATAATTTTTTGTAAAGTTCTCCTTTACTTTTACTTCTCCAATCTTCTCAAATGATTTGATTATTTCTTTATGTTTAGCATTTGTATAACAACTTATTGATTTTCTATGATTCGAATTTAATAATTGTTGTGGCCGTTCTATTAAAATATTCGATTCAAATACATCTTCTATTGTTGGCAGTGTTTCTGAATTGATATTGGTTTGAGCTATTAAAACGAAATAGTAATCTGGATTTAATATTTCTTCTAAGATTACAATTACAGTATAGTTTCCATTCTTCAATGGGAATGCGTAACAATCTCCTTTTTTGAACATAGATTTTGGAGGTCGCTTTACTTTTGGTTTTCGAGGTTTAGCATTAATGGTGGATATTTTCTTCTTTAGGTCAATCAGTTTAGTTTGTCTTTTCTTCAATGTTTGTTTATCAGCATCCGATTCTTTCCAAACTTTTAAATCTATACCATTATCTATAATTTCAATCGCTTTAGATTTGATTTCTTCGTCTACATATCCTACTTGCCACATTAAATAACTTAACGAAAGCCATAAATCTGTATTATCTTCTATCCTGTCACCTTCTTCGTGAGTAGTAATAATTTTTTGTTTGATTTCAGGAATTGGAATTTTCTTATTAAAGAGTGAATTGAAATCGTCTTTAATATCTGCACTTGTATCATTCGAAAAAATTGCTGGACCCCAATGTCCCATATTCTTTATTTTTTATGCCCTGTAACTTCGGCATATCAACGATTTCGTTGATATGCCCGTAATGTAATTCTTGTCATGTATACTTAAAAAGGATTCGTAAGGTACTAATATTTAAAAAAGTGCAAGGGAAAAATGGTCGAGTTCGTTGTTCATATAACATTTTATTATAGGTGAGTTTATTGTCTGTTGTTGTGTCACATTTATACCGTTCACTTTTTGGGATGGTGCTGGTTTTATATTTACCTAATGCAGCCTCCTGCCACTACTCTCTGTCCTTTATACCATCTTCTTTTTTAAATCACTACCCGACTTCTCATGTTTAAAAATTTAGTTCCATGAAAAATAAACTTCTTGCCACAACTGCATTTCTACTTTTCGTAAGCGCATTAAATTGCCAAATAACCATGCCTACACCAGGAGGAAATAAAAAAGCCTCCATAACAGAATGGATTGGTATCACTAAAGTAACAGTTGATTATGACCGACCAGCAGTAAAGGGTAGGGAAGGGAAAATTTGGGGCGGTTTGGTGCATTATGGATTTGCTGATTTGAATTATGGCACGAGCAAGGCTGCACCCTGGCGTGCAGGTGCAAATGAAAATACCACCATTGAATTTAGCACGGAAGTTTTCATTGAAGACAAATTGCTGCCTGCTGGAAAATATGGCTTTTTTATAGCAATGGGTGAAGAAAATGCAACCTTGGTATTCTCAAAATTTAATACAGCATGGGGCAGTTTTTATTACAATGCAAAAGATGATGCATTGCGTGTGGAAGCGCCAGTTGTGAAAACGGAAAAAAGCATTGAGCGATTAAAGTTTGAATTCGATAACCAAACGGAAACCGCTGCCGAACTTTCGTTACAATGGGAATTCGTGAAAATCCCTTTTACAATTTCAGTCGATCTCCAGAAATTGCAAATAGAGTCGTTTAGAAAAGAATTTAATTCGGGGCAATTTTACCGGTATTGGCAAAATATGCACACTGCCGCTAATTATTGTTTGGTAAATGATGTGAATTTAGAAGAAGCTCTTTCCTGGGCGGATCGATCAATTAATACTTATTTTGGAGAAGCTAATTTTCTTACTTTATCTACCTATGCTGGGCTTCTGGAAAAATTCGATAGAAATGAAGAAGCGGATTCAATTATGCAGGTGGCCTTGCCAATGGCTACTCCTATGCAGCTGTTCCAATATGGGCGAAATCTCGTAAATATGAGGACACCTGAAAAAGCAATGGAAATATTCGAAATGAATTTAGAAAAAAATCCCCAGGATAATTATGCCTTTTTAGGAATGGTGATGGGGCATTACATTTTGGAAAATAAAGAAGAAGCATTAAAATATGCCAGGAAAGGGAAATTATCTACTGCTGATCCAGGCTGGAAAGAATATTTCGATTCTTTGATTGATGGCTTGAATGAAGGCAGGAAGCTTTTTAAATAAAGTGTTTAAATAACGTCATTGTTTGGCATTTCTTATTTCTTAGTGGATTCGTTTTTTGTTCACTTAATAAACAGTTTTTTGGAGGATGGACTCTTTATATCTTGAAAAAATAAAGTTGCTTTATTTATTTGCATCTTTTTCAGTTTCATCCTCTTTTACCCAGAGATAAGATCGATTTTCAGTCCATTCACCTTGTTCATTGACCAAATAGGAACTTCCCGTGTGAGATAAACTATCTATTATTTTTGTTTTATGGCCTATTTTATTTTGCGAACCATTAGGACTGGTGAATATTTGAAGAAGCTCAGATTCATTTTCATTTATTTTAGTTGAAGCCCCGATTCCCACTGTACCATCTGCACCAAATTGCATCACAATTGGTGCTTTCTTTTCAGCATCCCAATATTTTCTAAATTCCCAGAATGGGTTTGAATTTACGCCGTCTTGGATGCCATAGAGTTTTCCAACGAGGCTTTTTTTATTAATTCCCCAGCTCCATTCAATAGCATAAGCTTCAAAAGGTTCTTGGTCGCTTTTGTACTTAGAATTGTCCCCAATCCAAATGCCTATTTCAGATTCTATTTCTTGAAGAAACGAATCAGGGATACTATTTTCTTGTGAAAAAATATTTGAAACAGCAAATAATAGAAGAAGCAAGGTTAGTGCTTTTTTCATTTTTTTTGATTTTTTAATAAACAGCTTTGCAACAGTTTACTCAATTTTAGCAATCTCTTTTAAATCACTATTTGATAATGACTTAACGTCAACTTGAAATATATCAGCCTGGCCATTTTCATATCTCGTAAAATAGAGTTTTGACAGGTCGGGAGATAAAACAGGAGAATATTCCCACTCAGGTGTATTTATTAATCCAGTCGTGTCAACTGAAGTTGGCGTTTGCCAGTTGCCTTTTTTACACAACGATAGAAAAATGTCACTATTGCCAACTGCATTATGCCCAGCGCTCATGAAGAGCATGGCATGTCCTTTATTGAAAATATACGGTTCTCCATCCACTTGATCTGAGCTTATAGTTAAATAAGTCGCAGCTTTATCGGGTTTATTAAATGGGATCGAATAGATGTCAACATCGTTCAACCCTTTTCCTTTTCTGTCTGAATGAAAATAAATTAGTCCATTCGAAAATTCCGCTCCGCTGTCAATTCCATCTGTGCTGAAACTGCCACTTAAATACTTTGGCGCTGACCAATTATTATTCTTTAATTCAACATACCATATATCATTTGCTGATTTAGACTCATCATTGTTGGTTGGTCTTTTAGAAGCAAAAAACAGCCTGTTATTTTTTGTGCCAAATCGAGGATATTCATCGCTATAGATGCCTGAAAATGGAGCTATTGTTGGCTCTGACCATTTGCCATTTATTTGCCTTGAAAACATTAGCGTATTGGTTTCTAACGTTCTGGTAAAACATATCCAGTCTTCTGTAATAAAAGTTAGACCGTACTCATTTTTATCAGTGCAAATGATGCCTGGAGAAAATTTATTTTGCCCAAAAGAAATTAAAGGAATAATGAAGAGGATTAATGATGAACTTATTTTTAGAAGATAAGTTAGATAATTAAAATGTCTAATTGTGTTCATAAAAAATATGTTTTAGTTTTTAAAGCTTTTTAAAATGCTAAAATATACTCAAAACGAATTGGTTTGTGAATTCGATTTTCCATGAACCACAGGTTTTGAGGATATGCCGATGTAAAAATGGTTCATTTTTTCCCAAATCCACATGCCGATCTTGCATCGGTACCATTTCGGAATTGGTATAGTAAGAAGCTTAAATTTTGATGTGCTGGATGAAAATAATATTTTTCAAGATACATCAATATTTAGTTTTTCTAATTTGCCCTTTCTTTTTACAATGTTTTTATAATCCCACTGAATGGATTTTGCTTTTTCAAGCCATCTTTTTAAATCCACAATACCTACCTGTGAGACATCGGTATATCTTGCCTCTGCTGCTTTAAATGTTCCACTTGCATTTAAACTGGTTTCATCAAAAGATTGCCCGCTCCACAATAGCAACCTTATGCAGCCTTTCAGCTTGCTATACCCAACAATAGGATTGCCATCCAAAAACCAAACGGGATGGCGATGCCATATTTTGTGCTCTGCTTCGGGAAGGGATTTATTTATTGTCTCCGCAATTAAATTGCAAGTAGCACGGTCATTTTCCGATTGGTTATTATTATAATCTTGAATTTCCTTGTTCATTTTATTTCGCACAAATTTTCATCGGGCTAATTTAAATAAAATCATCTTCGGATAAGAGAATATGTTTCCATACGGTAGAGGAAATATTCAAAAAGTCCTTTTTAAGTAAGGCTGTTGTCAGTTTATATTGTGTAATTAGAGGCTGTTTTAAAACCTCAAGCACGTCTGCGAGGATATCTTTTCACTCCAATTTCCCCTTGATTTTCGTCACGTATCTATGGATATGCTCCTCAAATCAAAAGAAAATTGTTGCAAAAATCTTATCCTCTCGCCTGCACTTCAGGTTTTAAAACAGCCTCTTAGGGAATCAATTGTCCTGATTGCCAAACGTTTGCCTTCGAGACAAGCCATGTGGTAGAAATAGGCACAGTCCAGCGACAATAGGTGAATTTTCAGCGGGCTAATTTAATTAAAATGGTTCTTAGACCCATTCTGTGGATTTGATCTGTAATATTAGCGGGTCACTTTGAGTGCCCCGCTAATTTGAACAAAATTACAAGGGCACTCGAAGTGACCCTGTAATGTCTCCACGGAATTTGTCTAAGAACCATTAAAATCACCAGCACTCCCTTTGGCATAATGGTTAATTCAAAGGAGCACTATACGCATTTGTAACTTCTGCCTTAATACCGTTCATCCTCATACACTCATCGTCCAATAATGGACAGTTATAAAGTGGATTCGTAAAAATATATTTCCATAAAATGCAGAAAAAGAGTGACTTAGGCTCATGGCACAGCCCTTGAATCCAATCTGGTATTCAACCATTTATCAGTTATGTTCCTAAACAATCTAAAAATCGCCCTACGCACCCTGCGTAAAAACAAAATCTACTCAGCTGTTACGCTTATTGGTTTGACGGCCGGAATAGCAGCCGTACTGCTCATTTTTCGTATGGTGAGCTATGAGTTGAGTTTCAATAAAAACTTTGAGAACAGTGACCGCATCGTGCGGGTGGTTGCAGAAATAAAGCAATCTGACGGCAGCATTGGGCACAGCGTCTGCACGCCTATTCCTGCGATGGATGCGATAGAAGAGACGGTTAGCCAGTTTGAGGCGATGAGCCGGATCAAAGAATTTTGGGTAACCATGGCATTACCAGACCCAAACGGAGGGCCACCGATCAAGAAATTCAATATGGACGATGGAGAAACGGCCATGTTTGTGGAGACTGATTTTTTCAAAATATTCGATCTCACCTGGATATATGGTGATCCAGCCACCGCATTGGAACAGCCCAATGCCATTGTTTTATCAGAGCGTTTTGCGAAGAAATTTTTTGACCAGCCGGAACAGGCGATGGGGCAGCAACTGATAATGGACAATTTAGTACCGGTAGTGGTCACTGGCATCATCGCCGACTTGCCACCTAACTGTGATTTCAATTACCCGTTCTTGTCAAGTTTTGAAACGATGAAGGCATATCCTAATCATTTTTTCTACGACGAACATTGGGGAAGTTGCAGTTCGAACAATCAGGTTTATGCGCTGCTAAATGATACTGGCCAGTTGGATGCTGCCAATGCAGTATTGGCCAAAGTAGGGGAGGAGGAATACTTAAACAGGAATAATGAAAAATCGAGAACGCATGTGGTTCAGCCCCTGTCTGATATGCATTATAATGAAAATTATCACCATTCAGGGACACATCAGGTTGGAAAGTCTCGATTGAAAATACTAAGCGGTATTGGCTTGTTGATTCTCATCATGGCATGTTTCAATTTTATCAATTTGGCGACTGCTCAATCAGCCCTCCGGGCAAAAGAAGTGGGTGTCCGTAAAACGCTCGGTGGACAACGGGGGCAACTCGTTGGGCAGTTTATGAGTGAGACTGGAGTCATCGTCGTTTTGGCAATTTTATTGGGCGTAAATCTGGCCGTGATCAGTGCCCCACTACTCAAGCACGTTTCTGATGTGCCAGATAGCATTCCGTTTTTATCCAATCCAATACTTTGGGGATTTTTGGCCATTGTAGCCGTTTTGGTGACGTTGCTTGCAGGGCTTTATCCGTCATTGGCATTGGCAAGTTTTCGCCCGGTGGAGGCATTGCGGAGCAAAATCAACCAAAGCCGTTTTGCTGGGGCATCGTTGCGTAAGTCATTGGTTGTGTTACAGTTTGTCATAGCACAAGCACTTATTATTGGTGCTATAATTACCTTGATGCAATTGGATTATATCCGTTCTCGAGATCTTGGATTTTCCAAAGAATTGGTTTACAATTTTGATGTAGGAACCGATAGTTCTTCGCAGGCAAGGCATCGAGTACTCAAACAAGAATTGTTGCAGATACCCACTGTGGAGACGGTTAGTTTGAGCAGCGATCAGCCGCTGTCGGGAAATACCTGGGCGAGTAATTTCAGATTTGCCTCCAGGCCCGAAGATGAAGATTTTAGCATCTCCCAGAAATACTGCGACGCTGATTACCAAAATACCTATGGGATGCGATTGTTGACCGGTCGCTGGTATGAACCATCTGATACTATTCGCCAATGTGTGGTAAATATGACGCTGCTCCAAAAATTAGGTATCCAAGATCCAGATGAAATAGTTGGCGAATATATCTATCTCGGAGGTCGTCGCCCGGTTCAAATTACGGGTGTAATGGAGGACTTTCATACACATTCTCTTCACCAAGAACTAACCCCACTGATGATAAGTACTCGGAGCGAATTCTATCGGGATGTAGGTGTGAAAATCCGCCCAGATGATATTGCTGGATCTGTGGCCGCTATTCAGAAGACATTCGATAAAGTAATGCCTGAGCAAGTATTTGATGGCCGCTTCCAGGATGAGTCTATCGCCCGTTTTTATGAAGATGAAAATCGCTTGTCAGCTACCTGCAAAGGATTTGGTTTGTTGGCAATTTTGATTTCATGCCTTGGTCTCTTTGGCTTGGCTACGCATGCCGCTCAGCAGCGCACAAAAGAAATTGGAGTCCGGAAAGTATTGGGTGCTACAGTATCAGGTTTAGTGGGTTTGTTGTCAAAAGACTTCCTCAAACTGGTAATTCTTGCGCTTGTAGTAGCCACCCCACTGGCTTATTTTTTTATGGATAAATGGTTACAGGATTTTGCATTTAGAATAGATATAGAATGGTGGGTTTTTGTCACCGCTGGAATCGTAGCTATCGCAATTGCATTTCTCACGGTAGGCTATCAAAGTGTGCGAGCTGCACTGGCCAATCCAGTGGAGAGCTTGAGAAGTGAATGATGGTATGACGGTAAATAGTTGAATCTGTAATTTTTTTTAATACCACCGACAAACCGACAAACCGTTTCAACATGACAACTAACAATCTAAAAATCGCCTGGCGGAGCCTGACCCGTCACAAATTATATTCATCATTAAACGTCTTGGGACTGGGCTTTGGGATTGCTTGCTTTCTATTGATGACATTATATGCCATTGATGAGTTGACTTTCGATCGCATGCACAAAAAGGCGGATCGGACATATCGAGTCGTACAGCATGTCATGTCGCCAGAAGAAGGAGAGCAGCATTTTGGTGCGGTGTCTTACAATGTAGCCTGGGCAGCCAGAGAGGAAGTGCCTGGTGTGGAGGCGAGTTCGAATGCACTGATGTGGGGGCGGGCGGCATTTCGAATTCCAGAGCACAAGCAGGCCTATTATCGGCCATTCATAGCCATGGAAAATTCTTTTTTCCAAATCTTCGATTTCCCATTTTTATCGGGCGATCGAAAATCAGCACTCATCAAACCCAATACCATCGTTATCAGTGAGTCATTTGCGAAGCTTCTTTTTGGTGATGTCGATGCGCTCGGCAAATTTGTTCGTTGTGACAGGGGAATGGATTTGGAAGTAACGGGCGTGATCGCTGACATGCCCGCCAATTCCCATTTGCAACTGGAAGCGATGTGCTCAATGGCGACTATTGAATCCCAACCGTGGTTTGATGATGATATTCGAAACGATTGGGCTGGACTGAGTTGGGGGACATACATAGCACTTCAGGAAGGTACGGATCCAGTGAAAGTCGGTAAGCAACTGACAGCTATGGCAGAAACCCGTTCACAGGAAGATCGCCCATTCTCCGGTCAACTTGAATTACAGCCGCTGACAGATATTCATTTCGGTTCAGAGGGATTTGAGCGGGAGTTGAACGAAGGGAAAAGCAGCTATACATACCTCTATATTTTTGCCATTATTGGTTTGTTTATTCTCAGCATTGCCTGCATCAATTATATCAATTTGGCGACAGCCCGCTCATCCACCTATGGCCTTGAAGTGGGGGTACGTAAAGTCATCGGAGCCAATGGAAAACAATTATTTGGGAGATTTATGTCTGAGAGTGTGGTGCTTACAGGGATTGCTTTTTTATTGGCCTTGGGGCTGGTTCAGGTCGGTTTACCTTGGTTCAATGAATTTACGAACAAAGCACTTTCTCTCAATCCTTCAGCCTCGGGCTGGATTGTGCCCACAATCATTGGGGCAGTGATTTTGGTCAGTTTAGCAGCAGGCAGTTATCCCTCACTTTACCTGTCCCGCTTCCGGCCTTCTATTGTTTTAAAAGGAAATAACAGTGGAGAAAAAACTGGCAACCTTGGCCTCCTCCGCCAGGGCTTGGTTGTGCTGCAATTTTCATTATCTATTTTATTTATCATTGGAACAATGGTTGCCTGGCGGCAAATGAATTTTGTTCAGGAACAAGATCTTGGTTTCAATAAAGAGCAGATGGTCATAGTCGATATCAATAGCGGAAAAGTCCGCAATGGCTTTGAGACCATTCGAAATGGCTATGCCGAGCTACCCGATGTCCAGTCTGTAAGTGTGAGCAGTCGAGTGCCGGGGGAATGGAAAACACTTTTGCAAACTGAAGTACGCCCTCCGGGCAAATTTGAGGAGCGGGGGCTCACACCCTGGTACATCGGAGCAGATGAAAATTTTCTCGAAACATTTGATATAGAATTGTTTAGTGGCCGAAACTTTGACCCTGACCGTTTGGCAGATTCAGCTGCTGTTATCATCAATAAAAAAGCTGCGGATGCGATGGGCATTACCGAGGCCATTGGGCAAGAAGTGTTGATCGTAAGCAGAATAACAAGTGCTGCCGAAAGGGTTTTTGAACAGCCATTTAAAGCCAAAATAATTGGCATCACCAACGATTTCAATTTCCAGTCTTTGCACGAACCGATCGCTCCGTTTATGCTTGGCAACCGGCATCTACCCATCCAGTCCATTGATTATTTTTCTGCAAAAATCAGTGGCCAAAATATCGATCGCACCATTGCTCAAATGACCGACATCCTGCATGCTGTTGATCCCGACCACCAATTTGAATATCATTTTCTGGACGATCAGATTGCCAATTTCTATGAGGCAGATGCACGCCGGAGTCAGTTGTTTACCTTGGCAGCCTTATGTGCCATTTTTATTGCCTGCCTGGGGCTGTTCGGTTTAGCCACTTTCACGGCAGAGCAGCGCAACAAAGAGATTGGTATCCGAAAGGTATTGGGTGCTACCACCGCTGGACTGGTAGGTTTGCTTTCCAAAGACTTTTTAAAACTCGTCTTGCTCTCATTGCTCATTGCTTCTCCACTCGCCTGGTATTTTATGAACGGCTGGTTAGAAAATTTCGCCTACCGTATCAATATATCATGGTGGGTATTTGCACTGGCAGGTTTTGTGGCCATCGGCGTTGCATTTTTGACAGTAAGTTTCCAGAGTGTGCGGGCTGCTTTGGCGAATCCTGTTGAGTCACTCCGTTCAGAGTGATGAAGTCCCACATTGGGCGGGATGGAGAGTTTGTGGAGTGAGTGAGCGAGCAAGTGACTGATTTCTTGCCCCTGGTTTCCAGACTGATTGAGATTCATTAAATAACCACCTAAAAGAGTCGCTCGTTCAAGTCTCTTGACTTGAACTACTTATCAGGATCGCCTCTGGCGAAAGCTCGCCAGAGGCGATCCTGATATTTGATTTCAGCCTGGAGTCTGAAGCCAGCGACTGTTTGCAGCAAGAATTTTTATTGCTAAAAAATTTGCTCACACCGTCAAACCACCCTAATTCACCACCACCGCCTTTTTCTGAGCAATATATTTTCCAGCTTTTAGACGGTAATAATAATTGCCATTTGGAAGATGCCTTGTTTTCCATTCCACAGAATGTTTGCCTGCTGGTAGGTGCTCATTTAGGAGCGTATCCAACATTTGACCATTGGAATTAAATATCGCTAAATGAACTTGCTCAGAGCTTCCAATTTGGAATTCAATGGTAGTAATAGATTGAACTGGATTGGGAAAATTTTGCAAAAGTCCATACTGCGACCCAGATGCTTCGTCACTCGCATTAAATGAATTCAAATCAATCACCCGAATGATCCCAGGCTGGTTCAATTCAGAAATAAATAGGGTGTCTCCTGTCACGGAGGCAGCGATTCCGTTTGGTGCATTGAATTTGGCTTCCAGGCCTGGGCCATCCTGATAGCCGATAGTTCCATCGCCTGCAATGGTTTCAAAATCACCGTTCAGACTGACTTTAAAAACAAGCGGTTGGCTGCTGTTGCCAGTCACATATAAATGCCCATTGGCATAAGCAATGTGACCGATATTAAATGGATGGATTGGGGCAGTCGGTAACTGCGCCAAAAGGGAAACATTTCCATTGGGAGTAATTTTATACAGCCGTGCATTTGCAATGTTAGGAGCATAGAGGTTTCCCGCTTCATCGATGGCCAGACTCACGGGAACTTGCAGCCCATTTCCCTGAGCAAATACCGTAGAAGTGCCATTGGGCGTGACCTGCCAAATGCTGTTGCCATTGCCCGGGAAGCCTGCGCCATAATGCGAAACATAGATATTTCCTGTGGAACGATTTACAACTACTCCTGAAGGGCCAGTTGTTACTGTGGCAAAAAGCGAAACATCGAATGGATTGCCGGGCATCAGTTTATACAACCCTTTATTGTTGAAAGTGCTCAGGAATAAATTGCCATCGGCATCATAATCGAGATCGATCGGCCCATTGAGACCGCCGGCGACAACCGAAGTTGATCCGTCCATTTCTATTTTGAATAATCTTGTTCCGTCAAATCCCTCAGTACCGTAAAGTGTGCCATCAGGTGTGACCAATAATCCATCGAGCGAGAGATTGCCGTCAAGTTGGATGCTGGATACATTTACATTTTGAGCAGCAATTGAAAGCGAAAAAGAGAATAGGAAAAAGAGCATGTAATGTCGAGCGTTGAATTGCATGGTGCTTTTGATTTTTGTTTGACAATTCAATTTGGAAGTCGTTGAAGCGGCTGGGAGTTATGACGATTTATTAACCCACGACTTATTGATTTTTAAAATTTAACTGCCGAACGTCGCTGGTTTCAGACTCCAGTCTGAAACCTAATATCTGAAACGCCTCTGGCGTACAAACGCCGGAGGCGTTTCAGATAAGTTATTCAAGTCAGGAGACTTGAATGAGCGTTATGTATTTTCGGCGGTTAAATAATGAATTCCAATAAGTCATGGGTTAATATCAAAATATGCATTTAACCGTTTTAACGGTTTCCCATTTCCAAATGAATGGCCTTATTTATTTGATGAAAAATATCAACGCCAAAAATCGGTACCAACGCTAATTAAATCGCCCTGATTCTGGAAGTCGGACAAGTAATTAATTATTTTGAGTAGCTTTTTTAAATTGAGTTGGCGTCAAGCCCGTACTTTTTTTAAAAGCATTGTTGAAAGTTGTTTTAGAATTAAATCCCGCTTCTTGGGCAATGGCCAAAAGTGTGAGATGTTCTTTTTCAGACAATGTAGAAAGACGCTTAAATTCCTCAACACGATGGTTGTTTACAAATTCAAAAAAATTTAGGCAAAACCTTTCATTGATGAGCCTTGATAGGTCTTTGGATGGAAGTCCCATGCGGTCTGCCAGTGCTTGTTGACTCAGCAGTGGATTACAAAAAGGTTTTTCTGTGACCATTAAGTTTGATAATTTTTTTTCTAAAAAATCTAACTCTTCTTCTTTCATTAAGGAGCCTTCATATTTCCGTTGGTTTGGGTCTGTTCTAAATACTTCAGGCTTGCTCATGGCAAAATAAACCAATATGAAACTGGCAAACGAGAATGCGATCCAAGCGAGATTGTAATTAAAAAAAGCATTATTGGGTAAGATCGAAAAAGTTTCAGCAAGCACAGCATACAACCATGAAAACCAACATATTGATGTAAGTAAAAAAAACGAATACAGGTATTTTTTTCCAAATGAAAATCGTTGCTGACGAGCATCTTTTTTTAGGTTTTTTTGAAATAATGCATATCCGAAATACAGGTAAATAGCCATGTGACTCAAAGACCCCCAAACTGCATAAGGTAATTCTATAAGGTCGCCCGTATTGAGTCGCAATAAATAGGTGGCTTTCGATTCAAAAAGGTAAAAAATTAAAATGGAGGAATGTAAGATCGCAGGAATAAAATGTTGCCAATTTGCCTTTCTTCTCTTTTCTTTTTCTCCTATTAATTTCTCGATATAAAAATAAAAAAGCGGTCCATACAAAAACATAGGAATGTCCGGCAATAAAAATAAATGAGGATATTCCTTCCAAATTTCTACGCCTTCTACATAAACTAATCTGCTGAATAATACCAAAGAAATGAGTGATACAAAAATGGACAAAATTCGATTAGCGGATTGATTGGCAGATTTTATTCGCTGTAATGTAAAAACAAGAAATAACCCTTGTATCCCGCCGAATAAAATAATAGAAGAAAGTAGATATTGCCCGCTCATTAAATGTTGTTTATGAACAAAACTATTAAATGTATACAAAAGACATATAGGGATGAATAGGGTTGCGATTTTGCTGAAAGCGAATGGCCATTTATAATCAACCACTTCTTTCTGGCGGCGCAGAACGAAATCTCAACTGTTCATCATTCCACACAGCCTGTTCATTATCGGACAAAATTTCAATGATAAAAATAGGGCTTCCATAAATTTGAAATTGATAACCAATGGTTTATGAGGCGTGGCATATCGATTGTTCTTTCAATTAGACTACTATAGATTTTAAGCAAATACTAAATATGCGCATCAGGGTTTAACGGCGCATGGCGCCAACCCCCATTGGTAGAAAGAATAATATACAGATAAGCGGCGCATAGCGACGCCCCTCTTGTTTCTCGCCTTGGTTGGCCAAGGGGAGCGTCGCTATGCGCCGCGATATACTTCATTTTCCGGAGCTACCAAGGGCAAAAGTCGCCATGCGCCTTCAACACCTGATTCGCATTAAATGTATGATATGTTGGTATGACGGTATGACATTTTGCAGCAAGAATTAATTTTGCCAAACCATCAAACCGTCAAACCGTCAAACCGTCAAACCAACACACCGTTTCCAACATGATAACCAACAATTTAAAAATCGCTATCCGCACCCTCACCCGTCAAAAAGGTTTTTCACTCATTAATATTTTGGGGCTGTCCGTCGGGCTGACGGTAAGTTTATTGATTTTGCACTGGGTGCAGGATGAAATACGCATAGACAATTTCCATCAGTCAGGCGACCGTATTTTCCGTGTAATGAGCAACTTGGATAATGGAGAAAGCGGAATTGCCACATGGGAATCTGCTCCTTATCCTTTGATTGAATATCTCACTGATAATTTCCCTGAAACAGAATTGGTCGGAGCCTTTGATCCCACCAATAAAAAGCAATTTATAGTTGGCGAAAATGAATTTTTGGAAGACGGTATTTTTGCAAATACAGGCTTTTTTAATGTTTTGACATTTCCAATTTTAGAAGGCGATCAGCAGGATGTTTTTACCGAACCCAATACAGTAGCCATTTCGGAACTATTGGCTGAGAAGTTATTTGGCGACGAATGGCGACGGCAGTCAGTTAGTGAAACCGTTCAGATTAATGGTCGTGATTACAAAGTATCAGCCGTATTTGCCAATCCTCCAAAAAACTCCTCCCTTCAATTTCAATTTGCTCTGAATCTCGATGAACAACATCCAGAGGACATGGATAACTTCCCCTGGGGCGACTTTGATTCCCGAATAATAGTAAAACTAAAAGAAGGTACTTCGAAGGATGGATATGGCGATAAAATAGCCAATGCTATTCAACTGAATAACCAATATGCGGATAACGTCGAGCTGATTCTTCAACCGTTTGACCGCCAATATCTCCACGGACAATTTGAGAATGGGCAGGAAGCTGGTGGTCGGATCGAGTATGTTCGTTTATTTGGTTTAGCGGCGCTATTTCTATTGCTAATTGCCTGTATCAATTTTATGAACCTTGCTACTGCAAGAGCCGCAAAGCGAGCAAAAGAAGTGGGGGTGCGAAAAACAATAGGGGCAGGGCGAGGCTCGCTCATTGCTCAATATATGATGGAATCCGTGGTGATTACTTTTTTTAGTGTGGTATTGGCGGTATTGTTAGGGGAGTTGTTGTTGCCCTATTTTCGGGAGGTTTCAGGGAAAGAATTGACCTTTGATTACAGCCATCCTGGCTTTTGGGGATTGACAGTTGGAGCAGGTGTTATTACGGCATTGTTAGCTGGGAGCTACCCTGCTTTTTTCCTTTCTTCTTTTAAAATAGTGAATGTTTTAAAAGGGCGTTTGAATTATCAATTTGGTGGGGTTAATCTCCGTCGTGGACTGGTCGTATTTCAATTTGCCTTATCAGCGCTGCTTGTCGTCTGTGCCTTGGTCGTGCGAAATCAGGTTTCATACATTCAAAATAAACACTTGGGACTGGACAAAGAAAATGTCCTTTATTTCCGCACCCCTCCAGGTGCTGATGACAAAATTGAAGCCTTCAAAAATGAATTGCTTCGTACTCCCGGTATTGAGAAGCTGACTTTCTCCAATACAAACCCTTTGGCGGTTGGCTCACAAACTGGTGATCCGAAATGGGAGGGAATGGCGGATGGTGATGGACTTTTGTTTAAAGTGATCGTTACAGATGACAACTTTCTGAAAACCATGAATATAGCTTTGGCAGAAGGCCGTGACTTTTCACCACTTTTGTCAATGGACACCATGAGTTTTATGATAAATGAAACCGCTGCAAAAGCCATGCATATGGAAGAGCCAATTGGCAAGCAACTTGAATTTTGGGGAGTCAGCGGCCCAATTGTGGGGGTAGTGAAAGATTTTCACATCAGTTCCTTGCATGAAACCATTGGCCCACTGATCTTGGCCAATATGCCAAGTGAGACTGGACTGACCATGCTGCGCATTGACCCGAACCGAACCGAAGAAGTGATTGCTGCTTCCCAAGCGATTCATGGAAAATTTTCTGAGGGGCATCCATTTCGTTACGATTTCCTCGACGACCGTTACCTCCAACAATACCGTAGCGAACAACGCACAGGGAATTTGTCAGGCTGGTTTGCAATAGTAGCATTGTTTATTTCTTGTCTGGGTTTGTTAGGCTTGTCAGCGTTTATAGCTGAGCAAAAAACCAAAGAAATTGGGATTCGGAAAGTTCTCGGTGCTACAATCGCCAATATCGTTTCCATGCTCACCTTAGATTTTCTGAAATTGGTCGTCATTGCCTTGGTCATAGCCTTTCCGGTGAGCTGGTATTTGATGAGTGGCTGGTTGCAAAATTTCGCTTATCAGGTTGAGTTGGGCTGGTGGATTTTTGCGATGGCTGCATCAGTTGCTGTTGCTGTTGCAATATTCACTGTTGGAATTCAAGGATTGAAAGCTGCTATCAAGAATCCCGTGGATGCATTGAAGGTGGAGTGACATCATGTTTATTCCAGATGTGTAACGATTTGTTAATAATTTTAGGAAATAGTGATAGGTCAAAATGCTTAGCGAATATTGCGAAATCATTTATCATTAATTTCCAAAAAGATGAAATTTATTCTAGTTATTATTCCATTTATTTTTGTTTTATCCTGTAGCCAACCAGCAGATTCTGGCGAATCACGATTAAATATCGAAGAAGAAAAAAAAGTGCTTACTTATTTAAAGGAAGTCGAATGGCCCAAAGCTTATCGGGAACAAGATACTGTTTTATTGGATCGGATATTAGGGGAAGATTTTCAAATGATAGATGCCAGCGGAGGCTGGTACAATAAAAAAGATGAATTAGAGTGGATAAAGGAAAATGGAACTGACCAAGATTCTTTTTTTTATGAAATTAAAAGGCTCGACATTTTGGCAAATGGAACTGCCATTATAAGCGGCACCGGACACATATTTAATGATAGTCTTGAAACGACCTATCAGTCCAGTAATTACCTTGAAAAAAGAAATGGAACCTGGAAAGCTTTTTCCTCCCACCTTTCTGGAATTAAAAGGCCGGGAGAGGAAGAAGATAATTGAGGTTTGCTTTTTTAAAATGGCTCTTTGACAAATTCTAAAGAGCAGAAAAACCGTTAAAACGGTTGGAGTATAATTTTGATGCAATCAACCTGAATTGCATCAAAATTTATTCTTGCATTTCTCCAAAGGACTCTTTCTGGAGAATTTAAAATTTTTGGCAACAAGATTCTGTGTCAATTCACCTTACCAATAAGAACATCACCATAATTTAACACGATCTGACGGTTCTAAAAACAATGTGTCATCAGCGTTAAGATTAAAAGCATTGTAAAATTCACCTACATTATTGACTATCCCATTTACACGATACTTAGCCGGAGCATGAGGATCTATTGAAACCTGACGTTTTAAATACTCTTCTCGAGCTTTATACATCCATGTTTGTGCGTAGGCAATAAAAAAACGCTGGATTCCATTAAATCCATCTATGACAGGGCCTGCTCCGCCCTTTTTAAGTGTTTTCTTATAGGCTCTTAATGGGATTACTAGGCCTGTAAGGTCTGCCATGTTTTCATTTAAAGTATGTTCTCCATTAATGTATAAATTTTCAAGTACCTCAAATTGATTGAACTGATTGACAAGTGTTTGGCTTATTTTTTCAAACGCTGACTTGTCTTTTTCAGTCCACCAATTTCGTACATTTCCCTCGCTGTCGAATTCCGCACCTAACCTATCAAATGCATGGCCGATTTCATGTCCTATGGTATTTCCAAGCGCTCCAAAGTTTGCAGCAGCATCACTATTCGTATCATAGTAGGGAGCAGTGATATATCCAGCACCAAGAATAAACATATTCAACGAAGGGTCGTAGCGTGCACTATTTATTCTTATTTCAGTTTCGTCTTTATTAATTTGTTTATCTAAATTACCCAGCGCATATTGGTATTCATTTAAATTGTATTTTTTTTTGTTACCAAAATAATCATCTCTTTTTATTCCTAAATTTGAATAGTCTTTCCATTTTTTTTGATACACAACTGCTGCGGATATTGCATTTAATTTTTTTAGCATCTCTTTTCGGGTCTCCTCCTCCATCCAATTTGATTCTTGAATACTTTCTCGAAAGGCTTGTTTAATGTTTTCAATCATTTCATATACTTCTTCAATTGCCTTGTCAGAGACATGCTTTTCCCCGTACAATTTTATAATAAGTTGGCCAAGGTCATCATTTACATTCCTTATTCCTCTTTCCCATAATGGAGGTTGAGACTCAAATCCGAATAGTTCTTTTTTAAAGTTAAAATATAGCTCATTTATATTTTCAGATAGACGGCTTGACATGTTTCTAAAAAGACTCCATTTGAGATAATTTTGCCAATTCGTAATTTCAATTTCATTTATTAAACTATTTAATGACATTGTGTAGTCAATCATCTCAATAACGACACTATCACGATTTTTTAACCCAGCCTCTTCTAAATAATTTACCCAATTGAAATTTGGCATTAACTTTATTAGCTCTTTAACATCATATACATTGTATAATTTAGTGTACATCCTGGTCTCTTCCTTTTTCATGTAATTTTCAGCAAGCCGTTTTTCTATGAGAAAAATTTCTTCAGCTGTACTGCTAGGGTTTTCAATGTCTAATATCTGCAATGATGATTGCATGAATTCTAAATATTTAGCCCTTAAATGAACAGAATGATTATCTGAATTAAAATAATATTCTCTCTCAGGAAGCCCTAAACCACTTTGTTGTATATAAACATTATAACGAGTTGCATCTTTTAAGTCTGGCCAAATATGCAGTTGCAATGGGGTTTCAACTCCTATCTTATTTGCATATGCAAAATAGGTTACGAGTTCATTATAATTGCTTATTGCATCTATTTTATCTATGTCCGATTGTAGCGGTGAAATGCCCTTTTTATTTCTGGTTTCAACATCGATAAATGATTGGTAATAATCACCAACAATTTGTTCGTCTGAACCCATGACAAAACCACCTGACGCACACGATTCAATAATTATTTTTATGCGAGCATTTATGCGTTCATCGACTAAGTGTCCAATGCCATATTGCGTTCTGTCGTTCGGAATAGCTGTATTTTTTAACCAAGTACCATTCGCATAATTCATAAAATTATCACCAGGATCAACCTGAGTGTCCATATATTCTGTGTTAATGCCTGATTGAAATTTGGAATCTTCTATACATCCATAAATGAATAGCGTACTCAATAAGGCAATTGATTTTAGGTTAATTAAAATAGAGTGACTCATTTATATTATTTTTATTGAATGCATAGGCATAAGACGAAATATAATTCCTTATCTTTTTTTCTGCATAATAACTTACTATGCTTGTAAAGTATTAAGAAGCTGTTTTAAAACCTCAGCCCGATCCAATTTTTGCCTTGCAGTATTCATGTTTTAATTCAGTATCAATTATGCAGGAATCTCCAGCGATTAAATATATTGAATTTTCTACTCCATGTTTTTTAGAATGTGAATCTATTGGTAATAGAAACAATGAATCTTGCCTTCTTTCATAAATTCCTTTCGATTCCATAAATCCATAATGCCCTTCGCACTTAAAAACGAATTCATTGTTGGAATAGAATTTATATTGCCAACTCGTTTCAGCCCAATATCCGTTAAATTCTCCTGAAAAATTAGCACTTTCTTTTTCAGGTTTACATCCGATTATAATTAAAATGAATATTCCATATCTTATATTATTTTTCATTTTTCTAATTGTAGCTAACTTTAATACACGTACGCTTTTGACCTCAATACACAGTCAAGATGACATATGTAGCCTACCATTACCGATCATTTTTGGTATTTTATAAAATTGTCTTGAATTTACCACTCTGAGTATAGGACAAAATTGAATTTCATTAATTTGTTATTGATAGGATCACTAACTCCGCCTTTTAAGGCGGAGAAAAAACTACAACATAAATGGGCTTTAGCCCCAACTTGCCTGGATACTGGGGCTAAAGCCCTTAATAATTGTGTTTTCGAGCCACCGACTAAAGTCGGCGGTTAGTGAATTTTTTTCATAGATAAAGACGAAGCTTAACTATTTTCAATTTTTGCCCTGTCTTAATTAGCCACTATAACAGAAACAACCTTACCTAATCACCATTACTTCCCCTGTGCCGATAATTTTACCTTCTGAATGCACTTTCCAGAAATAAATGCCATTCGCCAAATTTTCGATAAGCATAGATTGTGGCCGGGTATTAGGAGTGAGCGCCTGACTTTTAATTATTTGCCCCAGCGTATTGCTCAAGCTCCATTCAGTAGGTTTGGTTAAAGGGAAATTACATTCAAGTTCTATAAAAGTAGAGGCTGGATTTGGATATACATTAAATATTACTTTTTCTGATTTGCGATCTGTAGTGCTGGTTGGCTCACACCCTGTAGCATTTCCAAAAAGGAGGCCTTCATCCGGATCGATATAACAAGTCAGTTCATCCCAAATGATAGGATCAACAATTATAAAAAATTCAAAACCGAGCAACAGCCGCTTATTATGTGCAAGTCCTCCATAACCTTCATAAAGTGGTAAATCGGTGAATAACGGAGCATCACCACTTACCGAAACCTGCCTGAAATCATCAACCTTTTCCGTGACAGTAATGGTAAACGTGTCAGTTCCAGCCCATTCTTCAGGAACTTCGATTTGCCACGATTCGCCAACATCTTTTGAAAAATCCAACACCAGTTTGAAATCTTCATCAAGCCTGTCGTATCGGTAAATTTGATAGCCATCCTGATGTATGATGGTTTTTTCGTTTTGAAATTCCCAATTCCAGTCACGGTCACGTATCAGGGTACAGTATTTCCCCTGAATGACGGTGTCTTCCGTTACCTCATAAGCATAATAATATGGATAGTCCGGTGGGCATGGCCAAAAGGTAGGTGAGCATTGAACGATGCCACCCCACTTAGCTCCCAACGGTGCAAATGGCTTTTGGCAAAACAGAAAAACAGGGATGAATAAGAGGGCTATTAAAATAGTATTTTTTTTCATGACAATGTGCATTTAAAAATAAAAAGTGAGTTATTTGGTCAGGTCTTTTGGTGAAACGATTGTCACAGGATACGGTTAAAAGGCAGCGGATTCCAAATCTCTATTTTCGATCTATAATGGATATTTCTTCAAATGAAAAATAGTTTTTCCCAATGTCCTTTTTAGCGATTGACCATGAATCCCTTTTTTACAAATTCTTCAGCATAAAATTCTTATACATTTCTATTGGCATCATTCCAATTTCCCGCCTCCGTTCATCCAAATTATCTATATCTTCAGTTTCTGCTAATTCAACCGTTTTGTTGATTGGATCAACTTTTGCGAATTGGGTGCCGTACAGCTGTTTTTCTCCGCTATTGATTTTAATTCTATCATAAAGATAGGCATAACTTTGTCCATCCATGTCGCCGTTTTTTACAGCTTTTTCAATATTTTCGAGCTGCAACTTTTGCCATTCTTTATCGCCATCAGCATGCTGAATCATTATAAATATTCCTTGCATCGCATCCTTGCCCACTAATTTTCTGGTAGGGAAGCCATATTCTTCAAATATTTCTTTTAATCTATTCCTATTGCTTTCATCGACACCAACTGCTCCATTATGAGTTATTTGAGTAGTGTCTAAATTGAATTTAAAAATTACATCTTCCATGATATTCCCTCTTGCTGCTTGGTCGTTGACGTACATTTTTATTAATTCCATTTGAAGCGTTTTATTCTCCACTTTTTCTTCAGCTAAACCGGCACACGGTTTTGTATTTTTTAAAAATTGCTTTGTGCATATTTCTCGTAACACCTCATCATTTTGGGTATTTAGCAATGTAATTATTTCCTCGTTCTTATTGAGTTTAGATTTTGCTTCCAAACCTGTGACAATGAATTTCCTCTCAACTTTATCAGTGAGATTAAGAAGTGAATCAAATTGAGAATTGGCGATTTCATAATTCTCATCCATCGAGTTGGATATCATCCGCCAGCCAAGTTTCCAAACTTCAGTTTCGAATATTTGGGTGTTGGTATTTTGTTGGCAAGAAGAAGTTATAATTACTCCTGATAGTAAAATTATAAAAAGATGTTTTTTCAGTTTATTTTTTTATTTATTCGTATTCGGCTCTTATTTTCTCAATTCGTAAAATATTTTTCTGAATGTCTTTCATTATCCATTTTCCCCACCAACCAGCATAAAAATTAAATGTAGTTTTCATCTCAAATCTACTTGATAAATGAAGTCTATGTTTTCCATTCTCCAGCTTTTCAAGCTCATATTTTCCATTTAAAACATCAAAATAATTTCCCCCAATAACTATATGTTCATCTAGCGTAGTTGAAGGGATTTCATGGGGATAAGCTTTGATGTCAAAAATCATTAATTTATTGTCTTCATATTCGGTTACAGTTTCATGGAATACGAGGCCATTTGTGAATTTTGCTTCTCTATATGCACCAACTCCTTCAAAGTTTAATTCAGCTTTTAGAGGCCTTGGAAAACCAAGAAAGTTATTTAGCCAACCTGAATCTTCATTTTCTTTTATTTCTCTAACTCTGGTTACATTATCCCATATTTTATCGGATTCAGCATTTATGTCTATGAAAGTGTAAGCCTCATAGGTAGCAGGAACTTCTTCAATGAGACTTTCAAATGGTGCAAGTAAGAAGGGAATCAGCACCATTGCTGAAATATTCAATCGGTCACTTTGTTTATTTAATTTGAAGTATCCTCCAATAAGCCCTCCAATGGATGCAGCTATCAAGAAAACTGGTAATATCATTAGCCAACATGCCCATCCTTCAATAGCAAATAATAGGGTAATTATTAGAAATAAGAATATCGGTCTCCAAGGCGCAAGTATTCGATAGGATAGTTTTTTAACCTTTTCCTTGTCTGATAAATAAACAGTTAGTGCACCTACAATTGTTGGTAAACAAAACAAAAATGTAACTGACATTACCTCAAATATTTCATTCCACCTATCTATTCCAAAGAACAGCCTTAGGATTACGGCATAGGCTGTGGGGATTCCTATTACTATCAGTGTTTTTTTTATTGTTCTGTCCATTGTTTTTTAATGAAATTTGGAAATCAACCTCTATTGGTGGTCATGTTCTGCTGGCTTTGCCTTTATAGTTTTTTATTGGGGGCTTGCAGAGTAAAGCATTGAGCGGAAAACTCTTTTAGGGTTTAGCCAGCGTTAAACCACCTTCTTAGATGGTGGTGGTTGACTCAGCCCTTCTTTGCGACTCAATCATATTTAAACCTTTCCAATTATGGCAATTAACTTAGGATTACATATTGACAATGCTAATGTAGATAAATAACTCGATGACGAAAGGAAATTTTTGGCTTCTGACTTTTCAGACTTTGAACAGTATCATTTAACAAGGATTTAAATTTTCTTCAACCCCCATTTAATATGTCCACCCGCATACACTCACCGTTCAATATTGGACACTTTAAGTTTTGAAGTCTTCTTATCATAATCTATAAATAACAGATATTCAATGTAGTAAAGCTCATGGCATACCCATTGAATCAATTAGGGTGATTCAGTAAATAAAAAGGTAGAAATCACCCGACCATGCTTCAGAATTATATCAAAATCGCTTTCCGCAATTTGTTCAAACAAAAGGGGCTGTCAGCCATCAATGTGCTTGGATTGAGCATTGGGCTGGCATGCTTTAGCCTTTTCTTACTTTATGCAGTCAACGAATTCAGTTTCGACCGTATGCATTCCAATGCAGATAATATCTACCGGATGTACCGCTGGACGGAAGCTATGAATGGAGATGGAGCAGAAGGCGACACTTATTTGCCAATGCCATTGGGGCCAGCTTTGGAGGCTGATTTCCCTGATGTGGTTGCTACTGTCCGCATTCGGGAAGATTGGGGACCTGAGTTTGTAAAAGTGGACGGTGAAGTAAGTCGGAAAGGGATTGCATTTGCTGACCCTTCCTTTTTTGATGTTTTTGATTTCCCTATAAAATATGGTAATCCCAAATCACCATTGCAAGATCCCGCAAGCGTAGTATTGACGGAAGAAACGGCCATCCAATTATTCGATGAACCGAATCCAGTTGGGCGTACCTTAAATATACGTTTGGAAGAAGAATTTGTGCCATTGACGGTGACAGCTGTCGTTGAAAATATTCCAGCGAATTCCACAATAGAATTTGACATGCTTGGCAGCTATGAATATTTCACAGAACAAACCCGTGCAGGAGAGCGCTACAAAGATCAGTGGTTCAGGTCTGCCTTCCTGACTTTTGTGCAATTAAGAGAAGGAAGTGGCTTGCCGAACGATGCCGACCGTTTATTGTCATTCCGAGAAAAATATTACCCAGACACAGAAAATCAAATGCGCGAGAGGGGGTACTGGACAGGTGAAGGGGCACCTGTAACTTATGGCCTGCAACCTTTGCTCGACATGCATACCCAAACACATATCGGGTGGGGCGAAGCAATCGATCCCAAAAGCATTTGGACTTTGTTGGCTATTGCTGCTGGAGTATTATTGATTGCCTGTATTAATTTCACAACACTTGCAATAGGTCGGTCAGCAGGGCGGGCAAAGGAAGTTGGTGTTCGGAAAGTAATTGGGGGAAAACGAGGTCAACTGGTAGGACAATTTCTTGCAGAGGCTTTGCTGTTGGCTGTTTTTTCAATGACTATTGGAGTGGCGCTTGGACAATTTCTACTGCCCTATTTCAATGAGTTGTCTGGCCGTGAACTCGTATTTTCATTTGAAAAATATCCTGAAATAATATGGATGATAATTGGGCTTACGCTATTGGTAGGGCTGGTGGCCGGTAGCTACCCGGCTTTGGTATTATCCAATTTTAAGCCTGTGGAAGTGCTCAAAAGCAAAGTCAAATTGGGTGGCTCCAATTTCTTTACCCGCTCATTAGTCACGGTGCAGTTTGTGGTAAGTATCGGACTCGTTGCTAGCACGCTAATCATTCTTGAACAAATTGACTTTATGTGTTCCACACACCCTGGTTTTGAAAAAGAAAATGTAGTGGTGATTGATGCCGATGGTACTGATTCAAATGAAGTGTATCCGCGGTTGAAGCAGCTTGTAGCCAATCGCCCAGAAATAGTAAATGTAGCTGGCTCCGAATTGGGATTGGGTGCCGGAACTGGCTGGAGCAGAATGGGATGGGATCATGAAGGTGAATTGAAAGAAGTATATGAATATGCCGTTGACGAACACTATGTTGATGTAATGAACATGGAAATCATTGCTGGACGCAATTTTCTAACCGATGGAGAAACAGAGCATCAGCACGCTGTCATCGCAAATGAAAGGATGCTGGAATATTTCAATTGGACGGCAGAAGAAGCAGTGGGGAAACAACTCGATGGATATTTTAATGAAGACAGCGAGGAAACAAATCCTGTCGTGGTTGGTGTGATAAAAGATTTCCATTTCCGCTCTTTGAGCGAAGAAGTTCAGCCTATGATGCTGCATAAATACGATGGTTATTTACCACGTCGCATCTTCGTTAGAATCCAGCCGGGTGATCCAAAGCCTGCTTTGTCTGCAATGGAAGCTGCATGGACAAAGACCGTACCGGGGGGCTTCCCTTTTAATTACAGTTTTCTTGATGAGGACATTAACCGGTTCTACCGCTCAGAAGACCGCTTTAGCAGTATTCTAGCTTGGGCTGGTGGAATCTCCATTTTTCTGGCTTGTTTGGGATTGTTTGGGCTGGCCGCACTGGCTGCTGTCAACCGCATCAAGGAGATCGGTATACGCAAAGTGTTGGGTGCTTCCATTTCGGATATGACAACTATGTTGTCCAAAGATTTTATCAAATTGGTTGTAATTGCAGTGATTATTTCAACACCCATCGCCTGGTATTTAATGGATGACTGGCTGGCAGACTTTGCTTATCGTATTGATTTCCCTTGGTGGTATTTTGCGGTAGCTGGAATTAGCGCTATCGGCATCGCTTTTCTTACTGTTGGGTTTCAAGGTTTGAAAGCTTCGCTGATTAATCCAGTTGAAAGTTTGCGCAGCGAATAATTTTGGTATTTGATATTCAACCCTTCAATCACCCAATCCTTCAATCCTTTTCAACACATGTTTCAAAATTATTTCAAAATAGCCTTCCGAAATATGATCCGCCACAAAGGATATTCCTTTTTAAATGTGGCTGGGCTGACGGTTGGGCTGTCCGTTTGTTTTCTGTTGTTCCTTTGGGTGAAAGACGAACTGAGTTACGATACATTTCATGAAAATGCAGATCGTATTTACCAATCGCAATGGAAAGCCAGATTTGGTGATAATGAATGGGAAATGCCGCTGGTGCCAGTTCCTTTAGCTGGAACTTTAGAGGAAGAATTCCCAGAAGTGGATCGTGCCACCCAGGCTTATGAAGGTGGATTCACGCTCCAAAAAGGAGAGGAGTATGTTCGGGAGCAAAATGTATTATTTGCGGATGAGGATTTCTTTAAAGTCTTTTCCATTGAAACAGCTGGGGGGAATATAGCTGCTGCATTGCAAGAACCAAGTAATTTGTTGCTTACGGAAGAAACGGCGCAGCGATATTTTGGGACTGATTCTGATGTGATTGGACGAACTTTGAAACAAAACAATGGAAAGGACTGGCAGGTCAGTGGTATTATCAAAAAATGGCCGGAACAGTCGCATTTGAAATTTGACTTTATTGCTCCTTTGAGCAATTTGAAGCATATCGAAAACCGAAAAGATCAATGGGGTTCGGCGAGCTGCCTCACTTATTTTACCATAAAAAAAGGGAGTGATCCTGAAGTGTTGAACAGTAAACTGGAAGCATGGGTTGAGAAAACCCAAATGCAGGATGAATTTTGGCAACAGGGTAACAACTATACTAGCTTTCCCTTCCAGCACATCACTGAGATTCACCTGAAACCCAACCTTTCATATATCTGGATATTTGGAATCATTGCTGTTTTTATCCTGGTGGTGGCAGGTATAAATTTTATCAATTTGGCAACTGCCCGCTCCCTTACCCGGGCTCGGGAAGTTGGTGTCCGAAAAGTGCTTGGTTCCGCCCGGGGACAATTGGTGCGTCAATTTTTCAGCGAGGCATTTGTCTATGTTTCCGTTTCAGTTGTATTGGCGGTTTTGTTAGCTGAATTGGCATTGCCATTTTTCAACTCTTTAGCTGATAAACAGTTAGCCATCAATTTCCTGCATACGCCATTTATTTGGTTGCTGCTGGCAGGTTTACTATTGGTTACTACGCTACTGACAGGAGCATTTCCGGCAGCCATTCTTTCTTCTTTTGATCCATCAAAGGTGCTGAAAGGCGATGTGATCATGTCGGGCGGAAAAAGCCGTTTGCGCCAAAGTTTGGTCGTGTTGCAATTTGGTATCTCAACTGCACTTATCATCGGGACATTGGTTGTCAAGAACCAACTGGAATACATGCAATCCTATGAACTTGGCTTTGATAAAGAACAGGTTCTGGTACTGCGCCGGGCCACTGCGCTTGGGAACAATTACGATCCTTTCATTGAACAATTGAAATCTATGCCTGCGGTGCAAAAAGTGTCCGTTGCACAATATCTGCCAGGTGACGGATTTGACAGCACTATCTTCCAACCTGAGCAGCCTTCCAACTACAAAGAAACATCCTTAAGCTACACGCATATCGATCCCAATTTCGTAGATGCGCTAAAATTAAAAATTGTCGCAGGCCGCAATATTGATCTGGCTCACACAACCGATAGCACCGCTGTGCTTATCAATGAAACAGCTGCAAAGCGACTCGGCTGGGAAAACCCAATCGGCAAAAAACTATCTTGGGGTGGAAGTCCTGGTGGTGAAGTAGTCGGAATGGTGGAAGACTTCAATTTTTTCTCCTTACATGATAAAATCGAGCCGCTCGTCATGCGGATGAGGCAATGGGATTTGTCCAATATCGTGGTGCGGTTACAGCCTGGAAAAGTAGGTGAACAACTCACGTCAATTGAGGCTGCCTGGAAAGAAATGGCTCCACAGTCGCCAATGGAATATGCTTTTCTCGATAAAGATTTTCAGAAATTGTATGAAAAGGAGCAACGGATGTCAAAGGTGTTTTTGCTCTTTGCTGGATTGTCCATTTTTATCGCATGTCTTGGCCTTTTTGGTTTGGCAGCTTTTATGGCTGCTCAGCGAAAGAAAGAAATCGGTATCCGCAAAGTACTTGGAGCCACCACTTCTGGACTTGTAAGTTTATTGTCCAAAGACTTTTTATATCTGGTCATTATATCCTTAATCATCGCTTCTCCAATTGCTTATTTTTTCATGGAAAAATGGCTACAGGATTTTGCCTATAGAATTGATATTTCGTGGCAAATATTTATGGTGGCAGGCTTAGTGGCCATCGGAGTAACAATTATTACGGTTGGTTTTCAGGGTTTGAAAGCCTCCTTGATGAACCCAATTGAAAGTTTACGAAACGAATAATTGTAGTATTGGATATTCAATCACTCAATCCTTCAATCCTTATTTAAAATGCTTCATAATTATTTTAAAATCGCTTTCAGAAATTTGCTTGGAAAAAAGAGCCATTCCTTGATCAACATTGTTGGCCTTTCAGTTTCTTTGGCTGTTACCTTCCTGATGCTGCTGTGGGTGCAGGACGAGTGGAGCATGGATAAATTTCACGAAAACAGTGAACGGTTGTACCGAGTAAAGCGAACGATTCCGCTGGAAGGAAATCGTTTGGATGTGTACGAAAATGTATCCTATCCAATGCTGGAAGCCGGTGTTAAAGACCTTCCTGAGATTGAAAAATACATCACACTGGGTCATAGTTATGAGGATAATTTGATAATAGGGGATGCAAGTTTTCGTGCAAAAGGCACATTTAGTAATGCAGCACTTTTTGAGGCATTTTCTTATCCAGTTTTGATGGGGGATGTGACGCAGTTGGACAAGAAAATAGCGTCAATTGCCATATCCGAGAGTTTGGCAAAGAAGCTTTTTGGGAACATTTGGGAGTCAACGGCTTTAGGGCAAACCATCGAAATTTATGATAATGGTGAATATACAGTAGATGCAGTCTATGCTGACTTTCCTGAAAATTCTTCTTTTCAGAATGACTTTTTTTACAGTTTTCAAAGCCATTTGAGACAGAACAGCTGGATGTTGGAATGGGGGAACAATGGCATGCAAGGTGCATTTTTATTAGCTGAAAATGCTGACCCTTTGGCAGTAGGCAAAAAGCTGGAAAAAATATTTCAGGACAACATTTCAGGCGACCTAAAAGAAGGTTGTTTTTTGCAGAAATATGCGGATCATTACCTGTATGGGCAATTCGATGAGAAAGCGCAGGTGTCAGGTGGCCGGATCGAGTATGTTCGCACATTTGGGATAGCAGCATTACTGCTGCTCATCATTTCCTGTATCAATTTTGTAAACCTTGCCACAGCTCAAGCTTCCAAACGGGCAAAAGAAGTTGGCGTCAGAAAAGCCATTGGTGCTGGCAAGCGATCCTTGGTAGGACAGTTTATGACAGAGGCGGGCGGCATCACATTTATATCTGTTTTGGTAGCCATTATTTTCGCAGAGGCACTTTTACCGCAGGTAAATATTTTTACGAATAAAATGCTGTCCTTTAATTTTGGAGAACCTGCAATATGGCTTGGCATTGGATCCATCTTTTTATTGACAACATTTCTTTCTGGCGCCTATCCTGCGTTTGTGCTGTCTTCCTTCCGCCCAATTAATGTTCTTAAAGGAAAATACAACGAACAAGGCGGCCATATTTCACTGCGTAAATCATTGGTGGTCATGCAGTTTTGCATGTCGTTATTGCTCATCATCGGGGCTGTAGTGGTTCGGCAACAGGTACATTTTATCAAGAATAAAAACCTTGGCATCAGCAAGGACAATCTGCTCACCATCCATCAGGACGCTGAAACAACAGCCAATTATGAAGTGCTCCGAAATGAGCTGTTGGCTGCTGAAGGCATTCAGGATGTTACGCTGGCTGGACCGTCACCACTTAATATGCAGGCTTCGACAAGTGGTGTTTCCTGGCCGGGCAAACGACCTGATCAGGAAAATATCGAATTTCAGATACTTTGGTCAGCGAGCAATTTTGCTGAGGTATTCAATGTGCCGATGGTGGCGGGGAGTTATTACCGAGAAGGGAGCAAGTCCGATACAGCGAATATTGTTTTCAATGAAAAAGCCATAGAAGTAATGGGCATCACTGACCCAATTGGTAAAACAGTTACCTGGTGGCAGAAGCCACGCCAGATCATCGGCGTAGTTAAAAATTTTCATAATCGATCCTTATATGACAAAATCGAACCAGCAGGTTTTCTGCTCGACCCTGATAACGCCGGTTGGGTTTTTGTGAAAGCGGAAGATGGAAAAATAGAAGATGCAATTAGTAGCACAGAGACTGTTTTCAATAAAGTAGTTCCGGGCGTTCCATTGCATTATGAATTTGTGGATGAACAGTACCAACGGCTGTATGAAAGCGAATCTTTAACTGGCAGGTTGGCCAATTATTTTGCGCTTATTTCTATTTTGATTTCCTGTCTTGGCCTTTTTGGTTTGGCCACATTTGCAGCAGAACAGCGACAAAAAGAAATCGGTATCCGAAAAGTGCTTGGAGCGACCACATCTGGCCTAGTTCGGCTATTATCAAAAGACTTTTTACAGTTGGTAGTGTTGTCGCTCGTCATTGCTACTCCACTGGCCTATTTTTTCATGGACAATTGGTTGCAAGAATTTGCCTACAGTATTGAATTACAGTGGTCTGTATTTGCATTGGCGGGTATTCTGGCCATTGGCATTGCATTCTTGACAGTGAGTTTTCAAAGTGTCCGAGCAGCGCTGGCCAATCCGGTTGAGAGTTTGCGGAGCGAATAAAACAAAGATGTTTGGTGAATTTTATGCCATCTCACCATTCACTTTTTATCATTCATAGTTAATATCATGTTTAAAAATTACCTCACCGTCGCTGCTCGCAATCTTTGGCGGGCCAAGCAATACACCATCATCAATATCCTCGGCCTCGGCATAGGCCTGGCAGTTATTGTTTGGGCCTACCAAAACTACCGGTTCAGTTTCAGCTTCGATGATTTTCACCATGACCGTGAAACTGTGTTTCGAGGATTGGTCACAAAAGAAGGCAATGAAGCTTGGATGGGTGTTTTCCCGCTACCAATAGCACAGATGGCAGAGAGTGAATTTTCCAGCATCGCCGATGTCGTCCGGATGGAAGAACGGGGACTGGATGTGAAAGGTGGTAATAGCGAACCTATTGCCGATGAAGTGGTTTTCACCGATCCAAGTTTTTTCAATTTTTTCAATTTTCCGCTAATAAATGGCAGCAACGACCTCTCTGACCGTTCCGCTGTTTTGCTCACGGAAGAAGTAGCCATCAAGTATTTTGGGGAGGAAGACCCCATCGGCCAGGAAATGGTTTTTTATGCTGGGAGCGATTTCCCAAGACCACTCACTGTAAAAGGAGTGTTGAAAAACCCGCCCCTGAATTCCACGATCCATTTCGGGATGCTCACCAATTTTGATAACTATCAAAAAGGCGATGGCACCCCACTCTCGTCCAATGATTGGACTTGGTTAATAGATGCTACATTTTTCAAACTGAAAAACCCGGCTGATGCAGAAAGGCTGGCCACTAATTTCAAAAAATACCTTCCTCTGCAAAACGATGCAAGAAACGACTGGAAAGCAACTAATTTTCGGCTAATTTCTTTAAAAGACCATGCTTATTTGCCAGAATTGAGCGCTAATGAACTGCGTGAACGCCCAGAAGATGCAGGAGCATATGGCCCATTAGCACTATCTATTTTGATATTGCTTTCCGCATGCCTCAATTTTGCCAATACCACTGTGGCCCGTTCGAATAGCCGTCTAAAGGAAATGGGCGTACGCAAAGTGATGGGCGGTACAAAACGGCAGCTTAGCTTGCAAATGCTGCTTGAATGTGGTGGCATCGTAATTATGGCTTTTGCTTTTTCTGTGATGATCAACGAGTGGTGGATACCCAATTATAACCAGATGTTTTCGCTGGTGAATGCCCAAGCTGACTATTTGCATGATGGGCGATTGATGGCCTTTATTGGTTTAGCGATGCTTGGTACGACGTTGATGGCAGGGGCTTATCCGGCCTTTTATATCAGTCGGTTCAATGCTTCGAATATCTTCAAAGGCTCCGTGAAATTTGGCGGCTCTAATCTTTTTTCCCGCCTGTTGCTCGGCTTGCAAGTAGTCATTTCGTTGATTACGGTGATCGCAAGCGTGGGATTTTCCCAGAATGCCGAATTTCAACGTACCTACGACTGCGGATACGACCGTGACAATATAATGACCATCTCCACGCCGAACGAAAGTACGCTCTCTGCTATTCGAAATGAAATTCAGTATATGCCGGGTGTAGAAGCAATGGCACCCAGTCATTCACTTGTCGGTTTTTCTTATCGTTGGAAAATGGTAGAATCGGAAGGGAAAAAATGGCAATCGAATTTTTATGAAATAGGCGAAGGATATCTTGACCTGATGAAAATAGACTTAGTCACTGGCCGTGAATTTGACCCCAAGCTCCAATCAGATTTTGAAAATACCCTTCTTGTGAACGAAAAAATGGCCGCACAGTTTGGATGGACGGGTGAAGAGGCCCTCGGTAAAACCATCCGTGTTGATACAGTGGGATATACTGTGATTGGTACATTGAAAGACTTCCACAGTAATAAGATCTTTGATCCAGTAGAGCCAGCCGCTATGCGCCTCATCCGGCCAGAGAAGGCTGGCAACCTTGTCATTCGGGCGAAACCAGGCGAGCTGACTTCTGTTTTCGAACAATCAAAAGAGGCATGGACAAAACTGTTTCCGCTCAAGCCGTTCAGAGGTTTTTACCAAAACGATATTGCCAGAGAGGCCATGGCATTGACGACGAACATAGCCAAAATTTTCAGTTGGATTGCGATTGTCACTATACTATTGACAGCCACTGGCCTTTTCGCCCTCGTCTCGTTAACCGTATTGAAAAAAATGCGGGAAATCGCAATCCGCAAGGTAGTCGGCGCTACACCGGGCCATATCATGACAATAGTGAATAAAGGCTATTTCTGGATTTTACTCGTCGGATCCGTTTTTGGTTGTTATGGCGGTTATGTTATTACAAAACTGCTGATGGACATGATTTTTAAGATCAATTCGGGTATCGGCATTGGTATGCTGGCCATTTCTGCATCCGCTCTTTTTGCAATTGCAATGTGTACAGTTGGAATAAAAGTCTGGGCTGCAGTGCGGACCAACCCGGCGCAGGTGCTGAAGGGGGATTGAAGAAAATAGGTTGTTTTAAAAAAAAGATTCATAGATCCAATAATAAAAGCCTTGTCAGCGCTGGAAGTGCTGACAAGGCTTTTATTATTTGTGGCAGCTTGGTGGTTTAGAATAGGATAAATAAATTTGTTCACTTCGGTATGCTGATATTTTTCACATTATATACACTGGTTAAGTGTATGACAAAAAAATATTTTAATAAATTATGCCCATATAAATTACCCCCCTCAAGGGGGGACAACGTTACGCTAAAGTCCCCCCTTGAGGGGAGTAGGGGGGTGAATCAGTTTAATTCAATTGATCATTTTTTGACATGTACTCAGATACAATGGAAATCCTGAAAAACTGGCTGCTGCACGAGAGGTCGGCGTAAAACTGTTTTGTACACGTGGCTTTATATAAGAATACATTTTATACGAAATCGTAAATCGTTGAACATAGGGTGTTTATATTTGACAAAACAAAAGGTATGTGGTATCATTACCTTGTATTCATAGGGCAGGTACAATCCTTAGTGTTACCAGCAATTGAATGAACGAAAAGAATAAAATATCACTGACTGAAATTGATAGAGAAAATTGGCGATATATTCTTTATGAATCTGAAGACAAAAATCTCTATTGCAATTTTGTTTATTCATCTCAAAATTTCATAGATCTATCTGTCTTGATAAAACTAAATTCTATTGAGGAACAAATTTATCGAGATGGAAGAATTGAATTTTTAGACTTAGCAGATAAAGTAAGATTTAATCATAAAGAATATATCAATAGACAAATTGATCATTCCACTTTAAAGATTACAAACAGACCTAACTATTTTATAGTATCAATTGATTTGGATGAACAAGAATCAATTGAACAATTGCATTCAACATTCAAATCTATTTTAAAATTTCCTAAATTCTATGGAATGAACTGGGATGCTTTTTGGGATGCAATAACCGGCTTAACAAAAATGCCATCGAATTTAATACTTTACAATCTTAAATCTTTAAATGATAGGTTTAATGATTCAGCCAAGACCATTAGTCGAATTAAAATGGACTTCAATAAGATTGACCCAAACGAACAAATACATTTTGATTATAAAGATGAAGTGAAATCAATCAAAGAAGTAAAAGAAATTAGCAGTATATTCAAAACAAGGCCATTTCAATACGGGCTACGAGGGGACCAGCCACTTTGGGACGAATTGGAAGAAGAATTTAAAGCAATAAAAATACCTAACACAGAAGATGAATTGACAACAAATCTACACTGCACAATTGAAAAATTGACTGGAGATAAATTGTTAATAAAAGACAAGATTTTTGTAGAAAGATATAATAAAGGCGGAATGTCAGGAGGGGTTGTTAGTAGTAAATTTTGGCTAAAGAAGGGAATACCTATATTAATTAGTAGGTTTAGAGAAATGAAAAAAGTTGGTAACAAAGTGCATGGCGACCATGCCCGCTGACGCTCACACGGCGTATGCGCAGAGCGTACAACATTTATGTTCTATTTAAGTATAAAATTAATTAAAAAAGAGAATCGAAATAAATACTATTAAACCAATTTATTATCTAATGAAACGACTATTAATTTTGCCATTTATTTTTTTATTTGAAAATGGATTTGGACAAGTTTTACTTAATGCAGATGGACCAGGAGATACGTATGAATTGATCACTTCAGTGTTGGCTCCTGGTTATAACCCGATTGAGACCCCAGATTGTAGCCACAATGGGTTTGGTGAGCATATTGATGAGCTTTATGATGATGAATTAGGCACAAATGTTTTTCGATTCTATATCCATGTTACACCTGATAATGATCGTTGCATTAATTTTGACAGACAACGAAATGAAATAAAAACTTATGATAAATCGCCAGATAACTTATTGGGAATAGAAAATGAAAAGGTAATTTATAAATGGAAATTTAAATTAGAATCCGGATTTCAATCTTCACCAAATTTCACCCACCTACATCAACTAAAATCAGTTGGTGGATCCTTGGAAAGTATGCCTATGTATACCTTAACGACTCGGAAAGGAAACCCAGACCGACTTGAATTGCGGTATGCAGAGACCGATGCACAAGTCACCTTAAAACAAACCGATTTAGCGCCCTTAATAGGCACATGGTTAGACGTAACAGAAACAATTTTATATGGTATAGACGGAACTTATGAAATAACAATTAAAAGAGTTAGTGATAATGAAACGTTATTTACCTATTCAAATAATTCAATTGTAAATTGGAGGCCAGGCGCCACATTTGTAAGACCGAAATGGGGAATTTACAGAAGTTTATTAAATGACCAAGACCTTAGAGATGAGAGCGTTTTGTTTGCTAATTTTAGTGTTGAAGAAATAGAAGTAGTATCATCAGAAAATCCAGAACTAAATAAAAATGAAGCGGTTGTTTTTGCAAATCTCATTGAAAACAGACTCTATATAAAAAATTTATCTAACCAAATAAATTCAACTCAAATATTCAGTATAGATGGAAGAAAAATTATGGATAAAAAAATTGATGGAACAACAGAAGTAAATCTTGATGTCTCATCATTTTCTAAAGGAATGTATATCTTGAGTTTTAGAGGCAAACATATAAATCAAGCAAAATTATTTTTGATTAATTAATTGCTTTCAGTACTGGGCAAAACTTGAATTTCATTAGTATGTTATTGTTAGAATCACTAACTCCGCCTTTTAAGGCGGAGAAAAAACTAAAACATAAAAGGGCTTTAGCCACAGTTTGCCTGGATACTGGGGCTAAAGCCCATAATGATTGTGTTTTCATACTACCGACTAAAGTCGGCGGTTAGTGAAATTCTTTGCAGGATACAGACGAAGCTTATTCGTATTCAAGTTTTCTCCTACACTCATGTTAATTGCTATTAAAAAGAAATATCGTTGAACAATAATGGCTATACGCTCTTGCCAACGAGCCCGACCCACAGCAAATTCGCTGCAAGCCAACTCACTCTGCGAATTTGCTGACACATCAAGTATCGCACATCGCCCCACTCAAACCGCACACCCACCGTCCATTCCCGCACACCTGCACCCATCCCTTCAAAAATAAAAATTCCATAACGCATTGAAAAGCAGTTATTTGACAACATGGCATGCCCCTTGAATTTATTCCAGAAAACCCATCTCCATGCTTCAGAATTATTTCAAAATCGCAATTCGAAACCTCATCAAATTTAGAGGTTATGCACTCATCAACATTTTTGGTTTGGCGATTGGGATTGCCTGTTGTTTGCTCATTGTTCAGCATATTCGGGATGAATTGAGTTACGATCAGCACCACAATAACCTGGATCGGCTGTATCGAATCGGTACTACTTTTTCGGATGGTGATCGAGTAAATAGCGCAACCATAACGCCTTCGCCACTAGCTTGGCATTTGGTGGAAAACTACCCTGAAGTTGAAAATGCAGCCCGTATTTTGGTTGCTCCAAATACCGAACAGCATTTGGTGAAATATGAGGACAAATCATATTTTGAAAAGAAAGGCTTTTTGGCGGACAGCACCTTTTTTGAGGTTTTAAAATTTGACTTTGTTGAAGGTGATCCAGCCACTGCGATTGACAAACCTTTTCAAGTCGTTATTTCTAAAGAGCTTTCTACCAGACTATTCGATGGAAGTACTGCAATTGGCAAAACAATTAAAATAGGCGATCAATGGGGCGAAGATGAATACACCGTTACAGGAGTGATTGATCCCTCCAAATTCCCGTGCCACATTGATGGTAATTTTTATATGAACATGCGTAGTGGTGCTGTTGGCAGGAGGTGGTATGATTTGCCGGAATGGGCCGGCAATAATATGTTCCGAACTTATTTGCTGCTCAAAGAAGGTGCTGACAAGTCTGGATTGGAGGCAAAATTCCCAGCCTTAATTGAAGAAAAAGCCGGAGAAAAACTAAAGGCATGGGGAGCACAGAAAACACATTTTCTCGAACCTGTATCTGACGTTTACTTAAAGTCAGGGCTCAGCATGCAGGTTGGCCCTAAAGGTGATTTGTCGATACTGTACATCTTCGGGGCAATAGCCGCTTTTATCTTATTCATTGCATGCATCAATTTCATGAATTTGGCAACGGCGAAAGCCACCATCCGTGCCCAGGAAGTAGGCGTACGCAAGGTGGTTGGAGCAACACGACGCATGTTGACAGGTCAATTTTTAACGGAAGCATTTCTTTATACGGGGGTTGCAGTTGTACTTGCTTATGTATTGGCAGAATTAGCCCTTCCCGTTTTTAACCTTATATCGGAAAAAGAACTTCGGTTGGACATTTTGCAAGATCCAATTTTATTTGCTTGGCTGATTGGATTGGTAACAGTCGTTTCGTTGGTGGCTGGCAGCTACCCAGCATTGTATTTAAGCTCTTTTAGTCCTGTTAAAATTTTTAGAGGAAAAATAGGAGATCGATTTTCTGCTCGTCAGGTTCGTCGTGTTTTGGTGGTTGTGCAATTTATTGTCAGCATTGGATTGATTCAAGGGATATTGGTCATTCAGCAACAAATGGATTTTTTGCAAAAGAAAAATCTTGGCTATAATACTGCTGCAAAGTTGGTCATGCCAATGAATACGACCGATGCTACTCAGAATTTTAGTCAATTAAAATCTGAATTATTAAAAAATCCAGCGGTGAAAGGGGTTGGCGCTGCCACTTCTGTGCCCGGCATGCCAAATGTAGAAGATATGCTTGTTCATGGTGAAGGCCAACCTGAAAGCCAGACCACGCATGCTTTTTTTTGTTGGACGGATGCGAACTACCTGTCAATGATGGATTTTGAGTTGGTGAAAGGCCGCTATTTTGAGGAGAATAGAATAGCCGATACCATTCATAGTTCCATTATCAATGAAAAATTGGTGGCCCATCTCGGTTATACGCTCGATGATGTAATAGGCAAAAGGTTTTACTGGTCGTGGGATGGAGAAACCCATTCGCACGAAATCATCGGAGTAATAAAAGATTTTCATGCTGGTTCGTTGCGAGAAGAAATAGGTAATCACGCTTTCTTTTGGGTGCCGGAGGAAGGTTTTAGATATGTAGTCGCCAATATTTCAACGGATGATTTAGCGAACACGGTCAATAAATTGGGAGAAGACTGGAGTGCGGTAAATCCAGCGGAACCATTTGACCATTTTTTCTTGGATGAAAAAATCCAACAGGCTTATTTGCAGGACAAGCGGCTTGCTCAGCTAATAATCTGGTTCACCCTACTTGCTATATTAATTTCATGCCTTGGCTTGTTTGGATTGGCTGCTTTTGCGGCGGAAAGCCGTACAAAAGAAATTGGGGTACGTAAAGTGCTTGGAGCTTCGGTGACAGGAATAGTTGGTTTGCTTTCAAAAGAATTTTTGTTACTGGTCACTTTCGCATTGCTCATAGCCACTCCAATTGCATGGCATTTTATGCAGAATTGGTTGCAAGATTTCCATTACCATATAGATATGCCCTGGTGGGTGTTTGCCTTGGCTGGCGTTTTGGCCATCATCGTTTCGTTTGCCACGGTCGGATTCCAAAGTGTGAAAGCTGCGCTGGCCAATCCGGTTAAAAGCTTGCGAAGTGAATGAAAAAAATGAGGAATTAAATTTAAACAAAAACAACTATGAAATTATTAATCACGCTGACTGCACTTTTAATTTTTTTCTGTTCCAGTTTAACGGGTCAGAATGCAGCCGAGAGAAGTGCCAAACTAAATGAATTGAATTTCTTGATAGGCACTTGGGACCTCACATTTGAGTGGTACGATACCCATCAACCGGACAGTGAAGTAATTTTCGTGGAAAAAGGCCAGCAGACCTGTGAATATGATTTTTATCAAAATGGAATGCCTATGTTCATTACTTGTAGAGGGGAGCTAAAAAGTGATAGAGGGCGCACTCGGACAATTCAAGAATCTATTCGGTATGGGAAATTTGTTCAAACTTTTGAGAGGACTGGATTATATAGCAACTGGCCTGCTACTGGAAATGAAGTATTATATTTTGATCCCACTTCTCGAAATATTACTATTTATGGGGAATTAGATGTGCAGAATAATATGCTGGAGCGCTATGAGGATGTTTATCAATTTAATGAAGATTATTCATATTTTGATCGAAAGAATATTGCAAATTTTTCTGATATGCCTATCACGGAGTTTAATCTCACGATGAAAGGAACTGGACGAAAAATTAAATAAACAGTGTCATTGATAAATATTTTACTAAAACTAAAACTAAAACTAAAAGAATGAAAAAAATCAGCTTGTTATTATTTGTTACTTTTTTTTCTGCTCCAATTTTTGCCCAAGATTCCATGCCTGATGAAAAAGGTGTGGAGCGAGCACTGCTCGATTATTTAGAGGGGTTTTACGAAGGCGATACCATGAAAATAATTCGTGGAGTGCTGCCGGAAGTTACCAAATATGGCTATTGGAAAGATGAATCAACGGGTGCATATGGTGGTGAACCGATGTCGTTTGAAGAGATGAAATCTTATGCAAAATCAGTAAAGGAAACAGAACGTTTTCCAAAAGCCACAGCTCCCAAAAAAATAGAAATATATGAAGTGCAAGACCAAACTGCTTCTGGTAAAGTCACCGCATGGTGGGGGACTGATTATATTTTATTGGGAAAATATGAGGGTGATTGGAAAATAGTGCATGTGCTTTGGCAAGGGCCTTTGGGTAATGACTGATTTTTAATGACTAATGACTAATGGCTAATGACTAATGCGAATCAGGTGTTCAAGGCGCAGAGCGACTTTTGCCCTTGGTAGCTCTGGAAAATGAAGCATATCGCGGCGCAGAGCGACGCTCCCCTTAGAGGCTGTTTTAAAACCTGAAGTGCTGGTGAGAGGATAAGATTTTTGCATCAATTTTCTTTTGATTTGAGGAGCATATCCATAGATACGTGACGAAAATCAAGAGGAAATTGGGGTAAAAAGATATTCTCGTAGACGTGCTTGAGGTTTTAAAACAGCCTCTAAGGAAAAGCAACGCCAAAAATATTGTAACGTCCTTTAAAATAGCCACGTCAAATTAATAAATCACCTGATATGCTACAGAACTACTTCCTTACTGCTTACCGCACACTTCTCCGCAATAAATGGGTTTCCTTAATCAGTATCATCGGCCTTTCAGTTGGAATGGCTACTGGGCTGCTCAGTTATTTACATATTCAGTATGAGCAGAGCTTTGATCGTTTTCATGAAAACAGCGAACGCATTTATCGCATTGTAACCGGAGATGTAGATACGGGTGAAGGCTGGGTTGGTATTTCCGCCCCTATTCCTCCAAAGATAAAATCGGATGTGCCAGAGATCGAAGAATATGTCCGCCTAACAAAACTTCGCCGCAACGGGAAAGTGGTCGTACATTATGATAATCAATATTTTAATGAAGCCAATTTCTTTTTGTCGGATGCCTCCTTGTTTTCGGTTTTCGACTTACCGCTTCTAAAAGGAAATAATGAAACCATTTTTGATGCTCCAAGCGGGATGGTCATTTCCAATGCAGAGGCGCTGAAGCTTTTTGGAGGCAAAGACCCCATTGGCGAAACAGTGCGGATAAATGATGAGCATGATTTTACGGTGACAGGCGTGATGGCAGATGTCCCGGCCAATTCTCATTTTGACCTCGATTATGTTGTTTCATTTCAAAACCTTGAAACACTAAAGCCCGGTACCAGCTTGGATGGAAATTGGGGGCAATATAATTATTATGCCTATGCATTGTTGCGCCCGAATGCTGAAGAAGATTTGGCGGAAAGAAAAATTCAGGCAATTAAAGTACCGCTGAAAGATGATACTCATTCATTTGAAAACCTCAACCTCCAGCCGCTTACCGATATTCATTTTGTTGATAACCGGGGCAATCTCAAGCAGTCGTATAACCGCCGTTACCTCTATATCTATGCCGCAGCAGCACTTGGTCTGATCCTAATTTCATTGGTCAATTTTATTAATTTAAAAACTGCTGGATCGTCAAAACGGGTGAAAGAAGTAGGTGTGCGAAAAACAATTGGGGCAAGCCGCCCACAATTGATGGGACAGTTCGTGGCGGAGGCATTTTTGCTCTGCCTCATTTCGCTTTTTATCGCTGTAGGATTAATGGAATATGCGTTGTTGCCGTATGTGAACAACCTTTTCGATTCGAATATGAGCATCGACTTTCTCAGTCCATTGATGGTTGCATTAGGGTTGGTCTTTGCATTATTGATTAGTGCAGTTGCAGGTGGTTATATCGGTTTTTTTGTAACGTCTTTTTCTCCAGTAAGGGCCTTGAAAAGTCAGGTGAAAACAGGTAGTGGAAATGGTGTTGGCATTCGTGATGTATTGCTTGGTGTACAATTTTTGGTCTCCATAATTTTAATTGGGAGCAGCCTTATTATCAGCAAACAAATGGAGCATATTTCTGAAATGAGCATTGGGCTGAATCCAGATCAGGTGGTGAATATTCCGCTCAATGTAAAAGTGGATAAAGAAAAAAGAGTGATGCTTAAAAATGAACTGAGCAACCTTCCAAATGTGCGGGAAGCTTCCTTAAACAGTTTTAATCCAGGCTCAGTCAATTGGAATCAGACGGTCTGGTGGGAAGGACAGGAGGAAAGCGAAAGCATGTTCATTATTTCCGTTGACCCTGATTTTTTTAATACGGTAGATTTAAAACTGATAGAAGGTGATCCTGATTTTATTCGTCAAAATATTACCGAACGATACACTTATGTCTTGAATGAATCAGCTAAAAAGCACCTCGGTTGGGATCATGCATCTGGCAAAATGTTCAGTGCTTTTGGGGATGGCGGTAAGAGGGCCGTTTCAGGAGTCATTGAAGATTTCTATTACCAGTCTTTACACAATGAAGTCCGTCCTTGTTTATTGGTAGTTGGTGATTTGAACCCCAGCCAGCTTTATTTAAAAATGGGGACGGAAGATATTCCAGCAACATTGGAATCTGCCCAACAAAAATTAGCGACGCTTCTTCCAGGCCTGCCTTTTGAATATAATTTTCTCGACGAGGAATTTGCCCGATTATACACCACAGAATTGCAGGCGAGAAATATCATTTCCTTTTACACCTTGATCTGTATTCTTTTGGCAGTTTTCGGTCTGTACGGACTACTCACCTTTGAAATCAATGAACGGACAAAAGAAATTGCCATTCGGAAAGTATTGGGTGGTACCAGTTATCACATTGGCCAGTTGCTCTCCAAAAACTTCATCCGTACAGCTGTGATTACAGGGATTGTAGGAGTCCCAATCGTTTGGTGGCTCATGGATAAATGGCTTTCCAATTTCAATTATCGAATCGGGTTGGATGTACTGACGGCTGCTATACCAGTTATTCTTTTGAGTGGACTTGTCATCGTGGTTGTGGTATTAAAAATAATTGGGTCAAAAAGAAAAGAAGTGGTCGAAGAATTGAGATGGGAGTAGGGGAGGGGGAATCGCCAGATTTTCTTAGATCAAAAATAAATGCGAAATAAATGCTGTTCGCAGCGTCCACTTATTTTGCACATTCCAACATTTTACTTTAAATAATGCAGGTTCATTGACCAATCCTGTGGTAAGTCGTTAAAACGACTGGAATGTATGCTGTTCTATTAACCCACGACTTAATGGAATTCAATATTTAACCGCCGAAAATACACAACGCTCATTCAAGTCTCCTGACTTGAATAACTAATCTGAAATGCCTCTGACGTTTGTACGCCAGAGGCGTTTCAGATATTAGGTTTCAGACTGGAGTCTGAAACCAGCGACACTTTTAGGATTCGGCGGTTAAATTTTTAAAGTCAATAAGTTGTGGGTTAATAACCAAAGAAGCCTAACCGTTTTAACGGTTTTCAATTTTTATAATTTGTTGCACATTCGAATAACCTACCCGACTGATTTTCATACATTTGGCAATACAAAATTCAGCAAATCATGTTAGTGTATTGTGCGTAATTAATGAAGAAGCTATTCAAAATATTAGGAATTATAATAATTGACTTTGTATTGATTTGGCTTTGGGTTTATCAAATTGATCCCGATCCAAGCATATCGATAGGAATAATCGTATTAGTTCCCTTTGTGTTTGTAGTTAATCTAATTCTTGCAGGAATTCTATACTTATTGAAAGAAAGTGAATATTCTAGACTGTTTTTGATAAATTCATTAGTTGCATCTTTTTTAATGTATTACTTATTTGTAGAAGGAATTGATAGACATCAAAACAAAAGACTTGAGAGTTGGGAATTTTCTGCAGCCGATACAACATTTTCCTTGACAAGATGGAAAAATACAAATTCATTTAGCTTGACATATAGCCTAGAAATAGGTTCATCATGGGGATTTATGGATGGAGATTGTGAATTGAAAAATACCGAATGGATTTTAAAAGCCGATTCAATTGAAATGAAAATTTCAGATAACAAACTCATTGGATTTAGAAATCAGAACGACACAATCAGAATGAAGAAAATAAAGAGATAAAACTATATACAACGATATGCACAACGGCTATGTCCTAGAAAAGCTGATTACATTCTGGTTTATTGACAGATCTCATGGTAAGTCGTTAAAACGACTGGCATGTATGCTGTTTTATTAACCCACGACTTAAGTCGTGGGCTAATAGAATAAAGAACCGCCGAAAATACACAACGCTCATTCAAGTCTCCTGACTTGAATAACTAATCTGAAATGCCTCTGACGTTTGTACGCTAGAGGCGTTTCAGATATTAGGTTTCAGACTGGAGTCTGAAACCAGCGACGCTTTTAGGATTCGGCGGTTAAATTTTTAAAGTCAATAAGTAGCGGGCCCGCTGCCGCTGGTTTGTAACCAGTGGCCTGGCCTGTGGGCAGGCCATCGCTCAAGGCGGGACACAGGGACTTAGGCCTGCGCCAATGGGTATATGTTGGATTATGCAAATTGGGTATATTTGTCCAGAGGAGCATGAATGTAACCAGCAGAGTAGGGCAAAATATCCAATGCCTCATAAAATGCTGGTTTTCATTTTCTTTATATATAGGATACATTAAATGCGGACCTAATTGATAATTGAAATACCCGATCTTGGTTCGGGTATACACACGTTGTATGGCATAAAGACAAAATGAATTAAAATGAAAATAATTTTTATAATAACCTTTATCCTGTTTTTTCAAAACCTTTTTGGGATAAATAAATTTCGAATCGGTGATACATTAACTGTTTGGGCTGAAAGTGGATTGAATTTAAGACTCGATAGGGATAAAGAGAGCAAAATAATTGATAAAATTCCATTTGGTGAAAAGGTGATAACTAAGACTACAAAAGGAGTGTTTGGCAACGATTCTTTTATAAGTGATAAAGTGAATATGTACAATTGTGAAACTGGAGAATCGTACCACGAAAATATTCAACTAAAAGGTTCTTGGGTGTGGATAAATTGGAATGGACTTGAGGGATATGTTTTTGATGCCTACTTATCGAAATTGTCAATACCAATTATGGATAAAGATTATTACCCTTTAAATGGTCTTGAATTATTTCAATATTATTTTGGGGATTATATCAAAGTGGAATCAGAATGGGCAATAGATTATTTATTTGATGATAAGTTATTATTCAAGAAAATAAAATCGGATAACAAAGGAATCTGGAAAGTTGTTTTGTATGATTTTTCATTTGAAGAATTATATTTATTGACGAACTATCAATTGAAATCAAGATTTGGGTGTCAAATAAAACAGTATGTGAGAGAAATTGAAATTGACGATTATTTTAACAAAATAAAGGTTGAACGAGAATGTGGCTATTTTCACATATATGAATATAGAAGTATAGTTGTTTTTGAAATTGGAATGGGGTGTTAAAAAAAAATACGCCATATAACACAGGCTATGCGTTCATGCCAGCGTAGCAGCCCGCTGCAAGTTCGCTGCAAGCCAACGCAATAGGCGAATTTGCTGGCACATCGCATAGCCAATCGTTACGCCGTTGGTCATAATAAATAATAATAAACTAATGCTAAATATTTTTCGGAGAATAAGGCTAAAATTTCTGAATAAGGATAAGTTGAAATGGTATCTAATTTATGCTGTTGTAGAAATACTACTTATAGTTATTGGAATCTTACTGGCTTTATCACTTAATACGTGGCAAAATAATAATAAAAATAGTACAACGGAGAGAGATTATATTTCTGACTTAATTATAGACATTCGCCAGGATACTTTATATTTTAATGACAGAAGAATTAGAAACATAAAAAAGAAAACAGAAGCTTTGAATCAAGCAAAAGCATATCTGTTAGGAGACTACCAGATCAATGATACACTCTTGTTCTTAAATACGGTAGGGTATGGAGCGAGATATAGTAGGGTTGTTGAAACAAGTAACAGTTCAACATATACCGAACTTGTTAGTACTGGAAATCTAAGAATTATTAAAGACAAAGAAATTCGGAAAGAAATAATTAATTATTATGAAAGCAAAGATGCGGCAACTAAAACAATTCAAGGCAGTAAAACAGGTTATTTAGATTATATAAATTCATTAAGATCGTTTAAAAAAGATACTCCGAATCAGATTTCAATAAGTGACCAAAGAAGAATGCTTAGAAAAATAAATGAGGATAGATTTTATGGCTTAATCAACCAGGAATTGACATTTGCTGACGGTCTTGAAATACATTTCAAAAGAGGATTAGAAAATGGGAAAAAATTGATTCAGACCCTTCAAGCATATAAAAATGAAATTAATTGATAAATAAATAATAGCCCGTAAATGATTAAAACGACCACCAACACAGCATACCCGCATAGCCTCCTGCGTCGGCTGATCGGGTATGCCGATGTTGTAGCCAATTAAAAGAAAAATCATTAAAAATTCAATATCAGTTCATAGAAGCCTTGATAAGATATAGTAGAAAATGAACAACCATCTACCCATACCATCATCCAATAAGTCTATTGCTGTTCTCCCTTTTGTTAATATGAGTGCCGACCCTGAAAACGAATACTTCAGCGATGGCATTACCGAAGAAATTATCAACGCCCTAACCACCGTGAAGGGCTTGAAAGTCATTGCCCGCACATCCTCTTTTGCATTTAAGAATAAAAATATAGATGTGCGAACCATTGGTAATCAGTTAGGGGTAAGTACTGTTTTGGAGGGGAGCGTCCGGAAAATCAAAAAAAGGGTTCGCATTACAGCGCAGTTAATCAGTACTGATGACGGCACTCACTTCTGGTCAAAAAATTTCGATCGGGATTTGGAGGACATATTTGCACTGCAAGATGAAGTAAGTTTACTTATTGCTGACCAGATCCGGGAAAATTTTGGCCATCTCAATATTCAGGAACATCTAATTGAAGCGCCTACGCAAAATATGGAGGCCTACGACCTTTATCTTAAAGGTCGCTACCATCATTTAATGTGGGACGGACAAGGAATCGCAAATGCAATAGAACTCTATGAACAATGTATAGCGATAGACCCCTCATTTGCTTTGCCTTACTTTGGATTGGCTTATTGTTATGCCATGGCCGGATCCTGGGGAAATAATAGAAGCTTGTTACAGATGTCAGAAGAGAATCTCAGCAAAGGTTTTAATCTGGACAAACAATCCTATGTAGGGTATTTTAGTAAAGCAACATTGTCTTTTTGGGGTCAATGGGATTTCATCAATGGGCATAAATATTTTCAAGAAGCAATAGAACTTAATCCATCCTATACGGAAGCTGAAGAAGGTTTATGTGAATTGTATACAGCAGTAGGTTATTTCGAAAAAGCGCTCTGGCATACTGATAATATTTTAAAAATAAACCCTTTATCTCCAAACCATTATTTTACCAAAGCAAATATTCATTATTTAAACGGGGACTACACGAAAGCTCTGGAATGTATAGAGACCTCCTTGAGCATCAATCCAGATTTTACACATCCCATCGCCTTAAAACAACTTTGCTTAATTCTTTCGAAAGATTACGAAAAACTAAATGACTTCTTAGATAAAACTCCTTTGGCAGAGAGACCAGAAGAATGCAGAGTATTGTACAAGTTGGTCAATGCAGAAGATGAGATCGATGCTGATATCAGCAGGGTTAGCTTAATGATAAAAGAAGATTCTGGGGGAGCGCTTTTTCCCTGGCAACTTTTTTTGTTGGTGCATTTGGACAAGCACGAAATGGCATTGGACTTTTTGGAAGAAAATATCAGGATGCGTACCGGTCAAGTCATAAATTTTATGAATATCCCGCTGCTTAAACCATTACACCGGTATCAGAGGTTTCAGGATTTAGTGCAAGCCGCTTTCCGTATAGAGCTATTACCAACTGATCCCGAAAAACAAATACGAATTGACCCTCCCAAGGCTTTAATGTCAGCTGCTGAAATCGACATGGTTTTAGAAATTTTTGGAAAAGGAATGAAGGAAGAAAAGTGGTTTCTGAACCCATCTTTATCTTTACGCGAGCTAGCCGAAAATATGAATATTAGCAGTAACAAGCTTTCCTGGTTACTGAATGAACGAATTGGCCAAAACTTCAATGAATACATCAATAGTTTTCGTTTGGAGAACTTCAAAGAGATTGCCCTAAATCCTGTCAATAGCCACCTTACCCTTTTAGCCCTAGCTTATGAAAGCGGCTTTAATTCTAAATCGGTATTTAATGCCTTCTTTAAAAAAATTGAAGGGATGTCACCGAAAGCTTGGTTGAAGACTAATCAAATTTAAGCCTGTTTAAAAAAGTCCCAAATCTCTCTATTAAGTCCGAAATTACATTTCAGGACGATTCACCTTCCTTTCCACTCCATCTTTGCATTATCAACTCGATAAAGCAGAGTAAATAATCATCGAATGATGTTTCCATTCCCCTTTACTAAATAAACTAACGATAACGGGAAGTGCTTTGTGCAATCGGAATTTTAAAAAAAAATATTATTAGTATCATGAAAAGTCAATTTGCAATTCTTTTATTTTTTTGCACACTTAGTGCTTTTGCTCAAATTAACCCATCTGCGGATAAAGAAACTGAAGTAAACTATAAGTGGAGGGTAAGTATACCTTATATTGTTCCAGATGAGATTATCTCTGGTTATAACAATCGAACAAGTGTTCAAATGGTAGAATTACATGTAAAGCGCAACCTGGATAATAAGAATATTATTGGGGTAAAGTTCGCCACGTGGAGATTATTCCAACCCATGGGAATCACATGGTGGGATGGTGTTGTCGATAAAATAGAGTCTGGGACTGAATATTACGATGGATATTTAAGGGAAACAGGAATTGGCATCACGTACCAACGCATGCTTTGGAAAGGGCTATTTGCTGCTGTTGAAGTCCTTCCGCAAATTCAAACCTATACGGATTTAGACGGTAATAAAATTAAAAATGGATTTAAAGTTTACAACTCGCTTCATTTGGGCTACCATGTTGCATTTGGGAAGAAAAAACGATTTTTCGTTGAACCTCAGGTTCATTGCAACCAGTGGATGTTTGACAACAATTCTCCTGAAGGATTTAAGGAGATGGATGATAAATATGGAAACGTCTTTCTTTTTGAGCCAAATATTTACTTTGGGTGGAAGTTTTAGATTTAGTCTGACAAATCAAATCACTTACTTTTTATATAACGATTAAAAATATTAAGAATGAAAAACTTATTAATTTTTGTATTTACGTTTTGCACGCTTCTCTCTTATAGTCAAAATGAGACCGACCAAATTGAAAGAAAAGGATTTGTTATTGGTTTTGGAATAGGCGGCGGTGTCATCAGTATATCTGATAGTGATCAAGAAGTACCTTTCGACGAAGCTCAAGGCGGCGGCAGTTTTCCTAATTTGAAATTGGGGTGGATGGTCAATGATCGCCTGGCTATTATAGGAATGTATTCTGGAATGAGCTACGAATACGAAGGCAAAGATCGAAGTTTTGATGCATTTATGCCATCTGTTCAATATTGGGTAAAAGACCGATGGTGGGTAAATGCTGGTGCAGGTCTAGCTATGGATTTTCCAGCAATCTATGAAGACAATATTAAAGATGAAGATTGGAATTTTGGTGGAGCAGTTGCCTTCAGTACAGGGTATGAATTAGTGCAAAAGAAAAACTTTGCGCTAGACCTTCAAACCCAACTGCAGATGGGATGGACTAATTTAGATAATGATATAGATCGAGACGTTGTAATACTCTCTATTGGACTAGGATTTAATTGGTATTAAAAATGGATGCCTTAAAACATTTACTTTGGGATGAATTTTTAAACTATAGTCTGACAAGTCAAGATTCATAATTCTTGGGTTGTCAGACTATATTTATAAAACAATAAAAAGCATTTCCCGCAAAAGGGAACGATATGAAATAACACAGGGACTTGACCAATCTTGTACCTTTGAAGAGCAATCGATAATCCAAGGAAAAAAAGAAGAACCGAATGTCAATTGATGATAAAAACAAATTTCGATTCTTACAAAGAATGGTTGATATTGGTGCTAATAAAGGCTTTTCTACCACTGAAATCAGGTATCTACGAGTAACGAATATTGCATCAATTCTAGGTGCATTATTTAATGCAATTTGGATGCTAATTTCAATTTATCTCACCGACTCCTCAATAATTTACGGAAGCAATGCATTGTTGGGATTGATGTTTCTAACTGTGTTAATTTTCAACAATAAAGGTTGGCGGGTATTGGCTACCATATGGCTTACAATTACATCGTATATATCGGTTCTCTTATTTCTATACTTGTTGGGTTATTCGTCAGGTGTTGCCTTCATTTGTTTCTTAATAATTATCCTGCCCTACATGACTTTTCCCCGGAAGGCAAGAAAATTAGCTCATGGTTTTAGTATACTGGCTTGCTTGACGTTGATTCTTACGGTAATACTTCAATCAAATATTAATGCTCATTATGATGAAGTAGATCCCTATTTATCACAAGTAGTCAATATCAGTATAACTGGATTCATTTGTCTCGCACTTATATGGAGTTTGTCTGTTCTAATTGATAGATCAGAGGAATCCTTAATGGCTGAACAGAAAAAATCAGATGATCTACTGCATAATATTCTACCGGTAAATGTAGCGAAGGATCTAAAAGAAACCGGTAGAACAACTCCCCAAAGGCACAAGAATGTGACTATACTATTTACTGACTTCAAAGGTTTTACAGAGTTGGTAGCATCCATTTCAGAAATAACTTTAGTTAATGAGCTCAATGACATTTTTGGAAGGTTCGATGAAATCGTTGAGGAGGCAGGAGTTGAGAAGATTGAAACAATTGGTGATGCATATGTCGCTGCATCTGGCCTTGGAAAAGGGGTAGCAGAACATGCTATTAATTGCATTACAGCCGCACAACAAATGTTATACTACCTTGAGGAAAGAAATCGGAAACATGAAATAAAGTGGAGGATGAGAGTTGGGATACATTCCGGACCTATTGTGGCTGGAGTAGTAGGAAAGAAGAAATTCAGATATGATCTTTTTGGAGATACAATTAATACGGCAAGTAGGATGGAGTCGTCAGGAGAACCTGGCAAAATAAATATTTCAGGAACGACTTATCAACTTGTCAAGAATGACATTGATTGCGAATACAGAGGGGAAATTCATGCTAAGGGAAAAGGAGAAATCGAAATGTATTTTGTAAAATAAACCATAGTTAACCATGCGTATGTCGATCAGTGCTCCCAAAAGGCCGCACCGAATTCTATGGCATTTCCAAAACCGCTGCCGCTGGTTTGTAACCAGTGGCCTGGCCTGCGGGCAGGCCATCGCTCAAGGCGGGACACAGGGACTCAGGCCTGTGCCGACGGGTATATGTTGGATTATGCAATTTGGGTATATTTGTCCAGAGGAGCATGAATGTAACCAGCATAATAGGACAAAATATCCAATGCCTCATAAAGTGCTGGATTTCATTTTCTTTTAAATGCGAACCTAATTGATAATTGAAATACCCGAACTTGGTTCGGGTATATACGCGTTGGCTGCTATAATGAGAAAAAATGAAAAAAATAACAGCACTCTCAATATTCATATTTTTTGGAATTCAACTTATCTCCCAAGAGATAGATTTTGTTTCTACTGTTGATTATTCTAAAGAAGTAACAAAAAGCTATGATAGATATGATTACAGATTGATAAGAATAAATGAGAACGCAAAAGAAGATACTGTTTTCAGGTTTAATGCTCCGACTGACTTTGAAAGAAAACAAACCTTAGGAAAAGTAAAAATAAAAAAGGGGAACTATCGGTTAGAATTCGGAATACGTCCAAGGCTGAATGATTTTTATTCCACCCCTAAACATGAATTCGTTATAGATGGAGAAGAAAAAAGAATTGAAGCAGTGTTTAATTTCAATGATAGAAGAAAGCTTGGCTCAATTGTCGTCAAAAAAATATACCCTAGCCCAAAGGAGATTAGGATACTGCCAATGAGTAGTTTTTATGAAGGAGAGATATTGCTGTTTAAATTAACCAATGATTCTGAGGAAGTTTACTATGGACAAAGTCCTGAAGGGTATTTTCACGGCACTCTGTACAGAAAAGAAGTTTGGGGCTGGCCAAAAATTGGATTAGGATGCTATGGGCATCCACCTGAACAAGAAAATTCACTTAAAAAAGGTAATCAGATTTTTTCTTGGGTCCCAGACTGTTTAGATGAAACGGACTTTGCAAAACTTGAAACAACTGGAGAATATCGGTATTCTGTTCTGATAGGAAAGGAAAATTACAAGATGAAAAGGTATGGTAATACGAGAGGGCCAATAAAGAGGACAGAGATATTGTACGATGTTGAGATATTCTTTACTGTCGAGGAGAATAATCAACTTGTGATTCGTCGTGAAATTGAAAAAGAAAGGTTGCGAATACTAAATGAGTTTATGGATGATGGATGGATTGAATACGATGACTGGGATTTATACTACTGGCTAAAGATTGACAAAAAAACGATAAAAGAAGTCAGGGAAAAAAGAGAAAAAGAAAAGAAAAATTGAAAACTGCTGCCAACACTGCTCCAGCGGCCATGCCCAGCAAAAGCTGGGCACGTCGCCGGCGCTAAACGTCAGTCTGTGCAAAAGCCCAAAAGGCTCAACATTAGATAAAGTAGTCAACAAATTAGACTGGAAAAACCAAATCATGTATTACCAAATTATTTTTTGGATATTTTACAAATTGGGTTTCGTAACTTTAGTTTATCCTGATAGCTCATTGCTCGAAAATATTACTACAGGTTTTGACTGGTCGGAAAATTAAAACAGTCACACAAAAAGAAATCCCGAACCTTCCATTTGAAGATTCGGGATTTGTCATTTAATAGGTGCATTTAATTTACAGCCTTATCACCTTCTCTACAAAGTGCAGCTTGCCTGCTGCATCGCTCGCTTTGATATAATAAACCCCGGGCGCAATATCACTTAAATCCATCTGAACAGCTGACCCTGTGAAATCGAGCACTTTTGTGAGCATGACCTTGCCATCTGCGTGATAGATGGAGGCAGTCAGTTGGCCGTTGAATGCATAATCAATGTTCAAAATATTGGTTGTAGGATTTGGGTAAATATTGGCAGGCTTTTGATCGGCTTCATTGACGGAAACAATGCCATCATCCACAAGCCCATTGCAGTCATTGTCTAAACTATCTAACACTTCCATCATAAACGGATTGACATTTGGATTGGTATCATCGCAATCAAAGCCATTCAGCACATAGCTATAATTTGGATCAACAGCCCCACAGGTATCAATCGTAATATCAGGATTCCCAAAAAGGTCACCGTCAGCATCCAAATAATAGGTGAACACTGTTAACCCATCATCTGCCATTCCATTACAGTCATTATCAATTCCGTCACATATTTCAGCTTTGTCTGGATTGATGTCAGCATTTGAGTCATCGCAGTCCATCGCATTGGTTGCGAAGCCAGCGGGGGCATCGCTCAAGCAAGTGTCAAGGGAGGTCGCTGCTTCTCCAAAGCCATCCCCGTCACTATCAACATAATAAGTGAAAATAGTCAGGCCATCATCAATAGAACCGTTGCAGTCATTATCAAGGCCATCGCACGTTTCAGTTTGGTCTGGATGGATATCAGGATTAGTATCGTCACAGTCCATGGCATTTTCCACATAACCCATTGGTGGCATGCCCGGGCAGGCTTGAACCACATCTGCCAAGCTTCCATATCCATCATTATCTGCATCGAGGAAGTAGGCACTTAATTGCTGTCCTTCATCAATTTGGCCATCACAGTTGTTATCAATGCCATCACAAACTTCTGTTGCATTTGGATTAATATCGGCATTCGTATCATCACAATCGACATAATTTAAGAACCCATCCATATCTTCATCTTTATAGAAAAGGCTTTCTGCATAATCAAATGCTTCATTGCTGATAGCCATTCCAATAAATCGGCCCGGAATATCATCTACAGGTGGGTGAATACCACCCCATATTCTTGAAAGGCTGCATTGGTCGGAAGCATCACGGTAAGTCGCCCATTGTAAAGTAACATCGATGCTTGGACCATCTTCAAATACCAGAAAATCATCTTGAGGACATTGAAATTCGCCCATGCCACCTGGAAAGAATGGATCGTCCGTTAGTTTAGTTAACAACTCAGCAGCAGCGCGGCTATAAGTAGAATGTCCTGAAATATACCCTGCAAATGGTGGCGTAACAAAAGATGGACGTTGGTAAGGCCACCAGTCTTCGGCACGAATCCAATCAACACCAGCTTCGTCTGTTAACGGTTCTGGAATGTACTCATGACCTCTCCATGCATATACTTTGATCTTACCTACATGTTCGTCACCAATCCCTGCTAAAGGTTCACCGGACTCAATCAATTCAATGAATCCAGGAATCAAATGAACTCCTCCAGGGTGATAGGATGGAAGGTTGGAATCAGAACTTTGTCCTAATTCTGCCATTGCACGAATAGCAGCTACTGGCCGAATGTAATCATACCAGCCCTTGATGCCCCATGCAGCAATTGCAACATCATGCATAGCTCCTCCCATCAATAAATAGGATTTAACATCCCATTCCAAATCATCTAAAACTTCACCCTGACCTTTGAATTTTTTTACCAATTCAGGTTGGTCGTTCACGTAATTTAAAATAGTAAACCAATGACCCGGAGGTGTTTCTGAATCTGGCCCGTCAGCCCAAAACTCAGCTAAGATGCGGGCATAGTCACCTCTGGGCACCATCTGTGGAGCATATGGTTCTCCTGTTTTAGGATTCAAATTATGTCCGGGACTCGGATCGCCTCCATTTTCCAGATCATAAAAATCACGCAACGCAGGAATGCTGGCCGGATAATCGGATAGCTGTAGGTTACCAATCGAGGCTGGGGAAATGTCCCACATTACCCCGTCGTTTGGGTCGAGGTGCGAAGACCAGACTGACACCAATAGCTGGCCCCATTTGTATTCCTCGGATAGGCCACCAACATTTGCAGTGTCTAAATAGGCTGGTGGGCCCGGATCGTGGTAAACCAAATAATCGAATCCATCTCTGGTATTGACTGTGGCACTGCTCGGGTCTAAAGAAAATGGGGCAACTTGACCCCATTCAGGACTTAAAAAGCTTGGCGTGTTACCTGGAATTTCATTTCCACCTTGATCGATGAAGGTATCGAGGGTAAGTGGCTGCCATCTGTTATAGTCCTGTATATCAGGATTGCCAGGGAAATCTATTTCAAGTGGCGGATTGACTGGTTCGTAATAAAGATTTAAATATCCAAATTGCTCATTTGAACCATCCTGTAAACCATAGGCTATTATTTGCTCTGCAATATAATTGCCCAATGCTGCGGGGTCTCCCGATGTATAGTCAGTGGAGTTGTTTTCATCATCATAGCCTAATGTGGCCATATAAAATTCAAGGTCGGTATATAGGTCAAATGCGGAAGGAGAAGTCAGAAATCGGTGCAGCATTATTCTGTAAACCGCAAAACTCATCGCTTCCTCTTGCGCAGCTTTTACATCTGCCGGCGTATCTACTCCATCAAACGGACAGGTAAATCCATGTACTGTTTTGCCCAATAAATAAGGTTCTGCAACTGGATCGTAGACTGCCCATGCATCGTACATCGCAACGGAAGTATGAAAAAGATTGCGGGCATGCACAGTTGGTCTGGCAAAATCTCCTCGAATTGCATCCAGCATTTTTTCATTCCATTGCCGGGCAATGGAATGTTGGGCATTAAGCAGAGGGGAAGAAAAAAATAATAATGACAGGAATAATGTAAATGGTCTGATTCTCATGTTTCAAAGGAATTTTGTTAATATGTGAAATCTTGATAGGCAGGTGTTTGCACAAAAGTGCATAAAATCCCAAGAGGGTGGGAGCAGCATAGTTGAGTCTTTTGTTAATGTGTCAAAAAAATATGCCAACGATGCTTAATTATATGCCAGCGAATCTAATTGTGTTTTTGGGTTACCTCGCTTTGCTCCTTTGCTATGAATTGAATTGAATTGTATAAAATGTACTCTCGATTTTTCACCCCCCTGCCCCCCTCAAGGGGGGACTTGGACTCTGGCTATTACAAAAGACTATTGAACTTCTGGAGTCGGAGCTCTATCAATCTAAACCTTCGAGTTTGGAAGCGAGCTGCGATGTCCCCCCTTGAGGGGGGCAGGGGGGTGATCCCCCAGCTGGACATAAGCATCTCTCATCCATTTTTGTCATCACATCCCCTTCTTGTTGGCCGCTTTCCCCTCTTTTTCTTGCTGACTTCCGTATGTTCTTTTTCATAATTCAAAACCCAATCCCGCAATCTAACCCCAACTCCGCCAATATCATTTTTTACTTCCCAATCCGAAAAACGGAGCACACTGAATCCAGCTTCTTCCATATCCTGCTGCCGTTTTTGATCTTTCTCAAATGCATCTTTTGAATCATGGGTAATGCCATCAATTTCGATTATGAGGTTTAAATCCTTTCACATGAAATCAGCGATGTAGTTGAGAACAGGTCGCTGACGAATAAAACGATACCCTTCACATTGGCAGTCACGGAGAAGTTCACACCATATTCGGATTTCCGCTTTTGTGCTAGTGGAGCGGTTTTGACGAGCAAAGGAGCTTAGGTGTATGTTGTAAAAGAAGTTGTTTTTCAGGGTTATAGTTTTTTGGTAAATGGTTAAGCTAAGGTAACAGAAAAATTAATTGGAAAGGCGAGTTCTCACTCCCACAAGATGGAACGATTGAGTTCTAAAGTCAACTTTGAGCCAGGATGTTAAAAGCTTTGAAAACTAACACTGCATCCTGAGGGAGAAGAGGCGACTAATAACCAGTTTATTACCGAAACTGGAATTATTAAGCTCATAAAACTATGATTGTTGTTGCTGTTTTTAAATTAGCTGCTCTTTTAAGTTTTTCAAAAAATCACTCATGCATTGGACCAACTTTCAGAAAATCCTATTTCGCTTTATTTGCTGTTACCTCTTCTTTTTTATCATGTCCAATCAGTTTGTGCTGTCATTTGCATTTGAAGCCATGTGGCAAAAACTGGTTCCTTTGTTTGCAGCAAGTGTGCTCCATTTACAGGAAGAGATTAGTGTTTTCACGAATGGAAGCGGAGATACCACCTATAATTATGTGAGCATTCTATGTTATGCTATTGTATCAGCATTAATAACATTGATATGGTCAATATTAGACCGCAATCGCCCACATTATCAAACAATGATGGATTGGCTGATCGTGCTGGTGCGATACTACGTCATTTACCAAATGGTGATGTATGGCCTCGCCAAGCTGTTTTATATGCAATTCCAACCACCAAGGTTTGGTCGGCTCATACAGCCGTATGGTGACTCATCGCCAATGGGATTACTGTGGACGTTTATGGGCTATTCTAAAGGGTACACCATGTTCACCGGAGTGGGTGAATTAGTGGGCGGATTATTGTTATTGCACCGGCGAACGGTCACACTTGGGGCATTGGTCGTGTTTGGTGTGATGGCCAATGTAATGGCCTTGAATTTTTTCTATGATGTTCCTGTGAAAATCTTATCCTCGCATTTGGTACTAATGAGCCTTCTTTTGATGTCGTTGGATGGTAAGCGATTATTGAATTTCTTTATTACAAATCGATCGGTTCAACCTGCAGTAATGCGACCGTTGTCCAAAAATCCTAATACGGAAAAAGCGAAAAATATAATCAAATGGATATTAGTCTTGGGAGGCATTGGTTTTGGCCTTTTTTCTACTTTTAAAATGATGAAAAAATGGGGCCCGAATGCAGCCAAAGCACCATTGTATGGACTGTATGAAGTAGCATCTTTTAATAAAAATGGGTTGGATGTTCCTCCGCTCTCTACTGATAGCACACGTTGGAAAAGAATGGCCATTGAAAGGCAAGGATATGCTACCGTGCAAGTGATGACCGACCGCTCATTCTATTTTACCTGTGAGCCAGATACTTCATTGAAAATAATGACCTTAAAATTAGGGAGGGATTCAGCCATCATAGCTGATACATTGCGTTATTCTTACCCAGATTCTTTATCGCTTCAATTGGAAGGAATCTTAAATGGAGACACGCTTGATATAATGTTGAAATCTAAAAAGAAAGAAGATTTCCTCCTGATGAACCGGAAATTCAGGTGGGTGAATGAATATCCTTTTAATAGATAAAAAAACTTGAGAACAGCAATTAGTTTTATTTGAGTTACGCCATTAATTCTTCATATTCAAAAACCTCAACTTCTGCCATTTCATGCCTTTTGGCCTGATTTGCATGTAATACATGCCGTCTTTCAAATAATCCGTGAAAATTCGAATTGGAGTAACACAAATAATTTTTTCGCACTGTCCTAAAACCTGATTTGAACTAAAAAAAGCGCTCAACATTATCGTTGAGGAAAACCATTATAAAAAAGAAGCAGCCCATGAAATACTGGAAGAATTGGAATAGAAAATTTTGATTCTGGATTTCGCAATGAAACTTTTATTAGAATAAGAAATATGCTTTAACTGCCAACTGCCAACTGCCAACTGCCAACTGCCAACTGCCAACTGCCAACTGCCAACTGCCAACTGCTCATACTTTCACCTCAGCAGCTTCAATAATTTTTTCCTTACCCAGGAGGCTCATTTGCCTTTTCAAAAAATAAAAACAAATACTCGCCGAGAGCACATCTGCTATAGGGAAGGCCATCCAAACACCATCCAATCCAAAAATGGGGGGTAGAATAAATAAGAGCGGAATTAGGCAAAACCCTTGTTTGGTTAGTGTCAGAAAAAGTGCTGGTCGAGCTTTTCCGATAGCTTGAAAATACGCAGAGCCCACTAGTTGAAAAAGAATGCAAGGTGTGGCCAAAAAAGCAATGCGAATGGCCGGAACAGTAAGTTCGATCAATTCTTGTTCATTGGTAAATAACTTTACGAGTGGGTCAGCAAAAAATAATATGCTCAGAAAAATGGAAATGGCGATAAGAGTCCCGCTTGTGAGCGCCATTTTGATAACATTCCTTACACGGCTCCAATTTTGTGCTCCAAAATTAAATCCGGCAATCGGGATAAATCCTTGCGTGATTCCGAGCACTGGAAAATTGGCGAACATCATTACCCGCTGGATGATACCATAAACCGAAAGTGCCAGTTCACCACCATAACTGAACAGGGTGTTGTTCAGCACGATCATAAGCAATGCAACGACACTTTGTCTTGAAAACGTAACAGAACCGAGGGAAAATATTTCCTTTACGATAGGCCAATGCAGCCGCATATCGGGCAAGTGGAATTGCATTTCAGATTTTCCGAAGGTGAAGTTGTAAATACAAAAAACGGCGGAGCATACATATGAAATGGTCGTTGCCAAGGCGGCTCCCTTTAAACCCATTTCCAGCCAAATGATAAAAATGGGATCTAAGATCAAGTTGATAACTGCTGGGACAATCATCACCGTCATGGCTATTTTGGGTTTGCCCTCTGCACGGAATACATTGTTTGACATCATGGCAATAGCCAAAAACGGAATGCCGGGCAGCAATACCCTAAAGTACTCTTGCGCGGCGGGTAGGGTTTCGCCTTTACCGCCAAACAACTTGAGCACTTCAGTTTGAAATACGGTAAATAATATTAATGCAGTAACGGCAAACAAGATCACAAGCGTGACCTGATTGCCAAAGGTTTGGTGGGCTCGTTGATGGTCTTTTGCGCCAAATGCCCTTGATATTATGGAACCTCCACCCACACCAATTGCCATACCCAAACTTGAAATAAGATAGGTTATTGGTAGCACGACGGTAATAGCCCCGATGGCCACCGCACCCACATATTTCCCAACGAAAATAGTATCTACAATGCCGTAAATGGAAAGTACCAAAATCCCAATAGAGGCAGGTATCGCCTGCTGGCGAAGGAGTTGGCCGATTGGGGCTGTACCGAGTTTGGTGGTTTGGCTCATTTACGTAATGATCGTTTCCATCTTTAAGGGATGCAAGTATGCAGCATTTTTACGGTAATTATTAGACTGTGTTTGTAATTGGCCGTTAAAGGTTTGATAAATTTTCAGCTAACCCTCTTATTTTTATTTATATTTGTCAACCCTACCGAATAACAGGAACTTCAAAAACATACAGTCTTGAGAGAAACAGCACATAAATTGGACAAGAACTTCCTCGAAGTACACCCTGATATAGCGGCTCTTTTCAAAGAAGTGAAAGAGAAAGAGCAAGCAATCAAAAGGCTAAAAGCTAAAAGGGCCAGAATCAAAGAAGACCTAAAGGCAACAAAAAAAGAATTGGAGAAACGTCTCGCAGTTTTAGAAAACTGGCAATCCAAAGGTGAAGTATCTGCCTAGTGTCTCAATTTTGAGGATCATCCGAAATTTAAACCGACACTTCACTTCTATCCAGCATCATAGAAAACGGTTGGATTTGCTGTTGGAATTTTTCCAGCAATTCCTCATTTATTATTCCTGCCTCGGCTGAAAAATTGATTTTAAATTCGGGAAGAGAAAAGACTGAAGCCACGAGTCCGCCACTGAAAGGCATTCGACTTGCTGCGATTTCAAGAACAGAAGCTCCCCCTCTTTTTCCATTGGAAGTGGCCATCAGCATCATGGGTTTATTTTCCCATACCTTCCCTTCTAATCTGGAAACCCAGTCAAAAATATTTTTGAACACTGCTGAATAGGCACCGTTGTGTTCTGCAAATGAAATAATGATACCGTCGTGTTCTTTGATTAGAGATTTGAAATTCTTTGCGGCCTGAGGTATGCCGAATTCCCTTTCATGATCAATGCCATACATGGGCATGTCATAGTCATTTAGATCAAGAATAGTGACAGAGGCGTTGGGAATTTGGTTGGCGGCGAAAGTTGCAAGTTGTTTATTTATTGACGCTTTACTGTTGCTTGCGCCAAAAGCCAAGACCTTAACTTTATCCATAAATAGGTTCATTCTTTTGTGGTGAAAAATTCAATCACCTAAAGAACAGGCCAAAGGGGTTCTTGTTTAAAATTTGGTAGTTAAAGCCCTCTTCGTTTTACTTCTTTCATAATAAATCCAAGCTCTCGGCTCAGGTCGCCGGTTACTGAAGAATTTTCCTCTGTTCTGCGAATAAGGTAGGGGACAACCTCTTTTACTTGACCATAAACGAGGTATTTGGAAACGTTAAAGCCTGCTTGAGCCAAGTTGAATGTGAGGTGGTCGCTCATCCCATATAATTGTGAAAATATCAAATGGTGATGGCCTTTGTCTATACGTTTTTCAGCGATCAATTCTGCGGCAAGTCGATTGCTTTCTGCATTGTGGGTGGCAATGCAGCAGGCCATTTTTTCATGATTTTCAACACAAAATCGAACCGCCAAATCATAATCGTGATCGGTCGCTTTTTTTGTGGGCTGGATAGGGGAAGGGTAACCCTTTTCTTTGGCCCTATCTCGCTCTTTCTCCATATATGCGCCTCTCACTAATTTAGCGCCTAGCATGTACCCGCTTTGTTGTGCATTGTTAAAAGAATCCATTAAGTAGGACAAACGGTCAGTACGGTAAAGCTGAAAGGTATTGTAGACAATAGCTTTTTCCTTATTATACCGTTTCATCATCTGGTTGGCGATCCGGTCAATGGCATCCTGTATCCAGGTCTCTTCAGCATCAATAAAGACCCCAACATCCATTCGTGCTGCATTATGGCAAATGGAGTCAATCCTTTTGAGCACGTTTTGATATTCCTCTTGTTCAGCTTGATTCAATTCTGCGGATCGGCTTACTTTTTCTAAAAGAGCAAATCTTGCCAATCCAGTTATTTTGGTACTAATAATAGGAACGCAATCCTGTTGAGCAGCAAACTCAATAGCTCGGATATTTTCATTCATCGTAAAATTGAAATCCTCCTCGGTTTCTTTGCCTTCTGCACCATAATCAAGTAGGGAAAACACATTGTTTTTATAAAGGCGGTCGATGCTGCTTTGAGAATCAAGCAAAGTTGTGCCTCCACAAAATTGAGGGAAAATGGTGGCTTTGGTAATGGATTCAAAAAAGGGCAATCGAAGCTTAAGGGCGATTTTGGCAAACATGGAGGCGACATCAACGAGGGTTGCATTATTCATCAATTTAAAGAGCAATGCCATTCTTTTCAACTCCTTGTCTGATTTATCAGCAAAGGCAATTTCCGTATTGGAAAAATCCACGGGAGGTTGAGCGTCAGATCGCCAGGCTTCTGCCATTTTATTGAGTTTAGAAAGGTCTGGTACGGGCTTACCAAGTTTTTTCATGTCTGTTCATTTCGTGGTTATTAGGGCTGTATTCAGAGGTCAAATTTACGATAATGCAATTGAGTATTCAAAACGGTAAATATTGAAACGATATGCTTTAAAAATTGAAAAACCCCTGGACACCATACATGGTAGCCAGGGGCTTTTCAATTATTGTGATCCTGCCATCAATTAGGCATTCTCGTAGGCATTGGAAAATCTTTAAACATTTCTTCCAAACGCTTCGAAAACTCCTCATCATTTTCTCGTCTCACAGTTCGAAGGATGGTTTCCTTGGTATTCATAGCCAAGGCAAAATCCTGTTCAAATTCTCCATTCTGATCTGTGAAGTGAGCATCAATAGAGTTGAAGAAAACCAATTGCTGCCTCATTTCTTCCGCCAAAGTTTCAAGATGTGGTTTGGCTTTGTCATAAGCACCGGCCTCTATCATTACATTCAGCATTTGCATGGTATTCCAATCATAAGGGAAGTTAAAATGCGGGAACGCAGATAAATATTTTTCGAGCAATTGAACAGATTTTTCTTTGTCGCCAGCATCATTCAATCGGCGTGCAGCCCGCAGGATAATCACACGCATGCTCTGAATGCTCGGGCCGTAACTTCTATCAATGAAAGTGTCATGTGTATCAAAATTCCCCCAACGCCACTTGTTCATGACCCGGTCATAAACCTTGTCGGTATCAACTCTTCCATAGCCGTAGACATAAAGCCCTTGCTCGCTATTTGACTTTACAGGAACAATTCTAAGACCCAGTCCTTCCAATTGCATGTAATCGTTAAGGCCATACATTTTGTCAGGTCTGCAAGTAACCGCAAAATAGACTGGGCGATCATTAATGTTGGATGCAATTACATCCAAAACAGCAAGCTCATCTTTGGTGATGTACTGCCGGTCTGGCATTTTCAATGGTATTTGCCCTGTAAATTTCAAGTTGCTGTTTGGCTCGTAAGAACCTGCATTTACAGCGGAAGTACTGTCGATGCTTAGGTAAACATTTTTAGTTGGTAAAAATGTCTCAAACGTTCTACCACCAGCTTTTAACAAATGTTCCTCGCCGATAAATTGCAGGACACTTTTGGCATCCAGTCTCTGGTTTTTATTTTCTTTATCATAATGGAAAACCGCATTCCGAAGCTTCCCTCGATAGCTTTCAGCAGGGACAGTCAGCTTAATTGGTGGGCTGTCGTTCACTTTGCGTCGGAGCAAATTAATGTACCAATCCACCTGGATTAGAGAAAGGTTTACCACTCGGACATCCCTTCTGATGCCTTCGACTTCTTGTGCGTACCAAAGCGGATAAGTGTCATTATCTCCATAGGTGAAAATAATGGCGTTTGGATCGCAGCTTTCGAGGAAATTGGATGCATAATCACGAGCGCCAGAATGGCCTGCACGGCTGTGGTCGTTCCAATTTTCGGCACCCATTATAACTGGAGCTGTAAGCACCAAGATAGAGGCGAGTCCAGCAGCGGCCATACCATCCATCTTTTCACGCATCGCACTGAATAGTGCTAACACACCCATTCCGATCCAAATACAGAAAGTGAAGAATGACCCGACGAGGACGTAATCACGTTCACGGGGTTCGCTTGGAGGTTGGTTGGAATAAATGATGATGCCGAGGCCAGTAATTAAGAACAATGCCATCAAACCGATAAATTCTTTTGGTCGGCTGCGATAGTGGAATAGTAATCCAATAATTCCAAATAGGAGCGGCAAGAAATAATAATGATTTCGAGCCCGGTGATTTTTCATGGTATCAGTCATGTGATCCATTTCATACAACCGTGCTTCATCTATAAACTTGACTCCAGATTCCCAATGTCCGCTTTTTTTGTCCCAAGAAAAATAGCCCTGTTCACCATTTTGGCGACCGATAAAATTCCAGGCAAAATAGCGCCAATACATCCAGCCCATTTGGTACCGGACAAGGTATTTTATATTGTCAAAAAAGTTAAGCGATCCATTGGGCTTGTTGATCCAGTTCCGATATTTTTCAGGACGATTTTGTGAGTCATCGCTCATCCTTGGAAATAAGCCTTTATCACTTGCTTTATATTTATAAGAAAGCTTCTCATCGGTATATTCGTACTTGGCTACTTTCTTTCCGTTTTCTTCTTTTACTACCTGACCATACCGCTGTTCCACTTCATTGTCGATAGGAGATGCATCGAAATTTGGCCCATAGAATAATGGACGTTCGCCGTATTGTTCACGGTTTACATATGAAAGTAGGCGGATCGGATCGGATGGCCGGTTCATGTTGATTGGAGGGTCAGCATTTGCTCGGACGAGGATTACACCAATAGTAGAAAACCCGACCATCGACATCATGGTACAAACAATGAGCGTCTGAGCTGCCCATGTTTTATTTTTCATATACATCCATATGCCGGCCAAAAGAATTCCCAATACAAGGATGCCAACAATATTGATCCCGATTTTACCTAATACCATAATGCTGACCAAACCTCCCCAAAGGAAGGCATGAGCCTTTCCATTTTCTCCGTTGTGTGCGTGTCGGAGCGCTCCATAAAACATTCCCACCAAAATGAGTAGGGTAGGGACTAGGCCGCTATGGAATGGGAGGCCAAGTGAATTCACGGTAAATATTTCCCACTCTTTCCACATGTATGCGATACCTGTAATCACAAATGATTGCATGGCAATGATCGTTGCAGCACCAATACTTGCTGCCAATACACCGCCCCAAAAAGTGTGTTCTTTATATTTTTTGAAATAATAAAACAGTGCTAATGCAGGGAAAGTCAACAAACTCAGCAAGTGGACTCCGATAGATAAAGCCGCTGCAAAAACAGTAAAGACAAGCCATCTATCATGGGTTGGCTCATTGGGCAGGTTGTACCATTTTATCATAGACCAAACGGTGAGCCCTGTAAAGAAAGTGGACATTGCATAGACCTCGCCTTCGACGGCAGAAAACCAGATAGAAGATGCAAATGTGGTTGCCAGACCAGCAACTATTCCAGCTCCTGCCAAGGCAATATTTTGAGCATTGTCCGTTTTGCCATTGCGCCCAACCAGCGTCATTTTACCCATAATCATGGTTATCCAACATACGAACAACGCTACGAAAGCAGTACAAATACCTGACATTAGGTTGACTGCATAAGCGATGTTTTCTGGGTGCGCTTCCGTGTCAGTGAATATTTCTGCTACCCAAATAAACATCCGGCCTACGATCATAAACAGCGGCGCTCCAGGAGGGTGAACCACCTCCATTTTATATGCGCCAAGGATAAATTCGCCGCAATCCCAGAGGCTTCCTGTGGGTTCGGCGGAGAGCATGTACACGATGGCAGCAATTGCAAAAACAAGCCATCCGGTTATGTTGGTTACTGATTTGAATGAATTCATTTATTTCTTATGAATAGTGATAAATGACGAATGATGAATTAATGTTTTGAAAATCAATACCTTATAAAACAAATCAATTCGTCAGGCATTCTATTTTTTTTGAAGAAGTGCAAATGTAAAAAAAACGCTTGGCAGTTGGCAAGTTGGCCTATTATTACAGGGTTTTACCTGTATTGCCATTCAACGGAAAGTTGTACACCAAAGATTCGTGGAGGTTCAATAGATAGATTCGAAAATAAAAAAAGGAGCTTTACCTACTAAGCTCCTATGGCAATATATGCCAAAAATATATGTTAAACTACTCTATTGCAGGAGGTTGGTTTTTTGGGTTTATTGAGAAGTAAGAAATAAATCTATGCTCTAAAAATTTGGTTTTAAATTAACTGAAGGAGACTTGAGTTAAATAAGCCAGTTTATAATGTTTGAATCTAATGCTAAAAATAAAATTTTGAGACTTAGATGGACAAAGACATATTTCAGTGTTTGCCACAAACAAAATGAATGTCAAATACTTAATTTCAAGCGTGGATTATTCATAATGATTAATTATGGAGGAAAAATCTTGAGATTAATTGCCATAAAATTATGCTATACCAATCCGTGTTTTATCGCATATTTTGCTAACCCAACTACATTTTTCACTCCCAATTTAGCGATGATATTTTTGCGGTGTCGCTCAACGGTATGGAAAGAAATAAACAACTTTTCTGCTATTTCACGGCTAGTGAATTCATTGACGATCAAACGGATGATGTCTTTTTCTCTTGTAGTAAGCTCAGGTTCATTTGCGGCCTTTTTCTCCTGCCGGAAACTGTCCATCATTACTTTTGTAACTTCCTGGGTATAATACGTGCCACCTGAACAAACCGACCTAATTGCTTTTAGTAGGTCAGCTTTTCGAGTGTTTTTTAGGATGTAACCATCTACTCCATGCCGTAAGAGATTGGCGATGAAATCTGGTGTGTTATACATGGTCAAGACCAATATTTTTAGATCAGGAAATTTATCCTTTAGTTTTTCGGCTGTTTCGACCCCGTTCATTTCAGGCATCTCAATATCCAATATTATAAGATCAACAGGCTTGTTTTTTATGACCTCTAAGAGTTTGACTCCATTGTTTGCTCTGCCAACAACCTGCATATCAATTTCGGTAGAAAGCAATGCAATCAAGCCATCAATGATCACATCGTGATCATCGGCAATGATGATTTTTTTTGGTTTAGGATTATCCATAATTTGATTCCTGATTCCTGATTCCTGATTCCTGATTTATCCTGGAAGGTCTATCATCACTGTTGTTCCGCTCCCTTTACCCGTGTCAATAAAAAATGAACCGTCCATTGCTTGCACTCTGGCTTCTATATTTTTAATGCCCATTCCATGTTTCACGGATTTTGGATCGAACCCCATGCCGTTGTCTTCCACAGAAATGTTCAGCCCTCCTTCTATTCGAGTTAATTGAATGTTGGTTTCAGAAGCATATGCATGTTTTAAAACGTTGCTTAATAACTCTTGAATAATTCGATATATAGCAATTTCAATTTTACTGTCCAGTCGGTCGTCCAACCCGGTAGAAATAATCTTAACATTCATTTTTCCGCCTGCAGAAACAGTCCGGGCAAGTTCTTGAAGGGCTGGCACCAAACCAAATTTTGTTAGTACGCCTGAAACCATATTATGCGCGATCCGTCGAACCTCCTGGTACGCATCATCCAGCATATTACTTGCTTTGGCCAAAGGTTCGACTTCTCCATTATCTGGTCTGTTTTCCAAATACCCATCGAAACTCCATTTCACGGTAGTAAGCATGCTGCCCAATCGGTCATGCAGGTCCTTTGCTATGCGAATACGTTCATTCTCTTGTCCTTCCAGCATAGAGTTGATGGCTGTGAGTTCCTGAGTTTTTAGCAGTTCTTCTACTTCTTGCTGGTGGATTCGGGTCTGTTGTTTGGAAATGATAGCTGCCGTTTTTTGTTTTTGATGGAAATAGAAATAGCCAAAAATGGCAATACCTATTACCGCAAGAGCCAAGGCCAAGAAAATATTTTTCTGGGTCTTTTCAGCTTGGCTTACCAATTTTTCCTCGGCCAATTCCCTTTCCGTTTTTTCGGATTCGTATTTGGTCTGCATTTCGGCTATGGCCTCAGCTCTGCTTTTTGCTTCTATGGTGTCGAGCCAATCAAATGCTTCTCTGTTCATAAATAGAGCACTGTCCAGTTGACCTGACATTTCAAATACATCTGTAAATCCTCTGGCAAGCCTTAAACGGTTATCGGGCTCGTTTCGATCAGCTAATAAGAATTTTGCCTTTCGCAAATCTGACAAGGCCTGACTCCCTTTTTTCATTTCAATAAATAAACCTCCTCGGTTTAAATAGAGTAGGAAAAGTCTGGGATCGTCCATGTCACCGTGCGTCTCATACAGTTCAATTGAAGTTTGATATAATTCTTGTGCTTTTTCGTAATCCTTTTTTTCAATCGAGACTTGTGCTAAAATATCTATTGCATCGGTTTCTCCATCCCAATATCCAAGTTCGTAAAAATAATCAAGTGCTTTTAGTGCATAGTGTTGTGCAGAGTCCATTTGGTCGCTTAGCAGGTAATCAGCAGCCAAGCTGTAATTGGCATCAGCAATGTTTAATGAGTCGCCAAATTCGAGGTATAATTTATAGCTTTTTCTGTGGTACTCAATTGCGCTATTTAATCCATTTTCTTTTTGAAATGTATTGGCAATATTTAAGTAAGAGTTTGCTAGTAATAATGGCTTTCCTTCTAATTCATAAATTTTTGAGGCATCATAAAGATATTGAAGAGATTTCTCATAGTTACCCCGCATTTTTTCTAATGTGCCTAAATTGTTTAGTACACCTGCGATCCCAATTCGATCCCCAATAGATTCTCTAATTTCTTTTGACCTGAAGAAATATGATTCAGCTAATTCAAGTTTTCCTTTATTTCTGTAAATAATTCCTATAAAATTATAGGCCTTGCTTGTTCTGTTATTGTCATTGTTCTTTTTCGAAATTCCTAATGCACTCTTCGCCAATGACAGTGCCTTTTCATAATTATTGTCCTTTTCTTGCCAAGAAATATTTAATAGACTGTCAATAGTTGTTGAATCTCTATTGAATGCTATAACCTCATTAATTGTCCCTATTAATGAAATGAAAAAAACTGACAAAAAATATACGAATAGACTATTCATCTGGCGGGAGAAACATAGCATCTGCATTGCGATTTCTTACAGTGGTGCGCCGTTTGAAATCCGCTGTATTTATGACTTCAAGATCAACAACAATTAACCCAACCCTATTTTTATCCTCATATGTAAAGGTAACTTTTGTCGCTTTAAAATTTGTCAGATATGCCATGCCGGAAGAAGTGCTTGCATCAAGAGTTATTTCTTGAAGGGCGAAAGGCGATAAATTGGCGCATTCGTCTACAACAATATTATAAGTGGTTGGGACAATAATATGGGGTTCAAAAATATTTGAATCTATTTTTTTGTGTAAAAAAACATGAGGGGCGTTTAAAGCTGGTGCTGTGGTTACTGGCAGCGCATCCACCTCACTGTAATACAATTCTGAATGATGCAACTTGTCTCCGTTTTTGTCAATAACGATGACCCGTACTCCTATGTAAGCATCTGCATCAGATGGACTTAAGGAGTATTTTGCAGAATGGATTTTTTTTGGCATAGTTGTGTCATCATCTATTTTGTAGGTTAATTCCAACCAACTGTTCACTTTTTTTGGCAAAGGAACTTGGTTCAATGTTTTATCCTCTTCAACTTCTACCAATATGAATAAATCATACAAATTGGCATTAGCACTCACAGTCAAATAGAGATAAGGCGCATAAGTGTTTATAGGTCTATAAGCCATTGTTAAATATTTTAGGGTGGAAATATCGTCAATTTTTTATCAATAATATTTCAGAAACTTCACTTCCAATAATTCTTGAGAACATCATATCTTCGAAGTTTTGTAACCCGAATATCCAAATTATTTTCACGCTTCTTTTCTAAGATCGCTGCAATAATAGCACTTGATTTGGATTGGATGGAAATAAATTACATGTTTTGCCATTCCGGTATAACCGAAATGGTTATATGGAGCAATTAAAACGAATTAGTAAATTAAAAATTAATTTGAATTCCTATATACGGTTTTGGAGGCCATGAAAACTGAAACTTCAAATCCCTTTCAATATCATCTGTTCCTAAAACCTTATCTCCTACCTTTAATTCATTTAGTTCTTTTATCCAAGTTGCAGCATAGCCAGCTGACACTGCAAGCCTCCTCACTCCATTTATATTGCTTCTAAATCCGATTCCTGACATCAAGGTTGGCATCTTATTGTTGAAACTTGCGCCAATTTGGTAAAATGGATGCCATGCCGAGTTATGGATATAAAGGTTAAAATTAACCATGGATGAAATTTTAAGGTTGGATAACATTTTTTCTACAGGGGATGCAACCACCATTTGTCCCGATGAATCAGTAGTAGTGCCATAGGTATTGTATTCAAAACTAGTATATGCAACTCCAACAGACACCTCCGGAACAAATAGTTGAAATTTTCTCACCTTAAATGTTTTGGATATTTTATCCTTAGAATCAATACTTACTATTTCATTTTTATCAGAAAGTTTATAACCACCTTCCTTTAATTTAATGGTATATACGACCAAAGAATCCTTTTTCAAAGACACCGAATTTAATTCTAAGCACCAATCACAACCTTTATCAATTTCATTCTTTATCGCTTCATCTTTTTTATCCGCAACAAATTTGTATAACTTCTGAAGGTTTTCAAATCTCTTTCTTTGCTCCAGTCTTTTTATTTCCAAATTTCTCAGATGCTCATTTAAGATGTATTGAACCACGTAAGGGCTTGCTGAAAAACAATCATATTTAAGGGCTTCTTCTGCCATTTCTATTTTGGTTAAACTATCCAATTTTATTAAACTGTCTATTTTCTCTATAAGGGTATTAAGTTGATTGCCTTTTTTATCTGTTGCTATTTTTAGCAAAGCACCGATATCTTGTAAATTAATTTTAGGCTTTTCATTTGCTCTATCTTCAGTTTTTTTTAGGATATTATTGACTTTGTTTAGTTGGTCTTTCAGCTCCTTTTTTGTATTCTGTATTTTAGTGTCCAATGTGCTAAAATGGTCTTTCAGCTCACTAATGTCTTTGTTTATAGCAGTCAATTCACGGATAGTTAGATCTTTGTCCTGAAAATCTAGTGACTTTAATTTTTTAAATATTTTTACTACACTGGATTTTTGGTCATCCTTTAAAGCAGTTTCAATTTCTTCAATTTCCTCAATTAATTCCTTAAACGTGTCGCACGGGTCACCTTTTTGTTGGTCTTCTGAAAGGTTTGCAGATGTCGATTCTGAATTGATGCCTGCCTTCTTCAAAATATCGAGTATTGAGCTGAGGGTCTTGGCCGCCGCCTCATTAATAGGGTCAACTGCTAATTTGCTTTCTGCTTCAAAACTGTAGTTCAATGGATTTAGAGGTCTAATATATATATTCACACTGTTCTCATTGGATAAGAATAATTCAGAACTCCTCAATGGGATAAAATTAGCACTTGTTAAAATGTCTTTTGCAATATGATATTTAATAATATTGTCTTTATATTGAAAATACATTTTTCTATCCGTTTTAATACGAATGCTTTTTTCCAACACATCACTTGCTTTTTGAGCAAGAAGTAAGTGGCCGCAGAACAGAACTGCTAATAGAAAGAGACTCTTTTTTGTCATGATGAGAAATTTAATAAATTGGATGAATATTTTTTTTATATTAAAAACTTGGGTTGGTATTCTATGTTTTAAAATTTGCAACAGTCAGAGATGTTTTATTTAAAGTTGATGCATTGTTACTTTTGCAATTTCCTGTATTATTGCCCATGGGCTGGCCATTGTATAATTTATTGGGGTTAGACCAAAACGGAATTCTTTTGTTTCCGCATTCTTTATAGGACATGATTGTTCTCCATTTAGTATCATTACCACAATAAGAATATCCATGGCTATGGTTGAAAGGAGTTTCTCTACTGTCTTTTTCACAATTGTGCCTACAGCCCATCAAGTGACCAAGTTCGTGACCAAAAGAATAATAGCCCGTTGAGCAACTTCTTTTTACTACTCCGAAAGCATTCGGAGAAAAGCTTTTCGAAATATTTTCTTGGATTGCGTAAACTCTCCCACAACTGCTTAAATTTTCAACAATGAAAATTACAATGTCCGCTTTTACTCGTTCCCGGTAAGATTGTACTATTGAATTATTCCTAATCCAGGTAACATCAGTTGCAGACATGCCAGATTCTTTATAATCAAGCTCATAAGTTCCAACCAGGCGTATTTTGTGCCCCACATTGCTATTGATATAAGCTTTGTTAGTTTCCAAGATGGCCAATCCTATTTCTGTTTTAATCTTGCTGGTACTGCCAGTGCTCTCTCTTGCAGTTTTTGAATAACAAACTAATATATCTACATATTCATTGCTGTCTATAAATGAAGAGGGGTCATCATCTTCATTATTTCCTTCAATAATGTTCAAAGGCTCTTCTTCGTCAATGAATCCTGTTTGTTGAATCTCTAACAGGAGGTACTGTCCATCGATATTTTTAATTTCATATTGTGTGTGATCAAAGAAAAAAGCCCCTGAATAAACACTGTCAACCTGATACAAAGAGAATACAGAATTTCTTTCTGAAAGATTTCCAATCCAATATTTTTCATGATTTGATAATTCTTTTTGTTCGTCAATTACAATTTGAATTTCTTTATTAAAAACCAATGCAGGAAATGTGTCTTTATCATTCAATAAGGCTGTATTGAAGTTTATCAATTCATATTGATGAACATTTTCAAGTTGAAGGTCCATTGCAGTGAAATCTTTTGAATAACTTTTAATTCCTACATCTGAAGTGTCTTCAATTTTTGCAAATAGAAATTTATGCTTTAAAATGTTTTCATTTTGTTTTGTATTGCATGAGAATAAAATAAAAATTACGAAACAAGTAATTATAAATTTGTTCTTTAACATGATTAGAATTTAATTGTGTAATTAAGTGTTGTTGTTATTGGTAAGTTTGTCAGCTAGTTATTAAAATTATCATTAAGCCATTTATTTATTTTATTGTAAATTAGAGATTCACCTCCTTTGATGATGTCATATCCGTTTTGCTTTGCCAGTAATTCAAGACGTTTTTGCTATTTATTTTGAGCGTTTGATGTGGGTCAGCCTTATGGATGCCTTTTGCTTGTCCCTTTTAGGGTCTGCATTTATTCCACCTTCTTTTCAGGCGGTGGTTTTTCACATGTTTTTTTATATAATTTAACTTTATAGAGTAATGATTCTCAATTTTAAAATTCGCTCTTGAGAAAGAATTTGATTTTAAGTGTATCGAAGAGTAAATTGTATTGGTCTTCTCAAATTTCTAAACATACTAAGGAAAATTCTAAGACAGTATTTCCTATTCGCCACAAACAACCATATTGCTTACATTTGTGATTGTATTAGCTAAATAGTTGAAAAACAAGTTCTTGTGACTAAGAAATCTGCCACAATGAAAAACCACATTTCCACCACCAAATTAATCACCCATTTCCAACTCCTCAGTCTCGAAGAGTTCAAGTTGTTGACAAAATGGCTTCAATCCCCCTGGGCTAATTCCAATAAGAAGTTGATTGAGTTATATGATTTGCTAAAAAGGCATTATCCAACTTTTGAGGCAAAATCGCTGACCAAGGAAAACCTCTTTGCAAGACTATACCCCGGTAAAAAATACGACGATAAGTGGATGAGAAATATTTTAGCAGGCATGTCTAAGCAGGTGGAAAAATTCCTGATTCATTCTCAGGTGGAAAGGGATGAAATATTGAAGAAACGATTACTTTCTTCTGAATATTTGGAGCGAAACTATAATTCATGGTATATAAAACAAGCGGAGGAATTGATTCAATTGATTGAATCAAAAGAGGTAAAAGAAACCGATGATTATCTTATGTTGGCTTTGGTTCATGAAGAGCTCTATCGCCAACCTAAAATGCATCAGTCGAGTGCAGGGTCGGGATCGCTGTTGCAAGTCACCGATTTATATTTGGATACTTTTTATTGTATTTCTAAGTGGAGAATCTTGACTGAAATGCTGGAGCGTAATATGATCTTAAAAGAAAAAATTGAATTGAAGGAAAAGCTGGAGAGGTTGTCTTTTATCACAAGAAGCTTTGATATCCCAGTCATCAATATTTACAAACAAAGAATAAATTTTGGCAATGAGCTCACTGTCGATGATTTCTTGGTTTTAAAAAATCAATTTTATTCTGATTTTAAAAGGTTGCCAATATGGGATAGAAAGTTACTAATTTACTATCTAATTAATAATATTATCCGACTCTGGTTGAAGGGTAATAAGGGTTTAATGATAGAGCTATTTAAACTGTATAAATTTGGTATAGAAAGTAGCTTGCTGTTTAATTATGGGCACATTACTAGGAATACTTATTCTAATATTGTAACGACGGCAAACAGTTTGGGCGAATTTGAATATGCCAACTATTTTATTGATAACTACTCAGATGCCTTGCCTACTGAAACGAAAGAAAGCACTCGTGTGTGGGCAATCGGGCATACTCTCCACAAGCAAGGTCGATTGAAAGACGCTATAGAACTCTTGTCTTCTCACCATTATAATAATGATGAGTTTTCGCTGACAATGAAAGCTTTGTTGTTGGAGTGTTATTTTGATGCAAGTTTGACAGATTCTACTTATGTAGAATTTTTAGACAACTATTGTGAGGCCTATAAAAAGTATGCTAAACGCAACAGGGTTAAATCTGAATCTCGAAAAATTGCTTGGATTAATATGGCGAAATACACGCAAAAACTTTCAAATATTGTCCACTTTAATTCTGCAAATAAGAATGAAATTGAATCTTTGAAAATGGCAATTGAGTCAGAGGGTTTTTTGCAGAGCCGGCAATGGCTAATTGAAAAAATAGAACAATTTAAATAGGGGGCAACTACGCCCCCTGTTTAAGTTTAATAATTGATTGTTTCTTCAATAATAATAAATGAACTCGCTTGCCCCCCACAAACTGTTGCAAAGTAAAAATTATAAGTGCCACTTGGCAGACCTGTAAAAGAATAAGAGGAAATAGAAGTATTAAATTCTGAACTCCAATAGCTATCATTTTCTCTAAAATATTTTACTTTAAATTCTGTACATCCACCCAAGCAATCATCCCAGTCAAATGAGATGTCACCTTGGTTGATGGAAACTGTAGATGCATTTTGAGGGGTGTTGCAAACTACCTTCTCAGGAGAAGTAAAAGCCTGTCCAATAAATAATGTGGCGAAAAGAACGATTGCTGAAAAATAATTTTTCATAATGCATGAAGATTTGTGCCGAAGGCAGGTAGTCAAACCTGTTCGGAAAAGTGAAAGAGGAGCAAATTGTGAGATGAAATTGTGTGAGTAACTGATTGTTAAGTAGCTTCGGTGAAGTACTTTGATTAAAATTTAATCGTCACTTTTGCTGTTTGTCGGCACAAAGTTGGGTGAGATAATTGGGTGGGAACAGCTTGTTTTCAGTAATTGCATATAACCGAAAACAGGTATATTGTTAGATGTGTTATTATAATTATTCTGAAAATAAGAAAAGCGCCTTGTTTTAAACAAGGCGCTTTTCTTATTAAATTTTAAGTACTTCATTTTAATACACTTCCCCCAACAACTCCCACAGCTCTGTAGTTTGTGAAGCTGCACGGCCACGAGGTAGTGAGACTTGATAGGCAAATGTGTCAGGTGACTGGGAGGACATTAAACTGTGTTTGGAAGTGTCGGCTGATGCCAACAATAAGGGTTCGTTTGAGGCGGAATGCTTTATTACTGGTTTTACATTTATTCTTGGTTTGATTGGTTCAATTGATTGTTTGTCAGCAGGCAATGAAACTTCTTTATAAATGGTATCGGTATTGAAGACATAAACGGTCTCTGTTTCTTTTAATAATTGAGGTTCCTCTTGCAACCAAAAATTAATGCCCAACAATAGCGCAATGGCGGCGGCCATTTGCCAAGCGGGTAAACGGTATGATATTAATTGAATAATCTTATTCGGTTTTTTATTTGGTAAAATCCCGTGGTGTTGCTGAAAAGCGGCCAATAAATTATTTTTTACCTGTGGTCTTATTTCTGGTATATTTTTCAGGCCCTTTTTCCCTTTTTTTAATAATACATGCATTTGGTCATATTCTGCCTCACTGACAAATTCAGTTGCATAATATTTTTCTTCAGCGGTCAATTCGCCGAATTTTTTATTTAATAATAATCGTTCTAATTTCTTTTTCATGATATAATTGCAATTTGCATTTTGCATTTTTGCATTTGGCTAATTGTCAAATGCTTAAAGCAAAATGCTAATCAAAATACCCCTGCAAATGCACGGAGTTTATCTGCCAATTTTCTAACCGTATAAAAAAGCCTTGATTTTACTGTGCCGACTGGGCATTCCAAAACATCGGCTATTTCCTGCATGCTCATTTCTTCCTGATAACGAAGTACAAAGCACTTTTTTTGAATTTCATCCAAATCAGCTAATGCGACGTTTAAATGATTTTTGAATACCTCGTCGTCTAATTTTTCTGAAAAATTTTCTTCCAATTTTTCATCGAATTCTGGCAATGGTTTTTTTCGGCCTACACGCCGGTATTCATTTTTTATCATATTTCCGGCCACGGTATAAATCCAGGTTGAAAAACGTTTTTCGGAGTTGTAATAGGCACGTTTTTCAATTATTTTCAAAAATAAATCCTGGGTAAAATCTTCTGCAATTTTTACGTCCTGCCACAGCATGCGGTAAAAATAGTTGTGCATACGCTGGCCGTACCGGTCATATATTTCCGAGAATGACTGCTCGCAGCCATCAGCTGCTCGCCTCATTAGTTCTTCGTCGGTATTTAATTTATGATTGATAAAATATGATTTAGGGTCAGCCACTTTTAATTTTAAAATAACTTGCAATTTATAAGTCAAAAATTACTTAACTTTCATAAATACACGAAAACCTATAGCTGAGCTTGGTTCACTGTATATTTTTTGTGAGCCAATTGTAGATTCGTCCGGGTGGTCTTCCCAGCTTCCTCCTTTAGCAATTCCTTTTACGGAAATCATTTCAGCTACGTTGCCGCTTGCATTATAAATCCCAAAGTCATTGGGAAAATAAGCATCCGCAAAAACAGTAAAGAATCCACCATCATTTGCAATCGACCTTGCTTTATCAGGGCAATCTTCACAGGGTTTTTCGTCGGCTACATTTGTATTAAATAAAAAGCACCCTTTTGTATTTCTAAAATAATACCCTCCCCAAGGAAAAGGTGCAGTATGGTTTCCGTGGGCTGCAAATTCCCATTCTTCTTCTAAAGGCAAACGAAATTCAACCTCACCATATTCTTTCTTTTTGTCTGTAGAATTATTGTAAACCTTGGTGATCCATTTGCAATATTCAATTGCAGCTTCGTGGCTGATATTTTGAACGGGCGCCTTTGGGTCATCGGGATGTGCGTTTGGAAATACTTCCTCATCGGAAAGATGTTGAAATTTTTCTGGCAATAAACTCCGCCAATCTGTTTTTGGGGATTTACATTTTTCCAATAAATCGTATTCCTTGTTTTTTAATAAATCCAATAAAAAAGCATCGTATTCTTCTTGGGTAACTTCTGTTGCAGATGCATATAAATTATTTCTAACTGCAACCATATTTTTTTGTAAAGTTCGAGCAGAAATGGTTGTCAGAAATGGTTGATTGGTATTTGAATTTTCCCCAAGGTATTGTGAGATGTATTTTTCTTGCCCTGCCTCATTCGCAATTTGACGAATCATCGGTTCTATTTCATTTGCTTTTGTCGGATCCCCACTTTCCTGATAATGTTTGCGTAATGTAATAAGTGCAGGTAAATAATGCATATTCATATTGGCAATCACATTTGATCCAGTATCAGGCTCTAACTGGATATGAAGATGATCTTTTAAAAACCTTTTTTCAAAGTTGTTTTTGAGAAAGGCCAAATTATCAAAAGGTTCTGGTGAATATTTGAATGCAAGTCCGACAAGATAAAGGCTGTCGCCCAATTGTTCACGGATATGTCGGGGAACTGATGTGGCGACATAAACGGGCCTTTTGGATTGCAGCCCAATTTTTTGAATAATGTCTAAATACATTCCCTCATAATTGGAATGTTCAGCAGAAGATATTGGAGATACACCTAATTCAGAAAGTATCCGGTCTCTATATTTATCGTACATCAACAAATTTACATTTAGTACTTTGACATCTTTCCTTACATTTTTCACAGTTTGAATGACCCAGGCCGGGTAGGAGTCATTATCTCCATGTGTAAGCAGAATGCCGTTTTTTTCTACGGAGGCCAATACGTTGTAATTCCAGGCGAGTAAAGAAGGGGAAAATTCACCTGCCTTGAATAGCTCTGTAGAATAAAAAGCAACCTGTTCCGTATTTCCTTCAGTCAAATGATAATTGACCATTGCATGGTAAGCATCTATTCTTTCAGGGGCGAGTTCGTGTGCTTTTAGCAAATGCTCAAACCTTTTTTCCATTTTGTTTTCATGGATAAAAAGGATGTAATTGAATTCGAATGTATTGGCGATGGTAGTTGGCATTTTTCCAACTATTGTGTTTAAGTCAAATTTCTTTTCCAATGTTTTATCGAACATGTTGGCATATCGAGCAGCCTGATAGTAATTGTACCAGGCATTTCCGTCATTTTTGTTTTCTTGTATGCGTTGTTGCCATAGCTGCGCCTGCTCTTCATAATAACTATAGTCATAGGTAACCTTGGTAATAGACTCTATTTTTTCAGGTTCTACGCCAGCTGGGATGGCGAATGCTTGGTGGAGTATTGCAAATGCGAGGATAAATGTAGTTAGCCAGGATTTCATGTCAACTTATTTTGATGATTTTGCAGGTAGTACACCAATGCTCAGGTTGGGTTCAAAGAAATAAAAAAAAGTATCCCGAATTTTCATTTTTGAAAATTCGGGATACTTTTTTATAACAAATTGACCTTCATTATATTGTCACTAACCTTGTTTCAATTGCAAAAAATAACTATCATACCATTAAGTATTTACTTTTTTCTTTGATGAAAAAAGTAACAAAAAAATCAAGGCTGAATTTATTTTTGCTAAAAATGGAATTTGCTTAACACCCGCAACCAGAGCCGCTCTCCCGATATGCATCGGGATCGTTCGCTGATTGCTCTTTTCCCGGCGCTCCAATCCCATTTTTTTAACGCAAAAATAAATAAGGCCGCTAAAAAATATTGATAATCAATGGTTTAATGAAAGTGTTTGAATTTTTGACTTTGCAAAAAATATGGACGATTCAAGTTTCAATTCTGAAAAAATTATCAACCTACCACCCTGGAACAATATTCAACCCAAAGACTCCTTTAGTTTCAGAAAGTAGTGGCCAGGCATAGTAAGGTTCAAGGATCATCGCACCAAATAAATTGATGCGTAACGAAGCACCTGCACTGAACAGCGGATCAAAATCAAACTCACGCAAACTTTGATCTTCCGAATTATCAAAAGTATCCCAAGTCAATCCTCCATCGAGAAATAGAGCTAATTCACTAAAGAAGAATTTTGATTTAAAGGCAGATAATCGTTCAGGCCCTGTAAATGGCAACCGCACTTCAAAATTGGTCAGCAAGGCTTTACTTCCAAACAGCTCATTGACGGAGCGTTTGTTTTGTTGTAAAATTTCGTTGGAAGTATTGAAATCATACCCTCTCATGTACCAAGGGTATCCCAGAAAAATGTCCGTAAATGAATTTGCATCATTGCCATAGCGGCCAATGTGCATAGCTCTGGCAGCGAGCGTGACTGGCTTCAAATGGAAGTATTTTCGACCATCCACGGTTAGGCTATAAAAATTGAAATCGCCAACATATTGCTCAATTCCAACTCGATACCTGTAGCCTTTTATCGGAGATGCAATCCCGAAATAGGAATTGTCTCCAACCAGCGCCAAGTTTGCAGATGCAAGATTTCCATTAAACAGGTTTAAACCAGCATCGGCAGCACTAATTTTATTTCGATCCTGATAGAATAAGCGTCCCGTGGCGTCGTAAAATTGATCGAATCGATCTACCCGGTTAGAATAGATAGATGCTGAAATACCACCCTCTATTCTGGTTGTTTTGGAAAATGGATACTGTGCGAATACACTTACCTTTTCTTCAAAGGTCCGAATACGATCAAGAACATAATGATCGAATAAGACATTCGGGTCAGTAGTATTTGGCAGCGGATCTCTGCCAGCATAACCGAATCTACCACTGGAGTAAGGCAGGTGCGAAAGACCAACTCCCCAGTTCAATCGCTTCTTTCTATTGATATAGGCGATCGAACCCCCAAAATCATAAATATCTCCATTCATGAATAGGCTCGAATAAAGTTGTTGATCTCCTAGAATATCACCAAACAGTAGATCAACTCCTCCTGCAAGTCCAGTTGTTGAGCCACCATAAATAGAGCCAGTACTCACACCGACACCTGCACTTCCACCTACATAATCCAGTTTGAACTTAGGCTTATATTCAATGGCTGTTACCTCTTGCGGGGTTAGCGTTTTTAGTCGATCAATTTTAGGCAGATTTATAGAAATGACGTCCGTAGCATCAGGATCAATTTTAGGTAAGGTAGCTGCCGTTAAATCTACACTATCCTTTGAAACTTCTCTATTTGAAAAATTCTCAGAATTAGCTTTGTAAATATTATAAGTCCCATTGGTATAGTGCGTGAACAATATACGGTCTCTTGTTTCTTTCAAAGAAGCAGAAATGGCTGGTGCATAAGGTGTGATGCCCGTGATACCAGTCAAAAGCGCTGTCATTTGGAATACTTTGCCTGTGGTTGTTTCATACCTGTACATATTCCGAAACCCGTCTCGATCAGATAAAAACAGAATGTCACCATTATTGTCGAAAATTGGATTCAAATTGTCGGCGCCAATAAAAAGGTCAAGATGCGTTACTGCATTTTGCTCCTTTTCTCCAGCCTGCATATCCATTATGGCAATGTTGAATGTCCAGCGGTTATCCCCTCTTTCAAAGCTCAATTGATCGGAAGCAAACACTAAACGATCGCCATTCGCATCCCATGAAGGAGCCATTTCAGAGAATTTATCATCCGTAAGTTGTGCTACTTTTTTGTGCTTGAGGTTCACTTCAAAAAGATCAACCTGGCCATTTTTTAATCCTGCCACTACAATGCTTTTTCCATCAGGAGACCATGCGGGATTGCTAAAAGCCGGAACGCCTGAGATTTCAAATGACTCGATCAATTTTCCTTTCAAGTCTTTTATCACAAGTACGTTCGAGCCTTTTCTTACTCCAACAAAGGCTATCTGATTGCTGCGAGGCGACCATGTCCCAGCACTTTCTATAAAACTTAAATCATCAAGATGACCGCTCTTTGTGGCGCTATGGATATTGGCAATGACTTTCCCGGTAATCGCATCGGCAATGAACAGGTCAATACTGAACAATCCTTTTTCAGAAAGGAAAGCCACATATTTTCCATTTGGACTAATAACAGGGGCAATGTTGATGCGGCCACCATTTTTCTCTGAAGTAAGAATTGGCCTGCCTGGGACATCCTCTTTTTTATCATCTAAGAATTGCCCATAATGGCTCTTGATAGCATTTACCCAAAGCTCAGAAAGATTTTCTTTGCTCATCCCCAGCTCTTTTTTAATAGCTGCGTCAAGACCATATTTGGCTGTTGATTCAAAAAGCGGGGCTATTATTTCATCCCCCTTTATTCCGGTAACAAATGCCCAAAATGCCTGCCCCCAGCGGTAAGGGAAATATTGCGGATTATTGAGTTGTTTTAGCGTTGGCACTTTATCATTAAGCACCGCATCGCGCATCCAAAGTGAAGTATTGGCATCTACCCGGCCAATAGACATATATTCAGCTAGCCCCTCGATCATCCACAAAGGAAGATTGGACAAGTTTCGAATATTTGTGCTATCGCCGTTGATGATCATGTTGTACTGGAAGGCATGCACCAACTCATGGCCGAGAACATGCTTTGTTTGGGCATTTGACATAGCCAGTGGCATGATAACCCTGTTCTTCAATCCCTCCGTGACACCCCCTGTTCCCACACCGATACTCCCTCCAACTGCATTGGTTTGTTGGAAATCAGCATGGTCGTTGTAGAAAATAAGGGGATTCTTCTTGGTAAAAGTATCCAACAGGGCAGCTTGGTGGATTTTATACCAATGTTCCGTTTGATTGGTGAGATAATCTATTAGTTCTGGATTGTTAAGATAGTGATATATCTCAAAATTTGGAGTATGTAAAACTTTGAAATCAAAGTCTTCATATCGTGGTTTGTTTTTGCCAAAGTACTGAGCTTGGGCTGGGAATGTCCATAAAATTAAAAGAAGAAGAGTAGAAAAAATAAATGCTATTTTTCTCATGGCGTAAATGGTTTTAGTGAAAATAGCGGAGAAGTCTTTACATAGAATATCCTTTATAAATTAATCATCTGTCATTACTTGATAGTACCTATATAAACTGGTGTTCCCTTAGTTGTGGTTTGGTTAAAATGGTTAAAATTGTTTTAAGATTATGGAGCTGTTTTGTGTCTATTACTGATTTGGGTTCAAAAAAAATCTTCAAATAGAGAAGGAAGGAGCACTTTTTGCCATAAGTAGTATGAACAGGACTCTCAGTCCCTCCGTCCGTTTCTTTCCCCCTTTAAATAATTTGATAAAAATGCAGCAGGTTGATTAGCTGTATTCAGATTGGCTCACTTAACTTTTTTGAGATGAACAAGGCTTACTCTTTTACTAGGCATTTTTTTATTGCCACTTTCCTGGTATTTATTGCACAGGTATCATGGGCATCTATATACACAACCCTAAATCCTGGCAACTGGGATGATCCCAATTCGTGGGATTGTGCATGCATTCCACCCAATCCATTACCCGGCGGCGACCAGGTCACCATTTCTCACTTAATTACCATTTCGACCGGCGTGTCAAAAACGATTAATACTGATGCTACTCTTAATATTGAAAGTACGCTTATAAATGAAGGAATAATAAACGTGGAGCCAAATGGTAATTTTAGGATTGTAGCTGGTGGTACATTTTCCAATACAGGTACATTGAATCACAGTGGGAATATGAGCCTTGAAAATAATCCTGCGAGTTTGCCTAGCGGTACATTCAATTGGATAACAGGAATTATCGACGTGACATTTGGAGTAAGCTTAACGGTCAATAGCCCGTTCACGATCCCAGGTGGGTGCTCCATGAATCTAACATTTGGCACCTTGGTAAACAATAGTACTATCAATGTGACCGGCTCCCTGGGATTGATCTTTGGCGGCTCTGTAGATAATTCAAACGGTATTCTAAATATCAACCCAGGCGGACTACTCGCCCATGTTTTTGGAAACTATGGGCCAATATCTCAGGGTACTTTTAACTGGAACAGTGGTGGAACCATACTTACATCTGGAAATGCAACTTATACTACCAGCTCCCACATGACAATTGAGCCTGGGAGAATTTTTTGGGTAGACGCTGGAAGTTCGTTGGTAAATAATAGCACGATAACTAATAACGGGACATTGAAAGGAAGTGGTACTTTTTCGCAAAATGGAACATTTAACAATAATAGTTCTATCGCTCCTGGTTCAAGTCCTGGAACATTTTCAGTAGCAGGTTCAATTGATTTGGGTACAGGCACATATGATTGTGAAATAAATGGAACAACCGCTGGGTCACAATATGATGTAATTTCTGTAACTGGAAATGCAGTCCTTACGAATGCCAGTTTGGTAGTCGATTGGGGAAGTTTTACGCCTTCCTCTGGTCAAAGTTTTACCATCATGAATTTTGGGAGTCGAACAGGAGAATTTGCCAGTGTTACAATACCATCAAAAGGAGGTCTGGATTGGGAGGTTGAATATTCGGCTTCAACGGTTGTCGTAAAACAGCAAGGGGTTCTTCCTGTCGAACTAGGCGATTTTTCTGCTGAGGCGGAAAACCAAAAAGTGTTATTGAATTGGGAAACCTATTTTGAAATAGATAACAAAGGATTTGATGTGGAGCGTAGTGTTGATGGAAAAAATTGGCTGCCAATAGGTTATGTCGCTGGACGTGGAAATTCGCTTGAATTGAACCAATATGCCTTTACTGACTATCAACCTTATTCTAGCTTAAATTACTACCGCCTCCGGCAAATCGATTTTAATAATGCTTCCTCATTCTCAAATGTAGTTAGTATAGATTTTAGCGAAGCTGGAGGAATGCGTATTTTCCCAAACCCTGTGTCCTCAGGCATGGTTAATATTTCAATCCAATCAAAAACCACCGGCCCTGCGGATTGCAAGATTTATGATTCAAACGGAAAATTGGTTGGCAAGTCAGGCGTTTTCTTGGAATCGGATAATCCATTAAATGTTGACGTATCAAACCTTACTGCAGGAATGTATGTGTTGGAAATTGTAAAAGGAGGCGAGCGCTGGCAGCAACAGTTTTTAGTAGAGTAAAACCAGAATCAATCGGACCAGCAATAGCTGGCCCGATTGATTCTATCATTCTATTTCTTCAAACCTCCAGTCATATCCTCCGGCCTTACCCACTCGTCAAATTGTTTTTCGGTGAGCAGTCCCAATTCCAGGGCAGCTTGTTTCAGCGTAGTTCCTTCCTTATGGGCTTTTTTGGCAATGGCAGCTGCATTGTCATAACCAATATGTGTATTTAATGCCGTCACCAACATCAGCGAGTTGTCAAGGTTTTGTTTGATGCGGGGAAGGTTTGGTTCAATTCCAGCAGCACAATTGTCATTGAAGCTTACGCAGCTGTCACCGATCAGACGAGCTGATGAAAGGAAATTGTAAATCATCACAGGTTTGAAAACATTCAACTCAAAATGGCCGTTCATGCCACCTACATTAATAGCGACATCGTTTCCGATTACCTGAGCCATCGCCATCGTCATGGCTTCTGACTGGGTTGGATTTACCTTGCCCGGCATGATTGAAGAGCCAGGTTCATTGGCAGGGATGGTAATCTCTCCAATGCCACAGCGGGGCCCGGAGGCGAGCAATCGAATGTCGTTAGCTATTTTAAATAAAGAAACAGCCACAGTTTTCAATGCTCCATGAGATTCCACAATGGCATCGTGAGCGGCCAGCGATTCAAATTTATTTGGAGCTGTAACAAAAGGAAGCCCAGTCAACTTTGCAATATTCCCAGCAACATTTTTAGCATAGTTGGGTGGTGTGTTGAGTCCGGTACCCACGGCAGTGCCACCTAAAGCCAATTGCGACAAATGCTTCATGGTATTTTTAATGGCTTTGATCCCTTGATCCAATTGCGCCGCATAGCCTGAAAGTTCTTGTCCAAGGGTCAGCGGTGTTGCATCCATTAGGTGGGTGCGGCCAATCTTCACCACTTTCATGAATTCTTTTGATTTGGCTTTCAAAGTGTCCCTCAGTTTCTCTAACCCTGGTATAGTCGTATCTATCAAAATGGTATATGCAGCGATGTGCATAGCCGTTGGGAAAGTATCATTAGATGATTGCGATTTATTTACATCATCATTCGGGTGAAGGTATTTTTTCTCATCTTCCAATTTTCCACCTTTCAGTACATGACCTCTATTGGCGATAACCTCATTTACATTCATATTTGATTGCGTGCCGCTTCCAGTCTGCCAAACTACCAATGGAAACTGATCGTCTAGTTTTCCTTTCAAGATTTCATCGCACACTTTACCTATCAGCGTTGCTTTTGTTTTTGGTAAGGCGCCTGCGTCCGCATTTGTTTGAGCAGCTGCTTTTTTCAAGATGGCAAATGCCCTGACAACCTCGATAGGCATGATGTTGCCACCGATTTTAAAATTTACTTTTGAGCGCTGGGTTTGAGCACCCCAGTATTTGTCAGCTGGTACTTTGATGTAACCAATGGAATCTTTTTCTTTTCGGAAACTCATGTAATTTTAGTTTGACTGTTATAGAACTGTATGTGGAATAATGCTTTTTGTCATTCCGCCAACGGCGGAATCTGCGTTATTATAGTTGGTCATTTGTATTGCAGCTGCAAAGGTAGGATTGCTTAGATTCTTCTAATAATGGTTTTTGTCACAATAACTCCTGTTTGTAAAACAATGGTCCGCTACGATTTTTGCCATAGAAAACAAAGAGCAAGCCTTATCTTGGAGATTCTGACACCATCCAAGAATGACTTGCTCTACGAAAATCGAAATTCTCGCTGTCCAAATATTGAAAAAGCTATCCATAACCGGTGTATGGCGGACTCGTTTTCTATTACGTTTGTTTGGTCTTTGGCCTGGCTTACTTGGTCGCTACAACTTTGTGAACCTGGGTCGCCAAGGAGAATACACAGAGTATACTTATCGGAAACACTTTGATAAAGCATTCGACTGGCTGGCCTTTAACCTGACAATTGTACAGCAACAGGCAAGTGATGAGCTTATTATTGGCCTTGATCCATCTTTCATTCCTAAAGCTGGCAAACATACTGCGGGTGTTGGTAAATTTCACTCAGGTAAAGCCGGAAGGCGTAAGCATGGTATTGAGATTACAGGCTTGGCAGCCATTGATATGACGGATAAAACAGCCTATCACCTTGAAGCTGTTCAGACAGTCAATAGGAGGGAAGGAGAAAGTGAACTGTCCTTCTATGCCCGAATCGTTGAGGAACGGGCTGCTATACTGCTTAAGGTGAGCAAATACATTGTCGTCGACGCTTTTTTCAGTCGTAATCCTTTTATGGGGCGTGTTTTCAGGGCCGGTTTCCATGTCATAACTCGGGCGCGTACGGACATCAGTTTACGCTACTACTACAAGGGAAAGGGACGGAAGCGTAAGTGGGACGGAAAAGTGGAGTTAACCGAACTTGATATGACTGTATTTTCCAGAGTGAAGGAGCTTGAAACACCAAGGCGACATGTTTGGCAAGGAATAGTCAATCAAAAGTCGGTTAACCTGAAAGTCAAAGCTGTTATCATTCAGGAGTTGGATGGCCAGGGAAAAATCAAAGAGGTGCGTACCTACTTGTCGACTGACATTTCACTAACCGCCGTTGAGATCATGCGCAGGTACTCTTACCGTTTTCAACAAGAGTTCTTGTTCCGAGATGCTAAACAGTTTGCTGGACTGGAAGAAGGCCAGGGCCGAAGTACTGGGAAAATCCATTTCCACACGAACATGGCACTGACAACGGTAAATCTCGCTAAGGCCAGTCACTTTCTGAGTCAGGATCGCGCCCTACGGGGTGCTTTTTCGATGTCCGACATAATGACCGCCTATCGCAATGAACGCATAGCCCTCCACATTTTACGCAAGTGTGGAATAGACCCACACACGCCCAAAATGCAAGCCGTAATTGCAGAGCTTAAGGTCTTTGGAGCCAGAGCAGCCTAAAATCGTAGCGGACCATTGTAAAATGTATCAGACTCCGTCATTGGTGGAATGAAAGAATTGCTAAATCTGCGGAATAACTAGGTGATAGGAAAATAAAAAAAGGCGTCCATTTTCCCAAGATGTGTTCAATTGCGGATTTCGCCTTCGGCGAAATGACAAAAAAGGCTTTGAATGAGTTATTTCTTTAGACTATAAATCCGGAATTTCGTCCTCTTCAGTGGAATTTCTTACAGAATTTATCAACTCCAAAGTAGGTGGCCAAGAACCACAAATTTCTTGATTGTAAAACACCCAATTAGGATTGATTTTGGTGATCAATGCTTCTTTTTCACCTCTTGTGAAATTTTTAATTTGTTTCTCCCTGTCTATGGCGTTGTATATGTATTGATGCCATTCGAACCAAATTACATTATAGTAATAGTACCTGCTAGCAAATGTTTCTTTTCTTCCTCTATTCAAGTAATGTTCGACAGTTCTTCTTAAAAGATTGTTTGTTAAGCCTATATATAAAGTGCTTTTCCGAGGGTTTGTTAAAATATGCACATAGAAGCTATAGGTTTTTTTCATAGGGTTAGTGTTTTTTGGTAGTAATTGGTAAGGCTTGCAAAATAATAGTTTCTCTCTAAATATTTTAGACATACATGGCCTTTCGTCTTTTGTCATCCCGCTGAAAGCGGGATCTGCGAACTAAAGGCTTTTGGCCAAATGGGAGGTGTTGATGCGAAGTCTATACTATGCGCATTTCATTACATTGCGGATTTCGCCTTCGGCGAAATGACAAAAAAGATAAATAAGATCGATAAAATAGCGACAGAGAAGCATTCTACTCTCCTTAAACAAATTCCTTCCCCCTGCGTTTTCCAATTAATTCCTATCCTGCCTATCTTGGCGGGTCTATTTTTAAAACTCCCGCAGTTCCGCCGTTAGAAGATTCCCCAGCAATGGGTGGCGGTTTCAAATACGACTGAACGAAAACCGCACTGCTGACCGGGCTGCACAAAACGCACAATAACAATATGGCATTTCAACTTCCTGACCTTCCTTATGCTTTCGCTGCCCTCGAACCCAACATTGATGCCCGCACAATGGAAATCCATCATGGCAAGCATCATAATGGCTATACAAATAATCTCAACAATGCAATTGCCGGAACTGACCTGGAAGGTAAAAGCATCGAAGATATTTTGGCCAATGTTTCAAAGCACGGCAACGCTGTCAGAAATAATGGCGGTGGCTATTACAACCATTGCTTGTTTTGGGAGGTCATGTCACCTGATGGTGGTGGCGAGCCTACTCCCCAAATGAACATCACCAAAGCAATAGAAAGAGATTTTGGATCATTTGAAAACTTCAAAAAAGAATTCTCGGCAGCTGCAGGAACTCGATTTGGTTCTGGCTGGGCTTGGTTGTGTACGGATGAAAATGACAGATTGTTTGTGACTTCAACACCCAACCAAGACAATCCATTAATGGATGTTGCGGATAAGAAAGGTACGCCAATCCTTGGGCTTGATGTTTGGGAGCACGCATACTACCTGAACTATCAGAATCGCCGGCCTGATTATGTTTCTGCTTTCTTCAATGTAATCAACTGGCACGAGGTGACAAAGCGTTACAACGATGCCAATCCAGGTGCTATGAAATAGATTTTGGCATTTTGGCAAAATAAAAAAGGGACGCTTTTACTCAAAAAGCGTCCCTTTTTCATTTATTGGTTGATTTGATTGCAAGTAGCAAGACGATAGATTTTAGATGAAAGACTTTAGATAAATGTTTGAAATACAACTATTTGTCTATAGTCTATTGTCTAATTTCCAAAGTCTCATTACTTAGTTCAAAATTAATTTCTTCGTTACTTGTCCGCCTCCTAATTCCAATTTTACAAAATAGAGACCCGCACTGTTATCATGCATTGGTATCCATTCCCTATGATTTCCAGGTTGCATGTTTTCTTTTTCGGCAAAACAAACCTGATTGCCGAGCATGGTAAAAACGGAAATTTTGACATCAGCAGGTGACGCTAATTCAAAATTGAGGTAAACGCCGTCAGTGGTGGGGTTTGGCGTTAAGGAAATATCCCCTTCTAATCCATTAACCAGACTGATATTACTAATAGGATCAAAGGAATCTTTATCGAACGAGACATGCATGATATATTGATCAGGAGCAATCTCTCCACCAGTAGTATTTGTTAGTCCTGGTTCATAATCCTGTTGGTAAATCAATTCTAATTTATCACCAACATTTGTAGAAATAGCGGGATATGCTCCTTCTACAAAATCATAAAATTCAGTTACATCTTCATTAATCAAGTCAAATGGATCAGTCCAGTTTGCTCCTCCATCTTCTGATTTTATAACAAATGCATGTCGGTAATTATAGTCGTCCACACTGATAAATGATTCATGCAATGCGGTATAAACAAGGTATATATCACCATCGGCATCAATGCCAGAAGACGGGAAACTGGTCAGTCCAGTGTTGTTATATCTGATATCAGCGATAGGACCTGCTATATTGATAAGCATGTCTCCATTAAAATCTTCAAGTGCGGCTATTATATCAATTTCATCAGTCGCATGATCCTCATTCCAATAGCCAATGCCTTGTGAGTCGAGCCATAGGAATTGGTTTGCTCCTTCAGCGAATACGAACATAGTACCAAAGAATACATGTACTTTTCCATCATGATCAATCAAGACAGAACCTGAATAATCAGCTGTAAAAATAGATACTGAGTCCGGTGCATCTGGATGGGTAGGCACATCGCCTGGGCCATATCCACTACCATCATATTTATCCAAAGGAAAATCACTTACAATAGTTTTTGTCCATGTCTCACCATTATCTTCTGATTTGAAAATGGCTACATCTCCCCAACTGTCAAATACACCAATTGCGACTGTCTCGCCCCTCGCAGCTATGTTATAAGATTCACCAGCGAAATTTGAGAAGGATGTAGTATCAAGACCTGGAATGATAACATCCACTTTGTCCCACGATGCACCTGCATCTGTTGAGCGATAATAAAGCGGATGTTGATTCATACCTTCATAAACGGATCCTCCGAACATAGGGTCGACAGAAACAGCTACAGCATGAATGGTATTGCCATCCGGTCCACCAGTGGCAACTTTGCCCCAAACTGGCCCGCCTGGCACTGTTGAAGGAATTTCAGTTTCAGTCCAGTTGGCATCACCGGGCATTTTTGTGTTCACTTGCAAATACCATTGAGTCGCTGATGTATTTTTATGTGAAAAAACGACTTCCAACCCATTCGGCGTAATGTCGAAACAAGGATAGCCGGAACGAGTGGTTTCCAAACTGAAATCGGGTTCAGCACCCCATTCACTGCCATCAAAATGATTGTACGCAGCACCACGATCTGGCCATCCACCATTTTGATCCAAGCCAAAGAGCCAGGTCGCAGAAATTTTTCCATCGCCAAAGTCAGCGATTCTTCGTCCAGGGCTTCCGATTGTTTGTAAATCGAAGCGAGTGATTCCTATTTGCTGTTCAAAATTTCGGTTATCTACAGGTGCATTTTGTTCTGACGAATACTCGGGTAGGGGAGAGTGCAATTCTTGCATGCGGGCTACACGATCACCATTTGTAATAACAGGTAATAGTTGTGCTTGCATGGATGTAAAAGCAATCAATAAAATTAAAACGGGTAATGTTCTTTTCATAGATTTTATTTTTGTGAAACAATTGAATAAGTAAGAACCTGAAAGATAGCACTAATTGTTAGGTTTCAATTCAGGAAACGTAAAGTCGCAATTTTTTAATAATTCAATGTAACCCTGCCTCATTTTTTGAGTATTTTTGAAGAAATTGTATTCCAACGGCTAATCGCCAAATTATTTTCAAATCAAATTAAATTGCTGGATAACACACCTATGCCAATCATAAATCAGATTATCTCTCACCTAGAATCTATTGCGCCAGGATCATATCAGGAAAGTTACGATAACGCAGGGCTAATTACTGGCGATCCATCTTGGGTTGCTACTGGGGCTGTAATTAGTTTGGATGCTACCGAGGATGTTATTGAAGAAGCGGTGAAATTAGGCGTCAATATGGTCATTGCCCACCACCCAATTGTATTCCGTGGATTGAAAAAAATCAACGGTAAGAATTATGTAGAACGGGCAATGATCAAAGCCATCAAAAATGATGTGGCGATTTATGCCATCCATACCAACTTAGACAATGTTTATCACCAGGGAGTAAATGCTAAAATAGCACAGGTGCTCGGTCTTGAAAACACCCGTATTCTTTCTCCAAAATCTTTAATGAAAAGATTGAAAGCATACATACCTGAAAATGACTTTAGCAACCTGCTCACATCGCTTACTAAGGTGGGGGCAGTCAATGTGAACTATTCCAGTGAAAACCAAGTGTTTATCGATGGTAATGAATATTTGCATGAAGGAAAAAAACTGGAAATTACCTTTCCTCAGGGACAGCAATCAGCTATTATTTCAGAAGTGAAGAAACATGCTCCCAGTGCCTATTGTGAGATTGTTTCTATTGAAAATGCAAGTTCTGAAATTGGTTCCGGAATGATTGGCCAATTACCAGAACCAATGGATGAAATGGATTTTCTAACAAATCTGAAAAGCACTATGAAAACCGGTTGCGTACGACACACAAAACTACTTGGCAAACCAGTTGAAACAGTGGCAATTTGTGGAGGTGCTGGTAGCTTTTTGTTACCAAATGCCTTGCGGCAGAAAGCTGATATTTTTGTAACTGGAGATTACAAGTATCATGAGTTTTTTGATGCAGATGGCCAAATTGTAATTGCTGATATTGGACACTTTGAAAGTGAGCAATTTACGATCGAACTTTTGCATGAAATTATCATAGAAAAATTTCCTACTTTTGCGCTCCATTTGTCAAAAGTGACCACAAACCCAGTTTTTTATTTATAATTGATAATTGCTGAAGGATAATTTACGAAACTCAAACTGAGTTGTTTTTTTTAAAACAATTATCAATCATCAATCATAAATCAACGATTCAAACATGGCAGAATTAACTGTTGAAGAAAGACTCAAGAACCTATACGAACTTCAACTAATTGACTCTCAGATAGATGAGCTTGAAATCCTGAAAGGTGAACTTCCAATGGAGGTGCGTGATCTGGAAGATGAAATTGCTGGCCTCGAAACTCGTTTCCGCCGTATCAATGAAAATGTGGAAGACCTTGAAGGAGAAATTAGCCGTTACCAGTCGAACATTTCTGAGGCGAATGCGCTCATAGAGCGTTATACCAAGCAATCGGATAATGTAAAAAACAACAGGGAATACGAGGCATTGACCAAAGAGTTGGAAATGCAGCGTCTTGACATCCAGTTGTTCGAAAAGAAAATAAAAGAAGCCACTGTGGCTTTGGATACTAAGAAAGAAACTTTGGACAGCACCAAAGAAAGGTTGGATGCGAAAAAAGCCAACTTAGATGCAAAGAGGATAGAATTGGAAGCTATTCAAGAGAAGACGGCAAAAGATGAAGAAAAACTTCGTAGGAAGAGTGATAGGGCAAAGAAGAAAATCGAAGAACGCCTGCTCAAGGCTTACAATAAAATACGTGCTTCTTACCGAAATGGTTTGGCAGTAGTTACTGTTGAGCGTAGTTCTTGTGGTGGATGTTTCAACAAAGTGCCACCTCAGTTGCAACTTGAAATTTCGATGCGCAAAAAAGTCATCGTTTGTGAACATTGTGGAAGAGTTTTGGTGGATGATGACATTATGCATGCTAAGGTGGAAGAGCCTGCCGCGTAAATGATTGCGACGAAACATTTCAAATTATGAAATGAAAAAAAGCCTTGAAGGACTCCCTCAAGGCTTTTTTAATTTTTACATTTTTCTAACTCATCAGTTTCAATTCTCCAAAATGAAAAGTTTACTCATCCAAAATATAAAAGAGCTTGTTCAGGTTGAAACGGAGCCTCGGCATCAACCATTGGCAGGTTCAGATTTGGCAATTCTGCCAACTATTAAAAATGCTTTCCTTTTGGTAGAAAATGGAAAGATCAAGGATTTTGGAAAAATGGAGCATAGCCCAGAAAGAGCCGATGAAATTGTAGATGCCGCGGGTAAAATGGTCTTTCCATCTTGGTGTGACTCGCATACTCATTTGGTATTTGCGAAAAGCAGGGAGGAAGAATGGGTGGATCGAATAAAAGGATTGAGTTACGAGGAAATTTCCAATAAAGGAGGAGGTATTTTGAATTCAGCCCGCCGATTGCAGGAGACACCTGAAGAGGTGCTTTTTGAGCAGGCCTTCGAAAGATTAGAAGAAGTAATAGGCTATGGGACAGGCCTGATCGAAATCAAAAGTGGATATGGATTGACCCTTGAAAGCGAGCTTAAAATGTTGCGCGTAATACGGCGGTTGAAGGAATCGAGCAACGTTGGAATTAAAGCTACTTTTTTAGGAGCTCATGCTGTTCCAATGGACTATCGGAATGGTAACCGACAGGGTTATATCGACTTGGTTATCAATAAAATGCTTCCACAAATAGCAGATGAAGGGCTGGCGGATTACATTGATGTTTTTTGTGAAAAAGTAGCCTTCTCTGTGGAGGAGTCAGAACAGATTATGGAAGCCGGTGCTAAGTATGGCCTCAAACCTAAGATCCATGTAAATCAATTTTATTGCATGGGAGGCATTGCAGCTGCAGTGAAGCACAGCGCTGTTTCTGTAGATCATTTAGAATTGGTAGATGATGCTGATATTCATGTTTTAAAAGGTTCCAATACAATTGCTACACTCTTGCCGAGCGCACCATTTTTTCTCAACGATCATATACCTCCTGCCCGCAAACTCATAGATGCAGGTATTACTGTGGCGCTGGCTACTGATTTCAACCCAGGCACTACACCATCCGGCAGGATGCCATTTGTACTATCGTTAGCTTGTATTCAAATGAGAATGCTGCCAGAAGAGGCGATTAATGCTGCCACTCTAAATGGAGCATTTGCTTTGGAAGAATCGACTAATTATGGGAGTATAGCAAAAGGTAAGCGAGCGAATTTTTTCATCACCAAACCAATGCCATCAGTTGCCTATCTACCTTATTCGTTTGGAAGTGATTTGGTGGATCGGGTGTATTTAAGTGAATAGGGCAAGGCAATTAGTACAGTGATTTTTAAACTTGAAGCTAGTCACTCATCACTTTGATCTATTTCAATATTACTCCTCCATATTCATGGTGTGGAACACTTGTAACACATCATCTTCTTCTTCCATTTTGTCTATCAGTTTGATGACTTCCTCAGCCTCTTCGTCACTAAGCTGTTTCATCATGGAAGAAATACGGTCAAGTTTGGTTTCTTTTGGCTCAATGCCTTTTTCATGTAATGCCTTCGAAAGGGTGCCATAATCAGAAAAGTCACAATAGAGAACCAAGTCATCGTCCTCTGTTTTGAGTTCTTCCAGACCGTGGTCAATCATTTCAAATTCAAATTCCTCGGTATTTTGAATATCCTCTTTATTGACGACAAATACCCCTTTTCGAGAAAACATATAATCTACGGAACCGGAAGTTCCTAGGGAGCCGCCGTATTTTGAAAATACATGACGGACATTGGCAACGGTTCGGATTGGATTGTCAGTTGCAGTTTCTACCAGCACAGCGATTCCGTGTGGTGCATATCCCTCATAAACGATTTCTGTATAATTCGCCGAATCCTTTCCCAATGCCTTTGTAATTGCATTGTCGATATTAGCTTTTGGCATATTGGCTGCCTTAGCATTTTGGATGGCCGCACGCAGGCGGGGGTTATAGTCGGGGTCACCGCCACTTTCTTTCACTGCAATGGCAATTTCTCGGCCTACCCGAGTAAATGCCTTGGCCATGTTGGCCCAGCGTTTCATTTTTCTTGCTTTGCGGTATTCAAATGCTCTTCCCATAATTCTATTGAAAGAAGTAAAAAGTTAAAAAGTCAAAGTAAAAATGGCTGGTTTTTTAAGGGGCGCAAAATTAAAAATCAAACTGCAATTTTGTTAGGGTAATTAGTTCCAAAACCATTTTTGAACAACTTCTATTTATTTCAATAATACTACATCCCCAGTCAGAAGTTTCATTTCACCAGTAACCAATTCTATTTCAGCCATCCAGGTGAAAACGGCACTATCAAGTAATTTGCCCCTGTGGGTACCATCCCAACCATAATCGAAGTCATTTGGAGGAAAATTTGACCTTTCAAATACCGTTTCTCCCCAGCGGGAAAAAATACGGAATGCATGAATATTGCTGACTATATTTTCTTTAGAAAAAAGGATTAAGTGATCATTGATGCCATCGTTATTTGGAGAAAAAACATTTGGTACAAAAACATCAACTATAGGTTCGCTTACCGAAATGTCAATTCGGGCTGTTCCTGAACATCCATTTATATCTGTGATTTCAACTGTATAAGAAACATCCTGCGTCAGTAGCAAAAAAGGATCAAGGCAATCGGTGCAGCTAAGTCCCTCCTCTGGCATCCAAGTAATAGTTGCAATTTCGGAAGTAGGTAGTGTAATGATTGTATTTAATTGGACTTGCTCCCCAGCAGCTGTTGTCGAGACGGGATTGATAATTACTTGAAATGGTTGAAATTCTTGTATTCCAATATTTTCCGTCAACAAACACCCGGCAGCATCCAGAATGCTTGGTGAGTAAGGGCCTGCAACCAGGTTGTCAAAAACGGTTTGAGACAAAAAGGTCTGTCCATCCACAGAGTACAGATAGGGTGGTGTGCCTCCTTGTTGACCCGTAAATGAGATGCTGCCAGTTGGAATTTCGCAAGTTGGTTCAGTTGATTCAAATGAGAAACTATCCAGGGTTATTGAACTCACGGTCATTTGATCTACGGCCGTACAACCATTAGATGGAATGGTTACTGTTAAAATGTAACTACCAGGTAAATCAACTTCAGGATTGAAATCTGAGGGGTTTCCAATAAATGGATCATCGGGAGATCCAGGTGCAGGTGGTACGTATGTCCAAAGTGAATTAACCAGTTGAGGAGCTATAAGCATACCTTGTAAATTGACTGATTCATCGTCACAGTTCAGTTGCAGGTCAGGGCCAGCTGAAATTACTGGGACAGTTGTATCTGATATTATAGAAATTGTATCTGAAGCTGAACAGCCATTTTGTGTATTCGAAATTGTAAGGATATATTCACCAGCTGCATCTATGATTGGTTGTAAAGTTTCTTCTCCAGTGAAAATATTTCCATTTGATGTAGTCCAGATGGTTGAATAATCAGGCCCGGAAGTTGAGCTACTGGCATCTATCGTTAGGTCAGTTGTCACGCAGGTCAATATGCCGGGTGGGACTATGTCAATTTCGGGCAAATCACCTTCTTCATTTAATATTACGGAAGTAGTCTGCGAACATTCGCTGGATGTATTGGTAACAATTAATAAATATTCACCCGGAGCGTCCACGACAGGGGATAAGGTGTTTTCTCCATTTAATATGTTTCCAAATTGTGTAATCCAGAGATAGCTAAATTCATTTCCAACACTTGAACCGCTTCCGTCCAATGCAACTTCAGTTTGACCGCACCCCAATTGAATGGGTGCATTGGCTACGGCATCTGGCAAAACCTTGTCTTCAACAACCGTAAGTTGCGCCGATGCTGTACAGCCATTGGTAAGGTCAGATACAGTAAATGTGTAATTGCCAGGTAATGAAGCGGTTGCTTGGGCTTGTGTATCATCACCTAAAATAGCTCCATTTTGCGTAGACCATAAATAGGCGAAATTCGGCCCTGAACTGGACCCCCATCCCGAAATATTTACAAAATCTACAGCGCAAGTCAATGGCATTGGAAATTGCAGATTCACATTTGGCAATTGTGTGTTTTGATCAACAATTGAAGTAGCTGTTGCAGTGCAACCAGTTGACTGATCTGTTGCTGTGACCAAATAACTGCCGGGCAAATTGATCAGGGGTGAAGAAGTACTTTCTCCAGAGACGATGTTGCCATTGATAGTTGACCACAAATAATCCACATTTCCAGCATTGGCAGATAGTGTGAGAATAGTGTCAATACATGTTAAAAGGACAGTATCAATAGTGGTGAGTGTGGGCCCTTGAGTAGCGTCAAGCACTTGTACGCTGGATAAAGTTTGACAATTATTGGAAGTATCTAAAACAGTAAGCAAATAGGTTCCGGAAGCATCAATCTGCGGGGATAAAGTGGTTTCGTTGGAGACAATATTGCCATCTTGGGTAGTCCATATGTATGTGAACTGATTGCCGGTTGAAGAAGCTGATCCATCCAATATCAAATTTGTCGTATTACAAGTCAACGAATCGGTACTCCCAGCATCAGCAATTGGTGCATTGGCATCTTGGAAAACGTCCACAAAATCCATGGATGTACAACCATTTGAGTTGTTTGAGACAATGAGTTGGTAGTTTCCTGGAGCATTGATAACTGGAGCAAGAGAGTTATTTCCAGAAATGATATTGCCGTTGGAGCTGGTCCACAGATAATCAAAATTAATTCCAGCACTTGTTCCGGTTCCATCCAACGAAGCTTCTGTCAATGAACAGGACAATGTAAATGGATCTCCTGCTTCTGCAATGGGAGAGTTAATATTTTCAACCACCAAAATCGTATCAGCCGTTGTACAGCCATTTGTTGTATCTGTTACTTCTAAAATATACTCACCCGGTGTGTCAATGGTTGGCGTGAGGCTCGTTTCACCATTCAGAATATTTCCATTATTGGTGTCCCACAAATATTGAAATATCGAACCAGTAGAGGCTGTTGCAAAAAGGTCAATTGTTGGGAAGTTACAAGTAAGTGTATCAGCAGGATTGATATTAGCTTGTGGAAAATCTGTTAGAATATTGACTGAAACCCCTGCATTTGCTGCACATCCATTGGTTGTGTCAGTTACTTCAAGGATATAAGTTCCTTCTTGATTTATGGTAGGATTTAAGGTGTTTGCTCCTTGGACAATGTTTCCAATCACGGTTGTCCATAGATAGGAATAAGGGCCATTTTGGCTGGAAGCCGATCCATCCAATTGTAGGGTGTTGGCTACACAAGTCAGTGACCCATCCTCTCCTGCATCCGCATTTGGGGATTGAAAATTTTCCAAGATCAGTACTTCGTCAGAATCAGTACATCCATTTTCTGTATTAGAAACGGTCAACGTGTAAATACCCGCTGCATTTACTACAGGTTGCAGGGTGGTATCGCCTTCTATTATATTTCCGTTTTGGGTTGTCCAGTTTAATGTATAATTATTGCTTTGGCTGAAAGCAAAAGCGATAATAGTATCCAGCGGAAAATAACAATTCAGCTCATTGGGCTGCTGGATGCTAAGAGTTGGTGTAAGGGTATCTTGATCTACATCAATACTCAAAGTAGAACCACAGTTATTTGAGCCATCAATCAAGGTTAATGTATAAGTCCCAGGAGCATCTACTTCAGGCGTGAGTGTGTTCTCACCATTAATAATATTTCCTGATGTTGTCGACCAATTTATAGAAATATTCGGACCGTTGGTTGATCCGCTACCATTGATTAATAAGGTAGTATTGTTGCAATCTAAAATTCCTGATACTTCCAAAATAACTGTTGGCGCATTTCCATTTCCAGAAACAAGGACGCTGTCGGTTGAAAAACAACCACTTATAGTATCGGTTACTGTTAAATAATAAATGGCAGGTGTAGAAACAGTAGGAGTGAGTGTAGAATTGCCAGCCGTTATATTACCCGAGGTTGTCGTCCATTCATAAATAATGGTGCCGCCTGTGCTAGACCCAGTTCCGTTTAAAGTTTGTGGATTGCCTGTGCAATCAATGCTGACTGGCGCTCCTGCTTCCGCTATGATATCAGCTGAGCTACCATTCACTATTGCAGTATCTACTGCTGCACAGCCACTGAGTGTGTCTGTTACGGTTAGTAAGTATTCTCCGGCCAAATCAACTAAAGCCAAGAAAGTTGAATCACCACTTATGATATTACCAGTTTGAGTTGTCCAAAGATAAATGATGCTATCACCAATACTGCTCCCATTAGCGGACAATGAAGTTGTGGTATTGGTGCAATCAAGTTCAGCTCCTACTTCAGCAACTGCCTCTGGTAAAGTAAATGCTTCATTGACAATGATCGTATCTGTTGCTGTACAGCCATTGGCAATATTGGTTACCATCAACTGATACGTTCCAGCTGTATCTACTACACAGGTATCAATCGTGTTTTCTCCAAAAATGATATTCCCAAAATTCAAAACTGTCCATTCGTATTCAAAATCATTTCCAATACTACTTCCATTTGCATTGAGGATTTGTACGGTGTCTTTGCAAGTAAAATCTCCTTCGCTATTTGCGATTGCAGTCGGATTATCTATTGTTTCATCCACGGTTACTTCAGCCGTGGCAGTGCAGCCGGTGATCGAATTGGTAACCAGCAAAGTATAAGTACCTCCTTGATTCACATCAGGATATAGGGTATTTTGGCCAGAAACGATCCCTGATGCTGGTGACCATTCGTATGAAATAGTCGGGCCTTCAAAAGTGCCAGTTCCATCAAGGGTTACCAGCGTATTTATACAATCTAGACCATTGGGCACAGTTGCAAACGCTAGTACAAAATTAGGATCAGATAATACCTCAATGGAAGCCATGTCTGAACAGGATATAAAACCGTTGTCGTAAGTGACGGTCAGTGTGTAAGTTCCGGGTTCATTGACAGTAGCGCTATGCGTGTTCCCACCCGAAACGATAGATGCACCGTCCCATTGGTAGCTGATGTTTGGACCAGAGGTAGAACTGCTTCCATCCAAGGTAATACCTCCTGGCAATGCATTGCAAGGTAATATGGTTGTAAATGGTAAAACTGCATCTACCTCAGCAATATCAACCACCACATCATCAGAGACAGAGCAAGCTTCCGCAAAATAAATATCATCTAATGCGAAATCGTCACCAAACAAACCATTTCCGGAACTATTTTGATCAGTTACACAAACAGTCGCAGATACGGAAGAATCAGAAAACCAAGTAGCTGTAAACTGTTCCCAGCCACACGGCGCCCCAGATGAAAAAAATGGAGTTCCGACCAAAAGCCCGTTAACGGAAAACTGAATTTCAGGTGGAGAAATAGGAGAGGCCGTGATCCAGCCACTCATCACATAATAGGTGTTTGGATTTACAGGTATCGTTTGACACCATACGTCGGAAGGAGTACCCGATCCATTGCATAACATCATGTTGCCTGTTCCATTGCCAAAAGTGTGGTCATCGCAAGGTGGAAAGGATGCAAAAACAAGTGCAGGCGATGTTGTAATAACATAAGTTCCAGGAGTAATTGGAGTTGGATCGTATGTGTAGTTAGAGGTGAAACCTGCATTACCACCCTCAAAGCCTGGGTTGTTGACAAGATTTGGCGCAGTAGGATCTTCCGCGAAAGCAGTCAATGTATAAATGGCTGGGCCTGTCACTGTTGCGTTGGGTGTTAAGCTAAAAGGATTGTCAAGCCCATTGGTAGGCGTCCAGTTGAAGTCGAGGAAGTTTCCCGAGACACTACCATTTATTGGTGCCAATTCTCCAGGTCCACATACAAACATATCTTGTCCTGCATCAACTGTGATGGGACATTGTGCATAGAAGAAATTGGGGAAGGAAAAGAAAATTAATCCAGAAAAGAATAGTTGGAATGAACGCCTCATTTAGCAGAAGTTTGTTTCGGCGAGCAAGATATAAATTCCTCAAAGTATTGTTGATAAAGTAGGAGCTTTCCTTTTGGAAGCAAAGGACATATCAAGGTTTTACAACCTTGGAATTCAATATTGCTCGAAGTGCTTCCAGTTCAGGATTACCAGACCCGACGCCAGCTTTTTCAAAATATTGCTCCATTTCGACCTGTTCTTCAGCTGTTGCGTCTCCCTCAAATAAATACACATCCTTTTTCAAAACTTCAGCGTACGGTAGATTTTTGGTTGACAATACGATTTTTGTTGGTTTATAGCCTTCGGCAAAAATGGCCAGGTGGTGCAATTTGTCAGCATCTAAACGGCAACGGAAATACTCCCCTCCGAGCTCAGGTGCAATCACATGCACAGTACCTTGATTTAAGTCAAGGACAGTGATGTCAGGAAGGTTGAGCCTTTTTTCGGTCTTGCTATCGTAGGCTGTTAGATGTAAATCGGCGAAGATCGATGCATCAAAAATATCAGTATGGCAGTCAGTTCCAGTTGGTGAATTTTGCTTGCATTCACGATTAGAAGCAAAGTAACCCTTGCCAGAGCGAGTATGATAGGAATAGTAATATTCGTCAGCGGCCGTGTTTAGTGGCTCGCCAATATTTACAGGAAGTGCCCATTGTGCTTCTCCTATTTTAGTAGAATAGAAAATGTCAAATCCACCAGCTCCTGGAATTCCATTGGAACTATAGAATATTGTTTGGGAGGGCATATGGAAGAATGGTGTAACTTCATCCTTTGCAGTATTGAAAGGAGCATTGAACGGCTCCCCATAACTGCCATCTTTGTTTATAATGCTTGCCCAGATATCCAGCCCTCCTTGTCCGCCCGGCCTATCTGATGCAAAATATAATACATAGCTTTTAAGGTACATGTCCCAGCCAACAGTCGGGTGAAGCATGGTGCTTGAACGACGATTGATATTTCTTGACAATCTCACTGGAGCGCCCCAACCACCCTCATATTTGCGGTCACGACTCCAAATTTCACACCTTAATTGCGAAGATTTTTTTTGTTCTGTACAAATAGTATAAAACATCTTACTAGCATCAGGCATCAGAGAAATATGGGCAGCATGTAAGTCTTTGGAAGTAGGATTAAATGATTCAAGCCTGGCTTTATGGTCTTGTATAGCAGAATAAATTCTGCTCACATTTACTTTATTTTCTAAATCTGGATAAATGGCGGTAAAATAAATCTTGTCAGCATACCTCAATGGAGCTATCTCAGAATGCCCAGAATTGATGTTGATATTCATTGAGTTTACATCAAATAGGTCTTTTTCATTTTCAGCCAACTTATTGGTTATCCATTCACAATTATTGATTTCATCTTTGGCAAGGTGAACCAAGAATTCATCTTCGTTCTCTTGCCCCAATAAATACCTTCTATAATAATCAATTGCCTGCTGATATTTGCCAAGAGATTTTTTAGTTTGACCAATGAAAAAATCCACCTCTGCCAATGAGCCCCTTTTGGCGGTATCTGGGATTTGTTCAAAATAGATTTCAGCAGTTGGGTAATATTTCAGCCTGCGAGCCGATTCAGCAGTATAAAAAAGAAGGGCAGGATCATTCGGAAAGGTCTTGAGCATGTCACGGCCTGCATCAAGTGCTTTCCCATAATAGTTATTTTTATATAACTCATACACTCGAGAGGAGGCATTAAAGTATTCCTGCGAAACAAGGGATGTTGAAAGCAGCAGAATTTGGGATATAATTAATATTTTGAGTCGGTTCATCAACATTTTCAATCTCACAACAAAAACGCTGGGTATCCCAATAGTTTTTGCTTGACAAATTTGAGTTAAAGTGTCAGGGCTTTATAAGCGATTACTAGTGCTTAGGTTGCGTAATGCGTCTAATTTTTTGAAATTATTCGACTTCTTGAGGGATGTTGGGAACAGAGGAGGCATTCTATTGATGCAAATATACCAAAGACACCAAAAGCCTAAAGTGGAGTAGACGCAGATTGTTCGTGCTATTTATGTTAAATTATGAACCTTAACAATTATGTGAGGATAACTAAAACAGAATCAATGACTTGCTGTGTAGTATAATTTTAAGATAAATATTTTAATTTTTTGTGGCAGAAAAACGAGCTAAGTTTTACTTAAATCAAACTTAGCTCGTACTCTAAAATCAAACCTTCCCAATCCGCACACTCACTACCTTATATTCTGGGCAATTAGCAATGTCATCATGGACATCACCTGTTACCAGATTCAATAGTACTTCTGGAAAATGGAAGGTCGTGCTTAATATGCCCGGTTTCACTTCGTCCGTAACTTTAGCTTTTACATTCACATGGCCACGAGGTGATTCTACCCGAACCAGGTTCCCATCTTTCACTGCAATGGAAGCTGCATCAACAGGGTTGATGAGCAAAACGTCTTCATCGACAATGATAGCATTTGCTGTACGGCGGGTCATCGTTCCGGCATTATAGTGTTCGAGGTTGCGGTTAGTAGTGAGGATAAATGGATATTCCTGCTGGTGGTCAAGAATTTCATTTGTTTCCACAAAATCACGGAAAACAAACTTTCCTTTTCCACGCTTAAAGGACTCACCATGAAGAATTTGCGTGTCAGTACCATCTGGCGCAACGGGCCATTGCTTGCCTTGTGTACTGAGGTTGTCCCAGGTAACTCCTGCAAAGAATGGTACGATTTGGCTAATTTCTTCCAGCATTCCTTTTGCGGTATAAGGCTCTTGTGGATAACCAAGTCGATTCATCATTTCCACATATATCTGCCCATCGGGCTTGCTGTCACCGATAGGATCGACGACTTTTTGTACCCGTTGAATACGGCGTTCACCGTTGGTAAATGTTCCATCTTTTTCCAAAAATGAAGCTGCTGGCAGTACCACATGCGCATGCTTGGTGGTTTCTGTTTCAAATATTTCCTGCACCACCAAAAGATCAAGTGCATCCAATGCTTCCATTACTTTTCTTGAATTTGGATCACTTTGCACAACATCTTCTCCTGTCAACCAAAGTGCCTTCAACTTGCCTTCAAGGGCTTTGTCGTACATTTCAGGAATAGTGTATCCAGTTTTGGTAGGCATTGTTTCTACTCCATAAAAATCAGTGAATCGCTGAATGTTTGAGGCATCCTCAACATGGAGATATCCGGCGCCTTGGTAAGGTTGAACTCCCATGTCTGCCATTCCTTGAACATTGTTCTGACCGCGGAGTGGATTCACACCACAACCTCTTTTGCCGACATTGCCTGTGATCATTGCTAAGTCTGCGATCAACATAACTCCGTATGTACCTTGGTAATGTTCCGTGACACCCAGGCCATGGAAACTCATGGCAGCGTTGGCAGAGGCATAAGTAATTGCGGCAGCTCTTACCTCCTCTCTTGGAACGCCTGATACAGCTTCCAATTGATCAATATCCAGACTTAAAATTCCTTCTTTGAAATCCTCAAATCCTTCTGTCCGATTGTCCACGAATTCTTGAGCGACAAGCCCTTCGGAAATAATATAGTACAACATCATATCTAGTACAGCTACATTAGTACCTGGACGAAGTTGTAAGTGGTGATTAGCATATTTTGCAATTTCTGTGCGGCGAGGATCAATAACGATAAGTGGCGTTCCTTTCATCGCTTTTTGTTTGATCTTAGCTCCTGTCACAGGATGGGCAGCTGTAGGATTAGCTCCGACTACCATCATGCATTCTGTCAGTTTTATATCTTCAATGGAATTGGTGGCTGCACCTGTTCCAAATGTGCGCTGCATACCGAGCGCAGTTGGTGAGTGACAGACCCTCGCACAACCATCAATATTATTGGTGCCCAATACCGCACGGATCATTTTCTGCATCAAGTAATTCTCCTCATTGGTTGTTCGTGCAGAGGAAATTCCTGCAATGGCATCTGAACCATATTGGTCTTTTATAGAAAGGAGTTTTTCAGCGATATAGTCATACGCCTCGTCCCATGATACTTTTTCCAGTTCGCCATTTTTACGAATCATAGGTTGGGTAAGCCGCTCTGGATGATTATAGAATCGGAAGGCGTATCGGCCTTTCAGGCAAGTGTGCCCTTGGTTCACTTCTGCACCGTATGGTGCTTGTATGCTGAGTATCTTCCCATCTTTTACGCTCACGTCTAGGTTACAGCCAACACCACAATAAGTACAGGTCGTCTGTATTTTATCTTGGCCAACTACAGCTTTCGATTGGAAAACATCGTGGATCGCACTGGTAGGACAAGCTTGCGAACATGCTCCGCAGGAAACACAATCAGAGTTGAGGAAGCTATCGTCCAAACCCATTATGATCTTATTGTCATACCCACGTCCACTTACCCCCAGTACAAATTGTCCTTGTACTTCATCACAGGCCCGAACACAGCGATAGCACATAATGCACTTCGAGAGGTCGGCAGTCATATAAGGATGGCTGAGATCTTTTTCACGATCAGTATGTACTTCGCCAGCAGGGTAACGTACATTTCGGATGCCGACTCTTGCGGCCACATCCTGCAATTCACAGTTGCCATTCACTTCACAAGTCAGGCAATCCAATGGATGATCGGTGAGTACGAGTTCGATTATATTTTTCCTCAGTTTTTGGATGCTCTCACTTTCTGTGAAGATCATCATGTCTTCAGCCACAGGCGTATGGCAGGAAGCAACCGTTTTTAGTTGAGCGCCATTGCCGACTCTACCGACTTCGACGCTGCATACACGGCATGAGCCAAACGCTTCCAGATTTGGGGCGTCACAGAGCGTGGGTACGTATTCTTTGCCTTTGTACCGCCGGACGAATTGCAAAATCGTTTCGCCGGGCTTAATGGCATAAGGTTCATTGTTGATGAGAGCGGTTTTAGTTGCGACCGCAGGTGCTGTTGATGTGGTTAAGGTCGTATGCATGAGTAGGTATATTTCAGTTAGAATTTTTATCTATTGGGTAAATTAACTTTTCAAACACAATTTAAAATTCAAACACATATTCAAAGGTGATGATACTCTGTGTATTTGAGCTTGAATTGTAAAATACCATTGTTTTTTTTTGATTTTAAGTGAGAGTTCTATGAAACTTTTGTTTTTTCCACTTGCTTCAATTTGTACGATTTTAATTTTTCTTCCATCTCTTCTAATTCTTTTTCGAGCCATTCTTGGTCTCTTTTGGAGAGTTGGTCCTTAGCAAGCAAATCATCAACAGTGGTAAATAAATCTTCCACAGAATTTCTCAGTGCTTCAGGTTTCTTTTTATGGTTATTCATACTTTAATTTCTTTTATTGAGGGTTTTTAATTTTTCTCGATATTCTAAAATCAAATCAAGAATCCTGTCAACTTCTGCAATTCTGGAAATATTTTTAGGTAACCCTATTTCTTCGTCATTCCATTTATCATTTGTCAAAAGCGACAAATATTGTTTTAGCATATTTATCTTCTCAATGAGTTGTTCTCTCTTGGTCATTAGGGTTTGTTTAAAGGAGTAACGTCTAATATTTATTTTAAGCCCAGTTGTAATATTTGTTTATCACATTCATAATTCTAATCTATACAACATTAAACCTTACATTCATCTTTGCCAGTTACTCAGAAATCAATTTCGCTTCTTGTTCATCATTCGGAAAAACTTCAATGGGATTGGTATTTATTGAATTGTTTTTCAATTCGTCACGAAGGTCTATTGTCAATTCACTAATTGCTTTCACTCCTACCATTAATTCTTCTCCATTTTTTGTTTCAACAGATGCTTTTACTTTTGATAAAAACATTTTTTTATCACTTGCTAACTCTTGCGTTTTCCAGTCAGTTATTATTTGTTGAATTATTAATTTTTCTGTCATTGTTTGCTTCCAGGTGCTTTTGTTGAGTCCAAAAGAATATTAGCTTCTTTCTGATTCGTTTCTTACTTTTTCTTGATAAATAATCCCGATAGCAATCGGGAAAAGATCAAGACCAAACAAAAGCTATCCCGCCGTGCCGCTCCCGCTCCCACCTGTTTGGTCATCCCCTTCCCGTGACTTCTAACGGATACCAATCAGATGAAATCTTAAAACCAAACTGGCCACCCATCGCAGCCAGTTTGGTTCTTCTACTGGTCTACTTCCTCCCTAGCCACCAAGCTACCGCCGCTCCAATGATTGCGGTTATGATAGCAAGTACGACAACATTGACGCAAACAGCTGTAAGATTGGCAACGTTGGAAGTGCCGTAGTCAATGAAGCTGATCAATCCAATAAGCGCTCCGATTACGGCTCCCGCTTTTGCGCCTGTAGCTGCGGTACTAATATTGGCCCAACGCCCAAAAATCATGGCTATCAGTAGACCAAAAGCCAAATGGCCTAATATCATTGCCCACCAGACCATTTCTTCTGGCGCTCTTGACACGCCAGTTGCGCTTCCTCCATTTGACTGAAAAAAGTCAAGGAGTATCATGCCGTAAACGATCCAGCCGAGAAAAAATGCGACAATGCCTCCTATGAGGCCTGCAATGAGAATTTTGTTGGAATTCATTCTGTTTCGATTTTAAATGATGAAAAATTTTTTGCCTATCCTATTTTGGTTTTGGGCATTCTAATCATTCATTCTCTAAACGAAAGCGTGTTTTCCAAATAAAACTCAAATATTAGCTTTTAAAATAAGGCTTCAGCTCATCTTCAAAATACTCTAAAGCATTATATACAGGCAGCGGCATTCCGCCACCCAGTGCGCAAAGCGAGCCTGTCTGCAATGTATTCAACAAGTCGCTAAACAATTCATTATCAATTTTATAGTCATCTTTCTGAGCCTTTTGCAGCATCTCTTTGCCACGCACAGACCCGATCCTACAGGGAAAACATTTCCCACAACTCTCATGCGCTGTAAATGCAAACAAGTGCTCCAAATAGGCAACCATTGGATAATCAGCAGGAACACTGACTATACTTGCATGGCCCAACAAGAAATTATTCTTTTTAAAACTTTCAAAATCTACTGTCAAATCATCAATCTTAAAAGTAGGGATCAAACCACCAAGTGGACCTCCTATGTGAATCGCTTTTACGGCAGTTTTAAATCCTCCGCCCAAATCGTTAATGGCTGAAGCAAGCGGCGTTCCCATATCCACTTCGTAAATACCAGGTTTGTTGAATGCACTGTCGAGAGAAATCAGTTTTGTCCCTGTTGATTTTTCTGTTCCAACCTTAGCATAAGCAGCACCTCCATTTTTCAGGATATAAGGCAGGTTGGCCAGCGTTTCGACATTGTTCACCGAGGTTGGCTTGCCAAAAAGGCCATAGGTGACAGGGTAGGGTGGGCGAACTCTGACTTCGGGGCGTTGGCCTTCTATACTGGCCAATAGGGCTGTCTCTTCTCCACAGATATAAGCCCCTCTCGCTTCTATTATTTTAAATTCGTAATCAAATCCGCTACCCAGAATATTTTCTCCGATCAGCCCAGCTTCACGTAATTGTTCTATTGCATTTTTATTGATCTCAATACTATCTGGATATTCGAAACGAATGTACACAACACCGCGGGATGCTCCTGCTGCATAACCAGCGATGATCATTCCTACAAGCATTTTCAGGGGTTGTTTTTCAAGAATATACCGATCGGAATAGCTTCCGGGATCTCCTTCATCAGCGTTGCAAACAATGAATTTTTGATCGCCCTCTGCTTTTGCGCATCCTTCTAATTTAATTCCGATTGGAAAGCCTGCGCCACCACGTCCTCTCAGCCCTGAAGCTTTGATTTCTGACAATACTTCTTCAGGCTTCATTGATAACACCGATTTCAAATCATTCCGAAAATCTTCGATACTTGGGGAAGGTGCAGTCAGGATACCGGCACCGGATGCGGCAACATTGTACTGATCCTCGTGAGACATTTTTTCAGGTGTGCCATTAAAGTTTCCGGGGAATTCAAGTTTGCCAGAGTAATTCTTGCCATTGTAATGAAAAGCCGCATTTTCGTGGCAACGGCCAAGGCAGCACATTTCCCCTATTTCCTCTTCTTTGAAATGTTTGCCCAGTTCTTCTTTTAGTTTGTCTTGTGTGCCTGCACAAAGGCATGCTGTGCCATTGCATACATATACTTTTTTGCCTTTGTTTTCAGGGCGAGTGAAATCGTAAAAGGAAGCCGACCCATAAATAGATGCATCGCCAATAAGATATTCCTCTGCCAATGATTTTGCATCCTCATCAGATAATTTACCTTCTGGTTCGGTGAGGTTTCCCATTTTCTCGAATAGGTTATCAATAAGTCCTTTTCTACTTGATAATGAGGTGATGTTTTTTGACATCTGAAATGTATTTGGTTAGTGTTGAATGTTGGTTGAGTTTTGAGAGGCTTTTACGAAAGATCGTAAGAATCAGAATTTGACCTTAAATATCCTAATTTTCAGGGAATTTTCTGTTGCTAAATTACAGGAATGAGGAGATTTGTTCTGAATTAGCCGACTCATTGCCTAACTTAAAATTTTGATAGCTGAATCATGATACATTATGGAATAGCCAAGACCGATGAGGATTTGCATGAAATTCTTACCCTACAAAAGCGGAATTTGGCAGCAAGCGTTTCTCCACAAGAGGCTAAAGAACAAGGCTTTGTAACGGTTGACCACGATTTTGATTTACTTAAAAGAATGAATTTGGCTCGCCCGCATATTGTAGCCCGGGAAGGAGGGAGAATAGTTGGATATGCTTTAGTGATGTTGCGATCGTTTGCAAATGAAATCCCTGTATTGATTCCAATGTTTCTGCGGATCAATCAACTAACCTATCAGAGGATTGCTTTACAGGATTCCAAATATTTTGTGATGGGTCAGGTTTGTATTGACAAAAATTACCGGGGAAAAGGAATTTTCGGAGGATTATATACAGAAATGAGCAAGAGAATGGCAGTAGATTTTGATCTTATCGTCACTGAGGTCGCAAGCAAGAATACCCGGTCTATTAAAGCTCATCATAAGGTAGGATTTGAAACAATATTAAAATATAAAGACAGTGAAGAGTGGGAGGTTGTTATTTTGAAAATATAAACTATATGATTACAAAAGTTATTTTATTTAGAAAATAACATCATTTATTTGGATAAATGGAATCATATAAGTTATATTTGCAACGTATTAATATTGGTGTCAATTATTTTGTGCTCTTCAATATTTTGAAACACACTCTCTTTGATTTAACCTAAAAAAGCCAATCTTTAAAAGTGTTAATTCCAAGCCTCCCGGCCACAAGCCGAGGAGGTTTTTTTGTTAATTGGTTTTGGGTTTGGTCTTCTATATTCAAAAGTGCAGTTAAATTGCGAATTGTTAAACAATGGTAATTGTCCCAAAATGAATCATATTGATTCGTTTCTGTTTCGACTTATCGCACCATTTTTTTTTCACTAAAAAATCATTACTTCAATGAAATCAACAATCACACTTTTTACCCTTTTTTTCTCAGTAGCTTCCATGTTTTCACAATCAAAAGTAGAATTCGAAAAACCAGCAATCAGTAGCAAAGAGTTTGGTGTAAATGCTACTGAGTTTGTTAACCTCTTTCTAAGTTTAAATGATATTGCTCCTGCAACTGACAACTATTTATTCACATATAAAAAGAAAAAAGAAGGAGGAAAAACTTTTCGGTTAGGATTAGGGCTCAGAGGAAATACATCGGTTTCAAAACCAGATGAATTTTCGAATTTTGATAAACGAACCGTTACTTTTTTTGACGCAGATTTAAGGATGGGATCAGAGCGCAGTTATCCAATTAAAGGTAACTGGTCTGTGAATGCTGGATTTGATGGTAAGATTGGATATGCAATTAGTAAAGTCAATACAGACGGTGATGAAATAGCCCAAATAGCGTATTATGCTGGCTTAGGGCCGATTGCTGGCATTCAGTATATGCTTAATGATAGGGTAGGTTTTTTAGCTGAAGGGGCGTTTGATTTGCGTTATTCCAACAGTATTTCGAAAGAGCATTCTGATAATAATAATTTTGGAGACAGAAAAGACAGGGTATATGGTATCGATTACGGTATTTCATTGCCAACTAACCTTATTTTTTTCGTACGCTTTTAAATTTGGACGAAATTAGCTAATATAGCAACCTGTTGTGCCTTTAACTTAAGGCTGATTTCAAACCACTAAAACCTTTGTCTGATGAAAAATTTTGCACTTTCCTTTCGTTTCTTTTCATTTATTTTATTCTTGATATTTATTGGCTGCCAACAAAAAGAAACTGTCCAAATAGCTGGAGCGCCGACATTGCCAGCAATAACATATAATTACAAAGATTTAAATGTTCCAAATGGAACCACAACCTCAAATTTGGTTCAGAAAATCAATAATGAAGAAGCAACCTTAGGGCGGGTGCTTTTTTATGATAGTCATCTTTCTAAAAATAATTCAACCTCTTGTGGCTCGTGTCACGAACAACACAAAGCTTTTGCTGATGGGAAACAATTTAGTGAGGGATTGAACGGTAGAACAACCAGCCGGAATTCAATGTCCATCGCCAATGCTTATTTCCAAAATCGATATTTCTGGGATATGAGAGCAGATAATTTAGAGGAACAGGTAATGATGCCAATAGAAAATCATATTGAAATGGGTATTGAAAATTTGGAATCTTTGCCAGAAAAATTAGCTTCCTTAGAATACTATCCTGCTTTATTTAATATGGCGTTTGGAACGGAAACTATTACTGAGGATCGTATTTCAAAAGCCTTGGCAGGGTTTCTAAAAAGCATGATCTCATTGAATTCAAAATATGACCAGGGTATAGAGACGGATTTTGCTAACTTTTCTTTAAAAGAAAAACTTGGAATGGAGCTGTTTATAGGAAAGGCAAGATGTAATAGTTGCCACGGTGGAAAAATATTAAGCGGATGGAGCGCAAGAAATATAGGGCTTGATTTAAACTATGAAGATGAGGGAGTAGCTAATGGGGCATTTAAAGTTCCCTCGTTGAAAAATATTGCATTAACTGGCCCATATATGCACGATGGTCGTTTTAACACCCTGCTGGAGGTTGTCAATCACTATAATGAAGGCATTAAAAACCATCCAAACTTATCCTGGCATTTAAAAGTGAATGACGAGCCTTTGCGGCTTGGTCTTACAGATTTGGAAAAAGAAGCATTGGTTGCTTTCCTCGAAACATTGACTGACGAAGACTATCTTACTGATCTACGCTTTTCCAATCCTTTTTAAGAGGCATTTTTTAAACTGGATTTGTTTATACAGAATAATGGTGGCATCTCTATATGCCACCCTTATTCTGTATAAACAAACCTATTACTGGAGTATCTAAAACCGAGGTTTAGGAAACCATAAGGGCAATAATCGAAGAAACAATTGAAAGGAATATGCCGGTCAAGAATATGTTGAATGCTCGACGAATGAGCGTCATTTTATATCCTAACCTTTTGCCTGCGTAATACATATCTTGGGTCAAGGCATTTTTAATAGCTTCCTTGTCCTCGAAAGTCCTGTCCATCGTTTCAAAAAATTCATTTGGTTCCATTTTATAAATATTACCAAAAAAGAACGGGCTGTGGTTCTTGTATTTCCCACCAAAGTATCTTGGTTTGTCAAACTTGGACGGCTTTAGTACCAGCGTAGAAATATAAATCGTACTAAAACAAGTGCAGGCCACAATGAAAAGCGGAATGACGAGATTGAGTTCGAGGATGGAGGCAGTGTTAGGAACAGTACTCGGTAAAAGGAAAGTGAGCATGATAGCATTCAAGCTCAACAATACATTTGCTTTATTATCTGCAATGTGCGTTAGTTCCACATTATTACGCTGGGTGGTTCTGATCACATTGATGGTTTCCTTGCTTACTTTATTCTTTGGTTTGAAATCCTTTATTCGGACCATGGTGCTAACTAATTAAATCGGGTTATTGAAAATAATTAAACTCTTAATCAGCTGCAAAGTTATAGTTAACTACAATTGATAGCAATTGATTTGTCTTTTTATTACCATAAAATTAATCTTTAATTTACCTCCTTGTGCATTGTAACAAAATGGTATGGTCAAAAGGTGATTTTGGACAAATAGGCAAGATAATATTCGGATTAATGGTTGTTTTGATAGAATTTATAGAAGCTGAGACTGTAATTTGCTTGATTTCATTCTTAATTTACGATATATAATGTTTCTGAAAAAGCTAAAATTTGGAAGGTGTGATGACATATGTGTCCTTTTTTGACCATAAATTGATTTGCACCTCTTGAACTTCTCCTTCATATTTGCATTCAATATTTGGTGATACGTGAAACCCAACTAAACCTTATATTTCACTTATGAAAAAGCTTTCAGTAATTTCAAGTAAAGCGGCATTTCTTACATTTTTATTTTTCCTGCTCAACACGGCTTTTGTTTTTTCAGATAGTGCCCAACAAAGCATTTTTGATGAAATGGCGCATCAGGAGGTAGTTAATTTGACGATTGAGGCCGATTTTGAATTCTTACGCAATAATCCTCGCAGCAGCGATTCGCACAAGGCCAAATTGTCGTTTAAGGATAAAGAAAAAAATGAAAGAAACTATGATATAAAAATAAAGCTCCGTGGGGCTTTCCGTCGTGTAAGATGTACCGATTTTCCACCCATGAAGCTTAATTTTAAAAAGTCGACCTTAGAAGCTGAGGGGCTTTTGCCGTTTGATGATTTTAAGTTAGTCACTCAGTGCATTGCAGATGACCCAATGGCTAAGTCTCAATTGATGAAAGAATATTTGGCTTATAAATTATACAATGAGTTGTCAGATTACAGTTTTCGAGTGCAGCTTCTGAGAATTACCTATATGGATGTTTCTACTGGGAAAAAAGAGAAGCAATGGGCATTTTTAATTGAAGATACTGCTGAGCTGAGGCATAGAATGCAGGCAGAAAAAGGGGAGGCATTGTTCAACTTGCCAGCTGATAGTTTCCATATAAATCAAGCAAGAATGGTGGCCGTCTTTCAATACATGATTGGCAACTCCGATTGGAGTTTTGGAACTGCCAAAAATTTGAAATATTTAAAGAAAAAGGACAAGATCATTCCAGTCCCTTACGACTTTGATTTCTCTGGTTTGGTAGAAGCATCTTACGCTAATCCGAATACGAATCTTGGCTTGACATCATTGACAGAACGTGTTTATTTGGGCTTTTCTGAAGATTTAGATCTGTTGCATGGGACTGTGTATTATCTTATTGGCCACCGAGCCAAATTTGAATCTATCATTATGGATTTCCGCCATCTTTCTTATGATGACAAGCTAAAAATGATTGATTATTTAAATGAGTTTTTTGAAGAACCTGAATGTTTCAAGAAACCGGAGGTGGTTTATATAAAGGAGAAAGAAAAGGTTACTAAAGAAGTGGTGAGGCATTAAAAACAGATGTTACCATTAGATTTGCCATGCTTCAGAAGCGAGGGCTTCGAGGGATTAAACATGAGTTATTCCGAATTTTCATTCTTGAAAATTCGGAATATTTTTTATAACAAATTGACCCAATATCAAGTAACGGCGGGCTGGGAATGACAAAACAGGTGGGCGCGGGGGCGGCATGGTGGGAAAGCATTTGTTTTGTCTTGATTTTTGGTTACTTTTTATCAAGAAAAAGTGACAATCATATGGTAATCAAATCATTAAGCATTTACTTTTTTCCTTGATGAAAAAAGTAACAAAAAAATCAAGGCTGAATTTGTTCCTGCTAAAAATGAGATTCCTTAACCCTCACAATCAGAGCCGCTCCTCCGTCGCTCGCTGATTGCTCTTTTCTCGACACTTCAATCTCATTTTTTAAACGCAAAAACAAATTAGGCCGGTAAATAATGTTGATTGTCAATGGTTTAATAAGAGTGTTTTGAATTTTTGAATTTTCAAAAATTCGGAATGACACATATTTAAAACCCTATAATAGCACGCAATGGCGTTGCCAAAAGCACAAACGTTGCTGCTCCGCAATTCATGGATTGGGTAAAAATAGGCTGACTACATATATCAAACATGCTCATTTGCGTAACCTGAATTAACTAACTCATCATCTTCTTCCCCCACCGTTCACGCACAAACACAAGCCGTTCAATTTTGAACAGGCATTGACCCCTTATTTTTCAGAGCTATTTCATAAACTACACAAATTCAGTACTTTGTCGCTCTGGCATGTCCATTGATTGAATGCACGTATTCATTGAACAATCACCTGACATGTTTCAAAATCATTTCAAACTCGCTATCCGCCATTTATTTGCTGACAAACAAGGCACTGTTATCCATTTGCTTGGATTGGTGGTAGGCATTACCGGATTTTTATTTTTGCTTCAATATGCTTTTTTTGAAAAAAGCTATGATAAATACCATGAAAGGGCAAATGACCTTTACCGAATCACGGCAGACATCTACAGGGGCGGTGAGCTAAATGTCCAATCTGCAACTACCTATTTAGCACTGCCGACGGCATTGCAAAGTGATTTTCCAGAAATAGAAAGTTACGTGCGGCTGTTTCCTACAGAAGCATTGATCAGCGTGGAAGAGAATCGATTCAGGGACGATTTGCTCTTTTATGCAGAAAGCAATTTATTCAAATTGTTCGACATGCCAATTATCAGTGGCGATGCTGATAGGGCGCTCGAAGCACCCAACACAGCCGTACTTTCCGAAACTGCCGCATTGCGGTATTTTGGTACGACCAATTGCATTGGAAAACGAATAGAACTCCAAAATTGGCATAGCCAAAGGGATTACGAAGTCACAGCCATCATGGCCGATCTGCCTGGCAATTCACATTTACAATCGGAGGCGTTTCTCTCTATGTCCACTTTGCTGCAAACACCAGGAACACTTTCAGAATGGGGTTGGCGGGACTTCTATAACTACCTTATCATTCAGCCAGGACAAGCCGCTGAACTTGAGCGGAAAATGAACCTGACGGATTATGTGGCCGATCATTATCCTCGTTACAAAGAACTCGGTATAAACATAGAGCTGCATTTGCAACCTGTTACCGATATTCACCTGCACAGCGATTTGAGCCTCGAAATTGGTGCTAATGGCAGCGCCCGCTCGGTGAATCTGCTACTCATCATTGGTCTTTTCATTTTGCTAATGGCCTGGGTCAATTACATCAACCTGACCACCGCCAAAGCGGCGATTCGAGCCAAAGAAGTGGGTGTGAGAAAAACGATAGGTGCAAGTCGGAAAGACCTTATTTGGCAGTTTCTGATGCAAGGTTTGGTGCTCAATGGCATGGCGTTATTAATGGCAATAATTTGTGTAGAAGCATTCCAGCCATTCTTTCATCAATTGGTTGGGAAAAATACAGCATTTGAGTTTGCTCAGGAACCGTTTCTGTTACTGGGTGTCATTGCATTTGCTATTACAGGACTAATGCTGAGCAGTGCCTATCCTGCTTTTGTGTTATCTGGCTTTTCTCCAAAATCCATTTTCAGCGGCTGGAAAGGAAATGGAGCAACAGGCAGTGTCCTACTCCGCAAATCATTGATCGTGTTTCAGTTTGCCATGTCCATTTTGCTGATCGCTGGTACCATTACCGTTTTCCAGCAATTGCTGTTCATGCAGCAAAAAGATCTCGGAATGGATATTTCTCAAACTCTAACCATCCGAACTCCCAGCATCGAAAATGATGATACCCTGCTGATTAATAAACTCCACTTAATAAAAGATCGCCTGCGACAACATCCCAATATCAAGAGTCTAACCGCCAGCCATGTCGTACCGGGCGACGAATTTCTTTGGGTGCCAGGCATCCGAAGAGTGACCGATGGCACTGCCAATAGCAATAGCAGAGTAATTTACCTTAATCCGATTGATGAGGCCTTTATACCACAGTTTGGGCTAAAAATGTTGGCTGGTCGGAATTTCAGGAAAGAAGAAACGGGCGTGAACAACTCCATGATTTTTACGGAAACAGCCTGTCGGGAACTGGGCTTTCCAAATTTAGAAGATGCAATAGGGGAGCGGTTTATAACAATGGGCGATACTTTTTCGCTGGTGGGTGTTTGCAACGACTACCAACAATGGGGCTTCCAAAAAGCTGCCGGCGATTATGTGTTCATCAATCAAGAAGCAGTGATTCGAAAACTATCGATGAAGATTGATCCACAAGATGTATCGGCGGCTTTGGCTTTTGTACGAAACACCTATAATGAAGTTTTCCCAAATGAATTGTTTGAGCATGTCTTTCTCGATCAACATTTTGCCAGACAATATGAAGCCGATGAAAAGTTTGGGCAGATTGCAGGCCTCTTTGCTGGACTTGCCATTTTTATTGCCTGCCTCGGGCTGTTGGGACTTTCCCTATTTATGGCTTTGCAGCGCCGCAAAGAAATTGGCATCCGAAAAGTGCTCGGTGCCTCAACTGCCGGACTGGTCAGCCTTTTGTCGAAAGACTTCTTAAAACTTGTCGTTATTGCACTTGTCATTGCTTCTCCGCTTGCTTATTATTTCATGGATAAATGGCTACAGGATTTTGCCTACCGAATCGAAATATCAGGGTGGATTTTTGTATTAGCAGGTTTGATAGCTGTGGGAGTCGCATTTTTTACGGTTAGTTTCCAAAGCCTAAAAGCTGCGATGGCGAATCCAGTTGAGTCCTTGCGAAGTGAATAGTTTTTTAATGACGAATGATTAATGATGAATGACTGACGAATGGTTTTTCGTTTATCAATAGTTTGAATATTTACCGACAAACCAACAAACCAACAAACCAACAAACCGACATACCAACAAACCAACAAACCAACAAACCGACCTACTCTTTTCCCGCACACTGACTGTTCAAATTTGAACACTGATTTTTGTCTATGTGGAAAATTAATTTTTACAAACAGCTGAATAATAAGTGTTTAATAGCATGGCACATCGCTTGGAATTCTTTAGTTAAAATACACAACCATGTTCCGAAACAACATCAAGACCGCTTGTCGCAACCTGTTCAGAAATAAACTGCAAACTGGCATCAACATCGCAGGATTGGCCATTGGCATTGCTGGTTGCCTGACTGTGTTTTTATTGGCTAATTATGAACTCAGTTTTAACAAAGAGATAATTGATGCTGATCGGATTTACAGAGTGTATACCGAAACCACTGGTGAATTTGCCAGTGTAAATCCGGGAGTTCCCACGGGCGTAAAATCTTTGGCCGGTACAGCCGTGCATGGAACAGATGTACAGTGTATGCTGCATGCTTATCGTGCTAAAGTGACTGTTTCCGGCGAGCCCGGCAGTGTCCACCTTAAAAAATTGGAAGCGCAGAAGGATCTGATAATTACTGGCCCTGAATATTTTGACCTCATTCAAAATTACGAATGGATAGTCGGGTCGCCACGCCAGTCGATGAGTTCGCCTTTTCAGGTTGTTTTGACGGAAAGCAAAACCAAAAAATATTTTGGAGTAAAAGATGTTCGAGAAGCTGTTGGACGGGAAGTGATCTATAGCGACTCTTTGCGGATGGTCGTTTCAGGAGTGCTGAAAGATCCGGATTTTCGATCTGATTTTTGTTTCAATGACTTTCTATCGAGCCAGACCATTCCTGGAAGTTTTCTTAAAAATGAAATATCCCTGGATGAGTGGGATGGCTACCGAAGCGCTGACCAATTTTTTGTAAAAGCATCAGAAGGAGTAACAAAGGAAGTGCTTGCAGAGTCGCTGACTGTGCTGAAAAAACGCACTAGCGACGATGGCGAAATTCTAATAGATGAAACAGACTATAACCCTCAGCCACTATCCGATCTGCATTTCAACCAACAACTGGGGACTTTTGATAATGGCCTTGCTGCAGCACATAAACCTACTTTGTTTGGGTTGATGTTGATAGCCATTTTGTTGTTGCTCATAGCGGCCATCAATTTTATAAACCTGGCAACTGTGCAGGCGTCCAGACGATCAAAAGAGACTGGTGTCCGAAAAGTAATCGGTGCGTCCCGCAGGCAATTGACAGGCCAATACTTGGTGGAAACGCTGGTCATCACCATACTGGCAATTCCTGTTTCCATGGCATTGACTGAATTTGCTATGCGCTATTTTTCTGAGTTTATGCCAGACGGCCTAAGTCTGAACATTTGGTCGTCAGAAGTCTTGTTTTTTCTTTCGGGTTCAGTTATAGCCGTTACATTTTTAGCGGGGCTGTATCCATCTTTTGTCATGTCCTCTTTCCATCCAGCGTTTGCCTTAAAAGCTGCCACGGGCAATGCCTTGGGTCGGCAATCGTCAGGCCTGAGAAAAAGCTTGATCGTGTTCCAGTTTGTGCTGGCACAGGCATTTATTATCGGCTCGTTCATCATGGGCAAACAAATGAATTTCGTTTTACAGAAAGACCTCGGATTTGACCAGGATGCTATTGTTTATTTATATACTTATGGTCGAGGACAGACATCCAAAAGGCAGGTTTTTCAGCAGCGGTTGGAGCAACTGCCAGAAGTAAAAGGAACTGCATTGCAAAATAAACCACCGATTGACAATGGCTACCAGACTTCTATCCTGACGTTTGAGCGGGACAAGGAGCAAGTTAAGTCAGAAGTGCATTTCAGAATGGTCGATACTTCTTATATCGGACTGTATAATATTGAATTGTTGGCGGGTCGCAACCTGTTTCAATCTGATACAATTAGGGAATATGTGATCAATGAAACACTTTCAAGGGAAATGGGCTATTCCTCGCCAGCCGATGCAGTAGGGAATCTCGTGGGAAGAAATAATGTGCCGATTGTTGGGGTGGTAAAAGATTTTCATGTCCGTTCTTTTCATCACACTATCCCACCGGCTATACTCACCAATAATGAGTCCAGCGCTTATGCGGTCGCTGTTAAAATAAGTCAGGAAAAACCCTTTGCGGCAAATTTGGAAAAAATCAAATCCGTTTGGCAAGAGATGTACCCCAATGCGGATTTTCACTATCTTGTTTTGAATGAAACGGTGGCAAAGATGTACGAAACCGAAGCCCAATTATCCAAGCTTATCAATACAGCTACTGGCTTGGCCATTCTCGTCTCCTGCCTCGGTCTGTTTGGCCTGGCCTTTTTTACCGTCACACAGCGAGCCAAGGAAATCAGCATCCGCAAAGTACTGGGTGCTTCAGTGACCAGCGTGGTAGGATTGCTTTCCAAAGACTTTTTGATACTTGTCATTGTTGCGCTGGTCGTAGCATCACCAATAGCTTATTATTTTATGGAGCAGTGGCTACAAGACTTTGCCTACCGCATTGATATACAATGGTGGGTATTTGCATTGGCTGGACTGGCAGCCGTCGGCGTGGCATTTTTGACGGTCAGCTTTCAAAGCGTAAAAGCAGCATTGGCCAATCCTGTGGAGTCATTGCGAAGTGAGTAGTTTTTTAATGACGAATGATTAATGATTAATGATTAATGATGAATGATTGACGAATGATTGATGAATGATTGACGAATGATTGATGAATGACTGACGAATGGTTTTTCGTTTATCAGTAGTTTGAATATTTACCAACAAACCAACAAACCGACAAACCGACAAACCAACAAACCATCACTCAAACACCACTTTTACAGAAGCAGAATATTTCTTATTTAAAATCACAGATAGAAAGGTCATTCCATGAATGGGAGATGTCATTTCTATTTCCAATTCGTTTTTACCTTGTCGCAAACCTTCCAGGCTTTCGTTTAAAATCAAATTTCCTGATGTATCCGTTAGCATAATTTCTACATCTCCGGCTTCTGGGGCATCTACTTGGATGCGGAAAACATTACTGTCGTTTGGATTTGGGAATACAGAAATGGCAAAACCGTGATAACCAGGCAGGAGTACTTCCCCGGCAGGAGTGATATCGGTTTTGGAAAACTGCACTTTATAGATGGTCGTCGCCGCACTGGTTACATCCGTGTTATTGAAGGAAAACGGATTTTGCGTTGGGCTTTCAATACCTCCTACGATGTACCCCAGCAAAAAGGAATCTTCGCTGATAGCTGAAAGATCGACAATGCCCGGAGCGACCATTGGGAGCGTTTCATTCAATATCAATTCCGCCCCAGCACCGAGGTAACCTGGCATTTCGATGGGCAGTCGAACTTCCGAGAGCAGGCCATCTGCCCCCCGGCTGACCCGACTGATTGTTTTCACAAAAGGCACATTATCGTCTTGCATCATTGTACTGCCGGAATAATAATACTGGCTGATGCCTCCAAAAAAAAGATTGTGCATGTTGTTAGCGTCTTCGTCAAACAAGGCAGCATGAGCTGTGTGATAATTGCATAAATACTGGTTGAAGCTGCCTACAGGCTCATATCCATCGGCGGTAATGTCGACAGGATAGAGGAATGGCAGGTCTTCATTCAATTGAAAAACACCAGAAAAAATAGTGTAGCCTATCTCGCCGTCGAGGTAGACCTGTGGCAATAAGTTGTAGTCCCTGCGGTGTAGGTGGACGGGGTCGCTAATAACAGTATAGTTATCAAAAGACCATGAACCGTTGATATTATTCAGTTGGAATTTTCGAATGGCATCGGTGTAAGTCTGAACAAAAGTGGCGTGGTTCATTGGATTGTACCTGCCATCGAAACGATGCCCGCCCACGAGGTAAAACTCCTCACCGATTTTACCGAGATAACCTCCCGTTACAGCAAAGACATCGTCGGTAATTTGTTGAAAATTTCCATCAATAGCATTGCCGTTAATGATGTCATCGATCAAACTCGGAACATTGACGGTCGTAAGGTTTGGGAAAGTAATGTGGTCGCCCTCGGAGCTGCTGTAAGCATAGCCACCAATAATGATCAGCAGATCGCCATCCTGATAAAATTGCATATTGGTGGATTGCAGTTGCTCTCTTAAACCAGTTGGCAAGGAGTTGAGCGGAGTGGACCAGACAGTAGCTGTGATCGGGTCGACCACCTGAATGTTTGTATTATTCTGTGAAGCTGGGAATGCATTGAAAGGTTGACGGGCATGGATGCCATCCAGCCGTCCGCCTATGATGACCCATTTTCCTGCATGCTGCCCGTGTGCATAAGAATGAATGCCGTCCAAATCTGGAATAGAATAGGGTTCCAGTGTCACTGAGTAGTGGAAAAAGGCTTGTCCGTAAAAGCTGACAGTCAGGAAAATCAAAAGAATGGTTTGAAATATTCTTGTGGCCATTTTAATGGATTTATGTTGCGAGGGTGTATCGGTCACAAAAATAGTGGACGGGAGGGTAGAGGGGCGGTGATGCAAATCACTTAGCTATCGTTTCTTTTAATTCTTCAAACTGAACATTACTGATCCATCTCATTTGGTAGTCTGCAAATTGAAAATTAAATTTGCTTGCCTTACTCTCGTACTTGTCTCTAATACTTTTCAAATAACTTACAATGGGAATCTTGAGATTGGAGCATAGCTCAGAGGCTGTTTTAAAGCCTAGCTTTATGGTAGATTTTCCAGATTGGATACAGAGTGGGTCGGTGAATATTTATTTTCATCAAATGAAACTCAATCAATACATATACAGATGTTCAACTGGCTTATAAATAGCATTTTACGCTTATTTTTTGATTCTTTTGAATATTTGTAATTATAGTTTGATACTAGTAAGATTACTGATATCACTTGTTAGTGACTATTAAAAAATGAAATTCGAAGAAGGAAACATCTATTTTTCAAAGATAATTGTCATTCAATCTTTACCAGACGATGAACGACAAACTGGAACTGAAATACATGATGATATAATTCGCAGAAGAGCGTGGTTTGACCCAAATCTAAAAACTGAATTGATTGACATATCCTCAAAGAGCGAATTTCACGAGTTACTTGAGAAAATAAAATATGATGCCCGAAGAAAAGTAGTTTTGCCATATATCCATTTTGAAACACATGGCACCAAAGACGGCATTGTGTTAAAGTCAAATGAAGGAATTCAATTTAAAGAATTTTTACCAACAATTAGGGAAATAAATTGCTTAACAAAAAACAATCTTTTCATTTCCGTTGGAGCCTGCTGGGGAGGGAGGATTCAGTTTGAGACGGATATAAGCAAACCATGTCCATTCAGAGGTTTTATTGGACCAATGGATAGAATTTACCCAGAGGATATGTTGATTTCTTTCACAGCATTTTTCGACGAACTATTAGTTTCGAATGACTTCGAAAAAGCAATTAAAAGACTAAATTTATACAACAATTCGGAAGTAAAATTCCATCATTGGAATAGTGAATCATTTTTTGAAAAAGTTATTGCTTTTCAAAACGAGAATTTTAAAAATGATGCATCCCTGAGGGAAAGCCGAATAAAATATTTAGTAAAGAAATTTTGGAAAAATGACCCAAGGGCAAAAGAGGTTTATAAAACAAAAGGAAGATTTAAAAAAATGGTTAGAAGGCTTGAAAAGAACGAAGTTCCATTAATTTACACTATGATTAAAGAAAATTTTTTGCATGTAAAATATAAGAACAGTCACTAACAATGTTCTGCTGGCCATGCCGCTTAAACAGCGGCACGTCAGCAGCACCAGCCGTTAGGCTGCCAAAACAAAAAGCAAAAACTTCGTATCTTTAATTATAAGAAAATGAAGTAACAATAATTTCTTAGAAAATGAAGTTGAATTTAATTTTAATCATTATTTTATTATCCAATTTGTGTTTATCTCAAAATTGTTTACGATTCAATAGAACTATTTATAACAAAGTAGAATTTAATCCAGCCTGGATTGCCAAAGAAAAAATCTACGAAATTGAAGAGTCACAATATTCAGATTCCACACTCAACAAAATCAAAAGTAAGTTCGTTTACCTTTATGACACATCAGGATATATTTTTGAGAGCCACTATTTTAAAATTGTGCCAATTGTAAATGAGGGGAATGAAGAATATTTACAGTCTAAGAGAAATTACATTTATGAATATAGAGACTCATTTCTATTTCAAAAACATAATACTACTGAATATTTCAAATCAAATCAAAAGCTTGATTCTCCAAAACTCAATGGTACGTTTATCTCCAATATTTACAATATATTTAGTCTTTCAAAATTCAATGATGGCGTGAGTAATTATCAATATGATAAATTTGGAAATTTAATTAAGGAATTCAATAAAGATAATACTATAGAGATTTTTATGGATTACAATCAAAATGATATTATTAAACTCAAGGAAAATTATTCCAAGCTTCCTGAATATAATCTTCAAGCATTTTTTTTATATAATTCACATGGTCTAATAGAAATAATTAAAACCTCAAAAAACGAAAAATATAGATTTCACTATAACAAAAACGGTGATTTAAATAGGCAAGATATTATACTAAACGGCAAGATTATAAGTTCATCACTTTATGTTCATAAAAAAAGAAACTAAAGTGACTCAAATAAAAATAATTCGGCACCTAACAATGCGCCAGCGCTCAGTGCTCCTATATGGAGACACCGCCGCCAGCGCTGCTCGTCAGACTGTGGAAAAACCCCATTATTAATTATTGGCCCATTTATTTTTAATTAAATTTATTGCGTCAAAAAAATTAAAAATAAATTCCAAAAAAAATGCAATTAAAAGGAAATGACCGCTACCAGTTCCAGTTGATCTGCCTGGAAAACATGGTCTCCCGCTGTCGCAGGACTCCGTCCTGTGGCAATGCTCCGACAGGATTAGCACCGCACGACTTGTCACCCATTTATACAGAATTGTATTTGCTATTGATATATTCGCAGACACTTCTTAAACAAACTATACTCAAAACGAAGTGGTTTGGGAAATTGATTTTCTACAAACCAATGGTTTTGAGAATATGCCGATGGAGAAATGGTTTAATTTTTCCCAAACCATTTCGGAATCGGTATAATTAGATTGACAATAGATTTTGGATAAAAGGCTACGGATAAATTAATGGAATACAAGAATTTATCGATCGTCTAATATCTGGTTTCTAAAGTCTCAATACCTACCTTAAAATGAAGAATGCCTTTAACTTGTCTGTTTTGCTCTTATGCCTGATCATCATCGGATGTACACCATCACCAACGCCAGCACCTCCGATCGGAGAAATGAAATTTCCTGAGGGAGTGGTTCAGCATGTTGTGCGAGCTGCGGATATCCAATGGAAACCATGTCCTCCAAATTTACCAGATGGTTGTGAAATGGCTGTTCTGGAAGGAAGCCCGAAAATGAATGACCTGTTTACTGTGCGATTCAAAATAAGCGGGGAGTTTGTAATGCCGGCACACACGCACCCTAAAGATGAACGGGTGACCGTTTTGCAAGGCAAAGCTTATGTTGCATTTGGGGAGGGCGCATCACGGGAAGATGCCAAAGAATTTGGCTCTGGCGATTATTATGTAAATTCCAGAAACGCTGTTCATTCTGTTTGGGGGGACTCCGCTACCATCATTCAAATAACTGGCATTGGCCCATGGGAAGTGGATTTTATTGAACAATAAGCCAGGCTTCCAAAAGGAGTCTAAATTCCCAGCGATCAAAACAATCGTCGCATCAAATGCCGTAGGGGTGATTCATGAATCACCCCTACGGCATTTGATCTATTTTAAATTTCAATGCGGCCGTTAAATATGATCCAATCTTGTATAGCATGTCTTGTTACCTTATTCCAAACCTTTCATACCTCCCGTATTGCAACAATACCCCTCTCCAATAGTAAAAAGATGATGAGCTTGAAGACCAAGCCTATTCTTAACGGGTTGGGGTAAATGGACGAAATGAAGTCTACCCAAATATTAAAATGTGGAGACCAGCAACCACTGAAAAAACGGGGCGGTATCTGAAAAGCCTTATGAGTAGGAACCTAAAAAATAGTATTATGAAAAAAGGAATGATCAAAGTAAGTGTAATGTATCCAGGTGGAGAAGGCAAAACTTTCGACATGGATTATTACTGTAACAAGCATTTACCATTGGTAAGTGGGTTGTTGGGCGACGCAATAAAAGGTGCGACGGTTGAGCAAGGACTTGGCGGAGGAGCGCCTGGTTCACCTGCAACTTTTTCAGCCATGGGAAATATGTATTTTGATTCGGTTGAGGCATTTGGAAATTCTTTTGGCCCAAATGCCGAGGAAATATTGGCGGATTTGCCCAATTTTACGAATGTAGAGCCAGTTATTCAAGTGAGTGAAGTGGTGATTTAAATAAAAGAAAAAACCAGCCGTATATAAATAGTAGGGGTGATTCATGAATCACCCCTCCACAATCTAATTTATGAAATTACCAATATCTTTAATTGTGCTATTTTCATAACTCCAACCCTAACTTTAAAAAGTCAGGATCTATCTTCTTTTGAATTAAGGGCACATTATCCGCTAAGTGCTGATGGGGTGGACCATACAGGGAATTATGACCCGATTGAATTCGAAAAACCTGTCTTTTCTTTTGGTGGGATTTTGTCGAGAGGCTGTTAGGTGAACAGCTCCAACTTTGGGGATTCCTGTTTAATTGAAACGCCGGAAATCATTGCGATGAACGACACTGCATTTGCCATTCAAATGGATTTTAGATTATCGAGCTTGGGCAAACCAATAATTGTTGCTGGGCACGGCTATCGGTATCTCGGACTGGAAACCCATAATGATGGAATGCTTTTTTTGCGAACTTGCAGTGGCAGTAAGGGGGAAAATGATATTGAAGATGTATTCCTTAATGAGGATGTATGGTATAATGCAATGTTCATCCACAAAACCATCGATTCAGTAACACATGTACTTTTTAGTGCCTAGTAACATGCAAAATAATTAATTGTCGAACAAGAATGGCCAATAGGTTTGGAGTGGGATTGAATTATGCCAGAAAAAAAATGGAACTTAGCACAAAATAAAAACTACTTCCTATGAAAAGAATAATACTCCCATTTCTTGCTTTCATTTTTCTGGCTTCTACTTCCCCTGCTCAATCTGGGCTATTTATTGACACAAGCTACACAGCAGAACAGATGGTCATGGATTTCTTTGCCAATTCTTGTGGTACGCCAACCAATATAACTTTTACTGGAACGGATGTGACGATGGCATTCTTTGAAGGCGCAAATACCAACCTCGGTGTTAATGCTGGAATTGTGATTTCATCTGGAGATGTGACTAAAATCCCCAATAGCGCTGATGTGTTTATGAGCGATAATATCGGCATCGACGGTGATGATGACCTGACAGATTTATCCGGCGCTGGTGTAAGCCAGGATGCCTCTGTGCTTGAGTTTGATTTAGAAGTTGCAGAAGATGGCAATCTCGACTTTAATTATGTTTTTGGGTCGGAGGAATATCCAGAATATGTAGGTTCCAATTTTAATGATGTATTTGGATTTCTTATCACTGCTCCCGGTGCAAATACACCGACTAATATTGCCTTGATTCCCGGTGCAGATATACCGGTAACTATTAATAATGTAAACGATGGTTTGAATGCCCAATACTATGTGGACAATCAATCAATAGGCGATCCTGATATCGTATTTGATGGAATGACCATTCCATTACTGGCGTCATTCATGGCATCAGGTGCAACCACCTATCATGTGAAAATTGGCGTAAGCGATGTGGGCGATCATATTTTCGATTCTGGTGTTTTCATCGGCATCGAAAGCCTGTGTGGGGACAGTTTGCTAGTTCCACCTGCCGATGCACTGGCAACAGTAAATGGCAACACAGTGAATTTTGAGAACATGAGTCGATATGCCACTTCCTGGCATTGGGATTTTGGCGATAATACGACTTCCGATGAGCGGTATCCTGCCCCACATACCTACTCTCAGGATGGCCTTTATACTGTTACACTTACCACCAATAATTGGTGCTGCGAGGATGTTTATACTTTCACTGTCCAGATTGGGGAGGTAGATGCAGCATTCGAAGCTGATCAAAATCCATTTACGTTAACTCCTAATCCTGCAAGTGATATGGTGCAATTGTCGATGCCAATAGAGTCGGCGATGGAGTATCAAATATTTGATTTAGTAGGCAGGGCAGTTATGTCGGGTTCTGTTTCTGGGAATACTCGATTAGACGTTAGTCACTTGAATGCTGGGACTTATTTATTTATGGTAAGAAATGGAGAAGGTGTATTTACTGAAAAATTGATAGTGGAGTAGGGGATATTTTATTGCAAAAAATTGATAAAAAAGAATGGACTTATTTGTTTCCCCTCATCTGGATGACCATTCAAAGACTGGCCACCAGAGAGGTAAGTTTTCATTTGATTGTTGGCTGAACAGAATATTCTTTTTATATTTTTAACTTTAATGGTTCTTTCCTTATATCTTAACTAAACTATAGCTATAATTATTAAGCGCCGTATTTATATTCATAAAATAATTACCAGCGGCCATTTCTGAAAATTCATGAATACTCCATGATAGGCTTTGGTCATTTAGTTCTATTTTTTGAGTATAAACTTCTTTTCCAAGCGCATCATAAATATTTATGGTAACATCTCCTTCTCCTGAAAATTTTTCACTTTGAATATAAAGCACATCATTAATCGGGTTTGGATATACTGAAATTATTTCATCAGAATTAATCACAGCTGACTTAATGTCACTGTACGTAAATGATCCATCAAAATCTACTTGTTTTAACCTGTAATAATTAATTCCAATAAATGGATTTAAATCGACGGTGCGATAATGCATTTCTGAATTAGTATTACCATGTCCTTGCAGTTGATCAATTGATTCAAATGAAATTCCATCCTTTGAACGTTCAATGTCAAAATAAGCATTGTTTATTTCAGCGGCTGTGCTCCAATAAATATCCACCTTTTTGTTAGCTGTTGCTTGTACATTGAAATCCAATAACTCGATGGGTAGTGGAGCGCTCATGTCTTCCGCCAACGTAACTGTATGAAAGGAAGATAATCCATTTGCTTCCACCCAGTTATTTGCAACATTTTTACTGTTTATATTTTGGGATGTCCAGTTGACGCCATCGAATTGCCAGAGTTCCAAATCACTTTCCTCCAATCCCGCTAACTCATCATCAAAATAATACATGCGGAGTGTCGCATCCAGATTTGTATTATTTGCAGGAATAATATCGTAATGCCTGTAAATGCTGAAGTTGCCGTTGTTATTGAGCTGCATATGCCTTCTGTAAATTGTGGTATTTCCTAAGTTTTCAGTAGAAGTAATTTCAGCTCCCAGATTGCCTGGATTCTCTCCAGTTGGGGCATTTAAATTAACTGTTTTTATAATAGTCCCTCCAACCGTACCAGTGATGCAAGTGGAATTGGATTCTCCAATTATATCACCATCAAGCGTGATGTCGCTGCTGTTTAAAATCAGTTTGCCGCCGTTCATCCGTAAATTGCCATCTATGTCAATGTCAAAATCAAGACGGGTATCGTTGCTTGATTTATTTATGTTTAAATGGTTGAAAGCAGTCAAGGACATCCCGCCAATTGTTGAATTGGTCGTGGCTGTTGTACCCGTAATATGAACCGTGCTACTACCTGCCGAGAAATTACCATCATTTTTAAAATATCCATTTTCTATGACTATTTGAGGGCTGTTGTCAATAACAACTTCAGCACCTGGTTCAATTTTCAGTCCGCCTTGGGCGTAGCTAAAAAATGGAAATATGATTATCGTAAATAAATATGAAAATTTCATTGGGTAATATTTAATTTTTAAGCACAGAACAAAACTATTTTTTGAGATTTTTTGAAGCCAAAATCACCCCCCTGCCCCCCTCAAGGGGGGACAACACCTCTTTGACGTCCCCCATTGAGGGGGGTAGGGGGGTGAAATATGCATGCTTAATTTATTGTATCTCTTTTTTATCCTGTACTTAGATTTAATTTTTAAAAAACAATTGAAAATAAAGGATTATTTTTCCAACGCATCCAACCTTGCCTTCAATAATTCTAATTCCATTTTGAATGCTGTAACTGTTTCTTTTAGTACTTCTATTTCATCTGTTTTTATTTTTAATTCTTTTTGTTGCTTATTTAATTCCTGAATAGAAATAAGCGCAACACCCGCTGGGTCGATAGTAGAAATAGTCTCATTATCCTCACCCAATCCGAATGCCTCATAAAAATCCTGTGCCATAGGTCCGATGTGTTTAATGTGGTCCTCTTCTTTTATATAATTCCATTGAGTAATGGGCAAGAGGCTTACTTTTTCCAAGACTTCTTTACTGTTCAATGGAGTGATATTTTCTTTAAGATCCCTGTCGGAAGAATTTGTCCAGGTACCGCCAGCAGATAAATAGGCGGTTGTGGCAGAAAAGGAAAGCACCTTTGTTCCATCTGGCGCTTCGCCTATTCCAATTTGATCAATGCCATCCCCTAAAACAATAGTATTGTCTTCCTCGGCAACAGTAGAATAACCAATAGCTATGCTGTTTTCTACACCATTGTAAGCACCTGAATAAATGCCAATTATAGTATTTTCATTGCCGTAAGTCATACTCCCGGCTGCATAAAATCCAGAGATATAATTAGAATTTCCATAAATTAAACTTGTTCCTGCAAAATTTCCAGAAAAATGATTTAAGTAACCTGTAGTATTATCTTCTCCAGCAGAATATCCGGTAAAATAATTGTCGTAGCCATCATTATTTGAATATCCAGCTTTGTAACCAACAAAGTGATTTCTATCCCGATTGGTATTGGAATAGCCCGCCTGAAAACCAATAAAGAGATTTTCATCAGCAGTGGTGTTATTGAACCCAGCCTGATTTCCAGAGAAATGATTTTCATCAGCATAGGTATTGTTTGCGCCAGCTTGATATCCGATGAAAAAATTATCGTAACCAGCGTTATTGTCATTTCCGGCCTTATATCCAGAAAAATAATTACGAGTACCTGTGGTATTCGCATTTCCAGCTAAATAGCCTGAAAAATGATTATATGAAGCAGTTGTTAATTTTCCCGCCCAATACCCGCTAAAATAATTTTGAGAGCCTGTTTGATTTGCAATGCCAGCCTGATGTCCAGAAAAATAATTTCCACTTCCAGTTGTGTTGCTTTTTCCAGCCTGATAGCCCACAAAATGATTGGCATTTGCATCATTTACGAGCCCCGTTTGATAACCACTAAAATGATTTGAAGTGCCGTCATTATCTTTCCCGCTTTCATATCCATTAAAATGGTTGAAGTGACCATTATTATTTTGTCCTGCCATTTTCCCTATAAATGTATTTTGCCCTAATGCACCCGTACTTGATGCACCTGCAAAATGGCCGATAAAAAGATTGTCGCCTAAAAGCGTATTTGATGCTCCTGCATTATTTCCAATAAATAAATTGTTGTCTCCTGTCGTATTATTGAGGCCAGCTTTAAACCCTAAAAATTGATTCATTTCGCCATTGGTATTAAAATAGCCAGCTTGATACCCAATGAATTGATTTTCTGATGCAGTTGTGTTATTAAATCCTGCATAATATCCTGAGAAATAGTTTTTACTACCTGTTGTATTGTCATAGCCAGTGTGGCTCCCGATAAATGTATTCCCACCTGAGGTAGTATTAAAACCTGTAGAATGTCCTAAGAATGTATTGCCTGAACCAATGACATTGAAACTGCCACCATAAGTACCAAGAATCGTATTATTGATGCCGGTAGTATTTGAATACCCAGCACCTGGGCCAATAAAAGTATTTTCATTGTCCAAGCCATCTCCCGATCCATCATCATTAAGTCCAGCATCATTTCCTATGAACAAACTTCCGCCAGAGGCCTGTGCATGCAGGGTTTTGCCATCGTGCCGCATTACTTCAACACCTTCTACATCAAAACGAATGACGTCCTCATCGGCATTTTCTTCCACTTGTATTTTTGTGTCTTTGTCCGCATCGGTGAGAAATCTATTCGTAATATTAACCCATTCTCCACCATCAAAAAACCAAAATGTCTGAACATCGGTATCAAAAACCAACAGTCCTTCTGCAGGTGTACCACCATTAATAAGCAGCCTTTGAGCACTGGTCATTCTTGGAATTAATAAACCTTTTGTTGTTGATTTTAAATCGAGAATTGCATCTGCATTTGGTGGTGAACCATCGCCGTTTATACCTACTCCACCTTGAGAAAAATTTTGAATTGGATTAAATATGATAAGCGTGAATAATAGGAGGGAAATTTTCAAGATACGAGAAAATTGACAACTGTAATTCATGATATTATTTTTTGTAAAAATTAATTTTCTATTCGATTGCAAAATTGGAGGGAATACTAAATGGATTTGATTAATCAGATTTAATAAAAATTAAAAAGTATTAAAAGGAGTCTGTTTCTGGCGAATTATTGCTGTTGTTTATATTCAATATTTGCGCAAATTTTGGAATGAAGTGTAAGGCTAAATACCATATAGAAATGCTACAGCAAGTGAGGATTGTTAATAAATGAATGAATGCAAAGGATAGGACTAATAGGGATAGAAAAAAGTGCTTTATGGGGAAATCTAATAAAAGCCAGATTATACCAACGTTTTCCAGGGAGCCAAATAAAAAGGACAAAAATGGAAGGATTAGCAAATACTTAAACTTTATGGAATTGCTATTGGAGAATGAAGACGACCAGACCAGCATGGAGCACAAGAACATGGCAGTGACGATATTGTAAATAAAATCTGCTGATGCTTCAACTACGACGTAAAGTTGCCTGCACTTTGAGCCATAGGCACTGATTGTATTGTATATTTTTTCGGGAGACTGATAAAAAATACCATCGATACGATTGGTGCCAGGAGCATATATTTCCATTTGCCTCGTGGCTTCAGGCATTATAAAAAATGCCATAATTAATACCAAACAACCAAACAAGAGGGTGTTTTTAGGTGTTGCTGTATTTTTAATGATCTGTTTCAACGCTTGATTCATGCTCCTTTCTTATTGACATCCAAAATTGATACTTTCGGACTGTTGAGCTGATTAAGTAGCTGTAATAAGTATTAAAAAGTATTAAAATAAGTAAGGAGAGTGTTGTTGCTGTTGACTGTTAGCGGGGCTATTTAAATCACTGTGGAATTTGAATCGACGAGTAATAAGGCTCAAAAACTTTATAGGCCCATTCATTTTTACTTGTGCCAATCAAGCTTTGGGTTTATATTTGATATATTTCGTTCTTTGACAAATCCTGGGAAGGTTGAAAACCGTTAGAGGCTGTTTTAAAACCTGAAGTGCTGGCGAGAGAATAAGATTTTTGCATCAATTTTCTTTTGATTTGAGGAGCATATCCATAGATACGTGACGAAAATCAAAGGGAAATTGGAGTGGAAAGATATTCTCGCAGACGTGCTTGAGGTTTTAAAACAGCCTCTTAGGCCTGTAACTGTTTGATTATTAACCAGCGACTGATTGATTTTTAAAATTTAACCGCCGAATCTTAAAAGTGTCGCTGGTTTCAGACTCTAGGCTGAAATCAAATATCTGAAACGCCTCTGGCGTACAAGCGCCCGAGGCGTTTCAGATAAGTAATTCAAGTCTGGAGACTTGAATGAGCGTTATGTATTTTCGGCGGTTAAAAAATGAATTCCAATAAGTCGGGGTTTAAAAGAACAACCTTTGTTCAAGTCGTTTCAACGACTTACCAATGGATTTGCCAAGAACTATAAATTTTAAAGTAAAGAAGCAATCAAAATATCATCATGTCTAAGATTCTATTTGTTGACGACGAAATGCAGTTTAGCGCAATGCTGACGGAATATTTAGAGGAGAAAGATTTTAGTGTTGTCCTAAAACATTCTGCGGCGGATGGTTTGGCGGCATTTAAAACAGTCCAGTTTGATTGCTGTATTTTTGATGTCAAAATGCCCGTGAAGGATGGATTTAGTTTGGCAGCAGATGTAAGGGCAATAAATGAAAACATTCCAATTATTTTTTTAACTGGACAATCAGCAAAAGCAGACCGGATAAAAGGATTGATGATCGGGGCAGACGATTACGTGACCAAGCCATTTAGCATGGAGGAGTTGTATTTGCGAATTAGGGCTATTTTAAAAAGGGCTAATAATACTGTTGCAAAATCAGTAGAAAAGTATTTTATTGGTAATTATGAATTTAATACAGGATCTCGGGAATTGACCGTTGGAGAGGAGAACTTTAAACTTTCGGCGATAGAATCAAAATTGCTCCAATTGCTGATAGAGAATAAAAATTCAATTGCTCAGCGTGATTTTATTTTGAATGAAATATGGCAAGACGAAAACTCACTGAAAGGCGGCAGCCTGAATGTATATATCAGTAAATTAAGGATCTACCTTAAACATGATGATAAATTAGAAATTCTAAACGCTCATGGGGAAGGATACCAATTGGTTGTGAAAGAGTAATATGAGTTTGCAGTTTAGGTTTTAAATAGCGTCTTTACTCAATTATTTTTCGTTTTGTGCAAATGAAGGAAGTTTATATTAGGTTGATAAAAAGTTTATAATGGTTGATTATCAACTTTTTATCAACCCTTATATACCTATATATCAACAAGCATGATTTGCACAAAACCTATTCTGGCCCGTTATTAAATTCCTTTTCAATAACTGCCTTTAATTCAGCTTTAAGTTTTTCAACCATCTTCGGTATTTGTTCAACTTCTATTTTGTTTTCAGCAGATTGTTCAACTTCAAAAGCTTGATCGGCTATTTTATGCAAGCCTAAAAATTTACATTGACTCTTGATGTTGTGGGCTGTGTTGGAGACCAATTCATAATCAGCACTTGACAAATAATCTTTTAAAGATTCCAATTGTGTTGGTATTTGCGATTTAAAAATGGCCAAATATTTTTCAACCTTCTTTTCATCGTTCACCAATAATTTTTTTAATCCTTCCCGATCAATTTGGTTTTCAGTTTTCGTCAATAAACTTATCTTTTCAATCAACAAGTTTTCGTCAACGGGCTTGGTCACATAGTCATTCATGCCAACTTGTAAGCATTTTTCTAATTGATTTGGCAGGGCATTGGCCGTGACAGCAAGGATGGGGATATCTTTAAGTTGTAGGTCTTCCGAATTGCGAATTATCTTCGTTGTTTCATAACCGTCTAAAACAGGCATCTTAACATCCATCACAATAATATCAAATCTTTTATCATTGCATTTTTCTAAACCAATTTTCCCGTTTCCTGCAATTTCAATATTATCTTTAGGAACATATTTTTCTAAAATCTCACTTATCACTAATTGGTTAAAATAATTATCCTCTACAACCAATATTTTTATTTCAGGCAACGATAGTGCCTGCTGATCAATAATGGTTGCTGCTTCATTGAGCAGTTGTTTTCCGAAAGTCAATTCGAACCATAGTTTTGTTCCTTTATTTAATTCACTTTCGATAAACAATTGTCCTCCTTGTTTTTCAACCAATTGCCGAGCAATGCTTAACCCGAGGCCGGTTCCTTCTGCTTGTTTTTCATTATTTAGGCCAGCTTGTTGAAAGCTTTCAAATATATGTTCGAGCTGGCTTTCGGCTATTCCTTTTCCTGTATCGCCAACTTCAAATTTTAGTCGAACGTCCTGATCTGTTTCCAGTACTTTTTTTACATGAAGCCAAACTTTTCCTTGCTCTGTAAACTTGAGAGAGTTACCTAATAGGTTGGTCAAAATTTGAGTTAACCTGAGTGGGTCACCAATTATTAATCGTGGAATGCGAGGAGAGACATTAATTTCAAATTCAAGATTTATTTCCTCCGCCTTAAATTTTAATGTATCGCTTAATTGTTCTGTGATCTCATTTAATTCAAACGCTTTTTTTACAAAAGTAAATTTGCCGGATTCCAATTTTGTATGGTCCAACAAATCATTTATGATAGACAATAAATTTTGGGATGATTGCCGAATCGCTTTAATGAATTTGAATTGTTTTGCATCAAGGTTTGTGTCAAGAGCCAATTTGCTCAAGCCAATTATGGCATTCATTGGAGTGCGGATTTCATGACTGACATCAGCCAAAAACATCGTCTTATATGCTGCATTTTGTTCAGCCATTTCCTTTTGCCTCTTCAGGGCGAGCTGGTTTTGCCTATTTTTAATCAGTGCATAACCTATAGAAAGTACTACTAGAATGATCAGTGATTCGAACCAAAGTGTTTGCCAAAATGCAGGTGTAATTGTTAGATGAATGGTCATTCCTTTTTCGTTCCACACACCGTCGCTATTTGATGCGGTGGCCTTAAAAGTGTATCGTCCTGGGTTCAGATTTGTATAACTCACTTTATGCTCATTCCCTAATTGTTTCCATGTAGCATCATATCCCATCAATTTACATTTATATTCATTAGCTTCTGGGTTGATATAATGCAGTCCGGAAAATTCGAATGCGATATCATTTTCATCATGCGATAGGACAATATTTTTAGTTTCTTCATAAGATTGGTTCAGCAAATAGGATTCGGAACGGACTTTAAAATTGGTTAAAATGACATTTGGTGCTTGTTGGTTTTTTCTAATATTGTCAGGATGGAAAGCGTAAATACCGTTTATGCTTCCGAGTAAAATAGTGCCGTCTTCTGCAACATGTTTTACTTTAGATTGAAAATGGAGGATTTCTTTCGAAATTAAATAATTGTGAAACGTATTATCCGATTGGTTGTATCTGGCGAAAAAGCGATTGCCTACAACCCAAACCTGTTCTTTTTTATCTATAAATACAGACTGCAATTCGCTTTCTTGCATTCCTTCATTTTTTCCGACAATTCCAAATTCTTTTGTGTGAATATTAAAGTTTGTCAATCCATATAAATTGGCAATCCAGATATTTCCATCTTTCCCAATTGCAATGTCTTTTATATCACCTTCCAAAACAGCTTTATTTGCTGGATCAGGGAGGAACAATTCGAATTTCCCGGTTTTTTTATCAAATTTCCCAAGACTATTAGAATAGGTGTAATACAACCATATTTCATCATCTCCATATTGATCAAAAACGGTAAATCGATTGGAGGAAATCTGGGGTAAATCATCTAAAGGGAAGTACCATTTTTTTTCAAGTGTTTTCCAGTTTAATTTACAAAGGCCTATTGTAGTCCCTACCCAAAATATATTCGGATCTTTATTGTCAATGACCATTTTGTAAATTCCTACAGTTGAGAGTGTGTCACCTAAAGGAATTTTATTGAAAAATTGATCACTTTTTTTTCGCCTGTAAAACCCATCCCCGCTAATCGAATACCATATACCTCCCTCATGGTCTTCTAAAAACCAGTCCCAGCCCAAACCTGGGTTAGTATGTGAAATTTCATTTGTTTTTTTACCAAATGTTTTTCCTTTTTTAATAACATAAACCCCTTCCGGGGTTTTACTCCAAATTGTGCCTTCACTATCCTTCATTACTCTGGAAATGTTATTTGAAATATTCCCGTCACTGCCTTCGTTCAGGAATATTTCGAATCCAGAATTTTCCATTTTTATTTTACTGATACCACTTTCTGTCCCGACCCACATATTATGAAATCGGTCTTCTAAAATGCAAATGACAGCATTGTTATTTAAACTTTTAGTCAGGTATGGTTGATATTTATAATGGTGAAATCTTTTATTCTTTATGTCATACACTCCGAGTCCATTGTCAGCTATTGCAACCCATGGATTACCTCTTTTATCCAGCATTAAATAATTTGTTTGTATGCCTTCTAATTCTTGTGGAAGAAAATTGTTTTCGATATTGTAGGAAACTGGATTCCACTTCACCAAGCCTGCAGTTGTAGCCAGCCAAAATTCCCCGTCTGAAGCTTCATGAATTCCTGAAATTAATTTATTAATATCACTGTCTTCAGTTTTGTCAGGAAAAACGTGAGTGAATGTAGAATCGCCTGGATTTAGTTTTAATAGGCCATTATTTGTACCTGCCCAAACTGTCCCATTGCTATCTTCAAAATAAGTGCGGACAAAATGTTCAGTTTCTGGATTCCCTTTTTCTGAGGTTGGAATAAATTGTTTTGATTCCCTGTCAAACCGAAGCATGTTCCATTTGGAAGTAGCTGCAAGCCATATATTCCCCCTGCTATCTTCAAATACTTTCCGAATTAAGTTGGTTATTTTGGAAGTGGTCTCATTCCTAGTGCCTGGAAGAAATCTTTGACATTTTCCAGTTTTTCGATCCAATAAATTAAAACCATTATTTGTCCCAACCCAAATTTCTCCTAAATGGTCTTCACACACCATGTTTATGCTAGGGTTGGATAGGGTAGTGCTGTCTTTTATGTTATGTCGATAAGCCTTGAATTCATATCCATCATACCTAAAAAGACCTTCTCTGGTTCCGAACCATAGAAAGCCATAGTGGTCTTCATAAATATCTTTTATATAGCCGTTGGGCAAGCCATAGTTTGCACTGATACGCTCAAAGCTGATATTGTCAAATTGGGCAAATAAATTTCCAGCGAGAATTGATAATAGAAGAATGGTAACAATTTTTTTCATCTGGCACATTTCAATAATTGTTTTCAAAGATACATCAGAAAGAATGATTTACATGGAGATTTTGTGAATGCCATATCTTTAAAAAATATGGATGGGTTCTCTACAATAATTTCTGTATTGAAAATCAAGGTTCTATACTCAAAACGAAGTGGTTTGGGAATTTGATTTTCCACAAACCACTGGTTTTGTGGATATGCCGATAGAGAAATGATTTATTTTTTCCCAAACCATTTCGGAATCGGTATATATTCTCTAAAAATTGAATTTAAAATAAAACCTTTGTGAAAAAGCACTATGTTATTAAACTCAAACACTTCTATTATGAAAACCAGCTATTTTTTATGTTTGTTCGTACTGCTGCTGTCTTGCGAGCCCAATCAAAATACACCCGCCGAGCCTTCAATGCAGCAAATGGATAAATGGAAGGCCGAAGTCACAAAAGTTGAAACTGACTTTGCAATCATGGCAAAAGAAAGCGGAGTACCAACGGCTTTTCTGCATTTTGCTGCTGAAGATGCCGTACTGAACAGGAATAATATCATTATAAAAGGAAAGGCCGCAATTGAAGAATATTTTGCGAAACAAACACTCCAAGATGTGCAACTTTCCTGGTCGCCAGATTTAGTTGAAGTATCGGAATCTGGTGATTTGGCCTATACCTATGGCGGGTATACATTTTCAGCAAAAGATGCAGAAGGTAACCCAATTGAGAGCGAAGGAATATTTCATACAGTCTGGAAAAGGCAGTCAGATGGAAGTTGGAAGTATGTCTGGGATTGAATGCTTCAATCCCCGCCAATTGCTTCTTTCATAAAATGAATCTGTTCCATAAATAATCCTGGCACTATCCTGTATCCAGGCAACATGAAGGAATGCCCTAATCCTTGATAAACAACCACTTTTGCTGGCGGTTGACCTGCTTTTTCTAATGCTGATTGTAATTGAGATATGCTTTTCTGTGCAGGAACTCTATCATCCAATGCACCAAACATACATAGGACAGGGCATTTGACGGTCGGTACGTAGGAGGAGGTATTATTTAATATGTCATCTTTCCAGGTATAATGAGGAGGCTGTCCAAGTGTTGCATTTGGCAATTCCATATCGGGGTGCCGATCTCGTGCAATTTGTAATTCCTCTACAAAGGATGAGTCGATCTTCCCTGATACAACATTTCTGAAAAATTTACGCCATAGTTCAGCAGTATGGGCAATGGCTTCTTCTGATTGGTTTTGTTGACGATGAAAAGCAGAAATGGCATATATCTGTTGATCCATCCTGGTTTCCATAGGTGTTGCAACAAGCGCCAAAAAGGCTGTCTCAGGAATGGAGGAAGCCGCCATCACGGCGATTCGCCCGCCCTGACTAGCGCCTCTGAATCCTATTTTCTGCTGATCGATCAGAGGATGTTGCTGTAACCAGCGAAACAATTCCACAGCTGTATTTTGCTTATCGACGAATGATTTCTCCCTAAGGTCACCACTTGATTTACCAAAACCATAGTTGTCATAAATAAGTGTGGCAATGCCATATGATGCAAACAGCTCTGCTTCCAAATCACTGGCAGTTCGGTCATATCTTGCTGCACCAATTGGGATGATACAGGCTGGATGAGGGCCATGTGTATCAGGTAGGTATAGGGATGCTCCGATTGTATCAGTAGAGGTTATGATAAGGTGGTCTTCAACCTTGTAAGAAGGTGTTCTGTCCGCTTCAACCATGTCGCTTTCGAAAGCTTGCCATTGAACCTTACTATACTTCCCATTTTGCAGATCCGAGAATATCAGAATTTCTCCAGATGTGCTTATTAGCTTATTTGATCCGATTAATTTAAGTCCTGTGTTGCGCTTGGTAATAGCAGAATGGAAACGTAGATACCTGCCACGTTGCCAGAAGCATAGCAGGTCACCAGAGGGAAGTTTGTAATTTCCTAAATAAGGTTGCCAATCTTCCTCATCCATTAAAAGTGATTTGTAGAAAATGAATTTTCCGGTAACATCACCCACTTTCAATTTGCCTTCAAAAATATTGTCTTCCTTGATTTCCCCTGTAAAACCCCAGGCTTTAGTTTTATGATTGGTTTGGAAGCTGATTTGGTCTGCTGTCTGGTTGGCATTGAGAATTTGATAGACTCCTTCTGGGCCTTCTTCTGGCAATTCTAAAGTAATGGTATCAGATGCGGCTTTGATTTTAGCAAACTGAGTTTGACCAAGAAGTGAAATGTGTCCAGCCCATTCTGAATTATGAAGCGGTTGTTGCGAACAGGAAAGAAAAGCAGGAAGAAGAAGGGCAATAGCAAGTACATTTTTCATAAGCTCTATTTTATGACGTAATAATACGTTATTTAGCCTATAAATAAAAAATAAAGCCTAATATTCCGTTGAAGACTTAGCACTTGCTATTGCCGATATCTTTTATTTTGTGCCTTTTTCTACTTTCCAGCTGTATTCAACATTTCCTTTTTTTCGTCCCTGCCTATCATATTCAGTATAAGTAACCTTGATCTCTTCAAAGTTTAATGACATTTCCTCAACAGGTAAATCACCATCTGCTGAATTGATTTGATAACTGGTGACCATTACATTCTTCAATTCATAAGCATAATAGGTGACCCTGCCGCCGTTACCTGATGATCTTGTCAGGTGAATCTCCACTTTTGGAAATACTTTGCCATTGCAAACCGACTCAGCTATTTTTGGACTTGACTTATCCAGTTCTTTTACACAGGTAATGTCCTCCAGAATAACACTTCCCCTCCGCCGTGTAGCCCCGGTTGCTGAGCCCCCTGGTTGGTGAATGGCTTGAGAAAAAGATGCAAGATTGATCCAATCTTTGTGCTCTCTGTCTGTTGCTTCTCCTGTGACTCCTTCAATTTTTAGAAAAGCGTCTTGAGCTGATACAGCAGTAAAACAGAATACTGCAAATACTAAAATTGAAATCCATGTTTTCATGATAAAAAGTTTTATTTGGTGAATGAATAAGTAGTGGAAGGCTTTTGTTTGGTATAAATCGTATAGGTGGGTAACTGCTGTTTAGTTCGCATTCTTAAAAAATATTACAGCCTTTAAGATTTCATTTTAATAGACGCAGCTATGGCGGAAGAAGTCGGTCATTATTCGAAACAAATCTCTTTATCATGCTGACCAACTACTTGAAAATTGCCTGGCGCAACCTTTCCCGCAACAAAATTTTTTCTATCATCAATATTTTAGGCCTCTCCCTAGGTATGGCCGTGGTACTACTGATCGTGCTTTTTGTAAAGCACGAATTCAGCTACGACCAGTTCATCGGTGATAAGGACAATGTGTATCGAGTGTATCGATATTGGAGTAAATCGGGAGGGCAAGTGGTCTGGACGCCTTCAAGGCTGGCTGAAAAACTGAAGTCCGATTTCCCTGAAGTTGTTGCTTCTTCTGGTCTAAGTCCTTCTGGCGAACAACTAATGGAATATAAAGGTGAAAAACTATATGTGGAGGAGACAGCCAGCGTTGACAGTAGTTTTTTTCAAACAATTTCCCTTCCTTTTAAATACGGCGATCCATCAACAGCTATGCAGCAACCCAACAGTATTGTTATTTCTGACAGGTTGTCCAAACGACTTTTTGGCGAAATGAATCCCGTTGGTGAAATCATCCAGCACGATAGCGAAACTGAAATGCAAGTGATGGGTGTGGTAGCAATGGAAGGAAAGAATACGCATATGAACTACGATGTATTCATGCGTTTTAGCTGGTATTCTGATTCTTGGACCGGTAACAATAGGGCAACTTATGTGAAATTATTGCCTACTACTTCGATAGCTGGTTTGGAAAGTAAGGTGACTGCTGAAATGAAAGAATTGATTGAAAAGGAATTCATCGAGGTCAATTATACACCAAATGCAGAAGATTTTGCTGATTGGAAACTTCAACCATTGGCCGATATTCATCTTCATGCTGCAGATTTCAGTTGGATTTCAAATAAAGGTGGTAGCATCAGAAATGTGTATATCTTTCTGCTGATTGCAGGGCTTATGCTCATTGTCGCTATTGTTAATTATGTGAACTTGTCAACTGCCCAGGCAACTAAAAGAGCAAAAGAAGTAGGCGTGCGGAAAGCATCTGGAGCCTTACGTTCACAGCTCACAGGGCAATTCATGACGGAGGCATTTTTTCAGGCTTCATTGGCTGCCTTGGCTGCTATCATTTTGGCGCAGGCGTTGCTACCCATTTTCAATACAGTTACCGATCGTGAGCTTGTTTTGTTAAGCGGAAATAGTATGTGGATTTTGCTGCCGCTTTTATGCCTGACTTTGATGACAGGTTTGTTAGCTGGCTTTTATCCAGCAATGATTCTTTCTGGTTTCAAACCTGTGTTAGCCCTGAAAACCAATTTTCTGAAAAGTGGCGAAAAAGGTGGATTTCGCAAGGTGCTTGTTACGGCCCAATTTACTGTCACGATTGCCCTTTTAGTAGTCATGGCATTTATTTACCGTCAGGTGAATTTTATGATGGATCATGAGCTTGGATTTCAGCCAGATCAGGTGATGGTCATTCCACAAAATTTTGGCAGTTCACATTATAAGGTAGAGTCACTTAAGCCAGCATTTAAAGCTATTCCCGGTGTTAAAAGTGTAACTACGGTCAACCGCCTTCCGGGACAATTTATACCGGATTGGGGTATGCAGATTGAGGGCAGGGATGATGGAGTTGGACCATATGTTATGTTTGCCGATGCCGATTATGCCCAGACCATCGACCTTGAAATGGTGGAAGGGCGATTTCTGTCGCACGATATTGCTGGAGATACGGTGAATAACTTCATTGTAAATGAGGAATTTGTGAAAAGATATAACATCGAAGACCCGCTCAATACCAAAGTAAAATTCACCTTTGATACCATTTATGGCAATATCGTAGGCGTGATGAAAGACTTTCATTTTAGGGGCTTACAGCGAAGCATAGCACCGCTCATAATCAATGGCATGCATATGCGGCAGAATACTGCTGTCAAACTTTCCACAAATAATTTATCCCAAACTATTTTTGAAATAGAAAAACTCTGGAAACAGATTGAGCCGGATCACCCGATGCGGTATTCCTTTCTCGATGAAGATTTTTCACTACAATATGCAGAACAGGAGCGCTTTGGCAAAACTATGCTCTATGCTACCATACTTACCCTTTTTATCGCCATACTGGGCTTGTTTGGATTGACGGCATTCAATGTGGAACGTCGAACTAAAGAAATCGGTATTCGAAAAGTATTGGGCGCTTCTGTAAGTAGCATTGTAGGCCTGCTATCCAAAGACTTCCTTTTATTGGTTAGCATTGCAATACTTATTGCAGTGCCAATTGGCTGGTATGCAACCAATCTTTGGCTGGAGGATTTTGCTTTCCGAACAGAAATAGCTTGGTGGGTATTTGCTTTAGCAGGGCTGCTTGCACTGTTGGTTGCTTTTGCCACAATGGCATTTCAAAGTACCAAAGCAGCACTGGCCAATCCTTCTGATGCATTGAAAATGGAGTAAAAAAGCTTTAGACCCAGTGAATCGGCCTTTTTAGAAATTCGCTGGGGCTAATTTTTCTCCTTTCAAAAAACTAATGATAAAAATCTTTTTGCTGGCCAAACCTGTCACTTAAGATAGTGAAAGAACTCAATCTTTATGTGCTATTTGCTCCCTTTGCATCCAATAGACATCGAAAAGTTGAGTAGTTTATAGGTTGTTAAGGTCAAGCCTGGACGGATTTCGATAATAGCTTTATCGTAATTGTTTATTGAATTTCATGTTGAAATCTATCCTGAACCTGTTTCCGGATTCTGTGGCAATATCATGCGTAACTAATCCCTTTACAAAATAGGCCCTGGCAACAACATTAAATCTTGAATCAAAAGCATAGGCAACCCGTAATTCATGTCCTTGGTAGTTCGTGTTTCTGTTTCGATTGATATTTCCAAGTCGAATCCAGTCGTCTTCTGTATAATAACTAACCACTGAATATTCTTCTTTTCTGGCAAAATAATACTCAAATAACCAGTCTCCTTTTTCATTCAGCTTGCCCATTTTTGCACTTAGTACAAAACCTGTTTTTTGGTCTTTATAGACTGGATTTATCAAAGTGTCAGGTACTTCGCCGTAGTCTTCCAAATTTGTAAAATGGTCAAAACCAATCGTCACAGGAAGTTTGGTTTTTAATTCTATTTTCAAGCCAGACACCAAGAATGAATAATCGAGTTTAAACCTGTCCCCGCCAAAATAGAAATCAGTGGTAGGAACATTATTGATGTCTTTTAGTGAATAATAACTACTTGCCAGTGTGACTTTGTGTTCCTTTATTTTAAAACCAAGTTCTAATTGTCCCCCCAGCATATGACCGTCAATCATCCCATTTGTAGGATCTTGCGGGTCAAAATTTCCACTTCCTGTATTGGTTATAAAATAGGCTGCTTTTGGTTTAATGGTGACGTTGTTCTCTTCAAACGACCCTCCTATTGCTATTCCTTCAGGCGTGACATCATCATCCCAAAATAATTCGTTTTGTGTCCAGAACGGAAAGCTGTTTTTTCCTGCCCACCACCAATATTTGTCATATTTGCCCGACAAAAAAACCTTGTCCAGATTAATAGGGACACCAGTAAATTCTCTATGCCCAAAATTATTATGGGGAGACTGAAGGCTTTCAGCAACACCCGACCTTATCCGTGCTCCCATAGTGATGTTTTCAGTCCAATTATAAGTCAATCCAAGCCTCAATCTATACCGCAATCGGAAGCGGTCATCCCGAAGGCTACCGTTAAAGTTACGGGAGTCCCAATCTTGCTCTGCACGGAGTCTGATGTCGCCATAAAGGTTAAAATCGGGTTTTTTATCTTCTTCTTGATTTGTTTTTTCTTCTTGAAATACTTTTACTCCGTGGTCAATATTTGTCTCTAATCCTTGTGCATGGAGGTATATTGAATGAAATAAAAAAAACACGGTGCATCTCACGGGATATGTCCATTTCATGTTAATCGGATTTTCGTTACATGATTATTAATAAAAGCGGTTTAATTGCGCCTTAATCTCTTTACGATAGGTAAATCGATTGGATTCGTTTTGATCAGTCCTAATTTAGTTGCTTATAGCAACCCCTTCTGCTCTTAAACATCTACCTAAAGTAGGTTAAGGAATTTCCGATTGGTCACCATTGCAGGTGCTTGCGTTTCGCCTTTTGCGCAGGAGGATTTTTTAAGGCATACAAATTTCAAAGGTCATGTTTTTGGGATGGCTTATTCTTTTCACAAAAAAGTTTCTTTGCATATATGGACGCTTTTAGATAAACCAATTTCAGGAGCAGGAGGAAATAGGACTCGATTGAGATTAGATTTAAATGTGAAATTGTAATTTAATTTTCAGTTGAATTTTGAAAAAAAATGATGTAATTCATTATTCAACAATTGCAAAGTGTTTTCTATAAAGTTACTGTTTTGTGAAATTAACTTCAAAAAGCTAAAAGTATGGTTAAATCAATTATTGGAGAGTAACAATTAATCGTGTCTATTCCTCTTTCATGCATACCCATTAATAACTTAATACTGTTTGCTATGAAAAAGAAAATAATTTTTTTGTTCCTTACTGTTTTTTCAATTACCAGCCTATTTGCTCAGCCACGTCAACATAATGGCAACAATAACCGTGGCGGCGGTTTTCACGGCAATAAAAAATTTGCAACTACAGAAGACGGCGTTCGGATTATTCTTTTTGCAAATGGTACATGGAAAGTTGCTCCTCACCAACCCGTTCGCCCTCGTTTTACTTCTCAAATAAAAGGCAGCTATTTATATATTTATGAAAATGGTCAGGAGGTAAATCGTACTTATGTAAAAAAGTCTACGAAATACGATTTTAATTGTAAATGTTATAACGGAATTGTATCATTTGGATTGGCTACCTACTTATACAATGGCCAGAATAATAACATCTCATATATGGGGAAGGAAGTAATTGGTAAGGCTGGCCAGTTTGAAGATGCCGTTTATTCTGCTGCTTTTGATTTTACAGAAAACGTATATAATGGAATAACTGCGCAGTTTAAAGGAGCTTATTTATATGTTTATGAAAACGCCCAAGAAGTAGAGCGTGTAAGGGTTCGTGAAAATTCAAGATATGATTTTCCAACAAGAAGTTATCACGGAAGTATTTCAATTGGAAATGCTACTTATGAATATAATGGAAAAGATCGGACAATACGATTTTTGGGAAATAATGTAATTGGTAAAGCAAATTCCGTGGAGGAAGCAAAATTTATTGCTGCTTGGAATTACGTAAATAGATATTATGGAAATGAACGATTTCGGTGGAGCGGTTAATTTTTCTATATAAAGAAGTAGTTCAAAATAAAAAAGCCTTGCGATTTTTATTCGCAAGGCTTTTATTGAATTAAAACGTTTAGACAATAGACTTTAGACAATAGACTTTAGACTCTTGTTATGAGTAAAAATTATATCTAAAATCTAATATCTATTATCTAATATCTAATATCTACCATCAAAATAATCAATTCTTAATAATCAACGATACTTTTTGTCGACTTGAACTAAGCTCTGTAATTTTTACAAAATAAGTTCCGCTTGGTAAATAGCTGCAATTTAATTTAGTTTGATCATTTTCTGTTCCTTTAATTACTTTTTGACCAAACATATTTAATAACTCCACTTTAAATCCTGTTGCAGGAATATTTTCCAAGAATATAAAATCAGAAACTGGATTCGGATAAATTTTAATATTTAAATCTGCCAGTTCATCAGATACATTGTCTATCAAATCTTCCCCATCACAATCTTCGTCGATGCCATTGTTTGGAATTTCAATTGCACCAGGGAATATATTTTCATTTGTATCATCACAGTCTTCATCATTCCCAACGTATCCAGCCGGTGCATCGCAATCGTCAACAGTCGAATTTGGATCGCCAAACCCATCATCGTCTGAATCAAGATAGAATGTTGTCAATACGCCTTCATCAATCTGGCCGTCACAATTGTCATCAATGCCATTGCAGACTTCTGTTGCATCTGGATTGATCGATGAGTTGGTGTCATCACAATCCAGATTATTGTCCGTGAAACCAGGAGGTAGGTCACACTCCAAAGAGGAGTTATTAGGGTCGCCGAATCCGTCCATATCGGTGTCAACATAGTACATAGTCAATAGGCCCTCATCCACTTGCCCATCGCAATTGTCGTCCATACCATTGCAGGTTTCTGTAGCGTCTGGATTTACAGCAGAATTGGTATCATCACAATCTTGGCCGTTTCCGACATATCCAGCTGGTGTCGTGCAATCAGTTACTGCATTGGATGCATCGCCAAAACCATCATTGTCTGCATCCAAAAAGAAAGTAGAAAGAACGCCTTCGTCAATTTGACCGTCGCAATTATCATCCATGCCATTGCAGGTTTCAACTGCGTCAGGGTTTATAGCCATGTTGCCGTCATCACAATCAAGACTGTTTCCAACAAAGCCAATCGGGGCGATACAATCCATGGTAGTATTGTTTGGGTCACCAAAACCATCAAAATCCGCATCGAGGTAAAAGACCGTCAAAACACCTTCATCAATTTCACCATCACAGTTGTCATCCTGACCATTGCAAACCTCTGTACCATTTGGATTGATTGATGGGTTATTGTCGTCACAGTCACCTGCTTGAAGGATGTAACCCGCTCCAGGCGATTGGCAGTCGTTTACAGGTGTGCCGGCTCCAAAGCCATCATTATCCCCATCAAAGTAGTAATCTTGGAAAATGGTGTTATCGTCAATCATGTTGTTACAATCATTGTCCACACCATCGCATATTTCTGTCGCTCCTGGGAATACACCTGGATTGTCATCATCACAATCGGCAGTTGTAGCTGGGTCGGCATTTAGCTCAGATAAAAGGAGAAAACTTGCAGGTCGCTCGCAACTGGTCACTGTGAAACCATCGCTGTATCCATCATCATCGTTGTCTTTGTACCAGACTTGCCCCGGAAATTCATTTGCATCCATGTCATCACAGTCTTGGCCATTGGTTGCGGTGCCGGGCGGTTGGTCGCACGATTCAGTGGAGTTGTTAGGATCGCCAAATCCATCCATATCTGCATCAACATAATAAGTTGTTGTCACCCCTTCGTCAATCTGTCCATCACAATTGTCATCTACGCCATTGCAGATTTCGGTTGCGTCAGGATTGATATTCGGGTTTGTATCATCACAATCTACATCCGATGTAAATCCATCCATGTCAATGTCTTCTATTTTGATGAACTGGATATTATCCAGCAAATAATAATTATCACCAGTCGTAGTCGCAAACACAAATAATGTAAACGAATCTGTTTGTACCATATCATCATTGACCAATACGGGAATGGTATAAGTGGTATATGCGGAATCACTTGTGAATATCAAAGAATCAACGAAAACAGCCGGAATGGTATCGAGGTGTGCCTGCGAAAAATCGGCTGGAATGGCAGGAGTTCCTTCATCAAATGCACCATATACATATATGGTGTCCATGCCAGTATTTCCAACATGTTTCAAATCGAATCGAAAAGAATCTGGCACTTCATTGCAAGCAACAACAGAAACAAGGTCTGTAAAATTTTGAAGGGTATCGCTATATAGTTTTATTGCATACTCACCTGAACTTGCATCGGTTGACCTTTCCAATCCCAAAAACCTTTGAGGATCGTTCAGGAACATGTCTTCAAATGGTGGGATGCCAAATGTGACATTGATCAAATTAATAACCAAGCGAATAGCAGAAAGATGATTTTCAGGTAGCCATGCTTCAGAAGTTAAAGGCTCGATTTCCAACGTTTCAAAGGTCCAGGTTTCGAAATCCCCATTGATGTACTCGCATTGTGCTTTAGCGCTAAGAGAAACAATGAAGAATAAAATAGAGAGAAGTAGTGTCTTTTTCATATAGAATTAGGTTTGTTAAAAATTGGGTGGAAAGAATTGTAGCGGCTAAGTTAAGTGAGCTTTTCTGCAAGTCAAAAATGATTTTTGAATAGCAATGCGATTCAGAGTTTAACAGCGCATGGCGCCAATCCCATTGGTAGAAAGAATAATAAACAGATAAGCGGTGCATAGCGACGCTACCCTTAGCCAATAAGGCAGAGAAACAAGAGGGGCGTCGCTCTGCGCCGCGATATGTTTCATTTTCCGGAGCTACCAAGGGCAAAAGTCGCTCTGCGCCTTGATGTGTATGACTAATTGCACATAGCTGGTTTCAGACTGGAGACTTGAATGAGCGTTATGTAATTTCGGTGTGTATTACAAATTGCAGAAACCTGATCTTCATTAAGCTGTCTGGTATATCCCAAGGGGTTTAAACCCCTTGAAATCAATGAATATAAAGATGGGGGGATATCTAAATTGTGCAATTTGTTTTACACTCAGCGCCTTGGACACTTGATTCGTATTGGCAATAAAATTTTATATTTGGAAATAAAAATTGACGATGGAAAAATCACTAACCTTAATTATCTCAACTGCAATATTAATTGTGAGTTGCACACCCAATAACAGTAAGAGCGCCGATAAGCTCTCTCCAGAACAAGCCTGCATTCAAAACGTGTTAATGTTGGACGATTCGATTGGGGCTGTGAGAAACCATGCATGCGAAACAATATCGATTGCTGAAACAATTCGGGATTATGTCGCCGGGATGCAATCAGCAGATTTTTCAAATTGTCCTGATGTTTTTAAAAATGCATTTGAAGACCATCGGCAGGCATGGTTAAATATGATCCCTTTGGTTGAAAAATACCCAACCATGCGAGGTGAAATGCACGACCTATTTGATGAATTGGAGAAAGGAGAAGATGCAACAGAATTCGAACCTTTATTAAAAGCAATTTGGGACACTTGGGCGGAAGTGGAAAAGGCAAAGGAGGAGAAGGGGCTGAATTAAAATCGAATGTAAACAAAGCCTTGATCTCACAGTTTAGGCATATTAGAATAATTATTGTCTGGCATTGAGTTAAAAAAACGGTGGTGCGTCAGATGTAATGCTGGTTATCTTTTTGATTTAAGATTGTAGATTACATGAATGAAGATTTTTGATTTGGCGGGCATTTCAAAAATACTAAGAAAACGCCGCCAGCAAAAAGTGCAGAGTGCTGTAAACAAACGCTTTCTTAGTTGCAGATGCGATGCACGGACGTCCGGAAAGATGAATGTCGCCCCTTCTTCAATCTACATTCATGTATTCGTTAATCTTAAATCAAGTAACCGATCAGAAGGCGACAGCCTTACATTTGACGCACTGCCAAAAAAACGTGGGGTTTTATTTACCCATCCATTTGGTTAACATCCTTCCATCACCATTTTTTCTTTTTGACTGATAACAATCGCTACCTTGAGGCATTAATAGAAAATGCAACCACCGATGAAAACATTGACCACCTGTTTTTACTTCTTTTTCAGTCTCTCCCTACTTGCCCAGGAAAAAGGCGTTTCGCCCATTTCCACAGACGGGACGACAAGCACAGGCAGCACCTACGCCGTCGTCGTCGGCATTTCCGACTACCAGGAAGAGGGGATCCCCGACCTGAGATTCGCAGATAAGGATGCCGAGGCCTTTGCCAACTTCCTGCTCTCACCCGCTGGAGGTAGCCTTGATGAGGATCATCTAAAATTGCTTACCAATCAGAATGCTACTGCCGGCATGGTGGGGGAAGCTTTGTTTTGGCTCATTGATGAATGTAAAGATGGGGATAAAGCCATCATTTACTTTAGCGGTCATGGGGATGTAGAGCGAAAACTACGAACACAACCTGGGTATTTGCTTTGCTGGGATGCCCCCTCTACGGTCTATATGGCGGGCGGGGTAGTGGACATCAGAATGCTGCAGGATGTTATATCTACTTTGTCGATCGATAACCAGACAAAAGTGATCATTGTGACCGATGCTTGCAGAGCTGGGAAACTGGCAGGTAATGAGGTAAATGGTAGCCAGCTGACTAGTACCAATCTATCAACCCAATTCGCCAACGAGATCAAGATCCTTTCCTGCCAACCCGATGAGTATAGCATCGAGGGGGAACAATGGGGAGGAGGACGTGGAGCTTTCAGTTTTCATCTTGTTGAAGGTCTGTACGGCTTGGCGGATCGAGACCAGGACCAATCCATCAACCTGATGGAGATGAGAAGCTACCTTGAACAGCAGGTTTCTGCGGAAGTGGCTCCCCACAGCCAATTCCCAATGACGGTAGGTAGTCCCAAACAAAAATTAGTGGATGTTTTCCCCGATTTACTGGAGCAGGTAAAGGCAAGAAAAGCAGGACAAACAATCCAGTTTTCAACCGCCGACTCCAGGGGGATCGAAGAGGAGGTTCTTGCTGCAGCTGGTGAAACGGTAAGTAATGATTACAAGACTTATAAAAGTTTGCTCAAAGAAAAGACCTTTTTTAAACCAAGGGAAGGACGACCCACCAACGAATATGCAGATGCCTATTTTGAAAAATTAATCGCGGAGCCTGCTTTGGAACGACTCCATGCCGCAATGCGACGGAGCTTTGCCGCAGTACTTCAAGATGATGCCCAGCAGGTAATTAACCGATTTTTGAAATCTGATCCTTCGGAAATAGAAAGAAGTAAACTGTTAAAAAAAAGAAAATATGCAATATATCCTCTTCAGCTTCAACGAGCAGCGAATCTCCTGGGGCCAGACCATTATATGTACCCTATTTTAAAGGCTCGCCAATATTATTTTGAGGGATACCTTTATGTACTCGACTTAATGTGGCATGAACCTAAGAAAGGAAAAGAAGGGATAAAAATACTTCAAAAAGCGCTGGAATTCCAACCGGGAATGCCCACTGCTTTAAATCAAATATCAATTGTTTACGGGCAAAATTTAAATCAATTAGACTCAGCAGAACACTATGCAAAACTCGCATTGATGGCCAACCCGAAATGGTTGAATGTTTATGTTATGTTGGCACAAAGTTTCAGGTTTAATAATCAATATGAAAAAGCAAAAGAATGGTTGGATATAGGTTATGCTGTTGATTCTAATTCGGTTTCATTATTACTGCAAATTGGAATATGGCACATGGAATTATCTCAACATGATGAAGCCTTAAAAGTTTTCGACAGAGCAATAGCCATTGATTCATTGGCAGCTCCACTTTTTTTTAAAGGCAGAACTTTGACATGGGCTAAAAGGTATTCAGAAGCAGAGAAGCTCTTTCATAAAGTGTATGAACTTGATTCCCTTTTTTTGGCAGATGGGTCTGGATTGGGACAATTATATATTGAAATAACCCAATACGATAAGGCAATAGAAGTAATACAAAAGGACATTACAATAGACGAAACAAATTCTAGGCACTATTCCGACATGGGGTTAGCCTATTTGCGAAAAGGTGAGTTAGAAAAGGCAAAATCATTTTTCAATAAGGCCGTACTATTGGATAGCAATAAACTCATGACTCATCAAAAGATTGGTTATAACTATTACATAGGAGAATACTGGCAGCAGACTCTGGAAACAACGAAAAAAATGGCCAGTTTTTATCCTGCTGACCATCCCTGGGGCCCAAGCACCTTTGGCGACCTGTATTTAAAAATGGATCAACTGGAAAAAGCACTTACTTTTACTGAACAAGCGCTATCCATTGATCCGAAAGATGAAATAGCTAACATTAGCATGGGTGTCTTGCATTTGAGAAAAAAAGAATACAAAAAAGCAGGACAGGCATTGCGCAAAGCACTTGAAGTGCCCGGTAATCGAAAACCCAGAATTCACTACCTTTTGGGCCTGGCACACCACCTTTCCGGGCAAAAGGAGCTAGCAGAAAAGGATTGGAAACAAGGATTGGAAAATCCTGAGAAGATTTGGATTACCGGATTGAACTTCCGAAAAACTGATTTTGTCAGCCAATGGGAAAACTGCCTGCATGAATTACAGAAACTGGACCCTTCCATCCCGGAAATTTATTTCGAACTCAGTCGTTTGTATGCCAATGAAGGTAGGCTGAACGATGCTTTTGAAAACCTGGAATTGGCCATTCAAAAGGGATATTCGGATTATTATGGTTTGCAGTGGGAAGTTAATATGACTCCTTTAAGGGCAGAAGCCGGGCGTTGGAAAGAATTGATGGATGAGTACTTTCCTAATATGTTTTGAAGGTTTGATTGATAGCATTTTTCGGGTGGTCAGGTGCTTTTCAAATAGTTCTGACTTAAAGCAGTCAACCAATTTCGGCGTTAAAGTTTACAGCCTCAAAATCACCTGATTCCAACCTGATTTCCCTTCAGGTAGTAAAATAAACTGGTTAAATTAATCAAAGTTAAAAAACTCAAAAGGCGATGAGTTTCCTTTACTCCTATAAAGATAACAAATCGGAGAAATTGCCAAATTGACTTAGATTCTGAAAGGAGTGTCTGTTAGGTCAAATACTACCTATTACAAATGCGCATCAGGGCTTAACGGCGCATGGCGCCAATCCCATTGATAGAAAGAATAATAAACAGATAAGCGGCGCATAGCGACGCCTCTCTTGTTTCTCGCTTTTATTGGCCAAGGGGAGCGTCGCTATGCGCCGCGATATGTTTCATTTTCCGGAGCTACCAAGGGCAAAAGTCGCTCTGCGCCTTGAACACCTGATTCGCATTACAGTTAATAAATGTAAAAGACAACTAATTGAAAACCTGAATGGTGTGTTCTTTTTTTTATCTTTGGAGAATCTATACTGATTCCGAAATGGTTTGTAGAAAATCAAATTCCCAAACCACTTCGTTTTGAGAATATTTTAATTGAATCCACTCCAATGATGAAGCAATCTCCTATCTCCTCCTTTTCTTTTATCTGTATTCTTATTTTTTTTATTGGTCAATTCCCATTCAGCTTGTCGGCGCAAGAATGGGATACATTGGCGCCGATCCCTGAGAGTTTTACATTTCCTGTCGTTGCGTCAGTGAATGGCAAAATCCATATCATGGGAGGTGGCGGAAGTGGCGGTGCTACGTCGCTACATTATGCCTACGACCCGACAACAGACACTTGGGAAAGCAAAGCAAATATTCCATACATGTCGCAACAACCTGCTGGAGCTGCTGCCAATGGTAAAATTCACTTCTTTGGCGGCGGTTTTCCAAACTCGGGAAGTCCAGTTGATGATCATTATATTTATGATCCGGAAATGGATTCATGGGAACAAGCTGCCAGCCTAACTGCTCCTCGAGCCATTCATTATGCTGTGGGATTGGATGGGTTGATTTATAGTATGGCGGGGCAAGGCATGTCCAATTTATGTCAGACCTATGATCAAAATACAGATAGCTGGACAACTAAAAACAATCTTCCCGACACCCATTTTTGGTATGGAGCTCATGTTGCTACACAAGGTAATATCTATCGTTTTTGTGGAGGACCATATATTGCTCCAAAAGATTTTGCCCATGTGTACGATCCCTTTACTGATAGCTGGGCATCATTACCAGATTTTCCAGTTGCCAATCATGGTTTGAGAGCTGCGGCCATAGGCAGCCAGATTTGGATAACAGGCGGGTATTATGACTTTCAAGAAAGAGCTGATGTTTGGGTTTTTGATACACAGACAAATGCCTATTCAACTGGACCATCCTTACCGCTTGGCAGAAATTATCATACTATGGCCACGGTGGATAGCTGTATTTATGTATTAGGAGGAAACCATGCAATTGATGAAACTGTAAGGACGCAGTTATTGCGGCTATGTCCTTATGACGATATTTCCTCAACAAAAGACCTTCACCAAATTCAGTCCATGGATGCTTCCTATTTTTCTGGAAAAATAATTATGCAAATGCCAGATGGCCTCTCCGGAATTTCTGAAGTCTATTTATTTGATTTGGCAGGTCGCAATTTGTTTTCTGAAAAAATAATCAATAGCCAAAATGTTTATGAAATTTGGACGGGAAACTTGCCGCCATCATTTTATTTTCTTCAATTAAGGACTGGGGATACTATTTATTCAAGCAAAATAATTGTCCAATAATATTGATAAAATGAAAAAAAATAATTCGTTTATATTATTTACTTTTTTCTTTTCTTTTTGCACAGTTGTATGCGCACAAATTGGCTCACCTGCCCCTGATTTTACAGTAACTGACACGCATGGTGAAACTCACACATTATATGATTATTTAGAGGACGGAAAAACTGTTGTTTTAGATTTTTTCTATACTACTTGCGGCCCGTGTATTTTTTATAGCCCACAAGTTAATTTGGCATACGAAAAATATGGGTGCAATACTGCTGATGTAATTTTTATGTCGATTGATTATGATGACACTGATGCAGAAGTGATTGCTTATGATGAGGAATACGAAATTGAATATCCTTCGGTAAGTGGGTTAGAAGGCGGAGGAAATAATGTAGTTAATCTTTATAATATTTTTGGCTTCCCAACATTTTATGTAATTGATTCTTCAAAAACTATTGTGCAGGAAATTGACCCTCCAACATTAGTTGTATTTGATTTTCGATTTAACGAGTTGGGAATTTCACCTGCCGATTGTAATCCTTCGGAGGCTAATATATTGGATGTGAGAGAGTCTTTGATTCTATTTCCAAACCCTGTAAAGGAGGATATGTTATTTATACAAAATTCTTATTCATTTGATGGGGTTACATCATTTGAGATTTTTGATATGACTGGAAATTTAATAAAAAATGGCGTATTGCATTTTTCAAATAATTCTTTAATCGAAATCGAAATTGGAGAATTGCCAGTTGGGTGTTATATCGTGTATTTAAAATCAAAAGGCGGGAATAAATTTTCAGAAAAATTTATTAGAAAATGATTCCCTAAATGTATACCAATTCCGAAATGGTACGGATGCAAGATCGGCATGTGGATTTGGGAAAAATTAAACCATTTCTCCATGGGCATATCCTCAAAGTCATTGGTTTGTAAGAAATCAAGCTCCCAATCCACTTCGTTTTAAGTACAAGACAAAACTTGAAAACAAATAAGCTTCGTCTCTATTCTGGAAAGTATTTCACTAACCGCCGACTTTAGTCGGTGGCATGAAAACACAATCAATAAGGGCTTTAGCCCCAGCATCCAGGCAAGCTGGGGCTAAAGCCCAATTATGTTTTAGTTTTTACTCCGCCTTAAAAGGCGGAGTTAGTGATTCTAACAATAGCATATTAATGAAATTCGACTTTGTCCTCGTACTTAGAAATTAGTTGAGATATTGGAAATGTGCCAAACTAAAAGAGACGGGCAGAATATAGTCTGCCCGCCCAAGTCATTTCAACAAATAATAATTAGATGATGGCCAAATTATACCGATTCCGAAATGGTACCGATGCAAGATCGGCATGTGGATTTGGGAAAAGTTAAACCATTTCTCTATCGGCATATCCTCAAAACCATTGGTTTGTAGAAAATCAAATTCCCAAGCCACTTCGTTTTGAGTATAAATTGGCATTTGCAGCAGTTTCTTATTTTAAACTTCAGGATATAAATTGGTAAATAATTCAGGATCTGGTTTTTTCTCGCCTGTTTCGAGATAATGTTTGTAGGATAAAACTGAATTTCGAAGAGCACCTTCCTTTTTTAGTTTTTTACCCATCATCCCCGTCATAAATGCTGGCTTCGCTCTAAATATAAAAGTGTTGCCAAGATATGTCTGGCCATCTGTTCCTTTCCTTACGACCCAAGTATTGTAAACTTTTGCAGGAAATCCCTGACTTTCATATACATCATACGTATACTCTTTTCGGTTGTCTGTCACTTTCCAGTCCAATATCCGCTCCTTGATTTTAATGCTTTTTCCCGAAAAATTAATGTCGCAGTAACGGGCAGCTCCAAGTCCCTCTGTAACATCGCCGCTTTCGCAGTATGATTCGTCAACTGCCTTTACAATTTGGCCAACGTTAACGAAGTTGCCAGCTACTTCCTCCCAAACCTCTTCAGGCGTTTTATCGATTTGGTATTCATAGTACATCACCCGGAATTTTTTTCCATCAATCTTGCGGGTCTTGTCGTAGCCACCATTTTCTTTGGTGAGATTCTGGGCATTGATTGAGGTTGCCCCAATGGTGATCGCTGCCATAATTAAAATGAATTTTTGCATGGTTTAAAAAATTTGATTAACAAAATACTTACTATGCAAAATTCAGGAGAATGGGCTGAGCAGGCTTTGCAGATTAGGCCATCAAATGCTCATTTTGGGTCAATCTGTATTGGGTGGGAGAAATTTTGAATTGTTTTTTGAAACAACGATTAAAACTGGAGATGGAATCAAACCCACAATCAAAAACAATTTCGGTAATCCGAGTATCAGTTGAGACTAATAATTGTACAGCATGTTCCAGTTTTCGGTGGAGGATATATTTGGCAGGTGACTCCGAATAGGAAGATTTGAACTTGCGCTTAAAAGTCGATGTGCTCATGTTGCACAAGTGAGCCAATTCTTCTAAAGTGAGACTTGAAAGAACATTGTTTTCAATTGTCTTTTTAAAATCATATTCATACGGTTGGAATAGTGAAGCGACATAATCCTTTATCGAAGGAGCATTTTCAGTTTTGGTGAGTAGGATTAAAAGTTCTTTTAATTTAGTTAGGACGAGGGCATCGTCAGCGATTTCTGGATGCTCAAACAAATAATTCAGTCCATCTTTATAACTTTCCAAAAGCGGATTGATGTTGATTTTACACGCGTCATAGTCTGTCCGGAAATTTGAAAAATCTGGATCGAATTGAATAATGTTTTTGATAACCTCTGGATGAAAATAAGCACCGACAGCTTCTATCCCTAATTCAGCCTCTTCCTCTCTTCGCACATCTTCGAAATAGTAATTGCCGCATTTCGACACCAAACTATCTCCTTTATTGAAGCTGATCACTTTTTCTGGAGTCCGGTACCTGAATGTCCCTTTGATCAAGAACATAAAGCAGGCCTCCTTTTCTTTGAAAAATTTTGGCGCCCGCTTAAAACTGCTGGTGGCTATTTTTTCAAAAACAACATTCCCTTTATAGGACAGTGACTTGTGGTCGAGGATCATGTTAGCGAATATTTTGAAATGAATAGTATCAACACATCGAAGTTAGGATGGTTGATTTGTCCTGGTGAATGGGAAAATAAATTAAAAAAAGGCTTGGTAACTGATAACCTTGTCTAATCGACGGTATAAACGGATGAAATTTAACCATTGGCAGGATATTCAAGCTTTTGGTAAAGACTAATTCTGTAATAACCAATGTCGCTCTTATCGGAAGTGAATCGAGAAGAGGAAAATCGGTACAATTGAAAAGAATGATGGGTTTTACGTATTTTTCCGACTCTTATTACCAAAACTTCAATGGCAAAATCAGTTTACAAATAAATTGATGGATTGATTTCGCTCCACCTTCGAGTAGTACATGTGATTGCACTTAACGACAGAGGTGACCCATTTGCAGAGTAAATGAGCTATGAATTGAAAATCACATATTGTTCTTATAAGTCCTGAACTTACCTTATAGTTAATTTAGAAACACAAGTTTTTCCAAATTTGAAAACCTGGAATTGGCGAGCCCTTTGTTCAAAATGTTGATCACTTGGTGCGACTGATATGAATGCTTATTTTTTTATCAAATAATTATACTCAAAAGAAGTGGTTTGGGAATTTGGTTTTCCATAAACCATTTCGGAATCGGTATAGTTGCCAATTTATTCAATGTGAATATTCAAGTTAAAATGAATTTAAGTAAAGATGTGTTAATTTTTAATCGCTGATTTACAGCATATTAGGAAGTCGTTTTTATTTTAACGATCATTTTAATTTTTATTAATAACTTTTATTAAGTACGATTTTTTTCATCTTAAACCTTAATTATTATGCGGGCCAAAGCAAATATTTTATCTCTCTTGTTTGTGTATGGGTTATTTGCCATACCACTCCAAGCACAAGAGTTACACGTTTACTACAACCTGTTCAACGACAGTCTCACTTTTAAGATGGATGGAAAAGTTTTGGAGGATCCAAAGCTCAAAAATGGACAGGAGATTGAGCTGCACTTGACTGAATTCAACAATTTCCTTTATGATATAGAATTGGAAATAAAACAGGAGGACTCCCAACAATCAAGTGGGATTATGGAGGTCGCTCAATTTGCTGGCTTAGGTCCAGGACTTCCAGGAATGGGATTAGGTATAGGAGGCGAAAGATCTAAATCTTCGGGAGGGATGGGATTAATGAGCTTGATGGACATGTCATTGCTTAAAATAAACGACAATGAGATTTCATTGCAAAGTCTTTTCGGGGGCTCTCGTGGCTCTGCACAAATGTTGGAGCAAGCGAATAAGACTATGGCAGAAATTACCGCATTGAAAGAAGAAGTAGAGCAATTGACGCTGGAAATTCAGTCTTATGAAAAATCGAGAGAAGTTGGATTAATGGCATTGGAGCATGTTGACAGCCTCAAAAGATATCCTAACCTAAGACCCTCTTTTATTAAGAAGAGATGTGAAGAGTATTATCAGGCAATTTTCCAAACACCAACGACGAAAGCTATCACACTGGATGAATTATTAGCGATTCAACAAACTCCAGCACGATACAAGCAGGCTATTAATAAGTTAAACGCCAAAGAGAAATTGTTGGGTAATAAGGTTGGCTTTTTAACCGATTTGAATAAACAGTTTGTCAATTTGGCCTTGGACGATGCGGAATATTTAAAATACGTGTCTGACTTGCAAACTTTCCGTAAAGACGCTCAGTCATACAGTACATTTTTGAAAGATGCATTAAATGATTCGGGAAGTATGACAGACTTTCCTTCCCGACAGGAGCTGACAAATCTACAGTTTAGCCTGGCAGAAGTTATATCAAATGACTTCACCTATAATTCAAGAATAACAGCACGTAGCGACGTCTTGAATATCACTATTAAGTTGGTGAAAAAGTCTCGAAGCTTGGGGGGAGAGAAAGAAGTGGCCAAATCCCGTCACCTTAGGCTGGAAGCAAAAGGAGGCTTGAAAGTGACAGCAAGTGTTGGGCTGAACTTCAGTCAATTCCTGACAGCAAGCCAAACCTATTCTGCTCGGGATAATGTGATTGTGGGAGACGATGCAGGTTTCTTCTCGCCAACAGCTGCTTCCATGTTGCATTTTTATTCCTACAACGGCAGGAAATTATCACTGGGAGGCTCATTCGGTATCGGGTTTCCAATGTTGGGGGGCGACGATGAAAATCAATCACTACAGTTCTTTATCGGGCCAAGCTTGATATTTGGAACTACACAGCGAATGGTGCTCAATTTTGGTGTGATGGGAGGACGGGCAACCCGTTTGGCAAAAGGATATGAGACAGGAGATTATTTCGATGATACATTCGGGGACATTCCAACCCGGAGTCCTTATGAAATTGGCCTGTTCATTGGTACATCATTCAATATAATGGGTAATTAATAATTTTGATAAAAAGAGCAGAATTCTATTAGGGTTGTGCGTTAAATCTCTATCACTCTGTGAAATTTTAAATCAAATACAGTCCCGTAATAGAATTATAGAGAAGTGATTAAGCATATCGATTGGAGGGCAGTTTGGCCTTCTGATCGATATGGTATAATGACACTGAGAACTAAGAAGATTTTTGATCGTATATATTTTGACCAAGTGCCTCTAAACACACTTACTTTTAGCTGATGTAGTATTTTAGAAGTTGTTAAAGATTGTCTTACTGGCCTTAAAAAACAACTTCACATTTAGCCTTTGCGTTGTATGTATTATGAAAAATAATTAAACAATTTTCACACTCCTCTTTTCCTCGTTTCCAACAACGCACTAACACCACCTTAAATTAGAAACACAGGGTCAAATTGAAACAGCTGTTAAATAAACTGCTAATGAAACTGATTTATCGACGGTGGTATATTTCGCTCGTTGTAATTGTAACTTCGGGGATGTCACTTTTTGCACAGCAAAAAGGTGTCAGCCCAATTCCTACATCAGATCAGGACGCTTTTGAAGGAACTTGCCGAGCAGTCGTCGTTGGTATTTCTGACTACCAAAATCCTGATATTCCCGATCTCAAATATGCACATAAAGATGCGCAGGCCTTTGTCAAATTTATGCAATCGCCTTCTGGCGGCAGCCTTGATGAAGGCCATATGCAAGTGCTCCTTAATGAGCAGGCCACTACAGCCAGTATAGCTGCTGCCTTAGATTGGTTAATGGAAGAATCAATGGAAGGCGATCGGGCGATCATTTACTTTTCTGGACATGGGGATGTTGAAACGAAGACTATGTTTCAACTCGGGTATTTGCTAACCTGGGATTCCCCTGCTAGAAGCTACATGGCAGGCGCATTACCTGTTCATTATTTGAAAGCGGTTGTATCTACTTTGACTATTGAGAAAAATGTACAGCTTACCTTGATTACAGATGCTTGTCGATCTGGTAAGTTGGCTGGAAATGATATAGGGGGGAGCCAATTGACCACTGCCAACCTGAGCCAACAATTTTCAAACGAAATAAAAATATTGTCTTGCCAGCCAGATGAATTCAGCATCGAAGGCGAACAATGGGGAGGAGGAAGAGGAGCATTCAGCTATCATTTGATAGATGGACTTTATGGGCTTGCCGACCGAAATGGGGACATGACCGTCAACCTAATGGAGATTGGTCGGTACATTGAAGACAAGGTTTCTGAAGAAGTCGCACCACTCAACCAATTGCCGATAACAATCGGTAACCGAACTGAAAAGGTGGCTAAAGTGGACGGCGAACTTTTATCAAAAATTAAAGAAGGGAAAGCGGGACAGCCCGATATGTCAGGTGCTATTGCTTCAAGAGGTCAAGTAAATGAAGTATTGTCAGAAGCTGGAAATGCTACCAAACGCAGATATGAAGCATTTGAAGAAGCCATAGCTGGCAAGCAATTTTTGGCTCCGGCTGGTAAATCTGCTGATGATCATTATAAGAAACTAATTCGTGATCCTGCCATAAAACCGCTGCACGGTTTGATCACCCGTAATTATGCGACGGCGCTACAGGATGATGCACAACAAACGCTTAATGCTTGGCTGAATAGCGACATCGAAGAGATCGTGCAATCAGGAAGTAGAAAGGTAGAGAAATATCAGCATTACCCAGCTTTACTTAGCCGTGCTGCTGAATTATTGGGTGAGGAAAACTATCTCTATTCTTCCCTTCAGGCACGTAAACATTTGTTTGATGGCTACCTGACCTTCCTCGAAAATCCAAATAATCCAGATCAAATTAGTGGCGAAAAAGCTTTGAATTATTATCGAAAATCTTTGGAGCTTCAACCAGAATCTGCCCATACCTGGCTTTTTATGAGTATGGTATATGCTAATAATTTGGGCAAACCAGATAGTGCTTATTCATGTGCAATGAAAGCGGCTGCCATTGCACCAGCCTGGGTTTTACCTTATACCAATCTCGCTTTTGTCCTTTCCAATAAATATCACCGTTTTGACGACGCAAAATCGCTATTGGATAAGGCATTGGATATAGAGCCTGAATCAGCTTTGGTATGGAATTATTTGGGCACTTGGCATACCAATAAACAGGAATACAATAAAGCGGAAGAATGCTATTTAAAAGCTATAGGGTATGATGCTTCCTTGACCCATGCATATAATAATTTAGGCCTTGCCTATGTAGAAACTGGAAGATACGATGAGGCGGAGGAAATGTGCCGCATTGCTATCCGTATAGACTCCACGTATGCATTGGCTTATAATAATCTTGGAAATGCCTATTTGAAAACCAATCGGCTTGAGGAAGCTGCCCAATTATTCAGATTGACTATCCAGTATGATCCTACTTATGCCTATGCTCATAATAATCTTGGACTTACGCAATATTACAATGAAGAATACCAAGCTGCTCAGTCTTCATTTCAGAAAGCCATTGACCTTGATCCTACTTATGCGACTGCATACGCTAACCTCGGCAATGTATATCGTCGAAATGAACAGTTTTCAGAAGCCAAAAAGAACTACCTCGAGGCTATCCGGCTTGACCCAACCAATGCGGTCGCTTACAATAATATTGGCTTGGTATATTACATGGAGGGACAATTGGATCAGTCTATTGAAGCATTTAAAAAAGTGGTTGAGATTGACACTGCCGACCCGATCGCTCCATATAGTTTGGCTTGTTTGTACAGCTTGCAGGAGGATACCGACACCTCTCTGGATTGGTTGAAAAATTCTTTACAGAAAGGTTGGGATGATTATGAAAGCCTCCAGCAGGATGGAGATTTGGAGTTTGTGAGAAAATCAGCAGGGTTTGAACAGCTGATGAAACAGTATTTTCCCGATAAATGATTTTTAGGCTGCGGATTTTCATTAATTTGCAATTGTGGAACTACAACCCATCCTTCAATCCATTTTATCCGAAATTGAACCTATGCGCGGCCAAGGGGAGCCTGCCGTTTACATCCCTGAATTGGCAAGCGTAAATCCGGATAGGTTTGGCATTTGTGTCCAGATGATGGATGGCACCTGTCAGGGCGTCGGTGATTTTCAAGAAAAGTTTTCAATTCAAAGTATCTCAAAAGTTTTTTCCTTGATGCTTGCCCTGCACAAGGTTGGAAGTCGTATATGGGAAAGGGTAGGAGTGGAGCCGTCAGGTAGCCGTTTCAATTCACTCATGCAATTGGAATATGAAAAGGGCATCCCACGGAATCCATTCATAAATGCTGGCGCTATTGTCGTTTGCGATATACTGGTGAGCCAGTTCAAAGACCCCAAAATGGAAGTCCTTTCTTTGGTCAACGATCTGGCTGACCAGCAAGGCATTTCATTCAACTATAAAGTTGCTGCTTCGGAAAAACAATTTGGCTATCGCAATTTTGCAATGGCTTATTTCCTTAAATCTTTTGACAATTTGGAAAATGAAGTGGATGAAGTACTCGATCTTTATTTCCACATTTGTTCTATTGAAATGACTTGTGAAGAATTGGCCAAGTCATTTTTGTTTTTTGCCAACCATGGGCATTCGCCCAACCGTAATCAGTTTTTGACCATCAGCCAAACCAAACGCTTGAATGCATTAATGCAAACCTGTGGTTTTTACGATGAAGCAGGTGAATTTTCTTTTGAAGTTGGCCTGCCGGGAAAAAGCGGCGTCGGCGGCGGGATCGTGGCAGTCCATCCACAAGCCTACAGCGTGGCGGTCTGGGGACCTCGGTTAAATAAAAAAGGAAATTCAGTAATGGGGATGGCGGCGCTGGAATTATTGACTTCCAAGTTGGAGCGGAGTATTTTTTAGGAAGGGAGATGCAGGTTTTGGCTATTTTTATTTTTTATTTATCAAACTGTAGAAAATTATAATTTATTTTCAGTTTGTGAGTTTCCATACTAAAATTAAGTATGCAAAGAGTTGTTCTCATTCTTATTTCTATTGGGGTTTTGGTGGATATGGGATATTCATTTTTGCAGCATTACCACAATGTTTTAGACGGGGATATGCCTGGAATTATATTGCCAGCCGAATGGTATTCTGAAGTTTTGGATGATCCCTTTGCTATCGGAGTGCTGTTGGATGGTAAAGAATATGCCGCACCTAATCGTTTTTTCTGTCACTGGAGCATGTCTAAATATTTCAAAAGCATGCCTATTTTGTTGCAAAATGTTGTCGACCCAATTAATAGCGTTTATTTATCGTGTGCAATAATAAAAACAGGAGTTCAATTTTTTTTGATTTGGATTATTGCTTCTGTTGCTTCAGGAGTAAAAAATATTTTTAAAAGAGATTTTTTAATTGCCGCAATATTAGTTGTTCCACTTTTTCAGGCTAATGGCGCCGTAATATCATTTGGTGTAATATTGAGTAGTCCTACATTTTTCTTTTTTTACACATTGCCATTTGCATTTTTGCTATTATTTTATTATCCATTTATTAAAAGGAAAAAAATTAATTTTATTGGAAAAATATTTTGGTTGATGTTGAGTGTTGCGCTGCCGTTGAGTAGCCCAATGATTCCTGCACTTGTTTTGTTGATCTGCCCACTAACTTTACTGATAGTAGTAATTGATAATTTCCCCAAAGCAAGAACAAGTGCATTCGGGAAAAGGGTGGTGTCAGCAATACAAAAAGTTCCGACGAATATGTGTTTGTATTTTGGGTTGATTTGCTTGATAAGCCTGTATTCACTATATATTGGCAGCTTTAATGTTGAAAATTCCAGTTCTGATATTCCATTGTGGGAGCGATACAAATTACTTCCTGAAGGTATTCATCGAATGTATCTTAGCCAATTGCATTTTTATTTTATTGCTATCCCTCTGGCATTAAACTACTTATTGTTGAAAAGATATGATAATAAGCAGGTGGAAAAATTGAAAACTTATTTGAAGTGGGCAGGAGTTTTTGCAATCCTTTATATTTTATTAATCCCCTTGGGGGGATTTAGGAGGTATAGGCCATTGATGATTCGCCAAGATATTATGATTCCAATTTCTATTATTTTATTTTTTTTATTTACATGGTCAAGTTATGTGTTGTTGAAGAGGTTGCCAATAAAAATAAAATACAATTATATTGGCTTGACTATCCTTGTGTTATTATTCTTTACATTTTCTGATAATGCTAATTTTGATAAAAATCTCTGCCAAAAGGAGGCAATTATTGAGATAGTTAAATCTGATGAAGAGGTTATACAAATTGAAAAAGACTGTGATATTTTAAATTGGGGTAAAATCAAATACCCTGAAAGTTCACAATATAGTTCTCGACTATTGAAAACATGGCAAATAATTGATAGTGAAAAAGTATTTGTTCAAAAATGATAAAATACTTGCTAAGAATCTTGACGCCAACCTGTTTGAAATTGTATATTTTTTTCAATTCAAAAGTTCCATCTCTTTCCCGATTTTCCCTACCTTCCGCCCTTTCAACAAAAAAGTAAATATGAAACAAATTCTCACCTGCTTGCTTCTATGCTGTTTCGTCAGCGCATTTTCACAAAAGAAAAAAACGGAGACACCCAAAACGGATCAACCTGCGAGTGATTTATCGCATTTTGAATCCCTCAAATTCCGAAACATTGGTCCATTTCGGGGTGGCCGCTCCAATACTGCAACTGGTGTGCTCGGCGATCCAATGACTTACTATTTTGGGAGTACAGGAGGAGGTGTTTGGAAGACGGATGATGCTGGGATCACCTGGAATAATATTACCGATGGTTTTTTTAAAAGTGGTTCGGTTGGCGCAATTACCATTGCTCCGTCCGATCAAAATGTTATTTATGTGGGTATGGGCGAACATGCAGTACGAGGAGTGATGACATCTCATGGCGATGGCATTTACAAGAGTACAGATGCTGGCCAAACATGGAAGCAAATAGGTCTACCCGATTCGAGACATATTGCTGAAATAAGGGTGCATCCTCAAAATCCAGACTTAGTTTACGTGGCCGTGCAAGGGGCACTTTATAGTTCTACTGAAAACAGAGGCGTGTATCGAAGCAAAGATGGAGGCGCATCGTGGAAGAAGATTTTATACATCAATGAAAACACAGGAGCGGCCGATCTCAGTCTTGATAATAATAATCCTCGAATACTTTACGCAGGAATGTGGGACTACCAACGTACTCCGTGGGAAATTCGGAGTGGTGGTGAAGGCAGTGGTATTTGGAAAAGTACAGATGGTGGCGATACATGGGAACAATTGAAAGAAGGACTTCCTGAGAAAATGGGTAAAGTGGCAGTCGATGTTTCTCCTGCCAATTCGCAGCGGGTTTATGCAAATATTGAAGCTGAAAAGGGAGGTGTATTTCGTTCTGATGATGGTGGGAAGACCTGGCAGCAAGTAAATAGCCAGCGAGTCACAGTTGCCAGGGCTTGGTATTACATTGAAATTTTTGCGGATCCAGTTAACGCTGATGTGGTATATGTGCTCAATGCGCCTGTACTCAAATCGACCGATGGTGGCCGTTCTTTTGTGCCTATTCAGAATCCGCACAGTGACCAACATGATCTTTGGATCAATCCAGATAATCCAAATAATATGATCTTGGCAAATGATGGTGGTGGATGCATAACTTTCAATGGCGGGGCATCCTGGTCGAGCCAACGCAACCAGCCAACAGCTCAGTTTTACAGGGTCATTGCCGACAGACGATTTCCTTACCATATTTATGCGGGACAGCAGGACAATTCTACAGTGTGCATTTCCAGCAGAACAATGGGTGGCTACATCGGTGAGAATGATTGGTATCCTGTGGCTGGAGGCGAAAGTGCTTTTCTCGCATTTGACCCTGATGACCCACGTTATATTTTTGGCAACAGTATTCAAGGGTTTACAGATGTGTATGACCATGCCACAGAGACGATTAAAAGCATCATGGCATACCCTCAGCTGAATTTAGGTACTTTACCAAAGGACATGCGGTATCGCTTCAATTGGAACAACCCGCTGGTGGCGCAAATACAAGATCCCAGCCTCATGTACCACGGTGCACAGAAGGTGCTACGGACAAATGATGGTGGTCATTCCTGGAAAGAAATCAGCCCTGACCTGACAAGAAATGATACAACAAAACATGGTGCCGGAGGCTGGCCATATACCAATGAAGCAGCAGGCGGTGAGGTGTACAATACCATAAGTTATATTGCTGTTTCGCCGCATAAGGCAGGCGTGATTTGGGTGGGCACCGATGATGGATTGGTGCATGTGACGCAGGATGAAGGCAAAAACTGGAGCAACGTGACACCTCCTTCATTGAAAGAAAGTTTGATCAATACAATAGAGGTATCGCCACATAAACCGGGTACTGCATATATAGCAGTGACGAGGTACAAATTCAATGATCTTTCGCCGCTTATTTATGTAACGAATGATTTTGGGGAAAACTGGAGATTGGCAATCAATGATCTACCAAAAGATAATTTTGTGCGGGTTGTTCGGGAAGACAAAGTGAGGCAAGGGCTGCTTTACGCGGGTACGGAAAATGGATTATACCTGAGTTTTAATGATGGAAAAAACTGGAGCCGATTCCAGTCGAACCTGCCTGTTTGCCCTATCACGGATTTGACCATTGCAGATAATGATCTTGTAGTAGCAACTTCTGGCCGTGCCTTCTGGATTTTAGATGATCTGGGTGCAATCCAGCAAAGTATGGGCGAACCTATCCTTGAGCAATTAGCCATTTTTGAGCCCAAGCCAACTTACCGTTTTACAACAGGTGCTGTTCCCACACCCTCCAATACCGCTGGCTTAAATCCTGTAAATGGAGTAATCTTCGATTACTCACTGCCAAAAGATTGGAATGACAGCCTTTCATTAAAATTGGAGATTTTGGATAATAACAACCACGTCATTCGGACGCTTGGCAATACTAAACCAAAGGGTTTTAAAAGCTGGCCTGGAGGCCCACCACCTCCACAAGTGCTTCCTTCAAAACCCGGTTTCAATCGGTACAACTGGGATTTGCGGAGGGAATCGATGCCAGCCATTGATGGGGTTTTTCTGATGGGAGATTATCGTGGGCATCTGGTAGCGCCAGGTTTTTATACGCTTCGTATGTTCTCTGAGAATGACACGGTAGAAACCACAGTGCAAGTACTTCCTGATCCAAGGCTTGAAGCTTCCCATGTGGATTTCGAGGAACAACAATCGGTGCTGTCACATATCGAAGAAACGGTTCTGGAAATCAATACATCTGTTAATGATTTAAGGAGTGTAAAAAATCAATTGAACAGTCATTTGGCTCTGCTTCGCAAAATGGAAAATAAAGATGACTTGGTTAAAAAGGGAGAATCTGTCCTGAAAGTAATTTCGGACTGGGAAGAAAAACTGATCCAACCAAAACAAGAGACTTTTCAGGATGTGATCAATTTCCGCAATATGCTGAGTTCTGAATTGCTTATGCTAAAAAATTTCATTGATTCGCACGATCCCCGACCAACTCTCGGTGCTAAAGAACGGCTGGATGACCTATTGGCTGATTGGCAAAAATGGAAGAAAGAAATGAATCGTATCATTTCAGAAGAAGTAGGAGGATTCAACGAAGCTTATCAAAAGGAGGGCTTACCGGCCTTAATTTTATTGAAAAAGGAAAAGAAACCATAATTTTTGTACAACTACGACAGGTGTCGGACACCTCCGAGGTGTCCGACACCTTGTACTTTATTTCATTTCACATGCTCAAACTTGGACTATACCGCCATTTCAAAGGCAACCTTTATAAAGTCATAGGTATTGCAAGTCATTCTGAAACATTGGAACAGATGGTCGTATACATCCCACAATATGGAGAAGGGAAGATGTGGGTTCGACCGCTGGATAACTTTTTGTCAAAGAAAATAATTGATGGGGTAGAAGTGGATCGGTTTGTTTTTTTGGAAAAGGGATAACAGACAGCACCGTTTTTCTGCTCCTAGCACAAACTCGTTTGACAATGAAATAGTCGCTTCCGCTAATAAAATTCACCTCTAATGAATGATAGCCTTTTTACCAATCCTTTATTCCAAAAAGAACGTCCATGGTGGATGCCGCTGTTGTCTATTGGAATTACACTGTACGGAATCCTATTTTTAGACTGGCATTTATTTCCGGTTATTTTCTTTTTTTGGTGGGAGGTAATATTAATGGTTGGAGCTGCATTGGTCAGGATGTTTTTTTCATTGGATGGCGGGTCGTTTTTTAATAATTTTTTACAACGGATAATTTTGTTGGGTGGAGGTACTGTATTGGGAATGGCCTTTATTTTATTCGCCGTAACCTTCTCTTTGGAAGGCATGAACACAGGAGAAAGCTGGGTTGGTGGATTCAAAAGCATTTCGTTGCAAACGAAGATTTTGACGGGCGGTGCGATTTTAGGCTTGTTGCTCCACTTTTTTGGAAATGGCCGATTCCGTATTGCTAAACCTTTTAATGAACTGATATCCACTTTTGCTTACTTGCTGGTAATGCTTGGATTCCTGCAAGTTTTCACCATGCACCTCATTCCCAATTATCCTCAGTTGGAACAGTCAAAGTGGATCGCTGTGGCAGTGGTTGTGGTCAAATTAGGAATGGATGTCCTGTTTATGAAACTAAGTCCATTCGTGAGGGTAATGGAAGATTGACTTCAGATTTTTCTGCTCTTTATTCCCAGACCACCTTGGTTTCATTAAATGAAAGGTGCAAAGTGCCTTTTATACTTTCAAATGGGTGCAAGATCACCAATTTGTAATCTCCCGATTTAAGTTTCTGCAGGTTTAAAAGTTTGCGGTAGCCATTGTGCTCAACTACTTTTTCCGAATATTGAACTTCTCCTAAATCGTTGAATATCATTATTTGCACAGGCTTCTGTTGCAAGTTGGCCAATCTGAGAACCAAAGACTTAGGTTCATTTGTATCTTGGACTTTGACAATAATGCTTCCTTGGTGAGTACTATCGATTGGCATAGTTTGAAACGAAAAAAGAAAAGGAAGGGATAGGAGGGCAACACAAAATGAGTAGTAATAATTTTTCATCGGAAATAGTTTTGAGTGACACATGGCTCAACTAGTAGGCATTACTTGCTGATCGGTTCAGGATAAATAGGAATAGATGCAGATCATTGTTCGAATTAAAAATAAGGATAGCTAAACCATCAGATAGTTGCAAAGCAATTTCCTTTTGATTTGGCTTTTAAAACAGCCTCTAAGGTCATTACCTTTAGCTTTAAATATAAAAGATTTTTAGGTTATTAGCTAATTTAAATTGAAAGCCTTACTTCCAGATAACGGCCTATTAATCAAACTAAAAGGTAAATACATGCAAAAGAAGAGACGCAATTTTCTACAAACAGCAGGGCTGATGACCGCTGGTTCTATACTTTTACCTCATTGGGCCTGTTCCAGTTCGTCAGGCGAAAATGGAACGCAAACTGGTGAAACTGAGGAGATGGAAATGGTAAAAGGCAGTTTGGATAAATTTGGTATTCAACTTTACACATTGAGAGATGTGATAAATGATGATCCCAAAGCAACCCTAAAGCAGTTGTCCACATTTGGATTCAAACAAATAGAGGGTTATGAGGGCGAACTCGGAATGTTCTGGGGAATGAAAAACACGGAGTTTAAAAAATACACGGATGATATTGGTTTAGAAATGGTTTCCAGCCACTGTAATATTTATGAGGATTTTGAGGAAAAGGCTGCCCAAGCTGCTGAAATTGGGATGGAGTATCTTATTTGCCCTTGGGTGGGGCCGCAAAAAACAAAAGATGACTGGAAAAAGGTAACAGATCAGTTTAACGCAGCAGGAGAAGTATGCAAGAAAAATGGGATTCGGTTTGCTTATCACAATCACGCCTATTCATTTAAAGCATTTACTGGCATGATACCTCATGATTTTATGATGGATAATACGGATCCTGAATTGGTGGATTTCGAAATGGATATTTATTGGGTGGTGACTGGTGGCGCAGATCCTGTGGAGTATCTGACGAAATATGCCAATCGTTTTACTCTCTGCCATATAAAAGACCGAATGAAAGAAGCAGGGGAAGAAAACGAAGCGTCTTGCGACCTTGGCACTGGTATAATTGACTTTCCAAAAATATTAAAAGTGGCCGCTGATAATGGCATGAAATATTTCATCATGGAACAAGAGCGTTATGATGGTTCTACTCCAATGAAAAGCGCCCAGACAGGTGCGGATTATTTAAAGAATTTGGTCTTTGTTTAAATTTAGTCAAGGCTATTAGCATTTGGCTTTTAGCAAACAGCTAACAGCTAAGTGCTTTCTCAGAAAACCTAATCTGGACGCAAAATCCAACTAATATATCAATCAGGAAAAAGGGATTTATCTAACCCAGGAATAATTTTCAGCGCATTTTTATAGTACAATTTTTTGAGGATGTGGTCGGGCAAATCCAGGCCGTACATTTTCCAAAAAGCGTGGTAACGTTTATAATATGGGAAATATTCATCTGCTGATTCCAGCACCCTAAAATAGGTAGGGAATTCATCTGGATTGTACGCATCTTTTCCGAATAAAACCCGATCCTGATTTTTTTCAAAAAACCAAGTGGCCATGCGTGGTTGTCTTCCAAGTTCGGCAATCACGGCCCCAATCCCGACATACATATTTGGCATTTCTTCCATTAGTTTGTCCAATGTCGCCAAGTCATTTCCAAACCAGCCAAGGTGGGCATTAATAAAAGTGGTGTTGGGGTGTCTTTTAAAAATGTCGTGCTGCTCACCGATGATGGTTTCCCAGGAAGCAGGATTATCGGCTTCCCGCTTTCTGCCAGGGCGGAGTTTAAGTTCCAGCCACCGCTCGTTGAGCGAATCCAGTGGCTGCCAAAATTGCCTTGGATCAGCTGAGTGAATGATGACAGGGATACCCAGCTCTCCGCATTTTGCCCAGATCGCATCGATCCGTGGATCGTTTATCTTAATTCTGTTCCCAGCAAGGTCCGTATTGTGCATGCCTTGGCTTTTATAAATTTTAAGTCCTTTAGCACCGTTGGCCACATCGTATTCGATTTGTTTAACTGTTTCTTCCGTCCAATCTGGTTCATCAATACTCCGCAAATTGATATTGGTGAAAACAGCAAAACGATTGGGGTATTGCTTGGCAATATTTTCGGTCATTGCACTCAAAGTCCTGCCGCCCCTGCCGCTTAGGTTGACCATGATGCCCATATTCATGGCGTCCATTTCTTTTACCAATTGATCGAGGTTCGCTGTGTCCATCCGCCATTGGTGGCTGTGTACATCTATAAATGGAAACTTGGCTCTTGTGATTGGGTTTTCTGGAACTACCAGTGTGCTCGGTGGGTCATAAGCTTCAAAGTCCATTTGGATATCAAGCGGTTCACGACGTTGGGCATTTAAGAGAAGTGGGAAGATAAAAAGCAGTGGGAGTATTCTTTTCAAGAGCATATAAAGCTTTTTGATTTTGGAAATATCATGAAAAGTAAAACTATAATAATATGCCGAATTAATTGTGTATTTTTAGTTTCTCCTGCATCGGAGAACTGTCGAATTGTATTATAGAATCTCAAAAAATATTGATTATGAAAAAATTATGTGTGCTCACCTTAGCTGTTATAGTAAGTATCAATTTTAATGTACAAGCTCAGGGATTAAAAACACAATCAGTTTCAATTTTTAAAAATGGGCAGTCTTTTTTTATGAAATCAGGAAAGGTTAAAACTGAAAATGGAATTTTTAAGATGCCTGAAACGGATGTTCCGGCGGCTTTATTTGGCAGCCTTTGGTTTTATGCTCCGCAAGCAGGTGTTAATTATGTAAAAAGTTATCCCGATACAATTGAAGTAAAAAAGAAAATGAATGCCCAGATGTTTCATGACCTCCTTGCTATAAATAAAGGTGTGCAAGTCAATGTGACGCTAAGTGACGATGTATCCTATCTCGGGATGGTGGAAAATATATCGCTAACTGAGTCAGAAAATAACCAGTATAGGTATTCGACAAACTTGATTTCTATGAATGCTGGTGACCGTTGGGTGACTTTCAGCGCAGGGCAGATCAAAAAAATTGAATTTCAGGAAAAGCCTTCCTTAGTTCGAGAATTCACGGAAAAGACGGCAACGAATATTGTAGAAATAGGATTTGCCAATAAGCAGGAAGAACAGGGGTTAGACATGATGTACTTAAGGAATGGCTTGTCATGGGCTCCTGAATATCTGCTTGAACTGCAATCAAAAACAAAAGCGCAGTTGACCCTACAAGCCGAAATCTCCAATGATGGAGAAAACCTGGATGATGTTGAAATGAACCTGGTAGTAGGAGTTCCGAATTTCAAATTCGCCAACAAATTGTCTTTTTTGGTAAATTATTTAAAAGAACTCATACCGTATAATACTCCGCAGGTGGCAGCTTTAAGCAATGCCCTTTCCTCCCAAAGAATCACTTATGGATTTGATGCTGAGAGTGCAGCACCGGTGAGCGATCCGACCTTTGAAGGTGCTGCGAACGAAGATTTTTTCTTTTATTCTTTAGATAAATTTTCATTGCCAAAGGGCGGAAGAGCCATGCAGGAAATATTTACAGAGGAAATTGAAATTGCACATATTTATGAATGCAACCTCCCAGCAAGTAATAATAACAAAAATTTTCAGCAAGATTTTTCATTTTCTCAGGATGGGCAAAACAAAATTTATCACACTATTCGAGTGAATAACAGTACTTCTCAACCGTGGACTACAGGTTCTGTTTTTATAGTCAATAACCAAGGAGATAAACGACCGTTGAGTCAGGACATGCTCACTTATACTTCTTCCAGTGGCCATTCCTTCATCAAATTGACCGAATCTCCAGATATAAAAATTAAACAGGCTGAAAAAGAGGTTGGCAGGGTCGAAAGGTCGAAGCGGTTTGCCAAGGATAACTATTGGTATGATTTGGTGAAAGTGGAGGGAAAAATTGAAGTACACAATTACAAATCAGAAAAGATTGACTTGAACATCCGTAGAACAATACTTGGGGAGTTGTTGGATACAAGTACAGATTGGTTGACCCAAGGAGTTGTAAGCTACAACTACAACCCCAACAAAACGACCAATGTTTGCTGGGAAACAAATCTCGATGGTGGAGCTGATCTTGAAATTGTTTATTCCTATGAAATATATGTGAGGACTTAGGCAGTTGATATTCATGAGTTATTCTCAAAACGAAGTGGTTTGGGAATTTGATTTTCTACAAACCAATGGTTTTGAGGATATGCCGAAGGAGAAATGATTTAATTTTTCCAAAATCCACATGCCGATCTTGCATCGGTACCATTTCGGAATCGGTATAATGTAGATTAAGTCCACTTACAAATCAGTACTCGACCAGGAAGGATTCCACTTATTTTTTTACCTTTTGCCTTTAAAATTAAAAAGCATGAGTAAGGAGTCACATCTTCCACCATTTGCTATTCGGCCAAGGTTCAATGTGGAATTGGAAATGAGTCAGGAGAGTATTGCCAAGAAAATCAATAAAGGTTTTGATTTGTCCGATGCTGCATGTTCGGGGGTAGCCGTTTCTGGATTTGCGACCATAAAGATTCCATTGAAAGATCGGCACTACTGGTCCCCACAGCTGGGGCTGACGGTGGAAGAAATAGAGGAAGAAAACAAGGTGAAGCTGTACGGCCTATATGGTCCAGCACCAAAAGTCTGGACGATGTTTGTGTTTTTCTATGCGGTTATTGGAGTGGTTTTGATGTTTCTCTTAGTGGTCGGGCTTTCCCGTTATTCGCTCGATATGTCAGCGACTATTCTTTGGTGGGTGCCCGTTCTTCTGATCGTTTTATTATCGCTCTATCTCGTTTCTTTTTTTGGACAAAAACTGGGACATGACCAAATGGAAACCCTCCACACTTTTTTGGAAAATTGCCTGGGGATGGAGATTGATGTGCATGACGAATGAAATGAAATTGTTTTATTGTAAAAAATATGATTTTGATTAAGCTTCGTTTATCATTCATTATTATTTCTGCATTAATTCTTACATCTTGTAAAAATGATGATGATTCAATTAATTCATGCTCTATAGCTTTAAATATTGAAAAGAATGAGGAAGGTATTCTATTGTCTTGGGATAATTCAGAGTTGCTTGAGTATGATGGTTATGTGATTGAGCGGTCAAGAACGTCATTTGAAGAACCTATCATACAAATTGATACCATTTCTGTTTTATCAGATATTTCTACTATTAATTTTTTAGATACAATTCCAATAATTGCTAAAATAGTGAATTATCGACTATCTGCATTCAAAGATGGCAATAGCACTCAATGTGCTCAAAATGATATTTTTCTTGACTATTTTTTTATTGCAACTGGGACTCTTGAAGTAGCTTATGGCAAAAAATCAGATGTTTTATTTTTATTTGAATCTGCTGGAATTAATAACATATTAAGATACGATTATCAATCTGAAACCATAACTCATGTTCTTGAAAACATTGGTGGCACTAATCATCGAGAAATGCATGTGGGTTTGAACAATGAACAAGATGAAGAAATTTATTTTGTTTCTGGAGAAACTCATGTTCTTGTTATTGATGCAGATAATATGATTGTTAAAGATTCTATCAAAACTTCTTTTCCGATTATTGACGTTGTAGTTGATAGGGATCTAATATATTTGATGGCAAGCCAACCTTTTTCTTTACTTGTTTATAGCAAAACGACTTTAGATTCATTAAATCATATTTATGATGATAGATTTTTAAATTTTGAAGAATTTGCAGTTGTTCCAAATTATGAAAACTTTATTGGCTTTTCATTGAGGTCTCAAGTATTAAAAATTCAATTTTCTAAAGAAGGAAAGATTTTAGGAATAAATGTTTTTCCTATTAATCAAAATGGAGGTACTGGAGCTACAGAAGTAGTGTTTTCTGAAGACGGGGCTTTAGGGATTGTAACAAAGGCTGGTGCCATTGTTAATGAAGAGTTTGAATTTTATGGAGGGTTAGATCAGCATTCACTACAATTTTATACTCATTTTACAGATTTTGTTTTTAGTAGCGATGGAAATCTAATTTATGCATTTAAATACAATATCATAAATAAGTTTTCAGCAATAAATGGGAATTTTATTGAAGAGAAAGAGCTGCCGTATTTTGTATATAGAGTATTTAGAAATAGTGATAATAAAATGGTCGTTGTTTCGAGGACATATGATTCTGGTCATAACATATATGTCGATGTCTTAGATTATTAATGCGAATCGGGGCTTAACGGCGCATGGCGCCAACCCCATTGGTAGAAAGAATAATAAACAGATAAGCGGCGCATAGCGACGCCCCTCTTGTTTCTCGCCATTATTGGCCAAAGGGAGCGTCGCTATGCGCCGCAATATGTTCCATTTTTCGGAGCTACCAAGGGCAAACGTCGCTCTGCGCCTTGAACACCTGATTCGCACTATTAATAAAAATGGCGATTCTATATTCTGCGTTTTTTACTCTCCATTATATTTCACAACACCATTCACCATCGTCATCACAATCTTCGTCTCCAAAATCTCCTCGTCCTCGCAATTCATCAAATCATTGGACAGCACCACAATATCGGCCACTTTTCCTACTTCCAACGATCCTTTCCATTCTTCCTCAAAAGCAGAATAGGCATTTGCCAAAGTATAGCTATGAATTGCTTCTGCTCGGGTCATTTTTTGTTCTGGAAATAATTCGAGCCCCTTATCTTTCGGTTGGTGGCGGCGACGTGTAACGGAAGCATAAAGCGATTCGAGTGCTGATACATCTTCCACCGGTGCATCCGTACCATTATTGACAACGGCACCTGCATCGAGCAAACTGCGCCATGGGTAAGCACCTGCACGGGCACGTTCTTCGCCGAGCCTTTTTACAACAAAGGGTGCATCTGAAGTGCAATGGATTCCCTGCATGGCAGCAATGACTCCGAGGGAAGCAAAGCGTGGAATATCTTCTGGATCAATATGTTGGGCATGTTCACTGCGCCAGCGCAATGCTTTAAGGTCTTTTCCTTCGGCAGAGGTTAATTCTTCCATCAGGTTGAGTAATTCTCGATTCGCACGATCACCTATGGTATGGACGCAGAGCTGCATATCATGATCTCGGGCAAGCGCAGCGCAGGCTCTTACCTCTTCAATTGGAACGGTGTTTTGTCCAAAAAATCCTGGCTTGTCATTATATTCTTCCAGCATCCATGCACCGAATGCGCCAAGTGCTCCGTCAAACGCAGTCTTTATAGCCCTGCATGTGAAAAATCGATTGCCAGCATCTGTGATTGGGAAACCATCAAGATTGCCTTTTAACCGCTCGGAAGAATGACGAACCATCGCCCAAAGGCGGAGGTCAAGCTCCCCTTTTTCAGCCATTTCTTTAAATCGTTCCAATTCTTCAAAATGAGAACCTGCATCTTGAAAGGAAGTGATGCCTTTTGAAAGGCATTCTTGTTCGGCGAGACTGATTCCTTCATACCATCGTTCCAATTGCTCTTCTGCGCTCAGCGTTTCCAAATATTCACTATGAATCCGATTAATGATAGACATGGCCGTTTCCTCAAAAACGCCTATCGCATCTCCAGAGGCATCCCTCACGATCCGCCCACCAGAAGGGTCTGGGGTTTCTTTGCTGACTCCTGCCAGTTCCATGGCAGATTGGTTTGCAATGAGCCCATGGCCACTGGCGTGCCTCAGCATAACCGGATTATTGGGTGCGGCTTCACTAAGGTGATCATGATATGGGTAGCCGTTTACGTGGCGTTCAAGCTCTTCATTCCATTTTTCCTGATGCCAGCCTCGTCCAATGATCCATTCTCCTGGTTCGGCAGTCTTTGCCTTTTCAGCAACTGCTGCCACGATCTCATTCCAGTTTTTCGATTTTAGAAAATTCAAATCAATGAGGCTGTAGCCAAGTCCAGAAAAATGACCATGACCTTCAATAAAACCGGGCATAGTAAATTGACCTTTTAGGTCAATCGTTTCAGTACCTTCTCCTTGCCATTTCTCTATTTCTGCATTTGACCCAATCTCAACGATTTGGCCATCCTTTATTGCCAAAGCTTGCGCTGTTGGCTGATTTTCATTTACGGTGTAGATGTTTCCATTTAATAAAATAGTGTCAGCTTGCTGTGTGGAAGGGGTATTGCATGAAAAAATGGTTATTATGGACAAAAAAATAAAGGTGTAATATTTGCTCATTTTCTAATTTGATTGGTGGTTTGAATTGGGTAAAAGTAGCCGTTGATTTCAAATTGACCAAACCTAAAGCAGGGCATAGAACATCTTTAGAAATGACGTTTATCTAGCATTTCCAAAATTTTTATTAAATTTGATCGTCTAAATATAGAAGCAGACTCCAGCAACAACCAATTTATTCATTCGTACTGTTAGCCTCTTGTGCTGACAAATTGATCTGAAACAAACAATGAAACAGCTGCTACCAATTTTTCTTTTTGTATGTATGGTTACTGAGTTATTCGCTCAAAGGCCTATTAGTATTTCGGCAGCGGCCGTCAATGCTAAGGAAGCGCATCCAGTTGGAGTTGGTGAGGCACACTTAATAGAAGCAGGAACGGATATCACCTACACCATTTTTTTTCAAAACAATGGTGCTGATACTGCCTATAATGTCAAGATTCTTGACACACTTTCAAACAACCTCGATGTTAGCTCTATACGCAAGGAAGGCAGCAGCCATATGAACGATTTTAGTATTATTAATGAGAATGTCCTGAAAGTTTCCTTTGCTAATATCCGATTGCCAAATATTTCGATAAACGAGACGACTTCACGTGGCTTTATTTCATTTACCATTTCTACAAAAGAAGATCTTCCATTGGGTTCAATCATCCTAAATGATGCGGCTATAGCTTTCGATTTCAACCCTCCTATTATTACTAACACTGTTTACCATTCTATTGGAGAAAATGTAGTCAGCGGTACTAATACTGCGAACTTCAATGATCAGTTGAATATCTATCCTAATCCAATCGTGAATAAAGCAACTGTAGATGTTGGAGAAGCAGATTTCCAAAGTGGTAAATTCTTGATTTATGATGCTTCGGGAAAATTGACCTTCCAACATACATTCACTTCTCCTCAATTTGAAATGGATAGGTCGGATTTACCATCTGGCAAATATTTCTACCAATTGCTGTTAGATGGACATCCAGTTTCATCTGGGAAACTGCTATTGCAGTAACCTTCCTCCTAACTTGATCCCTTTTTCGCCTTGATTCTTTTCCATCAAATATTATTGGTGTGTGCAAATGTAAATATTGCCATTAGTCGTTGGGGTTTTAGCCAATAGCAAACCGCTAACAGCCAAATGCATTTGCACAAAATCTAAAGGAGCTTAGTAAAATATGGACTAACCAACATCAGGTTTTCTGCCACTTATTTTCCATAAATAGCTGGTAATCAAATTGCCTTGTAAACAAATTGGCATAGCCATTGCCTTTATAGTTCTACTCCTCAAGGTTTATTCCCTCTTACAAGTCTGGATTTTTAACAAACACCACAAACACTACAGATGTATAACTTACGCTTGCCGCTTATTCTGATCCTACTTTGCTTTTCTGCTTTAGGATTTTCCCAAATAAAATTTAGTATAAAACAACTGCCCAATAGTGAGGAATGGGGTGTATTTGCTCGAGCATGCCAAACCATTTCGCCAAGCGGGAATACGATTACAGGATCTGCGCAGGTTACGGTGGTTTTGCCTTTAGGGAGTGATATAGAAGCGTTTACCAACCATGCTGGTCTTTGGGAAGAAAATGCTACGGTTTCAGGCCCCACGGAAGCTCCAGGTAAGAATTTCATTTCATTTGGTTTTTTGTCTGATAGTCCTCAGATTGTTTATAACACTGAGGAAGAAACACTGCTTTTTAGTTTTACTATTTCAGAAAATCAAAACGTGTTGCCAAAGTTGATAGATAATGAAAATGACTTATTTGCCAAATTTCCAAATTCTACCAATTCCAATCCAGGCAATGAGATCAGTGTGATTGATATTGGGATTGCCCCTGTTGGTTATTATAGTTACACCGGGAATTTTTCTTTTGAAGGATTGGATGACTGTTTTGAGGTGGTGGATACAACTATCGTTACGCCACCAGACACATCCGGAAATGGAGAAAATCCAACTGCCACTTTAGAACCGATAAAGCATAAAAACTGCTTCACGCTGGCGCCGAACCCAACCAGTAATTGGCTTTCTGTTCAATTTTTAGCACTCTATTTTAACTCAAATGGTACGATCAGACTGTGGACAACGAATGGAGTTGCCATTGGAGAACTTGCTAAAAATGGCCAAAGCAAAGTGACATTGAATGTGGCTGCACTGCCTTCTGGTATTTATTTTCTTAGTTATGAATCCGAAGGGAAGCTTTTACAGCAGGAACGATTTATTAAGCAATGATAAAATTCTATGAAATTGAAAATGGGCACCTACTATTCAGTAGATGCCCATTTTTATTTAATAGGTTTCGTAAAACCTTGTTACTAAAATATAAACCTATTCCTTCACAAATCGCTGATGAAACAACTGCCCATCGGACATGATTTGGATGGTGTAAATGCCAGCGCTTAGGTCTGCCACCTCTATTTGATCGGTGGTGAATCCAGCAGTCGTTTTTTCTGAAACCAGCCTGCCTTGGGCATCCAATAATGTAATGCGTTCAGCAGCAGTATCCATTTTTACAAACAAATTAGAAGAAACTGGATTTGGAAAAATACTGAATCCAGCCTGTGCAAATTCTTCCGAAACATCCGTTACTTCAACATTTACCGGAACTCTGTCTGACACACAATCGAAAGATTTCTTTTGTACTTTCCAATCGTAGAAATAATAGTAGAAGCCATCGCCGTAAAATGAAGTTGTGATTTCTCCCATGTCGCCAATCGGATAGGGGTAGTCAATCCCAGAGTTATTGCGGAACAGGTTGTTTTGTAGGCAACGTAATGAATAATCATTTCCGATAGGAACTTCAAAATTCAAGTCAATCACATGTTCTCCCTGTGTTAAGCTGATTGAAATTTCATCCAATACTGCATCATTTGCATCAACCAATTGAATTGTACGGAGACCATTGGGGGCATTATTGGGTACATAAACTCTCACAGACACCAAAGTAAATGCTTCCCATGCGTTAAAGTAGCTATATGCCCCAGTGGAAGGTAATCCACCCCCACCAGTATTGTCAGGTTTTCCGCCATCCAGAATTTCTCCCGGATAGAGGTTGTGAGATTCCACATAATAAGTAGTGGAAAGATCAAGGCTTGGAGTCATAAATGTATTTCCTAAACCCAGTAGTGTTCCACCCATTAGCTCGTCATACCATTCAAGATTTTCTCCAGTAGCAGTTATTTCAATGGATTGCCCTTGCGGTACTGTGACATCCATAACAACTGGTTCTGGAGACGCCAATTCTGTAACTGTAGTTTCTTCAGATGTCAATGGGTCAGTTGAGCATATTGCATCAACGGATACCGTAATTACGGTCGTCTCTGTCAATATAGTGCTCTGCCCCGTATCACCATTTGACCATACAGGATTATTCCCATCAAGAACAAATAATTCTATTGAACCGCCTTCACAGAAAGTAAGAAGATCATCATTTGTAGTGATAGCAGGTGGGGCATCATTAATGATATCAACTGTAATAGTATTAGAAACTGAAATACAACCAGCCGTATCCGTCAGGATAACATCGTAATTGCCGGCATCGCCCACTGCTATCGTCTGTGTGGTTGCTCCATTGGACCAATTGTATTCAAACCCGCCAGGAGCAATCAGGTCAACAGTAGTGCCGGGGCAAATGGAAGTTTCACTTTCAGCGATTATTTCTGAAGGCGGCAAAAGGCAACCAGCTTCCAGTATAGTAAGGCTGGTGTTGATTTCAGGATTATCCACAGTAGTGATAATGCCAGAGGGCCATTTCACGATAACTTTATCAATTGCATCTGCCTGTCCAATTCCAAAATGAATCTGCATAGAGCTCATTGGACTAAAGCTTTGGCCAGAACGAACTTCTCTGATTTGTTTGCCCCAAGTGCCATAAATTTCGACCCTTGCTCCAATCCCGTTCATATTGCTTTGAAAACCAACAGTGTTTATTTTAATCCAATTATTGTCATTGCCCTCATTGATATAAAGACCGCTGCCTCGAATTACATCCAAAAACCCATCATCATTGAAATCGCCAATGCCACCACTTTTGATTGGAGAACTCTGACCCGTAAATGTCAGGTCACCATTGTTGAGGTAAAATTCATTGGTCAATTCAGAGAAAATATCTACCCATCCATCGTTGTTGAAATCTCCGGACGCATTCTCCCAAGCTCCTAAATCATTCGGGTCAATACCGGTTTGGTCAATAATATCTGTAAATGTTCCATCACCATTGTTTAGGTAAAACCTGTTCTTCATATCATGGTTGACAATGAAAAAATCCATGTCACCATCGTTGTCAAAGTCCTCTACGACGGTGCTCCAAGACTGCGCATTGTCTCCCACGCCTGCAGTTTCTCCTACCTCAGTGAAAGTCCCATCATCATTGTTTTGGTACAGTAAATTGGTGCGATCGATATCGCCTGGAAAAGAGCCTCCTTTACATTTTGTGATATATAAGTCAATGTCTCCGTCATTGTCATAATCTGTCCAAATGGCAGCATAATTGCCGGGGCGGTCATGCGTAACGATTAGGCTTTGGTCAAGCAGCATGTTTCCAGAACCGTCATTTCGGTAAGGGTGGGATTGGTCAACATCATGGCAAACAAAGGCGTCGAGATGCCCGTCGTTGTCAATATCCGCCATGGTAGAGCGTTGGCTGAAAATATAGCTTGGCAGAGGTGTTTCCGTATAGGCAGTTCCATCGTCATTTGCTTTCACAAAAGAAACAGCATCTCCATCTCCAAAGAGTAAGTCGTTAAAACCATTTTTATCTAAATCTCCTGCACAGATACTCCAACTCGGTTGATTAAAAAAGTTGATGTCAAAACTTGCTGGGATAAAAGTGCCATCCGCTTGTTGGTAGTCTATAAATAATTTGGAAGAACTTACCCTTACCACATCATCCAGAAAATCTCCATTCATATCAACCGCACAATCATTGATTGTAAATCCAGAGGTGGTTGCAAGTAAGGAGCTTTGATTAGTAAATGTTACTTGTTGCTGCGCTGCCAGGGAGAACGTACAGGCAATGAATGAAAAGAGTAGTGTTTTTTTCATGAATAATTAATTAGAGATTAGGTTTGGTATTTGGGTTTGACTGAATAGATGTTTTATTATTTGTAATGGCAATTCATCATTTATTGATCACTTCACTATTACTCTTTCTACCTGGGTTAGTCCGATTTTATTTTCAAATCGAAAAAAATAGATACCTGTCCCGTGGAGTTGCACCTGATAATTGCCTGCACCATTGCTCACTTGGTCAATCAATAAACCAGTGGCCGAAAATATCTTTAATTGATGTTTTTGCAGCGATTTGATAGAGATATTCCCATCACTGGATGGAACAGGAAATACCAGCGCAATTCCCGTTTTAGTGCCCACTTCATAGTTATTTGAGATAGCTTCTGCAAAAATGGTCATTTCCTTCATCAGCACAGGCGATCTGTCTGTTGCCGCAAACATTGTTTTAAAAGATTCTATTTCTGGAGTGCTTTCATCAAACATCTCTTTCATCCATTTTGGTGGGGTCGGCTGGTAATAAACTTTAGCAGTTATTTCAAGCACATCAACAAAACCATCCATCGGAATATTATAATAAATTGCATCGCTACCGCTTCCCTCAATTCCGTTTTCATAATTGAAATCAGTATCGATTAAAGCGTTTCCAGCTATTATAGTTGTGTCATATACTGGGTCTGAAGTTGTAAACCCTTTTGGCGGCAAACGATTGTCTTTAATAGGGTGGTCTGCCCGAACGAGTACAGTAGTCACATCCCCATTTACATCGCCCATCACCAATTCATAAATCTGTACCTGCTCCTCAGAGTTGATAGACTGGTAGTGCGGTTCATAAGTGGCATTTTGACCATAAACCTCAAAGTTTTCATCCATCTTTCCAGAAATAAAAAGGGTGTCTCCAGCCTCATTTTTTACCAAAAATTCAATAAAGGAACGGCGGGAAGGATAACCAGATGGGAATTTATGGCCTGCGAGATTCGTCAAATTGAGCTCGAAAAAAGCGGTGTCTGCTGTCCGTTCAATCAGGTCGAGTTCAAGATTGAGGCTCTTTTGCTGAAGCATGGCCTCAGTTTTGGCAATTACTTCGTCAAATTGTTCAGGTGATGCCTTTATATCTAACTCCTCAATATTGTTTTTTAAAAGGTTCAACATGGTGACATTGCCACCCACGAATTCGTGTTGGCTAAAAGAGGGACGAGGTTTAGTCTGTGAGCCAGCAATCAGCATGACCAGCCACTTGTCGAGGCTCGGCATATGACAATTTTGGCAGGAGACTGAATCTTTATAGACTGAATTGAGCCATTCGTGATAAGTAGCTTGTTCAACAAATATATTCCCTGTCAGATTACCATCATAATCAATGGTTTGTGTCTGCAAGGTATGGCAGCTGGCACAAACTCCTGCATCACTAATATGCTCACTAAATTCTGGTTGATACCCTGTCTCCGTTACCATAGGCGAGCTAAGTGGGTTTTCAAATGGCCCAAATGCTACTTCAAAGATTTCATATTTAACATTACCCGAAAATACAAGCCCAAGGCTGTCTGGGCTGATTTGGTGGCAGGCAAGACAAGAAACGCCATCTTGTCCCATTCCATCATTCTTCAGGTCATCCATTCCATAATGTGCCATTCCTTCATGCGCCGCATTGAAACTGCCAAGCGGAGCATGGCAGGAGACGCATTTGTCCTCGATTTCCGTTTTATGCTGCGGGAATAGCAATGTTTCGTGGGTCACTTTTGCTCGCCAGAATGGGTCTTTTGCAGAATTGGCCATCATGGTTGCCCTCCAATCATCCACTACATTAATATCAAGCCCTGCGGCATCTACACTGGCCACGCCGGCAGTATCGTATCCATGGCATTGAACGCACACGCCGCTGGCAGCAAATAGTTCATTTTCCAAATCTGGCAACATGGTATCAAATAGCATCAACTCAATCGTTGCCATTTCTTCAGGCGAATGGAAATAACTTGTATTCTGAGAATCTCCAAATTCAATATTTGACAGCAAAAAAGGAAAGCTGAATATCGGCAGACAAACAAGAAGTTTTCGAATATCTTTCATCAACAGGACGTATCGGCATTTAGCCAAATTATACTCAAAACGAAGTGGTTTGGGAATTTGATTATCTACAAACCAATGGTTTTGAGGATATGCCGATTCCGAAATGGTTTAATTTTTCCCAAATCCACGCCGATCTTGCATCGGTACCATTTCGGAATCGGCATAATAAGGCGTTATCAAGGATGCAAAGGTATTGCATGAGATTTCAAAGGAAGATAATTGTGTCTTTATTAAAATGACAGGCAGGATTCAATTCTTGGATAAAAAAATGGGAGACACCTATAGCAATGCCTCCCATTTTACAAAAGGAAATTTTAGTTATTCAAGTCCCAATTGTATTCAAGGTATTCAATCTTCGCACTTGGTTTTATTTGAGTATTGGAATATTTGTTCAGGTAATCGATTAGATTGCCAAAGTCTGCAGCATACCACTCAAAAATTTTACTTACCTGTACTTTGCCTTCAGCGATCTTATTGAATGAAGGGTTATTTATAAAAGCTTTTGCTTGTTTCTCAAAATTGGAATTAAGGTTGTCGGCAGTCCAAGCCTTATTGAGTAGGGGAGGGCAGGATTTTGCTGCACAATTTACCGCAAAATGAATGCGGGCATCTTTGTAGGTTGGGCGCAAAATGTCATTCTCGATGGCATTCAAAGAATAGGTGCGGTCACCAATTTTAATCCATTTTTTATCCCACGGTTTTCCACCATCCAATTTGGTAATACTGGAGACAGGATAATTCTCAACGATTAGTTTTACAGTAAAAGCATTGTAGGCATTGATCCAAAAAGCCATTGTTTTATTCCGAGACCAGTCACTTTTTGGTGGATTGTTTTGGAGTGATTGGAGGTATGCTTCCAGTTTTGCTTTATCGGATTTGATTCCGGCATAATTGACCTTGCCTGAAGAGCTGACATAATTTTTCAGCAAATCATCCCAATCCTGGTGTGAAAAAGAGGGGGGATTTTCTGGTTCAGGATTGGCATTTGAAGGACTTGGCTTTGTGGTGCTTTCACTATTGATAGAAGTAGCAGTTTTTCGGATAGCCTCAGCTGGTTCTATTGGTGATTCAAACACTTTTTCAGTGCTGTTAAGAGCTACCTCCTTCGCCGGTGGAACATTTGTCCGCTCCGGCGAAGGTTGAGGGATGGTAGCGGGTTGGGAGGTGTTTGATTTAGTAACAACTGGTTTGGGAGTATGGGGGATGTCCTTTTTTTCTACATCAATAGGGGGTTTCGATTCGGTATCAGGCTGAGGGGGTGTTGTAACGGGGGAACTGACAGTATTAACGGCGCTGCTTTCGTTTTTAGTATTTTCCGCTTCTGGACTTTGGGTACAAGAACAAAGGAAAAGGCACAAAAAAGAGATGAAAAACAGATTATTTTGCATGTTGTTTAGATTGGTAAATCAAGTTGGAATGTTCAAAAAACCCTTATTTTAAAGGATTGTTGCGCATAAAGTCACTCATTGGTGGCACGACTGCAATTTTAACGAAATTTTAAAATGCAAATTTCGTTTTTACAGGCGACCAACCAAACTGTATTTTGAGCCATCAGTACAGTTGAGTAGTTTTGCCGCAATTAAGTAGGGTTTGGTGGTAAGATGCTAAGTTGTTTTAAAACAAATCAACATACCACAGACCGACAAACCGCAAACCAATTACATGTCTGTAAGTGTAAAAAACCTAACAAAGATTTACGGCTCTCAGAAAGCTGTCAATGACATCTCCTTCAACGCTGGAAAGGGTGAGGTGCTTGGATTTCTTGGGCCTAATGGAGCAGGGAAAACTACAACCATGAAAATCCTGACCTGCTTCATTCCTCAAACAGAAGGTACGGCGGAAGTCTGCGGCCATGATGTAGAGGCCGATCCGATGGCAGTTCGTGAATTAATAGGCTACCTGCCAGAGCATAACCCCATTTATAAGGACATGTACGTAAAAGAATATCTTGGATTTGTAGGTGGGCTGCATAAACTAAAAAATCGGAAGAAGCGAATAGACGAGATGATCGAAATGACAGGATTGGGCAAGGAGCAGCATAAATTAATTGGTGCGCTTTCAAAGGGGTATCGTCAGCGAGTAGGATTGGCTCAAGCCATGCTTCACGACCCCGAGGTGTTGATTTTGGATGAACCTACTTCCGGCCTTGATCCAAATCAATTGGTAGAAATAAGAAGCCTGATAAAGCAAATAGGAGAGAAGAAGACAGTCATTTTTTCTACCCATATTATGCAGGAAGTCCAGGCGCTTTGCAATAGGGTGCTCATTATTAATAATGGCAAAATTGTAGCAAATGACCCTATTGAACAATTGCAGAACCGGATCAGTGGTGAGAGCATAGTTACAGTAGAGTTTAATAAACTGGTGAAGCCCGAAGCCATTTCGAAAATCAGGCATGTAAAAAGAGTGGAACAGTTGAAAAATCAACTGAAAGTAATTTCTGATAATGATAAAGATGTGCGTGGCGATTTGTTCAGATATGCAGTTGAAAACAAATTGATATTGCTGGAAATGCGAAAAGAAGTATTTAGTGTAGAAAATGTATTCCAGGAATTGACTAAAAAATAATAGCAAAATGACTATCTTTTTGGTAAGTCGTTGAAACGACTGGCGTTCGTTTTCTTATTTTAACCCACGACTTAAGTCGTGGGTTAAAATAAGAAAAACAAAGTTTAAAAACTCTTAATCTTAATTATTTCAAGTTGATACGATTTCTTTCAATATTTATATTTATTCCAATCTATCTCACAGCACAGGAGGGGCCGGTTCTTACCAAGAATTTTCAGTTTGCTGACGGAGTTTATTTATCATTTGAAGAATTTCAATCCAATACTCCAGCTTTTCCTCTGGATGGTTTAACTATCCACTCATTTACAAATCCACAAACTTCATTAACTCAAATTGACAGTATTTTTCATGTAAATGCCAACAAATCGATTGACCAAGAAAAAATATGGGCTGTAAGTTTAAATGGTGTGCCGTTTATTAAGTTGCCAAAAAATGAAATTTACAAACAGATGCCATCTTATGCTGCTTTAAAATTGCGGGGTAAAATTTGTTATTATACCTATCCTGATTATCAGATGAAAAAGATACCCATAAAAGCTTATAACCCATTGACAGGCTATCCTTTTCTACATGGGGAAGTAGAGCGAGAGGAAAAAAGAGTGGTTGAAAAAATGCTACATTTTGAGACTGGAGAAATAGTAGATTTTAATTTAAATAATTTAAAAGCATGGATTCAAGAAGATAAACATTTGATAGAAACAATTGAAAAGACGCCAGTAGAAGAAGTAGAGGAGAAATTATTTAGATTATTATTGATTTATGTTGATCGCCACGAAACGAGAATAAAAACAATTAACCAATAGCAATTATCCATTTAATAAATGTTGACCATATTTTTAAAAGAAATAAACACTTTTTTCAGTTCGCTTATCGGCTATATTGTGGTAGGTGTTTTTTTGGGCATATTAGGACTCATAATGTTTGTGTTTCCCGACACAAGCTTATTGTATTATAATTATGCAACGCTCGATCAATTATTCGATATAGCTCCAATGGTATTCGTGTTTCTGATTCCAGCCGTAACCATGCGGTCGTTTGCCGAAGAAAACCAAACAGGTACCATTGAATTGTTGACAACAAGGCCAATTTCTGACTTGCAAATCGTGCTTGGGAAGTTTTTCGCCAATCTCGCCTTGGTCGTATTTGCCTTGCTCCCTACTCTTTTATATTATTATACTGTGTACCAGTTGGGCAGCCCAAAAGGCAATCTCGACAGCGGGGCAATTATGGGTTCTTATTTCGGCCTAATTTCATTGGCAGGAGCTTTTGTCGCTATTGGTGTATTTGCATCTTCGCTGGCCAATAATCAAATTGTAGGATTTATTTTGGCTACTTTTTTATGTTTTATTTTTCACTGGGGATTTTTCTTTTTTAGCAAGCTACCTGTATTTGTTGGCAAAGTGGATGACATCGTTCAGATGATTGGAATAGATTATCATTATGCGTCCATCAGCAGAGGTGTAATCGATACAAGGGATGTTATTTATTTTGTGTCTTTAATTGGGGTATTTGTGGCGATGACAGTAGCTTCTTTAGAAAAAAGGAAATGGTGAGAAGGTAATTAAAATAAAAATGGAAATTAAAATGAAAAACGGCTGGACTGTATTTGCATTTTACTTCATTCAATTTGATAACATATTGGGATGAAAACAAGCTTTCGGACTACATTTTTATCTAACAAAATCAAGTAATTAAATTGAACAATAAAAAGCAACAATCATTTTTTCAATTAGGGTTGATTTTTGGAATCGCCATTTTCCTGAACATTCTTGGAGGTGCATTTTTTACGCATTTTGATCTCACAGAAGATAAGCGGTTTACTTTGGCAAAACCAACCAAAAAACTGCTGAATGAATTAGATGATGTAGTGTACATCGAAGTACTTTTAGAGGGAGAGTTTCCGGCTGGATTTAAAAGGCTTCAGCGATCAGTCAAGGAAATGATCGAAGATTTCCGATCTGAGTCTGGAGGCTTGGTGGATTATGCCTTTGTCGATCCTAATAAAGGCACCATAGATAATGTAAATCTTCGCAGGGAGGAATTGGCAAAGGATGGGATTCTGCCGACCAATTTGAGGATAAAAGAAAAAGAAGGAACGGCTGAGCGACTAATTTATCCATATGCAAAACTTACTTATAGAAACCGATTGGCAGTGGTGGATTTATTGGATGAAGAGGCTGGTGGCGCTAATCCAGATGAGCAGCTCAATTATTCCATCAGCCAGCTGGAATACAATTTTGCAAATGCGCTGCATAAGCTCAAAATTGGTGCAAAAGAAGTGATCGCCTTTACGGTTGGTCATGGAGAATTGAATGAACGTGAGCGAGCAGAATTTGTAAAAAGCCTTCGATCGTATTATGAAGTTGGGACTTTCAATTTAGATAGCGCAATCGTAATCCCACAGAAAATTGCAGTGCTGATTGTCGCTAAGCCCAAAGCTAACTTTAGTGACCGGGATCAATTTTTAATTGACCAGTATGTGATGAATGGCGGGAAAATATTGTGGCTAATAGACCAGTTGAATGTGGAATTGGACAGTATGCGCCGAACAAACGATTTTGTTGCCCGTGATTATAACCTTGGTTTGGATGGCTTGTTTTTTAAATACGGGGTAAGGGTAAATCCTGATCTGGTATTGGATCTGCAATGTTCCAGGATTCCTATGGTTATTGACCATACGGGTAAACAAGAACTTTTTAAATGGTATTATCACCCAATTGCTGTCCCAAATATCAATCACCCAATCGTGAAAAGTTTGGATGGTATCAATCTTCAATTTCCAAGTTCAATTGATACCGTAAAGACCAAAACCGATATAAAAAAGACGGTCCTTCTGTCATCGTCGGAATATGGACGAATGCAGCCAAATATTACCCGATTGAATTTTGAAATTCTAAGATATGAACCTGATCCTGAAAAATTTACCAAGTCTGATATTCCGATGGCTGTACTCCTGGAAGGTGAGTTTTCTTCTTTTTTTGAGAATAAGACAACACAGGGCATGCGTGACATGTTGACCAATATCGGTCAGGAATTCAAAGAACAAAGTGAACCTACTAGAATGATTGTAGTCGCTGACGGTGATGTTGGGCGGCCTTATTTCAACCCAATAAATGGTCAGTTCTTCAAACTCGGCTACAACCCATATGAACGTTATGGTTTTGCCAATAAAGATTTTTTGATCAATGCTGTAGAGTATCTGAAAGATGAAGAAGGGATCATAGAAGCGCGGAGCAAAGAAATTAAATTACGACTTTTGGATTCTACGCAAGCCGAGGAGGACAGTACTTATTGGCAGTTATTCAATATTGGATTACCGCTTCTTTTACTCATGATTTTTGGGTTAATCTATAATGCTCTTCGCAAAAGGCGGTACACAAAATAAAGTAGATTAGGGCTTTGGTTCATTGCCTTAAACCCTAAATTCTGGCTATTTTTTTTAGCCTATTCTATTCTTCATCTCCAATATTTTCAATTTAATTGAAAAGCTCACCCATGTTCTGATTATTGTGACATATATTCGGCCTTCGCGTCTATATTTCAAATTATACATTATGAAAAAGCATTCGTTCTTCTCCAAAGTTTCTATTCTGTTCCTATTATTTATCTTCCTTTTGATTTCCTGTGCAAGGAATCCTGTCACTGGAAAAAAGGAGTTTATGTTGATGTCGGAAAGACAAGAAAAAGCATTGGGAGCTTCTTATGATCCTGAAGTTATTAATCAATTTGGCCTGTATCAAGATGATAAGATTCAGTCATTTATTAATGAAAAAGGGAAAAAGATGGCAAGAATCAGTCACCGACCCGGATTGGATTTTCAGTTTAGGGTTGTGGACTCACCAGTTGTAAATGCGTTTGCTGTGCCGGGAGGATATGTCTATTTCACTCGAGGCATCATGGCACATTTTAATAATGAAGCCGAATTTGCAGGAGTTCTTGGACATGAGATCGGGCACGTAACAGCCAGGCACTCTGCAAAACAATATAGCCAACAAATGCTTGCCCAGTTGGGGTTTGTAGTTGGTATGATCGCTTCCGAAGAATTCAGGCAATATTCTGATCTCGCTAATGTCGGTTTGCAATTGATGTTCATGAAATTCAGCCGAAACCATGAAAGCCAATCTGATAAATTGGGTGTAGAGTACTCTACTAATATTGGTTATAACGCCCATGAAATGGCAAATTTTTTCCAAACTATAGAGCGGATTCAAGTTCAGGCTGGCGTTAGCGTCCCGACTATGCTTTCTACACATCCTGATCCAGGAGATCGTTACAATAGGGTTCACCAGCTTGCTGCCAAAGCGCAAAAAACTAAAGGAAGCAGCTCCCTGAAAGTAAACCGAGATTCTTATTTGCAGATGATAGACGGTATCGTGTATGGGGAGGATCCAAAGCAGGGCTTTGTTGAAGATGACTATTTCTACCACCCGGAAATGCGTTTCCAATTTCCGGTGCCACGTAATTGGCAGGTAGTCAATACGCCTGCGCAGGTACAGATGGCCCCGAAAGACGGTAAAGCATTGATAGTGCTGGCGCTTGTTGGAGAAAAGACTTTGGCAGAAGCTCAACAAGCTGCCGTTCAAGCCGACCAATTAACGGTGCTGTCCTCAAGAAATACTTCTGTAAATGGATATAATGCCATTGAAACTGTAGCGGATTTGAATCCTCAAGTGAGGCTGCAAATGTATTTGATACAGTATAATGGCAATATTTACAAGTTTTCAGGTCTGGCAGAAACAGCTAATTTTAATAGCTATCAAAACTATTTTGAATCGACTTTCAAAAGATTTGATAAACTAACTGACCAATCAAAAATCAACCGTACACCAGAACGTATACGAATCAAAGAAGTTAATAGAGAGGCTGCTTTCACCGATGTTATGAAATCTTTCAAAATGCCTTCCAGTCGTTACGAGGAACTTGCCATTCTCAATGGTATGGAATTGAATGATAAAGTTGGAAAAGGTAGTTTGATAAAAGTAATAGAGAAATGAGAAGTGGTATGTTGGTTTGACGGCTTGGGCGGAATATATAAATTAACCGACACACCGACACACCGACACACCTGTGAGAAAAACCATTGCAAGCCAATAAGCCGGATTCTGTAATCTCGCCGTTGGCGTGATCTCCATCATTTATCTGGGCTGGCAGTCACCCGCCAGCTCTAGCTGCCTACCCCTCAGGACTTTAAGCAAAACCAGGCGAGCAACCCGGCTCATCCATCCGCCAAAAGGCGGATTTCAAGAATCCTGATGTACATGGCATTTCAACCCACAAGGTTTATCCGCCCCTCTGGTTGCCCAGAGACGCCGTGCGCTCTTACCGCACGTTTTCACCCTTACAGCCTCCCCCTTCCCCCTCCAAAGGAAGGGGTTAATTCCTTCCCCTTTGGGGGAGGTTAGGAGGGGGCAGCGGTTATTTTCTGTGACACTCTCTGTCTGCCTGCCTTCGCAGGAAGCCCACCTGTTAGGTGGTGCGGTGCTCTACGTTGTCCGGACTTTCCTCACCGTTTCCCTTGTTCGCATAAAGCGGATAGGGATTGGAGCGATGGAGTAGCTTGCAATGAACCGCAAAGCTAATTACTTTTTTGGGTTATGCATTCGGGAGTTTTCCATTAAGCTTTAGCAATCTATCTGAATAGCTCATGTTACGCAAAGTGCTGAATATATTAATCCATCTCTTGAGAAAATGGGCCGGATCATCTCCCCATCATTTGTGATCATCTTGCTCGGCCCAAAGGTTTTTTAAAGGGGCGGTTAGTCCGCCTCAGGCAGACTAACCGCCCCTTTAAAAAACCTCAAGGAGCACGTGATGGCGTTGCCAAAAACACAAGCGCTGTTGCTCCGCAAATTGTCAGATTAGAAAAGTTTGGCAGACATATTCTGCCAAGCCGATCCATCTGCGTATCATCAGTGAATAAGAAGAAATGGACTTGCAAAGGAAGTGTCTATTCAAAATCAATAGTAAGTACAGGAAGTTCAGCGTGATTGACCAATGCTTCGACATTGCTACCTATCAGCATGCGCTTCAAAGGGTGCCTCTCATGATAGGAGATAGCTATGAGGTCGGCTCCAATGTCGTTGGCAAATGAACGGATGCCTTTATCTATGGACACGTCCTTATAAACATGAGAAAAAGAAACAAGTGGTGAGCAGGCTTTTTTGAAAATATCCATGGCTTCCATTTGGATGGGACTTGGGGGATCATAAATAGAAGTGTGAATAGCAACAAAATGTATTTCTGGGATAAAGTGCTTGACAAGTGATTTGAAATAAAGGAAGCTATCCATTTCAGATCTGTTGAAGCTCGAGGCAAAAACAATTTTTTTAAAGTTGGTGTCTTTTAGTTGGTTTTTGATAATCAGGCATGGGCAATGAATGGATCGAACCACCTTTTGAGTATTTGAACCAATAAAGAATTCGCTTTTGCCTTTAGCTCCATGTGAGCCCATCACCACCAAATCAATTCCAGCTTCATTAATTTGTTTTATAACAGCATCAGGTAGACTACAGGTAGATGTTTTGGCCGAAATCTTAACATTAGGATATTGTTTTTGGAGTTGGTCCAATTCATATTCTGCATGCTTTTGGGCAATGTTGACAATGTCCCATTTTTCTTTTTCTTCTTTAGGCAAATTATCCCAATAGGGTGGTAGATCCTGGCAGTTGAGCAAATGCAATTTAGCACCTGACTGCCTACTCATCATTACAGCAGCCTTCAAGGCGTAATCAGCATTTTTTGAAAAATCCGTGGGGACTAAAATGTTTCTCATGGCTTAATCATCATGCATTTCTTGATAAGATTGTTCTGACCTTTCGCCTTTTCCATTCTGCTCAGCCAAGGTCCAATGGTCGGTCTTAGTGGTTTGAAGCCATAGATTGCCACTCCGGCGAAACACTTGTACATTCAATCCATATTTCTCCCAAAAACGATTTTCCAAAGAACTCACTTTTAAATGGCCATCAATACTTAGGTCACCTTCGTTATGGACTTTTCTTACCTTACCGATGCTCAAATTGTCATCAATTTGCAGGGCAGCAAGGGAGGGTTGCCCATCTTCGTGTTTTCCTTTGTAAAATTCAATTTTCAGGTATGGAAACTTTTGGTTGAATTCTTTTTTAACCTCTCTTAGAATTTTGCTATCATTGATTAACATATCAAATGGGTATTTGTGAAAAAATGAAATCCTTATACTGAATCTTACTTATCAAAATTAATCATGGGCATTTTAGTTTTAGGTGATATTTATTACCCCATATGAATGACACTTGTCAATTTCAAATCTTACTTTTAGTCCAAAATCAAGAAGATGAAATTACCATCCATTCCTTATTTAGTAAATTCTTTTTTATCTGTGGCCCGACGATTTCCTTTTGTTATGGCTGCTGCAATTTTCGGGGTCATCGTTTCAATGATAATTATTGAGGTGCCCTACGACTTGGAATATATTTATGTGGAAATGTTGATGGCAGCGCTTTTTGCATTGCCGCTTTTGTTATCCTCCGCCATTGCGGCAGAAAAATGGAATTTGTCGGGCGTTAAAAAATGGTTGCCTTCCATTTTGACAATTTTAGTAGCTGTTGGTTATTATTTTACACTGGATATTTCAAACGATAACATAAATGAAAAAACAGCTATTCAGTTTGTAGGTTTGATCTTAGTTGGACATTTACTTGTGTCCTATTTGCCATATATTGATAAAGCACCACTTGAAGATTTTTGGGAATATAACAGGCAGCTTTTTAGTAATTTTATGACTGGTGTTTTTTATTGTATAATAATTTTTGCTGGACTGAGTATTGCTATCCTCGCAATTGACAACTTATTTGATCTCGATGTAGATGAAGATATATATGGACATTTATTTGTAATGATTGCTGGGATAATAAATACAACTTATTTCTTGTTTAATTTTCCAAAAAAATATATTGGATTGTCGGATAGCAGTGGTGGCTATAATAAAATGTTCATCAATTTTTCAAAATTTATTCTCATCCCAATTGTCGGCATCTATTTTTTGATTTTATATGCCTATACGTTTAAGATATTAGGAACTTGGGAGTTGCCAAAAGGATGGGTGTCTTCGCTTGTGTTAGGTTTTTCAGTAGCTGGTATTTTTACTTATTTGTTGAATTATTTATTGGTAAATTATGACGACAGCAAATTGGTAAGAAAATACCGCAAGTGGTTCTTTTTTGTGCTTGCTCCTATGGTGGTGTTATTGTTTGTTGCAATCGGAAGGAGGTTGGGTGATTATGGTGTAACTGAGCCTCGATATATTGTTGCAACACTTGGAGTTTGGTTATTAATTGTAGCCATATATTTTATTATTTCCAAAAAAGATAATATTAAATTTATTCCGATCAGCTTGTCAATTTTTGCATTGATAAGTATATTGGGCCCGTTGAGTATGTTTAATATTTCTGAAAAAAACCAAATCGGAAGATTGGAGGAATTGCTTTTAAAAAATAATATGCTCGAAGGTGGATTAGTTGTTCCTTCTGATGGTGAAATATCCTCTGAAGATGCAGATAATATTTACTCGATATTATATTATTTAAAAAACAATGGTCATTTTGCACCTGTTGCACCTTGGTTTGAATTGGAAGCAGCTCCAGATTATAGTGACTTAGATACTGCACTGGATGACTTGGGTTTATTGGGTGCCAGAAATTCTACTATGAACACCTATTGCAATGTCTATTTTGACCGGACAAGGACTGTCGCTATAAATAATTACGAGGAATTAATTTTTCCGGAAATCAATGTGAAAAGAAATGTAGATGCTAAAGGGTGGGAGGTAGTGAAAATATCAGACAGCAATAGTTGGGAGTTGAATAAAGATGGAGTCGCAGTGGATACCATTGATATTTCAGGATATTTAAATTCGTTGAATGAAAAATACAATTGTGATACCGGAGAATTCGAATCGGAAGATGCCGAATATGCTGTCAGTGGCTCACAATATGATGTAGTTTTAGTTACAGAATGGCTTGAATACAATATTGAAGAAGGGCTTAGCTTTGGAAGCTGGCGGGGATCCATGCTACTTCGTAAAAAACAATAGAAAATTACTGCTCCTAATGAGGAAACATTTCAGCCTATAACCAACTTGTAAAATGAATTAGCAATATCCAATATCGCTGTAGCCATCCCAGAATAAGTCACGTGGTTCGTTGTTATTCTGTTCAGTGGAAGGGGGGGCTTGCAGTTTCTTCGTTTTTACAGTTGTTTTCTTTTCAGAGATAGATACTTTGTCTTCTTTTTCTTTAGTTTTTATAAAACCAATCAGTTTTCTCATGGGTCTTAGTAAAGCCTTTTTAGCAGTTCATGGCAATAGTGTTTCAGTGCTTGTCCGATGAAATGCCGGATTATGAATTCATGGGTGTAACAGGATTGTTAGGGGGGATGTTCGGTAAAAGGAGGGAAATTTTCTTAAAAGTAAAAAAAATCATCTCAAAAGTCAATCCCATCCACCAAGTATGTTTCTTTGCAACACTGCCCTACCTAATATGTTGCCAATATCATAACTTGAAAAAATGAATTTAGCATTAATAGCCCATGACGGCAAAAAACCTGAAATGGTCGCTTTTGTCCTTCACAATATTGAACGTTTAAAGAAAGCAACCATTTACGCTACTGGAACCACGGGAAGCCATATCGAGGCTGCTGGAATTGACGTAGAATGTTTACTGTCGGGGCCAAAAGGTGGCGATGCACAAATTGCCGCAATGGTAGCAGAAGGGAAACTTGACCTGGTCATTTTTTTTCGTGACCCATTGGATAAGCATCCGCATGAACCCGACGTGCAAATGCTCATGCGGCTCTGCGATGTATATAATGTGCCACTGGCTACAAATCCTGCTACAGCAAAATTGGTGCTGGCTGGTTCAGCTGGTTGACCCAGACTTGTCCATTTTTCTGAATATTAAAAGGAGGTCTTTTGCCGTTAAATTATCGGATGAGACAGGAGTGGTCTTGTTCAATAACCATTTTGCAGCTTGACCTACTTCTATATCAGGATAGAAATTATCTCTTGCAAAATGCATGTACTTCATTAAAAGAAAGGCGTCGAACCACCGCCACATTCTCTTTTCAAAACTGGCTAAGTTTGAGGTGTGGAGCTTTGCCTCCTGTATTTTTTCCTCTATTTTATTTTCAGTCAAAAAAGATTGGATGCTTTGAGGTAGTTCATTCAAAATTTCCTGCGTAAATGTTGCATCATACAACTTTGGCATTGCAGATTGTAGGAAAACAGATAAGTCTTCAAAACTCAGGGGGTTATACGTGAGGTATTTGCCTTTTTTCTTTAATAGTTCGCCTACTGCTTTTCCTGTTCCGAATGGAACTCTATTGGACGGCCTTGGTGACGGAATCACTGTTGTTTCAGTAATTTCCCCATAATTTCCAAGTGGAATAAATTTGTGTAAAAAGTAAAAGTCCTCTCCCGCCTGCCTTCGGTTCATTCCTCCTTGTTGTTGATAGGAATTGCAGCGAACTGCCATGCTGCTTCCGATAGTCTGCCATGCATTTGGATAACCTGCCCAGCGCTGTGCGTGGACATAATATCGGAGATGAAGTTCGTATAAAGTGATAGCCTCATAAATATTTTCGTCGTAATCGGGGCCAGAAATTGGGTGTTCGAAATGGAGTCCACAGGCTTGTGCTTTAGGGTTCTTAGAAAAATAGGCTTCAATTGCTTGTAAGTAATTCTTTTCACAGCGGCTATCAGCATCGAAGCACGCAATGATTCCATTTGGATTGTCCATTTTTTCAAAACGGTAACAAGCTTCGTCCATGCCGATTTTTCGAGCAAGTCCAACACCTGCATGTTTTGGAGGCAAGTCTTCCATAAATAAAATGCGAAAACGTAGATGTGAAGGGCGGTTCTTTTGTGCCCATTGAATGGCTTGTTCGTATGTTTTTTGGTTGGTAATCTTAATGGGCTCAGGTGTCTTTTCGCTTTGATTAATGATTACAATTACCTCAACATCACAATTCGGCCGTTCACATTTCATCAATGACATCAAGCTCAATAAAAGGAGTTCCTCGTCATAACAAGGAATAACAACGACAATCCCAAGTAACGGAGAGGGCCGCTTGTGGATCAGCGGAGGATAAAGGGATCGAGCTGTAAGGTATGGTGTCAATATTAGAAGTAAAAAGGTAAAAGTATAAAGTAAAAAGTGATGAGTTGTAAATGTTTGGTAGCTTCTTAGATTTGCCCACAATTTAACTATTCTTAATTTACGAATTACGGATCACCAATTACAGTAATGAATTTTAAAGATAAAACAGTTTGGATAACAGGGGCCTCATCTGGAATAGGGGAGGCACTGGCATATGAATTTGCAAATCAAGGTGCGAGGATAATTCTTTCTGCTCGAAATGCCAAAGAATTGCAGCGGGTAGCAAATGGATGTAAAACAGAATGCCTTATCCAGGTACTTGACCTTGCCAACCATGATAAAATGAGTTCTATGGTCGATGAAATAATCAGCAGGGTAGGGCAGGTTGATATTTTGGTAAATAATGGGGGCATGTCGCAGCGGGCATTGGTAAAGGATGCGCCATTTGAAGTAGATAAAAAAATGATCGAAGTAAACCTGCTTGGTACAATTGCCTTAAGCAAGGCATTGCTGCCTCATTTTTTGGAAAATAAAAGCGGGCACTATTTGGTCATCTCCAGCTTGATGGGAAAGTTTGCTGCCCCGCTTCGCTCAAGCTATGCAGCTGCCAAACATGGCCTTCACGGCTTTTTTGACACCCTAAGAGCAGAGTGCTACGACGACAATGTAAAAGTGACATTGGTATGTCCCGGCTTCATCAGAACCAATATTAGTAAAAATGCGCTTAGCGCTAACGGAAAAGCCCAAGGCACCATGGACGATGCCACAGGCAAAGGAATGCTGCCAAGTGTTTTAGCAACTAAAATTTTGAATGCAGTAATAAAAGAAAAAGAGGAAGTACTCTTTGGAGGAAAGGAAATCCTGGCGGTTTATATCAAACGATTTTTCCCGAGTTTACTGAATAGGATTGTAAGGAAAGCAAAGGTGACTTAATCTGTAATAGTCACGACTTAATCTTAAAATTGGAAATCAGATATTTTTTTGTTTCAATTTCCTGATTTCCAATTTTTTAATCCAATCAATTTGAACCATTAGCTGCCTTTTTCTTAGCCAGCTCTTCTTCCAATGCTTTAATGTCAGCTTCCAGTTTTTTACGATTAACTTCCATCTCTGCCACTTTGTTCTGCTCCTCTTTGAGCTTTGTACGCTCAGCACTTATCTGTGCGGAAACATCTTCTTTCACTTTAGTAATCTGAGCTGTTGCTTGCTGTCGGGCTTCATAGATGGCATCGGCTGATTCTTGTTTGACTTTATTGATTTCATCTTGGGATTGTTGTCTGGCAGTTTCAGCTTCGGCGTTGTAATTAGCTTTTTTAGTCGCCGTTTCACTCCTGATTTTCGTTACTTCTTCTGAAGACGCTTTCAACACATCCGCCAATTCTTGTTTTGCTTTAACCTCCGCATCAGATACTTGTTTGGAGTATTGCTGCACCATAGCATTTGCCTGTTCCTGTGCCTGTTGAATTTTGTTTTTGGACAATGATTCGGCTTCAGCTACCTCAGCATTAATTTCACCGAGGCGATTTTCTTTTTCACTAGTGGCTTGAGAAATAGCTTCTTGTGCTTGCTTTTGTGTCGCTGCAACTTCTTTGGCCGCAGTTTCTTTAGCAGTGGCTATTTGCTCTGCCGCTGTTTGACGAGCGTTTAAGACTTCTAATGCCGTTGCTTCTTTCTGTTTGGCAGCGTCTTCCCTGGCTTTTTTGACTTCATTCGCTGAGAGTTGACGAGCATCTGCAATTTCCTTTGCTGCATTTTCTCGAGCAGTAGCTACTTCACCTGCAAGTTTTTGTTTTTCGTTGGCAGAATTTTCACGGGCTGTTTTAATTGCTCCTGCTTCTTCCTGTCTTATTATGGAAATATTTTCGGTGGCATTTCGTTTGGCTTCCGCTATTTCATTGGCAGACTGTTGAGCTGAAAGTGCAGCTTTTTCTTTGGCCGAAGCAATTTCTTTTGCTGCATTTTCTCGAGCATCGGCGATCTCTTTTGCTGCACGTTCTTTTGCAGTTACTACCTCACTAGCTGAAGCTTCTTTTGTTTCTGATTCCTTAGAACGAGCATCGGCGATCGATTTGGCAGCTTCCTCCTGAATCATTTTGATTCGTTCCTGGGCGGTAGTCTGAGCAGAAGCAACGTCTGTAGCATATTGTTCTTTTGCTGATTCTGAATTTTTTACAGCTTCTTGCACTTTGTTCGCTGCCTCTTCTTTGGCTTTTGCAATTTCCTCAGCTGCTTTCTTTTTAGTGGCAGCTACTTCTTCTGCGGCTTGCACTTTAATGGCTTTTTCATTCGCCTTAGCTTCTTCAATTGCTCTTGCTATTTCAGTTTGGATTTTGGCAAGTTCTGCTTTTGCCTTTTCTCTTGCAGCAGCAATGTCCGCAGCAATTTTTTGCTTTTCTGTTTCCGCATTCGTTCTTGCAGAAGCAACAGCGTCCGCCTCTTGCTGTGAAATTTCTTTGATTTTATTAGCAGCATTCTCTTTGGCCTCCTGCACTAGTATTGCAGATTGTTTCCTTTCCTCCTCCGCTTTTTCTTTTGCTGCAGCTATTTCTTTAGCAGTATCTTCATTTGTTTTGGCAATCTCAGTTTGTGCCCTCATTTTTTCCTGGGCAACTTGTTCCTGAATTTGTCCAATTTGCTCAGCGGCTTGTTTTTTAGAATTGACAACATCAAGCGCTGTAGCTTCCTTTTCCCGTGCTGCCTTCTCACGAGCTTCGGCAACATCCGATGCATTCTTCTCTTTTAGGAGAGCCATTTCTTCTGCAGCTTTTCTCTTGGCCTGGGCAACTTCTTGAGCTGCTTTTTCTTTTTCTAAAACAGCCTGCTCTCGAATGCGAGCTATTTCGTTAGCTGTTTCTTCTTTCGTTTGCAGAATTTGTTCTGAGGCGGTTTTTTTCGTGACAACTACTTCCTCTGTTGTTTTGTTTTGCTCAGTTTTAGCTTGATTTCTGGCCTCTTCTATCACTTTGGAACTCTCTTCCCGGATGCGTTTTATTTCGTTGGATGAGTTGTCCCTTGCATTTGCAATTTCATCAGCATATTGGAGTTTCGCCATCTCCATGTTCTCCTTGATTTTCTTTATTTCTTCCTCTGCCCTTCTCCTTGCATCGGCTACTTGTTCTGCTGATTCCAACTTCGTTTTTTGAATTTCTTCATTTGCCTTTAGTTTGGCATCGGCTACATTGGATTGTATGTTTTCAACTTCCGTATTTGCCTTTAGGCGAGTTTCAGAAACCAATGATGCGCTTTCTTTTTTGGCGATTTCAATTTCTTCTTGTGAACGTCGGCGAGCTTCCAGCACTTCTTGCGCAAATTTTGTTTTCTCAGCCTGGGCTTGTTCTCTGGCAAACTTTATTTCTTCTTGGATTTGGGCTTTATATTGATCCAATCTGTCATTTTCGGCTTTGATCTCTGATCTGACCTGTTCTTTTGTAATTCTCAATTCTTCATATAAATCAGATAATTCAGAGTCATTCAACTCACTTATATCTGCAACTTTCTTGACGTTCCCTTCAGATGATTCCTTATTTTCTCCGTCTGCTCTTGAGGAAGAAGTCCTGCTAACGGAACCAGAAGATGTTAGTATGGATCCAGAGAGCGCTGCATCATTCAATTTGTCTTTGTCCAGTTTACTGTCAAAACATGCAGCCATTTGCCTAAAGTCACTCTGTCGACTTTCATTGACTGTAAACTTTAGCATCTGATTCTTCACATTGTTCTTGATATACATGACTTGCATATTGGCTTGAGCAAACCATTCCAGTGCTGCAATATCAATATCCATTGTATTTTGATGGACAGGTGTTCCACCACTCCTAACCATCTCACCCATTTCAATAAAGCGATAACTCCTCCTATTTTGGTTTTGGTCAATGAAAACCAATTCGTCATTTTGATTGAACAGTTCTCCTCCCTTAGAATATACTTTGGCCACAAGGCCTCTGCTTTCTGTTCTGAAATCAATACTATAAGTGTACGTTCCCCGCACAACTATGGTTTGTGGTTGTGATTCAATAACCTGAGAACCTCCGATTACCTTGTTTTCTTTGATTTGGTCATCACATTGTGACTTAGCGGTAAAAGATAAATGGCAAAGGAAAAGTGCAAGTGCAAAAAGACTGGATCGTTTCATGCATCAAAATTTTAGTCCAAGATAGTAGTTTTCCATTGTTCGGCAAACTATAGAGGTGTTTTGGTAGCCTTCTGTTCAATTTTAACAAAATGACTTTAATACTTGCCACTTTCAGATGATTCAGGAATTGGAAAACGGTTTAAATGGAAGTGAATTCGAAGGGATTATTTTCTGGCTGCAAGCAAATAGAGAACTGCCATTCTAACGGCAACACCATTTTCTACTTGTTGTAATATGATAGAGTGTTCTGAATCGGCAACATCACTGGTTATTTCAACTCCTCTATTGATTGGTCCAGGGTGCATAATGATTACCTTTTTGTTTAGGTTGTCCAGCAATTCTCGGTTAATACCAAAGTACTGAGAATATTCACGAAGTGAGGGGAAATACTTGATGTCTTGCCTTTCTAATTGAATGCGAAGCACATTTGCCACATCACACCATTCCAAAGTCTCTTTTACAGAATGTGCTATTTCAACGCCGAGTTGCGGCAAGTATTTGGGAATTAATGTTGGGGGGCCACAAACACGCACGTTTGCACCGAGCTTTTTCAAACAGAAAATATTACTCAATGCAACTCTTGAGTGGGTGATGTCTCCAAAGATGGCAATATTTTTTCCGGCAAAATCTCCTAAGTTTTCCCTAATAGAATAGGCATCAAGCAGCGCCTGAGTGGGGTGTTCATGCGTACCATCGCCAGCATTTATGATATTGGCGTCTATGTGACGGGCTAAGAATTGTGGTGCGCCGGGGGCTGGGTGCCGCATAACCACCATATCCACCTTCATGGACAAAACATTGTTGACGGTATCGAGTAAGGTTTCGCCTTTTTTTACAGAAGAGGCAGAAGCAGAGAAATTCACGATATCAGCAGAAAGTCTTTTTTCAGCCAATTCAAATGAAATTCTAGTGCGGGTGGAGTTTTCAAAAAACATATTAGCCACCGTAATATCACGTAGAGAAGGAACTTTCTTAATAGGGCGATTAATGACCTCTTTGAATTCGTCAGCTGTTTCAAAAATGAGGTGGAGGTCATTTTCGGTGAGGTATTTTATCCCCAGTAAATGCTTTGTGCTTAGTTGTTGTACTGACATTTTTACCTAGTGATTCGAGATTAGTGAATTGTGAAAACGAATTTATTTAATCACAACTTGCTACGCTCTAATTACTAATCACTCTTTTTATTCGGATAAATTAAAACTTTGTCCTTGCCATCGATTTCTCGCCATTCTACTTTTACATAGGCTTCGTCCACTGCATCTATACGCATCCCTATATAATCTGCTTTAATAGGAACATCTCTATTAAATCTCCTATCTATCAGGGTGACAAGCTCCAATTTTTTAGCCCTGCCATAATGTTGTAAAGCTGTCAATGCAGATGCGATTGTACGTCCTGTGTACAATACGTCATCTATCAATATGACATTTTTGTTTTCCACAATGAAATTCATATCGGTAATACTAGCACGAAGGGGTTTCTCTCTTTGCCTAAAATCATCGCGATAAAAAGTAATGTCTAATTTCCCGTAATGAATGTTTGGATTGCCTATGATTTCTGTGAGCCGTTGATGAATTCGATCAGCCATTGGAACTCCCCTAGGCTGTAATCCTATCAGGCAGGTATCTTGAAAGGTGTCGTAATTTTCTATCAATTGGTGGCAAAGCCGGTCAATCGTCAGCTCAAAACGCCCAGTATTCATTATGACTCGTCCTTTGCTCATGTCGCAAATGTACTTGTATGAAAGCGGTAGTTGTATTTCAAGATTAAATTTTTAGGGGTCAGGGGTCAGGGGTCAGGAATCAGGGGTCAGGTTTCAGGTCAACAGATTTTAAAACTCCACCTGACTCCTGACCCCTGATTCCTGATTCCTGATTCCTGATTCCTAAAACCTGACTCCTATTATCTCATCAAACACTATACTTCTCCACAAATGCCTTCATTTCGTCAACCATTTTTGGCGAACCAATTGCGATGGTTTCACGCTGGTGTAAATCCTTCGGTTCAATGTCTAGTATTCGCTCCAGATTACAGTTGATGGCTTTACCTCCTGCCTGCTCGACAATAAACCCGAGTGGGTTGCATTCATATAGAAGGCGCAGTTTGCCTTGTGGATATTTACGGGTATTTGGATAAAGGAAAATGCCGCCTTGAAATAAAATCCTGTGGATGTCCGACACCATAGACCCTATGTACCGCAAACCAAAATTGGAGTCGGAACAATGATCAATATACCTGCGCATTTCTACATCAAATTTCAAATAATACCCTTGATTTACAGAGTATGAACTACCATTTTCAGGAATCTTGATCCCTTGATGTGAGAGACAAAATTCACCAATAGTTGGATCTAATGTGAAGCCGTTAACCCCTCTACCTGTTGTGTATACGAGGATAGTCGAAGTTCCATATAGCACATAACCAGCAGCAACCAATTCATTTCCTTTTTGTAGAAAATCTGCTTGGTCGATTGACCCGGATGGGTCACTAATGCGGCGGTAAATCCCAAAAATAGTACCTACGGATACGTTCACATCAATGTTGGAAGAACCATCTAAAGGATCCATTACAACGAGGTACTTGCTTTCCTTTCCGTCAAGAGGAGCAATGGGGATAAAATCTTCATTTTCTTCAGAAGCAATGCCAGCGCATTCACCGCTGTTTTTTAAGCACTCAATCAACTTGTCGTTGGCGTAGAGGTCGAGTTTCTGAACAGTGTCACCATGAAGGTTTTCATTGCCAACTGCTCCGAGGATATTCAGCAATCCAGCCTTATTTACCTCTCTGTTGACAATTTTTGCGGCAACGCCAATATCTCTCAAAAGGCCTGTCAATTCGCCGGTGGCTAATGAATGCTCTTTTTGCCTGCGGATGATGAATTCATCCAAGGTTACTATTCGGTTTTGCATGGTTTATTTTAGTTAGAGAATTATCAAGTTTTAGAATCTCGTATCTATATAATGTGGCAACATTGCCCTCCAGGTTGGCCAGTCATGGCGCATATCTGGACCCCAAATATCAAGTTCGTGAGGAATGCCTTTGCTGTTCAGAACCTGAGAAAATTTTTGGGAAGCTTCTGGGCTTTCGTAAGCACCCGACCCAGTTAGCACATGAATATGCTGCGCTTTTTGTAGTCGTGGCAAATAGTAATCATCATTCATATTGGGCAAATAGGAGATCGGCGAATTGAAATAGACATCTTCGTCGTAATACCCATCTGTATATGCTTGTAAGTCATAAACGCCACTCATTGCAATTACTCCATCTATCAAATCTGGTCTTTTAAAATATAAATTGGCAGAGTGCAATGCACCAAGCGATGCGCCAGTAACAATCAATTTTGTATCCTCACTGGTTTTGCTTTTAATGAAGGGAATAACCTCTTTGTAAACATAATCATTAAACTGTTGGTGTCGGATACTCTTGTGGCGGGGGTGCATATTTTTGTTGAGCCAACTCTCAGCATTGATGCTGTTGATGGAAAAAACCTTGCATTTACCTGAATTGATCTGGTCACTCAATACATCGATCATAAGGAACCTTTCATATTCAAGATAATCAGCAGCTGCAGTAGGAAGTAATAGCAAGGCAAAGCCATAATGTCCGTACATAGCAATTTCCATATTCTTATTGAGGGAAGGGCTATGCCATTGGTGGATTTCTCGGTGCATGTTTTTCACGTATTTTGATTTTTAAGTTGGCATTCAGGGATTTACACTTGAGTTAAAGGAGTGCAAAGATATTTGTATAAATTCGCCCGCCCAAACAAATTTGGGAATAAGGGGTTTTGTAACCGTGTCGGAAATGAAAATGACTGTTTTTAAAGGATTTTGATACGCCAAAATCTACTCGCCGAAAATCAATCCATGCGTCAATTAGCTTATTTAAATAAATATTTCATTAAGTATAGGGTCCGCCTTCTACTCGGAATTGCCTTTATTTTCATTTCAAATTATTTTCATGCATTACAGCCTCAGGTGATCCGTCAGGCATTGGATATGGTGATTGATAACATCACACTGTACAGGATGTATGATGGATTTGAATTACAAGGACAGGTATTTCAGTATTTTGGAAAAGTATTATTGATGTTCGGGATGGTGGTGGTTGGACTGGCGCTCTTGATGGGGGCCTTTCTATTTATGGTACGTCAAACGGTCATTGTTATGTCTCGGCTGATTGAATATGATTTAAGGAAGGAGATATTTACGCAGTATGAAAACCTGCACCAGGCATTTTATAAGAGAAACAGTACTGGTGATTTGATGGCACGTATCGTAGAAGATGTCTCCAAAGTAAGAATGTATCTCGGTCCGGCTATATTATATGGTATCAATCTTTTGGCTTTGTTTAGTCTGGTGATTTATTCAATGATCAATGTTAGCCCTACTCTGACGCTTTACTGTCTCGCTCCACTACCGATACTGTCTATCTCCATATATTATGTCAGTTCTTTGATCCATCGAAACAGTTCAAAAATTCAACAGCAACTCTCCAAACTTACAAGTACAACGCAGGAAGTTTATTCAGGAATCAGAGTAGTGAAATCTTATTCACAGGAGCAGCCAATGAATGGACACTTTGAGCAAGAAACCCAGCAGTATATGGATCGATCGTTGAGCTTGGCAAGGGTAGAAGCATTTTTTCATCCAACCATGTTATTGCTAATTGGGCTCAGTACAGTAATCACCGTATATTTTGGAGGAATTCAAGTTGCCAAAGGGAATATCACACCAGGCAATATTGCAGAATTTATCATTTATGTAAATATGCTGACGTGGCCAGTCACTGCACTTGGCTGGATCAGTTCTATAATTCAACAAGCTGCTGCATCTCAAAAACGAATCAATGAGTTTTTGGAAATTAAGCCAGCAATTATTAATCCTGCCGAAGAGCGTATTGATCAACCCGCAATTGATGGGCATGTAGCCTTTGAAGATGTGAGTTTCATTTATCCCGATACAGGTATTCAAGCTTTAAAGAGTTTAAGCTTTAAATTAGAGCCTGGACAGAAATTGGCTATTATTGGTCGGACAGGTAGTGGGAAAACTACGATTGCGGATTTGTTATTGAGAATGTACGACGTGACCTCCGGAACAATTTTGATTGATGGTGAAGATATTAGACAGCAAGACCTTGATCAATTAAGGCAACAAATTGGATATGTCCCTCAGGATGTTTTTCTATTCTCTGATACTATAGCGAATAATGTTCGTTTTGGAAAAAGTGAGGCTAATATGGAAGAGGTTAAACAATTTACTAAATATGCTGCCATATATAATGAACTGGAAGCATTGCCGGAAGGATTTGACACAATGGTAGGAGAGCGTGGACTTACTTTATCAGGCGGTCAAAAGCAAAGGGTATCTATTGCAAGAGCATTGATTAAAGAGCCAGATATAGTGATATTAGATGATTGTTTGAGTGCGGTAGATACAAATACAGAAAAACAAATTCTTGGTTATTTGGAACAAAATCTTTCAGATAAAACCACGATCATTATTACTCACCGAATTTATTCTCTACTGCAATTTGATAAGATAATCGTTTTAGAAGATGGCAGAATCGTTGAAGAAGGAACCCATAATGAATTGGTTGCGAATGGGGGTTATTACCAGGAACAATTTGAAAAGCAATTGGCAGAGGAGGAGGTTGACGAAAGCTAAAAGTGTCGATTAGAAGGTCTTTACATTTTTTCTAAAATGGCATATACAATTTTGATATTTCAATCTATTAACTACTTTTGTCATGCCTAAAACTTATGATGTGTAATATTCTATAGGTGGCAGTGCAGATTTGTTAACCAAATATACTTTATTCAAGTGGAAAAAGACAGACGATTTGAGAGTGTGTACTCAGCAAAAGTAAGAGCAGGAAAACGTAGGACTTATTTCTTTGATGTACGCAGAACGAAAGGCGATGATTTCTACCTTACGCTGACGGAAAGCACCAAGAAATTTCATGGCGATGGTTATGAGCGGCACAAAATCTTTCTATACAAAGAAGATTTCAACCGATTTAAAGAAGGCTTGGAAGATGCCATTAATCATGTCAAGACCGAGTTGATGCCAGATTATGACTATGAAGAATTTGATCGCAGACAAGCTGAGTGGGAAGAGCGAAAAGCCGAAGAAGATGCGAATGAAGCTGCGGGAGGAGGAACTTCCGAAGCAGCTAATTCTGATTCCAGCGCCAATAACGAAAAGAGTGGAGATGAGGATGATGATATGAGTTGGTAATTGCGTCAAGTACCTAATTATTTCAAATTTTAGAAACTTGATAAATGCATTGCAACCTTCAGGGCCGCTGTGTTGTAGCTAAGTTATATGCATAAAAAAAACGAAGATGAAAAATTCATCTTCGTTTTTTTTATGCATATATGCCACCTTACTAATTACAGCTTGAGCAACTTTATCCAATTATCCTCTTATGGCCAATTCAATAACTTCAAGTTTGCCAAGTTTCCCATTTTGAATTTCAAAACGCATGGCTGTTCTTACTTTATGAAATCCTTCATTCCCGCAGGCCCCTGGATTCAGGTGAATTAAATTAAGTTTTTTATCCGGCATCGCTTTGAGGATGTGAGAGTGGCCACAAATAAATAAATCTGGAGGGTTCGACTTGATTTCATCTCTAACCCGAATATTGTATCTCCCAGGGTAGCCACCAATGTGCGTGATCCAAACATCTAGCCCTTCTTTTTCAAACCGGAGATTTTCAGGATATCGTACCCTGGCCTTTGCGCCATCGATATTACCAAAAACAGCCTTAAATGGTTTAAAACCTTCCAATTTATCAGCTACTTTTAAATCGCCAATATCACCAGCATGCCATATTTCATCACAGTCTTTAAAATGCGTGAACAAGGTTTCATCGAGAAAACTATGTGTATCAGAGAGTAAGCCGATTTTTTTCAACGGAATTTATTTTGAGAAACTGTTCAATAATCGACAGCCACTGGAGTAGATTTGAATTTCCTCCCAAGCTCATTTGCCAAATTATTGATCTCGGTAGTATCTGAAGTAACAATTTCTACACCGACCCTATGCAGCCCTCCATGAAATTTAGAAGTTGCCGTATACCCACCTCTTTCCAAAGTATTATAAAATTGGTCTGCGTTCTTTTTAACACCAAAGCTGTGGATAACTATAAACTTATTGTAAACAGTTGGAGGTGGGGGAGAGGGTTTTTCTTCGGAAGTAATTCCATTGTTTTCCTCATCTTGAGAAATGTCAGCTCCATTTTCAGAAGAAGGTTCACCATCATTTGATAAAGTGCCATTTTCCAAAGCAGATAATTCCTCATTTTCTTCTTGGCTTGGCTTTACATTGATCCTGTCTTCAGGTACAGCAGCTTGCTGGCCAGAGTCATCATCCTGTAACCACATGAACAAACTGAATGCTAATAGGATTGCTGCAAATACAATTAGCCAGGGAAGCGACTTTTCAGCCCAGTGAGGTTTATGCTGAGCATAGGTATTGTATGGTTTCCTTTTTGGGACAGTACTTGCGCCGGCTGTTCCTTGTGCCTGTGTTCCCGCTTTTTGTCTGGCAATTGGATTGAATGATACCGTAGGAAGGCCAAAGGAATCAATTTGGAAATTGGTATTTTCCGGCATGAACTGTATTTCCTCTTTATAATCTTTATACAATCGGCCAACTTTTGGAATATCTACAATCTCCCTTTTTTCGAGCGCATCCTTAACTTTTGTTACATAGATATCAATTGCATCATTCGCTTCTTTTGCGGTTACAACTTCTTTGTGTTGTATATGATTAACTAGAATCCCATCGTTGGTATGAAGGTTGGCATTGAATGCTAGTTTTTTGGAAGGAGGTTGCACAGACCCTTGAACATAATCTACTGTTGCAGAAATAGAGGTAGACATAAAGCCCCCTAAACCTGGCAGAATAACAGTATCCTGTTCGAATAAAAGTTCTTGGACTGCCTTGCCAACATCTATATTCATTGTCAGAAAATTTTGTCCAAATTATGGATAATTCCTTGTTAGTCAGCTTACTAATTATAGAGGCAAATTGAATTGTTAGATTGTTTTTTTCAAAGCAATATTTATTGAAAGGAAAGAACAATCAAAAATGCTTAATTTTCCCGCCAATGTACAAGGAACACAAAATTAGTTAAAATTTTATCATACTATAAATGGTTGTAAATCAAATTTTTAATATCGAAAAACAGCTCCTCGTATTATTTGTGTCGCTATGTTTTTCTATTGGCTTGTTCGGTCAAACAGATTATTATAAGAAGTTTGAATTTACGAAAGCGGACACTTTGCGGGGGATGCTTTCCAAAGAAAGAAGCTGTTTTGACGTTACCTATTATGATCTGAATTTGGCAATTGATATCCCTAAACAATTTATAAGAGGCTTTGTAGATATTTCCTTTGATGTTGTTGAAGATTTTGATGTGATGCAGATCGATTTATTTAAAAATATGTCGATCCGTGAGGTGACCTACTTTTCACTTCCCCTGACTTTTCACCGTGTTCACGATGCGGTTTTCATACATTTTCCAGAAAAAATTAAGAAAGGAGAGAACGAAACCATACGGATCGCTTATGAAGGATATCCGACTTCAGCTAGCAATGCACCGTGGGACGGAGGATTTGTTTGGAAACAAGATGAGCAAGTTCGACCTTGGATCGGAGTTGCTTGCGAGGGAGATGGTGCCAGCTTGTGGTGGCCCAATAAAGACCATTTATCAGATGAGCCAGATAGTATGTCCATAAAGGTTGCTGTACCGAATGGTTTGACTTGTGTGGCAAATGGTAACCTTCGCAAAAAAAGTCCATACAATGAAGAATATACACTTTGGGAATGGTTCGTTTCATACCCAATCAACAATTATAATGTCTCTATCAACATAGCTACTTATGCGCATTTCACCGATAAATACGTTGCTCAAGATGGTGATGAATTGGCGCTTGACTATTATGTGCTGGATTACAATTTGGAAAAAGCGAAAAAACATTTCCAGCAAGTCAAACCTATGTTGGCATGTTATGAAAAGTACTTCGGAAAATATCCATTTTGGAACGATGGGTTTGCACTTGTTGAAACACCTTATCTCGGTATGGAACACCAAAGTGCTATAGCCTATGGTAATAATTATATGAGGGGTTACAGAGGTGGTATGATCCCTCGTGATATGAATTGGGATTTTTTAATCATTCATGAATCTGGGCATGAGTATTTTGGAAATGCAGTGAGTACGAAAGACCATTGCGATATGTGGATCCATGAATCTTTTACCACTTACATGGAAGCTTTGTACGTTGAATGTCTTTTCAGCTATGAAGATGCACTCCGCTATTTGGATGGTCAGCGACCATTTATCAGGAATTTTGAGCCAATGGTGGGCCCCAGAAATGTAAACTGGGACAATTGGACCAGTAGTGACCATTATTTCAAAGGCTCATGGATGCTTCATACATTCCGAAATGTGGTGAACGACGACGAAAAGTGGTTTGAGTTTCTACGTGCCTATTATGATGAATTCAAATTTAAAACCACTACAACAGATGAGTTCCTTCAATTTGTAGCCCATTTTTTCAAAAAGGATTATTCTAAATTTTTTGAACAATATCTATTTCATGCTGGGTTGCCAAGGCTTGGATATAAGCTTAAACAAAAGGGCAAAAACCTTCATGTAAAGTTTACTTGGTTTGCCAATGTAGACGAATTTGATATGCCTGTGATGATTGGAAAGCCAGGTCATTACAAAATGATTTACCCAGTAGCAGGGAAGGCAAAAGATGTTGTCTTGAAAAACGTGAACAAAGCGGACTTTAAAATTGCTACAGAATTGTTTTATGTAAAAAAGGCAAGTTTGTAAACTGGTTTAGCGCCCAACTTTTTGCAAAATATCTTTCCAATTACTTTTTCTAAAAGCTGTAAAAATCCAAATCAATACAACGACGAGGGCACTTGTACCCAATGATTTTAGCACATAGGAGATGCCTTCGACAACGCTCCCTCCAGTCTCACTTAATTTGTACATATCAAGCTCCGATCGGTTGAATAGGTCGAGCAGGAAAATAGAAATCTTGAATACAGTATAGCCAAAAAACAAAACAGCACCGATTAAGATGGCTGATACTTTTTGCTTTACATTAATTGGAGTTATAAGGATGAGGCTGACAAGGAAAAGTAGAAAACTTGTGAAAAGGCGATGGATGTAAATATCATACTCTTGAGCCTTGAGGTCAACTTTGGCTGCACCCTGCTGCCTTGCAGCTGCTTGGCTTTGTTCTATTATTTTTTGACTAGTAAAAACGGCCCGAATGGTATAAATATCAGATTCTGGAGGGGAATCTTTTTCCAACTTTAAATAGGCTTGTGGAAATGCTGATTCGAGAATTGGTCCTGCAAGCGCACGGTAAGAATTGTTTGTCATATTTGCTACCAGCATAGAAGAAAACAACCAAAAAAGCGCTGCATATATCACAATAAATAACCCGAACCGTTTTAGTAATGTGCTGTAATTTTTCATGCTTCAGTGGCTGTTTGTGGAGTATTTGCTTGTTCTTTTTTATTGATTGCCCAGTTGGCCCAAATAATCCAGAGGAATACACCGAGGACAGTAAAAATCACAAAACCTCCTTGCTCGTGCAGTACATCAAAAACTCCTTTTGAAAAGCTTTTTCCTACAAGGAACAGCGCAACAATACGCAAGAAGTTCAAAAGCATAAGGGCAATTGTACCATACAGCAATCCTGGCCATTTCAGCCGAAAAGCAATAGGGAATACTACAATTCCACTTAGCATGATGGCCAATGTTTCCAAGCCATCACATCCATTTTTTATACTAATTGAAAATTCACTGCTGCTGATAATATCGTTAACTGCAGTTGTGCCTTGTCCGAATATATTTAAAATAGCACTACTGATTGCTGCCTGAATATGGAGGATAGGTTTACCAATATTGTCAACGAAAAAGGGAGATAGGTAAATAATGTAGAATACAATCATGCATGCTGCAAAGCCAACAAGGAATTTGAGTACAGGCGACTTTTGTGCCCAGTATTCTTGAACTCCGTTCCATCGTTTTTTCAAAAAGCCAGATTTAGAGACAGTTTTACTCGATCGGGGCTTATTGTCTTTGGACTTCTTCTTTTTTGACATAAATCAGCAGTTATGGTTGTTGTCAAATTACGTTCAACAGGTTTTTTTGTTTCTTTTGATTAACGCATGTGCGAAATAAAAAACCCGATGACAAATTGTTGTGTCATCGGGTTTTTTATAATTGATGCCATCCTTTATTTGCGATCAAACATCTTAACAAGATGGATTAAATAAGCTACAACAGGAATTGTCAGAGCCATTCCAACCAAATCAGCAGGAACGATCTCTCCCCAGTATGTGAATATGACTCCAAAACCAACCAATGCCAAACCAAAAGCATGCATTAATGAAGATTTGAATAAGTCGATTTCAAAAGGAAGTTGGCTCATTTTAGCGTTTGAAGCTAATTGACCAGCTCCATTCAAAGCCAATCTACGTTGGGCGTTGAAAACGAAAACGACGCCAAGGGTCAGCATTATGATAGCAAACAAGAATAAACTCCATTCGCCCATAGTTGGTACGGCTACTCCAGCTGTGATTCCTTTAATGGTGATGTTGTCCCAAGCAATTGCTTCCGAACCACCATCGCCCATACCTTCCACTTTAAGTGTTAGTTGGTTACCAGCACCATTGATAGGAGCAGAAAAAGTCGTCATTTGATTGAGCAACAAAGTTCCATTAACTGTCATTGGGTCATTTAATGTCACTACTGATCCATCAAATAAAGTATAATCGGCTGAGGCTGATTCATCGGGCATCATGTCAAATATGATAGTAGATGGCCCGCCATCAATTGAATAAGACCATACAAAGTGATCATTTGAAGTTTCAAAATCACCCATTGCTGACATATCAATCGTGATGGCAGTCAGATTGGTAGCGCTTGCAATATTGAATACCCATTCGGCAGAAACTGGCCCCATATTGTCTGGGTTTTCTGTATCGGTCATACCAAAGAACTGATTGCCATAACTACAAGGGATAACCCCCTGATTATCATTAGGGAAATAATTGGCACAAGCTGGATTTGTATCATCAATTACTGAAAACGGTGTGTTTACAGGAGGGCCGGAATAGGAATTTCCAATACCCCACATATCACCAATATTCATGAAGGTCATGTCTACAGTAATATTCCTGCTAATCAAATTGGTTGGGCTATCAAAGTCATCTGAAGCTATGCAGTATGGATTTGCTGGTGGGCCTGGAGGTGGAGGCGGTGCAATACCTGATCCACACAAAGCGATATTATCTATACCGTATTCATCTCGGCTTCCTCCGCCTGTTTCGTCATCGCCTCTCCAAGCAAAGAAAACACACATCCCATCAGGGATATTTAAACCAACCAATGTCGTTGCTCTTCCAACCGTTTGTATGCCTAATGCATCGGATGCTTCAGGAGTAATGAAATCCAAAGCTGGAACTGGTTGGTACAGCACATCATCAAGTGAATAAGTAAAATTCAGAGAATTTGCTCGATTTTGATCGTTTAGGTAAACAATGTCGTAACTGAGTTCGATATCAGCTACTGTTGCACCCGAAGTGTTGCAACTTTTCATTTTTATGGCTCCCGGTGTAAAGTCTGAGCCAGCAGGCTGAATCCAAAGGGCAGCATTGCCACCATTGTCGAGCGAATAGACACCTCCTGTACCTTCTCCACCCGTAGTTACTCCACGAGCTGGGTCGCCACTTGATTCGCTACCACCGAAAGGAACATTTGTCCCAAAACCTTCAGTAGCAAAAGCATCAGAGTCAAGTTGTCCAGGGCCTGGATTTGGATCAAAACCTGCTCCAGTAAATCCGGTAAAATCAACTACTGGAGTTGCACAACTGGCAGGAATATCTATCTGAGCAGAACTGATAAATGGACTGAGTGCAAGTAGCAACACAGCCACTTTTGTGTAAATTTTCATGAGATCTTTCAAATTTTTAAGTTAAAGAACTATAAATCGTGAAGTGCTGAACTGTAAAATAGCAATTACAGCAATTTAGCACATTGCAAGAATTTCAAATATTGAAACCGGTTTGGGAAAGATTTGAAGTATAGTGGCCTGAATACCTTTAAATAATCAAGCTATAATTTATGGTAATGATGTCCTAAAAGGAAAAATCGTATGGTGAGCTTGTTCAAAGGATTCTTTTATAACCTACATAATGTTTGCCAAAGGTAGCCACAATGGCGAGTTCAGACAAATATCTTCTATTAATTTTAAGATAACTAATTGCATTTAAATGAAATCCTATCCTTAACATTAGACCCAATTTTTCTGACATACCTTAAATCAGGGGTAGGATTGAAACAAACTATTTCTAACTTTACCTAATAAAATTGAACACAGGAAGTGAAACCCATGGCATTACGGAACGTACACACACGGTAATATAGCGGTCTCCTTATTCCTGTTGTGTTAAACCGATTACAACATCCCGAAACATTTTCACATGATGAAAAAATTACTAACAGTGTTGGCCTTAGTGCTGATGCTGCTTAAAACCGATTATCTCCAATCCCAAATTGGGGAATCCCCTTTACAAGGTATTGCTGCAAAAGTTCTCATTATTGATTATAGCACCCCTAATTCAGTAGGCGACTTTAAAGCCTCTAATGGATTAGAGCTTTCTTATCTCCGCCAAGTTGCCAATAATTGGGCGATTGGCGTGCCTTTAAAAGTTGGTGTGGTGGACTTACCTGGCGATATATCTAAAACCACTTTTGTAAGTTTAGATGCAGTTGGACAGTATCGTTTTGCTAACCCTGAAGCTTCTGCTATTCCGTATGCTTTTACTGGATTGGGAATAGCATTCGATGAATTTCAAAATCATGCAGTTTTACCGGTTGGCTTAGGCGCTTATTTTAAAGTAGGCAATAGCTCCTACATCACTGCTCAGTTGGAATACCGCAAGGCATTTGAGGATGACCGCGACAATCTCCAATTAGGTGTGGGTTGGTATTTCAACCTGAAATCAGTTCCACCACCTCCCGAACCACAAGATGCTGACAAAGATGGTATCCCTGATATTGAAGACCGTTGCCCAGATGAAGCTGGCGACGCTCTGGCTTTTGGATGTCCTGATACAGATAAGGATGGAGTGCCGAATGGCGAGGATGATTGTCCCACAGAAAAGGGATCTGCCGCCAATAAGGGCTGTCCTTCTCCTGGAGATCGAGATGCCGATGGCATTGCCGATGTAAATGATAAATGCCCAGATGTGCCTGGTACTGCTGAATTGGGTGGCTGCCCGCCCCCTGTTCCTACCGGTTCTACAACAATCGATTCCGATGGCGATGGTGTCACAGACGATAAAGATCAATGCCCAACTATCGCCGGTCCAATTCCATTATTGGGCTGCCCTGACAGCGATGGTGATGGCGTGGCCGATAAGGATGATCGGTGTCCAAATGAAGTAGGTTTGCCTATTAGAAATGGCTGTCCTCCAAAGGATACAGATAAAGATGGTATTTTAGATGAAAATGACGATTGCCCTGAAATTGCTGGAAAAGCAAGCACCAACGGTTGCCCAGACCGTGATGGTGATGGGGTAGGGGATGCAAAAGATGAATGCCCCGATAAGCCAGGGTTTGCCAGTGCCAATGGCTGCCCAGATCGTGATGGAGATGGCGTGCCTGATTATAAAGATAAATGCCCTGACAAAGTTGGGGAAGCCAATAGAGAAGGCTGTCCATTTGTAGATTCGGACGGCGATGGCATTGATGATAGCGAGGATGAGTGCCCAAATCAGAAAGGGAGTACTGAATTAATGGGCTGTCCCGACAGAGATGGTGACGGAATACCAGATAGGGTTGACAAATGCCCAGATGAAAAAGGCCTTGCTGAAAGGAATGGCTGCCCGATCCGTGACGCTGACAATGACGGTGTAGAAGATGCTGATGACCTTTGCCCAAATGAACCTGGTACTGTAAAAGCTAAAGGTTGCCCAGATGAAGATGGCGATGGATTTGGTGATAAATTTGACAAATGCCCCGGCGAAGTTGGGACGAACGAGGGTTGTCCTGATTTGAATGAAGAAGAAAAAGAGTTCCTCCGTTTTGCTGCCCGAAACATTTATTTTGAAACTGGAAAAGCCACCTTACAGGCCGAGTCGTATATCACCCTAAATAAGGTGACCGATATTTTGGTGAAATACCCACGCTACCACCTTGAAATTGGCGGTCATACCGATAATGTTGGCAACGATGAAAACAACCGCATCCTGTCTGAAGAGCGGGCGAAATCTTGTTTTGAGTTCATCATGTCACGTGGCCTTTCCAAAGAACGCATTAAATACAAGGGCTATGGTGAAACGCAACCAATAGAATCGAATAAGTCGGAAAAAGGAAGACTGGCGAACAGGCGTGTGGAGTTTAGGGTGTATTTGCCCTAAATGAAAGAGATTCTGATTTTCAAATCCTTTCGGGCAAACATTCCGGCAGGGTGCGAATTAATTCGCACCCTGCCGGAATCATTTACACATGCTGAAGCAGGTTTTAGCTTTATTGTGTAACCACCAATTTCCCACTGCCAAATCTGCCACCTTCTCCCGTTACTTCCCAAAAGTATAGCCCCGGCGCTACATCTGGCAACCACACTTGCACCATAGTAAAGCCTCTTTCCAACACTTTCGATACTACCCTTTGCCCCACGGCATTATACAGCGACCATTCACTATTTGCTGTAAGTGGCTGCGGCATCTCTACAATGATATAACTGCTCGCTGGATTCGGATAGACCAGCACCTCCTGCCGTGGCGGCAGCACGGGCACACTGCTGACCACCAGCTGTATGGTGCTGTCACAGACGGGGAAGCCTGTGCCGAGGTTGTAATTAGGGTTGTTGGGGATAGAGCCGATATTCGTGGCGATAAGGGGCTGGCCACGCTGTACAAATCCGCATTCATGCCCCTTACGGTCGGGGTAATTGATGACATGGTAGAATGGCGTGGCACTGCGGGTGGACATATAGATGCGGCAGTTGGGCGCCAGCTGCATAAAGCCGAAGGATGCAGGAAAAATATCCAGGTACTTGTAACCATCATATACGTCCAACAGCACACGTGAGGACTGTATTTCGGCAGCTTCCAAATCGAACTGGTACAGTTCATTGTTGGAGGCCACGTAAAGGAAGCGGCTCGATGGAGAAAAGGCTATGGTCCCGCCGGAAGCATTTGACACAGTATCAGCAATCATGTTCGTCAGATTGGACAACTGCCCGGTTTCCCTGTCAAAATCGAAAACCATGACCTGTAAGCCCCTGTCATAACGGGCGAAACGGTTGCCGTCAGGGGAAAAGACGGACATGCCGTTGATGCCATGGACTGAGCTTGGCCCTATTTCCTGCTCGAACACCCCGCTCACCCCGTCGGCCGTGAACAGCATAGTAAAATAGGTGTTCTTGTTCGAGGAGGAGGAAATCACCCACCAGTCGATCCCGTTGGCATGCCGGACTGCGTGCATGTCGTTCAAAAGGGTGTCTTCCAGCACAATGTTGTTCTTCTCGACAACAGCACCAAGCCCGTTGTTGGCGGACATGTCCACCACTGTTGAATAAACGATCCCGTTGTAAACAGAGAAGGGAGAAGCATCCCCCAAAACCACGGCCTTGTGGAAAAGGCAGTAAAGGCTGTCGCTGCCCGGGAAGGGTAAAACCAGCATCCCTTTTACCATGGGGTAACCTTGCTGTGGGCAGAACCCTGTAGAATAAGCCACGCCTGGGTTAATGCCAGTGCCGTTCTCCATTACTTCACCATCTGCCTGGAACACACTGCATCCGTTGGAAGTGAACAGCATTTTACCGCCAGCATTGCTCATGCTTGCATTGGCAAAGTCAAAATCGGTATCCTGGAACACGCGTTTAATATTAAGTTCCCCATTATTGAAGTTTAAAATGTTTACTCCGAACCTTGTGGCACTCGACGCTGTAGTGTCACTTGGCAAGCCATTAGTACCCATTACCCATACATAATCGTGTTTTATTTGACCTGCTGAATAGTGGGGCAGTAACCAGAAAAGAGAAAATAGCAGGAGATATAACAAGAAAGCTTGAGTGCCAGATTTCAACTTTAATGAGTTTTCAGGTGGGTTGATAATTGTTTTCATAGCAAACCTTTTTCAGTACAAATCAAAGCTAAAGCCTTTTGGAATCAAATAGTCGATATGTCTGGTATGACAACTGACGTATTGAGCTTTTTATGTTATCAAGTTTGATTATGCTTTGCTTGCAAATTGAAGAAATCAAAATAACATTATTTTTTTCAATCATATTTGGCCGTACAAAAAATAGAAATTACCTTTATGAGCCAACTCTTACACACGTCTTTAAATTATCTTTCTAAAAAATATTAAAAAAATTAATATTTGGAAAGAAATTTGCCATCTTTGCCGTGCGATTGATTCTTCCCATTTTATCCAAAGAACTGATTTAAACTTTTCATTCGGGCTACGAAGAATGATATTTTGAACCTGACTTTGACTTTTTATCGCAGAATAGCGCTGCTATTCTCCTCCAAAAACTCTTCGCCAGAACCAAACGCTCATTCTTCTCGCAACCAAATCAAAAGCTTAAATCAGTCCATAGCGAAATTTTAACATATAGGGTTGGTGGTTTGCATACTTATTAAATGTTTCCATCCGTTTGTTAAACTCCTAATTGCCCTGTGCCACTATTTTGTGGCTATTTGTTAATCTGAACAGTTCCCATATATCCATTTTTGACTGTATTTTTTTAAGCTCTTTCTTCTCTATTCATCAACTATTTTTAACAAATAGAATTTGATGGAAGGGGTAGGAGATTGCATGAAAAAAGGCACTTTTAGAACCTATTTAAAATCTTAATCATGAAATTACTTCTCAGTTTCGTGCTGTCAGTATGTGGTGTATTGGCATGTCAAATTCAGGCACAACAGAATGGGCAACTGGTCATTTTTATCCAGGAAGGAAGATCCATATCACAAGATTTTAAGAGGAATACCCTGCCTGAAATTAAAAAACTCTCCAAACAAAAAAACTTAGACCTTAAAATAGTAGATGCAAGCAAAGGTGCTCCTGAAGAAGTGGTATTTACACCAGCTATATTTTACCGAAATGGAAGCCATAGCACATTGTATAATGGTAGGTATAGTGAAATGGACGAGCTGGAAGCATTTATATCAACCGCTGGGAAAAAGACAGCATCACCAAAAATAAAGCCTTTACAACAACTGACATGGGACATTGGTCGGGCTACGTTGAACACAACTATGAAAATAAACCCCTTATCTGGCAAGCCGCCGAAACGCAGGAAATTTAATGCCCAGAAGTTTGAGTCAGCAGCTTATGCTGCTGTTCTGAAAGGCATGGAATTTTTCAGGGCATCTCCTGCATCGGCAAATGCTGGATGGGCGAAATCCTACCACATGGAATTTTTCCCAACAATAAAAGAAGGTGTTTTATTGGTTCAAATGGAATTGTATTCTGAGTACGATTTGAACACTCCCGTTTTCAAAACAGAAATACCATCTGGAAATGAATGGAAAAAATGGGAAGTAGCATTTGAAAAAGCAGGAAACCGATTGGAAAAAGCACTGATTGCCCAAATCAGCAACTGGGACAATGGCGATGGTTTTGATACCCTTCGGGAAACAACTCCTGTGAACTCGTGGTCAGAAGTGCTTGCTTATCAACCTTCAAATGGAAGTGGTTATCTGCAAATGGAAAAAGTGGGGAAGGAGTGAAGTTATGTTTCATTGTTTCACTGTTTCACTGTTATATTGTTATATTGTTTCATTGTTTTCGAAATTTGCATTAATAGCCATGAAGCCATGAAGCCATGAAGCCATGAAGCCATGAAGCCATGAAGCCATGAAGCCATGAAGCCATGAAGCCATGAAGCCATGAAGCCATGAAGCCATGAAGCCATGAAGCCATGAAGCCATGAAGCCATGAAGCCATGAAGCCATGAAGCCATGAAGCCATGAAGCCATGAAACCATGAAACCATGAAGCCATGAAGCCATGAAGCCATGAAGCCATGAAGCCATGAAACCATTCAATTAGCTTTCCAAAAATAAGGCGTCAATACCACCAAAATTGTAAAAAGTTCAAGCCGTCCAAGTAGCATCATAAACGATAACAGCCATTTTGCTTCAGAGCTCAGGAAGGCGAAATTATCAACGGGGCCGACCATGCCGATAGCTGGCCCTACATTGCCAAGTGAAGTGGCGACTGCTCCAATCGAGGTAAGAAAATCGTAACCCATCATGCTCATAAGCACAGAGCCTAATACAAATAGGAACATATAAATCAGCAGGAAAATAATGATATGGGTCATAATGCGTGGTGCAACGACCCGATTGTTGAGCTTTAATGGGATGATAGATTTTGGATGCAACAAACGTTTGAATTCAAGAACTGAATTTTTAACAAAAACCAAGTGCCTGATTAGTTTGATCCCACCCGAAGTTGACCCAGCACTTGCGCCAACAAATAATAATATAAAAAACAGCATCGTTAGCCAGGGCGCCCAGGAAGTATAGTCTGCCGATACATAACCAGTGGTAGTGATCACGGAAACAATTTGAAAAAGGCTATCTCGAAAGGCTTGTTCATAGGAGAGGATTTCGCCATTTCCATTTTTAATAGAAAATAAACTGACCGAAACCAAAATAGCCAACCCGGTCACCAACAATGCATAAAATTTAAACTCATCGTTTTCTTTCACTTTTTTGAAATTCCCTTTCAAAGCGAGGTACGTAACAGAATAGTTGGTGCCGGCGAGGAACATGAAAAAAATGATAGTATATTGAATCGCAGGAGAGCTGAACGCAGCCATGCTGGCATTTTTTGTTGAGAAGCCTCCCGTTGCCATTGTAGTTAGGGCGTGGTTGATGGCATCATAATATCCCATCCCTTCCAGTTTTAGAATAAAAAAGAGGACAAGCGTAAGTGACACATAAATCAGCCAAAGTCTTTTCGCAGTACCTTGTATTCGAGGGTGAATTTTATCCGACGTGGGGCCCGGTGCTTCTGCTGAAAACAGTTCGATGCCACCAATGCCCAACAATGGAAAAATCGCTACTGTAAGGACGATGATACCCATTCCGCCAATCCACTGAGTCATACTCCGCCAAAAAAGGATGCCTTTGGGCATCGCCTCAATATCCTGCAAAATAGTTGCGCCTGTAGTCGTTGTGCCCGACATTGATTCAAAAAACGCATCTGTGATACTGTCGATCTCACCACAGAAGAAATAGGGCAACGCTCCAAAAGTGACCATCGTTAGCCAGCCCAATGCGACTATCAGGTATCCTTCTCTTTTGTTAAGCGATTTATCCTCCGTTTTGCTAAATAGCCAAAAAACCAAACCTGCCAATAAACAAACGCCTGCTGATTGGATAAACGCCATTTCATCACCAGACTTAAAATAAAATGAAAAAGGCAATGCCGATAGCATCATTGCTCCGATGAGCAACTGCAATGCCGCCAACACCCTGGCGATCTGCTTGAAATTTATGATAGAGTAGCTTGGCATTTATTTAGGTGTCAGGTGTCAGGAGTGAGGTGTCAGGTTTCAGGTTTCAGGTCTCAGGTTTCAGGGGTCAGGGGTCAGAATTTTGTTTTTTTTATTTGAATTTTTTAGCTCTTATCAGATTCTGAAATCTAATTCCTAATTCCTGAATCCTGAATCCTGAATCCTGAATCCTCAACCCTGACTCCAGAAATCTGAATCCTGACTCCTAATTCCTGACTCCTGAAATCTGACCCCTCAACCCTGACCCCTGACCCCTCAACCCTCACTCCCTTTTAAGTGTTTTCTGGAATCCAATTATCATCTTTCGAATTTGCGTTATTTCCTTTACTACTGTTTCCGTTTTTTGATGCTGCAGATAGCCCAAGTCATTTGATAGATAAATTTGGGTTTCAAGCTCACAATTTGACCCAATAGCTATATCAAGAAAATTGCTGAGCCCTTTTTCCGACCTTCTTCCACACCCTTCCGCAATGTTGGAAGGAATCGAGATAGCAGCTCTTCTCATTTGTGACACTAAACCAAATTTTTCAGATAATGGAAATTGTTCTGTTTCTAAATAAATTCGTTTTACCAATTCTCGGGATCGTACCCAAATATCCAATGTTTTGAAATTTCGGATCATTTTATATGGTTTTAAGAAATTAAAAAATCAAATTAAATAGCGCACATTCATTTTGTGATACTATCAAAATCTAACCCCCCTGACCCCTGACCCCTGATCCCTGACCCCTCTTACCTAAATAACCGCTCCACCTTAGATATAGCCTCTGGCATGGCAAACACAATTGCTTTATCGTTTAATTGAAAGATAAAATCACCGTTGGGTAAAATGGTCTCATCGCCCCTGATAACACATCCTATAAGTGCTGATTTTGGGAAATGCAGGTCACGCAATTGCTTTCTGGTCAAACTGTTGTTTTTGGCGATCACATATTCTATAACTTCTGCATCAACTCCGTGCAAGCCAGTAATAGCCTCAATATTGCCTTGCCTTACAAACCTGAAAACGTTATTGGCTGCAATCAGCTTTTTATTGATCAAGGTATCCACGCCAATGTTTTGGGATATATAGGTGTATTCCTTGTTTTCTACTTGTGCAATGGTTTTGAATACGCCATGATTTTTGGCAGTAAGACTGGCGATAATGTTCGTCTCTGAGTTGGGGGTGAGCGCAAGGAATGCGTTCATATTATCGAGGCCTTCTTCCTGCAAAAGATCAATGTTGTCGGGTTTGCTATTGATAATAAGTGAATTGTTCAGCTTTTCTGCAAGTACTTTACAACGGTCTTTGTCTGCCTCAATTAAAGTCACACTATATTCATTTTCTAGCAACTTTGCAGTCTCATAAGCCAATCCGGTTCCACCCAGAATCATGACTTTTTTAATTTTTACTTTCTTATTCCCAACAAATTCTTCAATGAGATGTATTTGGTCAGTTCTGGAAATGAAATACACATGGTCGTTTCGCTTTAGCACTACTTCTCCATGCGGAATGATCGTTCTATTGCCCCTTAAGATGGCCATGGGTCTGAGCGTCACCTGGCATTCAAACTTTTTCAATTCATCCATTCTTGTATTTACCAGCTGGGAGTTGTCCGAAAGTGTAATCCCGACCACGGAAATCTTCCCCTTTTCGAACTCGAATACATCTGTAAATGAAACCCTATTGACCAATCTATAAATCTCCTTTGCAGCAAGCATTCTTGGCGAGAATAGGGAATCGACTCCCAATTCCCGAAACATGGGAAGTTGCTCTTCTTTTAAATATTGAGGGTTGCTTACCCGTGCAATGGCTCGTTTAGCGCCTTTCTTCTTAGCTAAAATAGCGGTAACTAAATTGGTCGTTTCGGAAGTAGTGACGGCAAGAACCAGATCGGCCTTATCAACCCTGGCTTCTTCAAGTGTGTCAATAGAAGACGCATCTCCTTCTATTGTCATGACATCAAGGTGTGTGCCTGCATAATGAAGCACATCTTTGTTGTTGTCAATCAGTGTGATATTCTGGTTTTCAATACTCAGCAATTGAGCAAGGTGGAAACCAAGGTCGCCAGCTCCGGCGATTAATATTTTCATGCTATTATCGAGGCCATAATTGCCTGATTAGTGAATTTGGCCGCAAATGTAGCATAGGAGAAAATCATTCTGTGAATAGATATGAAAATAGGGTGTGATTCGGAATCTTTAACTGCCCACTGCCCACTGCCCACTGCCCACTGCCCACTGCCCACTGCCCACTGCCCACTGCCCACTGCCCACTGCCCACTGCCCACTGCCCACTGCCCACTGCCCACTGCCCACTGCCCACTGCCCACTGCTCAATTCTCCTCCTTTTCCTTGTTTAAATAATCATTGATAATGTCCGGTAATTGAGGCACACCGACACGGTTGGCAATAATCTTTTTGTTTTTGTCCAAAACATAAATCTTAGGCAATGATGTACCATAATAATGTTGCATAGCTCTTGCTCTGCCATAGAGGTCGGCAGTTACGATCCAAGGCATGCCTTTGTCTTTGACGTCTTTGCATGCCTTTTCAGCATCCATGTGGTTGGCTGATGAAATGGAAAAGATTTCGACACCTTTATCCTTCCATTCTTCATAAAATGGAATAAGCGCTTCTGTCATGGATTTGCAGTAGCCACAGCCAGGTTTCCAAAGGAAAATGACAGTAAAATCAGCCTCTACATCATAAGGAGAAATTAGATCGGTTGTAAAAATACCTGTATCATGGTCATACAGTTGGACTTGGATATTGGGCGCCTGATTTCCCAACAAAACGCCACGCATCATATATGCATCGTCCGTTATTTTCTTAAGCGATTCCTCGCCAATCCATTCAGCCTTTCCAGCCTTGTAGTAGTTGTCGGACAAATGAACATACACCTTGTCCATTCCCATTATTTCAGGTTTGTAAAACTTGTTGAGCAGGTAAGGCAGGCAATAGCGGAATACCTCTGTATTTTTTTCAGCAAGACCAAGAATTTTATCCACAGAAACGATCATACTATCAGGAACCTGCACCGTCATTTTTTCCAAATAACGGTCGATTTTTTGTTTCAGATAAGGCGTATTGATAAATATTTCATCGGATAGGTCAAAGCCATCCCAATAATGTGCTTTGTAATAACGAAATCCAAACTGTTCGTCTTTGGTGCCATCTGGCTTTAGTGGAGCTTCTGGAATCACGGGATCTTTAAATGCTGCTATCAGTTTGGCAACGTAGCTGTCTGGATGATCCTGGGCGATTTTACTTTGATATGCTTTGATTCCATCGTTTACCACCTGTTTTTTTGCTTCCAGTTTCGTTTTCTGTTCTTCGTCTGTTTCTTTCTCAAATTGCTCATCGATTTTTCTGGCGAGGGTAACTTGTTCATTCATGAATTGCTGGTATTCGTACAGCAATCGATTTTCTTCTGAACCTTTGAATTTCAGATTTTCAAAAAAGCTGGGCGCCTTGGTCATTACCGAAAATTGTTGGTCATTTTTGGTGACCACAAATTCAAAATGTTTATTGTCGGGTGGCATCAGAATCACATACACACCAGGTTGCAAGGATCCTTTTCCTTCGAAGACATATTTTCCATTTGTTATAGCCACGGTATCCTTGCTGTACACTTTGTCCGCCCTGCGGAAACCAAGAAATACAGTGTCACTTTCATAGTTCTCTATGCTTACTTCAAGGCGGTAGCCTTCATCTTGGCTAAACAAGGAGGAGGGAAGTAAAAAGTAAAAGGTGAAAAATAAAAAAAAGTAGGGGAGGGGTTTGAGCGTTTCGGTTTGTAATAAAAATACCTTTAGAAAAAATCGCTTCATGTTTTAGGGAAATATTGATTTGGTCGCAAAAATAATAGGTTTGGGGTAATGGTGTAGGCATTTGAAAGGACGTTAAGCTTTTGTTTGAACTTTTCTTTTAAACCAATAATATACGCCCACACCAATACCCAATAGTACCAAACCTGGAATGGCTTGTTCGGGCTTTTCCCTCAAGGTATTTATTGCAAAAGCAAAAGAAATGAGCACAAAAATGGCTGGTATGATAGGGTAGCCCCATGCTTTAATTGGACGTTCCATTTCTTTCATTTCTTTTCTAAAAATAAAAATAGATAAGCCAGCGAGGCCCATAAATGCTATGTCAAGGAAAACCACAAAAGTGATAATCTCATTGAAAATGCCGCCGAAAAATAAAATGACTGCAAGTGCCCAAACAACCTGAATCGCCATAGCAGTTGTCGGTGTATGCCATTTTGGATGAATATAGGAAAGCTCCTTGAAAAAAATCCCGTCTTCGGCCATAGCATGATAAATTCTTGGTGCTGTAGTGGTGTAAATGCTGATAGTGCCGAAAATGGAAAGTGCTATGGCAATTGCAACTGCCTTTCCGCCCCACGGAACCAAAGTAGAAATGGCATCCCCAGCCACTCTCGGCGTTTGGGCTATTTGGTCCAGTGGCAGCAAGAACATATATGCCAAATTGACCAATAAATAAGTGACCATAACCACCAATACACCAATAAACATGGCTCGTGGTACATTGCGTTTGGCATTAATCGCCTCACCTGATAGATAGGAAGCATGATGCCATCCCCCCATCGAAAATAATACACCGATCAATCCAGTTAGCATGGCAATTGCGAGATTGTCGGGCATGTTTTGGCTGAGTGAAAAATCCAATTGTATGTTTTGGGGCTCATAAAAAACGAACCCTACAACTATTATTGCAGCAATGGCGAGCAATTTTAGGCCAGTAAAGATATTGGCTATTCCCTGGCTAACATTTACGCCAAACATATTGAAAACAGTAAGCCCTACCAGCGTAAGCGCTGCAACTCCTGACTTTGTGCCGTCGGTCATGTCTGGAAAAAATATCTTTAAATACTCGGCAAAAGCAACGCAAAGCCCTGCCAATGCACCAGTTGTAATTACGAGCAAAATGGCCCAGCCATACAAGAAGCCCATCATTTCTCCATAAGCTTCTTTTAGGTACACATAAACACCTCCCGACTTTGGAAACATGCCTCCCAGTTCAGTGAAAGTCAAAGCGCCCGTAAGTGCAATTACCCCACCCAATGCCCATACCGCCAAAACCAAGGAAGCGTTTGGTACAGCCTCAACAATCTGTGCTGGTGTAATAAAAATACCTGAACCAATGCACGAGCCAATGGCAATCATGGTGAGCCCGAATAGGGTAAGTTTTTTCTGTAATTTAGGCATCCGAAAAGTCTATTAGGAAAGAATTTTAAGTAAGAATTCCAGCGTTAAGGGGCAAGATAGATTTTCACTTTGAAGTAGTGAAATTTCAGTGTTCTATTTTTAAAAGTATATTTTACCATCGGATCGCAAGGCCTTGCTGGTTAAAGAGGCTATTCAATATTGATCGTTTTAGTTTTAGAGTACTTACCCAATTCCTATTTAGTATTTAGGTTTCGATACCATAAAATGGCATCAGCCTCCGTCTTTTTTATAAATCGGTCTTTTCCTTTATTGTATTCATTTCCATCTGCCCAATCCTGCTTACTGAGTTTTCTTTTGATGTCTTCGTATTCCTTCCTAATTGTAGGATGAGATTTTAAATATTCCCGAAATGCTATGTGCCGATCCCAATCTGGCGAGCCGTATTGCCAAACATGGACATGTGCGAGCCGATACTCATTTATTTTATCGTGAGGGATTATACAGTCGGCTGTAAATAACTCGGGAAAAAGGTTTTTATCCGTTTCATTTTTTAACCGTAAAAAAAGGCGGCGGTTGGGCATAGCAGAATTATATACCTCATAATAAATATATGGGTAGCCTTTCATCAATTCCACCACCCGATCGAAGCTGGACTCATCTTTTATTCCAAGTGAAATATCTATTACAGGTTTTGCGCCAAGGCCAACTACAGAAGTGCTGCCAATGTGTTCAATTAAAGGGTTTAATTCATTTAATTTTTCCGATAATTCTTTTTTCAATAAAGCGAATTGATCGGCCCATTTGGGATTATAAGGTGCAATCCTAATTTTCATGTTTGCATTTCTGTTTCAATAATTACGATGATAATCTTGTTTTTCTTTTAAGTACTCAGCCTGACTGCCATCACCTGTAAGAAATTTTGTTTCCAAGGTATTCTGTTTTTCAAGTTTTGGTAAAAAAACAGAAAGATGTAGATGTGGGCCGGATGTGTATCCTACATTTCCGCTGTAGCCAATAAATTGACCTTTCTCAATTTCATCCCCTATTTTCACTTCCGCTCCATTTTGTTTGATATGCGCATAATCAGCCATGGTACCGTCAGGGTGATAGACTAAAATATAATTGTTGTATTGTGCGCATTCAGGCCTTGTGCAGTGGCGTTTGTTTTTATCAACCACTTTAATAACAATTCCCTCTCTTATCGCAAATAGTTCTGTCCCGACGGGCATGGTAAAATCAAGTGCATTTTCATTGTGGTGGGATAAACGCCCCTTATATCCTTGCCAGACGTTATGGGTCGTTCCTTTTTTGAAAGGTAAAAAATATTGATAATCCTCATCGAAGTCCGTCTTGGTAGCGTCTCCGTAATTACCTGAATATTGATAACTCAAATTAATGTTCCTTGCATTTTTTACAATAGATAGATCGGTCAATCGTGTCTTTTTGCTCCTTGCTGGAATAACATAAATGTTATTGTCCCCATCTGCTGTTTTTAAATTGCGAAGGCTGAAATTTATTTTCACCGAAACAGGACAATATTCCTCGTTGTCGGCATAAATGGTGAAACCATCTTGATTTTGTTCGTGATAGATTTTGATGTTAATTTCTGAAAAGGCAGAAAAAGTAAGTAAAGCGAAAAACAGGGTGATTAAAAGCTTCATATTCGAAATGTGATTTGTTTACAACAACTTCTTAACGCAGTTTTATGTGTTTGTCTTGTAAGCATTCTTCATTATCACCACAAAGATCTAAAGTAATTTCTGTTTTTATTAATCGAACAGAATCCTCTCCTGTTTTCAACTTTCAATGTTAGATGTGTTTCTCCCATTTTCTTTGACATAGGATATCTTTGTCCGACTAAATATGGATCAATGACAATAAAAAATCAAAAGGCCAGCTTGCGGAAGCAAATGCTATTTCAGCGATCCAAACTGCAAAAGCAATTTAAACAGCAATACGACCAATGGATTTGTCAAACGCTCTGGCAAATAATTGAGGAAGGTGCAATGAAAACCGTTCATTGCTACCTGCCTATGGGTACAGAGATCAATATATTCCCATTGATCGAAAAGCTGTTAAAAAAAAAGCTGACGGTTGTTGCGCCCAAAACATTGCCCAAAAGAAAATTGCAAAACTTAATTCCGAGAGGCTGTTTTAAAACCTGAAGTGCAGGCGAGAGGATAAGATTTTTGCAACAATTTTCTTTTGATTTGAGGAGCATATCCATAGATACATGACGAAAATCAAGGGGAAATTGGAGTGAAAAGATATCCTCGCAGACGTGCTTGAGGTTTTAAAACAGCCTCTGAAATCTCTTGATGAAGTCGAGAATGGTGTATTTGGTACCGTCCATATGGCGAGTAAATTGGAATATAGCGGCGACTATGATTTAATTATTGTTCCGGGCTTAGCATTTGATGCAGCCAATTATAGACTGGGCTATGGAGGTGGGTATTATGATAATTTTCTATCTCAACATGTTGGTCAAAAAATTGGAATTGGCCATCCATTTCAGTTGATTGATAGTGTTCCAATAGAAGCACATGACGTCAAATTAGAAAGATCGTTGATAGGCAAATTGAATTTATGAAGACTTATCTGACTGTACCTATGCTGATTATTCGCTTACTTAAAAATTATATTCCAGAATAATAAACCTATTGGCTGCAATGTCAAGTATCTCTCCATCTAAGGATTCGTCATCAAAAAAGGATGAATAGGAAGTTGTCGTTTTAAAAAAACCAACACCAATAGCGCTTTCAATACCAACATTTAGATTTTCTATTAATTTATATTTGAATCCAATAAAACCAATCAGAGAAAATATAGACAATGTGCTTTCTTCGATATTTCCGAATGTTTCTAATCCAATGGCATTGTTAGAAAAAATGGAATTGTTTCCCAGCAAGAAGGCAGATTCAGGTGTTTTATATCGGTCGTAGCTTATTTCAGGACCGAAATAGGTACTGATTTTAGCACTCAATTCCTTATGAAACTCAAGTCCCATTTTCAAATTGTATGCATTGGATTTTATTTCTACACCCGGCCTAATTTCAGTGCTTATGGAATTAAACATCTCCGTCCCGACTCTGAAATATTTTTTCTTTTCAGGGTCTTTGGATATATTCCATTTAAAATAGATGCTTGATTTGTGGTCGTTGATTAGGTCGCCCAGCGGCGTAATCATAACGGATGCTTTTTGCTTTCCACTTATTTCATTAGCAGTTGCCTGAGCAGAAGAAAGGATTGGGCATAGTATCAAAAGTATAAATAGCAGATTTTTCATTGACTTTTATGGTAATAAGTACTGGTGATTAATTTCAGGTATTAAAATAAATCTAAGTTCAATACAAAACTATTTTTTGAGTATTTATTGAAGACATAGTCCCCCCTCCTGCCCCTTGAGGGGGGAAGGGGGGTGAAACTGTTAATTCAATTGATAGTATTTCATTTTAGTCAAGTACTCAGAAAATAATTAAAATTCAAAGATAAATTACAGCTCCAAGCCTGAATTGATTGGTTTTGAATTTAATAAACTGACCATTATAGGATTCAAAATTTTCTGTCCTCTGTTTCGTCATAACCTGATAGGAAATAAAGAAATCAGAATTATTGTCAAATGAAGCATGTATTTGAAAATCATATCCTGGCCCTAATTTGGCTAAACCAACAGTCTCATCTGTTATTGGAGGAGCGCTTATTTTTGAGGCTACATCAAAACGGAAATTGAAACCGGCAGCTGCCGATATTTTAAGGTTGTCTAAATTATTATAAAGCTGTACATCAATAAGGGGATTGAAATTTAATGTCTTTAATTTTATTTCCATATTGTCATTTTCCCATGAGCTTTGTGTATATCCTAAAAATGCCCTTAAAGAGAAAAGGCGATTGTATTGATGGTGAAATCCAAATCCTACAGTAGCGCTTAAAGATGATTCTTTAAATTCAATTGGGAAATCACTGGTAGTAACAGTATTAAAGCCGATTGTTCCAAAAACCCCAAACTTTGATCGTTCAGTATACTTAAAAGTACCTACTGTTTTAATGGATGGGTCTTTAAATTCATTATATTTGGTAATTGCATTTCCCAATGAAGGTGCATCATAATGAATTTTCTTTGCATTCACAGCTTCGTTGAAATCAGGCAGTAGTTCCGATAAGTAGTCTTTAAGGTTTGATGCATTTGGATCAAGACTTATCCATTGCTCATTAGCGAATAAGTAGAATTTTTCCTTTCCTTCCTGCGAGAATGAATGAGCTAATTGAACATGCCCTCTTGCAATTATCTTTACAAGCTTTTTTTGTTTTTCTGCTGCAACAGATATACTTACTTTCCGCCCTTTTAAGTAATAAGAATTTACATCATTGGCGGCAAGTGTTTTTCTTTTACCATCCAAAATAAAAACCACTTGGTCTTCATTGGATTTGTTTTTAAATATTTTTGATGTGGCCAAAGAATCTCCATTGCTTTTAATGACAAAAAGTAATTCTGGAGCTTGGTCTTGGGCTTGCAATGAAAAGAAATAAAGCAAGCTTAAAATAATGGTCAATAGGTAAGTTTTTTGATGCATTGTTTTTGATTTGAAGTTAAATTAATGTTGTTTAGAAAATTATTGGTACTATCCTTTTATATCCTCACTGGCGCTGAAATAGAATATAATGGAGAGCTCAGGGCGATGGCTTTCCCACCATCCGAGCCCACTGGTTGCAAACCAGTGCCAGCAGGGAGCTATGATTTTATATTCATTTTTTGCTTTAGCTTTTTAAATCTCATTTATAAAAAAGGAGTCACAAATATGTAAATCAAGAAATTCATAAATGCTTCACCTGAGTTCGACAACCAGAAATAATCTGCAAAGAAATAAATTGCAAATACCATAACTACTGGAATAAGGTCAATAATAACTACCTTTTTGTACTTAAACAAATCAAATATAAATAGCATAACGGCAGGCAATATTTGGAGGCCCTTATTGAATAGTTGACTGGTCTGCATCTCAAGGTCAAATGAAATTCTAAATATAGCTGCACTCATCAACATAACCATACAGCCTAACATAAAACGTTTATGAAGAAACGCTTTCTTTCTATAGATAAATGCGAGAGCAAAAAGTATATAAGCAAAAGAAAGTCTAAAAACATTATGCCCGGCACCATCTATCGTGGTAGTTTCAGCATACACTTTATAAATGGACGGAAAAATTCCGGCAGGCACCATTAGAATCATTATGCACAGACCGAAAATTCCAAGCGCTTGATGGACTCTTAAATTTTTGTATTTAATCAAAAAAATCTGAACGGCATATAGGAGTGTCCAAATTGTGAAAAGAACCCCGTGAATAACCAAGTGAATAGGTATGGGCTCAGAATTTTCAAAAAGATTTAAAAGGTAAAAAGAAGGAGCAAACCCCCAAAAAACAGTTAGCAAATACCATATTGCAGTTGCCGTAAAAAAGTGATTCTCTGAGTTTGTTTTTATTTTCATCTTGGTCTCAAAATTAAAGCGAAGGCTAAAGCAATATTCTCACAAGCCTTTTTTTCTAATTTTTTTATTTCTCGCTTTCAACATCCACAAACCCTATAACTTGCTGCTTCTCCAACCAACCTTTTCCCAATTGCTTTTGTCGATAAAAAAAGAATGACATCGTAGCAAGCATAATGAGTCGCATAAGTCAATAGAACCTCCGCTGTTGCAGGATTGAGTCCTAAGCCCCATCTTGCATTTGCAGCGTCAACATATTTAAATCTCAACTCATTTTCCCCGCCATTCGATTAATTGCACATTATACTTGGCCAATTTAGGTTTTGAGCAAATCATGCTTGTTGATATATTGGTTTATATGGGTTGATAAAAAGTTGATAATCAACCTTTATAAACTTTTTATCAACCTATTATCAACTTCCTTCATTTGCACAGAACCTATTATGGTACAGTATACATTATTTTTTTGGCAGTAATACTCGTGTCAGCGATATGGATAGTTATGCTTTCAGGATTATTTTCTTTGCCAATGTTAAAAACACAACGAATGTCCTGGCCTTCAAACCAATACTTGTTTTCTTCATAAGGTAAAAGTTTCATTTTCATTCCTGGTTTATCCAAACCCTGGGTTCGTTCTAAAAACAATTGTTTATTATCCCTAAAAATTTTTATAAAACTTGCATCAGCAATTTTATAAAATCCCACATACCTATTTAATTTTTTCCTGCTTAGTTTTATAGTATTTACTGCTGAAAGATCCTTGTTGATATATTCTGCTTCGAATAAATTTTCATGTCCTTTGTAAAAGCCATCTTCATTTACCGTATACCAATTGGCCTTTGTATCAGGCTTGTAGGCAGGTGTAAACACATCGACCAATTGGGTAAATTCATTCGGCATAATCGAATGAATATTCCCTTCATGTGCAGTAAGGATACTCACATCCCCTCTCTTAATAATTTCGTTTCCAACTTCTCTGATGGTACACTTTTGCATTACTTCACTTCGCCCATTTTTTATAACTTCTCTTGTTGTTGAGAGCTGCTCTTCTATTGAGTAATTCTTGGCCAAAACATTTCCAGAAACAACATTTATCACTCCAGTCATATCTGGGTGGTCATGATGTGGAATATATTCACCTTTTTCGAATTGAAATAGGGATACTTGAAAATCTACTTCATTATGTAAGCTTGCTGCTTCAAACCAGTTTGGGGTTTTATCTTCATAAGCATCCATTTCTTTTTTGATGTTTTCAAATTCTGGAAAATTGCATTGAAGAAGTAATTGCTTTACCTGTTCGGTATACAGTTTTTGATCCCACGATATTTGGTGTTGGGTCTTTGCTAATTGGGTAAGGCGCTCTAAAAAAGCATCCCAGTTGAGTTTAGTATTATTATTCCATTTTCCAATATTAGCATTTGCCATTTGTGCATAGGAGGATATAGAATTTAGCTGTAAAGCAATGCTGGCAAATCCTAAAGCACTTAATTTGATAAATTCTCTTCGTTTAAAATCGTCCATAATAATTTTTCAATTTTGTTTGTTTTAATTGCATCTGCTGTCGAAGGAGTGAACCTTACGACATGCCCTGTAGGTTTACATGTCAACTGCTTCATCGAGCGATTAGCTTCCCCTTTTTTTTATAACATTATTTGAATATTATTCAGCATTTTGTTTAGAACTATACCGATTCCGAAATGTTTTGGGGAAAATTAAACCATTTCTCCATCGGCATATACTCAAAACCATTGGTTTGTAGAAAATCAAATTCCCAAACCACTTCCTTTTGAGTATAATTTGTCCTTCACAACTTACACAACTTATTATAAGTGCTAATGCCAATAGCAAGTCTTCATATGTGTATTTTATTTGGTTCTTGGACAAATCCTGTGGAGGTATTACTGGGTCACTTCAAGTGCCCCAGTAATTTCGTCAAATTAGCGGGGCACTTGAAGTGACCCGCTAATCCCTAAGGCCAATTTCACAGGATTTGTCTAAGAGGCTTTTATTTTTAAAACCTTTCATCTGATTTTATAATCTCTTGTTTTTTAATAACCGACAACGTTCCCGATATGCAGCAGCGGCGAATGGAGCCTCTAATAGTCATATCGATAGTTTTGATCAGCCTTAATACAAATACTCAATTTCTCGAATCCAACCTTTTCGAAACATATTAGACCTTGTGGAATAGTCAATCCTCTGAATCACATTGTTCATGTTATCATATTTAAACTCACTCGTAAAAAAAGAACCAATTTTCTTAATCAAATTTCCATTTTGGTCGTATTTGTATTCAACTAAACTATAATCAGCGTATTTAACATTAGGTTTGCTTTCTTTGCTAATTAATCTCAAAGCTTCATAGTTGTAAATGTAATCTTTTTCTACTTCCTGGTAATTACTATACCGATCCAATACCATTTCTTTGGTTACATTTCCATTTTTACATTGAGTAATTTCTTTGTTTAAAACGGGATTTTCTGTTAGTTTTTTCAAATGGAAATAATTTTGATAACAATAACATTCAGCATTCCTGTCAATAATTAATTTTATTTCAATGGTTGGAATATTCTCTGGTTTTATAATTTCCACAGGAATTAGCTCCCTAAGATTCACTATGTAATTTATTGTGTCTTCATTCGAAACAGATGAAATCATTGTTTTATCATCGTAAATAATTTCTTTAAGTAAGCCTGAATCATAATACTTAAAATCCATTCTTTTATTTTCTTCATGTATGCTAAGCAATTGACTATTCTTATAAATTTGGCTAAGCAAACTATCCTCAACAATTTCTACACTATCATTTTTTAATATAATGAAATCAATATTCCTTGAATACCCTTTTATTGCTTGTTCTTTATTTTCACCAATTAAAAAAATTGTATCAGGAATATCGGACTCATCAATTTGAGCTATATAATGAGTCTCAACAATTTTGCGCACACCTTTGATATTGGGTGGCATTTCATCCCAATTGACAATATACTGTGCCTGATTTTCAACTATATTCAGATTATTCTTTGCTATTAAATCTAAGTAGGTCAGGCTATTATCCTTTTGGCTAAAAACCAATTGGCTTGTAAGTAATGCAATTATTGTTGCTAATGCGTTTAGTTTAAGTTTCATTTCTTATGAACTTGATCGCTGTTGCAGGATTGAGTCCTGAGACACGCCTTGTGTGTCGACCTTCTCACACTAGGCGAAGTCCGAAGATAGTGAGGCCCAAAGTGATGGCCTTCCCGCCTCCTCGGCCATTGGTTGCAAACCAGCGCCAGCAGGGACTGTCTATTTTTCTAAATTTATTTACAGCAATTATTTCGAACTATATTCACGTCAGAATTAAGCTAATTATTTTCCAATGAAAATATACCTACCTCATAAGGGTAATTTCGGAAATATCATCTTCTTGAACATTTCCGAAGTCCAATACTTTAAGGATAAGTTTATTATCTGTCAACTCTAAAACTTCAGTTTCAATCGTGTTTCCTGATTCATCCGTCAAACTCAGCAATGTGTCATTGTCTGATAATATCCAAGTTCCAAGTGTTGTTTGAGGGTTGCCCTCATGACACTTGGTAGCGCCTTCATCAATAATATACGTTTCATCTTGTTCGAAGGTCATTGTATTATCAAGTTGGCAATCTTCAATTACACTTGTGAAAATACCGTCTCCGTCTTCGTCGGTTTTTAGGTCAACTTGATTCCAAGTGCCGACAATACTTATGACTTCCATCTTATCATCGTTATCACAAGACCAAATCGTTAAAAGACCAATTATGTAGAAAAAGAGAATTTTTGGGTGTTGCATTTTGGAAGTATTTAATTAATTGAAAATGTTTTGTTTTTCATTTTATCTATTTGTCTATTTTTTTTCTCATAGCGCCCAACGTCCCTATTATCGGGATTCCGCTGTCGCAGGATTGAGTCCTGTGACAAGCCTTGTGTGCCGGCTTTCCCACACCGGGCGCTGTCCGAAGCTAACGAGGCCCAAAGTGATAGCCTTCCCGCCTCCCCGGTCACTGGTTGCAAACCAGCGCCAGCGGTTTCATAGAAATTTTTGAATGGATGAATTCTCGTCCATCCTAATGAAATATATCTTAAATTTCCGCCAATATACTTTTGAAGTATTTCTCTATACATATCTGTATTTTATTTTTTCATGACCTGCAGCCTTTATTGGCGGTAGTTTTCCTTTTTATTCTTCGTGTGAGTATTCCATTTCTATTCCAGATGATTTAATTAATGAATTGATAAATTTTTCGTTCGCATACCTATCAATTTCAAGCCTTATCTCCAAATCTTCATTCTTAACACGATAAAGATAAAACGTAAACTCCTTATTGAACGAATTTCCATTTGGCTCGAATTCTATTGTTAAAGATGATTTGTCTCCCTTTAATAGAAAATGAAAATCTATATCCTTTTCTTCTTTAATTATTTGGGTTATGTCAAAAATGGTTGACAATTCTATTGATGTCAATCCAATCTCTAAAATAATAGAAGAAAATATTTCTTCTTTGGTTTTAAAATAGAGTTGAAACTCTTCGTCGTTAAAATATCTCAAGATTTGAGAAAACATATTTTCATTGTATTCTTCCCAACCATTTAAATTCCCAATCATATCTGGAAATAGTATACTAATTCCAGTTGCTCTAAATGTTTCTTCTGATTGATTTTCAAATATTTTTTTTGTTGCGCCTGACCATTTATATGTATGATGAGAATGTTTTAGAGTCCATTCGCTATCATGAAATTTATCATCAAAGAGATTTCCAACTAATTTATTGACCGTAAACTCTATCTGTTCTTTATCTCTAAAATTTAACCTCAAATCTTTGTTTAGATGATGCAACAGGGTAGTTAATTTTTCAATGGAAGTCTTCTTTTTTGAATAGGGTAATTCAATCTCTAAGTTTGCTTTGTTCTGATTTCTACTTTTTATAATTTGAAATCCAAGACTATCGTCTTTATGATGGTTAACATTGCTAAATATTCCAAAATCTAATAATTCTTTTGATTTGAACAATTCGAGAAAGTTTTGTTTATTCTTTGTTTTAATTGTTCCATTGTATTCGTCAATTTTTGCCAATTGCAATCTGTTGAGCTTCTGAATTTCATCTTTTGACCTTTTTGTTGATGACAATTTCACGGATGCTTCTGGAAATTCATTTACGAGAGACTTAACACTATGAATAAATTCTTGTGTTTTGATTTTCTCTTTTGGTTTAAATATTTTCCAATCGACTCCCATTTATTTTTGCTTTATTTCAGCGGATGTCTATGTTAGCGGAACTATTCCACTTATATCCAGTCACGCATTTTATATATCAAATGTATAAAGAAAAAGAGAGAGAGCAGGCTTTATGAATTAGTATATGTGTATAACAAAATGCATAAATTCTTTGTCATCCGCCGGAAGGCGGATTTGCATTACCCTGATTTGCTGTCTTAACGTGCTTTCACTGAGTTGCAGATTCCGCCGATGGCGGAATGACAAAATTCCTGATGCATCGTTTGATTGTGCAATTTGATTTACATACAATTAGAAAAAGGTATATAGAGAATTTTCAGTCCAACACCTTCACGTCCCCATCCACGAACCCACGCCTTGCTTCCACTGACATCATCTTTTCTTTTGAATAATGCGACAACCAGAGGTTTCGGTTGGTGAGGTTTGGATTATCGATTACAGCATCCACATTTTCTTGCGTCCAGTGGACCTGTCCGTTTTCGTCAGCAAAATGTTTTTTTAATACCCATAACCAGAAGATGGTCATGGTTTCATGGTAGCCGCTGGTGTCTGTACTTTCTACGCCCATGGATCGGAGGAAGTCGGCAAGTTTGGTTCGCATGATGGAAAGTGTTTCATCGCCATGGTGGGCGAGCATATACAAGCCGGAAAGAAGGTGGGCCTCGTGGGTGAATTCTCCTTTCTCTAGTTCACATTCAAGAAATCCTTTCACGAGTTGTTCTGCATCAGCGATAGGGTAGAGGGCGTCGTCGGACATACAATTTGGTTTTGGTGAGGGGCAAAAGTAAAGGAGAATTAACAGCCTATGGTAGGGGCGATTCATGAATCGCCCCTACCATAGGGAAATAGAAACGCTCGGACGGCACCTGCCGTCCGAGCGTAACAATAACTATTCACTATTCACTATTCACTAATCACTGACCACTAACCTACCTTTCTCTATCAATCGAAATTTCAACCCCACCACTTTCCTTATTAAACCCAGAAATAGAGTAGGCAAAAGTCAACATGACATGACGGCCAAGTGAGCGGATGCGTTCTTCCTGAAAATAATTGAGTTGGTTGCTGCGGTTGATGCCAATGTTCTCATTGAGAATGTCGAACGCCGACAATGAAAGGCGGCCACGATTGTTTGGCAATACATAACGGGTCAGGCTTGCTTTCCAGATAGGGATGGCTCTTTTTTCACCAAAAGAAGCTTCGGAATAAAAGGTGTAATCAAGGCTCGATGTGATTTCCCATTTTTCAGAAGGCAATACTACTAAATCAGAATAAAAGCTTCGGTCGATGTAATTCTGGTTGAGGGAATTATTTTCAGAGTAATCAGACTTGTTATAACTCACCCGACCACCGATCGTAAAATCAATCACATCCTTTTTTCTATTGTCAAATGACAAGCTGAAGGAATGACGCTGACGGTCTACATCGTTTTCAATTTCGTTGACAAACTGAATGCCTTTATTCAATGAACCATTATAACTCAAGCGAATATTGGTGCCCATAAACCGTAACGGCGTGCGAAACTGAAATCCACCTTGCACACCAATGTCACGATCTACATTAACAGGCCTGATAACTTGCCTGAATAAAGAATCAATAGAACTGGAATTGGTGATTCGATCAGACGTGTAATTAGCGCTCAGATTGGCAAACAAACTTGTGAAAGTAAACTGATCGAAAAGCATGAAACTCCCTCTCAATTCATGATTGTATTCAGGTTGCAGATCTGGGTTTCCGATGTAAATGCTAAGTGGATTGGAATTGTCCACCAGTGGCTGCAATTGTTCCAAAGAAGGTTCTCGCAAGCTGGTCATGTACTCAATGTCAAAATGCTTGCTGGTGCCCAATTCATAATTCAAGAACATACTCGGCAATACACGGGTGAAGGAATTTTCCAGTATTAAATCCTCATCGAGCAAGTCGCCAGTTAATTTGGAATTTTGTACCTCTGCTCCAAATGTCAAATTGAATTTTTTCCTGTTGATCATCAGGTTCATTCCGCCCCGGTCATATAAATAATCCCGATTGTAACGGTTGCTCAACTCTTGGTTTAGCGTTTCGCCGCCTATTCCAATGTCAAAAAATTCCTTGTTTGTTTTATTGGAAAAATTCTGGCGGGAAGCGGAGAATTCAAGATACTGTCCATTTTTCCCTTTCGCTTTTCCAATCGGCTCGGTGTAAGACAATGACAATCCATAAGTTTTGGCATCGTCTGTAAAAAGTTGCTGTTGATTGGTATTTTCTTCACCCGATGGCTGGCCACCATCATAATAAGAATTTTGTGATTGCAGCAAGCCATTGCGATCTTCTTCTTCCAGCCCCCAACTTGCATTGGCAAAAAATGCACGTCCTTTTTGGCGGAACCTTCGACGATAGGTTAGATTGGTGGAGAAACTTATGTTCTCACTATTTGCACCATAATCACGGAGGTTTTCATTCAATAATAGGCCAGCTCCATCTGATGATTTGGTAAATCCATTACTATTTAAATTGGCGTCATTGAGCCCCATATTCGCCCTCAGAATGATATTCTGAAAGGAATCGATTTCGTGGCGTAGCGTGGCATTCAAGCGATGGTTTTTGTTTTTACTGATGCGCTTTTCGGATTCTTCACTGAGAAAATTATCGGAATCAAGCAAACTTTCTTTTGTTGCTAATCGGTCGAGATCATTTTCGATATCACTGTAAAAATAGCTGGCATTCAATTCGGTTTTATCATTAAAATCATGGTTGAAATTCAAGCCAGCCGCTGAAGTTGTAGTAAAACCTTGGTCGAGGCCTCCGCCTTCCAAGGGAATGCCCTGGGTGCTGGGATCGAACGACAAACGCATCCGGCCACCACCACCGCCGCCTGAGCCTGAGAGGAGATTGGACAGGCCGCCCATGAACCGAATATACTCATTGAAAGAAAAACCTTGTTGATTGGTGTTGTTGAGCAAGCCAATAGCGGAAAACTGGGATTTACCTGAAAACCTGTTTATGTTGAATTTCCCTGCATAGCGATCATATTTCAAATCACCTTCCTGTGTTTCCAAAGCTCCACCGCCCAGCGATGCATTACCGAAATACCCGTTCTTTTTTCCATCTTTCAATTCTAAGTTGATGGATTTAGAATCCCGGCCATCTTCGATGCCTGTAAACTCAGATCGATCTGATTTTTTATCATACACCTGTACCTTGTCCACTGCATCAGCGGGAAGGTTTTTGGTCGCAATTTTTGGATCATTCCCAAAAAATTCCTTT
>CALNYY010000004.1:0-11315 GCA_942490835.1 uncultured Saprospiraceae bacterium
CACCTTATGCTTATCTATGGTCGAATGGTGATACAACGCAAACGAGCTCCAACTTGACTGCCGGTACCTATTCCGTTACGGCCAGTGAAGCTAATGGCTGTGAAGCCATGTTGACAATAACCATTTCAGAACAATCTGCCGTTTCTGTTTCTTCTACATCTATAACTAATGTCTCATGCAATGGCGGTAGCGATGGGGAAGTAACTATCGAGGCTACGGGTGGTGCTCCTGGATATTCATTTTCTTGGTCAAATGGTGGCATGGGCGATACGCTCAGCAATTTGTCAATGGGTGATTATACGGTCACTGCGACTGATCAGGATGGATGTGAAGGAACGTTGACAATATCAATAAATGAACCCTCTGTTGTTAACGCGGCTGTTGCCCAATCAACAGATGTGCTTTGTAATGGAGAAGCCAACGGCTCGGCAACTATTACTGCGTCGGGCGGCACATCCGGTTATTCTTTTGAATGGCCAGACGGCAATACCGATCCTTCTCGAAATGACCTGATGGCTGGCACTTATATGGTTACAGCTACTGATGCAAATGGCTGCACGGCAACTGTGGATTTGACGATAAGCGAACCCCCTCTTTTGGTTTTAAATATTTCATCAACTGACCTAACATCCGTTGGTTCTGACGATGGCACTGCTTCAGCATCTGCAAGTGGCGGGGTCAATCCATATAGCTTCTCATGGAATACGGGCGATACAACTGCGGTGATCACAGGCCTCTCACCCGGCACTTATTGTGTCACCGTTACGGACGATAACGGCTGTACCAAAGAAGGTTGTGCCACGGTCAATCCGTTTGGATGCGGAAGTACAACACTTGATGTGGAAGGCACCAATGTTTCTTGTTTTGGTGAAAATGATGGTTCTGCAATGGCAAATGCATCAGGTTTTAATCCACCGATTTCTTTCATATGGTCAAATGATTCGACGTCAGCCAGTATTAACAACTTGGCTATAGGAACTTATTCTGTAACAGTTTCTGATGTAAATGGCTGTTCGGAAACAGGACAAGTTGAGATAACTCAACCCAGCGAACTATTCGTCAGTGCAACCAGCGTGGTGAATACCGATTGCCCTGGCAATACCAATGGTTCAATTACAGTTGCTGGCAGTGGAGGTGTACCTGATTATTCGTTTGAATGGCCTGATGGTTCAACTAACGATACAATTGAAAACCTGCAAGAGGGTATGTATGAGGTCACAATCACAGATGCGAATGGATGTACTGCCACCCAAAATATTGAGGTTGGCGTTGATCCCGATACCGAATTTCCGGTTGTCGTTGTTCAAAACATTACGGTTGCATTAGACTCGAATGGTATGGCTTCCATTACAGCAGGCATGATTGACAATGGCAGCACAGATAACTGCGGCATTGATACCATGCTCCTCGATATTTCAGAATTTGACTGCGATGATTTAGGAGAAAACCAAGTGTTTATTGCAGTGGCCGACCACTCAAATAATTGCACGCCTGACAGTGCGATAGTTACAATCGTGGATAATATTGCGCCATCTATTGTTTGCCCTGACAACATCACCGTGCAGAGTGCCAGTTGTGCTGAAGTAGTAGAATACGATCCACCAACTGTAAGTGACAATTGTGACGGTGTCACTTTTGAACTGATAAGTGGCTCGCCACCAGGTTCAACTTTCCCTGAAGGAACAACCGATCTGGTAATGGAAGCGACGGATGCCAGCGGAAACACTTCTACTTGTTCCTTCTCAATTACCGTCATAGGTGGCAATATCACGCCGTCCCTAATAATCTCAAACCCATTGTGCAATGGCAGTGCTGATGGAGAGGCTACAGTTGACATAGTTGGAGGAACTCCCCCATACGCTTATGAGTGGGGTGATGGCCAGACAACCCAAACAGCAACGGGGCTTTCCGCAGGGGTTCATAGTGTGATCGTAACAGATGCGTTTGGTTGTACTTTAACAATCACCGTTCAGTTGGTTGATCCTCCTGCTCTTGAGATTGTTGTGGATGAGGTATTCCCAGTGAGTGACATACCTGGTGAAGTATATATATCCGTTTTTGGAGGAACTGGAGATTATATGTTTGAATGGGTATTTGAAGGAGATTTTTATTCTGAAGAAGAAGATATAATTGCTTTTAATTTCGGTGATTACTTTCTGACAATTACAGATGAAAACGGCTGTACATTAGATACCTCCATTTTCGTTGACTTTGTTGATGCAGTATCCTTTAATCCGGGTCTTGAAGAATACGTAAGCCTTTTTCCAAACCCTACTACAGACAAGCTGTTTTTGGAATTCGAATTACCGAACGCTTCAGAAGTGACTGTTAGTTTGCTTGACTTGAATGGTAGGCCAGCCTTGCCGGAATCCCGCGATTATTTTTCCACTAAAACTCAGATACTGGAAATAGACAATCTGCCTTCGGGCATTTATATTGTCAGAATAGTGGTGGATGATGGCATACTTATGAAGCGGGTTGTGGTTGGGAATTAACGAATAGTCGTTTTGTCATTCCGCCGAAGGCGGAATCTAAAAGACCGGATGGATGGCACTGTCCGGTCTTTTTTTTATGGCTTCTTTTCAAGTCCTTCTACATTTAAGTCGAGCACCCTGAGCCTCCACTTTTTTGCCTTCCCTTCTTTGTTTTTTTCGAAATGAAAAGTGCGGTGTTTGAAAATCTTTTTCAATAAAAAACCAAAAGCAGCACTGGAAGCTGGAACGAGGTAAAAACTTTTGTCTACATGTTTGAAAGCGTCGTCCTGTAAGGCTTCATCTATAGTTGAGTAAAGAAGCCACACCGCAGCAAAATTGTAAAATTGATTTCCCAGGGAGTTAGACCACCTTTGGGATTTATAGGAGCGGAGGGCAATGATACTATCCAATTCTACGTGATCCTTTGCAAACAAAACAATGTTTTGCTCATAAGAAATATCCTCAATAACCCTGGTGTACCACTGGCCTCCTATCATCTGAAAGGTAATTTCATCGCCAGGAAAATACTTTTTTGTTTTAGGGCTGTTCACTTTTTCGAGTTGCATAAATTTTTGGCCTATGGCCAGTTGGGAAATGAACAGTACTAAAAAGAGGATAAATACTTTTCGCATAGTCGGAATGATTTTCAGGAAAGAGGCTTGCCCTCCTTGGTTGGGTTGGATTTGGGGTAAATATTTTTTTTCACAAAACGGTTATTGATATTTCGGACAGCGCGCTCAATTTCATCATATGGCAAATCTTCTTTTGCCGAATAAATAAGCATGAAAGCATATTGCTCCGTTGATTTTTCCATTTTTCGGTACAACCAATTTTTGTTCAAACGCCATGCTTCTCGAACTTTCCTTTTTATTCTGTTTCGAGCTACAGCAGATTTAAAGTTTTTTTTTGCAACAGATACCGTAAACTGAATTGGAGCATCACTTTGAGCTTCGTCTATTTTCAAAAAAACCAAACGCAATGGGTATGCTCCAAAAGACTTCCCGTCCTTGAACATTCGGCCAATTATTTTCCTGCTCTTGAGCCGCTCTTTTTTATTTATGGAATAAATGGACATCTATAAACTTGAAAGGGTGAAAGTACAAAGGAATTTGGGTTCGATTACAAATCCAAATACTTTGGAATGATTTGAATTTCACTCACCCTTTTGCCTACTTTTGCTGTTGTTTAGCGAAAAGTCAGAATATGACTGCAAAAATTGAAGAAACGATTCAGGAAGTAAAAGAAATTTTCGCTTCCCACCTTGAGCAAAATGCCTTCCGCAAAACACCGGAGCGCTTTGCTATCCTCGAAGAAATTTACCGCCGCAGTGACCACTTCGACGCCGAAGCCCTGTACATTCATATGAAGAATCAGAGCTACCGTGTGAGTAGGGCCACTGTATATAATACGCTTGACCTCCTCGTCTCCTGTGACTTGGTCAAACGCCACCAGTTTGGTAAAAATCTGGCCTTGTATGAGAAATCACATGGCTATAAGCAGCATGACCACCTGATCTGTGAAGATTGTGGAAAAGTGGTCGAATTCTGCGACCCCCGTATCCAACAGATCAAGGACATGATGGGGGATCTGTTAAAATATGAAATCACGCATCACTCCCTGAACCTTTTCGGAAAATGTGACGGTGCATGTGAGCGAACGAAAAAACAGTGACCAGTGACCAGTGACCAGTATTTTAGCAATAATTGTCACTAATCACTAATCACTCATCACTAAAACATGGCAATAGATGTGATCCTTGGCCTCCAATGGGGCGACGAAGGAAAAGGAAAAATTGTTGATTATTTAGCGACCCAATACGATATAGTGGCTCGCTTTCAGGGAGGCCCAAATGCCGGACACACCTTAAAGTTCGACGGACAGAAATTCGTACTCCATACTGTACCGTCAGGCATTTTCAGGAAAGAGCTTATCAACCTCATTGGCAATGGCGTTGTCATTGATCCCATCACTTTACAACGAGAATTGGGTGGCCTGAAAGAAGCCGGAGTTGAGTATGAGTCCAGGTTGCTTGTCGCAAAAAAAGCACACCTCATCCTTCCTACGCACCGTTATCTTGATGCTGCTTCAGAAGCTGCAAAGGGAAAAGCAAAGATCGGTTCTACCCTCAAAGGCATCGGTCCAACCTATATGGACAAAACAGGACGCAATGGCCTCCGTGTCGGGGATGTTTTGCTGGATGAATTCATGGAACGATACGATACCTTAAAACAAAAGCACCTAGGTTTATTGGCTGCCTTGCCAAAAATTGATTTTGACTTAGAAACAGAAGAGGAAAAATGGTTTGCAGCGCTTGATTCACTGAAGTCTTTGCAAATGGTGGATGGTGAGTATTTTATCAACCAAAAACTGGCAGAAGGCAAGCGAATATTGGCGGAAGGAGCACAAGGCTCTATGCTCGATATTGATTTCGGGACTTATCCTTTTGTGACTTCTTCCAATACAGTAACCGCTGGTGTTTGCAATGGACTCGGAGTTGCACCAAAAAATATAGGAGAGGTTATCGGCATTACCAAGGCTTATTGTACGAGGGTCGGAAGCGGGCCTTTCCCAACTGAACTTTTTGATGAAGATGGTGAATTTTTGAGAAAGGAAGGAATGGAGTTTGGCGCTACGACAGGCCGCCCCCGGCGCTGTGGTTGGGTTGATTTACCCCAGCTGAAATACACCATTATGTTGAATGGCGTGACACAACTTGTTATCACTAAAATTGATGTTTTAAATAATTTCGAAAATATAAAAGCGGCCACCAAATACCGCTATGAAGGGCAATTGACGGATCGACTTCCATATGATTTATGTGGCGTTCCTGTCGAACCAGTTTACAAGTCGTACCCAGGTTGGGGTGAGTCGCTTGATGGTGTCATCGATTATGATGAACTGCCGGTCAATGCGAAAGCATACCTCGCTACTTTGGAGCATCATTTGGGCGTGCCAATTACAATGGTCTCAACAGGGCCTGAGCGAAAGAGCCTGATATTGAAAGGTGTGGAAGCTACAGTATGATTTAAGAATAAGGGATTACATGATTGACGATTTATGATTTAGTTCATTCGAATATCATGTAACTCCTACTTCTTAGAGAAAATACAACTATTCAAATTCCACGTTACAGAATGACTACTCTACAACTTTCAGACTATACCATCTTTATAGGCGATCACGGTACTGAACTTTCAGCTTACATTTCCCAGAATAAATATTCGAAGGTTGCTGTTCTTGTGGATGAAAATACGCATCAGCATTGCCTTCCTGCTTTTTTAGAAAAATTGGATATAGAATGTTCGATTATCGAACTGCCTGCTGGTGAGCAGCATAAGAATTTGCTTTCATGCCGCCATGTTTGGGAGGAAATGATGATTTGCGGAATGGATCGCCATTCGCTTTTGATCAATCTTGGTGGAGGTGTTATTGGTGATATTGGAGGCTTTTGTGCAGCAACTTACATGCGGGGGATTGATTTTATTCAAATACCAACTACACTGCTATCGCAGGTAGATGCATCCATAGGCGGCAAACTCGGCATTGATTTCAAATCGGTAAAAAACAGCGTAGGCCTTTTCAAAAACCCAAACGCAGTTTTCGTTAACCCCGAATTTTTGAAAACCTTGCCTGCCGCAGAAATAAGAAGTGGCTTTGCAGAAGTTGTTAAGCATGCGCTGATTGCTGATGCTGATTGCTGGGGAAATATGTCAAAATTGGAAAACCTGATGGAGGTGAATTGGTCGCCTTTAATCAATCATTCTCTTCGCATCAAACAGCAAGTAGTAGAGATGGACCTATTTGAAAAAGGGCCTCGAAAGGCATTGAACTTTGGGCATACCGTTGGCCATGCCATAGAGAGCTTTTCTTTCGATGCCGATTCTCCTTTGCTGCACGGTGATGCCGTGGCGATTGGGATGATTTGTGAAAGTTGGTTGTCGCATAAATTAAACTCCCTGCCTGAAGAAAGCCTGCTTGAAATCACAACATATATTCGGCGGCTTTACCCGACTTTTAAATTTCAGGAATCCGACTTTCCAACGATTTTAGATTTTATGAAAAAAGATAAAAAGAATAAAGCAGGCCAGATCAATTTTACTATGATACCTGAGATGGGGAAGGTCGTGTGGGATCAATATGTGGAAGAAGACATGATAAAAGAGAGTTTGAAATATTACCTGTCCTTCTAAAATTCAATTTAAGAAACACCAAGATTTCTGTTTTTAGGTATGCTTATAACTTCAAATCCCGTCAACCAATATCTCTCCTTACCTTTGCGCCCCAATTTTTAGAAAATGTCATTGATAAAAGAAATAGAAAAAAGAAAGACTTTCGGCATCATTTCGCATCCAGATGCGGGGAAAACAACACTGACCGAAAAGCTGCTCTTGTTTGGAGGAGCTATCCAAACGGCAGGAGCTGTAAAATCCAATAAGATCAAACGAACTACTGTTTCCGACTTTATGGAAATAGAAAAGCAACGTGGAATATCGGTTGCTACGTCTGTAATGGCGTTTGAGTACCGGGATAAGAAGATCAATATTTTGGATACGCCGGGTCACCAGGATTTTGCTGAAGATACTTATCGAACGCTTACGGCTGTAGATAGTGCCATCGTTGTGATTGATGTGGCGAAGGGCGTGGAGGCACAGACTGAAAAACTGGTGAATGTTTGCCGGAGGCGCAGCACACCTATTATTGTATTTATAAACAAGCTGGATAGGGAAGGTCGCGATGCATTTGACCTATTGGATGAACTGGAACAAAAGCTCAATTTGATTGTCAGGCCAATGAGTTGGCCCGTGGGTATGGGGCAGCGGTTTCAGGGCGTTTACAGCCTTTACGAGCAAAAACTGGTGCTCTTTCGCCCACATGGAAAACAAGCTGCAGATGAAGTGATTGAATTCAGTGATCTTTCTTCTTCCGATTTGGAAAAGCACATTGGTGAACGAGCGGCAAAAACGCTCCGTGAGGAAATTACAATGATTGAAGAAGTATATCCTCCCTTTAGCAAAGAAGATTATATGGAGGGGTTGTTGTCGCCGGTTTTTTTTGGTTCTGCTGTCAATAACTTCGGTGTCCGAGAATTGCTTGACTGCTTTGTAGATATTGCACCAACTCCGCTGCCACGACCTGCTGAAGAAAGAGATGTGAAGCCAACCGAAAAGAAATTTACGGGCTTTGTTTTTAAGATCCACGCAAATATTGATCCTCGACACCGTGACCGTATTGCCTTTATGCGGATTTGTTCGGGCATTTTCAAGCGCAACACCAATTACCTTCATGTACGCCACGGCAAAAATTTCAGATTTGCCAATCCGACCAGTTTTATGGCCTCAAAAAAAGAGATTGTGGATGAGGCTTACCCAGGTGATGTAGTTGGCCTGTATGATACTGGAAATTTCAAGATCGGAGATACACTGACTGAGGGTGAGGATTTGCACTTTACAGGCATCCCAAGTTTTTCACCAGAACAATTCCGTTATGTGGAAAATGGAGACCCAATGAAGGCTAAGCAATTGGCAAAAGGCGTAGAACAGTTAATGGATGAGGGGGTCGCTCAGTTATTTATCAAAGAAAACAATGGCCGGAAAATCATTGGTACAGTTGGAGCTCTCCAATTTGATGTAATCCAATACCGGCTCGAACATGAATACGGAGCGAAATGTATTTATGAGCATACCAATCTGCACAAAGCCTGCTGGGTTACTTGTGACGACCCAAAGGAATTCAAAGAATTCCAATCCCGCCGGAAGAAAGATTTGGCCAAAGATAAAGATGGGAATCTGGTATATCTGGCCGAAAGTGCTTGGGCACTGAAGATGGCACAGGATAACCATCCAGAGGTTGAGTTCCATTTTACCAGCGATATGCGGAAGGAGCAGTAAAGTAAATTCTTTTATTGGAAATGGATAAAATATGAAAGGCCGTCGAGAGGATATCCGACGGCCTTTTTCAAACCTGTGCCAGGGGATTACCCTGCCAAAGGTTTGCTGTATTTTTTTGAAAGGATGACAAATATAAGAAACGAAGGCCGAAAAAGCAATAGCTGCTGGTATTATGGCCAACAGCTACCTATTGTTAAACCTGTGCCAGGGTGATTCCCTGCCAAAGGTTTTGTCGCTAATTATGGCATTATTGCCGCCAATATTTTTTCACGGATCTTCTGTGGTTCAAGTTTAATGGTTTCCTTTTCTTTTACTTGTAATCTTGGACTTGTTAGGTCGAAATCTGTTGCATCGTACTTGTACAATTGCCATTTTTCAAACTGGTATTCCAATGCAGTCAAGTTTTCGACCCAATCTCCTGAGTTCATATAAGTGACCCTCCCTTCTTTTTGAATCTGTGGTTTGTGGATATGCCCACAAATCACATAATCGTATTCTTGCTCAATAGCCAACTGGATAGCCGTCTCTTCAAAATCACTTACAAACTTGACTGCCTCTTTTACTCTGTTTTTTACTTTGCCAGCAAACGACATCCTTGACATACCAAACCTTGCTCTAAGATTGTTGATAAAGCGATTGATCAAAATGAGCCAATCATACCCTTTGCTGCCGATCCTCGCTATAATTGGTGAGTATTTAATAAACAGATCGAAGACGTCTCCATGGAAAATCCAGTATTTTTTACCAGCAATCTCCAGCACAAGCTTGTCCCTTAAATTGATGTTTCCCATCCCGAAATCAGAATATCGCCGGAGTGCATCATCGTGGTTGCCAGTAATATAATAGACCTTCGTGCCAGTACTCGCCATTTTCATTATCCGTTGCACCACTTTTATATGGTCTTTTGGGAAGTAGCTTCTCCTGAACTGCCAAATGTCGAAGAAGTCACCATTTAGTATAAGCGTTTTTGGATTTATGCTTTTGAGGTAGTTGAGCAACTCCTTGGCATGGCAGCCATAGGTGCCCAAATGCACATCTGAAATAATGGAAATATCGAGTTCCCGTTTCATTCTATAGAATTAATGAAAGCAATTTGATTTCAGTGTGCAAGTTGCAGCGAAGGTGTTAAGACGTCATGAAGCCTTGATTATAAAACGATTAAGAATAGGTTAATCTAAATTCATCGAGACTATCAAACGGGAGTAACGATAGAAGATTCTTTGGGAATACGGAATTGAAAAGTTGTTCCATTGTCTGAGGTTTCCTTGACGGTAATATCGCCTCCCAGTTTTTCTGCGATCTTTTTTGAAATGGAGAGACCCATTCCTGTTCCGTTGTATTTATTTTGTGTGTGAAGCCTTTTGAACATTTCAAAGACTTCATCCCTGTGGTTGGTAGGGATCCCAATTCCATTATCTTTTATTGAAAAAATATGACTATCGACTTCTTCGGCGTATTCTACTTCTACACTTGGCGTTTCGCTTTCATTGTATTTCAACCCATTTTCAATGATGTTTTTATAAAGGACAAATAATAATGAATGGTGGGAATTGATAACAGGAAGATTTGGAGAAGTTTTTATTTGTGCCTTTTTTTCTTGAATGTTCAGGCTCAATGTATCGATAACTTTTTGAAGCAGGTCGTTCAAATCTACTGGCTTTTGTTCCGGCATTTTTTGTTCAATTCCCGTAAATTCCCTTACATCTTCAATCAATGAATTCAACTGTACTGCTGACTTTTTGATAAAATTTAGATAGTCAAGCAAATCTGGGTCATCATAGTTTTTGAGCCTCCTCATGGCCAGGGTAGAAAAGCTGACAATATTTCTCAATGGTTCTTTTAAATCGTGTGAAATAATATGGTTGAAGCGTTCCAATTCGATATTGGAATTGGTAAGCTCGGCAGTTCGTTTTTCCACTTCTTTTTCTAAAAGATCACTGTATTGCTTTTTTGCCAAATTGTTCCGATACATGAAATACAGGATCGTAATGGCCAATGCAATGAACAATAGTGCAGCAATATTTAGGGCTGACTTTTTGTAAAGTAAGGCTTCGCTTTTAGCTTGTTTTTCTTTTAATAATTGATTCTCAGTTTCTTTTCGTTGCAGGTCATGCAGGCTTTCCGCTTCTGCCAGATAGCGTAATTTTTCTGAGTTAAAAATTTGCTCCTTAGCCTCTTGCATTTTTTTACGATAGGAATAGGCACTTTTAAAATCTTCCTTTTTCAGATAGATTAATTCCATAACGTCATAACAATCAGGCAGCAGTGAAGTAAGGCTGGTTTCTATACTAAGCGCAAGTGCTTTTTCTGCATGTTTAAAGGCGATATTAGTTTTGCCCATAGCAAGATGAGCCCTGGCAAGCGCTAAATTTGACGAAACGATGGGCATAGTTCCACCTAATTTTTCTGCTACTTTAAGGCCATAGTTCGCTACATTGACAACCTCACTGAAACTGCCTCGTGCAAGGTGGTATTTGACCAGGCCCTCTACGCTCATGCCTATGATGTAGTTGTCGTTTTGCTTTTTAGCATATTCGAAAGAACGGTTATAATAGAATAAAGAAGAGTCGGGCATGTCCCGGGTTTCAAATATGTCTCCCATCATCCTGCACCCTACTACGAGGTCGAATAGGTCTTTAGAATGCTCTAACGAGGAGTAAGCATATTCCGACGCTTTTTTCAGGTCACCAATCTCAAAGTATAATTCGCTTATACTGCCTAAAATTGTTGCCCTGCTTTCAGGAGATTTTTTTTCTGCTATTTGAAGGGCTTCTTGGTAGTACTTTAAGGCATCGTCATATTTCGCTAAGTTGAAATAGGAATAGCCAAGATTGTTTAATATGATTGCTTTTTCAGCATGAATATCAAATTTAACAGAGTCAGATAACGAGACTATTTTTTCTAATAATTCTAAAGAGTGGCTATACATTCTGATAGCGTTAGAATATTCACT
>CALNYY010000005.1:0-2534 GCA_942490835.1 uncultured Saprospiraceae bacterium
GCTTTTTTGTGGAATTTGGCCGGGGGTGCGTAACAGTATTTTGGGAAATAATAAACTTTCCAAGCTTCAAAATCAGCCTCCAGCTCTTTGATGCGTTTGCTCTGCTGGGCTTTTGATTCGCTCTCGTTGATTTCAACACTAACTGAGGACACATAGTTCTCGAGGTAGCTGTCCCAATCACGCAGGGCTTGACGGTCTTTTGCTTCAGTTGTACCATCCTTATTTTTTAGTGCGTCCTTAATAAAATCATCGAATATGGGTGCAATTTCCAAGGCTTTGTCGGGTGAGTATCTGCGAATAAAACCCAGAAAGCGTTTGCCCACATTTACAATTTCATCAATTGAGGCCTCGGTTTCCAGCTTTTTAATAGCAACCGTCAGTTTGCTTAAAACATCAGCCTCTTTGCTGCTGGCATACTTTTCACCTTTCTCTCGTCCCTCAATTTTTTCGGTAAGCTCATCCATTTGGTTCAATAAGCGGGTGAGTTGTGTTTCACGAGTGATCAGCATTGATTTTTTTAAGCGTTCCCAATCATTCTCTTTATACCACTTGTTTATTGTTTGAACCGATACGCTCACCTTTTTGGCTGTCTCTTTTTGAGTGAGGCCCTCTTTGGTGATCAGGGTTTGCGCCCATTCTTTTTTTTGTTTTCTGTTTAATCCCGACATGATTTAAAAGCCTTTGTTTAAAACAAAATTGCACTATTATTAAGATGTTTTGTTGACGGGTTGTGTGCTCACGTTAGTAACACACGCAAGAAACGTGAGCAACTTACGTGCTTTCGCAAATGAAAAATTTTTGACCCCAAAATCACTTTATGTTTGTAGCATCACACATTAAAATTTGCAAGGCACGTGCCAAAGCAATCGAAACACAATTGAGCTATGACCGAAACCCCAAAAAGTGTAGTTATTTCTGACGAGTCGATCAACTCATACGGCTTTTATTTATTGAATAAAGGTGCTGATCTTTCTCTTTATAAGAAAAACCCCATTATGCTTTGGATGCACAATCGGGCATGGAGAGGAAAAAAAGAGGAAGTTTTGCCGATTGGAACACTTGACAACCTCCGTTTTAATGAAGACAAACAGCGTTGGGAAGGTGATCCTGTTTTTGATATGGAGGATAAATTTGCAGCCGAAATTGGCCGTAAATGGGAGGCTGGAATTTTACGCATGGTTTCGGCAGGTGTTCGTCCCGTTGAATGGAGCGAAGACAAGAAATTGATGAAAAAAGGGCAAACCCGCCCCACACTCACCAAATGGATATTGAGGGAGGTTTCGATTGTTGACATTGGATCAAATTACAACTCGCTTGCTTTTTACGATGAGAAAGGGGAGTGTGTGAATTTATCCGACATTCCTGAAGATGAATTTCCTGTGAAAAAATTATTTGATAACCAAAATAACAAACAAATGGAAGTAATTAAATTAAGTGACAATACTGAGTTGAATGCTGATCAGGTGCAAAAACTGTACGACGACAGCAAAACTCATGCAGCTGCTTTGAAAAAACTTGATGACTCAAACAAAGAATTGAGCGACAAAGTTGAAGGTTTTGAAAAAGCTGAAAAAGAAGCCGAAAAAGCTGAGGCAACTCAGTTGATGGATGCTGCTGTAAAGGATGGCCGTATTGATGCCACTCCCGACAAAGAGGGCAACACGGCTCGTGATAACTGGCAACAGTTATTCGACAAAGACCACAAAAGTGCAAAACTGGCTTTGGAATCATTGCCAAAACGCACTCCTGCCTCTGAGAAATTGAGCGACGAGGACAACCCCACCGAACGTGAAGAGCTTGAAAAATTAAGCTGGGATGAACTTGACAAAGCTGAAAAGTTGGAAACTTTGAAAGATAAGTATTACGACTTATACGAGCAAAAATACGAGAAAGAATTTGGATCAAAACCTAAAAAATCATAACCATGTTTGTAAGAAAAGATACAGATAATGTCGATCGTTCATACGGTCTTTTGGCTCCTAAAAATGTAGGTGGCGACGTAAAAAACGAGGTGCTCTTCCCTTTCCATGATAAACAAGAGCCTGCTTATGCAGCTGTGTTGGCAGTTAGTATCACTCAAATGGAAACTTTCCTTCAGCCCGAAGAGCTGACAGGAAATGCCACTATCAACTTGACGGTTGATGCAAGTGTGACCAGAGGTGCAAAATTATACGTGAAAATGGAAGCCGACGATCAGGGAGATAAAACCGTTGCTTTAGGCACTGGTTTCGATGCTGATGCTGCCGACGAAGTAGTGGCCTCCGACAGTGTTAAGTTTGCAACTTATGTGTACGACGGGGTGGCCTTTGTACCTGCCAGCTCAGAGAGCTATTTGGCAGCCTTAATCGCTGCAATTGATGTACGTGTGACAGCTCTTGAGGGTGCATAAAATTAACTGATTTTAAAACAAAAATTTAATTGATATGAAAGCAAGATATAATATTTTAAGTGGATTAGGCCTCACGTATTTAGGAGGGGCTCTATTGTCGATGGTCACAGGGGTTGCTCCCTTGATCATGATGGGTATTCTTTTG
>CALNYY010000006.1:0-3225 GCA_942490835.1 uncultured Saprospiraceae bacterium
TGGAAATTTCTTTTTGAGCGATTCTGAAACTTTATTAGGGTATGTATAAACCAATTTCAGTTTCAAGGCTTCAATATCGTCCACACCAATCAGTCCATCATCTATGGTGGTCAATTCCGTGAGATAGGTTTCTTTCTCGTTTTTATTATACAACCTGGAGGGAATAAGGGCATTAGCTAAATTGGGTATAACAATTTTCACACGCCGATACAAGAGTCCCAATAAGTCTTCTTTATTCAACGCTTCAGAAATTGCCTTTTCAAATGAGACATTTTGTGAAAGTTCACGAGATTTCAACATTAAAAGACGGTTTCCCCCTGTATCGTATACAGAATAAACCAAACTGTCCATCCCAACAAGGATGGACAGTTGATAAGCAGACGCATTGTTCCGCTTAAAATCAGGATCTGTTATGTTGTAATTTATTCCCAACTACCTGCTAAAATCGGTTTAGTCAATGAGCCGAATTTGATCTTCTTTTGAGGATCATACATGGCATCGTATTTTTTATATTTTTTATCCGCAAAAGCGCCCATGAATTTTTCATAAGCTACCCCGACTTCAACTACATCAACCGTTGTCATCTGATAAGATGCGGTATCTGCATGAATATCGAACTCAAGCCCAGCAACCATTGGCACTTTTGCAAGTTCATCCACATTCCATCCCATGTTCGTAATAGAATCGACTACTGCGGCATAAGTTGTGTCATAAGTTATCACACTGTTGGGGTCATCAGGGTCACCATTTACCTGCACCAGGGTGAATTTCCCATATTTCAAAGTATCGGCCAATTCTTGAAAAGAGCCAGCAAATTTGCCAGTGACACTCCTGTAAATCTCTTGTGCCTTTCTGACTTCGATAAGTTTATTTACGATGGCAGTTTCCCGTTCAGTCTTTACCGACTGAAACTTGATAGGTTCCTGAACGGTAGTAAAAAGTATATATCCCAATACTGCGATTAGGACCATAAGTAGCAAATTGAAAATTACACGTTTCTTCATTCCGGTTTGTTTTGATGCAATTATAAAATAATTTTTGCTTCAAGCATTAAAAGAGCTGCAATTTTAATGATTCAAAGGCGATCGCCGAAATAAGGAAGGCTCTGATTTATCTTATCCTTCATTTTTTTGACAATTTGCCTTAATAAAGCTCTTTAAGGCTAACTTTTATAGATGGGAACAAAGATGAATTTTGGTGCGTGAAATATGAATTAACCAATATTGCATTCTCCAAAATACTGAGCACCTTCTTCAACAACCATAAATTTAGCTGTAATTATTCCTTTAATGCTCGCTGTCCCCTTGAGCGTAAGCGTTCCTTCCACCTTAATTTCACCTTCGATTGTACCCATGATAATGGCATCCTTAGTATCAATATTCCCTTCCACCTTTCCTTTTTCTCCCATAACTAAGCGCTGGTCACATTTAATCTCCCCTTTAACATAGCCATCCAGCCTTACATTTTCAGAAGACTTAAACTTTCCAGTAATCTTTGAGCCATCAGAGATAACGCAAGTTTCACCAGATTCTCGACCATTTGTTGCACCATTAAGGTTTTTGTCAGCAATTGCTTTAGGTTTTGTCTTAGTACCTAACATTTGAATGAGATTTGAATGGGCGATTCCACAGCCTACCTCACCAATCGATGATTGCAGCTATAAAATGAAGGCCCAGCATTAATAAATAACTAAACCAAATATTATTGGTTTGTTGCTGGTTTGTTTCTGGTCTTGAAGATGAATAGTTCTTTTACTGAAATAGGGTGTGTGTGTTCCAGTTTAGGTGTGGTAAATTTGCAGGAAATAGCCTTGAGGGATGAGTTAAGGACAATAAACTAAGATTTCCTGACTGTGTGTAGTTCTTTCAGGGGATAAAGGTAGAAATTAAGCATAAATCCAGTTATAAATGAGTGTGATTATTTTAGCTATTGAGTCTTCTTGTGATGATACTGCTGCGGCAATTTTAAAAGATGGGGCAGTCCTCAGCAATTGTATTGCCAATCAAGAGGTTCACAAATTATATGGAGGAGTTGTTCCAGAGGTAGCTTCAAGAGCTCATCAAGAAAACATCGTTCCCGTCGTAGACTTGGCCATAAAGAAGGCAGGTATTGACAAAACGGACATTCATGCAATTGCCTTTACGAAAGGTCCAGGCCTGATCGGGTCACTTTTAGTCGGCACCTCATTCGCAAAATCATTTGCAATGAGCTTGGGCATTCCTCTCATAGATGTCAACCATATGCAGGCACATGTTCTCGCCCATTTTGCTGAAGACCCAAAGCCTCAATTTCCATTTCTTTGTCTAACCGTTTCTGGAGGTCACACGCAGATCGTTCTGGTTAAGAGTCATTTAGAAATGGAGGTTATTGGACAAACCCTGGATGACGCTGCTGGCGAGGCTTTTGATAAATCGGGTAAAATGATGGGGTTGGACTACCCTGCCGGACCAGCTATTGATAAATTAGCAAGGCAAGGAAACCCAAGATTCGAATTTCCTGAACCACAGGTAAAAGGTCTTGATTTTAGTTTTAGTGGACTCAAAACAGCCATCCTTTATTTTTTGAGGGATCAATCAAAAGAAAACCCCAAGTTTATTGAAGAAAACCTGCCGGATATTTGCGCTTCTATCCAAGACAGAATAGTTACTATTTTGCTTAAAAAACTAAAAAAGGCGGCTAAGAAAAGAGGTATCACTGATATAGCCATTGCTGGCGGGGTATCAGCTAATTCAGGTTTAAGGAACGGACTTGAAGAGCTGGGCAATCAGGAAGGGTGGAATACTTACATTCCACGATTCGAATTCTGTACCGACAATGCGGCCATGATTGCCGTAGCCGGCTATTACAAATTTTTAAAAGGAGACTTTGCGGGGCAGGATGTTTCTCCTGTAGCGAGAATGTCTTTCTGAACCGCTTTTAAGATTCGTTTTCTCCCAGCACTCGCTTCTTCATAGTTTCGAATTCTTCCTCGGTAATTACTCCTGATGCTTTTAGGTCGCCAAGTTGTTTGAGACGAGCAATGACATTATCGTTAGGATCTTCTTCTTTATCTTTAGATTCAGTCTCCGTATTTAAATCCATTTCTTCTGCTGCTTCTGCGGCTGCCTGTCTTTTTGCTTGCTGCTGCTTGCGCATTTCTTCGGCTACCTTTTTGCCTTTTTCAAACTGTTCCTTGTACAGTTTCTTCAAGCGTTCTACATCAAAGTCGAGGACAGTCCCGCCTGT
>CALNYY010000007.1:0-3640 GCA_942490835.1 uncultured Saprospiraceae bacterium
GGAATGGTAGAATTTTGCATATCCCATGGCCGCATAGTTTCCTTTGCAGATAGCAACCACGTTTTGGCCTTTCGGAGCATATCATCGTGGCTATCCGCCAACTCGTCTATTAATTGGGCATTCAAAGCCTCCTTAGGCGTCCATTCTTTACCTTCAGTTAATATGTGGAATGCCTTTTCAATACCCAGCAACCACATCAATCGGATGACTCCGCCATTTCCGGGCATCACCCCGTATTTTGCTTCTGAAAGACCAATTTTCACATTCTCATTATTCAAAACAATCCGATGATGACAGGCCAGCGCCATTTCAAATCCAGTGCCTAATGCATTACCGTTTATGGCAGCCACAACAGGGACACCCGGTTTTTCTAATTCCCTAAAAAAGGATTTTAGTTTTTCAGAATAGTCAAATATATCCTGTGGTTTTTCAATTTGGGAGAGGTACTTAAGGTCGCCGCCGACGAGGAAATTGCTTTTGGAGGAAGTGAGAATGACTCCTTTTACCGTTCCATTTTCCTTTTCTTTTTTTAAATGGGTAAGCACTGGTAGGAATGCCGCAATTATTTCATGGTTGAGTAGGTTGCGTTGACGGTTCTCCATGTCGAGCGTCAGCGTTACAATATGGTCGGTATCTTTAGTGTATCGGATCATTTAATTTACAGGAATCATTTCCCGCAAATGTAAGAACCCATGAAGACCTGTTAGCAATCGAATTGCTAACAGGTCTTAAAACAGTCTTTAAAGATTTGAAAACAGTTCATCGAGGTATGCCTTTCTAGTCAATGAATTATAATTGTCAATACAATCTTCCAATCCACTGCGCATTATGCTTATACATGCTCCGTTTGAATGCGCACCTTCTCTATGACCTCGTTCCAGATAACAATGCCCCAACTCATGGAAAATGACCATTTCACGAATAAGCGTTTGCGGGAAGTCATTCCAAAACCCTTTGTCAATAGTGATTTCATTGTCAATAGCAGCTCCATAAGTACACTGACCTGCCACATGCTCCTCTCCCAGCTCTTCAATAGTTGCGATTAATCCGGCTTCCGTGAGATCGATTTGCATTCCACGCAAAGAACCTTGGTACTCAAACTCTTCAAAATAGGATTGTAAAGCGGGGTCAACATTTTGATATTGAAAGGACTGAAGAGCTTCATCCTCATTGGCACAAGAAAATAAAAAGAGAAGGGAGGAAGTGAAGAAAAATGACTGGAAAATTTTCATAACTAAAGGAGTTTAAATGATTAACAAAAGAGCGTTGAGAATTGGATGCTCGTATTTTTGTAAATCTCTCCTATAGCTAACAATTTGGTTGTGTGTGAAGGAATGCTTCTAAAAACTGATAATTTTTTCAGTTTGTTGTTTTACCGAACTAATTTTTTCAACTTCAAGTTTTCTGGGAGGTATTAAAACAACCTTTGAGTAAAATTCATCAAATGGCAAAATTGAAAATTAGAGGTAAGGATTTAAAAAAAATGGGCTATCCGCAAGGACCTGCAATAGGTATGGCGATAAACGTTGCTCATGAAAATTTCAAAAAAGAAAATCCTTCCAAAGTTCTTTCCATGTTCCAGGAAGTGCTCGACAATCCTGAAAATTTTAAAGACCATGAAATATTCGGTAGGGTAGTAGAAGCACTCCAACCTCCTTCCAAAGCTAAAAAGAATCAAATCGAACTCAATCCTTCAGGCATCGGCTACAAGGCTTATGGCCTACCTGCAATTGAACAAGGTGCAATCGACCAAATGGATGTTGCATCAAAACTGCCAATTTCAGTTCAGGCAGCGTTGATGCCCGACGCACACCAAGGCTATGGCCTCCCTATTGGAGGCGTGCTGGCTACTAAAAATGCAGTCATCCCTTATGGTGTAGGCATGGACATTGGTTGCCGAATGTGCTTAAGTTTATATGATTCTCCTCCAGCATTTATTGAAAAAAATAGAGGAAAACTCAAAGACCTATTAATTGAAAATACCGCATTTGGCTTGGGTGAACAGGAGAAAAGAGGAGATGATCCAGTCCTTGAACGGAGCGAATTCAAAGAAATACCATTTGTAAAAACATTGCATGGCAAAGCTTGGAAACAATTGGGCTCTTCCGGCTCCGGGAATCACTTTGTTGAATTTGGGATAGTGGAGATTTTGGAAGAAAATGATTCACTGAGTATTGGAAAAGGAGAATATTTGGCTGTACTTTCCCATTCCGGTTCCAGGGGAATGGGGGCAAATATTGCGAGGCATTATACCAAATTGGCGATGGAAAAATGCCCATTGCCAAAAGAGGCAAAACATTTGGCCTGGTTGGATTTGGATACCGAGGAAGGCCAGGAATATTGGTTGGCCATGACATTAGCTGGTGATTATGCTTCTGCCTGTCATCACGATATTCATAGAAGGATTGGCAAAGCACTTGGCGAAAAAGCGATTTGCATGGTTGAAAACCACCATAATTTTGCCTGGAAAGAAAAATTGGAAGATGGAACAGAAGTAATTGTCCATCGAAAAGGAGCCACTCCAGCCGGAAAAGGGGTTTTAGGAATTATACCTGGTTCAATGGTTCATCCGGGTTTTATAGTTAGTGGAAAAGGCAATGATGTATCAATCAATTCAGCATCTCATGGCGCAGGGAGGGTAATGTCAAGAACAAAAGCCAAAAATTCAACGACGTTGCATGAATTGAAAAAAGTATTGAAAACACATGAAGTTGACCTGATTGGTGGCGGATTGGATGAAGCACCGATGGCCTATAAAAACATCCATGAGGTTATGGCATTTCAAAAAGACCTCGTCGATGTGCTCGGGACATTTTTACCAAAAATTGTACGGATGGATAAGTGAGGGGGTAATAATTAAAATGAAAATAAAAATGAAAATAAAAAAGAGAGTTGTACTGCCGCTGATCGTGATTGCAGGCATTTTTGCTGGGCCAAGAGTCCAATATCCAAGTGCAGATGAAAATCTGCCTGATTTCAACATCTCAATAAATGAATTGGATAAATACCTTGCTGAAAAAGAGGCTAAAATTGAAAACTTAAAACCTGACAATGAGGCTCGCATTGTTTGGGTAGATTCGGCTCGACAGACGCCGTATAGTATTGTTTACTTACATGGATGGTCCGGCCAGTCAAGAGGAAGGAGATCCGTGCATGAAGAATTGGCGAAGCGATATGGCTGTAATCTTTGTCTAACTCGTTTGGCGGGGCATGGCATTGACAGCAAAGATTCTTTTAAGGAATTGACTTAACAGACTTGATTGAATCTGCCGAAAAGCGCCCTTTTGATTGGGAATACGATCGGAGAGAATACCATTCTGATGTCCTGCTCAACTGGCGGAACACTTTCCATTTATCTTGCTGCCAATTATCCGTATTTGGTGCATGCCCAATTGCTCTATTCTCCGAATATTGACATTAAGAATTCTTTACAAACCTCCTTACCGGCCATGAAAAGCAGCTGGGAAGTATGTTGATTGGTGATTACCATTCTTTTACACCTCCTGAAGAAGGACTCAATATTGGACATCCACCCTCGGAACAGAAGGCCTGATCTGCCTGCGTTCATTGCAGTGAACCAAACCATGCAGCCAGTTATTTGGGAGAAGGCCGCTATAATACGTAACTTGAACGCTGCTGA
>CALNYY010000008.1:0-10177 GCA_942490835.1 uncultured Saprospiraceae bacterium
TACAAAATACCTGAATCCTGACAAAGGTGAAATTTTGTTAGTATCCAATAAGATCGAGTTTGATAAATCTACAAACAAAGACCTCAGAAAAAAAGCCAATTTAAATGAAAACCTAAATGCCAGGATTTTACAAAAACCAAACGGAAAGTTTTTTGGAGTGCCTCGTCCTTTTTTCTATTATAAATCATTAGACACGCTTGATCGATCATCAGTAGGGAAAGCTTGGGTAAACATGTTGCGGAATGTTCTTGGAGAAGAGCCCATTCTATTGGATACAGCCAGCGCTTCAACCTCAGCAGACAGAATGACTACATATTTACAAAATAGAGGCTTTTTCTTAGCTGATGTGGAGCAAGAGGTTTCCATTAATAAACGAAGAACTAAAGCGAGTGTAAAATATAAGGTCTACACAAAAGGTCAGTACGTTATTGATACCATCATTTTTGAAAGCAAGGACACATCCATAAAAAATATCCTTTACTCCATTTCGGATAAATCATTTTTGCAAAAAGGGAATCCAATCGATATTGAGTTGTATGAAAAAGAAGTTTCCCGAATCACCAATCACTTAATTAACAAAGGATATGCAAACTTCTACCCACAGTATATCAGCAATTTAGAAGCTATAGATAGCTCCAATACTGAGTTTAATGCACAGTTAATTATAGAAATCTTATTACCAAATGGAAAACAAGTACACCCTGTTTACGAAATAGGCAAAATCGTTGTTTATCCGAATTATAGCCCAAACGATTTAGAGCTTCCCCTGCCAGACACCATTTACAATGGAATTTATTTTGCATCAGGAGGAAAACCGTTCAATGTAAAACTCCGAAGCATTGCTAATTCTATCGCATTCAAATCAGGAGAACTCTATCGCTTTGACGACATAGAAGCGTCTCGACAACAGATTGGAGCGCTAGGTGTATTCACTACGCCGACAATTAGAATTGAAGAAGATACTATTAGAGATAACATACTTAATTTTCATATTCAATTGACTTCCAATAAAAAATGGGAAATAGAGATGAGTGGCGATTTAAGTTATACAAATCGAAGCTATGGTTTAAACAGAAATCTACTTGGAGTAACTGCGAGCCCTGGAATTAGAAACCGTAATTTATTCAAAGGTGCAGAACTATGGTCAACCAGATTTGATATTGGGACAGAAATAGATCCACTTAACCCTGACACGCTGATTAATTTATTGGATATAGGTGCACAAACAGATATTTATTTCCCAAGATTGGTTGAATTTCCAAAAATATGGGAGGGAGCAAGGAAATTAGGTCTCATAGGCGAGCCATTTTATGAAAGGCTAAAAAAAACAGGAATAAGCCACGTGTCGTTGAGCTACAATTGGCTAAAATTAATCAATAACTATAGCCTTAACTTCGTTAACCTTTCTTTTGGACACGATGTAAAATTAAGTTCCACTAAATCTCTTAGTGCTAATCAAAGTGGTATAGACTTGTTGATTCCAATCATTGTCCCAAACTCGATTTTCGACAGTCTTTTAAATGAACAACCGTTTTTAGAAAGAAGCTTTAGCAAACAATTTATCACCGGATTCCTTTTCAGGGATTTGACTTATACTTACGATGAATCCTTTTTAGGCAAAAGTTCATATTGGTTTTTTAGAGGAAATATTGAAGTTTCTGGATTGGAAATAATGGGTCTGAATTCGCTGTATAATTTAATTGCGGGTTCTTCATCTATTTGGTCAATAAGTGATGTCGAATTCTCACACTTCTTGAAATTGGATTTTGATGGAAGAAAGTATTGGCGTTTTGGGCCAAACAGAACATTTGTTGTACGGTTTAATACAGGTCTAAATTTGCCCTATTACAATAGCGACAATGTCCCGTATGTCAAGCAATTTTATGTGGGAGGGCCAAATAGCATAAGGGGCTGGTATGCGAGAGGTTTAGGCCCTGGCCTTTATCGGGACCCTTTAACTACGAATAACCAAAACAGAAGTCGATTCTATCAAGCTGCGGATTATAAAATTGAATTTAACCTTGAATATAGGTTCTTTTTGATGAAGCCATTTGGCTTGTTCAATTTGTATATGGCTACTTTTTTGGATGGGGGCAATATCTGGACTTTGAAGAAAGATCCAGATCGAATTGGGTCTCAATTGTCACTGAAAAGAGAAACCAACGGAGAAGATATTGTATCAGATAGGTTTTACAATGAAATAGCTCTTTCAACAGGAATAGGCTTTCGTTTTGATGTTAGCTATTTCACACTAAGGGTTGATTTAGGTACGCCTTTAAGAAATAATTATCCGGATCCTACACGTAATAATTCATACTGGGTCAATTTACAAAAACAAGGACTTCAAGATGTGGTTCTAAATCTTGGTTTGGGTTATCCATTTTGATGGACTGCATCTCGAATATTATCTAAATCTACATGCTCGGTAACTAATTGGACAGCCCTTCTTGCTTTACCCAAAGTCTGTACGTTAATTTTTACTTCCATGTGGCTAATTTTCACTGCAGTACCGTATGTATCAAGTGGTGTCACAATTACAGGAATATGATTCTTATCAATAAATTCCTGATGTTCAAAATCTTCTAAATTGACTTCATTTTTCCCGTCTCCAGTAATAATTACCCCTGAAAGCGGAATCTTTTCATACCGTTTTTCTGCGCATATTCGGCGAATAGTTCCCAATGCATGATTCGCTCTTTTCTGACTGACAACCAACAGAACTCCTTTCTTTTCGTCGAAATCATGTGAGGCTAACAATGAAGCGGCAACTACATTTTCAATAATATTATTCAAACCTTCAGGATTGAACAATAACCTACCTCTAATTGCAATTCTAATAGATTCTAATAATGGGTACAAAAGCGTACGCTCATAAGGCATGATCCCCAGAAGAGGTATATCCCATTCTTTAAGTTTCATCCCTACATAATGTCTGACTTTTTCAATTTTCCCAGGTAGAACTTTATTTATTATGACACCTGCTATTTGTACACTATTTTGTTGAAATGGTGCCAGGCATAAACAGAGTCGGTCTATTGTGAAACCTATACCTCCCTCAACGATTAGAACAACAGGAGCATCGATCAACTTAGCAACATCAGCATTAGATAACCCAACTACGCCGCCTACTCCCGGATGGCCTGTACCTTCGTAGATTACCATTTCATATTCTTCTTCTAAAAGTTGGGCAGCATTCAATATGTCTTGACGATATGGGAATTCTGAAGGGTTGTCCAAAAAGGACTGGGTGGCACCTTTTCCAAGAATAACAGGACTGTGTACTCTTGCCACAAGATTAAAGCTCATCATTGTGGAAAATAACAGGGCATCCTTGTCTACCTGTAAAGACTCATAGTCTACTGTTTCCTGTCCTACTGGCTTGCAATAACCCACTCTTATTCCTTTTTTCCTAAATGCTTCTACCAAGCCAAGTGTAGTGGTTGTCTTGCCCACATGTTGATTCGTTGCTGCTACATAGAGTCTTTTCATTGATCTCCTATTTTTAAAGAGGAATAAATCTATAATTATTTTCCTAAATACTTATGCTCCTCTTAAATTAGGGTGCAAAAATTATGTTGTTGAAACTCTTTGATTACAATAGTGGCTGTCTCAAAAAGCAAATGGTCATTTTCATGTCAGAATAATCTCTCGCAGAGATGCTGAGAACACTAAGGAAACCAAATAATCTCTGCGAGCTCTGCGGCTCTGCGAGAAATTATTTGGTAAATTTTTTCTTAAAGCTCCTTTGAGACAGTCTCAAATCATTTTCGTTTTTCAATCTGTAATTCTTTCTCTATTTTCGTTTTCCCTTTCTCTAAGACAAGCTGATAAATATTGGGAATCAGATAATATTTTCCATTTTTCCCTGCTTCCAAAATAATCTCCTCGTCTTCCTCATCTAAATCCTTATTCATTGATTTTTCAAATTTCTTTAGCTCCGATTCTCCGATTTCTCCATTATAGGTTAGGTAATTTAATCCTTTATCAATTTTCTCACTCCATGAATTGATAAGTACATCTTTGTACAATATTGAGATTAGCACTTCACTTTCACTGTTGGAAAATAACACCAAGTCTATTTCTGGCTCGAGAATTTCTTCTTGATAACTTCGACGCAAACGTCCCCAATCATCCCTATAAGTCACTTTGTCAATTTCATACACAAACAGTTCACTTTCCATTTTTTCAGCATCTAACTGCTGGAAATGCTCAGCATCTGTCAAATATAGAGAACGACCATGTGTCCCTACGATCAGGTCCTTTTCTGTTGGATGAACAACGACATCATGCACAGCCACTGATGGTAAACCTTCATCAAAAAGCATGAAATTCGCTCCCTTATCAAATGAAATGTACAACCCATGATCAGTCCCAACATATAAGATGTTTTTGTTTTCAGGGTCTTCTTTTATGACATTAACGGGTTCATTTGGTAAGTCAAGGCCAATTCTTTTCCAAGTTGATCCAAAATCTTCAGATGAATAAACAAAGGCTTCAAATTGATCCCAACGATAACCATTTAGGGAAAGATAGACTGTACCCTCGTCAAATTGAGAAGCTTGTACCCTGCTGACCCAAAGATTTGATGGCAAGCCTTTTATAATTTCAGTCCAAGTATTTCCTCCATCTTTTGATACATGAACCAACCCATCATCCGTCCCAGCATACAGCAATCCAAACTTCAATGGACTTTCATGGATTGCACTCAATGTTCCAAATGGAACATCGCCTTTCTGCCCCCCTTTTGTCAGATCAGGAGAAATGGCTTCCCAACCCTCTCCCTGATTCATCGAACGGAAGATCTTATTAGCTCCCATATAAAGTATGTCTTGATTGTGCTTGGAAAGGTGAATCGGCGTCTGCCAATTCCACCGATAAGGCCGATCACCTAATTCATGTTGAGGAGTGATCCGAGCCCTTTTACCTGATTCTTTATTTACCCTGAAATAGTTTCCGAACTGGAGTCCACCGTATACAGTATTATTATCTCTTGTATCGACCGCAGTTTGCATTCCATCTCCTCCCACAAAGGCTTTGAAAGGATATTGACCAGTGTTGTGCCAGCGATTGCTCGCTTCATAAGTATGAGGTCCATACCACGATCCATTGTCTTGCAGACCACCATAAACATTATAGTTTTTCTCCAAATCCACAGCTATATGATAAAATTGCCCGAGAGGAGGAGTGTTGCATTTTACCCAATTCTCTCCATCATCGTAACTAATATTGATTCCACCGTCATTTCCCAATATTAAATGACCATCTCTTTTGGGGTTTACCCATAATGCATGGTGATCCACATGCACATTCGCTCCATTAATGGACTTCCAATTTTTACCTCCGTCCTCTGAAACGAGCACTGGTACTCCAAAAATGAAGAGCTTTTCAGGATTGTGTTGAGCGACTCTAACTTGACCAAAATAATACCCATACGAGTAATAAACATTATCTAAATAATCCTCATGAGTCCTATTCCACTTCACACCACCATCTGTTGATTCGTAAACTTCAGCTCCAATAACGGGCGTATCAAAAAGCAATGAATTTGCATTCTCCAAGTATTCAGCAAGGCTAATTGGTTGAATCTCCTCATTTTTTACCATTTCCAAGACTTTGTCAGCTGAGTATTTTTTGGGAAAACCATTCTCTTTTAAAAACGCTTCAAGATCCTTCTTATCAAGTTTTAGAAAAGCATCTCGATCCATTTCTTTGAAATCCTCTTTCGCCAATCCTTCTTCCTCTTTTTCATCTTCCTTTGGCCGTCGGTTTTGGTTATCAACTATTGCTACTAAATAGGTCGCTCCATTTTTAACTGAAACATCTAACCCGATTCTGCCTGTGCCTTCTCCAGCGGGAAATCCAGAATCTTCTGAATTTAGTTTTAACCATGAATCTCCTCCATCGGATGATTTGTAAATTCCCGAGCCTTCCCCTGCTTCTACAAAATTCCAAGAACGGCGCTCCCGATGCCAAGTAGATGCATATAATGTGTTAGGGTCTTGAGGATCCATCACCAAATCAACCGCACCCGTATTTTCATTTACATATAAAACCTTATTCCATGAATCTCCACCATCCATTGATTTGTAGATTCCTCGCTCCTCATTTGGTGAATAAAGATGCCCAAGCACTGCCACCCATAATATATTGGGATCATCTGGATGCAATATAATTCTTCCAATGTGGTGGCTTTCTGGCAAGCCTTTGTACTGCCATGATTTTCCCTGGTCCAAACTTCTATATATCCCAACTCCCGAATAACTTGACCTGCTTGAGTTGACCTCTCCAGTTCCTGCCCATATAATATTCCGCTCCCAATCCACAGCTATATCACCAAGCGTCATTACTATTTCATCATCAAAAATCGGTGTAAATGATTGGCCATTATTTTCTGTCTTCCACAACCCTCCTGAAGCATAGGCTACATAAAAATGAGTAGGGTCAGTTTTCCAAACATCCACGTCGGAAACTCTTCCTGAAAAGATAGTAGGGCCAATCGACTTGAAAGGGACATTTTTCACCAATGAATTGGAAAGCAACCCATTTCTTATTTCAGCATTTTTCAATCTTTCACTTGCAGGTGTCGCAGGAGGCGCTTCGATCTGAGAAAAAAGATATGAAGGCAAATAAATAAGGGCAATTAGTAAGAAAGTCTTGTTCATCAGGCAAGTATTAGTTTTTCGTAAATAAGGATAAAAAAGATGGTATTAGGGAAGGCTTTATTGTAACTCGTATTCTTTGATTTTTCGATACAGCGTCCTTTCAGAAATTCCTAAATCTTCAGCAGCATCTTTCCGCCTGTTATTGTGCTTTTTCAATGCTTTTTGGATCAGGTCTTTCTCCATGTCTTCCAAGTTCAAACTCTCTTCAACCACTTCCGTTTCATTATAACTTTTGTCCTTCCCTTCTATAATGATCGGTTTGTAGCTCGACGATTTTTCTTGTTGTTCCAAATCGTTGTAAAAGGAAGATCGATCACTCTCTTCAAATGAGCTGGGGTAAGTTGGGGCTTGCAGACCTTTAAGGGCTTTGGTATCTGGCATTGTTAGATCATTCTTTCTAACGAGTTCAAAAACCAAACTTTTCAGATCATTCAAATCATGCTTCATCTCAAACAAGAACTTATAAAGTATCTCTCTCTCATGGAAGTTTTCACCCTCTCCCCCATTAAGGTCAGCAACTACCGGCAAGTTTCGTTTACCAATATTGGGCATAAATGTCAATAAATCCTCCGCTGTCAGTAATCGCTTTTCAGATAGAATGGCAACTTGTTCAGCTATATTTTTCAATTCCCTGATATTTCCAGGCCATCTGTAATTCTCCAAAAGTAATTTGGCCTGTTCATCCAAGCGCACTGGTTCACTTCTGTACCTTTCTGCAATATCATTTGAAAACTTTCGGAACAATAAATACACATCTTCCCGTCTATCTTTTAATGCAGGGATTTTGATTGGAACCGTATTCAGCCGATAATACAAATCTTCTCGAAATTTTCCTTTTCTCACTCTTTGTTCCAAATCCACGTTGGTAGCTGCAATTACCCGCACATCCGTTTTGGTAACACTGGAAGAACCTACCCTGATAAATTCCCCAGACTCGAGAACCCTCAATAAAAATGCCTGAGTATCCAACGGCATTTCAGCAATTTCATCCAAAAATATAGTCCCTGTATTTGCTGTTTCAAAATAGCCCTTTCGATCATTAGTCGCTCCTGTAAATGCCCCCTTTTCATGTCCAAATAATTCAGAATTTATTGTGCCGGCTGGAATTGCCCCGCAATTCACTGCAATAAATTGATTGTGCTTTCTTGCACTAAGCGAATGGATAATTTTTGAAATATTCTCCTTCCCTACTCCACTTTCGCCTGTAATCAAAACAGTTAGGTCTGTTGAAGAAACACGCATTGCAGTGCTTAATGCCCTGTCAAGTAATTCTGAATTGCCAATTATCCCGAACCGTTGTTTTATAGATTGAATGTTAGCCATGTTATTTTTTCTCAGACTTACTAATCATTTAAATTTATACTTTCTAATAAAAAAGGCTATACTTAAAATTACCAAGCTTATGAAAATTGAGAATAGGATTTCTGGCATTTCCGGAGGCTCTGTAATCCTAAAGCTGTAATACCTGGGCAAACCATCGGACTGATACATTTCCAATTTGCTGTCATGCAAGTGCAGTCTACTATTTAAATCCATCAAACTTTCAAATAGCCTTTTTGCCCCAATAATGACCAGCAAGAAAAAAGCAATGGTTTTGAATCTTTCCATTAATAGAATTATTCTCCAAAATCAGCCGTCCACCATCTCCCCTTTCAAAGTTGCGCTTGTTGCATCATAAACTTTTACTTGACAATAATCGCCTGGTGAGTAGCCTTCTTTTTTTGGAAACACAATCATCTTATTTTGTGAATTTCGGCCTTTAAAATCCATTTCTGATTTTTTGGAATCACCCTCGATCAAGACTTTGAAAGTTTTGCCGATGTCGGCCTGATTGTGTTTAAAGGAAACTTGTGTTTGAAGTCGAACGATTTCAGATAATCGCCGCCTCTTAATTTCTTCAGGAATATCGTCTTCGTATTTTCTGTGAGCTAAGGTGCCTGGTCGTTCGGAATAAAAGAACATATAAGACATACTGTAATTAGCCCATTCTATCATGGAAAGTGTGTCTTGATGTTCTTCTTCCTTTTCTGTACAAAAACCTGAAATTATGTCACTGCTAATGGCGCAGTCCGGTATGATTCTGTAAATTGCTTTTACCCGTTCCATATACCATTCCCTGTCATAAGTTCTGTTCATCAATTCCAATACCCTACTATTTCCACTTTGAACGGGCAAATGAATGTAATTGCAGATATTTTCATGAGACGCCATGGTATGCAGGACTTCATCAGTGATGTCTTTTGGATGAGAAGTAGAAAAACGAATCCTCAAGTCAGGATGCACTTTGGCCACCATTTCAAGAAGATTTGCAAAATTGGTGATGTTACCAGATTCTGGATTGGCCCATTTGTAGCTGTCCACATTTTGACCTAACAAAGTGACTTCTCGAAACCCTTTATTATAAAGGTCAGTTGCCTCTGCAACAATGCTAAAACAATCCCTGCTTCGCTCACGCCCTCTTGTATAAGGCACTACACAAAATGAACACATATTATCACATCCTCGCATGATACTGATGAATGCAGTTACACCATTACTGCCCAATCTAAGTGGACTTATATCCGCATAGGTTTCTTCTCTGGAAAGGAATACATTTACTCCTTTATCACCTTCCTCAGCTCCTGCCACCAAATTTGGTAGGTCACGGTAGGCATCAGGGCCAACTACCAAGTCCACCAGCCTTTCTTCTTCCAAAAATTTGGATTTGAGTCTTTCCGCCATACAGCCAAGGACTCCAACCAAAGTGCCTGGGTTTTGCTCTTTAACTTTATCAAAAATCCTCAACCTTCTTCTTACAGTGTCTTCCGCTTTTTCACGTATGGAGCAAGTATTGATAAGGATCAAGTCAGCAGCTTCCATATTTTTGGTTGGAGAAAAACCAGCTTCGCCAAGGATGGAACCGACAATTTCGCTATCGCTGAAATTCATCTGGCATCCATAACTCTCAATATAAAAGTGCTTTTCTCCCGGAGTCTTCATTTCTTTGAAAAAGACCTCACCCTGTTGATCCTCTTTGATCGTCTTTGTTAACCCCGAAAGAGTTGGATTGTCATTGTACATATTCTTCTAAAATTTGGAGCGCAAAGATAATCTTTTAAAATGGGTGCTGTGACAAAATGTCATGCAATTATTAAGTTTAAATCAATTGCAAATTTTCAATGAGTTCTTGCTTTTAATGCTACACAAAATCATTTCTTTTGTATTTTGGCCAATTAAACATTTCACTTAAATCAATAATAACTAATGAAACCATTAAGATTATTTATTACACTTTTTGCTATTTCTATGTTTTTTTCTTGTGGTGATGATGACAGCACCGGCACCACCTGTGATACCGACAATGTCACATATAACAATACTGTGAAAGCCATATTTGACAATGCAGGTTGCTCTGCTGATGGTATTTGCCACGGACCTCATCAAACAAACGATTTCAGTCTGGATACCTATGACGATGTAAAAAACTTCCAATTCCTTGACAGAATGGTAAGTGCCCTTAGATGGGAAAATGGTTT
>CALNYY010000009.1:0-7682 GCA_942490835.1 uncultured Saprospiraceae bacterium
TCTTCAGGCGGCATTGGGTCGCCCACCAAGGGCATCTTCCCATTCGGCCTCTTTTCTCTGTTCCTTCAATTTGGCCATAAATGCTGCGGCTTCAGCTTCCTGTTTGGCTTCTTCAAAAGAAATGACATTGCTTTCTTCTTCTGGTGCGGGTTCTGCCTCAACGGTTTCAGGAACCTGCAGCGTGTCCTCCAGCCCCTCTAAAATTCGCATGACCTGATCTTCATCCTGCGGGACATTTACAGCTTCGTTTAAACGGGCGATTTCTTCCGGTGCAGCTGATATTTCCCCTTTGACATAAAGCACACCTGCATTGGCTTTCAGATTTTGTTCAATTTGAATTAAGTCATCGGCGGTAAGATTGTCTCTGGCATCATAATATTTGGTTTCATACCAACCTTTTTCCTTGGCCTGATCGAACCAATATTTCGCTGTCAACACATCCTGTTCCACCCCTTGGCCCAACAGATAGAGTTTGAACAGACGAAAGGCGGCTTCGCCTGTGTCGTAACGTTCATCTTCAGTTGCGAGTTTCAATAGTTTATGGACGAGAGGGTAATTGGGTTTATAGCGAGGTGGTTCTGTGATGGGACTGTCGTTATCGTCAAAATCAATCCCACTAAAAATCCGGTCCTCATCCATAATCTTCCCAGCCCAATCATTGGCTGTATGCCCGTCACCAAGTTCGGCAGCTTGAAGGGCATAATCGGCGGCTTTATCTAAATCCTGTTCAATATACTCACCAGCCTCATAAGTATGTGCCAGTTGAGCATAGCCATCAGCATGACCGCGACGACCAGATTCCTCAAACAAGGCAATGGCTTTGGCGGGATTTTCTTCCACCACGTTATGACAAATACGTCCCAGATAAACTTCGCCTAGACGGTGAAGGGCTTCCCCATGACCTTGAAGGGCTGCTTTGCGATACCATTGAACGGCTTGGGGCTCGTCATCATCATCTAATGCCCAGTTATGCCATTCACCTACTTGGTATTGGCTTTGTGCATCACCATCCTGTGCTTTGGCAAAGGTGGCTTCATCAATCTGGGCAGGGCGGGTTTCTTCCTGAGGTTCAGGTTCGCCTGCCTTGTCTGCAAATTCCCCTTCACCAAGAATTTCACGAATGCTGGCAAGAATTTCGTCCATTGATGTCTCCGGTGGGTCTTCCCCGTCATAGAGGATACGGTTGATGGCGTTGAGCGTTTCACTCATACGGGATTTCTGGTCAGGGTCACATTCCGTCAGGATATCGTGAATGCTTTGGATGTAGCCAAAGAAGATTACGGGGCCTTGTTCCATCAAATCACGAAGGGTGCTTTCTGAATGGCTGATAATCTCGTTGATCGCTTCCTGGTTCAGGCTTTCTTCCACAACAGGCTCGTCTGGGTCGATGCTCATGGCATGGAGGGCATCAAGCTCTCTCTTAAATGTTTTCTTTGCACTGAATAGAGCACGTTCCAGCTCGGCCCCTTCTAAGCGGAAGGCTTCATCCAAGATTGTTTGCCAATCGAAACTCAAGGCAGGGATATGGCTATAGATGATATGACGGAAATCATAATCGTAAAACTTCGCCAGTGCGGCGAGTTCGCTTAGATCAAGTTTATTTAAGGTTTGTTCAGCAAAATAGGGGTGTAGATGAGGAAGGTCGTCAAGAGATTTGACTTTATCCTTATGCCAGGTTTCCGGTTTTGGATAATCTTCCGGTGTGGTTTCGAAATAGCATTTCAGCTCACCCCTTGCTTCTTCGACACCATTTGCAGCCGCCCGTTTCCACCAGAGTTCTACGAGATCTCTATTTTCTTCTTTCCACTTATAATGTTGACCAAGGACATACTGGGCTTTGGGATATTCAAACTCGGCTGCTTTGTGAAGGAACTCTAGGGCTCGTTCTGGTTTTATGTCGATCAGATCAAAGAAAAGCAGATACATGCTTTCCAGATCACCTTTGTTTGCGGATAGCCGCCGCCAACGAAGAAGCTTTTCTTTGGTAAAAAGTGGATTGGCTCGATACTTCCCCTGATGACGATCAATAAAGCGAACATAGGCCCGCAAACCATAGACATGATCATCATGCACGGCCTGCATATGCCAATCTTCTGCCTCTTGAAGATTCTGCGGTAATTCGGCAAAGCCATGTTCTAGCAAAAAAGCAATCCCTGTACAGGCAAAGTAACTACCAAGCTCTGCTGCAACCATGAAGGCATGCAGAGCATCCAGATATTCTTTCCCCGCAAGATCGCTTAGGGCTTCCCATTCAAGTGCAGGAAGTCCTTGTTCTTCTACAAGGGCGAGGAGTTCTATCTTCTTGGAGGAAGGGATGGTTGGGAGATGGTTGAGCAGCATTGAGTTGTCATAATTTTGATGGAAATCAGATCAATCAAGGCACTTACGCTTAACATCACGATAGTAACTCTTTCTAATAACTTGAACACTCAGTTTTTTGATAACATATGTATCAAGTAATTTTGAAACAGTAGCTTTAAATTTTCTTTCTGTACCAGAATTGGCCTCATTCCCATTGAGCATATTTGCCCATTTCATTTTTTCTTCTACGGAATAAAATGCTTTACCGCTGATGTATACTTTGCCATTTTTTTCATCAACGTCATCAATTGACGCTCTATCTAAGCTAAAGCTTCCAGAACTTGAATCGCATCCTATTATGCCTTCAATTTTGTATGTTAAATCCTGCAGGGCTGATGCTTGGGCTGTGTTTGCTGAAGTAATTGCTGAAATAGCAATGGTGATGGTAATGGCGAAAATTGTAGAACGTATCATAGGAAACCTTTCGTGTTTTATTACATTCATTTTGATTTATTGTTCAAATCCTGAGACTATTTAATATACCCTTTTGAAGTTAGGAATCTCATCAAAAAGGTGATGCCGTATTTTAATGCGTAGTAATAGACAGTTGTAAGTATAAAGTATAAAAAACCGACCATTAACCAGCCCTCTTTACCTGCAGCCTCAAAGATGTCTGGAGTATGGATGAAAAAGACTAAGATAAAACTCACAACCCCTAACCAAAATTTCAATTTGTCTTTAAATTTTTCGTCTTTATCTTTTTTATATTCTGCGATCATTTCTTTTGTAATTTGTTCTTCATCCATTTAATTAGTCTCCATTTTAATTTATGTTATCTTTAACTCAATTTGAGAAATCGCCCCTTAGAAGTTTTCTAAACCCTTCTTTTACAATATCATTTTGAGCTCGAATATCTCGTTGAAACGTTTTATACATTTCGTTTCGTGAATCTTGTGGTAATTGATCGTAGAACTTATCCAAAGCCATTTTTTCTTTTGTGGATAGAGTTGTTTCCCAAAGTAACTTTTTCCATTGCTGTTCGGAAGCTCCCTGAGCTTTACTTTCAACTGAAAACGTGGAAAAAATAATAGCTAAGGCTAGAAAAATTTTTATCTGCATAACACACCCTTGAATGATTAGTTTTGTAACTCTTGTGCAATTTCTTCCCAGGCCCTTTGAGCAACTTTGCTAACGCCTGCAAACTCACCATTTTCGACAGTCGCTAAAACTCGACGGTTACCTTTTGTTGCGTAAACGACTGTAAAGTAGATGTCATAAAACATGCCTTTGCTGTAAACGCGACCAACAACCCCAGAAACACCATTTTTACTGAAAGTTTCAACATCTTGAACTGTGAACGCACAACGACTGGAGATTGCAAAACTTGCCATTGAACGGATGGTTCTACAGTCTGATTTCAACCATTTTTGCAATTTATATGTAGACGGCCCTTGGGAAATGGGTTGCATCATTCCAGTTTGTAAGCGTGTTGTATTTTGACCTGTATCTAGGTTTACAGAACGTGTTACGGCAACCATTTCAGCGTTGTAGACATAAACAGCTTTTAAAGCGACGGCTAACCCATTTGGTTGTACTGAAACTTCTGGAATAACAAGTAATTCTATATTCGATTCTCTTTTTAGTGCCTTATAAAGATGACGCTCATTTCCGTAACTTCCTGACAGAATTTCACGAGTCGCCTGTGGCAAAGATGCCCTTGCAAAAAAACGATTACCACTTAAACGCCCACCATGCATGACTGAACGCTCAAGTGCTCTGTTGAAAGAAGGTAAGTTACTAATTTGCCTAGAGACATCTTTTTGTGTAAGTGGCATCACTGCTACTTTTGGAAACCAGTTCTCAAAACGAGGGTTGCTAAATATATCATTTGCAAGTCCCTCCAACTTCAATTCTGTTTTTGTAACGTCGATTAAAGTCGCTGCATTAGTATTATTTACAAACGAACTTATCATTATTGCGGATGCAGCAATAAAATAACAAATCAATCTCATGATATGTTGAATCCCCTGTTTGTGCCCCTTGGGTTGCATGATTGCATACTTAACCAATTAAATGAAATAATTATTATTTGGTTTATGGAGGAGAGAGAGCCCGTTTTTTAAAAAGAGATAAAATTACATACCCACTTTTCATCTGGGCATGTTGCAGTTAGCGTAAAGTTGTATTAACGTCAGGCAATAGTAATTAAGTGGGAATTCTAAAGATGAGCATTTTGTTAAAATTTACCGTGTGTGTGTTTATGATTGGCGTGATTTGGCCTATCGGAGAAGCCCATGCAAGAAATTTGGGTATGCTGAACGAAGTCCAGTTTAAACGGTATGTGAGAATACTCATTGCAGATAAAGTTTGTAACTATCCAATTTCGTTGAGTGAATCTGGTTTAAAAGCGGTCAGAAAAATTACGAAAAAGATTGGGAAGGAGAAGTATAAGAATGCTGTTTTGCCTGAGAAAGCCTTTGATAGTGACTTTGAAAATTTAGCTAAAGAATTCACTTCAAATAATTCTTGCGAAGACAAAGAGTTTGCTGAGGCAACGCTGCAAAGTATTATCAATTTTAATAAGAAATAATCAGTAATATGTTCCGATCAGTAAGCATTACCTTCAAAGACCAAAAATCAGCCGAGTTATATGGGCATCAGGCGGAAGTTACAGATAATGATTTTGCTTCCAAATCCGATTTAAAAGATCGGGTGCATCAGGTGTTTGAACATTTTGAATGTCCGAACTGTGGCGGGCATAAGGTTAAGGGCGACAACATCATTGCCGAGATCGGTAAGGTGACGATGTTTGAGGAAGTCCACAAAAAGGGAATGTTCGGCAAAGGCAAGTATGTGAATGAAAAATCAGGTACATACTGGCGGCTTTATAATCTCTACCCTCAACCAAGCGGCATTCTACAATCGGCGGGGTATCTGAGATGTAAGGACTGTAAATGGGAGCTTAAAGGAGCCAAGGGTGTCAAGTGGGTATCGGTGAATGATATTATGAATGGGCGGTTATAGGTTTGCCCAATCAATCCCTGAGAACTCATTCTTGTTCGGTCCACCTGCAGGGCTGGTTTGATACAGTTGCTGTCCCTTTTCACTCAGGAAGCCTTTCAGATAAAGTTCCTTTGCAAGTATATCCCATAGGCACATATCTGAAGGATTCACAAAGTCAGGGCTTTGCCAGAGATTGTAGGCACCTGCAATAATTTCAGCTAAATCGTCCATGTTTGCCAAAGCATTGTTTGATAACAATTTTTGGGAAATTAAGAAGTCACCAACATCTTCAATGTTCTGTGTTCATATAATTTGAGCAAGAGCAGAATTAGGGATTTCTCGATTCATCGTACAAACTCATTTTGCGTGGAAGCTATAGGTGCCACCAGACTGAAATGGCCCCTTATATTTCTTACCATCCACATACAGGTTTGTAAGTCGTCCCGTATTTGAGGTCCAAGATACACAGGCATGACCGTTTTTATCGGTGAAAACGGTTTGTGTCATCCCATTGCTGTTTTCACCAACCGCACGAGCGTTTTTCTTGCCCTTGCCGCTGGAATAAGTGACATGAACGTTGAGTGACCCCATATCTATTGTCCCCTTTGTGTTTCCCAAACCTCAAACCAAAGATCCATTCCTTTTTCTTCATCTTGAGGAAATCGGCAAATTTATTTTCCATCGATTGAACAGCATCTTCAGGCGTTTGAGCTTCGGGCCAGTGTTTTGCCTTTGATTTTTCAAGCCATTGTTTAGCTATAGTCGTATTTTGATAAGTGCCTCTACCGATATAGTGCAATTGAAATAGAATGTACTCAGCCTCACCCGTCCCTAAATCACCTTTCTCGACAGCGGCTTCCAACAGTTTTGAAGCTGTTGTTAGATCAAGCAGGTAGGATTTAATTTCTTCATCATCACTAAACGGGTTGATGATGAAGAAATTAAATCCTACCATTGATCTAGCAGCAGCTTTCAAGCTGTTGGGCACTGTCGAAAAATGATTTAGAGCGAGGTGAAGACAGTACATTCTATTTCAGTACTGTACTGTCGGTGGAGACGCCTCGAAATGCGACATGTGAAAAATCAAGGTAGAGCACCTGAAGATGCTGTTCAAACCGATGAAGTCGATATGCTCCTGAGTTGAAGCCCCTCAAGCCAAAAATGAGCTATGAAAGACCTAGTCACATATGTGGTGTTCTCAAGATGAAGAAAAAGAATGGATCTTTGGACACAGAAAACGAGACAATGGGAGTCACTCGTTCATGTCGTTATTCCGGCAGGCGCCTTCGTTGCTTGTGGTAAACAGCAATGGAATGACATGACCGTTTTCACCCGATGCGGTAAATACTATTAACAGACATAAACACAGCGGACGACTTACAAACACTGTAACAGATGTGGGGCCATTTGGTGGCACTATAACTTCCACGCAAATGAATCGAGAAATCCTAGCACAGCAGAACATTGAATATTTGGTGACTTCTTATTCCCAAAAATTGATACCAAGCAATGCTGCAACATGGATGCAGGAATTATTGCAGGTGCCAATCTGGCAAAAGCAATGTCCTTCCAGATATGTGTATAAGTGGGAACTTGTCTGAGAGGCTTTCATATGCCTGCAGATTCTCGGGGCCAAACCTATAACCACCCATTCCAGAAGCTCCCCTGCGAATGCCCCGCCGATATGTAATTTGAGGGGGGGGGGGGGGGGGGGGGGGGGGGGGGGGGGGGGGGGGGGGGGGGGGTATAAAACCTTGATATATATATTCTTTCATTCACATATTCCTTTTGTGGACTTCCTCAAACTGTCGTCACCTCGATACGTATGTCGCCCTTGTTACCACCTTCGGACATTCAAATGGCCTGCACCCAAATCAGTTTGAAGCTCTGTCACACCATAACTTTCTGAAGATGTGCCAGGTACTGTACTGATTATTCTTATTAAAATTGATAATACTACATGCCTCAGCAAACTCTTGTCTTCGCAGAATTATTTGGAAATTAATTCTTTTTAGCTAAATTTGGTCACTATCAAATTCTCAGGTAAAACTTTGTATTCTTACACTCCTTCCCAATAAATATTGCCTGAATTCACTCAACTGTATTAAACTTTATCTGCAATAGTATTCTCACATACAAAGCATACCCAAATTTCTTGCATGAATTCCATAGGCCAGAAAATATAAACACACACACAGTAAACAACAAATATGTCTTTAAATTTGCCAACATTTGACATTAATACAACTTGCATGGCAAAAGTGGGTATATATTTATCATAACTTGTAAACCAAATAATATTATTTCGACTGGTTAAGTATACGAGATTCAACATATCCATGTTGATTATTTTATTGCTGCATCCCTTTTGTAAGCTA
>CALNYY010000010.1:0-9803 GCA_942490835.1 uncultured Saprospiraceae bacterium
AAGTATTGGAAAATATCGATAAAAATATGGGACGCTTGTTGGCTTTTTTGAATGAAAAGGTTTGGCAGAAAACACTATTCTTGTCTTTACTACTGACAATGGAGGCAATGGAGGGAGTCTTTTGTATCGGGGAGGAAAAGGATCGGAGTTTGATGGGGGCACACGAGTGCCCTGCTTTGTCCGTTGGCCAGCCGGAGGTGTTGGAGGACTAGGGGCCAATGATGGAAGAGATGTGGATCCATTGACAGCGCACATCGATTGGTTGCCGACTTTTATGGATGTACTGGGTTTTGAAGATGTCCCCAATCGACCGGCTAATTTACAAATGCACGGTCATAGTTTTAAAAACTTTTTGGATGAAGATGTGAGCAGCGACCCCGGAGCGGATTACAAAGACCGCGAAGTTATTTTGACGAACATGAGGACTGAAAATGTGGAGAAATACAACAAAGTTTTGTGTCAAAAGAGATGAATGGAATGGAAACTCCATCACCAATAAATTTCGTTTGTGTCGAAATGGATCTGGAGCCGATTGGTATCTCTACGATGTTCTCGTAGATGAAGTGGAGTCCAATGACATCATTGGAAATTCAGCCCACAATGCAATGGTCAGTGAGATGAAACAAGCCTATGAAGATTATTGGGATGAAGTCACTGAGCGCTCTGATGAATACACCCGCATTATTATTGGGCATCCAGCAGAAGAAGAAACCCAATTAAACAGCCATGATTTTCATGGAGTGTATATTTGGAATCACGCCATTGTGGCCGAGGGAAAGACGGGCAGTGGGTTTATTGCTGCAGAATTTGCCAAGCAAGGAACCTATCATTTTGACTTGCGCCGCTGGCCGAAAGAAATTGAAGATCGCTCTTCTCTCATCACGGCTCCCACTGGAGATGTGTATAGTGGATCCGGACACGCCTCAGGCTATTGATGTTTCCAGTGCCAGGCTGAGAATCTGGAATGGCAACACAACCTATTATGATGAAAGGGCAGACAGAGCGAATAATGCTTCAGACGGCATTGAATTTACTGTGGAAAATTTACCCAAAGGACCTGTCTTTATTCAGACCTGGTTTTACAATGCTTCGGGTGCGGCCAATGGGGCGGTCTATTACAACTATGCTCGTGCCGATGTGATTGATGTCTGGGGATGTATGGAAGTGGGGAATCCCAACTACAATTCCGAAGCCACAGTAAACAATCCCGATGATTGTATTGTCACCACAGGTGTCGGCCTTCCTAATTTGAATAAAAACATTCGCTTTTCTGGAAATAAACTTCATTTTGATCAAGACCAGCCTCATAGCATAGAAGTGTTTAACCTTAAGGGCGACTTGGTTAAAAAAGTAAATGGAAAAGGGATAAAGGTTTATGACCTGGCCGAATTGATTCCATTTGGAGTGTATGTAATTAAAGTGAATTCAAAGAATATTACTATCAATAAACGATGGGTTAAAATATAAGGTGCCTCTGATTAAGTCCCTCATGTCTTTATACTGCATCATCTTCGAACTTAATTAGCCTTTGGCTGACTCATTTAAATTGAGTAATCTCCGGTTTGGGGCGTCGTCCGCTTTGCGGTCTTCTGCAACCACTCATGTTTCGGTTGCGTTCTCAGCGTACTTTGCTCTAAAGCCATGTTTTTTACTTAATCAGAGTCTCCTTTGGTAAATTGATTTTTGTATCAAAACCAAATGGTCATTCCCACTTAAACGGGAATGACTTCATTACAATCAATTCGTATTGGCTTCGGTTGCAAATGCTGTCATTTGATTGACAATGTTGGTGTTTTGACTGGCGATATTATTGCTTTCGGTTATATCCACGCTCAAGTCGTACAGCTCCACATTGCCATTCGCCAAGAGATGCAGCTTCCAGTTGTCCATGCGTACAGCTTGCCAGCCAGTGGGCCACTTCCAATAAAGATAGGGATGTTGGGTTTGTATTGATCCAGCCACCTTTGTTCCAGCAAGGGTGGGGTAAATAGAGATGCCATCATGTGATTTGGTTTGAGTCGCTCCAGAAATGTCTGCATAGGTGGTTAAAAAATCGGTGAAGTGCCAGAGTAAGTCGCTCACAGTATTTTTGGAAATAACGCCCGGCCAACGCATGACAATGGGGACTCTCAAACCCCCTTCGTAAAACTCACGTTTTTCGCCTCGGAAATTGTTGCCGCTGCCCAGTGGATCGACATTGGGTCCGAAAAAACCTCTGTCCCAGGTGCGAATGTTGGTGACCAAGTCGGTGTGGAAATAATCTTGTCCACCATTATCACCCGTAAACACAACCAAGGTATTGTCATCAATGCCATACTCTTTTAACATCTGTAAAATTTCTCCCACTTGTGCATCAATCATTTCCACTAGGGCTGCATACACGCGGGCATCGGTGGGCAGGCTCTGTCCCGCATTCCAGGGTTTGCTCTCGTACTTTTGCCAAAAGAGGTTGTCATCGGGAATGCCCCAAAACCCGTGTGGAGGTGTCCAGGGAAGGTAGAGGAAAAAGGGCTTGTCTTTGTTGGCTGTCAAAAACTTTTTGGCCTCAGCAAAAATGGTGTCTTGAGCGAAAGTTCCGCCGGAATAATAGTTGCCATAGGCGTTGCCGGGTTCAGACCCCACTCTGGTGTTTCCTGGCAGTGTCTCTTGCACTCCATTCCTGATTAAATAACTGGGGAAATAGGTGTGTGCATGTACTTGGTGATAATAACCATAAAAAGTGTCAAACCCTTGTTTCTCTGGCGCTCCAGCTGATGTTGGAGTGCCCATGCCCCATTTTCCAAAACCACCTGTGGCATACCCCTGTGATTTTAAGACTTCTGCAATGGTTTCGTCTTCATCTTTAATGGGTTCTCCACCGCCATTGGTGATAAAGCTGCTGTGCCCTGTGTGCAAGCCTGTCATCAACACACATCGAGTGGGTCCGCAGACAGAAGAGCCTGCCAAGCCCTGAGTAAACTTTATTCCCTCCGCCGCCATAACATCTACGTGTCGGAGTTTTTAATTCGGGATGTCCCATATTCGACATTTCGTAATATCCAAGTTCGTCAACCATAATATGCACAATATTTGTTTTTTTAATTTCGATGTTTCCCAAATCTTGTACGTAATTTTCAATTACTATTTTTTGAGGATTGTAGCCTTTGCAGAAAATGGCCAGTGTATCTATAGCCGCTCTAGCTGCAGAAGATTTTTTGAAATTCGATTTACCATGGTCACCAGAATATTTTACGAGTTTTATGGTATTCGAATAACCTGAATACGAAAACTGAAACACTTTTTTCTCATTTCCCATTGTTAATTGAAGAGAATAGACTCCTGCGGGAAAACTGGAAGTTGTATGAGAGAATTGGGACAAGGGATTGATACTGTATGTACCAGATGGCCAAGATTCTTTTTTGCTTTGCAGAAGTTGTTTTCCCTGGAGATTGTATAGTGTGTATTGAATTGTTGTTTTATTAGACAAAGAAAATGGAGTGACCCATTTATAAATTTAAACCCGTCGTTCCGTATGGCATACTGAACAGATACATTGCCTGTCAATTGAAACGCACCTCCACCACTTATGGTATCTGCAATCGACACGCTCGAGATCTCAATAATGCAACTGCCCAAAGTCCCTGTCCCTGATTGTGGGGTTAAATTTCCTTTTATATCTAAAGGAGCACCACTGACTAAGGAAATGCAGATTGTGGATATTAATACTGAAAGTGAGGTAGTTAAGATTTTCATAAATCCCCTTCTGAATTGATTCAATTTTCCACCCCTCTATAAAGATATTTCAAAAAATGAGTTTGAATACAAAAAAGACAGACAAAAAAAGACACACAAAAAAAGACAGACAAAAAAAGACAGACAAAAAAAGACAGACAAAAAAAGATATATAAGTATAAGGATAGTTGGTAAGTAACCGTATAGAATTAAAGTTGTACAGATAGGAAGCAGAAGTTTACCTTGAATAATTGATAGTCTTAGTCTAATTAGAATTAGCGAAGGCGAAACAGAAAAATACTGTTTAGGGAAAATGTCCGTAGGACGTGGGTAAATCTCATTTAAAAACACATTTTAATTTAATCCGTGGAGGAATACTCTACGTAAATTTTCAATTTTCTATGCAAAAAATGGAATTTCTTCTACTTTTAGTTAAAAGTAGTGTGGTGTGAAGGTTAAATGACAGGCAGTAAAAGTTTCTGTAGGTATTAAACCGAGAAAAATAAAGGAAAAGTATGGATTGGATGAAGCAGTTTCTAATAGCATCAACATTGGTTTTGACCAGTTCTAACATTTCTACACAGGCTCAGCCCAACATCGTCTTTATCTTTAGTGACGATCACACCTGGCAGGCAATATCGGCCTATGAATCGTGGCTCAAAGATGTTGCTGTGACACCCAATATAGACAAGTTGGCAGAAGAAGGTGTGCGTTTTGACAGATGTTATGTAACCAATGCCCTTTGCGGTCCGGCTCGTGCTGTGATTCAAACGGGAAAGTACAGTCATAAGAATGGGTTTAGAGGGAACAACAATACCTTTGATGGCAATCAGCAGACCTTTCCCAAAATTATGCGACAAAATGGGTATCAAACTGCTATTATCGGAAAATGGCATTTGGGCACTGACCCACAAGGGTTCGATTACTTTGATGTGATGGAAGGGCAGGGAGAGTATTACAATCCTTACATGATAAAAGGAAATGCAACGGGTCGGACTGGGACAAGAAATGAAAACGGGTACAATTCAGATGTTGTGGCCGACTTGGCCATGGGCTGGCTCACAGATGATCGCGACAAAAACAAACCCTTTATGCTCATGATGCAATTTAAAGCCACACATCGAGGTTGGGCCCCAGGCCTGGAGATTACGATATGTTTGATAATGTTACATTTCCCGAGGCACCCAATCTCAGAGACGATTTCTCCTATCGAGGATCGGCAGCGCATAATCAGGATATGTCTATTCGATATACAATGGTTGAACGAGATGTAAAACTCGCCGACCCTGAGGGGTTGGGGGATTTAAACACCTCACAACGCGCCACCTGGGATGCGTATTACGACGGGGTACAAACAGAGTATCAAAATTTGGGCTACACTTGGAGCAACAAAGAAGACGAAGCCCAGTTTATGTGGAAATACCGTCAGTATCTCGAAAACTACCTCGCTACTGCAGCGGGAATGGATAGGAACATCGGACGCGTGATGCAATATTTAGAGACAAACGGATTGGCAGAAAATACGGTCGTGGTCTACTCTTCAGATCAAGGTTTTTTTATGGGAGAGCACGGGTGGTTTGACAAGCGCTTTATGTACGAAGAGTCCATGAAGGCTCCGCTTATTGTGCGATGGCCAGGTGTGGTTGAACCGGGAAGTGTCAACGAGGATGATATAGTTTCAAATGTGGATTTCCCCGAGACGTTTCTGGAAATTGCAGGAATAACCATCCCCTCAGACATGCAGGGAAAAAGTCTGGTGCCTGTCTTGCAGGGCAACACCCCAGCCAATTGGCGCAAGAGTTTTTACTACCAGTATTTTCAAGGCCCTCCAGCGACACACGATGTTTATAGACATTATGGCGTGAGTACGGGGCGTTATAAACTGATCTATTTTCACGATGTAGATGAATGGGAATTTTACGATCTAAAAAAGACCCCAATGAATTGATCAACCAGTATTATATTCCAGAAAATGATTCCATTGTTACAGCCCTAAAAGCAGAGTTGGCCCGATTGCGCACAGAACTGGACACCGATGCCGATCCATCCCCCGCTAATTTGCCCACCGTTACTTTACAAAAATGGATCACTCCCTTAAAACTCGGTGGATGTACAGATTCGAACTATGTGGAATACAATCCCGAAGCGGATTCCTCTATAGTCGGCGCCTGCCAAACTGTTGGCGTTGTCGCTGAAAAATCAAAAATAAAAGGTTTAAAACTAAAGTTTAATATTGAAGACAGACAAGTGGTTTTTGACGGTACAAATGTGGCAGGCAACTTGTCTGTGTCCATCCGCAAAACCAATGGAGTGCTGTTGGAAGAAGTTAAAGAGACTTCAAATCAATTTATCTGGGATGCAAGTGACGTGAACCCCGGAATGTATATCATTCAAGTTCAAGTGGGTAAGAAATTTGAATACTTTAAATTTTTAAGATGAGGTTTTTTGCTTGAGGATTGTGATGAATAAGATTGTCTGCCTTTTATTCCTGGTTTGTATTTCCCTTCTGCAAGGTCAGACCGATGCGGAATTAGAAGTTCTAGCCACCTTTTCCCACGAAAGAGATGTGGTCTTTAAAAATGTTGAGGGCGATAATTTTGTTATTGATATGGTTCTCTTTTTTCCGGAGGAATCCAAAAGAAAACCCAATGCTCCATGGACACTCTTTGTACATGGCGGTGGATGGGCCGGTGGCAATAAGTGGGTCATTTTTAAAGCTCCCTTTTTGGGTACACTGAGAACCCTGCTCGATAGTGGGGTGGTGGTGGCCAGTGTGGAGTATCGACGATCCCGATCCGGAATATCAGCCGCCTTCGAATCGGTAGTGGATTGTAAAGATGCCGCCCGCTATCTCATAAAAAATGCCAATCAATACGGCCTTAATACTGAACGCTATGCAGTCTGGGGGGGATCCGCTGGTGGACATCTCAGTTTATTGACGGCACTGGGAGCCAATGATGACTTTCAGGGAGATCCAGACTTATCGACATTTTCACCTGAGTTTAGTGCGGTGGCTTCTTATTATCCCGCCACCACCCTGCTCAACCCCGATGTGATTGCGGGTTCCATTCTCGAAACCCCAGCAACAATGGCTCGAATTATTGTTGGCACCGTAGAAGAAGAACCTGAATTGGCAAAATTACTCAGCCCAACAGAACACCTGACCTCTTCAAGTCCCCCTATACTATTATTACATGGAGATAATGACCAAACTTTGCCTATAAGTAATTCACTGTACATGATGGAAGTCGCCCAAGAAATAGGGGCAGACGTGCAGTTGTTGACAGTTGAAAATGGGGGGCACAGTTTTGGGGGGAACAACATATCTCCCACAATGGAAGCCATTAATGATTCATCTGCGAGTTATATGCTAGCGTATTTGTTTCCAAGAATAACATCGATACATAATTCTCCCTTCAGGACTCCGCTCAATGAGAACATTTTTGGAGTGGATATAAAATGATGATGCCATATAAAAATGAAAGTGGGGGCGTCGATTTGTATGACGTAACGGGTAGTTTGTTTAAAGAGTAAAAAATAAACATATCCAAACTTTCTCCAACTTTTCCAGATTTTACAACGTAGTACAGGGTAACTGAGTACACTTCAAACAGGAGCCCTATTTGAAAGCATTATTAATAATAGCCCACGGCAGTCGACGTGAAACTGCCAATGAAGAAGTTCGTGAATTGGCGAGAATGGTTGAGTTGAAAAAAGAATATGGGTTCGTAACAGCCGCTTTTCTCGAAATTTCGGAAGATACAATTGAAAGAGGCGTGGCTAAATGTGTAGTTAATGGTGCAAACTCAATATTGGTTTTCCCGTACTTTTTAAACTCTGGGGTGCATGTGGTCACAGATATTCCACAGATAGTGGATAAATTAAGAATCAAATATCCTGATGTTGTAATAACTTTGAGTCCCCACTTGGGTGCATCGGCGATGATGCCCGACTTAATAGTACAAACCGCAAATTCTTGCTGAATTAAACTACATCTGAAGCAGAAGCAAAGATTCTTTATAGGTAATAAGCGCCCTCTCTCTGGCATGTTTGTGATCTACAATTGGCGGTAAATATTTGTTCTCAGAAAATTCTGGTATCCATTTTTTGATGTAAATAAAATGAGGGTCAAACTTCTTTTGTTGGGTGATTGGATTAAATATCCTAAAATAGGGAGCGGCATCACAACCCGTTCCCGCAGACCATTGCCAATTCCCATTATTGGAAGAAAGTTCATAATCCAAAAGCTTTTGAGCAAAATAGGCTTCACCCCATTTCCAATCTATTAACAAATGCTTGCAAAGAAAACCAGCTGTGATCATTCGCACTCTATTGTGCATGTATCCCGTTGTATTTAATTGTCGCATCCCTGCATCAACTAAAGGGGTATCCTGTTTTACCCTGGCTCCAAAGTTTAAATTCGTTTTTATTGTTTCTCCAGTGGATAGCATTGTACTTTGGTTTGAAATTCTGATATACAACATGGGGGAAGTGATAGAGAATTTGCATAAAGAATTCTCTCCAAATCAATTCACTTAAAAAAACATCGTGGGAGCCTTTAAGGAGTTCAATAACTTTTCGAATGCTAACAGTGCCAAATCTCAAATGTACACCAAGGTAACTCGTGGCATCTAAAGAGGGAGTTTCCCTATTTTTTTCATATCCCGTTACCACAGAAAGATCAAAGTTTTTGCATGTTATATCTGTTTGGGTAAAACCAATTTGTTTAAGACTGGGGCATTTAAAAGTTTCCTTATAGAAGTTGATACTTTTGGCTTTGAGTTTAGTCACTGGATCGCCACCCTGCCATTTAAATTTTTCTAACCATTTATTTTTATAAGGCGTAAATACGGTATAGGGAGTTCCATCCTGCTTAAGAACATCCATCCTTTCAAATACCACCTGATCTTTAAACAATTTTAATTCTATCCCTGAACTGGCAAGTAGCGTTTGAATTTTTTGGTCTCTTTTGATTCCATAGGGTTCGTAATCACGGTTGATATAAACGGAATCCACCCTGTATTCTTTGATGAGTTGTTTCCAAATAGTTAATGGATCCCCTTGGAGTACTTTAATAGAAGACTCAAATTTTTTTAATTGAGAATTCAACTTAAGTATCTGTTGGTGAATAAATTGAACCCTAGAATCGACCACCTCTAATTTATCCAGTATGTTATTGTCAAATATAAATATGGGCAATACAGGTGAGGATTCCGATGAAGATTTCAATGCTTCAAACAAGGCTGTATTGTCTTCTAATCGCAGATCTCTGCGAAACCAAAATAGGGATACTTTCATTTAAATTTCACCAAAATTGTGTTGTAGTACTTTTCTCCTATAATCAAAAATACTGTTTAATTTTCGTTGTACTAATATTCGATTCAGCAACGGGCTTAAAACTTCAGGGGATAGTGAGTATTCTATTTGATCATCCACTTGAACTCCCCCATTTATTTCGGTAAAGGTGTGCAGGTGACGCCAATATTTATAAGGGCCTTTTGTTTGCAAGTCGACAAACTGTTTTTCATTAATGACATCTGAAATTTGGGAGACCCACTTTATAGGAATACCTAACAAAGGTGAAGCTGTGTATTCTATAATTTGTCCGTTAAAGATGTCTTTATCCACATCGGATAAGATTTTGAAATTTAAGTGAGTTGGAGTGATCTTCTGTAAATTTTTGGGGCTCGAGAAAAAGGACCAAGCTTCTACTAAGTTGATTTTCAATTTTTGACTCTGCACAAATTGAAATGTTTTCATGGTTCATTCCCTGGTGTTTGAGTTTGAAATTCTTGGCGTAGTAAGTCACGTAGGGATTCAATTCTTTTGCGATTGACTCCAAAGTCGTAGTAACCAACCTTGGAATAACTTCTGCAGTGAATGAGGTTGTTCTCAATATCCATTGCAAATTCTGCATAATCTTTAAACTTAAAGAACTTGCTTTTAAATTCTACTTTCAGATAACCAGAATCGGATTCTAAGATCCGACTGCGTTTCATTTTTTCAATAATTTCTTTAAGATTATTCCACGTTTTTTACTGTCATTGTGTATGGAAATGTGGGGGACATCTTCAGAAGAACTGGACCTCCTG
>CALNYY010000011.1:0-7515 GCA_942490835.1 uncultured Saprospiraceae bacterium
ATGAGGACGAATATTTTCAAAATACCTTTCGCAGAAACGGAGCTGGCGTGGCTGTTATGTTTTCCAAAAAAATAAACATGTGGGACAATGTGTTCGAATTCAACTGGGGCAAGGCATCGTATGGCATGCTGCTCAAGGAGATTTATGACGCAGATATTAAGAACAATATTTTTCGGGAAAACACTATTGGAATTTTAGTAGAGGGTTCAACCCGCATCAATTATGTGCAAAACGATTTTATCCGAAATGGTTGGGCTATCAAGATTTCTGGTGGCTGCCTCGACAATGTCGTGAGTCGCAACAATTTCCTATCCAACACCTTTGAGCTTTCACTGAAAGGAGGCACCAACAACAACGTTTTCAACGGTAATTACTGGAGCGATTACAGCGGTTACGACCTTGACCGCAATGGTATTGGCGATGTGCCATACCGACCAGTAAAACTGTTCAATTATGTGGTGAATGAGACTCCAGAAGCCATGGTGCTTTTACGTAGTTTATTTGTTGACATCATCAATTTTTCAGAAAAAGTCAGCCCCATTTTCACCCCCGAAAACGTGATAGACAATGAGCCCGCCATGAAGCAATTTGATAACCTCTCAAAGACACTGACTCTAAAATCACATTGAAATGATTACTATTCAAAATCTTCGCAAAGCATTTGGTAAAAATCAGGTACTGAAAGGCATTGAGCTCAACTTCGACAAACCCGGTATCACTGCCGTGCTCGGTCCAAATGGCTCTGGAAAAACGACCCTGATAAAATGTGTACTTGGCATGGTGATTCCTGACAAAGGCTGTATCTGCATGGATGGAGAAAGCATAGAAGGCAAATGGGCCTATCGGGAAAACATTAGCTACCTACCACAGATAGCCCGCTTTCCAGAAAACCTGACCGGGCGTGAATTGATTGCTATGGTGAAAGATATGCGTACCAGCAAATCCAATGAGGCAGAATTGATCCAAATGTTCGATCTCGAACCGCACCTCGACAAACGGCTGGGACATCTTTCAGGCGGTACTCGCCAAAAGATCAATTTGGTGCTGACCTTTATGTATGACAACCCTGTGCTTATACTTGATGAGCCCACTTCCGGACTTGATCCTGTTGCGCTACTGCACTTGAAAGATTTGATCGAAAGAGAAAAGCAGCATGGAAAAACGATTCTTATAACGACCCATATCATGAGTTTCGTAGAGCAAATGGCAGATGAAATCATGTTTATCCTGGAGGGAAAAATCCACTTCAAGGGCAGCACCCAGGCACTCAAAAAGCAATACCACGAAAACTCCGTGGAAAAGGCCATTGCCGCTATGATGGTTCAGCAAAATGGGAAAGCCAGCGCTGTAAAGGACCTTGAGCCCTCTTCCAAACCATCTGCCTCGATGCAGGCTAATGGAAATTAGATTTCAATTTAACATTCCTGAAACCTGAATCCTGACACCTAAATTTAAAAGTCATGTTTAAAATACTAAAATATAGCTTCTTCGACTTGATGCGCAGCCACTGGACTTATATCTATTGCGCATTCTACTTTTTGTTTACGCTGGCCCTGCTATGGTTGAGCAGTGACCTTTCGAAAGTCACAATTAGCCTGATGAATGTAATTTTGGTATTAGTGCCGCTGATCGCTACCATGTTTGGCATTATGTATTATTACAACTCCCGTGAATTCACGGAGCTGCTTTTGGCGCAGCCGATCAAACGAACCAATATTTTCATTGGGCAATACTTAGGGGTGGCAATTTCTCTTTCTGCGAGTTTACTCATAGGTGTTGGGGTGCCATTTATTCTTTACGGTATTTTCGGCTCCGCTGAAATCTGGAACTTCTCTACTGTGCTATTGGTGGGCGTTTTCCTTTCTTTTATTTTTTCGGCCATTGCTTTTTTCATTGCCCTGAAAAATGAAAACCGCATAAAAGGTTTTGGACTGGGGATACTCGTTTGGTTGTTTTTGGCCGTTATCTATGATGGCATTTTCTTATTGTTATTGGCACTTTTCAGCGACTATCCGATTGAAGGGTTTGCCATGGGAGTTTCCATGTTCAACCCAATCGACCTTTCCAGAATTTTGATTTTGTTGAAATTAGATATTTCAGCTTTGATGGGCTACACCGGAGCAGTGTTTCAGAAATTTCTGGGCAGTTCTACAGGTATGATTTCCTCTTTTTTGATTTTGATTGCTTGGGTAGCATTGCCTGTTTGGCGAATCAAGCAAGTGTCGATGCGGAAAGATTTTTAAGGTATTAAATCAAGCAACAGTCAGCGTGATTTTCGGACACTGATTTTCTCAAATTGCACTAATTTATATAAAGTGAAATTTGAGTAATTTGTGAAAATTTGGGTCGTTCACCAAAAAAAAATGCACGGGCTTCTGACAATATAAAAAACGGGCACAACGATTATGTTGCGCCCGTTCTTATATTGTCGAAATGGATTACTTACATTCCATGGTATATTCCCAAACATGGGTTTCGAAATCAGTCCATTTTGGAGCCTTGCCATACTTCTTCATCATCGGCTTACAATCTCCAAAAAGCATTTTGAATTCTTCATCGTAGTTTTTTCTTTCAATCTTGTGAGCAACTTTATCACCCGCCTTTTTTACAAAATAAGACTTTTCGTCGCCACCTACCATATTCACTCCAGCAACACCTAAACCAATGCTTTCTTTAGCTAATGGATCATCGTACACTTTAATCTTGTTGTTGAAAGAAGGGTTGATCAATTGCATCATTAGTGTACGGGTCTTTTTCTTGATCCTCACCTCGCTCCTCTCCATGTAAACATACCCTTTCCCAATTATGTCTTTGTCGAGATCAGCACTCTGCCAATAATCTGGATTTTCTAAAAAATCGAAAGCTCCACCTAATTTAGCAATGTTACTTGGTGGCAGGTACATAAAGTCAATTTCTTCAGGTTTGATTTTCACCTTTTTATCCTGCATATCTTTTAACTTAACTTCTTCGATTAAGCCTTTTTTCCAGTCCAGGTCTTTGATCGTACCTGTCACTTTTTTGCCACCATCCAAAGTGAGGTAGGAAGTTTTTTTGTGCGAATATCCCATCAAAGCGGGACTAAATTTTTGTGCAGCAAGGGAAGTGCACAGCAATAGGAATGCAGCAAGCGTGATGCTGCTCTTGAGTTGGTTCATACTTTTAAACATTAGAAAAATTTAAGGTTGGTGCCACTTATAAATCTTTGCAGTAAAACAAGAGAGCGAAAAGAGGCACGATTAAATAAACAAAAATATAGAGTAGGAAAATACTCAATTCACCAACAAAGATGAGAAATTCATTGATAAAGCGTTCGGGTAAAAAGACTTCAACCTTTGATTTGTTGAATATTATTGGCAGAGCGATCTGAAAATGTCAACTTTACAGGATGAACCTGATTCCAAATAGACGGACTTGGTTGCAGTTCCTTTTTTGGGGGCTGCTGTGGATTTCTATTCCTTTCTTATTGTCTAGCGCAAACTCTGAAATTCACGATCGGTATTTCTACCATAGCATCGTACTTTTTGTGGGAACCATTATTGTGATTTGGATAAACGCCAACATGCTTGTCCCTGCATTGTTTTTTAAAAACAAATTCACCCTATATGTGACTTCCGGCTTACTCCTTGTTGGTTTTATCACTTTTCTGGATGAATGGGATGCCACTCCGTGGGAGCAATACTTCAAACGCTCTGCCCCTCCTCGCCGCCCACATATGCCCGACAATTCTATCAGATATTATCTCCGAACAATAAGTTATGTAATGCCCTACCTCACTGCATTTATCAGTAGCGCATTTATTGAAATAGCCAGTTACGCTAACCAAAAGGCAAAGGAAGCAACTGAATTCAGAAATGAAAAACTGGAATCGGAAATGAAATTCCTCAAGTCGCAGTTCAACCCGCATTTCCTTTTCAATGCACTAAATAATATTTATACACTATCTGTCATCAAATCTGAAAAGACTTCAGACAATCTTTTGAAACTCTCTGGCATGCTCCGCTACATGCTATATGATTGCAAAGCCAATACGGTGACCCTTGACAAAGAGATTGCTTACCTCAACCATTTCATCGACTTGCACATGCTAAAGGATAGCAAAGGGCTCAATGTGGAGGTAAGCTTGGACGAAAGCCAGCCCAATCTTGAAATAGCTCCTATGCTTTTGGTGCCGTTTATCGAAAATGCTTTTAAACACAGTCAAGTTGAAGATCTTGAAAATGGATGGATTAAAATCAATCTGAAAACAACTGAAGATCGATTGGTTTTTGAAGTATCCAATAGTATCCCACAGGAAGATTTTACAAAAGATAAAATTGGAGGCATCGGTTTGGAGAATGTACAGCGCCAATTGGAACTGGCGTACCCAAACAAGCACAAACTGACTATCGAAACAATAGATGGTGCTTTTGAAGTCCAATTAGAAATTGAAGTGTAAATTTTTCATTGTTCTATTGCTTTTATTATTTGGAACAATGCAACCATGAAACAATGAAGCCATGACAAAAACCCGCTGCTTAATAGTTGATGATGAAGAATTAGCCCGCACTTTATTGGAGAATTATATTGGCCGTGTACCATCCTTGGAGCTTGTTGGCAAGTGCAAAGATCCAATGGAGGCCATCGAAACGCTGCAGGAAAATCCAATAGACTTGATCTTTTTAGACATTCAAATGCCCGGACTCACGGGTGTAGAATTTGTCAAGTCAATGAAACAAAAGCCGCTCGTCATTTTCACTACTGCCTACCCAGATTATGCATTGGAAGGTTATTCTCTTGACATTACTGATTACCTGCTGAAACCGTTTAGTTTTGAACGCTTTGTGCAGGCGGTCAATAAAGCTATTGAACAATTGAACTTGGTGAAGTCAGCAAAATCAAACGATCTGGTTGATGCGACGGAATCCCAAAAAGGATATATTCTGGTAAAATCAGAGCATAAAATTCACCGCATTAAACTGACTGACATAAGGTACATTCAGAGCATGCGAGAATATGTTGCCTATTATTTGCCAACCGGCAGAATACTTTCATTGAACTCATTGAAAAGCTTGGAAGAAAACCTCCCTTCTGACAAATTTATCCGCATCCACAAATCCTATATTGTAGCAATTGAGAAAGTAGGTACACTCGAAGGGAATATGGTCCATATTGGAAAAGAAAAGCTACCAATAGGAGCAAGCTACCGCGATGCAGTGCTCAAAAAAATATTCCAATAAACTTGGTTTCGTTTATTTTTTCAGGCCAGAAAAAACCTCTAGCTGTTCTGTTTCTCCTTTCGAAAGACCATATGAGAGCCTTCCGTTTATAGGCGTCATCATACCGTTTTGGAGAACGACTCCATCCATGGCTGTTAACCGGATAATGCGAAGCGCACTCAGGTTATCTTCTTTTACGGTTGCTTTGAAGGATTTGCTATTGGCGACAAATGGAGTCACCTTAATCGTATTGGCATCCAGTTTTGTCACCTTAACTTTATAAGCTTTATCGAGACTGCCGTCTTTTGCGAACATACCCGTATACACGCCAACCAGTTCGTCTGCCAAATCAGTAGATGGGGTAGAAGTTCCTGTTGAAGAAATCAAAAAAGGTGCTACCAGAAGGAAAGTGAAGAATACAAGATTTTTCATTGCCGGTTTACAATTTTAAGTGAAGCTGGAAGAATTTTATGAGGAATAGAAGGAGGATGCCTATGTGGTCTTAAATTCAAACTCTGTCCAACTTGGGTTAAAAAGGAGGGACATGTTAAATGGGAGTAAAAGAACTAATTCAAATTTATTGCCATAAAAGCCATTCTGCAAAACAAATTACCTGTCTCCTACTGTCGATAACCTTTTATCCTTTGTTTCTTTGCGTTTCAAAAAAATTTAGCATCAAATAAGCCACATGCCTGTACTGGACGCAAACGATTATAAACCTGGTTTCATTTTCCGAAACGGACACGCAAACACCATCTTTCCAGCCCTATTTAGGAAAGACAAACAGCTTGAATATGTTCGGGAACGCATCACTACTCCCGACGACGACTTCCTTGACATTGATCATATAAGAGTTGGACATGGCCGGGTGGCATTTATCCTTCATGGGCTGGAAGGCAGCAGTTCTTCACAATATGCACAAGGCGCTGCTGATATTTTTCTTAAAAATGGCTGGGATGTAGCATTGATCAATCACCGTAGTTGCTCTGGTGAAATGAACCTCCAGCGGCGTATGTACCACAGCGGCGTCACTGATGATCCACATACCGTTATCCAGTTATTGAAAAAAAATTATGATGAAATAGTCATGATAGGGTTCAGTCTGGGAGGAAATATGACCCTCAAATATCTTGGTGAACAAGGCAGTAAAATTGATCCGGTGATACGAAGTGCGGTTGCTATTTCAGTACCAATTGACCTGCACTCGTGCTCACTCCGTATTATACACCCATCCAATTTTGTATATGATAAACGATTCTTGAAAAGCCTTAAGCGAAAGGTACACCTCAAGCATCAACAGTTTCCAGAAACTTTTGACCCAGAATTGCTCAAGCATGTAAAAAACCTATGGGACTTTGATGAATATTTTACTGCCCCGCTTCATGGTTTTGATGGAGCGATGGGATATTATAAAAATTGTAGTAGTCTACCGTTGCTTAAAAATATTAGCATTCCGACCCTGCTCATCAATGCATTGGACGACCCCATGCTCGGCGACACCTGCTATCCTTTCTCTATCGCAAAGGAAAGCGAGCATCTCCACTTCATCGCTCCTAAATATGGAGGCCATTGCGGTTTTACCACTTTGGGCCAAAGGCACTATTGGCAAGAAAAGGTTATGCTGAACTTCGTGCAGCAAGTCTGCGATGGTACACCGATTACCTAATTTCAGAACTGCAGCGGAATTCTGACTGCCCTATCCTATTTTGTTTTCCTTTAAAAGCTTTGTTGCCTTCTCAGCATTTTCAGGCAAGGTGTACAATTCTGCATTTCCCAGCATCGGCATTGCAGAATCGGGATGGTTAAGAATGTGGCTCACAATGCCATTTTGCTTTAGAATGTCTTCTGCAATTTTTACCTGCATCAAGTCCGTAGAAGAGTAAATTTTCACCCAATTCTCTTTCATGATAATCTTTTTTTTGAAAACCCATTCAAGAAAATTTGCACTTTCCAGAAAGGCTCGATTTACTTATCACACCCAATCTAAACACATTTAAGTCAATTGGTTATGACAAAAATTTCTAATAAAATGACAATTCTCACGAATTGTTCACATAGTTAAATACGAAAAATGTCGTACTAAAATTTGTTTTTACGAATTTCTTCGTATAAACTTGCACTACGAAATATTTCGTGCAACCGTTGTAGCTTTAAATGCATCTCTAAAACTAACAATAAAACAGGTTTCAAAAAAACAAATATCCATGTCAGAATATCAGCTACCCAAACCTACGGAATCAGAACTGGAAATTTTAAGATTGCTTTGGGAAAACGGCCCATCGTCGGTACGCTTTGTCAATGAACAATTAAACCTCAAGAA
>CALNYY010000012.1:0-5489 GCA_942490835.1 uncultured Saprospiraceae bacterium
CAGAATGGATATCCCCTTCCTTTTATCTCCAAATAAAATTTACCGGGGAATTGATTCATTTAAAAATGGCTTGTCCCATATAGATGAATTCCACATTAAAGACTGAAAAGTTGGTCTATACCAGATGTAGTATCAGGGCAGAATTATAGAAAGCGAGCTTTACACGTTAAAATGATCGCTGCGGCCCAGATCATGACCACAGTATACTTCTTGTGGAATGTGTCGCTCAATTGAAAATTTTCCTGTGGGAACTCATACCATGATTGATCGGTGTCGATAGTGGGGATGTCCCACAACAGACAATCGCTATCTAATTTAAAAGATCATCCAAATTACAGCTTATCTGAAGGAAGATCTAAATAAAAAATCTTTTTATTTGAATTATCACATTCCATACTCCAGTGATATAGATGAAATCCATCCTTTTCTGTTGTGATCCGGTCACTATCCATGTTATCAGGGGTTAAATAATCATCAGTGATAATTATTTTTTCTGGCCATAGCCAAGTGGTTACATTTGCTGCTGTTGGCATTTTTTCAAGTTTCGTATCATAAAAATTGAATTTATAAGTCAACCTGCGGGTCCATGTTTTCGGCAGTCTTGTTTTATCTTCCATTAAAATTTTATTGAAAACTATTTCTATTTCTTTTTCGGCAATGTTGCCAACAGTATCTGTAACGAATAGTTTTATAAGATTGGTTCCTAAATCAAGGTTAATTTCGTCAATTTTCCATTCCCATTCGCCGGTTGCAATTCCCTCTTGACCATTGGAAGAAGCCCAGGTTACTTCTTCAATAACAAACTCATCTGGCACACTTTCTTCCTCGTTGGGATCTGCTTCAACAGTTTTTGTGCTGGGGACGTAATCTTCAATCAAAGTCCAGTTCGTATTGGTTTCACTTCTAATTTTAGAAGTTTTGACCGAATTTATTGCTATTACAGATGCCAAATTATCAGTCTGTTTTAAAGTAGAAGAGGATGTTCCGCTTATCATTTGAGTGCTACTTGTTGCAAACGAGGTCCCTGGAAGAGGGCTTTGTTGAGCAGACTCGCCGCCCGCAGGAAGAGAGGCGCAGTTATTTTTTCCAAAAGTTTGTACAAATATTGGGATGTGTTCAGCTTGATAAATACCTGAGTTGTAATCGGAGATAAAAGATTCCAAGTCAAGCCCGTCTACATCTCCATCAGGCTCAAAATCTCCATCACAATAGGGGCCAGTCCATTCAATTATTTGACTGGGATCTCCAAAGTAGCCACTATTATCATCAAGGGATTCATTAAATTCATCCACCGCAAATTCGGGATCAATATAAACACCAAAATAATAAGTGCCGGGGGGAAGGTCTGGAGCATAAGTATCTAAATCCCTTGCAATAATATCAGATCCTGAAGCACTACCTTCTAAAAGTCCAGTTGGGAAAAGCCAAGGAAATAAAAAATAATCTTCATTTGGATTTATGATGATATCTTCAGAAAGATAATAGCCTACTTTGAAAGGTGGAGCGGCTGTTTGTCCATAATTACCAATTCCGCTTCGAAAATAAATAAAATGATCTTCAGGATAATATGCCATGGAATTGTAAATGCCCTGATCGGAATTTTCGTAAAATCCTAAATTTGCTTTTGAACTGCTATTATATTCAAACATGGGGGCCGCCCCTTCAATAAAGGAACCAAAGTTGTCCGTTTCATCTGTTTCATCGACGGCCTCTTGGTCATCAATATACATGACAACAGAATATTGTCCATTAGGCAGACCGCTAAGTTCATCGAGATCGATTGTATTACTTAGCGTTTGTTTCCCTGAAGGCAATATGCCTTCTACAACTTCGCTATCGAATAGGATGTATCCGACAGATGGAGAATATAAATATCGCCTGATCCTAAATTCGCTGGATTGGGAAGAACCGGTATTCTCAATTGTATTTTTTAAGTATAGCTCATGAGTGCTTATATCAAAATCCCAACTATGCTCGCTTTCTAGGGCGCTGGATGTTAAATTTATTAAGCCTGTTGATCCGCCCCAAGGAAAAACACCCGAAAAATAAGTCGTATTGTCATCCTCCCAACCTTCTGTTACATCATTACCAGAGTCAATAATAATCCCGACATAATAGTTTCCAGATTCAAGTCCTGATAAATTGTCTAAATCAAAAATAATATTCGATAAAGGGTGTGGTTGACTTGAGGCTGGAAGCCCTTCAGAAACAGTATGTGAACCGATTGCAATATCATTGGTGTTAATAATTTCATCTTCAGAAAAGTACCAGCTCACATTAAATGACCCGGTTTCCTGAGTTCCCTTATTTATGATTCCATTAAAAAAAGAAATCTCATTGGTTACTGGGTCAAAAGTATACCTGTTAGATGTTTGATTACTGAAATCAAAGGTTAAATTGGGTTTCACGTAAGCGGGGGTTAAATATTGAAAAAACCCACTACTCCTAAGAGGGATACCATTGTCTATTTCAGCCATTACCCAATATGCTCTACCAGGTATAAACATCCCAGAATTGCAGTTAAAATGATAGCTAAAACTTCGGGTATATCCGTATCCAGACATGTCGTTTACCCATCCGGATACCTTGGTCTGTAATTCGAGTCCCTCAATCCAAACTGAAATTGGAAACGCTCCCACGTGGTTTCCCCCAGTATTTATCAAGACCACTTCTCCTTTCACCAATCCGCTTTCCTCATCAAAATCTGGAGCGGGAATCGCATAGATGAAAATGTTTGGAGGCGGGAAATCAAGACGTGGAATAGCGCATGAATCCTGAATGAATATCGTCGCAGATAGAAAAAATATGAAACAAGTCAATAATCGATTCACAACACTGGTGTTCATGAGTTGACTTCCTTATTTTTTGAAAATTAGACTTTTTGATTGGCCTTCTTATTCATATACCTGCCCGAAATGATCAAAAAGAAACCTGAAATGACAAATATAAAAGAACTCGGTATCGGGACTGAGAAATTTTGTTTATATAGACTATTACCGATCACTGAGGCTGCCGTTAAGGACTCAAGTTCAATGCTGCCTTCTGTTACCTCTATAAAAAATATGCCCTGTAAATCTTGCCATGGCGAGAACTCAGGTTTATTAAAATACCCGATACTTTGTACGCCAAAATCTGGATCAACACTTGTTAATCCAGATTTAATTGGCGATTGATCCAAAGCATCTTCATAAATGGAAAACAAAAATTGGGGTGCATTAGGTGTGGTTGAAGAGACTCGAATCAGGGCATAAATAAAATAATCTTCCGTATACTCCGAATCATAAGGCAATGACGTAAATTCAAAAGTATAAGATTCGCCTTCTGTTAAAACAAGACCGCATAAGCCCTGACTCGCAAAGACCAAACTTAAAAGGGCAATAATCAACGTTGATGAAAAATAAGAAAATTTCATGATGATATCCTAAAATTATGATTGATTTTATATGCACTTCACCTTATATCTTTTAGGTTTTTCAGAGTCAAACGAAAATTCTCATCAAATCAAATTTAAATATACAAGTGGAAAAAAATGACATTTTATAGCAGATCCTATCCTGAAAATAGAAAAAAAGAGTAAATGACTTTCGATAAGGATTGTGGTGTTGAAAAAGAGAGTAATCTATCTACTGTCGTTTAAAGCCTTCAGCCAAAAGACGTTGACTTCTTTTGGCAATATTGCCTGGTATCAAAATGCAGCCGGTGAGCCATTGTATTCATAGGGCTCAGTCAAGACTAAATTTGAGCACCCATATATGTGGTATCCGATGTTTTTCAAAATAGAACTTTGCATTCAACTATATGAAGCAAAACCATTGTCAGGAGCCATTCTTTCCTATTCCAGTTAATAAATATATAAAAAATAATGGGAGCCAGGACCGGACTACTGGCTATAATCAGGATCAAAAAATTCCCTCCAAAAACCCCGGACGTATAGATAAGATGAGAAGGCTGCTACCCTAAAATTATGGTATAATTACACTCACACTTTTTTAAATACGCAGCTAAATAGCTGCAAAAAAAGGAAGGGAAACCAACCATGAAAAAGAATATCACAATTGGGATGGACTTAGGAGACCAGAGCCATGTGGTGGTGGTTTTGGATAAAGATGGCGATGAAATAGAAATGAGAACCATCAGCAATAATGAATTTTCCATAGTGGAGTTTTTCTCTCGATATCCTAAAGCGACCGTTGCCATTGAAGCCGGTACACATTCACCTTGGATCAGTAGATTGTTAAAAGAAATTGGTTGCAAAGTGTATGTTGGCAATCCACGAAAACTACGCATAATCTGGGATTGTAATGATAAATCTGACAAACGAGATGCAAGGATACTCGCAATGGTTTGCAGAGTTGAACCCAGGTTAATGTGGCCGGTAAAGCATCGAGACAAGCAGGCATATGCTGATTTGGGTGTTATTAAAGCAAGGGATGCTCTGGTACAAAACCGTGTCCGACTGATCAATCATGTCCGGAGCGTAACAAAAACCTGTGGTTATCGAATCCCAAAATGCAGTACCCCCAGTTTTTCAAAACGAGCACCGGACCACATACCTCCGGAATTGGAAGAATCACTTGCACCATTATTATTGACCATTGATCTTCTGACCCAGCAGGTCAAGGAACTGGATCGTCAAATTAATAAGCTGTGCCAAAAATATCCGGAAACAAAATCATTGCTTCAAGTACCAGGAGTCGGCCCTGTTACAGCCCTGGCTTTTATTCTGACAATAGACGACCCCCAACGTTTTATCAAAAGCCGTCAAGTTGGGGCTTTTTTAGGATTAGCCCCACGACGAGACCAGTCTGGGAAATGTGACAAACAATTAAGAATCAGTAAAGCGGGGAATCCCTATTTAAGATCTTTGCTGGTTGGTTGTGGCCAATATATTATCGGACCCTTTGGCCCTGAAAGCGATTTGCGAAAATTTGGAATTTCAATAGTTGTGAGAGGTGGTAAAAATGCAAAAAAACGTGCAGCGGTAGCTGTGGCCCGTAAGCTTACAGTTTTGTTGCATCGGTTATGGGTAAGCGATCAGTCGTATAACCCATTTTATAAAAGTGTTGCTCAAGACGCAGCATAGATAAGAATTGATTGTATGTAACCCAAGACGTCCTGTCCAGGAGACTGCGGACTTTGTCTTGCACCGATTAGCTGCCGCTAATGAATAACGAGTGCGCCGAATAGATTGCAGCTCCTGCCGACGGATCTTAACATGCACCGAGATTTTGGCGAATCTCAATAGAGAGTGCGAATGGAAGCGTGGCGGTCTGGGTTAATAAAACAAAGGGTGTGTTCAAAACCCGCTCCAGTGGAAGCCAACCCCCTCCGACGGGCAGTTTTTGGAGTGCCCATTCTCGGGGCCTGGCTTCCACTTCCGCTGGAGTGCGCTGTAAATTGGAATCAGAAGCAGGGATATAGGGTATTGAATACTTTAAAAAAATGTATTTTATGAATTAGACTCTTGACTTGCCTTCTCATGGAAGACA
>CALNYY010000013.1:0-5151 GCA_942490835.1 uncultured Saprospiraceae bacterium
ATGCCTTAATAATAAATTGATCTTCTGTTGCTGTATGGCTCGCTAATTCAAATTTGTAGTTGGGCAGCTTTTCTACCAAAGAGGCAAATACCTGTTCCGTATCCTTGTCGAAAAAATGGGTTTCATCATGACCATAGGTTTGAGCAAACAAAACGTCTTGTTTCACCGATGAATAAAACAATTCATAGGTATCGTAATTTGGATGCTCGTATATTACCTTCTCCTCCTTTTTTGTTTTGGGATTGAACAAAACGAGAGACATTTTATCACGACCAACATTGGAAGCTGCATAAATCAACTGGTTATCGCTGGCAAAGCAGATTGGTTCTAACGACTCACTGTTGTTTGACGTATAAACTGTTTCAAATGGTGCTTTTGATGAATCGCGATACAATATTTCCGTAGTGCCTTTACCCATTGCTACAGCCAACCTTAATTCACTGTTATTGTCGGTATACCAATAAACAATATCACCAGGATTCTCAGCCAATAGCTCCAATTCTCCTGTTTGGATGTTTAGCAACCAAGGATCAAAAATATCGGGCAATCGTTTGTTCATGCTAATAATTACCTTGTTTGGATGGGAAAGAAGGTTATCTATAACATCAACAGTAACCCCCTCGTAATCAGTCAAAAATTTCATTTCTTTGCCATCCACTGAAGCCATAAAAAGTTGGAACAATTCATTTCCTCCATCGTCTTTCAAGAACAAAAGGTGGCTGTTGTTTGCCCAATAATAATATTCAATATCCCGATCGGTTACTGTGGTTACTTGCCAAATAGAATCGGTTGCAGTTTCCTGCACAAAAACATTTAAGCGGTTTTCCCAAGGAGCGAGCCAAGCAATGAATTTACCATCGGGAGAAATACTAAAATCGCTTTTGTCTGGATTTTTAAAGAAATCTTCAACTGGATAAACAGGAGGGATTTCCGCTACAGGCTCTTGGATAGACTTTGTTTCACATCCTACAAAACCAATTGCTGCAAGTAATAAAATGATAAGATTTTTCATGCGTTTATTTTAAATTGCTTGGCTGTTTGATTCACAAATATAAATATTCCGTTCGGTTTATTTGAAACGAGTATAATTTTCAAAAAAACAGGGGAATGGTGGACCATCCTTTTTCAAAACAGGAGAGTTTGAAATGCTCGTTGGGCGAATGAATATTGTCTGAATCCAGTCCAAAACCCATGAGCACCGACTTTATTCCTAAAATGCTTTCAAAAAGGTTAACAATGGGCATACTGCCACCCATGCGAGTTGCCACAGGCTTTTTGCCAAAAGTAGCTTCCATTGCTTCGGAAGCTGCACGGTATTCAGCAGAATCAACAGGAACAACGGAAGGTTCTGCTCCATTCACAGCTTTTACTTTAACTGTAATCCCACTGGGAGCTAAGGATTCAAAATGCTTTTTGAAAAGTTCACTGATTTTTGCAGATGATTGCCCCGGAACCAATCGAGTAGTGATTTTGGCAAGGCGTTTGAGGGAATTATGGTTTTGATTCCTTGGGAAGTATAGCCTCCCCAAATTCCATTTACATCCAAAGTAGGGCGAAACCAGATTCTTTCCAAAGTATCGTACCCAGTTTCTCCATCAATTCCAAGAATACCAAATCCTTGCTGAAAGCTCTCTAAATCGAAGGGAATATTTTGCAAATGTTCTTTTTCTTCGACTGTGGGTTCAATCACATCATCGTAAAATCCGGGAATTGTGATTTTCCTGTTTTCATCTTTTAGGCTTCCCACCATTTCACAAAGCGCATTGATTGGATTGGCAACTGCTCCACCATACAGTCCAGAGTGAATATCACGATCGGGGCCTGTTACTTCAATCTCAAAAATACTAACTCCTTTTACCCCTACAATAATGCTGGGTTGGTCTTCACTTAAAATAGCAGTATCGGTAATTAAAACCACATCGGCTTTTAGTAATTCCTTTTGATTTACAATGAAATCGCCCAAAGACGGTGACCCAATTTCCTCTTCCCCTTCAAACAAGTATTTGAGATTGCATGGAAAATGAAGATTGGCATTCATCCATTCCAAGGCTTTTACATGCAGAAATAACTGCCCTTTGTCGTCTGCTGCACCTCGTGCATAGATTGCACCATCCCTGATTTCAGGAGAAAAAGGTGGCGATTCCCAAAGCTCTACCGGGTCGGGTGGTTGCACATCGTAATGACCATAAACCAATACGGTAGGCAAAGTTGGATCGGTAATTTTTTCTGCATACACCACAGGGTGACCTTGTGTTGGCATTACCGCTACCCTATCAGCGCCAGCCCATTCGAGGGATTCGCAAAGTTTGGAAGCTGTATTTTTTACTTCATGTTCAAAAGCTGGATCGGCACTAATGGATGGAATTTCCAACAAAGAAAATAGTTCATTGTGGAATCGCTTTTTATGGTTTAGGTAGTAGTTGTGGATTGAGTTCATGGCTTTGTGTCTAGATAATACCTGTGAGTCGATTTATCATTGTTAACAAAATAAAAAAATCGAGTTTAAATTGTCAATATCATTTTGTCCTCATGCCGGACAGGCATTTACTTTTTGAAATCGCAAAAAGTAAACAAAAACGATTCCCGCTGACGAAAAAAGGGCTAAAAATCATTCCTTTCCGCTAAAATCAAATAAACTCCCTTGTCTAGCCCTTCATACTTCAGGACTAAGCTCAAACAAATTTGATTTTTAAACGCTTCATTCCATGATTTTCTTAACGCACTTTTCTCGTAGGCATTAGCATTCAAGTGCATCTGAGGTTCGCCCGGGTCTCACGGTTTTTCACTAGTTCAATGCAACCCAAAAGCTACCTGTGCTCCGAAAATCTCCAATAGAGGGATGTTTTTCTGCCAAAGCTTCCCATGCTATATTCCAAATACTTGCCCATTGAACGTGCATTCTCCACCAAATTATCATCTTCGTAGATGTCCAACACTTCATTGGCAGCAGCAAGACAAACTGGGTGCGCATAGTGCGTTAATCCAAGTGGTAATGGAACTTTGTTGAAGTACTCGGCAATTTCATCGGATACCATCACCCCGCCCAAGGGCAAGTAGCCAGCCGTGATTCCTTTTGCCATAACCATTAGATCAGGAACCACCCCATGATTTTGCACTCCAAACCATTTTCCAGTGCGTCCAAATCCACTCATTACTTCGTCGGAGATAGTGAGAATATTGTACTTTTTAGCCAATTCTTGTACACCTTTCCAATAGCCACTTGAGGTTCTTCAAGCAACCCGAAGTACCTAATTCGCCTTCCAACAAGATAGCAGCAATGGTTTGAGGACCTTCAAATCCAATCAATCTTTCGAGGTGTTCCAATGCTTTGTCTCTGCCAGCCTCAGGAGTTGATGTTCCCCAAGGGCAGCGATAAGAATAAGGTCCTTCAAAATGCACAACACCTGGCATTAAATACTGTGCAACAGGATGTTTCCGAGGGTCGCCACCAGCCGACATAGCACCGTGGCTTGCCCCGTGGTAAGAGCGATATTGGGTTAAAATCTTCTGCTTCCCTGTGAAAAGTCGAGCAATTTTTATCGCATTTTCGTTGGCTTCTGCACCACCCAAGGTAAAAAATACTTTGTTGAGATGACCAGGAGCAATGCGTGCCAATTTTTCACCAACTTCTGCCCTCACTTCAGTAGCGTAGGTGGGTGATACGAAAGCAAACTGCTGCAACTGCTTGTTGATGGCTTGGGTTACCCGTTCGTTTCCATGTCCAATGTTCATATTCACCAACTGCGATGAAAAATCAAGGTACTTTTTACCATCGTTCATGTAGAGGTAAAGACCTTTGGCACTTTTCACCAATTCGGGATTGAGTCCTTCTTGCTTTACCCAAGGGTAAAAGGTGTGCTTTTTGCAGTTTTCTACCGCTGTTTGGGTGGATTGTTTTAATAGTGTGTTTTCCATTTTCCGAATTTTAAGCTAACCAAACTTTTGATTTTTCTGGGTTGTATTTTACAGATACCTTTTTGACTTTCGTCCATAATTCGATGGAGCTTTTACCTGTTATATCGCCCCCACCAATAGCAGATTCTTTCCAGCCTCCGAAGGAAAAGGGTTCGCGGGGAACAGGAACGCCCACATTGACGCTTACCATTCCAGCTTCGATTTTGTCAGTAAATTTTTTGGCAGCTAGACCGTTTTGGGTGAAAATAGAACCACCGTTTCCATAGGGTGATGAGTTGGCAACCTCAATGGCTTGATCCAAAGTAGCAACATGCAAAATGGTCAGTACTGGACCAAAGTTTTCTTCCACTGCTAATTCTGAACCAATTTGAGCTTCTACAATGGTAGGACCAAAATACAAACCACCTTCTTTACCAACTGGCGCAGTTGCGTTTCTGCCATCCAAAAGAATTGTCGCTCCTTCTTGTTCTGCACGGTTGATGAATCCTGTAATATTCTCATGCGCTCCCTTGTTCACAATTGCACTCATGTTAACTCCTGGAACGAATTTTTTGGCTTCCTCAATGATCTTCACAATGATTGCATCACAGTTACCAACAGCCACCAAAACACAAGCCGACATACAGCGTTGTCCAGCGCAACCAAGGAAAGAGGCTGCAATATTGGCTGCGGTATTTTCGGGATGCGCATCTGGCAGTAATACAAGGTGGGTGTTTGCGCTGCCCAATGCCAACGCCCTTTTGAAAGTTGCGGTTGAGGTAGCATAAACTTTTTGAGCAACCTGCGTTGATCCAACAAAGGAGACTGCCTCAATATCAGGATGTTCACAAATTCCAGTTACCATTTCACGCCGTCCGTTTACCACGTTAAAAACACCATCGGGAAGTCCGGCCTCTTTGAGTAATTCCGCAATTTTCAAGGTGGTGAGAGGCGTTTCACTGGATGGCTTCATGACCATTGTATTTCCCAAAACCAAGGCGTTGGGCATTGTCCAGTGTGGAACCATGTGTGGAAAATTGAAAGGAGTTATACACGCCACCACACCCACTGGAATTTTGGAGGATCGACATTCTACTCCTTGGCTAACTTCTTCGTGTTCACCCGTGCAAATTTGTGGCATGGAGCAAGCAAATTCGGTAAGCTCCAAGCTTTTCTTCACTTCCATATATGGCTTCAAGTAATCTTTGCCCATCTCCTCGTGCAAAATACGCGCATGATCTTCCACATGTTCTGTCA
>CALNYY010000014.1:0-62874 GCA_942490835.1 uncultured Saprospiraceae bacterium
GTCATAATTCAGGCAAACATGGGACAATGTGGCGATGATCCGCTTGTAACAACAGCTGGTGCAATTGCTGCTGAAAATGATGACCTAATTGAAGACGTCACCGTAAACCTTAGCGGAATGAGCAACGGAACTTTCACTACGGACGAAAATGGTTCATACAGCTTTGGTGCAATACCTGTTGGAAACGACATCACCATTACGCCAGAAAAGGACGATGATGCATTGAACGGAGTGACTACCTATGATTTAGTGCTCATCAGCAAGCATATTTTAGGTGTTCAACAATTGGATTCTCCATATAAGTTGATTGCTGCTGACGCAAACAACTCTGGTTCTGTGACTACTTTTGATTTGGTCGAAGTCAGAAAAATTATATTGCTGGTAAATACAGAATTTCCAAACAACACTTCATGGAGGTTCGTGGACAAAGGTTACACATTCCCAAATCCAGTAAATCCTTGGGAAGAAGTTTTCCCAGAAGTGATTAACATCAACAATATCTCCTCTTCAGTTTTAGATGCAGATTTTGTGGCTGTAAAAATTGGAGACGTGAATGCAAGCGCTGCACCAAATGCAAACGCCGGAACGGAAGATAGAAGTAGCAAAACATTGTTTTTGAATACGGAAGATCTTGCAGTGAAAGCAGGCGAAACTGTAACTGTTCCATTTTCTTTGGAAGATGCAGATATAGTAGGTTACCAATTCACATTGAATTTCGATCAGTCAATTTTGAATTTTGTCGAAGTGTCCAATGGAATTGCAGGTACAGACAATTTTGGATTCACGCTGCTTGATGAGGGAGCGATAACCACCAGTTGGAATGTGAGTGGCAATCAGCAGATTGATTCTGACGAAAGATTGTTCAGCCTTGTATTCAAAGCAAATAAATCAGGAATGTTGAGTGATTTGATTAATGTCAACTCAAGGTTTACACTTGCTGAAGCATATGATAATATGGGCAACCCTATGGATGTTTCCCTAAAATTCAATGGTCAGGTGTCTGAACAATTTGAATTGTACCAAAATACACCAAATCCTTTCAATAGCATTTCAACCATCGGCTTTAATTTACCGGAAGGTGGTTTTGCAACGCTTTCGATAACCGACATTTCTGGCCGGTTATTAAACAAAGTTGAAAGAGATTTTGAAACAGGATATAACGAAATACAAATTAATAGCAGTAATCTTCCTTCTTCTGGAGTGTTGTATTACACTCTTGAATCCGCTACTGAAACAGCGACTCGGAAGATGATTGTTGTTGAATAAATAGTGGATGGTCGTTGGTTGAACCGGCACTTGTGTCGGTTCACCAATCACCTTTCACAAAATTGGCAAACTAGTTGCTAAAATATGGATATGAAAAATTCAAATGTGTTTGTTTTTTTTCTCGCATTTCTATTCTTTTCTGGGTTAAATGCGCAGACTATTACCCTAACCACTCCTGATATGACGGTAAATCATGGAGAGGATTTCGATTTAGAGGTCAGAGTGGAAGATTTTGATCAGATCATTTCACTTCAATTTGCTGTTTTTTGGGATCCGTCAGTTATTGAATTCAAATCAGTAAAAGATTATTCCTTGCCAGAAGTTGATCAGGCTGCTAATGAACTGAATTACCAAATGTATGGCCATCTTGGAAAGCTTCGATTTTTTTGGTTTGATCCAGATCCAAACTTTTCTGGAGTAAGCCTTGATGATGGGACTGCTATATTTAAGATTCAATTTAAAGCTGTAGGTGGGAATGCATCAACTTCTACCGTAGAAGTTTCATTTGATAATGAAACACCTCCATTGCCTTTAGAATTTGTTGATAAAGATGGACAGGAAGTTGACCTTGAGATTAATGTTGGTACTGTTACGATTAGCGGCTCGACAGCTGCTTCCGAAACTGTTACCCAAGACTTTACTTTTTACCAAAACCATCCGAACCCCTTTACCGACCAAACGAATATTTCATTTACCCTCAATAAATCAAGTGAAATAGAATTAAGCATTCGAGACCACCAAGGGAAATTGATCCATGAAAGAAGTGGCAATTTTTCTGGTGGATTACATACAATCCAAATTAACAGGAACATGTTCGCAAGTGCAGGTTCTTATTTTATCACTCTAAAAACTGAAAATGCAACAGCTACCAGGCAACTTATTGCTCAGTAGTTTTTGATTTGGTGAATTGTCAGGTTGTCATTAAGTTCTTGATAAAGGCTTTTTTAACGACTGGAACCAAAACGATCTGACAATTCATCTTTTTGTAGCAGTTTTATCTGCGGAAACCGATTCTGGGGCATCATAAAAATTAATAAGGTCCGTAAGATAAGATTGTACCTTTTGTTTATCCGATTACATTTTTAACCAATTTACGTCCCATTCCGAACATATGAAAAGACCGATTACCAACCTCGTCTTGGGGTGGATGGCGCTGTTGATGGCAGTGTTCCAAATGAGTGCGCAGACCACCACATTCACCGTTACTCCACAAACAATTACAGGCAATCCAGGAGACCAGTTCACGGTCGACATTGAAGTTACAGATTTTGATAACATTCTCAGTTTCCAGTACTCTATGGGCTGGGATTCAGACGTTATAGAATTTGTTCCACCAGTTTCCAATTTAACCAATACATTAGGCGGATTTACGCCAGCCAACTTCGGTACCAACAATGCCAACAATGGTGTGTTGACAGTATCTTGGCTTGATCCTAATGTTTCAGGGGTATCAATCCCCGACGGAACTGTACTTTACTCATTGACTTTTGAAATTCTTTCTTCCAACGGCACTGATATCGCTTTCACGGGAACTCCAACTATTATTGAGCTCATTGACGGCGACGGCAATGAAATTACTTTCGAGGGGAACGATGCTCAAGTGAATGGCGGCGGCGGCAACGGCGGCGGTGGCGGTGGAAACCCTGGAGATTTAGAAGTGATAGGCTCAGATGAAACTGTTGCCCCGGGCGGCAGTACTTGTGTTGATGTTTCCGTGAATAATTTTGATAATATCGTGAGCATGCAATACAGCATGCATTTCAATCCCGCTATAGTCGAATTCACTGGGGTGCAAGGCCTAAATCTTCCCGGATTAGTCGCTTCTAATATTGGTGCCAATAATGCTGGAAATGGTGATTTAACCTTATCGTGGTTGGATCCTAATGTGAGTGGTGTTACTGTTCCAGACGGAACGGTCATATATCAAATTTGCTTTGATGCAATTGGTACAAGCGGCCAAACCAGCCCGTTTTCCTTTGACGGCACACCTACTCAAATAGAAGTAATTGATGGAAATAATGATCCAGTTACTCTTGTTCCAGATAATGGTTCTGTAACACTAAGTGGAACACCCCCGCCACCTCCTCCTGTAATGGGATTTGCCATTTTGGCTTCTGATACTACGGTTGAGACTGGCGATGATTTCTGCATGCAATTCTCAGTTCAAGATTTCACCAATATTGTTTCCATGCAATACACGATGGAATACGATGAGACCAAATTGCAGTTTAATACACTTCAAAATTTGAACCTTGATGGATTGGCAACTGCCAATTTCAATACATCGACTTCTGGCATTATTACGCTTTCATGGCTTGATCCAAATGTTTCTGGTATTACACTACCCAACGGTCAGGTCATTTATGAAATATGTTTTACTGCCATCGGTTCAAATAATTGTAATAACACGACTTCCTTGACTTTTTCAAGTGCGGCGACTCCAATCGAAATTATTGATGGAAATGGCAATGAAGTTGACTTTAATAGTTCACCAGGAGTTGTGTCTATCTGCGATGACCCCAACGGTGGCGGAGGTGGTGGCAACCCAACTGTGCTGACAATTACTGCATCAGATGAAACAGCGGCAAGTGGAACTGAGCTATGTGTAGATGTTTCCGTTGAATTGTTTGATTGTGTAGTAAGTGCTCAATATTCGATGCATTTTGACCCAACAGTTTTGGAATACAATACCATTAATAATTTTGGTTTGCCAGATATGAATCTCGGTGGCAATTTTGGAACTCAAAATGCTGGTTCCGGGACGCTTACTTTTTCATGGATTGACCCTTCTACTAATGGTGTTACCGTTCCTGATGGCACTGTAATCTATACGGTGTGCTTTACAGCTATCGGGTCTGCAGGTCAGACATCGCCATTTTCTTTTAATGGAAATCCAACCATCATTGAAATAACGGATTGTAATCCTGGAAATCTTAATCCTGACTTTGTAGCTGGAACTGAAACAATAGGAAGCCCATGTCCTGAAGATGTTAGTATCGTTGGTGGAATTGTTACAGATATAATGTGTGCTGGAACTGCAACTGGATCTGTTGATGTAACGGTAACAGGAGGGAATGGAAGCTTCACTTTTGTCTGGAAAGATGCTCAAGGGAATACCGTGAGCACCAATGAGGATTTGACAAATGCAACAGCTGGAACATATACGTTTACCGTTACAAGTTGTAACGGAGCTACTACAGCAACACAGACCTATACCATTACAGAGCCTGCTGGTGGAATGGTAATTACAGGTTCAGTTATTCCAGTGAAATGTTTTGGAGAAAATACAGGAACTGTTGATTTGACAGTAACTGGAGGTTCAACAAATCCCCCGGCATGTAATTACACTTTTAATTGGGTGAATTCACAAGGAGTACCAATCAGTCAATTTGAAAACCTATTCGGAGTTGGCGCAGGCACTTATACAGTTACAGTTACTGATTGTAATAACTGTACCTTGTCAGAGACCTTTACTATTACAGGTCCACCTTCGGCACTGGTACCTTCAGTAATACCAACTGCTACAGATTGTTTTGGAGAATGTTCAGGACAAATTAATGCTTCGGCAAGTGGTGGACTCGGCCCCTATCAGTATATGTTAAATACTGGGCCATGGGTTAACTTGGGCACTTTTACTGACGTATGCGCAGGCTCGCATACAGTGAAAACAAGAGATGCATTGGGATGTATCAAAACCACCTCAATAACTGTGGATTCGGCTCCAGATATCAGTTTGTCAGCCACTGTTACCAATACTACTTCTGGTTGCAATGGAGCTATCAACCTTTCTGCTTCTGGTGGTTCTCCAGGCTATATTTATGTCTGGAATGGCCCAAATAACTTTTCTTCAACTAACGAGGATATAAACAGTCTTTGCCCTGGCGATTACTGCGTAACTGTTACAGATACTAAAGGATGCACAAAAACACTATGTGAAATGGTGCAAGCACCTCTTGCTGTATCTGCCACTTCTACACCTTCTTGTTTTGGACAATGTACAGGAACAATTACTGTGACACATACTGGTGGTCAAACGCCTTTTACCTATTCTTGGTCTGGCGGCCCGAGTAATCCAGGCAATATTAATGATCCGACAGGTCTTTGTCCTGGAACATACACAGTTACTGTTCTTTCTGGTGATGGACAAATGATGTCAGTAACAGAGACGATTGTTGGTGGCATGACACCTGTAGTTATTACAAATGCATCGGTCACACCATTAAGCAGCCCACCTCCAGCAGGAAATGATGGAAGCATTTCACTATCTGTTTCTGGTGGCTTTCCTGGTTATACTTATAATTGGAGTAACGGCATCAATACTACGAATAACGTCCTTTCAAACCTAAGTGCTGGAACATACTCTGTTACAGTTACGGATACCAATGATTGTTCTACTGTAGGAGGACCTTACAATATATTTTACACTTCCTCTCCGATGGGTGTTTCATTGGAAGGCACCGTAGTTTGTTTATCTGATACAGCTGATGGAGGTACTTTGACATTGAATGTAAATGGTGGTTTTGCACCATATGATTATACATTTTCGGGTCCAACCCCTATTGATGATGTACAGAATGATCCTGATGGTCAGTATTCCGTTAGTGGTTTAATTCCAGGTACATATTGTGTGACAGTGACTGATGCCGCACCGGGTACTTTCAACCAACAGATCACAAAATGTGATGAAGTACGATTGATTGACATAGAAATCGACCCAGTTCTTATCACACCTTCTACAAATGGTAGCAATGGAAAAATCGATATAACTGTAAGTGGAGGAGATCCAATATATATGTATGTCTGGAATCATGGCCCTACATCACAAGATGTAACAGGTTTGACTCCTGGTACTTACGAGGTATTTGTGAAAGACGACAATGGGTGTATTGAAGTATTTCCGGGATTAATAGTCGGCAATTTCAATGCAACTGCGGATGCCGTGATGAATCCTTGCCCTGCTGACTTAGTGGGTTCTCTGACGGCACTTCCTTCAGGTAGCTTAAATGCACCTTTTACTTATATGTGGAGTAATGGTGAAACTACCCAGACCATAAGCAACCTACCTGTCGGCTCATATTCAGTTACCATAACAGATACATTAGGAGCATCAATCGTTAGGAATTTTGAGATTAATTCCATTTCTAACCTTACAGCAGATGTTAGCATAGAATCTGAAATATTATGTTTTGGAGATAATACAGGAGCGGTGAAAGCTACACCAGCTGATGGTATGAGCCCATATATGTATGAATGGAATAATGGCTTGTTTATTCAAGAAATTTTCAGCTTAACGGCAGGTTCTTATACGGTTACCGTTACGGATGATGTTGGTTGCGAGATTGTAAAATCTATTTCCATATCTCAGCCGGAAAAATTAAATGTTAATATCTCTACCGACAACGGAGCTGACTGTTCAGAAGGGAATGGAAGGGCAACGGCAAGTGTTTCAGGCGGTATTTCGCCATACACTTATAAATGGGACGATCCGTTGGACCAAAATGGGAAAACGGCCATTTTGCTAAACCCAGGTGCGTTTACTGTAACCGTTACTGATGACAATGGTTGTACTGAAACGGAGGATGCGATTATTGATCCAATAACACCTTTAATTATTGAGGGTCTTTCGATCCCTGATTCGGGTGGACCTGATGGTGAAGCAATTGCCAATGTAGTCAGTGGAACACCTCCTTATGAGTTTGTTTGGAAAGACTTTATTGATACCGATAGTATATTGGCAGAGCTTCTGCCGGGCTTATACTTCGTGAAAGTAACGGATGCCAATGACTGTGAAGAATTGGTGACAATTCGAGTTGAAGATGCGACCATTTGTTTGGAGGCATCTGCAATCATAACTCCTGAAGGTGATGGTTTCAATGAAGAATTTAAGTTGGGATGTCTTTCTCGATACAGCAATAATAGATTGGAAATATTCAATCGCTGGGGACAATTGATATTCCTTGCTGACAACTACAGCAATGACAACCTCTGGCGAGGCACCAACCGACGTGGAAACGATGTACCAGATGGTGTGTACTACTATGTGTTCGAATACTTCGATCCTGTAAGTGGTACTCAACAAACCCAGAAAGGTGCAGTAACTGTGCTTCGGAAGTAGTGAATAGTAAATTGTGATCAGTGATTTGGAATAAGCCCGAATCACTGATCACGAATCACTAATCACAAATCACCATCACCAAACCGATTAAATCATCAATAATGAAAAATATATCCTTACTTATAATTATAGTTTTTGGGTTAAACACCATGCAGGCGCAAGAGCAAACTGCTGTATTTTCCCATTATTTTCTCAATCCAATTTTAGTAAATCCTTCAGTTGCTGGATTCGATGACTTGCATCAATTGCAAATGAATATTCGCAGTCAATGGACAGGTTTTCCTGAGTCACCAAAATCCTATCATATTGGTTATAATGGACCGATTGGTAAAACACTTGGAGTTGGATTGGGTCTGATGTCTGAAAACCTTGGAAACCGCTCGAATTTGCGTTTTCAGATGAATTACGCATTTCGCTATGAGGTAAAGCACGTAAAGTTTTCAGCTGGCTTTTCTACTGAATTTCATACACTAAAGGTTGCTGATTCTGTACTTGATAATCCACATTATCAATCTGGGGATCCAATCGTTGAAGATGCAATTGAAGGCAACCGAATCTTTGACGCATCATTAGGTTTCTGGTCCTCTTTTTATGACAATACCTATATCGGACTGTCATTTTCAAATTTGGTAGTTGCTAAAATTGGAGAGATTGAATCAGGCGACCCGGAAGGCTCTTTCTTTAAATTTGTTACGCTGAATTTTGGGCACACATTTGATATTGAACAATACAATTTCAAATTGACGCCTTCTGTCATGGTTCAGCGCATCAAAGACACTCCGTTCCGTGCGGACTTCAATATCACCGGTTCTTTTATCGATGACAAATTGATAGCTGGTCTTTCTTATAGGGCTGGTTTAGGCGGTGCCGTTGGTCTCATGCTGGGAACGAATGTGGATGTGTTTAAAATCTACTATAGCTACGATGTATCCTTCCAAAGTGTACAGCAATACAATGGCGGAACACACGAAGTGACAGTAGCTTTTGATTTTGCCGGAGGCAAAAAGAAATTTGACAGAGGATAATTGGAAAATTGGAATTGATCCTAATAATCCTTTGAGTGATGAGTCCTTTGGTTAGTTGTCAATATGGCTCATTCAAAATATAAAAAAGTGGAGGTCGTAAATTAAGGCCACCATACAAGATTAGATGTCCTTTAACAATTGGTTTTTGGGATGGCCTCTCCTTCGAAATGTCGAGGAGAGGTCACTTTTTTGGCACAACAGTAATATGCCAAATTGGATTAACGTGACTGTTTTTGATTAAAGATTAAAAGACTATGGATTTTTGATTTTTAAATGAACCAAGAACAATCCATCACAATCCATTCTTCTCTATTTCCATGATGGCTGCAACGTGCGCATCTGCAATTTTTTGGCGTACAGAAGTTCGCATTAGTTGTTTTACCTCATCTTCATTATTGTAAAATCCATTTTCGGTAAGTACGGCTGGCATGATAGTTTTGACCAGGACGTATAGGTTTTTGCTTTTGGTAGATTTTAACTTCCGGTCTTTGAATCCTGTTTCTGCCAATATATGTTTCTGGAAAATAGCGGCCATTTTTTTGCCTTTTGTGCTGTTGTGAGCAAACCAGGTTTCTGCTCCTTTAATCGAACTTGATACCCAGTCACCCACTGCAGCTGGACCGGCATTTGCATGAACTGAAACGAATAACTTGGGGAGGTCAGATTTATGTTTGTTTGCCCTGCCAACTCTTTCCTCGAGGAAACTACCTACCTCATTAACATCAGGAACAATATCGAAATGTTTCACTCCTTTTTCTTTGAGTACACTAATGATTCGCTCCACGATGTCTCTATTAAATTCGAACTCAAGAAACTGAACTTCCTCACCATTTTGCATGAATTTAGGCGAGCGTTTTCCGGCCTGTAATTTCCCATGACCATTATCCAAACACCACATAAAGCGGGGCTTGTGGGCAGGCGGTGGAGGGGTTGTAGGTTCTGGTTCCTCAATGGGGTCTTCTGTTGGAGGCGTATCACTACTATCAACTGGATCAGTTACATCAGGTTCAGGTTCAGAGTCAGTTGTATCAGGGATATTTGGATCGGAATCGGAGTCTCCTGTTGTCGTGTTTTCTATAGCGCTTTCTTTGTCTTCATCTGCGAAAGGCCCAGGATCATTATCTGCAACGGGAATGTCAACATCCATAATATCAACCACCATAATTGTGTCTGTTGGTACGTCTGAACTATCCTCGGTTAGGCCCGGAGGTTTATCATGGATGGAAGGTTCAACGGTTGGCTCATTTTTCTTTTTACCATTGAAAATGGAACCGAAAAAATTGGAAAAAATATTTGCAAGGCGTTTCAACATGGTTTGTGGTTGTGAGTGAATTTCAAAGATAAAAAAAATTAATAGCTGAATATTACAGACTTGTTGTATTGACTGATTTATGTTTTATCCAAAGCCTGATGCAGGTCATTAATAATATCCTCAGCTTGCTCTATTCCTACTGACAGCCGAATAAGGCCATCTGTTATTCCATTTCGCAGTCTGACTTCTTTAGGAATATTCAAATGCGACATCGAAGCTGGATGTAAGATCAATGTGTCAACATCACCAAGTGTTGGGGCGAGGGTGCAAAATTTAATTGCATTCATAAAACGGATACCACCTTCCAATCCATCTTTAAGTTCAAAACTTAGCATAGCACCGAAAGATCTCATTTGTTTCTTTGCAATTTGATGGTCAGGGTGGGAGGGAAGTCCGCAATAATTTACCCTTGCCACTTTTGGTTGAGCCTCCAGGTATTTTGCGATGGCCATGGCATTTTCACTGTGACGGTCCATTCTTAGCGCCAACGTTTTCATGCCATTGTGTACCAGCCATGCATCCCATGGGTTACAGTTTGTACCTGCAAGTTTCATGGTTTGCCAAATTTTTCCATTCATCCCCAATTGATCAACATGAGAAGTTACAAGTGCTCCTGCTATGGAGTTGCCATGTCCATTTAAAAACTTGGTGGTGGAATGTATTATAAAATCAATACCATACTGCAAAGGTTGTTGTAAATAGGGCGTTGCGAAAGTATTGTCAATTGCACTCTGCCTGCCGTATTTTTTTGCAAGACCTGCCAGTGCTTCTATATCTACACATGCCAGAGTAGGATTTGAAGGCGTTTCAAAATAGACCATTTTTATTTGCGAATCATTTTTCAAATAGTCTTCAACGAGGTTCAAATCGTGCAAATCACAAAGGATGGTTTCTATACCAAATGGGTTTAAGGCCTTCACAAAAAGCTCGGTAGTTCCTCCATATAAGTTTCCTTGCGTTAAAATCTTGTCACCGTTTTTCAGCATGCTCATCATCAATGTAGAAACAGCGGATTGACCGGAACTGAACATAATTGCTTTGGCTGTAATATCTAAACCAGCTGTTTCCAGGTCGGCAATTTTCTGAGCTACAGCATCAATAGTAGGATTGGCGTACCGCCCATAAACATGTCCGGCTTTCTTTTGCGAAAAAATATCAATTCCTTCATCTATAGATTCAAACGAAAAGGAAGAAGTAGCATATAATGGTAGGATATGTGGAGTTGTAGTCCGTGGGTCTTTTACTTCCCTTGCGCAAATAGAATTAATGTGCATGTTTCAAAACGTTTTTAGAAAAAGAAAGCAAAGTAAAATCTTCCATAACTTATTCCAACATGCATGCATTTAAACATGGATATTTTTCATTTTTATTTTCATTTTTTATTTTCATTCCATCATATCATGGTTTGGGCACTCAATTCTTGTTTATTTTGCCTTTCCAAAACAGAGAATGAAGTTCAGAAAATAGAGGTATGTATTCACATAAAAACAACGACGACGAAATCCTTCAATCCCATCTGTTTATTGCAGATCCCAAACAGGGGCCAGTCAGGCTTGATAAGTTCCTGACGGACAAGGTGTTCAAAGTTACTCGCAATAGGGTTCAAAATGCTATTAAGGCAGGTCTCGTCTTTGTCAATGGTGATGATTTGGTAAAATCAAATTACAAAGTTCGGCCTGGTGATCGGATTGAATTCATGATTCCTAAGCCATATGATGAGGCTGTAACCGTACAACCTGATGAAATTCCTATTGATATAAGATATGAAGATGAACATTTGTTGGTCGTTTACAAACCAGCCGGAATGGTGGTTCACCCTGGCATTGGTAATTATCGACGGACGTTGGTAAATGCGCTTGTTTTCTATTTCAATGACCTTCCGGTAATGGCAGGAAACCCAGAAAATCGTCCCGGTCTTGTTCATCGGATTGATAAAAATACCTCGGGCCTATTAGTAGTCGCTAAAACGGATGAAGCTGTTTTCAAGTTGGCCAAACAATTTCAAAATCATACCATACATAGACGCTACCAGGCAATTGTTTGGGGAGAACCTGCAGAAGATGAAGCTACTATTCAAAATTGGATTGGCCGTCATCCACGATTCCGCACAAAGATGACGGTGCTTGATGAAGATGAAAATGGAAAATGGTCTGTCACGCACTACAAGGTGCTGGAACGGTTATACTATGTAAGTTTGATTGAATGCAATCTGGAAACTGGTAGAACTCATCAGATCAGAGTTCACATGTCGAATGCAGGACATCCACTTTTTAATGACTCAAAATACGGTGGGGATCGAATTGTAAAGGGTACTGTTTTCAGCAAATACAAACAGTTTGTAGAAAATTGTTTTCAGGGTATGCCACATCAAGCATTACATGCCAAAGAATTAGGATTTATACATCCTGCTACTGGGGAACAAATGATGTTCAAAACAGAATTGCCGCAGGAAATGGAAGATTGCCTTCAAAGATGGCGAACTTATGTATCCGATAGAAAATCAAAGTTGACTTTGGACTAAAAGCTTTTTCAATAATTGTTCGAATGATATTATCAAAAAGAATTGAACTGCTTGCCAGATTGGGTGACCACCTTCAGGAAAATGATGAATACTTGGAGGCTGTAATGCACCGCACTCACTACAACAATCCTTGGTTCACAATCGAAAACCAACAACGTGCGATCAAGGCAATTGCTACCTCCTTTTTACAAAAAGAAAAACTGGCAGTTTGGGCTGATAAAAGCAAAGTAAAAGACCCAGCAAAGCTTCAAACTGTAGGCCTGGTGATGGCTGGTAATATTCCGCTTGTTGGGTTTCATGATATGCTTTGTGTATTTATAAGTGGCCACAAATCAAGAATTAAACTCTCGGATAAGGATAAATTCTTGTTGCCTTATTTGGTAAAACTTTTGGTGCAATTCGATGCGGAGGCAGCTATCTATTTTGAATTTGTAGAAGTGTTGAAAGACTTTGAAGTTGTAATTGCAACTGGCAGCAACAACTCTGCTCGATACTTCGAATCTTATTTTGGAAAAGTGCCCAATATCATTCGAAGGAACAGGAATGCAGTAGCTGTTTTAGATGGTGAAGAAACAGGTGATGAGTTGTTGGCTTTAGGAAAAGATATTTTTAGGTATTTTGGGTTGGGTTGCCGAAACGTTTCCAAATTGTATTTGCCAGAAGGATATGATTTTCAATTGCTTTTGGAAAGACTGCATGAGTATCGTGAGATAATTCTCCACCATAAATACAAGAATAATTTTGACTACAGCATGGCGCTATTGATGATGAATAGAGATATGTATTGGAATAATGGTGCTGTAATTCTTACTGAAAACCCATCTGTAGCATCAAGGATTGCTACGGTGCATTATGAGCATTACAAAAACACAGAAGACCTTGCAATTGAACTAACTAACAGAAAGGATGAAATTCAGTGTGTTGTATCCAAAATGACGATTCGTGGAATTCCAACAATTCCATTTGGGAAGGCACAAGAACCGGAATTGGATGATTATGCTGACGGTGTAAATACTTTGGAATTTTTGGTTGGACTTTGATCAAAGAATCGTCAAAATCGATAAAGCAATTCCAGCCAATATAGCGATCAATTTTTTTCGAGGAATATGATGGTGGCCCGGGCTGTCCATTTCAAAAATAATTACAGTTGAAATGTGTAATAATGAACCTACCGCAAGCGCAAGAATTCCTGTTTGAATTTTTGGAGGAATAGCCGTCAATTCTGATGTCAATGCACCCAGTGGAGACATAAGGGCAAAAATTGATAGGCAAATCCAGATCAACCGCTTCTTTATTCCAGATACTTTCAATAAGACTACAAGGGCAAATGCAGCTGGAATATGGTGCAATACAATTCCATAAAGTAGGTGATTATCTCCATGGTCATGTCCTGGAATTTCCATGTGGTGCTCCCCATAATAACTCAGCGGGATTCCTTCCATAAATGCATGGATGCTCAAACCAAACATAACCGATATAACAAAACCAATGGATTGTTTATGAGGTGGATGAATATGGCCATGTTCAACTCCTACAGAGAACTGCTCCAAAAGCAATTGGAGAAAAAATCCACCAATCACCCAAAGCCCAATAGTATGGCTACCTGAGCCAAACACCCAGGGCATTAGATGTAATAGTGTGATTCCAAGAATATAAGCGCCACTAAATGACAGGATTATCTGTAAGTAGGATTTTTTTTCTTTTGGGAATAAAAAAGCAAGTCCACCGCCAGCTAAGACGGTTAAAAATAAAAGCAAGTATTGCCATGTGGGCATAAGAATAAAAATTTGGACGCAAAGGTATTCGTTAGGAGCTTAATCAAAATGAAAAAGATACCTAAATTTAAAATGACGTCAGAAATTTAGAAAGAGCTTTGAGAATCCAATTAAAACTCGAAATAACAATCAATAAATAGTAAAGTTGTAGTGTCACAGATTTTGCTTTTTGGAAATGACTGGCTTGGGATAGACAAATGTTTTTAACATCTTTGTGGCCTCATTTCCTCCCTTCACTTTTTATTCCCTCTTAATTGTAAATCTCACTGGTCACCACTTACCAATAACTGCATTCAGCAGTTTTAGGCTATTTGCTTAGTCAAGTCTTTCTCACAATTCACATTACTAAAACACTTAAGTCCAAATTATGCGTATCAAAATTTACCTGGCTGTGGTATGTTCATACCTCATTGCTTCTTTCAACCTTTCAGCTCAAACACAATACATTGGCCCAAGTGATGGTGATTGGTCAAATCCTGTAAATTGGAACAATGGCCTGCCGGCTAATGGAAATGACGCCCTCATTGGAGGAGGTGCAAGTGTCAGCATTAACAATGTCTTGAATATTGACTTCACAATAACCAATTATGGCAGTATCACTATCAATTCTACCTTAACAAACGCTGGCACGCTATCCAACTCTGGGGCACTTATAGTCACAGGATTTGCAGGCCTTTTTAATCAGGGTGTTTTCAATAATTATGGAAATACAAATTTTGGCACTTCAGCGACTTTCGATAATGAAGCGGGAGCTGCATTCACCAATTCTGGTAGTTTTTCAATACAAACATTATTGACAAATAAAGGAAGCTTAACCAATAATGGAACAATCAATGCTTCGAATGGCACCTTACAGACAGAGGGAACATTTATAAACAATCAAAGCCTTACCACCGAATCATTGACAGTTTTGGGAGGAAGCTCATTTACCAATAATTTTGGTTCAAACTTGATTATAACAGGGCCTGATGCAGAACTAAAAATAGATGGTTCTTTTAACAATTTGGGTATCTTGATTGCCGAGGGGCATTTTATATTAAATGGAAATATTTCCAATAGCAGTAGTGTATCGATTCTCGGAACACTTGTTATCAACTCATCTGCAAATTTCAATAACGCTGGAGGGGTAGTTGAAAATCATGGATTTGTCACAAATCATGGTGTTTTAACCAATGGATTTCATTTCAAGAATATAGGAGATTTTGAAAACTTTGGGCAATTGAACAACAATAATTTAATTGAAATTCAGGCTTCATCCTTGTTCTCAAATAAGACTGGAGGGTCTATTTCAATGGGATTTGGTTCGAAAATTCTAAACGATGGAGAGGTTACAAACGGTGCATCATTGGATAGTTATGGAACCATAGATAACAACAATATTTTTGATAATAATGGAGCTATCAATAGTTACAGTGGGTCTAAAATCAACAACTATGGAAGTTTTACGAACACTGGAAATATCAACTCTAATGACCGTGTCACCAACGATCAAACCTTCCATAATTTAGGTAATATTAATATCAATGCCGGTTCTGAATGGTTTAATAATGTAACTATGACGAATGGAATATCTGGCTCAATTTATTGCGTTCAAGATTTCCATAACCTTGGCAATTTTACCAATAATGGCCAGTACCGTAATTTGGTAAGAACGAGCAATGCAGGCAATTTTATCAATAACGCTTTCCTCAATAATTCAGGAGACATTACTAATAAATCAGATGGGGAGCTGACCAATAATGAGTTGCTGATGCAAGAAGCAGGAAACATCCTAAACCTTGGGCAATTAAATAACAGCAATTGGTTATTGAGTGATGAGTGCTCAAGTATTAGCAATGATGGAGATATTTCCAATAGCGGAAATCTCGAAATTCATGCATTAGTTTTCCAGAGAGGTACAATGAATGGTGATGCTGTAAATTGCCAAGGATGTTACATTCATACCAACGCAAATTCTGAAGCGCCTACCCTTTGCGCCAACTCTTCTTTTGGTGCCGATATTGAAGGAGAAGTAAAAGTGTATGCGACGGCGTTAGTAGCCTTTGAGAATTTTGATAGTTGCGCCAATATTATTTATTTGGCAAACGATGAAGTCCGTCCACTTTTTGATTGCTCGGATATCGGAAATACTATCAATGTGGATTTGGTAGTGAGGACTCGGCTAAACGACAGTTTGACCTGTACAGCCATTGTTACTCCAGAAGATATTTTGGAGCCACAATTTGAGAATTGCCCAACAGATAAAGTTGTTTATACACCAGATGCTTCGGTTTCAATTGATTGGGCAGCGCCTGTTTTTAGTGATAATTGTACCCCAGTAACTGTAACAGAAAGTCATACTTCAGGGGATAATTTTCCAGTTGGAATTACTGCTGTATCTTATACAGGATCAGATGATTATGGCAATTCAAACAGTTGCCAATTTAGGGTGGATGTGAAACAATCGCCTCAAAGTGTAAACTGTAACAATGATTCTTCCGCTCCAACATTTCTCAATTGCCCAGCAGATATATCGGTTGCTACAACTGGGTTCAGTACTAATGTTGCTTGGGTAGCCCCCATTGCTCAAGACAACTGTTATCCATTAACTATAAACGGATCTCACTCGCCCGGTTATTCCTTTCAAGTAGGAACTACAACTGTCAGCTATACAGCTATAGATGGCAATGGAAATGAAGGCAATTGTTCATTTGATATTATAGTGAACAATTTGGACCTATGTGTAGCAGACGTTACTGCACCTGCTTTAAACAATTGCCCTTCAAATATCTATTTGCCTGCAAATCCAGTTACGAATAGTGCAGTCGCAATTTGGTCTTCGCCAAATGTATATGATTTGTGTGGGGTAGCATCAATTAATGCTACTCATGCTTCAGGAGAAGTTTTTTCTGCTGGAGAAACGACAGTAACATACAGCGCAATTGATTTATTTGGAAATACGTCTTCTTGCAATTTTATTGTTACAGTTGGAGATGATCCATGTCCGAACAACTCAGAAAGCCCTGTATTTGCTGGTTGCCCTAATGATATCGTTGTGCATTCTAATGATTTGATGGAAATAGTGAGCTGGAATGAACCCACAGCAACTTCCTCTTGTGGATCTGTGACCTTGAACAGCAACTATCAACCAGGGGATGTTTTCCAAACTGGAACCACGAAAATCACATACACGGCTTCCGATGAGAAGGGTAATGTAAGTTTCTGTAGTTTCAATGTTGTAATATTAAACGATTGTTCTATCGACAATGAATCTCCAGTAATTTCGAATTGTCCGGTAAATATGGAAGTGGCAAGTGAGGGAGGATCGGCAGATGTATCGTGGAACTTGCCAACTGCAACCGACAATTGTGGTCTGATTGCGTTTTCTTCTTCCTTTTTGCCTGGAGCAATTTTTCCTGAAGGCATAACCACAGTAGTTTACACTGCCCTCGATATCAGTGGTAATCTTGCCTCCTGCGAATTCAATATCAAAGTCGTCGACGTTTCAGGATGCACTTCTAATGCTTCCCCTATCAACCTTTCCACTGGAATAGACCCATCTTCAGTATCTCTGTCTTGGAATGCCGCAGCCAATGCAAGTTCATATGACGTGGTTTTGGGTACATCCAATCCACCAACACTGGTCATTGAGAGCAATATCGGTGGGACATCAACAACCATTACAGGTTTGCAAGGAAACACCATCTATTACTGGTATGTCGTTCCAAAAAATGTAGCTGGTGAGGCTGTTGGCTGCGAAAGCAGTGTGACTCAATTCTCAACTATTGGCGGTAGCTCTGGCAGCGACTGCAACCTTACTGCGCTTTTCGTAGCTTCAAGTACTAATCTAAATTATTCTGACGCCACTGTTAAAGCAAGATTGGAGTTTCTGGGATTTGATGTAAAGGTTGAAAATGACAATTATGTGTCTACTTCAGATGCAGATGGTATGGGATTGATAGTAATTAGCTCTACTTCTGTTTCGACAAACATAAGCAGTAAGTTTAGAGATGTTCAAGTGCCTGTTATCAATTATGAAGGATGGCTGCATGATGATTTTAGAATGACAGGCTATTCCACCAATTACGATTATGGATCAGAAGGAAATGAATATTATGTAAATATTGTGGATTCCAGCCACCCTATAGCTGCAGGGTTGAGTGGAAATGTTGTAGTTTTTGACAACTATAACTCGCTGACTTGGGGTGCTCCTAATCCTGATGCAATAATTGCCAAAGTACCTGGAAGCAGCAGTAAGGCAGCCATTTTTGCTTATGATACTGGGGATCAAATGGTTGGCTACACAGCACCTGCCCGGCGGGTAGGTTTCTTCCTCCACAACGATAATGCGGACAATTTAACAGCAGATGGGTTTGCACTTTTTGATGCTGCTGTTCGATGGGCCGTAGATATGCAGACACCTGGATCAACATGCAATGATGGCGATCCAACTACAGTAGATGATGTAGTTTTAGAAGATGGCTGTACTTGTGCAGGAATTCCGTGTACTGGTGAAATACAAGAGTTGGTATTTTTTGATATTGAAACTGGAAACGCTCTTCCTATTTCTAATGGAGAATCTTATTTTTTGGGAGAACTACCATCCCTATTCAATATTGAAGTTTATGTAAATGGAGAAGTAGAAAGTGTTTTGTTTGAGATATCAGGGGATGCTTCAGATTCTCACGTTGAGAATTACGCACCCTATCAATTCGGTGGAGATAACAACCCACTGAATCTTCCTCCTGGTGATTATAAGGTGAAAGCAACCTTATATTCTGAGGATCATACTGGAGGCTATTCATGTGATCAATTGACGGTTTCCTTTACCCTTTTGGAAGGTAATCCTGTGCCATCAGGATATAAACTTCTGCAGTCGGGGGAGATTACTTTTGAACAGGCTAATGGTAGCACTTGGTATTTTATACCATTCGAATATCCATTTGATGAAGTACCTGTGGTGGTGGTAGGCCCGCCTTCGGCAAATAGTACTGAGCAAGTTATTCCAAGAATTAAAAGTGTAGGCAAAAATGGTTTTGAATTTCAAATGGATGAATGGAATTACCTGAATGGTTACCACCCATTCGAAACAATGTACTATCTGGCCATGCTCCCTGGAACATATGAGATAGATGGGGTAGGAGTTGAAGCTGGAATTGTTCAAGAAAACTCGTCTTGGAGTACTCATTATTTTAACTCTCCATTTTCAAGCACACCTGTATTATTGCACACTGTTGCGTCAAACAACGACAATGATGCTGTTGCCCCTCGTGCAAGAAATGTTAACAATAATGGATTTCAATTAAAACTACAAGAGGAAGATAATGGCAACCATTCTACTGAAAATGTGAATTATATTGCCATTGGGGAAGGATCATTTCAACACAATGGGTTGACTTTTATTACAGGTATAACTTCCAATAGTGTGAGGCATTATTGGTACAACATTGACTTTCCAAAAGCTCTTGCAAATCCTGGCTTCTTAGCAAATTTCCACACTTATGATGGAGGAGATGTTTGTGCATTGAGGCATCAAAACCTGACCAATTCAAATGTTGAAGTTAGGGTGGAGGAGGAGCAATCAATAGATAGCGAAATGAATCATACGACTGAGGTAGTAGGCTGGTTGGTTTTTGGAAAAAATACAACTCAAGGCTTAGTGTTGAATTCAGAACCTGAAATAATTTTAGAGGCTGTCAAAGGAGAGGAGCATACTGAATTATTTTGGGTACATAATCAGGGTGAATTGGTAGAGCACTACATATTAGAGAGATCGGTTGATGGGCAATCTTTCGAAACAATTTCTTCAATTTCTTCAAAAGGAGGAGCCGACAATGAAATGTATCTTGGGTATGACTTTTCTCCTTTAACTGGCAATAATTTTTATAAAATAAAAATGGAAAAAACGGACGGCAGTGTGGAGTATTCTGAAACCATTTTAGTCCATTTTACAGATATTGTTGATTTTGAGTTATTCCCAAATCCAGCCAATGATTTTGTAAAAATAAATTTGGAAAAAGTCATTGGAAGTGAAGACGTTACGATTGAATTGTTCAACAATCTTGGCATACAGATGAAAAAAATCGAGATCGACAAAGTTTGGTCTAAATACTATCAACTCGATATCAGAGAATTGCATGAAGGTTCCTATATTATTTGGTTAAATGTTCCAGAACGAAGGCCGCTTGCGAAGCAACTGATTGTCGGGAAGAAATAAACAGCCTCAGAGAGAGGTCGGTATTCAAGCAATATCGACCTCTTTCAGTTTTATGGGTACATATTTCTGGAATGTTCTTACTGATAGAAAAGCAATTAATGAGCCGAGGAGAGCGCCTGCTATCACATCAAAAGGAAAATGCACGCCTACATAAACTTGTGCATATGAAATGCTTACAGCCCATAAAAGAAGTGGAAGTTTTACCCATTTCCATCTTTTCCCTAATACCAGAGTCAGGAAAATTGCCATTGAAAAATGGTTGGCAGCATGGGAAGAAGGAAAGCTGTAGCCGCTACCACATTTCACCAATAAATTCATGTCTTGAGGTTGTTCTAACACTTTACAAGGTCGAAGCCTTTTCACTGATTTTTTGATTAAATGACTGCTTGTCGAATCCGCTATTCCAACAGTTATTGCAAATGCAATCAAAATAAAAAGGCCTTGCTTTTTGAAATTGATAGTGAAAAATGCCAACAGGAAAATGTAGAAGGGCATCCAAGTGTATTTGTTACGAAGGATAGGTAGGAGAAAATCAAAGAATGGGTTTGCCCAGTCAGTATTGATTAGGTGGAATAGCGTAAAGTCCCATTGCAAAAATTCTGTCATAGGCCAGCAGATTTCCCCATTAAGTTACATAACTTATATAGGATTCTTGCACCTACATTCCCGTCCCATTCATTAGTTAAACCTGCTACTTCACTTAAGTCAAACCCAATGATTTGACGGCCACTTTCTACCACCATTTTTAGCAAATAAGTTGCTTCTGGAAAACTCAAACCACCTGGAACTGGAGTCCCCGTATTTGGACACAGCTCTGGAGTCAGCCCATCAATATCAAAGCTGATATAAACCTTAGCTGGCAACGGCTCAATTATTTGCTGACATAAGTCATGAAATGAATTGTTCTTAAATTTTTGAGATTGTATTTCTGCATCTGTCCATACCTTAATTCTATTTCCTTGATTATCAACTATATCCATCTCTTCCTTGCAATGATCTCTTATTCCCACCTGAATCAGTTTGCTGATATTCTTAATTTTCAATGCGTTGAAAAAGATTGACGCATGTGATAATTCAAACCCTTCATATGCTTTCCTCAGATCTTGGTGCGCATCTATTTGTAATACTCCAAATTCTTGGTGCCTTGTGGCCAGAGCTTCTAAAAAACCGAGCGGCACACTGTGCTCTCCTCCAACTATGCCTACCAATTTCCCCTGATCCATCAGCTTTTTGGATTCTTTGAAAACCCATTCTTTAAGTTGGAGGCAAGATTGGTTAATTTCTTCCTGAATTTTCTTCACTGATAAATCAAGTTTGACCTGACCTCCATTTTCCAAAAAATCAATGTACTCCTCAGCTTTCGGGCGCAGCTCTTGGCTTCGGTTCAACCAAAACAAATCTATGTGCCGCATATAGATGCCCATTTTCCATGCATGGGGTACATCGGCATCAAACAAATCCAATTGAACGGAAGCTTCCAAAATATTCTGAGGGCCTGTGGCTGTTCCTTCTGAGTAGGAAACAGTTACATCCCATGGAACCGGCATTAGGACAATGCTCGCATCATTTTCATCAAATGGCAAACCAATGAAATGACCATTTTTTAAACCAACTCCAGAAGGGTCAAAACTGGCTATCTTTTCTTCTTTCGTCATAGAGCTATTAATGTAGTGCTGGCCGAATTTCCAATGAGTCGATAATTTCACCTTCACGGGCGATCCACCATTCCAACCGATCGTAAACTTGTTTCTCTTCAAAATAACTGAGCGCCATTTTTACAAACACATGTCCATGTTTAGCTTCAGACGCCCACAGGATTTTATAGAACCGGTGCATCTCTTTGTCCTCCTGAGCTTCGCTTACAAGTCGGAACCGCTCTGCTCCCCTAGTCTCAACTACTGAGGCTATCAGTAATCGATCGAGGAAACGTTCTATCCTTCCGCTATGGCAAAGTTTGATAAGCTCAGTGACATAAGGATCTTTTCCAATAGAGTGTGTGAGCTGGATACCTCGCTTTTCCATTATTTCGTATACCTGCTGGAAATGCTCTAACTCCTCGATGCCTATAGCAATCAACTCAGGAATGATTTCGACACGATCAGGAAATTTGGCAACAAAACTCATCGCCATTGCACTTGCTTTTCGCTCACAGTCAGCATGATCTTGAAGGAATGCAGGAAAGTCATTTATAACTGCTTCTACCCATTCAGGTTTGGAAGGTACCGTTACGTCAATATTTAATTTCATAGAAGTAGTAAAAAGTAAAAAGTAAAAAGTAAAAAGGCAAAAGTATAAAGTGAAGCTCCATACTTTATACTTTTGCCTTTTTACTTTTTACTTTAAAAAATGAAATCAATCTGTGTTTTTTGTGGCTCTTCGAAGGGCTTCTCTCCAAAATACGAACAAGCAGCCAGGCAATTAGGATTAACATTTGCTCAAAATAATATTCAATTGGTTTACGGTGCTGGAAATGTGGGGCTGATGGGTGTAATTGCTGATGCTGTATTAGGTGAAGGAGGAAAAGTAGTTGGTGTAATTCCTAAGTTTTTAAAAGATTGGGAAGTCTGTCATACTGGCTTAACGGAGTTAATCGTGACACAAACCATGCATGAAAGGAAATGGATATTAGAGGAAAGGTCAGAAGGTGTGATAGTATTGCCGGGTGGCTATGGGACATTGGATGAGTTCTTCGAAATTTTGACATGGAAACAATTGAGGTTGCATAATAAGCCAATTGGTATCTTGAATGTCGATGGGTATTATGACCCACTTTTGGAGCACGTTAAAAAAATGGCAAAGGAAGGATTCTTGCAAGAATCGAACATGCTTCTTTTCAGAGTTTCCAATAATATTGAAGAATTATTGGAAAAGATGGCTCAACCCATAAACATTGAGGGTGGTAAGTGGTTGTGAATCCAGTTATTGAAAGAGGATAGATTGCGTAAAAAGAGTTGAAATTATTACCTTTGCGGCTCGAAATCCTTCCTATTGAATAATACTTCATAAATCGAATTTAACCAAGAGATTAATTGATAGAAACGCTCATTCGGTTTTCTATCATTAATCGATTAATGAAACGTAAGAATGCAACAAGCAACAGAAACAAAACTTAAGTACAAAGTAAAAGATATTTCCCTTGCAGATTGGGGACGTAAAGAAATTGAATTGGCTGAAGCAGAAATGCCAGGCTTGATGTCTTTGCGTGAGCAATATGGTGCTTCAAAGCCATTGGCTGGAGCACGGATTGCAGGATGCTTGCACATGACAATCCAGACCGCTGTCCTAATAGAAACATTGGTTGAATTAGGCGCTGAGGTTTCTTGGTCTTCCTGCAATATTTTCTCCACGCAAGATCAAGCTGCAGCTGCTATTGCTGATGCTGGAGTACCAGTTTATGCATGGAAAGGGCTGTCAGAAGAAGAATTTTGGTGGTGTATTGAGCAAACCCTTTTTGCTTTTGAAAATGACCAACCTTTAAATATGATTCTTGACGATGGAGGTGATCTTACCAATGTCGTTTTTGATAAATATCCAGAATTGGTTCAAGGAATCAAAGGGCTAAGCGAGGAGACAACTACGGGTGTACATCGTTTGTATGAGCGTGAAAAAAATGGAACGCTTGTCATGCCGGCTATCAATGTAAACGATAGTGTTACCAAGTCAAAGTTTGACAATAAATATGGCTGTAAAGAAAGCCTTGTAGATGCTATACGCCGTGCAACTGATATTATGCTAGCAGGAAAAGTGGCTGTGGTAGCTGGTTATGGTGATGTTGGAAAAGGATCAGCTGCTTCACTCCAGGGTGCAGGTTGCCGTGTGATTGTTACTGAGATTGATCCAATATGCGCTTTGCAAGCCGCAATGGACGGCTTTGAAGTCGTTAAAATGGAAAATGCGATACCCAGGGCTAACATCGTTGTAACAGCCACTGGTAATAAGGATATTGTTAGTGGAAAGCACTTCGAAATGATGGGTGATAAAACTATTGTATGTAATATCGGTCACTTCGATAATGAAATTGATGTTGCTTGGTTAAAGCAAAATCATGGCATCTCTCATGTTAATATTAAGCCACAAGTTGATAAATATACGGTTAATGGGAATGACGTAATCCTTTTAGCGGAAGGTCGTTTGGTTAACCTTGGTTGTGCCACTGGCCATCCATCATTCGTCATGTCAAATTCCTTTACGAATCAGGTGCTTGCGCAATTGGAACTTTGGGCCAATAGCGATAGCTACGAAAACAAAGTTTACATGCTGCCGAAGCACCTTGATGAGCAAGTAGCTCGCCTACACCTCGCAAAAATTGGCGTTGAATTGGAAGAGCTTTCACAGGATCAGGCTGATTACATTGGCGTAAAGAAAGAAGGGCCATATAAGCCTGAATATTACAGATATTAATAATTGAAACAGATAAAAAGCCGCTGTGAAAACAGCGGCTTTTTTTTGGTAAAACCCAATTGCAGGCTATTATTTTTGTCATAACAAAAAGCATTTGTTAGATGAGTCAATCCAACCAGCTATTCTCAGAATTCAATTCAGTATCAAAAGCTGAATGGTTAGCCAAAATCGAATTGGATTTAAAAGGAAAACCAATCAGTGATTTTGATTTAGACTTGGGCGGTGTCCAAATTGGTGCATTTCAACATTTAGGAAATGTACAGCAGCTGATGACTCCCATTTCAAGTAATTTAGGTTGGGGAATTGGAGAAGATTTTTACCTGAACAAAGACTTGAAAGAGGTTAACAAGCTTTTGCTCAACTCACTTGCAAATGGAGTAGATGCGCCAAGATTTATTCTTGAAAACGCAATTTCAGTAGAGGATTTATATCAATTATTTCAAGAAGTTGATTTGGACTTGATTTCTGTTCATTTTTTCCTTTCTGAAAATTGTCAGTTAGAAGTTTCAAAATTAATAGAAGGCTTAAACAAACTAACAAATATATCTAAAGCAAAACTCAAAGGATCGATCAATGGTAGCAAACTTGAAATTGAAGAAGATCTACTATCTCATGTGATTAAAAGCATCCCGAGCTTTAAGTTGTTGACAGTTAATGGGGTAGGGGATTATTCAGAAACGAGTACTATTCTGGAATTAGCTAATATTCTCAGAAAGGGAGAAGCATTTTTACAACGATATTGTCCTGAAAAAAAAGATATTCTGCCGGTTAACTCACAACTCCAGTTTTCGGTTGCCATCGGCAAAAACTATTTTCTTCAAATAGCTAAATTGCGTGCCTTGAAACTACTTTGGGCAAATGTTCTCAAAGCATACGAAGTCAAGGCAGAAATACCATTTATAGAAGCGCATTTCCCGAAATCCAGTCTTGCTGAAGGCCCGAATGACAATATGATCGCTGCAACCACGCAGGCAATGGCCGCAATTATTGGAGGTGCGAGTAGGCTTACGATTATGCCTGCCGACGCAAATCAAGAAAAAGAGCCTTCTGGTTTTTCAAAAAGAATTGCCCGAAATGTGCAGCATTTACTCCAAATGGAAAGCCATTTTGACAAGGTAACTGATCCTGCTGCTGGTAGCTATTTCATAGAAACTCTAACCCAAAAATTGGCAGAAAAAGCTTGGGGCGTATTTTCAAAGTAGCCAATAAAAAAAGCCTCCTGTCAAATAAACAAGAGGCTTCTCTCAAATGGAATAATTTTATTTATTTCTGTCAATACAATTCAAATCTTCAAAAGCTACTTTCAATCGATCGACAAATGACTGTTCTGCTTTTCTGAGCCAAACTCGTGGATCATAATATTTCTTGTTTGGCTTGTCATCACCATCTGGGTTGCCTATTTGTGTTTTCAAGTAATCCACATTTGCATTGTGGTAATCACGGATTCCTTCCCAAAATGCCCATTGCATGTCCGTATCAATGTTCATTTTTATAGCTCCATATCCAATCGCTTCACGAATCTCTTCCCGACTTGAGCCACTTCCACCGTGGAAAACAAAATTGATAGGATTGTCTTTGCTAAGGTTGAATTTTTCTTTGACGTAGGCTTGCGAATTTTTTAGAATGACGGGCTGTAATTTTACATTCCCCGGCTTATAAACTCCATGTACATTTCCAAATGCTGCTGCAATAGTGAACCGATCGCTAACCTTACTCAATTCTTCATATGCATAGCTAACTTCCTCGGGCTGCGTATATAGTTTTGAGCTATCTACATCGGTATTGTCAACACCGTCCTCTTCTCCTCCAGTTACACCGAGCTCGATTTCAAGCGTCATTCCAATTTTACTCATTCGCTCGTGATATCTAACACAAGTCTCAATATTCTCATTAATATCTTCCTCTGAAAGGTCAAGCATATGAGAACTATAAAGTGGGTATCCATTTTCCTTAAAGAATTGTTCGCCAGCATCTAACAGTCCATCGACCCAAGGGAGTAATTTTTTTGCGCAATGATCAGTATGTAATACTACTGGAACACCATATTCTTTGGCCATATTATGAACGTGCATTGCTCCTGAAACACCACCTGCAATCGCTGCTTTTTGTCCGTCATTTGATAGGCTTTTTCCAGCAAAAAAAACAGCTCCTCCATTGGAAAACTGAATCATGACAGGAGAATTTACCGCTTTAGCAGTTTCGAGTACTGCATTGACCGAATTGGTGCCTACTACATTGACTGCGGGTAAAGCGAAGTCATTATCGTTGGCATAATTTAGGAGTTCTGTAACTTCATCACCGTGCAAAACGCCTGCACGAAATCGACCTGATGTATTGCTCATGTTAAATTGTTTTTCGTTAAATAATGAAGTTGCGAAAGTACTAAGTTTAGATTAATTGAATGCTGCTAAATAAAAATGGCCGTTATGATTGTTCAGATATCATAACGGCCATTGTGTTTGTTTTCAGTTGATTTACATAGTAGGTGCTACTTTTTCCTCTTCTTCTATAAAGAATAATTCGTGGTAATTATCTTCAATTTGCTTATGTACCATTTCTGTGACTTCATCTAATTTTAAGTTCATTTTCATGGAGATGAAAGCCATTTCGCCATCTTCTGTGTTGTTGTAAAAAACCAGCAGGTTCTTCACAACACCATCAATTTCTTGGATCATAAGTTCAAAGTTGAGCTCTGAACTATTTATTCTGATCAAATCATCAAAGTTATCTTTATATAGGCCTTCTTTAAGTTCTTGAACGTCTTTCTTTGGAATATTTCCTCCATCTTCTGAATACATGAATTTAACGCCTCCAGCTTGCTTTATTAAGTCTTTGGCCATTTGTTCTTCACTTTCCTCCATGTCAGCATTTTTTACAGCTATCTTTCCTCCAGTTTTGATTAACCAGCCTGGCAATTTCATGTTCTGAACATCATCACCTCTTTTATGCTTTCTGTAAAATTTGTTAATGGCCTTGTTTTGAGAAAAAGCCACAACAGGAATAGTGATTAGGAATATTGCTAAAAGAATGTTTTTCATAAGTCGGATAATTATATAAATGAACAACGAATAATGAACAATGATAAATTGCCCATTATTCGTTGTTTATCTTAAATAGAGACTAATGGTCACCTTTCTGGTCATGGTGCTTACTGTTCTTGATTTCACCTTCAAAAGCTTTGGCAAGTTTGCCAACTTCATTCAAGTCAATTGAACCAATAAAACTGATAAGCACAAACTCTTCGCCTTCTCCTCCTACCAAAAGGAGCAGCTCATTCAAGATGTCACCTCCGTTCGAGTCTTTTACAAGAAACTGTACATTCTCGCCTTTGCCTTCACGCACAGTCATCAAAGTTTCATACTCCTTGGTGTTAATGATTTGAAGGGCTTCTTTATAATATTTTAGACCATCATTTTCAGTGGTCAAGATACGAAGTCCTTTTAAATCTTTAACAACTGCAAGAACAGCTTCAGCTTCTTCATCATCAAAATCGAGTTCCATTTTATTGATAAGCTCGAACATCTTTCCACTAACATAGACTACTGTAAAGTCTTCATTGTCAACATACTTGGAAAAATATTTTGAAATAGCGTCCTCTTGAGCAAACATGGAAGTGCTAAGGAACAGGGCAAACAATACTGATAGGTATTTCATTTTTTAAAAATTTTAATTGTTGAACAATCGGATGATTTCCAGTTATCATTGACTGCTAATGATCAGCCGGCGATGATATCACAATCAATTAAATAGACTGGATTAGTTTAAGTATTTAGTGACCGATTCGGTCTTTACAACTTCTTTTACGGTTTTGTTTTTACCTTTATTTAGCTTGGAAGATAGCAACCTCAGGGCCTTTACTGTTTCCTCATAAGCCATTTGTTCATCGCTTATCTCATATGCGCTCCAGTCAACTTGAGGATGCTGAGGGTCTTGCGGTTCGCTGAAAAATAAATAAGATGCAAAAACAACTGCTGCAACTGCAGCTACTCTCATAAGCCGTCTTCCCCAGCTGCGCATTGGCACCACCTTGGCTTCAGTATTTAGTTTTTTGAAAAGATTGTCTTCGAATTCTTGATTCAATTCCAATTTTGATTCTTCTTCAAAATGTTGGAAAAGAGGCTGGTATTGCTGGAGGGAAGCTTCTACCTTTCCACTGTTGAAGTAACTCTTCAATTCAGCTTCTTCTTTAAGGGAAGTTTCTCCTTGGAAATATTTTTCAATTAAATTTTTCATGTCGTATTAGATGGATTGTTTGGGTAATTGTTTCAAATCGTTTTTGGTGTTAAGCTAATTCTCTCTAATTCTTTCCGCATTGCCAGCCTTGCTCTGTAAATATTAACCTTTACTTGATCCAGTGAAATTTCAAGTGCGTCGGCTACTTCTTGATATGTAAAACCTTCGATATCTCGGAGCTCCATCACCATTCTTTGTTTCTCTGGCAGACCAAGCATCATTTTTTTTATCCTGTTCATAAGGTCATTTCCTTCTGTTTGACTAAATGGGGTTGGAGAATTATCTGTAACATCAAATCCTTCTTTTATTGGTTCTAATCGCCGATGTTTCGACCTCAATTTGTCAATAGATAAATTTCTTGTAACCCGCATGCACCAAGCTTCAACGTTATTGATTTGATCCATTTCTTCCCGTTTATTCCATAGCTTGATAAAAACTTCTTGCACTACATCTTCTGCCTCAGCTACATCATCGAGGATGTTTAAGGAAAACCGGAACAACTTGTTCTTGATTTTTGATATGTTGGCTTTAAATTCTTGTCGGGTCATATAACTGAAAGACGGGAGCTTATTTTTGATTGTTACAAGCCTGCTATTATTTTTTCACTAGACAATTAAAAGAAAGCAAACGATGTTCAATCTTTTAAAGATTTGGCGTTGCTAAAATAGTAAAAGTAAGCGATGCCTACTTACTTTTGAATTTCACAAAGAAACTGTCTTTTACCTTTTTACTACCATTTTTCAAAATTTGATTCGACTCAAGAAAATAGACGCCTTATTGGTTACCAGTTTTGTCCCACCTTTTATTGTGACCTTCTTCATTGCTTTATTTGTATTTGTGATGCAAACACTTTGGCTGTATATCGATGATATTGCTGGCAAGGGTATTGGTTTCTTTCTGATGGTTGAGTTAGTTGGGTATATGTCAGTCTCTATGATCCCAATGGCACTTCCTGTTGCAGTATTGATTTCATCAGTTATGGTTTTGGGAAATTTAGCGGAACGATATGAATTGTCAAGTATCAAATCGGCAGGGGTCTCCTTGTGGCGGACTATGCGACCTTTGATGGCTTTGACTTTAGGGATTGGCTTATTTTCATTTTTTTGTTCTAATTATTTTATTCCTGTTTCCAATCTAAAATTCAAATCGAGGCTGCATGATATAAAGAACCAAAAGCCAGCTCTCAGTATGGAGGAGAGCCTGTTCAACCAGGATTTCCAAGGCTATTCTATTAGGCTTGGAGATAAATTGCCAGATAATCAGACGATTAAGGATGTATTGGTGTATGATAATAGGGATGCGAGCAAAGGCATGTTGAATATGGTCAGCGCAGATAGTGGACAAATGTATGGATCAGTTGATGGGCGATTTTTTGTGATGCACTTGTATGATGGCAGCCAGATTTCTGAACCTCAGCAAAGCAATAAAGGAGGTTCCAAGAACTATCCTATGATGCGGTCGACTTTTCAAGAATGGACCAAAGTTTTCAATCTGGACGAGTTTGAACTGGATCGAACGGATGAAAACTTGTTTAAATCTCATCATACAATGCTTAGCAATAGGCAGCTTTTAATAGCGATAGATTCCATAGATGCGACAGTTTTAGAAAGAGGGAACCGATTCGATGAACAAACCAATAGATATTTTTTCTTTTGGGAAAAAGCGGCTGCGGACTTGAAGAAAAAAGAACGGGAAGAAAAGAAGAAGCAAGAATTAGACGCTGCAAAAATTCAGACGGACAAAAATGATAGTGAACCTTCAAAATCAATCCCAACTAATCAAACTATAACACAAGGGAGTAGTAATGATAATATTGTAGATGCACAGAAAAAATTAAAAGGTCTTCAGAAGAAAGAAAGTGAAATATCAAAATCGGATTCATCGAAAATTATCGAGCAGGTTGAATACCGTCATCCAAATCAACTTGATCAACCTTTAGAAAAAGCTGATTCATTTGTTAAAACATTTAAAAAAGCTCACCGAGATGATTTGATAAGAAATGCAAAAAAATCTGCTAAAGCGATATTTGACAATGCGGACGGCAGCACTCGATCTTTAAACAAAACGCTTGAATCGAAAGTAAAACATGTTTTTGAGTATCATTCGAAGTTTAGCATGGCAGTAGCTTGTTTTATATTTCTGTTCGTAGGGGCACCTATGGGAGCAATAGTGAGGAAAGGAGGTTTTGGCTGGCCTTTGCTTATCTCTATAATATTTTTTATGCTCTTCATCATCATCAGCATTTTCAGCAAAAATATTGCTGAACGCTTCGTGATTGAGGCCGTTCTCGCCAGTTGGATGAATTGTCTGATCATTTTTCCAATGGGCTTAATCCTCACCTACTGGGCCATGCGAGATATGGGTTGGTCACAAGTCATTGATTTTTTTAAAGTAAAATTGCCATTAAAATCTAAACATCTACTTAAAGACAAGCAATGACATTAATTCCCTTGCCGCTACTTCTCCTTTTACAATAATAAATGGCCTAGGAGTGCTGTCGCCAATTTCATAAGTAACTCCTTCTGCATTAAACTGTTTGTAAAACCATCCTTTTGTAATTGGTTGACTAAACCCAGATGGAGACTCATGTGGTTTGTAGTTTGGAATTGCACCTTCGATGCCGACAAGCCAAATGTCCTTGAAATGAGGGACATTTGAATTTGCGGTCTGGTCTTGTGAGCCTGTGTAATAGACATCGTACCATGTAGAGTGAAAATCGAAACCAATTAAAACTTTGCTCTTGTTTTGCTTTGTAGTTTTTACAATAAAATCTGCAACCTGATGGGTTTCTGGTTGATTGTAAACTGCCCAGTCTCGGTTTAGGTCAATACCTCCAGCACTATGTCTCCAATGCCCAAGATCAACACCGTCGGGATTCATCAGTGGGAAAACCAACACTCTGTATTTTTTTCTAAATGCATTCGACAGTGGGTTGTCCTTTAATATTTCATCAATAAAAGATTGCATAGCAAAATATCCTGTTACTTCCGGCGGATGCTGCCTGCTCAAAACCACAATGGTTTCTTTTTTCTTTATTTCACCTTCTCTAATATCCAAGAACAAAAGATCTTTTCCCAACTTGCTTTTGCCAATGACTGAATAATTGACCGATCTATGATTAGCTTTTTCCTCACACCAATTTCTGACATGACTAGAGTTGACAATCTCTTGAGCCGATACCCAAAGCGTGTCAGGTCCAATTGTCAGATTAAGCTTGGCATCCATACTATCCACAATTGAAACGAAATTGGAATCAAGTGGACTCCAATTTTCTCCATTCCAACTAATTTTTGGATCATACCTATGCCTTCCATTTTCATAATGCAATACCAAATTGATCAGTTTTTCCTCTTCAGCCCATAGCTTGAATGAATACCAAGGACTCATATTGATAGGGTAGTTTTCAGGAAGGATATCTACTTGAAAAGTATTGTCATCAATCTTTTGGAAATTATTCATCCTTGCGCCGTCAAATTGATTGTCTGCAAATACCCCATCTATTGAATAGGTCTTTTTTAATTGGTAATCTATTGGATGGTCGGTTGTATCAACTGGTTTAGGGTAAGCGTGATGTGCAGCTTCAAAATTTTTACAGCTAACAAAGAGCAAGAAGAAAAATAGGAAATGGGTAAAACGAGCAGTCATCATTTCATTTGTTAGTTATACCGATTCCGAAATGTTTTGGTAAAAATAAATCATTTCTCCATCGGCATATCCTCAAAACCAGTGGTTTGTGGAAAATCAAATTTCCAAGCCACTTTGTTTTGAGGATAAAAAAAGGCAATGCCAAATGTCGACATTGCCTTTTAATATTCAAGTTTTAAAATAGAACTTGTTTTTCTTAAAAAAGAAAATACATCCTATTGATTTACTTTAGTTGGAGTGAAAATGTCCGGCAATGGATTTGGAACATTTTCATTGTTGTCAATTTCAGAACGAGCATACAAAAACCTTTGTGGGTTGATCGTTGCATCGGTAGTATTTAATGGTACAGGTACCATTACATCACTATCTGATTTGCGAAGCCTTCTCAAGTCATTGAATGGAATATAAGTGGTAAAACCAGAAATATAACGCTCTTCAATAATTTCTCTTAGCACTGCTCGATCTGTAGCTATACCATCAGCATTTTCAATGCCTCCACTCGTGAAATCTGCCATATCATAAGCTTCATACAAGTAAGTGTCAGCGGGGTCAGTTAGATTGAAAGCAGTGCCAGAATTCAAGTGTGCTCTCAGTTCATTCAGTTTGTCGATAGCACCTTGAGTGTCACCATTTCTTACCAAACACTCCGCCCATATCAACAAATTTTCTTCATATGAAACAAGCGGCATTGGTGTGCTTTGAGCATCTATACCGTTGTCGCTTGCACCATCTCCACTGATATACATGTAATTCCTTCTAGCAGTCTCATCTGTTTTGCTGTTGTTGCGGCTGCCAGCATTATTTGGATCAAGTAACATTTGGAAGAAGGCATCTTCGCCCGTCATATCTCCCGCACGGCTCCCAGAAACAAGGATGTAAAACAGGTTACTGTTTTCATTGACTGTCCCAATTGGGTTGTAACTCATTGTATTGTCAGGACTGGAAATTCCTTTGTCAACATATTTCAAAGCTTCACTATAGTTTTTGACAAGCAAATAATTGCGAGCTTTCAAAGTATTAGCAGCTTCTATCCACTTTGATTTACTACCGTTATAATAAATATCTTCACTTCCAATCGCCGTCTTAGCGTTTTCGATTTTGCTAATTCCTTGATCTAAAAGTGTTTGTACTGCTGCATAAACGGCTGCCTGATCGTCATAAACTGGTTTGTCCGACTCTAGGCTTGGATTGTCTGGAACAGCTGTAGAATATGGAACATCGCCCCAGATAGTGGTGGCAGTTCCCATTGCTAAAGCTTCGTTCACATCAATTATCCCTTGTAATAAATCAAGTTCAGGTGAAATCCTTCTGATTTCTTTATTCTGACTCAGAATACCATTGTATAAATGTGACCACGAATCATCGGAATCACCTGGTGTGAAACTATAACCATAAATTGTTTGCTGCACTAGTTGGAGTCCAATAAGACCACCAGAATAATACATAGCTGAGCGCAATAAATGCCCTTTGTGCAACTGTGTGTTTGCCAATTGAGTGCCTTTCAAAAGCAAGTCGCCGGATGGCACTTCTGTCAACTGGTTTGGGTTTGCATTTACATCCAGGAAGTCATCGCAAGAAACCAATGAAACCAAAAGGACTGCAAACATTATTTTGAATAATATCTTCATTTTTATTGAATTTTAAATGATCAATTAGAATGTAGCTCTAAGGCTGAAAATATAAGACTTGGTGCCTGGATTAGTGAAATAATCAAGACCTTGTCCTTGTCCAACACCAAACTGGTTTACATCTGGATCGTTACCAACTATGTCCGTCCAAATTTTTAGATTCCTTCCAGAAATTCCGAGTTCTAAAGAAGCAATTCCTGTATTGCTTTTTAATCCTTCAGAGTCGATTGTGTATGAAATAGAAGCTTCCCTGATCCTGGTCCAGCTACCATCGCTGATTGTGAAAGAATTCAATTTGCCATCACCGAAACCATAAAGATTTCTGTAATAAGTCTCATCCAATAGCACATTTCCAGCTCCGAAATCGTGAATGTTTCCACGAACGGTAGATCCTGCTGGAATTACATCACCAGCATAGTTTACAAGATCTTGTGTCAAAGTAACTTCGTTTGCAACATCCGCATGTGTTCCAAAATAAGTAGTAATAAAGCGGGTACGCTCTGAATAGTCGTTACCTTGAAGTGTTTCAAACAAGATAAATAGATTCAATTTTTTATAACCAACATTGAATCCAAATCCACCTCTCCAATCTGGATTAGGGTCACCAACTACTTTATTTCCACTTAGGTCAACTTGTGGGAAGCCATCTTCGTTAAGATCAAGTGTACCATCAGGATTTTGCATCGCAGCCTGTGTATATAAAACACCAATAGGATGACCTTCGATAGCTACAGATTGAACCGAACTACCTGATGTAAAGTTAACGACTCCTCCACCTTGTACTTTGGTAACTTTATTCCTGTTATGGCTATAGTTAGCTAATATGCTAGCTGTCCAATCATCACCTTTGAGAATGTCATATCCAAGTTCAATTTCCAATCCTTTGTTTTCAATATTTGCACCATTACCATAGATTTCATCAAAGCCCAAAGAAGGAGTTAGAGCGATATCAAGCAATGCATCTTTGATTTCGTTTTGGTAATAAGTCGCAGAAAGTGAGGCACGGTTACGGATAAACCTTAAATCAATTCCAACCTCATATTCAGTTTTGATCTCTGGCTTAAGCGATCTGTTACCAAGCCTTTCATCCAATTGGTAACCACCTCCAAAATCTTCCAATGTAATATTATCAGAGAAGGTGGAAAATGAACCTACTTCAAATACAGTCTCTTCCCTGTGGGGTAGTGGCACGTTACCAACTTGACCGTATGCCAATCTCATTTTACCAAATGAGAACCAATCTGGTTTATCAAAAGCCTTGGTAAAAATCCAACCGATCTCAGCAGTAGGGTAGAAGAACGGATCGTTGAGGCTGGAGTGCTTTTCGTATGCACCACCCAATGTCAAGAATACTTGTTCTAAGTAATCGAAATTGGCTGTTCCATAAAAACGGATATTCCTTCTTAAAGTATGACCAACTTCTGCTGTAATATTCTCCTTCTTTGAAACTTCTGTTGGGTCATAAAGTCCTCTGAAATTAGCGATGTAGTTATCAGCTTGCATGTAATTGCGCTTGCGGTTGCGGTCATTCACACCATATCCAATTATTATATTGCTTCCTATGCTTTTTCCAATTGGATAAACGAAGTTTGCCAACACATCTACATTGTATTCTTGATTTTGGAATACTTCATCTCTCAGCAAGCCATACCTTCTGTCAGCTCCAGCGGTGTAATAAGGAAAGAAATAGATACGATTGTCATTGTAAACATCAGCTCCACCACGGAGAACCAAATTGATGTTTTGATTAACAAGGTAATTGAATTCAGTAGTCCCGATAAAACGGTTTACATCTGCAGAATTGATTTGCTCATTAATTGTCCATAGTGGATTATTGTAAATGGGATTGTCATTATTTCCCAAATACCTTCTATACGATCTTTGACGAGATTGAGTAACAGCCCCTGAGCTGGAATGATAGTCGCCAATATAATCTGTAATGTCAAAATCTGGTGCATTTCTAAGGAGGCCTAAATAAACACCTGCTGTATTGGAACCTTGTTGAATCCTATTATTAGAGCTATTAATGAAATTGGCTTTGAAATCTGCTCTCAGCCTGTCTGTCACTTTTTGCGTGAAGGACGCTGTAAGATTGGTCTTTTCAAAATCACTTCCTCTAATTATTCCATCCTGATTGACATGTCCTGCGCTTATATAGTAGGTTGTTCTGTCATTTCCTCCACTGATAGAAATTTTGTTGTCCCACGAATAAGCCGTTTGGAATATTTTGTCAAAATTATCATCGGTAAAAACATCTGTTGAATTCTTTGTATCAATTGGATAAATGATATTGTCAGTAACTGCTGATTGGAAGAACTGGCCGGTATTATCCACTACATCAGCTCCACCTGGTCGATCAGAAATTTTATCACCCCATGAAAAGGCCGAAGTTGGACTGTAATTGCCGTTAGTTCCCTGGCCATAAATTTTTTGCAATGGGTGCTTGATATTGACTTCATCAACTGTTAATCCAGAGGTAAAAGTTACTTTCATTTTACCTTTTGATCCACGCTTAGTAGTAATTACGATGGCACCATTCATCGCACGTGTGCCATACAGTGCAGCTGCTGATGCGCCTTTGTAAATCTGAAAAGACTCAATGTCCTCAGGATTGATGTCATTTAGACGAGACTGCTGTGATACGCCAGCATCGTCCTCGCTTCCATCACCCCTGAGCCAATCATTGTTGAACGGTATCCCGTCTACGATAATGAGTGGCTGGCTGGATCCTGTAATCGTGTTTTGACCACGAATCTGGATATTCGCTCCAGAACCAGGATCACCTGATGTTGACGAAATTCTTACGCCAGAAGTTTTTCCTGCGATTCCGTCTATCACTTTATTCTCCCCTTTTTGAACTACCTTTTCTCCATCTATTTTGGAATAAGTCGAAGACATTTTGTCTCGTTTTTCCTTAAATCCCAATGCTGTAATTACAATTTCATCAAGTACTTCTACATCTGTGGCCAATGTTACATCAAGGGTTTCTTGGCCTGTATATTGAACTTCTTGATTTGCAAATCCTGTGTAACTGAATACAATCGATATACTTTGACTGGAAACCCGAAGAGAGTAGGTTCCATCAACGTCTGTAACAGTGCCATTCAACGTCCCTTTTTCAATGACGTTGACCCCAATTAAAGGAAGGCCTGTGTCGTCAACGACTGTTCCGTTGACTGTAAACTGCGCATGTAGACAATAAGTCCAAGCCAAAAGGAAAAGGCTTAAAGTAAATCTGTGAATTTTCATACACAAAATGGTTTTAATTAGTGAAAGAAAAATTAGTATTCAAATTCTAATTCAAAGAATCGAAAGGCAATCATGAACAAGGTTAATCTATTTTCAAAATATACCCTTCAATTTATGAATTGAAAGAGAACCTATTGACTTATTTATTAGAAATGGAATGCCTAAAACTGGAGTATATGGATTTTGGGATTTTGATCTTCAATCAATTTTCTTCAAAAACCTATAAAGAAGAGATAGGAAAACGAAAAACTCCAGCCGTATTTATATTAATTAATTTCAATTGTGACCAAAAAATTTTGGTAAATAAACGGAATAATTCTGAATCCGCTGCTACCATTTAATTTACCAATTCGAATAAAATAAAATCAAAATTTGATTCCATAATAATTAAGATAATATTAAATATATAAACTCCTGTTTAAAGGATTTTTAGATTCATAAATTGGAAATAAAGGTTTAGGATTTAACAATAAATGTTTAAATTTAAAAGGGAGCAATTTTAGCTAAATTTGTATTTTTATTGTCGAAACCTTTGCACCCTGCTTTTATATTGAAAATTACCACTCAAATTTTCCTTCTGATTCTTCCCAGTTTGACCACCCATTGAAAGAGATAAAAGGCAAAATGTTAAAAAAAAAAGTTTGTCATTTTTATCAATTATTGATTTGCTGGCCATGCAATTCCGTCACGCCGAGGATCTGCAACTCCAATCCATTTCTCTCCCTCATTTGCTATGGCATGTATGCCACCAAAATAGGCGTTTATCCTTTCTTTTGTCAGGTCGTAAGTGGGGAAAGCCACTATAAATCCTTGTAGTCTGAAATGATCCAGCCAGGAGGGAGGAATAGAATGGTCTTCATAATATACTTTGCCATTCACACTATGCAATCTTGGTGCTGCTACTACTTGATCAATACTGAGATCAGAATCGATCCAGAGTTGTGTCAATTGCGCAACTGATGAGATTATTCTTGCACTTCCCGGACTTCCAATCACAAGAACGGTTGCACTATCTTTTTGAACAATTGTTGGACTCATAGAGGAATAGTTCATCAATCCCGGCTGAATAGCAAATGGATGCCCAGGCTGGCCCAATTCGAAATCGTCCATATAAGTGTTGTAAAGAAAACCTAAATCGGGTGAGGCTGCTGCTGCGCCAAAATAGGCATTGATACTGGCTGTTACAGCAACCGCCATTCCTTCCTTATCAACTACAGAAAAATGAGTGGTTTCACCTCCTACCTCAGGTTCATTGAGCTTTTCAGAAGGAGGCAAATAATTGTCAAGCAATTGTTTTGCGAATTCCTTGCTTATTTTTTGATCAATGATTTCTTGATAGTTGATTAAGTCGGTTACTGGATTTTCTTTGCGGTCTTTATGTGCCAAATGAATTGCTTGCAGCACTTTTTGAAACCTTGATTCAGAGCCGAAAATGAGGTCGTCGGAGCTATGGTTTTCCAAGATATTCAAGGCAAGCAGTGCAGTCCAGCCTCCACATGGAGGAGGTTGTGAATAAACAGTATGGTCTCGGAAAGTAGTCTTCAGAGGAATCAATTCAGTTGGATCCGGGAAAGAATTCAAATCATCGAGCGAAATCCATCCACCATTCGATTCCATATCTGTCGCTATTTTTTGAGCTATTTCTCCTTTGTAAAAATCATCAGCCCCATGTTCTGCCAGCCTCTTCAAAGTTTGGGCAAGGACAGGTTGTTTTAGTATTTCACCAGGTCCTGGTATGTTGCCATCTGGAAGTAAGAGAAAATGAGCATTATGCGGGCTTTTCTTCAGTATCTTTTCATATTTTTTATACACCATATGCCGAAAGCGACCAACCTCAAACCCTTCTTCCGCATATTTAATAGCAGGTGTTAACAGTTCTGCCCACTGTACATTTCCACTTCCATATTTTTCATGCACGTACCCTAAAATTTTTACAGTAGATGGAATTGTACTTCTTCGGTGATAAGTCAGGTCATCTTTGGTGGCGTCGTTTAGGGTTGCAGCTGGTGAAATGGAAGCACCATTGATTGCAATCGGAGGTTCACCCGGCAAGGCAAGCAGGATTTGGGTGCCTCCTCCAATGCCCGACATGGCAGGTTCTGTTACTCCAAGTGCAAAAGAAATAGCAATGGCTGCATCGATCGCATTCCCTCCTTTTTTCAAAATTTCTTCGCCTGCCTTGGTTGCTTCCGGTGAAGCTGTAGCAATAGCTCCTGAAAATGGCTCGTTGCTTTCTACTGTGGGTTGTACACAAGTCGTGAAAACCAAAAAGAGGAATATGAAAAACGGGAGGTAATTTTTCATGGATAGATTATTTTTAACTTTAAACCATTTTATTTTTTGATACCCAAATGAATAATCCGGCCGCCGTTCATATTGACTGGGTTTGTACTTTTTCCTATCACAACTCCATCCTCAGGAGCAAAATATTGCTGAATCACATCACCAAATGGATTTCTTAAAACACCGATTAAATCTCCTTTTTTCAGCTCTTGTGTCAATTCAACTGGCACATCTAAAAGGCCTCCGTCATTGGTGTAAATCCAATAGGACTTTTTGCACAGCACCGCTGGTTTTTCTTCAAATGGTCTGTCGATCATTTGAAGCCAGCCCAAAAGGTTTAAAACCCCATCTATTCCTCTTGATGTCATCTCCTGTTGATAAACCTGAGGATTGCCATATTCAACGGTAATAGAAGGTATACCATGCAGAACTGCTTCTGCCCTCAAGGTTCTATTAGCACCAGCTGATTGCCCAAAAGAAGGGATGCCTTTATTGTCAAGAATTATATCAGCACCTTGCAGATTGGCCATATGAAGCATAGTGTCATTTGATAAGTCAGCTCGAACATACATGCTGTTGACACGACCAAAACTTGCTGTATGCATATCAACTAACAAATCAAAGTGTCGAACAATTTTATCAAATATCCGGAATGCATATTGCTGGCTACGGTTACCATTTTCTTTGCCTGGCAAGTTGCGATTCAGGTCTTCTTCATCTACAAACCTTCTTCTGTCGAGATTGACACTGATAGCATTTAATCCTGGAACTCCGACCAATGTGCCTTTTAACTGATTAGGGTCTATTTCATCAAATACTTTTTGAATGATAGGAATGCCATTGAGTTCATCGCCATGAATAGCAGCAGTTAATCCGAGGATTGGGCCGTCCTCATTCCCCCTTGCTATAATAATTGGTACATATACTGGTTGGGACATCCCATTATTGATAAAGTGCAGCCAGTACTTGCTTACTTCTCCTTTTGGCGCTTCTTCAATTTTCAGTTCTGAAATAATTCGAATGTCATTCTGGGAAAAACTTTCAAAACAGAAAAACAGAGTCAGAATGGCAATTGATAGTATATGGGTAAACCTGTTCATAATTTTTAAATATAGTGTAAAAAATCCCGATCCTTATTTTGCCCAAATAGGCACTTCGCTACTTATCCCAAAAGCTGGAATCACAACAGTATATAGTAAAAGTGTCAGCAAAAACAGACTGATCAAATTGAGCCAGAGACCACACTTTGCCATATCTGGGATCTTCACCCTTTCACTGGCAAAAATGACAGTATTCGTACCTGTTCCTGACGGCATCATGAATGCAAATGAACAGGCAAATGTAGCTGGGATCATGAGCAACAGTGGATTTGTGCCACCTGCAACAGCCATAGTTGCCAGCACCGGAAGGAAAATATTTGCAGTTGCTGTGTTTGAGTTTATTTCCGTTAAAAAAATCATCAATCCAACAACTGCCAGCAAAATGATGAGAGTCGGATACTGACCAACAAAAGCCAATTTGCCACCAATCCAATCCGCCAAGCCAGTTTCTTTGAAACTGTCAGCTATAGCATACCCGCCACCGACGATCATGACAACTCCCCAAGGTATACTACCTGCCGATTTCCAATCCATCAATCGTTTTGCCTTTCCATATTTGTCAGACTTTCCCGCTGGCAACATAAACAGTAATAAAGCTCCAACCATCGCCACAGTGCTATCGTGTGCAAAATCTCCAACACCAATCAAAGTTGCCCAGCCAGGAACTACTGTATTATCAAAAACGAAATCTCGCCTGAAAATCCAACCAATAGCAGTTAATGCAAAGATGATAGCTACCCGTTTTTCTCCAACAGACATAGATCCCAGTGCTTTAATTTCTTTGCCCACTACATCTGAACTGCCTGAAAAGCTGCCTTTTATTTTGAAGTATTTTATTATATAAAACCAGATGACGGGAATAAAAATAATGACCAGTGGTATGCCAACCTTCATCCAAGCGAAGAAACTGATCTCAGGAGCATCGGGATAAAGTTTGTCCATCATGCCTGCAAATACCATATTTGGTGGGGTACCAATTAAAGTGCCGGTGCCTCCAACACTGGCTGCGTATGCAATGGCCAACATCAATGCTAAACCAAACTTTCCGACTTCTTTAGTTTCGCTTTCTTCTTTATTGATAATAGCTATGGCGATCGGGAGCATCAACAATGCTACTGCCACATTAGCAATCCACATAGATAGGAATGCAGTAGCTATCATGAAGCCCAATATTATCCGTTGCCTGCTTGTGCCAAGAGTTTTCACGATTACCAGCGCAATTCGTTTATGCAAATTCTGCATTTCAATCGATTTGGCGATAATAAATCCAGCCAACAGCATTAGCACATAATTATGGCCATAGTTTTCTGCTGTTTGTCCTGCCGGTAAAATGTTTAACAGTGGATAAAGAGCTAGCGGAACGAATGCAGTAGCATAAATTGGAATGGCTTCAGTCACCCACCAAACAGTCATCAATAATGCTACCCCTGCAGCCGATTTGGCTTCCGGAGTCATGCCTTCTGGTGTCGGCAACAGCATAATAATGGCCAAAAGAAAAAGCCCTCCAAATAATCCAAGTTTTCGGCTGCTGATGTTTTTCATTAATAATTATTTGAAAGAGTTAAGCCAAATCTTTAAAGCACTGGTTGCTTCTATCAACCGTGGACAAGCGGTTTGTAAAAAACGGTTATCCATTAAATCGTCCATATTGGAAGAGCCAGCTAAATCAAGTGCGTTTTGTCCATCAAAATCAACATAGGACAACCGACAGGTATACTCGTCGATGGGCCTTCCAAAAGCTGAGCCTGGCAATAATGCCACGCCGGATTCATTCAGCATTCTATCACACAATTCGGTAGAAGTATGAATTCCGTTTTCCTGAAACTGCGACCGATAATGCTCGAAATTTGGAAATAAATAGAATCCTCCCTCTGGCGCAGGCATACTTACATGGGCATCTGTTAACTCACGATAGACGAAATTGCCGACTACTTTCAAAATGCTTTTTGAAGTGGATAAATATTCATCTATTGCCTCATTTCCATTAAAAGCAGTGATGGCAGCATATTGCACAGGAGCGCTTACTGCGCTGAACGATTCGCTTGCAATGGTCGCCATCGCTGACATCAGATGTTGGCATTGCTTGGGAATGGTAAATGTACCGAGCCGCCATCCTCCGGCACCGCACCACTTGCTCAAACCGCTGCTTACGATGGTTCCTTCTGGGTAAAATTTTGCCAATGAATGGTGCTGTCCTTCAAAAGTCAACTCCCCATAAATTTCATCTGCTACAATTAGAATTTTGTGTTTTCTTGCCACTTCGGCCAATGTCTCTAGCGATGATTTATCATAACTTGTTCCAACTGGATTACTTGGATAATTGAGTAAGAGAATCTTTTTCCTGTGAGGGTCAACCTGACAGGCCGCTTCCAGTTTTTCAGCGGTCAGCAGCCATTTTTCATTTTCATTTGTCTGAATCCAAATGACTTTGGTATTTACAATATGTGCTTGTGGTTCATAAGACACCCAGCTTGGAGAGGGAAGGAGCAGATCCGCATCGCACGCCATTTGCAATCCCAGCAATAGTTCTTTAGAACCGGGGCCGATCATAATGTCATCAACCGAACAATTAAGGCCGAGCTTTCTGTTATTGAAGTTGGCCACAGCCTCCCTCAACTGCATTAGACCTTTAACTGGCAAATAATCCTTTTCTGGTGCATGTGCCCTTAATGCTTGTATAACTGATTCAGGAACAGGGAAAGGCGATTGTCCAAATCCCAGTCTATATACTTTCTTGCCTTGGGCAATAAGCTCTTTAGATCTTTCATTGATGAGTAGAGTGGCAGAAGGCTTGAGGTTCTTGATATAACCTCTAACGGGAATAAAAGCATCTGACATTTTTTAGGTTTTATTTTTTGGCTCAAAGTGATTTCATTTGGTTTTCAAGGGAAATAGGTGTCGGACACTTTTTTAGATTAAAGATAACGCAGAAAATAAGCAGCACTTTTTTAAAGCAAATGAAGTGTCCGACACCTTTCACCAAATGAAATCATTCAGAACCTATTTGATTTTAAAAAACCGGACAATCATAGGACTTTATTTTCAATTTTCCCCAATTTTTTTCCATAGTAAATAGAGAACCATTCACTCGACCATGCCAAAGCAACATGCACTGCAACCGCAATCCAAATGTTTCCCGATTCAATGGTCAACCAACAGAGAATGATCCCCATAGGAAAAGTGCCTACTGTTTCTTTCCAGCCTTTAGGAATATGGACAAGTGCATAAATGGCGGTATTGATGACTATTGCCAATACAAGCCCCATTTCTTCAAGGCAAGTGAAAAGCAGGTAACCCCTGAACATCACTTCATATGCCAAAGTGTACAAAAATAAAGTGAGCGCACTGCTGAGTAAAAGCGACCGACTCCATGGCTGAGGAGTCCGAATCTGAGGATACATGTCGAGGTGGTCTGGTTTTTTTGCTGCAAAAAAATTGATGGTCGTACAAACCAAGCTTAATCCTATTATCCAGCCCCATATGGGATGTTTGCTTTCAAATGACAGTCCGATTTCAGATAATTTGAGGTCTTGGTAAATGGCGAAAAAGATTGGGACAATCCCAAAAAGAAGCACGCCTAATAATCGTTGAAAAATGACTGAGCTGATCAAGGCTTTTTCTGTTCCGTGAATTCTATGAAAATAACTTTCTGAACTTTCATTGGTGATCATAAAATAATAAATAATGAAACATATTGTGACCAATGAAATGGAGTAAGCTGCTTGCATGGAACAAAATGGTTGAAGGATTTAACGAATTAGAAATCGAATGATAATCGGATTTGGCAAAACTAATCTTTTCAAATAATTGATGATTTTGTTGTCCACATTTATTGATTACATTTTTTTTGAGCCTAAAATATTTATACAATCGAAAATTCAGACTTACATATCTTGCATGTGTCAACTGCAATGTCTTGGAGAGGAGGAGAACGACAGATCGCTTTCTTAATGAAGGAACTTGATCAAAAAGGTATCAGACAAGCCCTATTTTGTGCTAATGGAGGAAAAATGGAAGAGTGGGCACTTCAACATGGGTACACCATTTATTCTTTTAAAAAATCTTTTTCCCTGAATCCGTTAACAGCGAAAAAATTGGCTAAAACGTCCTTTCAAAATAATTATTCTCATATCCATACACACGATTCTCATGCGCATACCCATGCCATTATGGCTGCCAGTTTATATGGGCTAAAGACTTCATTAATCGTTCACAGAAGAGTGGATTTTCCTGTTAAGCAAAACCTTATCTCAAGATTCAAATACAATCATCCATCGATTAAAGCATTTGTATGTTGTTCGGAATTTATTAAAAATATTTTATCGCCGAGTATAGCAAGGAAACCAATAATTCATACCGTTCATAGTGGAATCGAAATTAGCCAAACTGAACAAAATGTTTATACAGATATCAGGAAAGAGTTTGACATTCCAGATAAGAATAAAATTATAATCAATCTGGCTGCCATAGCTCCTCACAAGGATTATTTCACATTTGTAAATACAGCCGAGGTGCTTATCAAAAATGGACTTAAGGCTACCTTCCTCCTAATAGGGGAAGATGGGGGAGAATTCGAAAAAATAAAAAAATACATTGATCACAAAGGGTTTAAAAAACAGTTGATATTGACTGGATATAGAACTGATGTAGCAAATATCCTGGGCCAAACTGACCTTATGTTGTTCACAAGCAAAACAGAAGGATTGGGAGGTGCGACTTTAGATGCGCTCAAAGCTGGGGTGCCAGTCGTTGCTACTAATGCTGGTGGCGTGCCCGAGATCATCGAAGATGGAAAAACAGGTTTAATAGCCCCAGTAGGCGATGCAGCATCATTAGCAGAAAAAGTAATTTATATGCTTAATAATGATGACTTTAAAAATGAAATAGTGGAGAATGGTTTGGAAAAAATTAAGGATTTTTCGAAAACCAGTACAGCAGAAAAAACACTTGAAATTTATTTGGAAACTATTAGTCTTGTTCACAAATAACAAATTGGTATTTGAAAAAATCTTTTCCATTTTGAAAAACCATTTTTTTAAGTCCATAGCTTGGGCTATGAATTGAAAAAATTGATTTTTCAAAAAGAAAAATCTAATTCTCATATCCTCAATTCTTATTTATGAATAAGACTATCGCATTAGATTTATCACTTCACTTGGCTTTTTAATTTCAAAGGACCTGATAATTTTAGCCAGTGATATGCCTATAACACCAGGCTCAGTGATGAATTTATTCAGAATAGCAACATACCGATCTAATTCCTGGATTTGTTTCTTCCTGTTAATTTCTTCAGTTGTACCTGAAAGCCTTAGGGCAACTGCCCATGCATGGCTTCTTGCTTTTCGAAGACTAAACGCCATCATGTGCTCGTCGCTTTTTTGGCCAAACCAATCCAGCAAAAATAATAGGGGAGAGGCACGGTTGATTTTCTTTTGCATGTCTTCAATCATACTTATGAGGATCGTATTGATTCGATCGAAATCATTTTGTAGTGCTGTAATATTTTGAGGGAGAACTGTTTCGGACGCTGCAATTCCAAGGTCGAGATTGATGTGGGCGTTCATTCCCATAAAAAGGTGCTGGAGGATCAGCAAGTCATTTTTATTAGCAGCAACAAAGGCTGCCATCCAAGCTTTGGAAATTTCTTCACCCTTTTTCCAACCAGTATAAGCATCTAAATATCGATTGGCAAATAGTACGTCTAATCGCTCCATCCGTGGTCCATCTTCAAATTCACCTTTTTCAATACCTTCTTTTACCCTTCTCGTGACCCCTAAATAAAGCTGAGCGAAAACACCGAGGTTGTCTTCATTTAAAACGGCTTCATTTACAATATTTTCAAGCCTAATAATTACTTCCTCAATAGTACTGGACGACATAGTTTTGTTTCTGATTGGGTAAATTTAATCAAATGGAAATAAACCAAGGCTTTTAGTTGGACTTCACTTCCAATTTACTTTCTTGGAATGGTCAATATTTCTTCCTGCCTGCCATCCAAAAACCAAAAAAGCCCATCTTGAAAGACACCGTCCTCTTCTAACATGATCCGAACTAGTTGGCCTCCCCATTCTTCCACTTCTGATGCAGCAAACAATTCTATAGAATAGCATGTATTTGAAAACAATGGATAATCCCCTCGTCCTAAAACGCCCCCTTGCTGATCCCAAAGTCCGATAGTAGGGCCAGCTGCATGACCATGTAATCCTATAGGATGTGTGTAGATGGAAGCTTGAATTCCTTCTTTAGCAGCTTGTTCCAATGCATCTTTCAATATTTCGTTACCAGATTTTCCCTCTACAAAATTCTCTGTTAGGATGTCTTGTAATCGGTTTCCATTTTGAAATGCTTTTTGCAGACCAATCGGGACTTCCTTTTCACCTGGTTTTAATACATAAAAATGTTGCTGCTGGTCTGTATTCAATCGGAGATAAGTAATCCCAAAATCTACATGTAGCAGGTCGCCAGCCTGAATAATGTCATCCTCTGGTCGTTTGGAAAAAGAACGCAAAAAACCTTCTTTCCCTCTGTCCTCTCTTTGTATGGAAACTGATGGTTGAAACCAAGTGTCCAGCCCTAAATCAACTACTCTTTGTCTCAACCACCAAACTACATCGTCTGTAGTTGTGATGCCTGGATGTATGGATTTCTCAGAAAGTCCTTCCTGTAAAATACTATGAGCCAAGTGTGCAATCATTGGATAGATTTCCAATTCCTTTTCTGTTCGAGTTTCTAACCAAGCAATGGCTAAACGTTCTGCTGAAACAACTCTATTCTTATATTTTTCAGGAAGGTATTTATGAAACGCCATGTATTCAGAATGAACCAGGCCATCTGCCAAAGCAAAAGTTTCTGATACATTGATGCCGATTTTATTTGGCTGCTTTTCTTCGATAAGGCTCATGAGAGCCTCCCATTGATCTGGATAGACATCAAGGTTCCAGTCTCCTTTTAGCAATCTGCCAACATCATATCTGGCAATCGCTATTTTGTCTATCGGTTGGCCATTGCCAGGGTCGAAAAACACCATCATGGTACGGCGACGAGCGGAAAGCCAAGAGCTGGGCAAAATGGTTTTCATCACAGGGTCTTCATTGTATTCTCTGCTTATCAATATCCACATATCGATTCCTTCCCTACGCATAAGGGTGGGAAGCAAATTGTCAAGTCTATCCTCTAAAATTTCATCTACCACTCTTGCTTGATCCCTTACTGAAAGAATGTCGGGGTTGTAGTTTTGGGAGAATGCCAATATGGGTAGAAAGAACAGAACAATGAATAGGTATTTTTTCATGCTTGATTTTTTATTTGGGCTAAAATAGAACAGCCTAATGATTTGGAAACCATTAGGCTGTTTTTATTGAAAAATAGGAGTAACATTCGACTGATCACCACCTAAATGCCATGTTGTTAATCTGTTCAGATGAAAATTTGAATCCTTGAGTTGTTTCGTCGAGCTTGATCAAAGGATCAAAATAATCACATGAAAAATAACAATTTAATCTTCCAGCTTTCAATTTAGCGTCCAGCGTAACAACTTCACCATTATGGAGGTGCTTAGCAGTCAGATGTTGATCTACATATCCAATAAATGAGATAATTATGTGAAGGTTGCCTGTTGGTAAATCTTTAATAGAATAGTATCCTTTAAAATTAGTGTACATCCCTGTGATCAATACATCATTTTGATAAACTGCTATAGTAGCATTAATAAGAGGCTCACCAGTTTCAAGGTCTGTGATAAAGCCTTTAAGTTCGGCTTGAGAGTAGGACAATGCAGGAATCAAGAAGAATAAAGAAAGGAATTTAATAAGCCTCATAATTTTTTTCTTCAAAGGAAGACCAAAATCTATAAAAGAAAAAACCAAGCTTTTTGTATAGTCAGGATGCTATTCTTTGGCAGCAATTCCAACTCTTGTGTGGAGAAATTCATTATTGCTTAATTCATTCACCATAAAGTGGGCAATATCGCCAGCGTTGATTTCAAACTTTCCATCGGCCAGGATATTTCTGTTTAGATTGTAAGCCCCAGTGCTAGGGGCATCCTTAATATCAGGCGGACAGACAAAAGTCCAATCGAGATTCGATTCTTTCATTCGAGCGTAGGCATTAAAATGCTCTTCACTTACAGGGATGTATTTTTTTGGAAAGTCGGGTTTTTTGAAGATATAAGTCATTTCATCACTATCCTCACTAATTGGAGTATCCAGAATTCCTGCTCCTCCAATACCTATAATTCGCTTAGGGCTTTTTTTTTGCATCTCGTTTACTATCTTTTTCATGCCAAGTGACCTCGTTCGGTTCACTCCATCTGCTGCACCTCCAAGTGCAGAAATAACTGCATCGACTCCTTTTAATGCACGTCTTATATCACTATCTGTAAACAGGTAACCTTTGAATAGCTCCAGCCGAGTACGTTCAGTTGAAATTTTTTCAAAAACATTTCTTCCAAAAGCACGGACTTCATGTCCATGTGAAAGGGCGATATCAATAATATATTTGCCAACCATACCCGTGGCACCAAAAACGAGGATTTTCATTTAGCGGTTTGATTTTGTCATTTCTATTGTTGCGGCATTTTAAATGCTGAACTTATCTCTTTCAGCCTATTGCATAAGTGTTAATGCTTTCTCTGCCTCAGTAACAGGTAGCTTGCACACTTTGTTTCTGCATACATAAATCATCGTCTCACCTTCTTGCAATTTATCTTTCAATAATTCCAATGAGCCTTCATCCTGACCGCCCAGAAAAATTGCGTTGGGTGTATAATTTGTTAAAAGAGCATCTCTTTTTGCTGCTGCCTCAGGGCCTACTACAGCTACTTCATAAGGCGGTCTTACATGATCGAGGTAGACTTGACACCAATTAGAGTAGAAATCTGGCGATTCCGATTGTGTTACCGTTTCGGAGAGAGCATGCATCATTTTTTCAGATTTTTCTATCCAGTCTGGCTGATAAAAATAAAGCCCCAAAATATGCAAGTTACTAGCCATGATAGAATTCGAACCTGGTATTACATTGTCAGCCGTTTCCATTTTTCTGGTTACAAGTGGAGGATCTAAATCAGATGTGTAGTATAATAAGTCCGATTCCGCATCTTTAAAGTGATCCATTGCATAAGCAGTCAATTCTTTGGATTTGTATAACCACTGTTCATCAAAAGTGACTTGGTAAAGGCTAATAAATGCCTCAGCAGTAAGTACATAGTCGTCGAGAAATGCGTTAATGACCGATTTCCCATCCTTATAATTCCTATTCAATCTGCCATCACTTTGCAGCATTTTATCTAAAATAAAATGGCCATTTTTGAGCGCTGATTGTAAATATTCTTCTTTGCCCAGAGCACGGTAGGCATCAACGTAACCTTTTAGCATAAGTGCATTCCAAGAGGTGAGGGCTTTATCATCAAGCCCTGGTCGAACACGTTGGTCACGTGCTTTAAATAATTTCTCTTTTGATGAAGAAATGAGGTTGTTAAGTGTTGCGGCGTCCATCCCATTTTTCTTAGCAATGTCCTCAACAGACTTTTGTAAGTGCAAAATGTTTTTTCCATGCTCCCAATTTCCGGATTTTGAAGTGTTATAATAATCGGAAAAAACCGCTGCATCTTTTCCCAACAAGCTATCAACTTCCTGTTGTGTCCAGACATAAAATTTTCCTTCTTCACCTTCTGTATCTGCATCTAAAGAGGAGAAAAATGCACCTTCTTTTGAAGTCATTTCACGTGCAATAAAGTCTAGCGTCTCTTCAATAATCTTTTTATAAAATGGATCTTTCGTTACTTGGTAAGCATTTGCATATAGACTTATTAGTTGGCCATTATCATAAAGCATTTTTTCAAAATGAGGTACAAGCCATTTTGCATCTACAGAATATCTTGCAAATCCTCCTCCCAAATGATCATAAATGCCACCTTTCGCAATTTCATCGAGCGTAATTTTTACAGCCTCAAAACTCTTTTGATCACCTGTAAGATGGTAGTACTTCAACAAAAATTGGTAATTGCTGGGCATGGGGAATTTAGGTGCCCCTGATCTTCCGCCTTTCTTATAATCAATGCGTTGATAAAATTTTTCAGCGATATTGCCTAATCCATCTTTCGTGAATTCAGCTTCGCCGATTGGTAATGGTACCACACTTGATTCATTCAGCCCGTTGGTAAATTGAGCCGCAAAATCGATCATTTTTTCGGGATCATTTTTCCATTCACTGGCGAAATACTCAACTACCTCAATCCATTTCTTTTTTGGGTAATAGGTTCCTGCCCATATAGGTTGGCCATTTGGTAAGGCAAAAGCATTCAGTGGCCAACCGCAACCATCTTGAGAAGAAACTTGGCAGGCGGTCATATAAACATCATCTACATCCGGCCGCTCCTCTCGATCAACTTTTATACAGATAAAATGCTCATTCATGATTCTTGCCACGGTAGTATCTTCGAATGATTCGTGCTCCATTACGTGGCACCAATGGCAGGCGGCATATCCAATGCTAATCAACAATGGTTTGTTTTCGGATTTTGCTTTTTCCAAAGTCTTATCATTCCAGGGATGCCAATTTACAGGATTGTGAGCATGCTGTAGCAGATATGGGCTGCTTTCATTGATAAGCTCATTGGTATATTGATGTGTGCTGTCTTGAGCATCACTCCCTTTTATTTTACAACTTATTACAGTAATAATAGCTAAGAGAATTAATGCGAGGAATTGGGATGTTTTACTTAATATATTCATGCGGCAAAACTATGTTTCTTTAAAGCAAATTAGGTATTGACTGAATTAATTGAGCAGTATATTGATGTTTAGGATTTTTGTAAACCTCTTCGGAATAACCCATTTCTATGATTTTCCCATCCTTCATAATAGCGATTCGATCGGAGAATTGCTTCACTAAATTCAAATCGTGTGAGATAAATAAATAGGTCAGGCCAAATTCATCTTGTAAGTCCTGAAGCAAATTAATGATCTTGGCTTGTACCGTTACATCCAAAGCTGAAACACACTCATCACAAATCAAAAAACGAGGTTGACTGGCCAATGCACGGGCAATACAAATTCGTTGTCTTTGACCTCCTGAAAATTCTTTGGGGTAGCGCCAATAATGGTTTTTTTCAAGGCCCACCTTTTCTAATAGCAAAAATGAATTTTCCATTCGTTCTGAATCATTCGACCAAATACCATGCACTTTCATTGGTTCTTGAATGGCCTCTCCAACTGTCATTTTTGGATTCAAAGAGGAATATGGATCTTGAAAAATAATTTGTAAATCTTTCCTAACTTTCTTCCATTCATTCGTTTGAAGATCAAATAGATTTTCTCCATTGTAAATCACCGACCCATGAGTTGGGTCTTGCAGTTTGAGCATGGTTCGTCCCAGAGTCGTTTTCCCACTTCCCGACTCACCAACCAAGCCTAAAGTCTCTCCCTCGAAAATCGATAAACTCACATCATTTACTGCTTTAGTATGTGATTTGGCTTTACTCAAAAGCGATTTTTTGACCGAAAATGTTTTACTTAATGCTGTTATTTCTAACAGCTTTTTCCTGGATTCCTGATTATTTTTCTGTCTTGTCCTTAAGCTCTCAAAGTTTGAATCCTTTACTAAAGCAATCGTATAAGTTTCCTTTGGTTTGGAGAATATTTGTTTGGCACTACCATCCTCAATCACAGTTCCATTTTTCATAACCAAAACATCATCGGCGATGGAAGCAACAACTGCGAGGTCATGCGATATAAATAAAATGGACCCGCCCCAGCTCGATTTTATTTCGTTCAACAGTTCAATTATAGATTGCTGCACAGTGACATCCAGCGCACTCGTGGGTTCATCAGCTATTAAAATGGAAGGATTTCCTGACAGAGCCATAGCTATCATTACTCGTTGGCGTTGACCACCTGATAGCTGGTGTGGATATGCGTTGAATATTCTTTGAGGATCGGTAAGTTTTACTTTTTTAAAAAGTTCAATGACTTCATTTTTCGCTTTCTGTTCTGTTGTTTTTTTGTTCTGCAATATTGCTTCAACAACCAGCTGCCCACACTTAAAAACTGGATTCAAAGAGGCCATTGGGTCTTGAAAAATCATGGCTATTTTGCTTCCTCTGATGGCAGTTAATTGTAGATTATTTTGCTTTGCTAAATCGATCACTTCATCATCCTCTATTTGAAATAATATTTCTCCTTTTACTACTTTGCCGGCTTTTGGCAGCAATCCCATAATTGCCAAAGAGGTGGCCGATTTGCCAGAACCGGACTCTCCAACTATACCCAAAACTTTTCCCTTTTTCAATTGAAAAGAAATACCTCTTACTGCCTCTACAATATTGTCGTTGGTAGCGAAATTTATTTTTAAGTCTTTGACTTCGAGGAGATTGGTTTGGTGCATTGATTTATGCTAATGAAAAAAGACAGTTGTTTAACTAAAAACTGAAATAACGGTTGCAGCAAATTTAGATTATTAAACATAAAAATGGCCAGCCTATATTGGCTAGCCATTTTTTAACGCATAAGAACTATTATTTAGCCTCGATTCTAAGAGGCTGTTTTAAAACCTCAAGCACGTCTACGAGAATATCTTTTTACCCCAATTTCCTCTTGATTTTCGTCACGTATCTATGGATATGCTCCTCAAATCAAAAGAAAATTGATGCAAAAATCTTATCCTCTCACCAGCACTTCAGGTTTTAAAACAGCCTCTAAGATTCATTATTGTTTCACAACCAACTTCGTTTTCTGGCGGCCGTTCTCCAATTGTAAATGGAGATAATAAGTGCCACTTGGCAGTTGTGAACCATCATAGCTAAACTGGTGCTCACCAAAATTGAGTTTCTTGTTCACCAAAACTTCAAGCTCCTGTGCCATTCCATTAAATAGACTGAGCTTTACGTGCTCATTAGCTGAATTAAATTTGATATTGACTTGCTTTGAAAATGGATTTGGGTAGGCCGTTGCTTCCAGGTATGGAAGTGGTTCGGAGGTACTTAAAGGATCGCACCCATCTATGATAGGTATATGTGAAAATTCTGGAAAAAGCAGATTTTTTACATCATTTTCAGCTACTTCAAACCAGTCCATGAGCACACTGCCATATACGTTCCTGAAATCATATTGCATGGCTACAGCGTCTCCTACTTCAGGATTGTTTGGAATTTCTGGATTATCACCAATAAAGCCAGGGGCGACACAACTGCCAAACAGCATTAAAGGAGCGGCATCTCCGTGATCAGTGCCGAGGCTGTCATTTGATCTGATTCGGCGGCCAAATTCGGAGAAAGTCATAGTCAAAACTCGCTGGTCTAACCCAAGTAAAATTAGATCGTCTTGAAAAGTCTTTATTCCCTCAGACAGCCAATTCAATAATGTAGCATGAGCACCTAATGCAGGATTATCACCAACTTGGTTAGCATGCGTATCAAATCCACCAATGTTTACGATATACACCTTGGTTTGAAGCCCGCCTGCTATCATCCTTGCCACATTTTTGAGCTGATTGGCAAATGGATTTACATCTGCTGCCGGATAGTCAGCCATATTTGATGCGCCCTCTGCTGCTTCGGTTATCACTTCGCCGTAAGCATTGGTCTGTTCAATGGATTGGCGTAAAAAAGTCAATTCATCACCATAGGGAGTATTTGGAGGAGTTGAGCCTTGCAAGTCTATTAATGGATTTAAATTGAAAGGATCGTTGATAGCAAGACTGTAATTGACAGCTGTTCCCTGACAAGTCTCTGAAACGAGAGAACCCACAGTAATAGCAAATGGATCGGGATATTCAGAATTAGGGTATCCTTCTGGGTATTCAGGTGCATCCACTTCAAAATGCCTACCTAACCAACCCGTCGTCCAAGCTTCGTTGGCTGGCGACCCGCTGGTCCATATATCTGAACTTCTAAAATGTGACCGATTTTGATTGGGATAGCCAACAGATTGCACCACTGACATACGCCCATCGTCAAAAACAGATTTCAATCCCGACATAGTAGGGTGGAAGGCATTATTAAAGCCAACATCCAAAAGACTTGATTGCGGGATTAGAATATTTCCTCTGGCATTGGCGAGTTTATCGTATTGGTCAAGCGGCGTGATAGTAGAAAGCCCATCATTACCACCATTTAATTGGACAAGTACAAGGACTTTATCATTATCACCAGCGATGGAGGAAAAAATAGAAGATTTTGGTATGGCGTTGAGGTTCATGCCATTGAACATCAATGGAATAGATAGGCCAGTACCTTTTATAAAATTACGACGTTTCATTATTTTATTTTTTGGATGAATGGAATTGCAAAATGCTTGAAAGTCAAGCGTTTAAGTTTAGATTCCAAATCATTGAATTAGCTTAAATAAAATTCAGGCATACTCATCATACCAGCAACTAGGTTGCGTAGCTTGGAAACAACCGCAGCTTCAAGGTTTGGATCAGTTGGATTATTTATATAATCGCTGTATTCAACTGTCCATTCAAAGTCTGGAAGACCTGGAATTAGAATAGATTTCAATAGGTCCTTTTGTTCCTGACTGATTGGTTGTGGGTACAGGATTTTTGAAAATTCATCAATCAAATTATTTGGATCAAATGGGTCATCTATAGATTCAGTAAATTTCAAAACATCTATTTTTGCAACTACACCTCCACTCGCAAATCCCTGAAAAGCCATTTGATTGGTAAAAGCCATTCTTGCAGACAGGGTGGATGAGCTAATCCAGTTCCTGTAAAATACTGGTTGTTGGTAATATGCTTTCCAGCCTGCCACACTTGGAGGGCTGTACGGAATCATTTGCATCATAGGGAGGATGAATCTGATAAAATTGGACAATAATTGAGTGTAATTGTTTAGATCAGATTCTTCAATTTCGACCTCAAAGGAATTGAGAACAGAAAATACAAAATCAAGCGGATTTTTGATCATAGGGCCAATACTCAGCATATCAAAAAAGTGCTCACTGTTCAATAGTGCTTCTAAAGCTGGTTTCACTTCGTAATCGTTATCCAGCATTATTTGAGCCATAGGCTCGATCACATTAGACTCTACATCTGGTGTTAAAAGATAATAAACAAACCAGCGGTATAGTTTTCGGCAAATAAATCGAGCACATTCGTCTTTTGAATAAATAATATCAATAAGGTGGCTATATTCCTGATCGCCCATATTATCAATGGTCAAATTATTGAACCGGTGTGACAACTGCTTTTGAGATTGATTGTGACGGTTTGGGACAAATACACTTCCCGCATCTATATTTTCTAAGGTATAAAATCCAACCTTTCGCCAGCCTGTCAGGACTTTAGCCATTTCTTCAACATCCTGCTCCGTATAATTAGTGTAGTCACCAGGACCAACAGCTGGCCCTTTGCCAATAGTGAAAAGCTCCAATAGTTCACGAGCATAATTTTCATTTGGAGAAGCAGCAGTATTATCATCACCGTTTAAATAAATAAGCATTGACGGGTCAATTGTCATCATTTTGCTGAGTTCTCTAAAGTTGCCGAGTGCATTTTTACGAAGAGTATTAATGTAGTTATAATTGAAATTTGGATCAAGAATACCAGCTGTTACATAATGGTTATGCCAAAACCAGGTTAATTTCTCACGAATATTCATTCCAGATTTTCTAACAACATCAATTGTCCAACCCTGTAGAGATTGTTTTCTGTAGCTATTTATGGCTAGATTATTATTACCAGGCTGGTAGGGCTTGTTTACCCAACTTTCACCAATTGCAACTTCAGGATCAATATCAGAATTGTGATTGATCGGTTCAGGTGGTAAGGGTACATCTTGGAACAAAGTAGTCATCGTGGACTCCAATCCATTTGTGACCGCAGCTTTAATTTGTTGGTAAGTAGGGCCGAAGGTTGTCCTTCTCAAAAGATGTGCAGCATGTTCATGCTCAAATGGCCCAGTATAAGGAGCAAGCCCAGATAATGAGGTGGTCAGCGCTGAGGTGGCGGGCTTGGCAATAGTCGTTTCCATTTCGGAATGACCAAACAGCTTTGCCAACGTAGTTCTTCTATCCATGATGAATTAATTTGGTGAGAAAAGTGAAAATGAACTTTGGCTTTGGGAAACAATGGCTTTTGACTCAAATAATTTTGGTATGTTTAATGGTGCAAGCAAAAATACAATGGTTGCATTCATTGTATGCTATTAGTATTCAGGTAATTCTAAATATACGATTGCTAAATACTTACAATAGAAGAATCCAATAATTGATTGAAAATTTACTTTGGAAAGTTTCCGAATCTATTTTGTAAAAGTACTTTCCGCTACCCACTTTCATTTTTAGTTTCTTTTTTTTGTCACTAAATTTAAAATATGAGGATCATATTTATGGGCACTCCAGATTTTGCTGTGCCGTCATTGGATATTTTGGTTAAGAGCGGTCATGAAGTTGTGGCAGTTGTCACCTCGACAGACAAACTAGGAGGAAGGGGTGGAAAACAAATCCTACAATCTCCAATCAAGAAGTACGCGGAAGCAAACATCATTCCTGTCTTACAACCTCCAAATTTGAAATCACCTGCATTTATTGAGGAGTTGAAAAGCTATAATGCAGACCTGCAGGTTGTCGTGGCATTTAGGATGTTACCAGAATTAGTCTGGTCGATGCCCAAATTGGGAACTTTCAATTTGCATGGTTCCCTCTTGCCGAAATATCGGGGCGCCGCTCCAATCAATTGGGCAGTAATCAACGGGGAAACTGAAACCGGAGTTACTACCTTTTTTATAAAACATGAAATAGATACTGGCGATTTACTTTTTCAAGAAGCAATTCCAATTGGAGAAAATGAAACAGCGGGAGAGGTGCATGATCGGATGATGTTGGTGGGAGCTGATTTAGTTTTGAAAACTGTCAATGCAATTCAGAATGATAAATACAAACTCTCTAAACAGGACGAATCAAAAGTTTGTAAAGCACCTAAAATCTATCATGAAACTTGTGAAATAGATTTTAATCAACCTGTAAAAAAAGTACATGACTTTATTAGGGGACTCAGCCCATATCCAGGTGCTTGGACCTTGATAGGCGGTACGTTGGCGGCAATGCGATTAAGTTAGCGCTGCTGCGTGTCTGGCGGCGGCTTCCGACCCATGCCGCGAGCACATCCGTGTAGGCTCGACGGCAGCATCCATGCTGCCGACAGGCTCGGAAGCCGCCGCCAGACACGCTCTATCCAGCAGGTGCAGCGCTCAATTTAATGGCATTGGCGTTGGCGGACCGCAAAGGCAATCATTTGATCCACAGCGGAATGCGTAGGTTGGGGTGAGGAACGAACCCCAACGAAACCGGTATCACAACCCATTGACCGTTGGGGGCCGCAAGCTCACCCCAACCTACACATCCGCAATCCTGTTACCGCTATTTGACCGTCCGGGAGGCGGCGGCATCGAGTGCCTCATCGACGCTCTGGCGCCCGGCGGCGACGTTCTTCAACGCGCTTTCCAGGTTGGTCCAGTAGCTGCTCATCTCCGGTACCGACGGCATCGGCTCGCCGTTCTGGGCGTTGTCGGCGGTCACCTTGATGCGCTCATCCTTGGCTAGCTCCTCCTGATAGGCCTTTAGCGGCACGGCACCGAGCGGCTTATCGGCGTTGACCTTGGCCAGACCGTTCGGGGTCAGCAGATACTCGGTCAAAAACAGCTCGGCCAGATCCTTGTTCGGGCTGGCATTGTTGACGGCGCCGGTGAGCACGCCGACGAATGCCCGGGCGGGTTGGCCATTGAGGCTCGGCAACGGTGCAACACCGTAGTTGGTGCTGGACTTGTCCAGATTGTCCCAAGCCCAGGGACCATTGATCGTCATCGCCGCGTCGCCCTTGTTGAACTTGGCCTCGGCGACGCCGTAATCGACACCCTTGGGCATGTGGCCCTTGGTGATCATGTCGGAGAGGAACTGCACGCCGGCCTTGGAGCCGGCGTTGTTGACGCCAGTGTCTCTTCACGTCATAGCTGCCGTCGTCGTTCTTCTTGAAGGCATAGCCACCACCGGCGGACAGCAGCGGGTAGGTGAAGTAGGGGGTCTCGTAGGCCCAAAGGATCGCGTGCTTGCCGTCGGCCTGGAACTTGGTGTCGAGCTCGAGCATCTCCTCGAAGGTGGCCGGAGCACCGTCCGGCAGCAGGTCCTTGTTATAGATCAGTGAAATGGCCTCCACCGCTACCGGGTAGCCGTAGACCTTTCCGTCGATCGTCACCGCATCCCAGGCGAAATCGTCAATCTTGGCTCTGACCTCCGCGCTGGGGTTCACCGGTGCCAGCAGTCCGCCGTCTTGACCCACTCGCCGAGGCGGTCATGAGCCCAGAACATAATATCCGTGCCCCTGGGCATTCGATGCCACCTGCTGAAAGCGCTCCTCCACCTTGTCCGGATGGGAGACCTCGACCTCGATGCCGGTGTCCTCGGTGAACTTCTTGCCGACCTCGGCGAGGCCGTTGTAGCCCTTGTCGCCGTTGATCCAGACGGTCAGCTTACCATCCTCGAACGCAAGGGCGGCGCTGCCGAATCCGAGAGCGGCGCTGATGACGCCGGCTTTGGCGATGGTCTTTTTCATGGCGAATCTTCCTCTACGGTGGTACGGGTTGGCAAAAGTCCCTGAGTCAGGATGCGGATCACGCGCGTGACTCGCAGCGGCGGTCGACAACGATGCCCGATAGGGAGTCTTCGGCATAGAGACGGGGTTTGGAGACATGTAACGCGAAAAGACAAATTTGCCCGTCCAGATCATCTCGCGGAATGCGCTTTAAAGGCTTTGTTTCGTGACGGTCGCCGCCCCTGTGTGGTCTTATCGTTATTCGTTTGAAGATGCGTTTGTTCGCTGAACCGGCTTTATCGAAACGGCCTCGTCATCAGCCCGGAGTATAGACGATTGCCGGGCTTGTTCAACGCACAAAAAATCGGGCGCTTTGGTTCGGATTCGGGAAGTCGCAATTGCCTCGGTCCATATTTTAGCGTCCAACGTCGGGCAGTCGTTCCCCGGTAGGCATGTACTGAAACGACCTGGTGTTGCGATCACGGCAACGGTGACAAGCAAACCTGTTCGGAACGGCTGGCCCCGCCAGAGTGTCGTTGTAATAGTGCAACAACTTGCTGTCGGTTATGGAAAATCTCGTATTTAGATTGATAGCTATACAGGTAATTTGCGGTTTTTATAGAAAAAAAGCCGTACAAATTGGATCTGATGGACTAGCCTTGACATCGAGTCGATGATGTCTTTTAGAGACAATTGGCGCGGATGTTTGGGGGAAACCGTTTCGTGTCGATAGGTTTTCGTGCGTGCGAGGACATTTTTGCAACATGTGTGACCCGATTGCGTCGCTCCTTGTCAGCGAGAGACAGAGCGACGCAGGAGGGATCGACCGCGTTCGATCTCTGAAGGGTCGATTCTTGAGGCTTGGGCAGAAACGAATTGGCGCTGGATTTCCGGAAAGAGCCGGTCGGACGATGGCAGTGAGCGAAGTCTGCCAGAGCCTGTCTCCGGATTGTTCATGGCGGATATCCCGGAGCTTTAAACCACTATCGGGGGAATTTTGAGATGAAGACGCGTCTGTTTACGGCGGCTATCGTTGCGATTTTGGGGTCGGGTCAATCGTTGGCCGAGTCCAACCCGTATCCTGACTTTCACGGCTACATGCGTTCCGGACTCGGCGCGACCGGAAGCGGGGGCGATCAGGCGTGCTTCCAGTCGAACGGTGCGGACTCCAAGTATCGACTCGGTAACGAGTGCGAGACCTACATGGAGATCGTGCTGGGCAAGGACATGTGGCAGCAGAACGATCAGAGCTTCTACATCGACACCCGAATTGCCTACAAGTCCGGTCAGCAAAATGACTGGGGAGAAGACCCGGGTGACGGTTCCGGGTCGAACAGCGACGCGATTTCCGGCGACCGCGCTGTTACCGCGCACCCGTACCGGGACTCCGTCGTGTCCGTACGCGAAGCCAATGCGCAGTTCCGGGGCGTTATTCCAGGGCAGGAAAGGTCGAATTTGTGGGGTGGTAAGCGCTTCTATCAACGCCATGATATCCATATGTCGGACTTCTATTACTGGGATCTGTCCGGACCCGGTGTGGGTCTGGAGTACTGGACCGTCGGCCCCGGCGATCTGTCGTTGGCCTGGGTTCGAAACACCGACGGACCTTGGGCGAACGGTCTGGGGGATGACTTTTGGCAGGATACGGGTGTCCGACCCAACGTCGTCAACAATGTCATCAGCGCCCGTTATGCCAATTTGAAGACCAATGAGGACGGCGCCCTCGAGCTTGGTGTCGAATGGGGTGCGGCGGATCTCACCAAAGGACAGAGTAACTACCTGGTGCTTGACGATGCCGGCGAAATTGTAGGGACGCGGACATTCAAGCACAAGAACGGTTGGCTGTTCACTGCTGAGCATACCCAGGGAAACTGGTTCGGATGTTTCAACAAGATCGTCGGCCAATATGCCACGGACAGCATGGCGAGTACCGGCAACAACAATACCTACAGCCCAAGTTTTTCGGAGATCGAGTCCATGTGGCGCATCATTGATCACGGTTCCGTTCAGTTTGGCGACAAGGTCGAGATGCTCTATGCGACCTGGTATGAGTCGAAAAAGAAATTCGATGGCGGTAAGAAGAACTGGTTCTCCATCGGAGTCCGGCCGATCTATAAGTGGACTGACGTCATGAACACGGCCCTGGAGGTTGGTTATGACACTGTCAACTTTGAAGACAAATGGGACCCGTCCGATGCGGATACCTGTTCTGCGAACAATGACTCCTGCAATCTGCTCAAGGTGACGCTCGCCCAGCAATGGCAGGCGGGTCCGAGCATTTGGGCGCGGCCGGTGATCCGCCTGTTCGCAACCTATGCCGACTGGAACGACGGGAATTACCCGCAGACCCCGGGTACGGTCCCTGCCGATGACCGCGATGGAACGACTTTCGGTGCGCAGATCGAGGCATGGTGGTAGGCGCTGGGTCTTTAAGTTGCCGGTATCATCGTCGTACAGTTACGGGGACCACCAGGTTCCCTGTCGCCGAGATATTGGGGTATACCGGTCGCTCAGTTCTCGGCTCTGTGGGGTCGGACTGGTATCGCTTCGGCGCCGACTTTTAAACCGATAATGTGAATCCAGCCGTAGGCCGGAACATTGCAGATTCATGACATCCCCAATGCCAATAAACTCGTTTCTCGTCTCACTTTTGATCGGCGGCTTGGGGTTGGCCCTATCGGGTTGCTCGAGCACGGGCTCCGTGTCCTGGCTCGATCCGATGGAGGCGAAGTCCCCGATCTACACTGGCGTGGCCGCCAGCGCCAGTGAGAGCATGCAGGAGCTACGCTCCGCCCGGGTCTGCTGTATCAGTCTCGACCAGATCCGTTTTCTACCGTTGGAAACCAAGGGAAGCAAGTTCTACAAAATCAATCGGGAGCTCTTCGGCTTACGAGTTCGCCACCGGGAAGAGTTTTTTCAGCGCATTCGCGTTGCCCGCCAATGCCTTCTCGATCGAATCGGTCGCGGGTGCTACCGTCTTCGTTCCGACGGTGCTGATTCTTGACGAGAGTTTTGCCGTTAGCCGGGCCATTGCGGCCGATCAATTCGTCTATACGCCGGCGGGATTCATGGAGCCCCAGCGGCTGAAGGGCAAGTTTTCGATCGATCGCCGCTACGGGAGCGATATCGCGCGCGAGAAGTACCTGCTCGTCTTTACGACCAGCGAAGATCTCAGAGGCTCGACGCAGTTGATCAGCGAAGGCCCGGCTCTACGCGCGCTCACGCGGTCTTGCGGACCCGGGTTTGCCCGATCCGGTCGCGCAGCATGCCGCCACCGGCGTGATCCGTATCTCCACCAGCGACCTGGAGACCTCGGCCAAGGCGACCAAGAAGGTCGCCGAGTGCCAGGCGTACTTTTGTTGACTCGGTGGAGCGCAAGTAGAGGGTGCAGGCGCACCGTACGGACATGGCGATTCGCGCCATACTGGAGAATTCAAGCAGGAATTGCCATGTCCGCTCAGTACTGTTGGTCAATCCAGATGAACAGAGACGATGCCGGTAAAGCAAGTCGTGCGGCCTTGCGGCCCTGCTCGGCTTGGCCATTGCGGTGTGTATGCACTGTAGGTGCTCAACGACCTGACTGACTGCGACCGGACTTGG
>CALNYY010000015.1:0-15709 GCA_942490835.1 uncultured Saprospiraceae bacterium
ACTGTGTGGCTCCCATTTTTATTGGATTACATAAGTGCAACCTTTTGAGTTTTAGCAATTATTGCCCTTTAACCAATCGGTATGGTAAGATTTACCGGTGTTGTCATCCACTCTCCGATAAGTATGCGCACCAAAATAATCCCGCTGTGCCTGAATGATATTGGCCGATGAAAGTGTTTTTGAGTAACCATTTAAAAATTGAAGCCCTGCTGAAATGCATGGAATACTCAAACTAGCCTGAGTTGATTGAGCAACTACTTCAGACAAGTCATTCCAATTATCTTTTACAGTTTGGATGAATGAGAAAGAAGTTAGTATTCGATCAGTAGAACCCAAATCAACTACTAATTTTTCCATTAAACCTGAGCGAATGATACAGCCGTTCGTCCAGACACGGGCAATTTCAGAAAGATTCAATTCCCAACTAAATGATTCTGAAGCAGCACTGAGTAAATGAACGCCCTGATGATGATTAATGAGACGTGCGAGTTGATAGGCATTTTTTAAGTGGTCTGCATTTATAGTCTTTGTTTGATGTTGGTTCATTTGAAAGATCGCATCTGCTTTTACTCTTTCTTCTTTGAAGGCAGATACGTACCTGGCGAATAAGGCACTAGTAATCATAGTAATTGGAACACCTAATTCTGCTGCCGCTATGGTAGTCCAACTACCAGTTCCTTTGTTACCTGCCTGATCGAGAATCTGATCAATTAAATAGCCGTCATTTTCTTTTTTCTTTAGAATTTCAATAGTTATTTCTAATAGGTAACTGCCAAGGTCATTGTCATTCCAACTTTCAAATACAGTCGCAATTTCATCTGGAGAATTACCTATACCATGCCGCATGATGTAATACATTTCAGCTATTAATTGCATTTCTGCATACTCAATTCCATTGTGTACCATCTTCACAAAATGACCGGAGCCTCCGTTGCCGATGTATGCACAGCAGGCTTTTCCATGTTTATCTATTGCCGAGATTGATTCTAAAAATGGGGCAGTAGCTTGGTACGCCTGACTGTTGCCACCTGGCATCATGGAAGGTCCTTTCAAAGCGCCTTCTTCACCACCTGAAATGCCACATCCTATAAAATGCAACCCAATGATACTCAATTCCTCTATGCGTTTTTGAGTGTCTTTATAATGTGAATTTCCACCATCAATTATGATGTCGCCCGGTTCCAAAATAGATTTAAGTGCATCAATGACAGCATCCACCGCAGCACCAGCACTGACCATCAGAAGCATTTTCCTTGGCCGTTCGAGTGATTGTGCAAATGCAACAAGATCTTCAAAACCTTTAGCATCCGTTAATTCAGGATATTGAGAGATGAAATCCACAGCAACGTTCTCTTCTTTCCCTTTTTCGAATCTATTGAATAGTGAGAGCGAGATGCCCTTGCTGCTAAGGTTGCGTGCAAGGCTTTTACCCATGACACCTAAGCCGATCAAGCCAAATGATTGCTTCATTTTTGAAAATTCTTTTATCCACACCTACACTCAAGGATGGGAAACCCAAGCTCAGTTATTGGTGCTTTTTATTTTAAGGTAGTGAGAAGGTTAATACTGCGACAAATTAGGTCACTGAATTATTGCAATAAATTCTTTGTAAACGAAAGTAGGAAAGGGCTATATGTTGTTTTTGAGGTTGAATAATTTGGAAGGTAAAGGTACAAACTTCAAGGTTTAAAACAGTTTCTCAAGAAAATATAGCTTCCATAATTTGATCGATTATCATTCCCGTGTCTTGATCAATGTTGATTATTACAGCGTTCGTCGGTTCTTCTAAATCATCGAATTGAGACTTCAGCAGATGAGCAGGCATAAAATGTCCACTTCTCTCTTTGATTCTTTTGGAAATGGTTTGATAATCACCTTTAAGAAATACAAAAATTGCTTTTTGGATCAGACCATGTTCCAAGGTTTCCCTATATTTTGATTTGAGGGCGGAACAGGCAAAAATCCCCCCTTTTTTAACTGACTTTTCCTGTGCAATACTATTAATGACTTTCAACCAACCGGCACGATCGCTATCGTTTAGGGGAATTCCTGATTTCATTTTTTGGATGTTTTCGCTTGGATGAAAGTCATCTCCATCGTAAAAAGGAATCCCCGTTTTTTCTGAAAGCAATTTCCCTATGGTTGATTTACCGCAACCGGAAACTCCTGTTATGTATATGATTTTAGATTCTTTCATTATTGGAAATTTGACGATTCGCAAAGTCCATTTAAAAGTATTGGACTGCTATTAACTTGTTGAGGAGGTTGGTTTTTTTACTATATGAAACCTTTTCAACTTTATTCAACATATTTACAAAACCTATAGCAGTAGGCCACAATAATGACAATTTTGATCAATTTCAAAGATTCCATTTTGGAGTATGCGCTTCGATTTGGAGAGACTTTCCTGCTATTTTTGGCTAAGTTCTAAAATATTCTATTATAGTAATCAATATTTTGGTCGCATACATTTATATACAGATCAAATAGATACCTTTACCTTTAATTTACAAATTTGTAAAACTAAAAGCACACAAATAAATGCTTAGATACAAAGCTGATCTCCGTTCTTTACTTTTTATATTTATCACCGCTGGTTTGTTGATTTTGCTCTGGCAAAATGGCAAGGAAATGTCCTCAGGAATCTGGACAATTGCATACATTGCTCAGCTCTTGATGGCAGTCATCGTATCAACAATGGTACATAATCACCAGCATCTGCCAATGTGGACTGTTAAATGGCTGAATGTACTTACTGACAATATTCTTACTGTATTCTATGGCTTTCCTGTGTTTGCCTGGATTCCTACCCACAATTCCAACCACCATGTGCATGTCAACAAAGAACCTGATTATACAAAGACCTACATGGTGTCAGAGAAAAATAATTTACTGACTCTTTTGACTTATCCTTCTCTTAGCGGCTACAAACAACAAGGAGCGGTTGGTTCGTATTTTAAAAATTTATACAAGGAGAATAGGCGGAAGTTTAATTTTCATTTATTGCAAATAATTAGCCTTGTAGTGTGGATATTGGTTGCATTGGTTTTGGACTGGCGGAAGGCATTATTGTATGTGGTTATTCCTCAGCAGGTTTCGCTTTTCACCGTACTCATTTTCAATTACATCCAGCATATTCATGCCGATGAAGAATCCGAATTTAATCACTCCCGCAATATGACGGGAAAGCTTTTGAATTTTCTGTTATTAAACAACGGCCTTCACACCGCTCACCACCTTACACCTGGAATTCATTGGAGCAAATTGAGGGAAAAACATGATAGCATCGCTGACAAAATTGACCCAAGGTTAAATGAAAGCAATTTTGCATGGTATTTATTGAGGGTATATATTTTAGGGCTTTTCATCCCTTCATGTCGAACTCATAATATGCGGCTGGAAAGAATACAAAAATTAGCGGTCTCTTAATTCAAGCATTACAAACGAAATACAACTAACAAACAACAATCACAAACATGAAAGTATCTGATTTTATTGAAGTGAAAGATCCGAAAGCTGGTGCCCGGTACAGAAAAAATAAGGCACAGGCTGGGCATTTTGTGCAGGATTATATAAATGAGAAAATTGACATTAATACCGACTTGTTCGAGATGCTTGCTCATAAAGACGAGATATTCGATTACGATTACGTCTGGCATCATTACAAGTTTTTCTTTTCTCGTATGATCCCAGAAGTGGTAAGCCATTCTCAGAAGCAAGATGAAAGGATTGTGCGCTCCCATTACGATAATAAAAATGACTTATTCAACTGGTTTTTAGGGCCAAGGATGATTTATACCAGCTGTTATTTTCACGATCAAAATGAAACGCTGGAGGAAGCACAGGACAATAAAATGAACCTGATTGCTCGTAAAATGCAGCTCAAAAAAGGGGAATCACTGCTGGATATTGGTTGTGGCTGGGGAACTTTAGTGGCTCATATGGCCAAATATTATGGCGTGGATGCAACAGGAGTAACAATTGCCCAAGCGGGAGCTGATTGGGGAACGAGGCAAATTGAAGAATACGGTGTGTCTCCTGAACAAGCTCGTATCTGGCGGATGGATTACCGTGACATTCCTCGTGACAAGAAATACGACAAGATCACTTGCCTTGAAATGGCCGAACATGTTGGCATCAAATATTTCAAGAAGTTCATGCGACAGATTTATGATATGCTGGAAGATGATGGACTTTTCTATATGCAAATTGCGGGCTTAAGGGAACGTAAGCACCTGCTTCAAAAGAAAGATAGAGAAGACCTCGTTTGGGGGCTGTTCATGAATGAATACATATTCTCAGGTGCAGATGCCAGCATGCCTTTGAATTGGGATTTGCAACGCATGGAGAAAGTTGGATTTGAAATACATAGTGTAGAAAATATTGGAATTCACTATGGTAAAACCATCCATTACTGGTATGACAATTGGATGCGCAACAAGGAAAAAGTATTAGAAAAATATGGCGAAAGAACCTTCCGTATTTATGCTGTTTTCCTTGCCTGGTCAGTATACATTGCAAGGCAAGGTGGCTCTACTGCTTATCAGATTGTCTGCCGTAAAAACCTGAACCATGCAGACCGCAACCGATTCATTGGCACTACTAATCTCGGTGAAATGGAACCACAGGTTAAGAAAAAAGCGGCTGCTGTCACAGCTTAGGATTTATTAATTTAGCAAAAGCCATTTAGGCAATTGAAATATCGAGGTGTCAACTATTGAAAGTTGACACCTCTTCACTTATAAATAGCTAATTGACCTGCTTATTCACGAATATAATTAGCGATAATTCAGTCAGAAGATCTCTTCATGCAAGCCTCGCTTGCATTTTTTGAATGACATTTTTTCCCGCAAAATAACAGGCATAAAAGGTAGGCCCAGAGAACAAAATGAAAATTAACAGCGCTACCCAATACCCTGAAATTTTTAGATACTCGCCTAATTCAAGTGTGAAAGCTGATATATCGGCCAGCACATCCAATAATATCGGAAGCGCCACAAAAATGGATAAGAACAGATCGAAAATGAAAGCATAAATCCACCAGCCTTTCATTTTATCCATCAAAGACCTACTGGCTAAAACCAGGCATAAAACGACAATTAACCCAACGACCAGTAGGACAGAAATTCCTTTTGGCAGTACAATCCAACCTATAGAATATCCAGCATAATTTGGGTCTAAAACACCACGGAACGGTGCAACCAGATTTACAAATAAATAGGGGAGGTGAGCGAGTGCAAAATATAGCATCGGTTTGGTATACTTTTTTTTGAACAGCAGATAACCAAACCAGATGATGTAAATCCCAGCAAGAGGAAAAGCAATAATTAGCCAATTCATAATTGAAATTTTTTAGTTGAGAAAGGTCAAAATTATTGATGAGATTATATGGGATACCAGTAATTACTTATAGTTGTGGTGAATGACCGATTATATGTGGTGAGTGAACAGTTTAACTATTTCAGGTTTGTATTTTCTTGAGACGGGCAGGTCAATAATCTGACCGTTATAACTTATCGATAAGGTGTTGCTCCCCTTTGAAAGGGAATGAAAGTATTTGGAATTGATCATGTAAGAACGATGAATACGGATAAATTCGCTATTGGGCTTAAGTTGATTTTCTGCGGATGACAATGTGATACGTAAGGCCTTTTTTTGCAATTGATCTTTCTCGCTTTTTAGAACTATATCAATATAATTATTATCTGATTGGAGATAGATGATACTGTCAGGTTCTATTTTAAAATGCTCTTTCCCGCTGCCCGTTAAAGTTATTTGCGTATCGTCATCTTTACCTAAAACCACCAAATTCTGGAAGAACTTGTTTCGTGCGTATAGCATATAAGGCAAGTAGCAAAAACCAAACATCAAAACATAAGCAAGCCAAAGTTGCAAGTACTCAACTAAGTTGACACAATGCCAATTGCAGAGTATTCCTCGCAGAATATAAATGAAGTGGATAGCTATGGCAAGTTTAACCAGCCAACCTATTAAATCGGCTAAATAATTTTCACCTGTTTTTAGCTTAAGAATATTTTGAGCAATAAAATCAACTCCAATTGTTATCACGACCCAAGTGAGGCCAACAGGCATTAAGTAAAGTAATAGTTGCAGATCGGAAACATTAGAATTGTAAATGCCGAATGGTTGAGTAATTGCGAGAAACAACCAAATAAATACACCTGAGCCATAAATAAACAAGGACTTCCTGTTTTTTGTGTAGTAAAACCAATGGAAGTATTTATGGGCGTCGATCATGTTGGTTGACAAATTCTGATTATCGCTTGCAAAGAAACGGAATACTTTTATTTCAGTCGTTTTTCAAAACAAACGCTGTTTTCGATCCCTTCATATTGGCCATAATTTGAAATCTGTTGATATCCATTTTTCACATATAGCTGGATCGCTTCTGGTTGTCTTTTTCCAGTCTCGAGCACACATCTTTCATAGTTTAATTCTTTAGCCCACCTTTCTAATTCTTTCAGGACAATTGTCGCAATCCCTCTTCCTCGGTGTTCCGGAAGTACATACATCCGTTTCACTTCCATCGAACCCGACTCCATTTCTTTTATTGCTCCACAGCCAACAGGTTCTTCATTCTGATAGGCGATTATTGCATGTTTTATTTTATCGATTTTATTGAATTGAGCGTAATAGGCATGTTCAGCACCATCTCGTGCAGCAAGGTCAGCATCCAATAGTTTTACCAATTGAATAAAATCTTGGTGGGAGGAATCAGTTCGAATTGTGTTTGTCATTTAACTGAAAGGATAGTTTTTAAGAGAACAATACAGTATGTCGTATTTGATGAGAGAATTAGATTATTGATTGAGGTAATAAAAAAAAGGTGACAATAAAATATAAATATTAAATATTGGAATGGGCTAAGTTATTTTTCATTATATTGTTGAACTGAAGGGATCGATTCTGACAGTATAACAGATAATAAAATAAATGAAGTCATTAGCTGAATTAATTGAATTGAACTTCCCATTGAGGAGCAACTATCGATATTATCATATGAGCTAAAAAAGGAATTATAGAAACTTGTAAGTAAAGCTTGGCTTTTGCTAAACGGTAAATTATCCTTTAATGAAAAGCATGAATTGAATGAATTATAATATAGGTAGCTAAAACAAATGTTCGAAAATATTACAGAGAGCATTAGTAGAATAAAACTTCTTTTCATCCCAAATGCAATGTTGGACTTTTCGTCATCCCATAGGTGGTGAAAAAAATACGTATGAACATTCATTACAATAAGATACCAGACTAATATTTCAACAAATAAGCTGTTTACGTCAAAAATAAAGATCCATGCTATAAATAAAAATTTAATTAAAATATAAAAGTCTACAATTATTATGGTAGAGATATGCTTGGACAATACAAATTTAATCCACTCAATAATATTCAGCTTATTTAGTATGAAAATAATTGAACTAAATATTTTGTAAATGGGGCTATTGGGCATGCCCTTGTGTTCCTTTTCCATATTTGAAAGCGTAGTCATAACGATTAAGGATTAACTTTTTTGCATATGCTTCAATTTGTTTATCATTATAAAAGTAATGATTATACCCTGTGGTCAACCTTTTGTCATGTTTTTTTAATTTAGCATCTGTCATTGATGGTGTAATTACAGTTATTTGCATGCCATTGAACCAAGCGGCTCCCCATTCTGTAGTAATCCAAGTGCTGGATAAATGTTCCTTGGTAATAAATAGGCAAAATTCTCTTGAATTCTTTAATGCATTTTTTATAGTATTAAATAAATCTTCACCTGCTTCTATATGCATTGGGCCTGATAAAAAATATTTAACATTATATTGGTTAAATATATTGATCATACGCTCCATAATTGGTTTATCTTTTGCTGAATGGCTAATAAAAACATCGTATATAAATTCAGGGTTATTATTTTTAAAATTTTTTAAATAAAATTTGTGCATTAAGTCTGGAAATATAGGTGTGATTTTTGAGTCTATGAATATGCCGTTCAAATAAATATTTTCTTTTAGCCTTTGGTTTCTTTTAGTTTGGTATTTTTTTTCAAGCCTTTTTAGTGCATTTTTTAGACTCCTAAAACTATTTGGATTGGTTCTATTTGTGTTCTCCACATAAACCAATATTTCTCCAGCTCCAAATTCTTTTCTGCATTCAAATAAAGAACTCATTGATGACCAAACTTTGTAAGAATTTGGAATTGCTTCTAAAACATCCATTAACAAACCTCTTGAAGAATAATTATTGTTTATCCTTTCATAATACAAAGTAACTTTGCAAAAATTCTTTACCTTATTAGATGGGATTATAGCTGATCTGAAATTAAGATAATCTGAATCTCCCGAAATAAATAGCAAACTCGGTATGTCAGTATTAAATTCAGATTTTTCGAGATTTTTGATAATTGAATTAATTTTGCCACCAGAATTTGTGGTTAATACACCTTTATTATAACGTAATGTAAATGGCTTATAAAAATTGTTCTTGTATAAATTTTGACTTGTTTTGAAGTGAAAATAGTGAAGTGCAGTATTCACTGTTGGATTTATTCCATTTTCTAAATCTTTATCATTTTTATCTTCAAATATTTCAGTCGAAAATAATTTTCTTAAATCAGCAGTTAGATTAATTGTATTCTCAAATGTTTCTTTATAATAAGAAGAAGTTGAATCAAAATTCAACTCTGAAACACTATTTCGTAATTCATCGAAACTGATATACATATCAAGCGTGGAATATCTATATCCGGAGCGATTTGTTCTAAAATGATTAACTGAAATATTACATGTTGCTAGATGTCTAAATATTGTTTTTAGGGCAGTAGATTGACGATTTAGCCTCATAATTATTCTTGAACTACAAGGCCAAAGATCAAATGGGATTGGCGAAAAAACAAAGTCATGCTGAATTTCTGAATTCTTTTTCTTTGAAAATTCAGGTGGATAGTAAACACCAAAAAGAAGATTGTTTTTGATTAATCCAAATCCTTCAAATACATTTCTATGTATGTGTATAACCCCTTTTTTGTCAATATATCCTAATCCGCTAATTCTCATTATTTTGTTTATTAATCTAAAAAGTTAATGCGCAATATAATATATCGAATAAAAATCTCAATATAAGGATATGATTTTCTTATCAGTATTATTAATGCAGTATTTGGTGATTCTTTAGATTAGGGTACAGACATAATTCTATTGCGATTTTTATTATCTTTAAGGGTTACTACTTTTACCATTCATGCAATATCGTAATAGCCTGAATATCAATACCTTGCAAAGGTGTTGATATGAATAAGAGTATATACTATTAAAAAAAGCGCTCTGGGTTTTACAAGAGCGCTTTTCCATTTGTTAAAATATTTTTGAAGATTAAAGATTTTTCAACTCACTCACCAAATTCTGTAGGCTATCTTTTGCATCTCCAAAAAGCATTTTCGTGCGGGCATGGAAGAAAAGCGGGTTTTCGATTCCGGCATAACCAGGCTTCATACTCCGCTTCATCACGATTACATTTTTCGCATTCCATGCCTGTATTACTGGCATTCCATAAATTGGACTGCTTGGGTCATCTTCTGCGGCTGGGTTGACTACATCATTTGCACCAACTATAATGATAACATCTGTGTTAGGAAGTTGCGGATTAGAGTCTTCCATTTCAACTAATTTTGGATATGGGACATCTGCTTCCGCCAATAATACATTCATGTGTCCCGGCATTCTTCCTGCTACTGGATGGATAGCGAAGGTCACATCAACACCACGTCCTTCCAGTGATTTTTCAAACTCATGGCAAACGTGCTGAGCCTGAGCAACTGCCAATCCATATCCTGGAACGATGCATACTTTATTTGCATAGGCACATAAAATTGCTGCATCGGTCAAACTGATTTCTTTAGCTACTTGGTCACCGTCAGCACCACTGCCAGCAGCTGCACCACCACCTCCAAATGAACCAATAATTACGTTCAGTAGGGAACGGTTCATGGCTTTACACATCAGCACAGTCAGTATCGTACCGGCAGAACCAACGAGGATACCACCTGTAAGCATGACGGCATTGTCATACAAGAAGCCGCCAAATGCAGCAGCCATACCAGTAAAGGAATTGAGCAGAGAGATAACAACAGGCATATCAGCTCCACCGATCGGCATAACGAACGTAATTCCATAGAGTAGTGAAACGACCAAAAGCAACCAAATGCCATTAGGCCCCAGTGTCCCCGGAGCAAGAACTTCTGCTGCAATCATTGCGATGACAACTACTAAAAGAATGAGGTTGACGATCTTCATCCAACTGCCCCTGATATCATTGATCCAGCCATCTAATTTGCCATAGGCAATCATACTTCCACTAAATGAAACTGCACCAATGGCCAGCCCCAAAAAAACAATCACTAAGAATCCCATATCATGTGATCCAGCTCCATGTCCTCCAAATTCAACCAATGAAATAATGGCTGCACAAGCACCTCCCATTCCATTGAAAAAGGAAACCATTTGCGGCATCGCAGTCATTTTCACTTTAACAGCCATAAGCCAACCAATGACAGTTCCAACCGCCATCGCTCCTATAATCCATGGAATGTTGCCGATGGATTGCCCGTCTTTTTCATGCAAAACGATGGTGGCTAAAATGGCTATTCCCATGCCTATCGCTGCATATATATTACCCATTCTGGCTTTGTCAGGGCTACTCAGCATTTTCAACCCCACGATAAAAGTAATGGAGCCAATGAGATATGATATTTCGAGTAAAAACATATTTGGTGATAAGAAATTGGCGATTAGTGATTAGTGAATGACCGATTTCCGAATCACTAATCCCTGACAACCAATCACTACTTTTTCTTTTTAAACATTTCGAGCATACGGTTGGTGACGACGAAGCCACCGACTACATTTAAGGTACCGAGCACAACAGCCAAGAAGCCGAGCGAGAGAGCCAAATAATCGTCAGGGGCAGCGTGACCCATCACGATGATGGCTCCGATTATAACGACACCGTGAATGGCATTTGCTCCAGACATAAGTGGCGTATGCAGGATGGCAGGTACATTTGAAATGACCTCCACTCCGAGGAATATGGATAGGATCACGATATAAATCATGTCCTGATTTTCCAGAAAAAAAGTTGCTAAAGAATCCATTTTTATAATGATGAATGGAAAATGACGAATGAAGAATGACCAATGAAATAGAATTAGTCAATAATCATTAGTCATTAATCATTTTTTAAGTCTTTCCGAATTGATTTCTCCTTGGTGAGTTATGCAGGTGGCGACGATAATATCATCCTCCATATTGAGATTCACCTCACCATCGACAACCAAGAGTTTTAGGAAGTTCAGAATGTTTTTACTGAACATGGTACTGGCATCACGGGGTAGGGTAGAAGGGAGGTTGGATTCACCAATTACCGTAACACCATTGTGATTGATGGTTTTACCGTTTTCTGTCACTTCACAATTTCCACCTGAAGAAGCCGCCAAGTCTATAATGACAGCACCTTTCTTCATTTCGTCAACGGTAGCTTTGTGTATGATGCGAGGTGCTTGTCTACCGGGAATTTGGGCAGTACAAATGATTACATCTGCAGATTTTGAGTGATCGTGTACGGCTTGTGCCTGCTTTTTTAGATATTCTTCTGACTGCTGAATCGCATATCCCCCAGCAGCGGCGCTTTCAGCAGCACCTTCCACATCGACGAACTTAGCCCCAAGACTCAGTACCTCTTCTTTGGCTGCTGTCCGGACATCAAATGCTTCCACAACCGCTCCAAGCCTCCGTGCTGTTGCAATCGCTTGCAAACCCGCAACCCCAGCTCCAATGATGAGCACTTTGGCAGGTTTGATAGTACCTGCTGCAGTCATAAACATAGGAAAGAAACTAGGTAACTTGCTAGCAGCGGTAAGGACTGCTTTGTAACCAGCCACTGTAGCCATAGAAGATAAAACATCCATTGCTTGAGCTCTGGTTGTCCTTGGCAGCATGTCCAAGCTAAATGCGGTAATTTTATTGGCATTTAGCGGGTCAAGAACTGCTCTGTTTGAAAGTGGATTGAACTGGCCAATTACCATTTGGTTATCCTTGAGGCCCTTGATTTCTTCATCAGAAATTGGGTGGATACTGGCAATAAGCGTTGCGGTGTTGAGTACATCTGCTCGTGAAACGGTTTTTGCACCAGCAGCTTCATAGCTTTCGTCAATATAGCTGGCATTTTCGCCCGCTCCTTTTTCGACAATTACTTGCTCGATACCTAATTTCAGGATGGCAGCAACAGTATCGGGGCTGACCGCCACTCGGTTCTCTGTTGGTCCTTCTTTTACTACTCCTAATATCATTTTAATTTTATTTCAAAAGGGTCTGATTTAGAATTGGGGCGCAAAATAGGTGTTTGGGCAAAATATTTTTTTATGTTTTACGAAAAAATCCAAATATTGTTAAAAATCATGCTGTTGGATTGCCAACGCAGTGGAGAAATTGGACATATTTATGTCCTTCCCACGTTCAGCTTGGATGAAAATTTTCACACAAAAAGAAAATAGGCCATCCTTGCATTTGAATGTTTATCGAAATCATCGTATCCTCGCATATAATTTTATATAAATTGAAATCGACTCTTTCAAACAACCTTCACGGTTAAAAATCCCATTTTTATGAGACATGCAATTTTACTCTTTCTCTTTTCCATTTCTTTAAGTTCGACCCTTTTTTCCCAGCAAACAGAAGATGTGGTTGTTCCAATTTCTGCAACGGTTGATATTACAACACCATCTGTGACGGTAACTTGGGAGCTCAATAGCCCAACTGCTGATTTGTTGCTTATCCGTAGGGACAAGGATGCAGACACATGGTTTGTCATGTTGGATACTATGGCTGCTGACATTACCTCTTTTACAGATCCCTTTGTAGTAGCTGGACAAGTTTATGAATATGGAATGATTAGGGCTTCAGGAGGGCTAAATGCATTTGGCTACATTACTGTGTCATTAGAAACACCTGTTGTAGATTCCCGAGGAACGATATTGGTTTTTGTGGAAGAAGCACTCCAAACGCCTTTGGCATTTGAGCTGGATCGGCTTGAACGAGACTTAATAGGAGACGGCTGGAAAGTAAACTGGCATAGTGTATCGCCTTCGGCAAATGTTGACACGGTTAAAAACCAGATTGTCGCTGATTACAATATGGATGCTGCCAGCGTGAAGTCAGTTTTATTATTGGGTGAAATACCAGTACCATATTCTGGAAATACTGCCTGGGATGGCCATACCGACCATCAAGGTGCTTGGCCTGCTGATACATATTATGGTGATGTGGATGGAATTTGGACGGATGAAATTGTTAATAATACAACACCAAGCAGACCTGCGAATGATAATATTCCAGGTGATGGAAAATTTGACCACAGTATTGCCCCAACTGCTACTGAACTTGCAGTTGGGAGAGTAGACTTTTCCAATTTGAATGAAACTACTTTTGGAACGACCAGGATTGAGTTGATGCGAAGGTATTTAAACAAAAACCATAATTGGCGAACCAAGCAATATACTGTTTCGAACCAAGCAATGGTAGATGATAACTTCGGATTTTTTGGAGGTGAGGCATTTGCGGCAAATGGATACAGGAATTATTATCCGGTAGTTGGAAAAGATAATGTTATGGATGCACATTTTTTCCAAGATACAAATGACCAAAGCTTCCTATTTGGTTATGGCTGTGGAGGTGGTTCTTATACGAGCGCCAGCGGAGTCGGAAACAGCGGCAATTTTGCATCGGATACTGTAAATGTTGTTTTTGCCACTTTATTTGGCAGTTACCACGGAGATTGGGATTCTGAAAATAATCCATTTATGATGAGTGCGCTCGCCTCAGAAGGTGGAATATTGAGCTGTTCATGGGCGGGGAGGCCACATTGGTTCAACCATTCTTTAGCCGCTGGCGAAACATTAGGTTATTCAACCTTGGCCACCCAAAATTCTTGTGACAATCTTGGCTATTTTGGTTCATTTGGAGAATGTGGAGTTCATGTAACATTGCTTGGCGATCCTTCTTTGAGGGTTCATGTAGTTGATCCAGTGTCTGATGTAAGCATTATCAATAGATGTAATTCAGTAGAACTTACATGGGAAGCTTCCAGCACTCAAAACTTAATGGGTTACTTGGTATTTAGGGCCGATGCTATGAATGCTGATTATATTAGATTGACCACTGACCCAATTGCATCTACGATGTATACGGATAATGCACCTTTAAATGGAGACAATTTTTATCAAATAAGAGCAGTAGCAATGGAAACTACTCCAAGCGGCTCCTACCAAAATTCAAGTACTGGAGTAATTGTTCAGAATAATTTTGCAATAGGTACACCACCAACTATTACTATTGCTTCAGATACACTTTCATGCACCAATTCTACAGTTACCATTACGGCAACAACCAATGCGTCACAACCCACTTTTTCTTGGACCGGCCCTGGAGGGTTCACCAGCTCTGAGGCTTCAATTGAAGTTGATGTTTTGGGAGAATATACCATAACGGTTGAGGATGGAATAACTGGTTGTTCTAATTCCGAATTAGCTGTAGTTGTGATGGATAGTAGCTTGCCAAATGCAGACCCAATTTCAAGTGGGGTTTTTAGTTGTGTAAACCCTCTTGTTCAGTTGTTTGCGAATCCAGATGAGTCTGGTTATGATTTCCAATGGACAGGCCCAAATAGCTTTAGCTCTACTGATGAAAATCCATTCGTCAGTTTGCCTGGAGTTTATAACCTGACCGTGACTGCTCAAAATGGATGTAGTGCAAATTTCTCAGTTGAGGCTATTCAAGATTTGGATATACCAAATGCAGAGGCAATTGGGGGAACCATAACATGCAGCAATCCAGAAATTACATTGGATGGAACAGCCTCATCAACCGGGCCTAACTTCGTTTACCAATGGACTACGAATGACGGAAATATTATTTCTGGAGAAAATACATTAACGCCTGTCGTAGATGCTTGCGGTACTTATTCACTCAATATTGTAAACATATCGAATGGTTGTTTTGCCATGACCACAGTAACAGTCGATTGCGATTTAGCAGTCCCAGATATTTCAATAGATTTGAATGGGGATGTTCTATGTTCTGGCGATTTAATTACAGCAACTGCATCTTCTACTGTTCCGGGTGCAACCTTTTTATGGGAAGGCCCAGGTATCAATGATCCTTCCAATCCAATGCAAATGATAACCAATGGAATGTACACTTTGACGGTAACCTCGCCAAATGGATGTTCTTCATCTGAAACTTTTCAGGTTACTGGACCTTCTGATTTGTCTATTTCAGTTGTTACAGTACTAATTGATTGTCAAGGATTTTCTCAAGTAGATGCGCAAGTTATTGGCGGTACTGCACCTTATGTATATGATTTCAATCCAATGCCACCGTTTCCTCCAAACACGAATTTTATAGTTACGGTAACCGATGCTAATGGCTGTACTGTGTCTGCGTCAGGCATTTCTCCTGATTTTCAACCAATGGAAGTAACGATAGATCATACGAATGAAACTATTTTTGGAGAAAATGATGGATCGGCTACGGCCAATGCACAAAATGGGATTCCTCCATTTTCATATTCATGGAGCAATGGAGAAAATACACAAACCATTTCAAATTTGTCTCCGGGAATATATACGGTTACAATTACTGATTCCAATGGG
>CALNYY010000016.1:0-16066 GCA_942490835.1 uncultured Saprospiraceae bacterium
GTTTTATCAATCCCATTTTCATAATAAGCAGCTAAGGCTTGGCCATACAGTTTTTCATTTTCTTTTTGAGCCATGGCCAAAGCTCGCTGTGACAAAACCATCCCCAACCTCAAGCGGTCCTCATTGGGTGCATCGGGCCAAAGTGGGTGAATAAATGTCATGGCTCTGCCCCAGTGACCCCAAAAGCAATCAGGATCGGTTTTGATTACTTGATTGAAAACCATTTCGGCATCGTCATATGTCATATGGTGGATCAATGCAAGACCAAATGAAATGAGTGAATCCACAGCTGGCCCACACCCATCTGTAAATTGTACAGTGCCACACATAATGTCAGGGGTGAGATAAACTGGAATCGGTTTTTCAACTACTTCGGGTATAGGCTCGGTCGGAGGCTTCTTGTCCGGCGTGCAGGAAATGGAGATAAAGAATACAGAAACGAGCAGCAGATAAAATGTTTTCATTGGTGATTTTTTTAAATAAAATTAAGATTGGATGCAAATCTAAAGGATGGCTTTCAGCATGCCATATGAAGATGAGTGTTTGGTTATGTTTTTTGAGCGGATGGTATATCGGTATATGCTGAAAAGAAAATGACTATATCCTCACTCTCACGCCCACAAACAAATGCCTCCCCGGCGCTGGCTCAAAATACCTGCCGCCAAATGCATTGAGTCGGACGTTGTCATTATATTCGACATTGAATAAATTATTGACACCTAAAAATGGCTTGAATGTCCAATTCTCTTTATTGAAAGTATAGCCCAAATTTAGATTGGTAAGAAGGTAGGCGTTATCGATTGTGGAATTGGCATCATCCGCAAAAAGTTCTCCATTGAATCGTGTCTGGACCCTACCATAAAACCTATTTTTTTGAAATGCTAAGGAGACTGACCCCATGTGCTCGGGAATGCCTGGCAGCCGATTCCCAGCAAAATTGCCATTTGGTGTTTCATAGTCTTCATATTCAAAACGGGAGAAAGTGTAGCTCGTCCTTAAGCGCAAATTCTTATTAATTGATTTGAAAAATTCGATTTCTATTCCATTGCGAATGCCGCTACCAGCGTTGCGAAAAAAAGTGCGCCCAGGAAAAATGGAGTCCAATTCAAATGGTACGATGTCGTTTTCTGTGCTGATATGGAACAAAGCAATTTCCAATTGCTGGTTGCCCATTTTGTTCCTCGTTTTAAATCCCACTTCATAATTCTGAGCCTCTTGCGGTTTCAATGATCGGTTGAATCCATCTCCGCCATTGGGATTGGCAGAGAGTTCACTCAACACAGGCGTTTCAAAACTGGTCGAAAAGCCACCATACACAAAATGCTGGCTTGAAAGGGAGTAACTTAGACTCAGGCTTGGGTTGTATTTTCTATAAACCCTTCCTGAAGAATTATTGCCATTGGCTGTAAAATAATCATTGACGATCAATTGGTTATAGTCATATCGGAGGCCTCCTGTAAATAGCCATTTTCCAATACTTAGGTGATCAATCAGATAAATGCCAATGTTGTTAAAAGTCTCCAATTGGTCTAAAGCAAGTTCACCTTTCTGGCCAAGTTCATTATCGAAGCGCTGCCGGACATCGCCCATGTGAGCAGCATCGTAACCCAATTTTATTTTGTTAGACCCATTTTTAAAATCAAATTCCGATTGGTAGTTTCCTCCAAATCCAATGTAACTGCGATCGAGCGAAACATAACCACCTGGCATAAAAGGCAATCTTCCTGTAAAATCTCTTTTTGCAAAAAAAACATAGGATTGAAATTGATTGTCCTTATCGAAATGATGCTTGAATGAAGTGCCAAATTTGAAATGCTGTATAGATTCGCCAGCATCAAATTCCAAATTTCTGTCTCGAGCAGCTTTTCTATCAGATTGTATAGCAATCAGGTCGAGCCCCCCTGCATCTTCCGCCCTTGGACTATTGGTGTAATTGGCCAGAAAAGAGAGTGAGGTTCTGCTCGAAAAACGATGAATCGTGCGGATGTTGAGGCTGCTTGATGCAAAGCCACTATGTTCCCTAAACCCATCAGATGAGGTGTGGCTACCATGAGCAATGATTCTTGTTCTTTCTGTCACTAAGCCTCCGCTCAACTGATATTTTTGCAAATTAAAAGCTCCAAACGTCAGGCCTCCCTGTAAGTAATTTTCTCCGAAATAATCCGTCGTATTAATGCTAATAACACCACCAGAAGCATTGCCATATAGGGCTGAAGTCGGCCCACGGATAACTTCGATGTTTTTAATAATTTCAAGGTTAAGATTGTCAATTTGACCCTGCCCATCTGGCGTCGTTTCCGGGATGCCGTCTACCAAGATTTTAATGCCTCTTATGCCAAAAGGTGATCTCGCACCGAAACCTCTAATAGATATTCGTAAATCTTGCGCATAATTGTTTGCATTCAAGCTGAACAGGCCCGGTACTTCAGTAAGATATTCATTTAATGAAATTTGTTGACGGGCATCCTGCGAACTTTTGAAAGTCAATTTTGTGACGGGGAGTGGCAGTATGAGCGATTTCTCAGGTACCCTGCTGGCACTGATTGTTACCGCCTCAATATCTATTTCGGTGAGTGTGTCAACCTGGCTTTTTGCAAAAAAAGGGAAAATCAAGAACAGGGAAATGCTGAGAATTTTGGTGAGCATAGTGTCTATTGATATAATTGGAAGCCAGCTAATGAAAATAGAAATTTCGCATAAGTAAATAATCCGTTCGCCAATTCACCCAAGGGGTCATATCCCTTGGATTGCTGCAATATATGCCGCACCTTCTCTAAACCCAACTAATCCTTAAACCGCTGCAATGCTTCCTTTGTATAGTCCGACAAAACTAACCTGCCACTCATTTCTGCTCGTTGATCAAGCAACTCATCCCAATGCTCCGCTCCCTGCCAAAAGACTTCTTTTAGCATGCGTTGCGCCTCTGGGTTAGTGGAAATGAGATAACCCGCCAATTTTAAAACTGCTTCGTCAAGTTTCTCTGCATTTTCAAAAACATCAGCATACAGTCCTTTCTCTTTTGCCCATTCTGCGGACATAAATTGGTCGGCATTGATCGCCAGTTGGCTCATAGCAGAAATTCCAATCTTTCGCTCCACAGCAGGCCCGACCACAAATGGGCCGATCCCAACATTGAGCTCGCTGAGTTTCACAGCTGCAAATTTTGTTGCCAGGCAATAGTCCACTGCAGACGCTACGCCCACGCCGCCTCCAACGGCTTTTCCTTGCACTCGCCCAATAATAAGCTTCGGACATTTTCGGCAGGCATTGATAACATTGGCAAATCCGAGGAAGAATTTTTTGCCGGTCGGGAAATCTTCAATAGAAATCAGTTCATTAAAACTGGCGCCAGCACAGAAAGTACGGTCGCCGCCACTTTTTAGGATGATGACTTGTATTGCTGGGTCTTGCCCTGCGGCTGTGATGGTCGCTGCCAGCTTTGCTAAAATATCACTTGGAAGTGAATTGTGTGACGGATGGAAAAAGGTTATTTCAGCAATGCCTGGTTGTAGGATAGTTTGATGTACGTATGCTTGGTTGGACATTTTATAATTAAAATTGAAATGAAAATTAAAATGAAAAACTGGCTGTTTGGGGAAAACCAGAATTGGCTTTTTCTAACAAAAATCACCCTAGCCGCCGATCTATTTCTGCGTTCAAACTCCGACTTACGGGTATCAAATCTTCTAATTCTTTAAGGTGCAATTTATAGCCTTGAGCATTTCCACTTACCTGTTCAACTTTATTTAGGTTGACAATATACGTTCGATGGCAGCGGAAGAATTGGTCGTGTTCCTCCAGTTGCGATTCCATTTTTTTTAAAGTGCTTCGGAGCATATTCTTTTCCAGAATTCCATTTTTCCGGGCAAAAACCTTTACATAATTATCGGCAGCCTCCAAATACAAAAGGTCTGCAGGGTTAAGGTTCAACTGTTCATTTTGATTATCTCCACGCAACTCTATCATCGGTTCATCCTTGTTCTCTTTTATCGCATGGATAGCGATTTTAGTGTTTAAACTTTCCGCATGAGAAGTGTGCCGTTTTTGCAAAACAAGGTGCTTTGTATAGGCTGTAAAAAGGATAGGGAAAATACCAATCGCAAAGGTGGCCATTTGCCAATATAGGAATACCTTTAAAGAGATTTTTTGATTGAAAAGAACTGTTGCCAGCAGCATATTAGCTGTACCAATCATCATCACAACCAAAATATTGGCAAATATTTCTTTCCAAATGACCCAACTCTTTTCATTAAAAAATCCAGTGAAATACTCGCTAATAGCAGCATAAACGAGCATTGTGGCAGAGGTGGTCAAACCAAAATAAATGCACGTTTTTACAAATTTCCAAAAAAGACTTTCAGGGTATTGAAATCCAAAGGGTTTGAAAACAAAAAGAAACAACGATACAAAAAGACCGCCCCAAATGGCGCTCCGAACGTGTACTTTCCAAGTACCGTCGAAAGGGTAGGGTTGATTTAGCCATGTGGTGAGTTTATTCACTGATAACTATTTTGTTTATCGGTTTATCGGTTTATCGGGATAATTTTGCATAATGGCTCGTCACACCGTCCTAAAAATGCTTCCACCCCTGTGCCTCCAAATCAACGATGTTTCCACCGTTGGTGTGGAATTTCAGGCCTTCGCTTTTTTCGGTTATCTCGCCCATGATGAAAATGTCAGGCAATAACTTAGTTTTTTCGAGGTCACTAGGGTCGATTGTAAAAAGTAGCTCATAATCTTCTCCGCCATTGAGTCCACAGGTGATAGGATCGAGTTTAAATTTCAGGGCCATCAACTTTGCATCTTCGTGAACTGGGACGCCAGTTTCTTCTATATATGCCCCAACCCCTGATTGTTTGCAAATATGCATCAGGTCAGAAGAAACGCCATCCGATACATCTATCATAGCAGTGGGGACGAGCTTGGCTTTCGCAAATATTTCGATCATATCTTTCCTGGCCTCTGGTTTTAGCTGCCTGCCTACTAAGTATTTTTGTTCTTCTAAATCAGGTTGTATGCCTGGGTTATTTAGGTAGAGTTGCTTTTCCCGCTCCATTATTTGTAAACCAAGGAATGCCGCACCTACATCGCCAGTCAGACAAATAAGGTCGCCCGGTTTTGCGCCGCTGCGATAGGTTAGTTTATCCTTTTCGCACTCGCCAATGGCAGTTACAGAAATGATGAATCCTTTTTGGGAAGAAGTGGTGTCTCCACCGACGAGGTCGACGCCGTAATGGTCACAGGCCGCTTTGATACCTGCATAAAACTCTTTCAAACCTTCCACGCTAAATCGATTGGAAATGCCAATGGAAACGGTAATCTGCTTTGGCGTGGCGTTCATGGCGTAGATGTCTGATAGATTGACCACCACCGATTTGTATCCCAGATGTTTCAATGGAAAATACATCAGGTCAAAATGGATGCCTTCTATCAGAAGGTCAGTCGAAACGACCGTGGCCGTGTCGCCATTATATATGACTGCGGCATCGTCGCCTACGCCTTTTATCGTTGAGCTATTCTTTAATTCAAAGCCCGTGGTAAGATGATCTATTAGGCCAAATTCTCCCAAAGTGCTTATTTCGGTGCGTTGCTGTTCGCTATTTTCCATGCTACTATTTTTAAATTTGGCGCAAAGGTAGGAAAGGAAGAGATGTTTGTCAGGGAGCTTAGGCGGCAGGCTCAACCATTTTTGTAACTATGTGTTTTCCATCAAAATAAAATTCATGTCTATACAAGTAATTCCAAAAGAAAGACAAGCAAAAGGCGCCTTCAATGGCGGTGAAATCGTTGAAAATAAGCCCATAGGCTTTCCACAAGAGGGTGGATTTATAAAGCCCTATTCCAATCTGTTCTATTGGGCCTATGCAGAAGCCAATGTGGATAGCACGATTGGACTTCACCCGCACCAAGGTTTCGAAATCATGTCGTTTGTGCTGAAAGGGCAAATAAGGCATTTTGACACTAAACTGAACGAGTGGCGGCCACTCGAAGCAGGCGATGCTCAGATCATACGGGCGGGCAATGGAATCAGTCATGCGGAGTTTTTGGCAAAGGATGCCGCCATTTTCCAGATTTGGTTCGATCCGAATTTGGAAAAAACCATGCGCCAACCAGCGACTTATGACGACTATAAATTGAATGACTTGCCTGTTTCAACTACAGGTGATGTGTCTGTACGAACTTATATTGGCGATGAATCGCCCATTACACTTGACTCGCAAGGAGTTGAAATTTTACGATTTGAATTTGACAAGGCGGATATCCAGAAGCCTATTTCTTCTGATAGCATTTATTCGTTGTACGTGATTGAAGGTGAATTTTCGATCAATGGTGAGGCTGTAAAAAATGATGATTTCATCATCGTAAAAGATGCATCAGAGTTGAATATCAAAAGCGAAGGCACGGGTAAACTATTTGTAATCGCATCGCCAGCAACAATTGGCTACCCGACCTATGCGGAGATGATGCAGCAACGGATGAAGGCCTAACAAATAATGAATAGAATGATTGTCTAACGGAGTACAAATCTGGTCTTGTAAAAAGGAACATTGCCCTGTTTCTGCTCAAATGGTTTAAATTGCTTGAAGATGAATTTTCATCAAATTAGGCTTTTCTTTAAACCATTAGTTATGAAAATTATATACTATTTCTTGTTGGGCTCCTTTCTTTTTTTATCAACTTCAATTGTCGCTCAAAATCTCGAACCGATTGAATTTTCAAACCTTCATCAACATAATCTTCCTAAGTTTTCCACCACTGGCCAAAAAGGAGTTGAGGAGCGGTCGGTCGTAAAACTTCCAACGGTTGTTCATGTGATCTACCAGCATGAGTTTCAAGACCTGACAGATACACAGGTAGAAGAAGTGATTGATAAGGTAAACCTGGATTTCAGACGCCAAAACCCTGATACCGTTAACACCCCTGATGCTTTCAAGCCTTTTGCAGCCGATACAAATATTGAGTTCGAGCTTGCTACGATAGACCCAATGGGGCAGCCTACTAATGGCATTACACATAAACAAACTTTATGGACAGAGATTGATTTGACAACTCCGAATGGGTTCAACTGGATTTATTATGATAATCTTGATGGAAGAAGCGCTTGGGATACGGAGCATTATGTAAATATTTGGCTCTTTAGTCACTATGTAATTGGTGGGTGGCCTGGTCAAACCTATTCAACAAGTGCACACGGAATGCCATATGACGGGGTGATTGTGAGTACTGCATACCCGTCTTTTGAGCGTGTTGTGACTCATGAACTTGGGCATTATTTGGGACTTTCACACTCTTGGGGATGGCCTGGGATTTGTCCCACACCACAGCCAGGCGGTAGCGATGGACTTGCTGATACGCCCGATCAATTATACCCAAGCGGTGGCTGTCCAGATTTTCCAATGACGGATGAATGTACTCCTGACTTTCCTGGTATTATGTTTATGAATTACATGGATTATTCCGATCCTGATTGTAAAAATCTTTTTACCCACGATCAGGCTGCTCGTATGAAATGGGTCATAGATTCTATTAGGTCATCACTTTTAGACCCTGTCGTTTCAATTTATGAACCTGATTCAGAGCAAGTATTTGATGTCAATATATATCCGAATCCAGTGAAAAATGAGTTAAGCTTGGACATTCGAGAACCAATCGAAAACTACCTGTGCATCTCCATTTACAGTAACACGGGGCAATTGGTCTTCACAAAAGATGTGGCGGTAAATTTTTCAGGAAAAACAACAATTGATGCCTCTCAACTCAAGAAAGGAATGTATACAATTAAAGTCATTTCAGGATTGAATTATTCAGTAGATAAGTTCGTCAAACTATAAAAACATCTATTCATTCAAACAAGGTAGCAGGAAGGAAACAAAAATTGTGACCATAAAGTAAGTTAATTTGCGTTCAATTGCCAAGTCAGCCATAATTGGATGAATAAAACTTGTCTCATTATTTTTCTGGCCATGTTGCCCATTTTTTCTGCTGCGCAAATCTCTAACCTGCGTAGCAAGTCTATCCCTGTACTCGGAATTTCCCAAAAAATAGACAGCTTGACGGTCATCCCCAATTCTATTAAAGTCACTGCCTCAATAAGCAATGAACTCATTTCCCCAACCAATTACTTGATTGAAAATAACCGTATCACATTCGACACGTCGCTTGTCACTCGTTATTCGTCACTCAATATCAAATACCGCGTATTCCCTTTTGATTTATCAGCTCCCTACGCTCGGTTAGACACGGCTACATTTGACAAACAAATTGGTGAGAGGTTGATTGGTGTGCCGTATGACCCTTATGCTGGGCTTGGGCAGCCATTGTTGCCTCAGACTGGACTCGATTATAATGGCAGCTACACCCGTGGTTTGTCATTTGGCAATAACCAAAGCTTGGTGCTCAATAGCCAATTTAACCTCCAAATGGCCGGTACATTGGGCGACCTCGAAGTGCTGGCTGCTATAACGGACAATAGCATCCCGATTCAACCAGAAGGGAATACACAGCAGCTACGGGAATTCGACAAAATTTTTATTCAAATTTCAAAAGATGAAAAAAAGCTCATCGCAGGAGACTATGAACTGAGCAGGCCAGATGGCTATTTCATGAATTACTTTAAGAAACTGCAAGGAGCAACTTTTAGCCTCCCCCTAACCCCCTCCAAAGGAGGGGGAAATCAAGCAGGCAACTCCCTCCCCTTTGGGGAGGGCCGGAGAGGGGCTGAAGGGGTTTTCAGCATTGGCTCAGCCCGAGGGAAATTTGCCAGAAATACACTTGTCGCTCAGGAAGGAAATCAAGGGCCGTACCGACTGGAGGGTTCAGAAGGGGAGCGGTTTATCATCGTGCTTTCGGGAACAGAAAAAGTAGTGGTAGATGGGCAATTGATGATAAGGGGATTGGATGCCGATTATGTTATTGATTACAATGCCGGGCATATCACTTTTACCAATCGGAGACTCATTACCAAGGACAGCAGGATAGTGGTGGAGTTTGATTACAATGTGCAGGATTACCAACGGTCGCTTTATGCATTCAATACAAAACTGCAAAAAGGTGATTGGAAAGTTTACTTCAACACCTATTCAGAGCAGGATGGCAAACAGCCAATTGATGATGACTTTTCACAAATGGAATTAGAAGCACTTCAATTGGCAGGCGATCAGGATGTGATTGTCAATAGTATTGATACTGTGGAAGAATTTAGCGCATTTAGAGTGCTCTATGCGTTGATGGATTCCATAGTTTCTGGCAATCTGTACGAAGATATTTTAGTGTTCAATAATGACCCAAACCTGGCACTGTACACTGCCACCTTTTCACAAGTGGGCGCTGGCAACGGAAATTATGTCCAGGATACTGAAACCCCTGCAAATGGAAGGGTATTCAGATGGGTTGCCCCAGATTCAATAACTGGCCTGCCAGTTGGAAATTATGAACCTATTCGGCGTATCGTTGCCCCGAATCGATTGCAGTTATATACAGCTGGTGCTGAATTTGACCCAACCAAAAACACAAGTATACGAGCTGAAGTCGCACTCAGCAGTTTCAATAAAAACCGTCTCTCTACCCTCAATAATAGCGATAATGCAGGCTTGGCAGGAACGGTGGGCTTGCGGCATCAAATTAATTTCGGAAGCAACTCAAAACTCAATAACTCAACAACTCAAAACTCTAAATCTCCGTGGCATCTCGAACTCACCGCTGATTATGAATTCACGCAAAAGCAATTCAAGGAACTCAACCCATACCGCCCTTCAGAGTTTACTCGTGACTGGAACGTGAACAACGGCGTAAACGACGTCGGCATCGTGCAGCGGGAAAGCAGTGAGCATCTGATCAGTTCGGGTTTCGTTTTGAAAAGTCCAAATGCTGGAAGTTTACAATATCGATTTGGCGGGTTTTTCAGAGACTCCATTTACACAGGGACAAAGCATTTTGGGAAATATGCCTTTCAAAAAAACGGATATAACTTGTGGGTGCAAGGCGACATTTTGAACACAGATAAAACGGCATTGGATGGTGGTGAAAAATCTGATTTTTTCAGACCAAAATTCAATGTGACCATTCCGGTTTTCAGGGACAGTAGTGGACAGAAATATTGGAAGACAGGCGTCTATGGCGAACGTGAACGAAATAGCCGATTTTCAAAAATCACAGGTGGGACCGATACTTTAAACTTGGCCAGTTTTTATTATGATGTATTGAAAATTTCAATGGAGAGCCCCGAATATGAAGGCTTTGGTTTGGGTACAAGTTACAAACGACGTATTGACCATGCGCCAGATGGAAGCGATTTCACAACGACAACAATTGCAGATGAACTCAATGTGCAGGGCAATTGGAAGCAAAGCCGCAACTCCCGAATCAGCTGGAATTTTACCTACCGGAAATTAGCGATTGAGGATGAAGAATTAGTCAACCTCGATCCTTCGGAAACCTATTTGGGGAGGTTGGATTACACGTTGAATTTATTGCGAGGAGTGATGCAGTCGAATACCAGTTATGAAATTGGCAGCGGACAAGAACGGAAGATCGAAATTACCTATTTGCAGGTGCAAGCTGGCGAAGGCACACACCTTTGGACCGATCGCAACAGTGATGGACAAGTGCAGGTAAATGAGGTGGAAATAGCACCATTTCAAGATCAGGCAAATGCCGTCCGAGTGAATAATTATACCGATGATTTTATCCGAACCAATAATGTGACCTTCAACCAAAGTTTGCGATTGGAACCCAAAGCAATTTGGTTTAATGAAAAAGGGATGAAAAAATTCTTGAGTCGTTTTTCTACCCAGAGCAGTTTGCAAATAACCCGCAAGGTTTTGGAGGCGGATAATGTGAGCCCCTGGAATCCATTTCAATTAGATGTGGCGGATACGGCTTTGGTCTCCTCCCGTTCAGGTGTTTACAACAACCTGTTTTTCAATCGGGCCGATCCAAAATTTGACCTCCAAGTCGGCATGTCCGACAACCAGAATAAATTTGTGCAGACCACAGGATTTGAGAGCCGCCGACAGCAGCAACAATTCTTGAAAGGCCGCTGGAATGTGACTCGAACCATCAGTTTTCAGACATCGCTGACTTTTGGTACTGACGAACAAGGCTCTGAACAATTTGAAAATCGTCGTTACCTGATACGGTCATTGGAAACCAAACCGCAATTGACTTTCCAGCCCACCAATAACTTCCGTACCGCCTTAGCATGGAGCTTCAAATCTGCCGAAAACGAATTGGGTGCAACTGCCGAAAACGCTAAAACCAACGACATCAAATTGGAAACGGTCTTCAATCAAAGCTCCACGACTTCCATTCGATCCGAATTCTCATTGGTCAATATCCAATACAATGGAGAAGCCAATTCTCCCGTCGGTTTTGCTTTTTTGAAAGGATTGCAAAATGGGAAGAACTACCTTTGGAACATTACCCTTGATCGTCAAATCGCCAAAAACATCCGAATGGGAATTACTTATGAAGGCAGAAAAACAGGTCAGGCTAATGTGGTGCATGTTGGTAGGGCGCAGGTGGGGGCGGTGTTTTAGATTGCCAGCACTTTTATCAATTTGATTGTTTAATTTTGCTTAAAACCTGCAAAGATGAATGTACTTGAAATAAAACATGATCTGATGCAATTGCTTGTCGAGACCAATGATGAGCACTTGCTGGATAAAGTGCGACTTTATTTTAAAAGTCTATTGGAAAACCCCGATTCAAAAGAAGCCCAGGAAATACAAAAGGACGCTATGATAGACGTTGGTTTGCAGCAAATTGAAAATGGTCAAGTAATGTCGCATGAAGAAGCTATGAAAAAAATAAAAGAACGCTTCAATCATTTCAAGAAATGAACAGCATTATTTGGTCTGATCTTGCTTACCTGTCTTTTAATGATATTGCAGGCTATCTCACCGATCACGTTTCATTGGATGCGGCAATAAAATTCAATGATGAAGTAGAAAGCCTTTTAAGAAAAACTTAAAACATTTAGCCACTTGTGCAAGCCTGATCCTCGGCGTCCTAAATTAAGGGAATGTACCATTAACCGATTTACTTCTTTAACTTATCGAGTAGAGAGAAACGAAATTCACTTAATTACATTTTTTGATAATAGGGGGCTTCATCCGTTTTGACAAACTATACCGATTCCGAAATGGTTTGGGAAAAATTAAACCATTTCTCCATCGGCATATCCTCAAAACTATTGGTTTGTAGAAAATCAAAATCCCAAACCAATTCGTTTTGAGTATACCTATTGTATTTTACTGGAAACATTGAAACTTGATCCAAACCTTCCTTTTGTAGATATTATATTTCCTTTCATTGATAATCCCATCCCTCCGTTTTACTTTCTGCTTTTCTCCAAGTCCAATCACCGTAACCGCTGCAACTGCAGCATTTTGAGAACTTAAATCTTCACAGACATGAAAATCATGAAAAAAGTAATCGCCGCCGTTATTATGTTGGGATTAGGTGTTGTTTCCCTGCAAGCACAACGTCCTGAGGGTCGTCAATTGGATCCAGAAAAAATGGCTGAAAAACAAACGACCCACATGACTGAAAAGCTCGCTTTGGATGAAAAGCAAGCTGCTGCCGTCAAAGAGATCAATCTGAAATACGCCCAGCAACAAAAGGCAAAACAGGAGAAAGTAAAAGCCGAACGGGAGGCTATGCGGGCTGAACGCAAGCAGGTGCAGGATGCCAGAAATGCGGAATACAAAAAAGTGTTGACGCCAGAGCAATTTGAGCAAATGGAAAAAATGCATGCCGAAAGGGGCGAAATGCGAAAAGGAAAACGGGGACGAGGAGCGCATCGAGACAGAGGAGGCGAACATAGAAATATGTCACCAGAGGAACGGGCTGCCGCAAAGACCAAAAGGATGACTGAGCATCTTGGCCTTGATGAAAAACAAACCAAAGAATTGGAACAACTGAATTTGGACTTTTCCAAAAAAATGGAGTTGAAAAAAGAAGAGCAAAAGGCCGATCGGGAAGCTATGAAGAAACTCCAGGAAGAACATAAATCAAACGTCGAGAAAATTCTCACGCCTGAGCAGTTGGAGAAATTTAAAGCTGCTGAAAAGAATAGGGGAGAAGGTCACAGAGGAAAGCGCAAGATGGATGACGGAAGGATGTAAAATCATACTGCCAGGTTTTAGGTCAGGCGTCGGACACCTTCAAGGTGTCCGACGCCTTTTTTGTACAACCGGCGAATAAAGAATGTTATTGCGCTTTTCCAAACTCCTTCCCATCAAAAACCAAAGAATCCACCACCACATCCGCATCGGGCTCTGGTTCCCAACCTTCGTCTTCCATTTTGAAATTCAAATCTCCAAATTTATATTTTGAAAAATCTTCAGCCCAATCTTGATTCATATCGTCCACCACGAAAGCAAAATGAAGGGTTTGAGTTGCTGTGTCCAATTCAAATCGGAGCAGGTCGCCCATTCGTGACTCAACGGCGGCCACGTTCTCCATGTTGAGTGAGTCGCCCTCGAAGCTGAAAAGTATAGCGTAATCGACCGCACATGTGCTGCATGTTTTATCAAAGCCAAAACCGAGATACATTGACTTGTCTGATTTTAATTTGTGAAAAGTAGTGCCGCCTGCAAAAAAATCAGTTTCGCTTGTTTTTGCAACATGCGGTTTAGGATAGTACTGGTAAATGCGCCGCATTTCTTGCCAGGTGCCTCCATTGTTGGCGTACCAGTAGAAATTACGGATTCGGCCATCAGCAGTTTGTGCATAATTTAGATTCTCAAATACTCCCTCAAGTTCTAACTTTTCTACTGCCGCACATGCCAGCAGTTCGGTTAGTTTGGATTCAATTTCTTGATTCAAATCACCGATCGAATCGAGGGCACTTTCCTCTCCCCATGCACTAATACCCTGCATGATGCCAACTATTGTATCTACCTCCAGCAATTGAGCCAAGGTGACTTCACAGCCATAATCGAACTGTTGGTCTTCTGTCGGTTCATTGGGAGTGTTTTGGCAGGAGAATGCCAGTAAAATAAGACAGCATGAGAAGAAGTGTTGGATTTTCATTTTGATATTTTTTAAGCTGTTGAAACAATTCTACTGCTCTAATCACAGTGCAGTTCCGTTAGCCTTTTCTGCTATCTCAGCTATAATCGCTTCCAATTCTTTGACTTTTTCTTCTTCCTGCAAAAGTTTAGCAGCTTTCAATCTGCCTTGTAATGCCAAGCGACGCTTCGGCCCTTTATTCAGTGCTGCATCATATTGTACTGCTGCTTCGGCAGCCCGATCATTCTCCATGAGGAAATTTGCGTACAGTTCATAAGATGGTGTCACGATGGTCGGCGGGCCATAGGAATAACTGGTTGCTGTTTCAAGGTCAACAGCTTTTTTATACCATTCTTCCGCTTTTTTACTGTCTGCCCGAAGTAAGCTTAGTAATCCCCTCAACTCCATTTCCATTATAAGTGTCTGGTCAATATCAGCCTGGTTTGGAGCTTGTCGATTTGAACCAGCAGAGCACATAGGGACACCTTCAGCAGTGATCGAATTTCCAGCCTCCAGCCTTTCCGCTTCCATTTTCGATATTAAACCAATAAGTTCTTTGTCATTTTCATTGGTATAGGCCTGCATTCCTTGAAGAAAATAATCGGTGGCAATGACTGTCAAATTCAAATCTTCCTTATCCACCGAATAGGTTGCTACTTCACTCATCCAATCTCCAGTTTCTGCCAGATAATTGCCTTTCATGGAAATGAGGTAGTCGCGGGCTCGGATAGTGGGTTTCTCAGTAGCATAGTGATTCATATCGTCTACAAGTTTTTTTGCCTCCTCATATCTGCCTTGTTGAAGTAGGCCGTACATCCACCAATGCAAGGCATGATAGCTTCCAAAATTCTTTGCGTCTGGATCCTCTTCAACTGAATTTGCACTTGCATTCCAAGAAGCGATATTTGATCGAACGACCTCGTCCCACATGCCAACTGCCACGAAAATATGCGATGGCATATGTAAAGCATGGGTTGCATCTGCTGCTACTTTCGAATAGCTGAATGCCGCAGGGAGTGCTTTGGGAGCATGTCCTGGATCGTCGTAACTATGTATCAAATAATGTAGTGCCCCAGGGTGATTGGGATTTTCTTTCAAAATTCCTTGCACTACTGCTGCTCCCTTTTCATAGGCTTCCACGTCTCTTCCGACTTTCACTGCTCCCAACAAGGAAAGGGCATAGAAAGCAGCAACTTCTTCATTACCAGGATATTTTTCGTACATCATTTCTAACTGCTTAGAATACATACTATCTCGTTCTTTTTTTGCACCATTAGGGCCGTACATTATTTCCATAGCCTGTAAAAAATCACGCTCAAGGTCTGTTTTTGCAAGCGTTGCTCTTTCATCGGCAGTTTCGGCCAACTTGCCCAATGCTGCTTGGCCATCTTCATAGTCTTGCTGCCGCCAAAGCGGGTGATTATGGGTCATGGCTTCTCCCCAATAGGCCATTACCAATGTCGAATCCAACTCTTGTGCTTTTACGAATTCGTCCCGTGCGTCGTCGTATTCAAAATTGTGGAGTAATTTCAAGCCTTTCTCAAAATGGGGCATAGCCTCTGGGCTGCCAGTAAATTGAATATGCAATTCACCAAGCTGGTCGCCAGTAGCGTCAGGAGCTGGTTTATCTTGTTTGCAATTTGAGAAAAGAAAAAGTGTGGTGAAAGTCAGAATCGATAAGGTGAGATACTTCATCAGTCTATTGTTTTTTAAAAGAAACTCTAAGGTAGTTTTTTTCAAAAAGAATGGATGAATTGCAGCTTGTTTGTTTTTAGATTGATACTTGCTTTTGAACACTATCCTTTGTTGCCTCTTTTCAAGGTAATCACTGTAATTTCTGGCCAAATACCAACCCTGCCCGCAAATCCGAGGAAGCCAAATCCTCTATTCACGTACAAATACCGGTCGTTTTCACGGTAAAGTCCGGCCCATTTGGGATAGCGGAATTTTGATGGGCTCCATTTCCAGCCAAATATTTCTATGCCGAGTTGCATGCCATGTGTGTGGCCGGAAAAGGTCAGATGGATGTTTTGATAATGCTGTTTGACTT
>CALNYY010000017.1:0-17218 GCA_942490835.1 uncultured Saprospiraceae bacterium
TTCAATGGCGCTCCAGAAAATTGGCGTATTGTCCATCAAAGTCGTCAGTCGCATCGATGTCAAGGTTGACAGGAATATTGAGCATTGTGTTGAAATCTGCTACCGAGCCAGCAGGAAGTGTAATCGATCCTCCACACCGTTGCTAAGGGAGATCGTGCTACCAGTCAATAGACTAATTGCCTGAATTTCATTAGTAATTGATCCGTCGATTTCAGCAGTAAGGAATCCCAAATCGTTTGTAAACGAACTGAGTGCCGTGGGCACACCTGAAAGATTTGAATATTGACCATCAAAATCATCTGTGGCATCAATATCCAGGTTAGCCGGGATGTTGAGCATCGTATTAAAATCGGCAACAGAACCAGAAGGTAGAATAATCGAACCTCCACCATTGCTCAAAGAGATTGTGCTTCCCGTTAAGCTTCGATAGCCTGAATCTCATTCGTAACTGATCCATCAACTTCTGTGGTCAGATACCCAGCATCATTGGCAAAGTCGCTGTCATTTACCGGCACCCCAGAGAGGTTTGAATATTGTCCTTCAAAATCATCGGTCGCATCGATGTCAAGGTTGACAGGAATATTGATCATTGTATTAAAGTTTGCCACTGATCCAGCAGGCAGTGTGAGTCGAACCACCACCATTACTCAGGGAGATCGTGCTTCCTGATAAACTAATGGTTTGCAACTCATTTTGGGGATCAGAATCAATACTTTGCAGTTTACTCATATCCACTGACGTGGTACCTCCGGCATCTGTTATTTCCAATGATGATCCATTTAACTCAACCTTTTGAATCAATTCATTGGATATATCCATATCATTTAGCAAAACAGTATTACCACCTGAAATGGATAATTCAGCCCCTTGGAGGTTTAATGATTGATTTGAGCTATTTAGCGCATAGGCTGCACCAAGTAATTCTTCAATACCTAATATTACAAAACCATCACCCAGGTCAATTTCCACCTGGAGGAAATAAGGCAATACACCCCATTGTAAATCTTCCAGATTCGCATTAGAATTCGTTATTCCCCTTCCAATTACTAAGCGAAAAATTCCAAAAATATCTGTGGTGGTTTGGTGGGTTTCCTCGTAAACAACAGTTCCGGATTCACTCCCCTCAAGCAATGAAAATCGTAAAGAAACATCAGTATCAGCTAAGACCTCTCCTTGCGAGTCTTTTCCAAACCCTTCAGCTTTTGATCGGTCGATAGCAATAGCCTGATAAGAAAAGCCCAATTGCTGTGCAAAAAGATTGTTGCAAAATAATAATAGTAAAATGAGGAATAATATTTTGATTGATTTCATAGTGTTTACCTTTTTCTTTTGTGATTGTTGGTCAGTTCAAAAAATAGAGCGATAGATAATCTCCATCCATGGATCAATGCTTTTTGGCCAGGGTCTTGTTCTACATTGGTCAACCCTCTCAAATAGGCTAATCCAATCGTAGCGTAAACCTCCTCAGAAACGTCATAACTCAAACCAATTTCCGCAGTTACACTTAAGTTAAATGGTTCAAGGTGTTCTTCTAAATCATACTGGTTAAAGCCTCTATTTTGGGTTCCACTCAACAAATAATCTGTGACAAAACCTCCGCCAAAAAAATGGATTCGTGCGATGCTTAGACCCGGAATTGTAGCGATAGACCACACTTGCTGTGAACTGCATGTTCCATGTAGTAAGCAGGCTGTTTGTATTGTCTTTAAAATTCATTGATTTATATCTACTTCGAATCCAATAATATTTGAAGGCCTGTTTTTTATTATATCCTTTACCGGAAGATAATCCCAGCTGGTAATATCGCCGTAGTGGTTGTCCCTCGTGAGCCCTTTAGGTTATTGTCACTCACATCATCTGAATTGCTAAAATTTACCTGGTTAAAATTGGCTCCAAGACCGAGTCCAACCCAACTCTGGGAATTAACATTCGGAGCAAGAAGCAGAAGGACAAAAAGGAATATATATCTCATATCATAGTAGTATAATGCTGGCGTTTCCCAATCCGCCTTTTTTGTGTAAAACTTTTATATAATAAAATCCCCTCGGGACGAGGGCATAATCAATTTTCAAATGATTGTCTATAGGCATGTATTGCTCCGTTATAACTGTTTTACCCTCCAGGTTGATCAATGAGACCTCCACTTTATCCTCAATATCATGTCCGTTCCATGAAAGATTGATATCACCTGTTGAAGGATTCGGATATACAGAAAGCAATTTGAAAGTTTCTTTTTCTTCAGTTTTATATTGCACTAAAGGATGTTGAAATCCCTGAAGCAGGTGTAGTGAGCCCGAACTGAAATGGCCGATCAAAGAAGGCTGGCCAATAGTATGACTAATAGATAAATTTTCTACTTGATAAATGTCTCCTGAACTGCCCAAGGTGTATTTGAGTATTTCCAGTTCCTGAGCCTTAGTAGATGCCGTAGAAAAGGCAAAGAGTAGAATAAGAACAAATCTTGCTTTTAAGAATAATTGGTTGTATTTATCCATGGTTAGGTTTGCTTTTATTATATCCAGTATTTGGTTACTTAAACCGAATAAATGATAAAACTTCAGCCGATTTCACCAAATAGCACTCTATTCCAATCTCGACGAAACGATATTGCTAAAAGGTGTCTGTTTCCCAGTATTGTAAACTGCCTTTATGGTGTATTCATATTTGACACCCGGCCGGATCATGTTGTCTTTAAATGAACTGTCTTCTGGCCCCAGTGATTTGTAAGTCACAAAAGATGCTCCTTCTACTGCTCTGTAAAGTATAAATCGCTTAATTGGTTCATCATTGGAATAGGACCAATTAAGCAGCACGGATCTTTCCTTTTCATTGGTCAGGGCGGTCAGATTATCAATAGCTGTTTTAGCTTTAAAATCTCCAGATTTAATATTTACAGGGGTAGATGGCTCAGATCGAAGACCGGATTCGTCAATCGTGATGGCCACGTAGGTGTATATGTTCGCAGGTTCCAGGTTTTTATCGGTATAAGTATAGCGAGTCAGGCTATCCCTTTTTTCGATGTACACCTTTCGAACAAGTTCTTTATTGAGTAAAATCTCCAGTTCATACCCCACCACATCATTACTGGAACTTGGAATCCATTCGAGGTTGACACCATCCTCGGTCATTTTGTAGTTTGAAAAAACGGGGAAGTTGGAGGAATGATATCAGGCCTGGAGAGCTCCAATGGCTCAGAATATTCAGAATAGTTCCAGCGAGTATCAACCGCCTTGATCTTATAATAGATCTTTTTTGTCAGGGTTTTTATTTGGATCGTATCCGTATAAATTGTATCTGCCAGTGGTGCCTGGTTGACGGTTGAATATACGTGATCAGCCGCATTGGTAAAATATATCATGTAGCCAGCAAGATCAATTTCCTCACCCAAAGTCCATTGGAGTGTCACCAATCCGGTCGAATCAATTTTTCCAACTAGTCCAAGAGGAGCGGAGGGGGGAATACTGTCTAATACGGCAGCATAGGAAACCATAGATATACTGCCATTCCCGGCAGTATCGACCGCTGCCACCACGTAGTAGTTTCCGCTCATCTGATCTGAATTGTAGTCGATATATGACAAAGAATCTTTTGGTATCATATTTTCATGAAGTGGTTGAAAGTTCTTGTCGAGATCATCTCCTCTTCCTATGAAAAATCCATCCAGATCTGAAGGAGGGTTGGGCATTTCCCATGTAATCTGAACGCTTCCCGGTTCAATTTGACTGGCATTTACATTTAGCGGTGAAGGAGGAGGGGTTCGGTCCCGACCCATTTCTACCACAACTTCTGAGGGCAGGCTTTTTTCGCCAAATGGCGTAATACCTACTAATCGATAGTGGTAAGGTTCGTAATTCCTCGGTACAGAATCTGTAAATTGAAATACATTTACCTTGCCATTTATATTATCAGATTCAGGATTTATAAATGGAATTTCATGCAGTGGTTCAAAAGTCAATCCATGATTATCTGATCGCTCGATTATGTAGGCACTGAATAGGGTCTCATGAACAATTTTATCCCAGCTTAGTCGAATTTGAAATTCTGATCCATACGCTTCGCTAATGACTGGTTGCTGAATTGGTGATGAGGCAACATTTTGGATGACAAGATAGGCTGTATCAATTTTATAATTGGTTGGAGCCATTGATGGATAAACCCGATAAATATAGTGCTTATCCATTTGCGCAGTCTTATCAACAAACCTTAATCCTAAAGCATTTGCTGTAACCGGAGACAGGTCTGCGGCTAGCAAACTAAAAGAGTATCTATTGCTATACTCATCAGCAATATCAAACAGTTTAGCGCCTTTTGCATTGAAGCTTTCACCATACAATGCCTGTGCTGCAATAGCAGAAAGCGCCTTGTCTCCACCATTGTTCACAACAGATTCCCAATCTTCCAATGGCAATGGCATAACCGGCAAATTATTGAGCTTCTGATAGCTTGCAGGGTCAAAATCCGTTTCTCCAGAAAAAGTTGTTCGCTCGAGCACATACCCCATTTTATTCAAATATGACCAGGCACCTGGTGTAGTTGGGGCCCATCTTAAAACCACTGAATCTCCATATGACTTTCCAATCAGGTTGATCTCGGCCTCGAATGGTTTTGATAAAGAGTCCGGCTCGATCTGTGCAAACAACACAACGGTTGAAAACAGGAATAGTATGATTGTTAATATTTTTTCAGGCAATTTCATTTTCATCACCGGTTTTGTTTTTCCCAATATTTCCAGAATTAAGCTCATTTTCTTTTTGGTTGAATGAATTGAATTGGTGATGTTGTTTCTGAAGCTTGCAGATAACCAAACCGCTTCAAAACTCCAGACTTTCGCACTTGATTTGGAAATTGTGTGGAACCACCGCTTATAGACGGTACCATTGTTTCTATAGAAACGCCATATCCCCCGCGAGTAAATTCAAAAGTTTCGGGATTTTCAGTCAGAGCATAAAAGATTTTCGAATATTCAACAGGATGTTGCCTAAGAATCTGATTCTGATATACGTATGCCCCCGCCGCATTTCGATAACTCATGATGGCGCTCAGTTTACGTTTGATAGCAGCGGCATCCAGTTTTACAAAAGTTGATGTGGAATAAAGTACTTCAAAGTCGAAAGAAGAAGTACCTCCACCACCAATATATGCCGAAGAAACATTGATATTGCTTGAGCTGCCACCAAGCAATCCAGATACTCCACCACTGGAATGTGTACTGTTAGCGAAACCAAAAGACGGCAAACTTGAACCTGAAGAACCTGATGGGGTAGATGTTGCTACAGGCTGACTTATTCCTGCTTCACGTTCTATTTCCCAATCTTGCAAGGGTTGTTCGATCCTCATGGATGGGGATAAATATATTGATCGTTTAGGCGGAAATCCTGTGTCTGGATTTCCACGGTAATATATTGACATACCGCTCAATACAGGGTCTGTGTATTTCAGATTTAATATTTGTTGAAAGAGATCATAGACTTTTGGATTGGCAGTATTGCTGTGATACTCAAAAGAAAATGGATCTTGAATAAATACCAACGGCTCTAAAATTTTACGTCCGCCCTTAAAATATCCTCTTAAGTCAAATTCTTCAAATGGCTCTTCGGTTTCTCCGGAAAGTTTTAGTGCACCAATTATATTCCTTTCAGATTCTAAATTCAAACCTGCAATCTTTTGAGATAAACTATTGAATTTACTGGTTCTGAAATAGTAGTGGTACAGGAGCTTCTCTCCGCGGGCTACAACTTCACCAGGAAGCTCTGTTTTTTGAAGATTCACTTTTGCGGTTCCAGCGTCTCCACGCAAAGCGAATGTTGTAACTATTGGTACGAGTGGCCCTGTTCTTATTTCAGTATGCCGGGGATCCATGGTGCCAAATAAAACAGGCGTGGCCAGTTTTCTGACGATTTGGATCATATAGTACTCCTCGTTGTCAAGGTTGGGAAGTGCAAAGGATACACCCCTAATCAAAGCGGTGACTGGAACTTCTACCGGATCTCCTCCAGAGACCGGCTTAACACGCGCAACATAGGCATATTCCACACCTTCTATTTCACGTTCAAACAATTCTTGCTGAGGGCGATTCCATCGAATACCGGACGAAGCATGAACTTCGCTTTGCAGGAAATAGGCCTGGTTTTTAATTGGATAAGAGAACATAACATTTTGCTCGGGTATTTCTGTTGGTCTTGGGCCTGTAACAAAAGAAATCATCTTTCGATCTTCCCAGTCTCTGCCACCATCCTGGACAGTTCGTATCGATCTGTCTGGAAAGTGTTCAGCAGCTTTGACAATGATTACCACCTGGTATCGGCTCTCACCTTTAAGAACTTCAATATCATCCATGACCAAACTGGCGATGGTATTTGTTTCATTAAATTCGAATTCACCGGTAACGACACTATTACCGGCTGACATATCGATGAGTTCAAATCGCTCAATGTATGGTCTGAAAACACGAACAGCACTTGGGTCATCGTCCAGGCCGGCAGGAAGCTCCAGTATCTTGTTTACGGGAAGATTAAAGGATACCATCGGAACTACAAATACATCCGGATTCGGGTCACTTTCTGGCTGGATATCAGCAATAAAATCCAAGCCACTTAATGGATTTTCATCAACTACGGAACATTTCTCACCAATCTCTACTTTGAAATTGCATTGTCCTTCTACCATTCCACCCAAAATTCGATAATAGAGTCCTGCCCGACCTTCGATCCAGGTCGGATTTGGTAAACCTCCACGCATCGCGACAGCTGCAGCAAGCTCTATAATTGGGAATTCGCCTTTAATAAAAAATAAATCCACACCTACACCAAGTTCTCCTTCCAATCCTGCATACATCTGCCCCTGGGCGTACCAGTTATTAATTCCAGGAGAAACACCCGATTCTGCACAAATGCGTTCCATGTCTTCAGAAACCAATACGTCAAAACCAAACATGGCATGCAGCTTTAGGTAAAATATAGCGAAATCAAGCCGGGCTCTTATATCTAAACTAGCTCCAAATGCAAATCCCTTTGCGGTTGACATCTGCATTTCATCAACAATAGAATGTTCTCTTGCATTTACCTCTGCTGCCCTCGCTTGATCATTCAATTGTTGCGGTCCATAAACGAGGTTGGCGATAAATTCGGGTAAAGGAGGAAGTCTCCTCGGAATACCATGCCCAATCATCAGGTAGGAGTCCAGGCGAGCAGTTACTATTTGTAAATTCGCTTCCAGTCCACCCCGATTATCTGGTTTTCCCATATAATAGTACCAAATTTCATCCTGCACCAGGAACTCAGCATAGACGAACCGATTTCCATCTTCAATTCCATGGAGGATCTCACCAAAATCAACATAGATGGCAAAATTACCAGCTACTCGTTTCGAGCCATCACCAGGATTGGAATACTCAAAATGGATGGTTGCCCGGACTTTTGCATTTGGACGTTCCGCAAAGGAAGCCATAACATACCCGGCCCCATCAATGGCAAAAAGACCTAACCCACCACTTTCATTAAAATTCATTTCTATGCCCACGTCCATATTGAATACCTGTGCATCTGGGGAAGTGCCTAACACCGCCATGATCTTAAAACCAAAAAACGTATCCCAATCCGGGACATACGTCACTCCCGATTCTGGTGCTTCAACTATTTCACGTTGATCATCATCAGCAATCATTGATGAGTTAGCGGTAACGCCGGAGTAGTTAGGACGCATACGATAATATACACCACCTCCAAAACCGTAAATAGCAAATCCAGAAAAAACTATAATCCCCGGTGAGGGTAATACGACAAGACCATCTACATACCAGTAGGGAAAATAATCTGCTGTATTAAAGCGTGGATTTATTACACCGGCTCTTTTCTTTGTCCCAAATTGTACCGTCATGCTTGCCGCTAACCCCATGGGCATAACTACAGCCAGACTTCCTTTTATTCCATCACCATACACAGCATCACCATTGTAAAAATCAAGCCGACCATCCAGGCGTACACTACTTACTTCCTGGTGAATTTCTATACTCCGTAAATCAACGCCACTAAAACTGAAGACATCTCGTTCACCAGTAACATCCAGAGCACCATAAACCCCAAATCCCGCTTCAGCGCTAAATCCCGCATCTGATAGTGTAAGGGCAAGATCGAAAGTAATTCCAACACGTGGTAAGGACAGATCTATTCCTATATCGTTAATATTCACGGGAAAGCCAGCCGTACTTTTTTGCTCGCTGGTAAAAGAAAAATCACCTACATCAAATTGGGAACCATCGGAGTTGTACACGATATGTTCAAACCGAATTCCTCTGAAATTTACACCTGGAATACCTGCACCTTCACCTCCTCCTAAATTTCCGGTAATATTGATGCCACCAGTAAGATCAGTATATACATATGTTTTTTCACCCTCGCCTCCTGATCTGTGCTCGAAGCCAATCGTTGATTCGGGGGCAAAGTACATTTCAGCAACATCCCACATTGGAATATCAAGTGTGTCTGAGACATTAACATTGATATTAAATCTCAATTCAGTTCCTGGGTCATATGATAGGACGGATTCATAGTTAAGAAAGTCATCAGCCTTGAATATCGGCAATCCAATTTTGCCGTTAAAACCACCTTCCCATATACTGGACTGCACCACACTAATGTAAACTGAATCAAGTGAAAACGATAAATTATCAACACTGCCATTGCCTATATCAAGAACATTGCTTGCAACAATAGCCGCTGTCAGCCCACTACCATTGCCAATATCAATGATTACATTTTGGATGCCGAATTCAACTTTTCCCACAACATCACTCTCAAAATCAGGTGGCGTATGCACCATTACACCAGTTAAATAGAACCCCTTCCATGTAGTTTCTAATCTGGCAGCATCTTCCTCACTTGTTGACTCACCTATTCCAAACACCCCCCGATCATAGTTTTCCGGGAAGGTAAGCAATGCCGGGTTTTCAATATCTGACAAATCAAGATAAGCACGACTGGCGGTAAAGCCCCAACCATTCATGCCCTTAAGCTGGAATGGATCAATGCCAATATCAGCAATCCAATTATTGCCACGGCATGTTTTTACACCAAAATCAGCTACAACGGTCTCGCCCTCCAGTATATTTCCATCTCCATCTTCCTTAATCAGCATTTCTGCATCAAACTCAACTTCTCCCCGAATGGCCATGCATTTAAAGCCCTCACAGTCCCACTCTACATAGGTGGCCTGTGTGGTGTCTCCACTTTCACAGCCTGAAAAGGAGAATTGCATATCCCAGTCGTCAGGAGTAACATTCCAGTCACGATGCAAATACAACCTTCCTTCATCACCCAGACCATTTGGAGTAAAGCATACGTTATTTGCACCCAGGGCCGGAATATGATTTCCAAGGGAAGGAATATCGAGTCGCATGACAGCATTCATCTCCGCCTCTCTCGGTTTAAAGACCATTTCTGTTATCCCAATAATATAACTTGTCCCATCAATTTCATTGTCAAAACCAATAGGCATTCCTATTGGCCGCTCATTTGTCATCAGACTAACCAATCTTTCAGTGCTCGTAATGGCAGCATCAAGTATCTGAGATTCGGTTTCCGACATACTCGGAATAGTAATCGGATGACCACCAATTGTCACCACACTGGAATCCATGGAAATGGAAGGGACATCGTTTATTGCCACTACCTTGCCTTCATACATTTCCATCCCATTGTTGATGCGTATATTTTCAAAAGAAACAAGGATGCGAATGTTGTTAAGAAAGGGAATTGGAATCTCTCCAGATCCTGTATATCTATTGCCTGAACTGCTGGTGACTTCAGTTACCTGCATTCTAAAATAGCCCACATTTACGGTCGATCCTGTTGTAAGCTCAGACAAAGCTGTTTCATTGGTAATTTCAGGGGCCAGGCATTCACTCACACAGCCTTCTGGAGGATCGGTTCTTGAGGTAAGCCCAGGGGGAGGGTGGTCTCCAACCCAAAATTGACGTACCTGACTTGATTCATAGTGTTCGGATGTCCAGTCAGCATCCGGATCTTTAGCCATTTCACCCGCCAGTGATAGTATCCTGTATCTATCGGTGTAAAAGATTCTGCGGACTCAAGCTCTTTATACAATGCAGCAATAATCGCAGTTTCGTCCAGGTCTCCGCTTGCAAAATCTATTTCACCATAACCAATTCTTCCTTCCTGGTGAAATATCACTGTGCTTGAACTAAACGATTCTGTGGTATCTACTTCAAGGACCCATTTTTCATCAACAGTGCCATTAAAAAAGCGAAGACTTTCTCTATTAGCATGATTAATACGATGTCCTGGAAGTAATTTTTCTGGCGCATCAGCCGTGATCCATTTGAAATTGAAAGTGGAATCCTCAGCAATTATTGCACCATATGCTGGTTGAATGAGCTCAGATGGCCCCATGCCCCTGGAAAACGTAGCGTTTTTATCGAATTCAAGGTGTGGGCCGACACCGGCAACATCATCAAATAATTGTACATTAACCTCCCAACGGTAATTGGCACCTCGTTCGTACATGGCCGGGTCATCGGCATTGCTCTTATACACTGCGATATTTTGAGATTCACTTTCGGTCAATGATGCTGAACCAGACAAGCCACCATCTATTTGGCCGGTATGAGAACCACCAGGCCATCTTAAGCCCGGACCACCACCAAACCTATCATAAGGGCTGCCATTTTTCAGTAGATTACATAAATGCTTCCAGTGTTGGTATTGAGGATTATATGGCTCATATCTGGCAATCAACGGGAAGAAAGAAAAAGGAATTCTATCTCCATCTAAAGGGTAAGTGAGTACAATGTCCGTACCGGCTGGGGCTCCAACCATAAAGACCAGTATTTCGCTCCTGCCACCATTTGCAAAGGAATATGCATCTGCCAAGGAAGCGTCAGCATTTGATATTTCAAGATAAGCACCGTATTTAACTCCTTTGGTAAAATCACCATCTGTAATTACGATTTCTCTTTCCGGAGAATCTGCATCAAATGCCTCATTGAAAATAACTTTTTTACGTGTTGCTAACTCACTTGCCATTGCTTCTTGTGCAGAGACACCTTCAGGAATAATAAAATAATAAAGGTTTCCATTTAGCCTGATATCAATTCCTTCTGGGATAAGTGTTCTATAATTAAGCGTCACGTTGTTTTGACTCATTGTCTCGCCTGCCAGGGTGATCCATTCTGGAGGAGGAATATCAGATGGTTTGCTGTATTCAAATATGTAAAATTCACTTTTGCCATCATTTTCAAATATATAATCGTCAGATTCAGTAGGATCGCTAATTATTATTCTTGCTGCGTACCTTCCCCCTTCTGACAAAAGCGAAGAGTTAATGGTGAGTACGCCCGGATTGTCGTCATACCCCCATCTATCAGAATAATGTTGATTGATGATATAATCTTCCAATCCAAATGCTTCAGAAGGTGACATCCCATCGGGCATCCTAAACACATAAATTTCTCTTCCGATCTTTTCATCAAAATACTCAGGTACAGGTATTTCATATTCTAATTCAACGTCAATATCTTCATCAAATGGAAAACCAGTGGAGGTTAGCCAGATCGGCTGACCAAAGCGAATGTGTTTGTCCTGATAATGAAATACACAAGGCTCACTTCTCCCACTATTTTTAAAACGGACTTCATCGCTTGGATCTTCGGCAATTACTTGAATGACGTAAGACAAACCAGGTATGAGTGTTACATCATCAGGAATAGAAATGTTTCTGAAAGTAGAGACTATTGGATCTATGTCTTCTAAAAGGTCAGGTGTTGTTGCAGATAGCCATGCATCATTCACGACGCGATCTGGAGGATCAAGCTCCACAATCCTGAGGGAGAACTCGACATTATCAGAACCGAAAGCAGGTCGCATCCAAGTCCAGTTGATTGGAATGGTAGGTATTGTTGTACTGACATAACTGTCACAAAAAGCTGCATTAATCCTGGGGGGATCTACGAGTGTGACTGGAAATGTAAAGCACCCGCTGAATGATAATTCAGGATCAGGCGAAAGCGCTCTGCCGGGATTCATAGCATCAAATGCTCGAAGGCAAAAATTGTATTGGCCTTCCGGGAGTGCACTGTCGGAAATGATCTGGTCTCTTGATGTCCGGGGGCTTTCTAAATGCTCAGCTTCAAAAAGTCCGCGAATATCATCCAGCATAATCTGATTGTTATCTGGAAAGATCTCCAATTCCATCATAGGTGGGTTGGGATGGTTTCGTATATATCTGCACGTCCCTGCAATTCACTTTCCAGTTTGCCGGTTAGGTAGATAGTGTATGTCTCATCACTGGAATTAAAGATATTAATGAAAAGTTGGCTTTCGATATCGGTGAAATCCGAAAGGCGATTCGGGTAGGGAGGAGGCATGCTGGGAGTGATGCTCAAAGGAAAACTACCTTGGGCCCATGATTGTATAAATCCTGTCAGGATACAAAATATTAATATGATGAATGCTGAATATCTTTTCATTTGCAGGTGGTCATTTATATTCTCATTGAATATCCAAAGCGGATCAGGAATTCATTGAAGTTATTCTGTGTATCAGTATTAAATTTTCTATTGATGTAGTTGAGACTAAAGTTGAGCCGGTGGCTTTTTGCAAGCTTGTAGCTGAGTCTTGCTCGCAACATGGAGGTGCTTCCATTAGCTTCGCCATCGTTTTTATTTTGAAACAGGGTCCCGGATGCATTTAGATTTAATTTGTTATCAGCCATCCGTTTATTGCCACCAACTGTAAATCCCAAGCGTGACTGATCGCTAAACGTGCTTTGAAAATAGTTGTAGTTGATCCTGGCATTCAGGCCATATTTCGCAACGGAGTTGGTGAAGCGATAGGTAAGAAATGGACTTTGTGAAGAAGAGGAATTATAGATATCCGTATTTTGGTTTTCATCATTGAATTTTTGATAATTCGTTCCCACAGAAACCGTTTGCCGCATTTCTTTTGTACCGAAGTTGTGGTTGAGGTTAATAGAAAAATTTGTTGACACCTGCTTCATTTGCAGTGAATCCACAAAATCTTTGATGATCAATGGGTTAATCTTTTGGTTGATTCTAAAATCCATAAAGCTGAAGTTGGCACTGAATTTTGCAGAGGGGGCATAGCTTACATTGAGAGAATTTATACGTCTGAAAGTATCATTGATTTTGTCTTCAGCCAGGTTATTTCGTTGATAACCAATACTTGCTCTGATATTCAGTTTGCGTTGCAGCAGGTAAAGCGATGGATCGAATGTGATCTGCTCCAGATCGTTATTAAAAAATAGGCTCCCATGCTTTGGTACTCTGGCTGAATGCGCTGATATCGAACACGCAACCCAAATAGCTTATGATTATAGGCCAAGCTGGTATTTGCAGCCCAATTTACATTGGTTGAATTATTTAGAGTAGTAAGAGAAGAAATAAAGGACTGAAATGGAACATCTGGTAAACCTTCATCAGTTGCACGAAGATTATTGGTGTAGATGCTATAGCCAAAATCAAGATCAAAGGTGAATTTTTTTAAGAAACCGTTGAAAAGTTTTAATGCCAAACACCAGGTTTTCACCAGGTATCACATCAGCAGCAGGATCAGGTGTGTCAATGCTGCCGGTATCGTCTTTGGCCTTAAACATGATTAGATCTACATAGTTGCTTTGCGGCCCATATCCAATTTTCATTGAATATCCTGTTCGCTGGTATGTTGGAATTACATATTCGACGTTAAGAGAGTCATCTTCAATGGCCTTTAGAAACCTTCCATATACAAATCCCAAGCGAAAATTTCCAGGTGTAGCCTCAATGCCTCCACCTAGAAAAGTGTGTCCGGCCATGGTATATCTGGAAAAATTCACATTTCTGTAGCCTGCATGCACGGTCAGCCACTTGTAATAAGGGCTCATGCCAAACTGGTTGAATGGTTGACGAAAATTCCGCTGTTTTGGACTGATGACAAATGAAAAAGGGACATTGAATCCATAAACACTTAAGGTAGGTGACCCGGACAATGTCCAAACAAATGGATCCCGGGAGGGCCTTTCTCTGGTAGTCGAATATCCTAGGAATTGTGCAGAGAGGCTACCACTGAATTTGACCGGTTTTTCATTGATCATGCTTTCGACATTTTGGGACATGACATTATAGCTCAAAATGCCACTGAATAAAGATGTCAGAAGAATGAATAATATGTGTTTGAAACTATTCATTTGCCATTATTCATAGGTGATAACACGGATACGATTATTTAAAACATCACCTACGTAGATCAATTCACTGTGATCTACGGTTACACCAATCGGGTAGTTGAATTGGGCAGAGGTGGCCGGGCCATTGAGAAAACCGCTAGTACCAGTTCCTGCCAGAGTTTCTACCATATCATTGGTTTTGATGATCCTAATCTTGTGGTTGAAGTAGTCAGCAATAAAAAGATTGCCATTTGCATCGATATCGATATCTGATGGGTAGTTGAATGTGGCTATCGAAACATTCCCATCTGTTGAACCTGCTGTGCCATCAGACCCGGCAATAGTTGTTACATTATTTCCAGCATCTATCTTACTAATTGCATGATTGTATGCGTCTGCTACATAAATGTTATTTGCCTGATCCAGGCAAACTCCACCCGGTCCGTTTAACCTTGCTGCCGTACCTTTTGAATCTATAAGTCCAGGTGTTCCATTGCCTGCAATGGTTGTTACATTACCGCCTGTATCTACTTTTCGAATGGCGTGATTCTTTGAATCTGCCACATACAAGTTACCCTGACTGTCAATAGCAAGACCGCTTGGGCCGTTAAAAGATGCTGTCTGTATATCTCCATCTGAAAGGCCCGCCTGCCCATTGCCAGCATATGTACTTACTATATTTGAAGTCGATATTTTCCGAATTACATTATTGCCAAAGTCAGCTACATAAATATTTCCACTATCGTCAACAGCAACACTTGAGGGTTGATTAAATCGTGAAGCCGCTGCAGTTCCATTTACAAAGCCGGATGTACCGTTGCCTGCAATCGTACTCACTTGACCATTTGCTGCAATGACTCTTATACTGTGGTTGTTGTAATCTGCTACGAAAAGTTGTCCCTTAGAATCCAAAGCCATTCTTGTTGGCTGATCAAATTGTGCATTTGCAGCTGATCCATTTACAAATCCGGCAGTTCCATTTCCAGCGTAAGTATTTACAATAGCAGTTTTAATATAATTGAAGTTTATACTATTACTTGCTAATCCATTGGTTGTTACAGTTACTGGTCCAGATCCGGCACCAACAGGAACCTCAGCAATAATAGAGGTAGGGCTTGCGTTTGTTACAACTGCGGAATTGCCATTGAATGTCACTTCATTTTCATTTATGACAGAGCTGAAATTGTTACCTGTAATGGTTACATTCGTATCGAATGGTCCGCTGTTTGGGTTAAGAGATGTAATCTGAGGTGGAGTTGGTTGAACGGTGAAGTTCACACCATTAGAAGCTAAACCACCAACAGTCACTACAACATTTCCTGAGGTTGCCCCAACTGGCACAGTTGCTACTAACTCTGTGGCGCTTGCACTCGTAACATTGGCATTGGTTCCATTGAAGGTAACCGTATTGTTTGTCGGTGTTGCACTGAAATTCGTTCCGATAATTTTTATCGAAGTGCCAACCTGACCAGAGTTTGGATTAAGGTTGGTAATTTGTGGTGGCGTGGGTTGAACTGTAAAGTTTACTCCGTTTGATGCCAATCCACCAACTGTCACTACTACATTTCCTGTCGTTGCTCCAGCCGGTACAGTTGCTACCAACTCAGTGGCGCTTGCGCTCGTTACATTGGCATTAGTGCCATTGAAGGTAACCGTATTGTTTGCCGGTGTTGCACTGAAATTTGTTCCTATAATTTTTATGGATGTGCCCACCTGACCAGCGTTTGGATTGAGGTTGGTAATCTGTGGTGGAGTTGGTTGAACTGTAAAGTTTACTCCGTTTGATGCCAATCCACCAACTGTCACTACTACATTTCCTGTCGTTGCTCCAGCCGGTACAGTTGCTACCAACTCAGTGGCGCTTGCACTTGTTACATTGGCATTGGTGCCATTGAAGGTAACCGTATTGTTTGCCGGTGTTGCACTGAAATTCGTTCCGATAATTTTTATAGATGTGCCCACCTGACCAGCATTAGGATTGAGGTTTGTAATTTGTGGAGGCGTGGGTTGAACTGTGAAGTTCACTCCATTAGATGCTAAACCACCAACAGTCACTACAACATTTCCTGTCGTTGCCCCAACTGGCACAGTTGCTACTAACTCAGTGGTGCTTGCGCTCGTTATAGAGGCATTAGTGCCATTGAATGTTACGGTGTTGCTTGCTGGAGTTGCACTGAAATTCGTACCGATAATTTTTATGGATGTGCCAACCTGACCAGCGTTTGGATTGAGGTTAGTAATTTGTGGAGGTGTGGGTTGAACTGTGAAGATCACACCATTAGATGCTAAACCACCAACTGTTACCACTACATTTCCTGTAGTTGCTCCAGCTGGTACAGTTGCAACTAATTCTGTGGTGCTTGCGCTTGTTACAGTGGCATTGGTTCCATTGAATGTAACCGTATTGTTTGTCGGTGTTGCACTGAAATTCGTACCGATAATTTTTATAGATGTGCCTACCTGACCAGCATTGGGATTGAGATTCGTGATTTGTGGAGCTGTGGGAATTACTGTGAAATTTGGACCTACACCAGACAACCCACCAACTGTTACCACTACCGGACCAGTCGTTGCATTATTAGGTACAATAGCAAGCAGTTCAGTGACACTAGCACTGGTTATGGTGGCATTTGCACCATTAAATGTTACTGTATTTTCCGCAATGGTTGCCCCGAAATTCTCTCCTGTTATTTTTACGGAAATCCCTGTCTTTCCGCTTGTAGGATTGATGCTTGTTACCTTTACCTCACTTGACTCTACCGAAAACTGGGGTCCAACGGCAGTTACTCCATCCACAACCACCTTCACAGGTCCAGTAGTTGCATCATCTGGAACCGTTGCAATTATTTCTGTAGTGCTTGCACTCGTAACTATGGCCATTGCACCATTAAATGTTACCACATTTTCTGACGGAGTTGCATTGAAATTTTCACCGGTAATCGTAACGTTTATTCCAGTCTTTCCAGATGTTGGATTGATCGCTGTAATTTTTGGCTCGCTCGATTCTACTATAAATTCAGGTCCAATAGCACTTAGGCCATTC
>CALNYY010000018.1:0-9708 GCA_942490835.1 uncultured Saprospiraceae bacterium
GAGGTTTTGCAGTCTTTTGAAAAGATATTCTGTCCTGCCTTTGCCGCTTTGTTTTTCCAGCAATTGGTCAAGGGCTTCTTTGTGTTCCCGGGTTAACAACCGGGCAAATTTTAGCTTGACCTCTTTATCCCGTAAGCGGTTGGCTTGGGTAATAATTAGCTGAAGCCGTTGTAGTAGGCCGGTAACTCAAATACGCCGCCATTCCAGCCACTCCAAAATATAAGTAAAGATATGTTGGGGCGATTCCCAGGAATAGATTTGTTCATGGATAGCTTGGATGATCAGTGAATTGTGCGTTTTGGGTTGGAATGCCCGGAAAGCAAAGTGTTCCAGAATAAACTGGCGGTGCTGGGTGTAGGTAGAGCCTTTGTACCCTAAAACATCAAAGGCAAAAGGCAGCATATTGTATTGGTTGCAGAGGTACCGAATATCCTTTTCATGGAACGACTCTGGTGGATAGAATTTTTTGGTCGCCAAAAAATAACCAAACATCAACCGAAAGCCAACCCTGTTGCTCAGGGCGGGGAAAGAATAAACCCTACTTTTTAAAGACACAGGCAAGCTAAAAAAATACTTCCGTTCTTTAGCTGTAAAGGCTGGAGGTTGCTCATAAACCATCCGTTTTTGCTCGGAAAGTATTTGAATGAAAGGCATCGTTCGGTATTTTTCGGTTAGAAAAAAGGCCGTTTTTACTGGGCAGAAAACAAATAGGTTTAATGCCCTTTGTTTTTTACGGGAAAGTGGTAATTTAATGCCAAGACAGGGTTTAATACAATGCAACTAAAAAACAGCCATGATATATGCCTATATCCGGGTCAGCACCGACAAACAGACCGTCGAAAACCAGCGGTTTGAAATATTGAAATATGCCGATTCAAAAAAACTGCCGGTTGACCATTGGGTGGAGGAGACTGTAAGCAGCCGCCGAAAACTGGCAGACCGTTTACTGGGCAAAACATTGGAGGGGCTGAAAAACGATGATGTACTGATTGTGTCCGAACTGTCCCGGTTGGGGCGAAACCTGATGGAGGTAATGAGCATTCTGCACACCTGTATGGACAGGGAAATTCAAGTGCACACCATCAAAGAAAAATATGAGTTGGGCAATAATATCAATTCCAAAGTTTTGGCTTTTGCCTTTTCGCTCTCTGCGGAAATTGAACGCCAGCTCATTTCTCAACGTACCAAAGAAGCCCTTGCCAGAAAAAAGAGCGAAGGCATGAAATTGGGCAGGCCTAAGGGGAGCCTGTCCAAACAGACCAAACTGAGTGGCAAGGAGGAGGAAATCAAAGTTTTATTAGAAAAGCAAATCAGTTTTAATGGTATCGGGCGAATTCTTGGCGTGAACCGTTTGACAGTAAAAAATTTTGTTGAAAGCCGGAATCTGAAATAGATTGGATTTAAGGGGGCTATGCTCTCGTTGCTGTGTCCAAGTCGTTGTTTGGCAATAAGTAGCTTGGAGCAGGTTTATTAACGTTGTTTGTAATTATGTTGTTATTGTGGGCAAATCCTCCCCTTTGTCTTTCAATGACCATGTCGGGAAAACAGGGTTTTTTCACGGACTGACGTTGTGGTTCATTCATAATCGGAGGTCATTACCAAAATGAAGCTTATGAAAAATTTATTGTATGTTACTATGACAGTTTTACTCACGAATTGTCAACCAGATAAAACGGAACTAACTGGTCATATTGGAAGACCTGATATTTCTCCTGACGGAACTAAAATAGCTTTTATTTATGCAAAAGATGCATCCGAAGATGTTTGGGAAATTTATTCCGCTGATATAAATGGGAGAAACGTAAAACAACTTACCCATTTTACAAAAGCACGTATTAAAAAAGGACCTGTCTGGTCACCCAGCGGCAGAAAGATAGCCTTCCATGCGGATATCAATGATGGTGCTCAAATTTTTGTCATGGATGCTGATGGAGAGAATCTGACTCAACTTACAGAATTGAGGGGATACAATGTGGAACCTCATTGGTCGCCTGATGGCAGTAAGATTATTTTTAATTCCATACCTAAAGACGGAAAGGCACAAATGTTTATTATCAATCAGGACGGATCAAACGTCAAGCAGCTTTATAACCCTGATGGACAGAACTGGTATCCTAGAATGACAACTCAAAACGAAATCATTTTTACCTCTGACTTCAATCACGAGAACTATTATGATATTTTTATCATGAATTTAGACGGTTCCAATATTCGGCAATTGACATCAGTGAAAGCTATCAATTGGTTTCCAGAATATTCGCCAGACGAAAAAAAAATAGTTTTCCATTCAAATCAAGATGATCCCAAATTGAGTGATTCAGGAGATTATAACCTTTACATGATGAACCCTGACGGAACTAATCTTCAGCAAATAACGGATTTAGCTGGTCAGGAGCTTCATGCCAAATGGCACCCTTTAGGAAATAAAGTGATATTCGAATGGCACAATGAACGCTCAATGGGTCTTTATACTTTGGATATACCCTCTGGTGAAATTAGAAAAATTAAACTAATTTATTAAGAATCCAAATATCAAAAACGAACCACAATCGAGTAGACGGCCCCGGCCATTACTGACCGGGGTGCGCCTCTCACACCACCGTACGTACGGGTCTCGTATACGGCGGTTCATTAACTAACTTTCCCTTTTGATAGTAATCGATTAAACTGGTATACCCCCTTGCCTTAAGCCGGTCAATGGTGGTAGTAGTGCCAAGAATTGGGCTTTGGGCGACCCGCCATCCACCCATTCTGGTGCGGCTCCACGCATAGGCTTGCCCTTGGTTGATTCCCAGACGGATCAAATTTTTCCTTTTCCGATCCGGTTTCTTCCAGTGGTGCCAAATGCAATACCTCAGTCGGTTCCTTAGCCATTCATCCAGACTTTTCAGCTTGGAGTAGATGGCTACCGGTTTGAAGTAGTTTATCCAGCCCTTGATAAGCAAGTTGGGCATTTTTGCTAATCCCGACGAAAAGGTAAAATAGGAATCATGTTGTTAGGCGTTTTTTCTAAAATTTAACCATTCTCACCATCTCTTTTACATTCAAATTAACCCTGCCAATCCTGAATTTATACCGCCCGTGAATATGAATGTGTTGCCAAGCAACCGGGGATACCTTCTTTATCAAATCTACTTCAGTAGCATTATTTTGCTCCTGATGATAAGCCAATAACTCCGATAAAAGCCACGTATTGTAATAAATGGTCGCATTGGCAAGCAGGCGGTTGCATTCACTCCAAATTTTTTGTTCCATCACGCTATGCACTTTATATTTTCCTCCATTGGCATGAAAATAATGCTTTCTCAACTTGTTGATGTGCTCCCCCCTGTTCAAAGCCGTATTGACCTGTTTTTGGAACCGGGGGTTGTCAATGTAATGGAGCTTATGATAGGTCTCCACCACTGAATTGTATTCTACGATGGCTTTTCTGGCCCTGTTGTTTCGTTTGAAGGAAGACAACTTTTTAACGATAGTACTTTGGGAAGTAGTCTTTTTGGCGAGTGAGGCGATAATTTGTTGAAAGGTATCCCACTGTTCTTCAATGAGTAGTTCGTTAAATTTTCGGATGGGCTTAATGACGTAACCTTGGTACAGGCTTGGATTTTCAAAGCTGTAAATGATTCTGGTTTTAGAAGAAATATCCTTGTACCTCGGGGCAAATTGGTAACCAAACATATCAAGGACGGCAAAATTGACCTGATTAATCCCGAGGGAGTCAGTAGAATGAATGTCAGGTTTTAGGTGGGTGTTATTATTGTACAACAAATCAAGCACGTAATGGCTTTCGTGTTCGTTGGCCCCAATTATTTCTGCAGTGATAGGAATGTAATCCGCTACGGCGGTCAGCGCAGAAATTCCTTTGGCAAGCCCAAAATATTTAGGGGAATAACGGGAATTAATGGTCGGGATTTGAGTTAGATATTTTTGTCCGTCACTACTGGAATGGACTACGCCCGGTTCTAACTCATAGTTTTTGTACATGGGCAGCGTCATTGTTTTATTAACGATCCGGCGGTTGGCTTCTTCGAGTGTTTGCAAATAAAGAAGGTTGCTTGCAGTGACCGCTAATTCTTGGTAAGACATATCTGAAATGGTTGCCATTTTTCCGATGCCGTAGTTTGTGCCCAATGCGACAATACAGGCAATGAGCTTTTGCCCATCATTTTTTCGGCTGACATTGGAAGGGGATAAATGGGTAAAAGCATTTAAAAAGTTCGTATGCCCGTCCACTAATTGGAGCATCGAAGCAATATCAATTGGGGCGAATTGCCCATAAATGCGGTGATTTAGTGGTTTGCTCGTTTCAGTATAAACCAAGTGCCATTTTGGACTGCCATCTTTGTGTTTTCCATCAATTTGAACAGAAGGGTTCAAGCCTTTTTCAATCCGGTTGTTGACCCGTTTATAAAGCGGTTCGATCAGTGCTTTCCATTCTGCCAATATTTCCCGGACAGGCTTATGCAGTTTGGGCAGGTCCACCTCTTTAATGATAGTAGGTTTGTTAATTTTCCATTCATTCGTCTGTATCAGATCTTGCTCAAAACTCCTGTTTCTAAAGCTGTCCGAAACAAAAACATCCCCTGCCTCAATTTTATTTCGGAGGGCCTGGTACAATGCCATTTCATATTTGGCAACGTCAATAAGCCCATCCTTATCAAGGGTATATCTCTTTTGTTTTTTGGATAAAAACGAAACGGGAAAATCTTCTTTGGGCATTTTCCTCAATGATTTTTTGGCTTCAATTTGTTGGTTGATAAACGATATGGCTTCGATAATATCTTTACATTTTGCAGCATTATCAAAATCAAAATGAATCGCACTTGGACGTAAATAAAGGCTTATCAAACGTTTACTATTTTGATAAAACTGTCCAATAAGTTGTTTTTTATCGAGCTTGGTTTGTTTGATTAAATCTGTTACCAAATCTATCTCATCGAGTTTTAAAATAGAAAAAGCCATTTTTTTGACTGTTTTGAAAAGCAAACCGTTCAGGCTTTCATCTTTTAAAAGAGCTAATACTTGTGGCACTTTTGATAAGGAAGTATGTGCTTGCAATTGATGATGATAAATTTCCGTTTTAGCGAATTCCTTGGCTGATTTTTCCAATCCCAAGACATGGTGCTTTAGCCCTTCTATTAAAATATCGTTGATAAAGCGATAGCGATTATACGCAAAACAAAGAAGATAGATATAGCGCATATTCCCCTTTAATTGCTTGATATTAAAAGGTTTATAATCTTCAGCGATGGTGCCATAGTACCGCATATTCTCATTGGAAATATCCATTTGATGATGAATACGCAAAGCAATTTTATAGAGCGGTTGCAGTTGAACAGCATTTTTTATTTGACCCCGAATTTGATAATACTGAAGACTGGAGGGTTCTTTTTGGAGTTGGGTAAACGGGTACATACCCTCATCGGGCTTTATTAATAGTGCGTCCAATAATACTTTTTCCGGTACGCTCACCTGCTGTTCAATAATCTGTTCCAACCGGTGGTGCTCTGCCCGAACCACAGGGCTGATGACATCCCGTTGCCGAAAGCTATAACCGGGAAGGATGATTTTTCTGTTGTGGAAATAATGGAGCAGGCAACGAAACAGGTAAACGGGGTGATTGTACCTTTTTGCGAACAGTGCAGCTTGCCCGATAATGGGGGCAAGCAACGCCTGTCCAAAAAACCGGTACTTTAAAAACCCACAGATAACCTGTCTTTGGTGAAGGCGGGTAGGTTTGGTTACTGGCGTTAAACCCTTTCTGCTCTTTTTTGGGAAATATTTTTTGACAATAAAATCGGTGTCGGCAGCTTGGCTCTCAAAATCGAAGATAAAGAAAAGGTGTTTGGCTTTAAAATAGCCCAATTGCAGGACGAAGAATGTACGAGAAGAAACACCCCGAAAAGATTGCATCAACCTGTACTCTTCTGGTGACAGCGTGAAAAACGTAATCCTGTCTTCCAGATCAAAATCGGGGATAGTGTAGAGTTCTCCTATTTCTTTGGGCTGTAGAATTTGGAGATGCTCGTCATAAGTGCTTGAACTACTCATATTGCGCAAGTGTGTTTTAAGTAGTGGATTGAAAAATTGTCCTATTTAAACGACCGTTTTAATGACCCATTTTTAGACAGGTTGGCACAATATATTATTTGCCCAATAATTGGGTTATAAAATCACTTAAATATAATTATTTGGTACATTTTGAGAAAAGGGGTACATTTGAAGCCATTCCATTGAAAAATTAAACCGCTCGATTGATGAATTATGCTTACCTCCGGGTTTCAACCGACCAACAGGATATTGAAAACCAAAAACTGGGTATCGTGGAATATGCGGCGGCCCGCAATATCCAGATTGATGAATTCGTCGAAGATGTCGTTTCGGGAACGAAAGATTGGCAGGGACGGGCATTGGGCACGTTGATCCAGGGGGCAAACCAAGGGGATGCCTTAATTTTTGCAGAAGTGTCCAGGATTGCCCGAAGCACCTTACAATGTTTACAGGTACTGCAAATCTCGGCAGATAAAAAATTGACCGTTCATGTGGCCAAGCAACAAATGGTGTTTGACAATTCGTTGAACTCAAAGATCATTGCAACTACGCTGTCCCTGGCTTCGGAAATTGAGCGGACTTTTATTTCGATGAGGACCAAAGAGGCCCTCCAAAAAGCAAAGGAAAACGGAAAGGTGCTGGGCAGGCCCAAAGGAAAGAGATCCACCAATGCCAAACTTGCGGCCAATCACAATCAGGTTGAATCTCTGTTGAAAGATAAGGTTTCCGTTTCTGCAATTGGCCGGATGATGAAAGTGGATAGGAAAACCGTGGGTAGGTATATCGAAAGGCACCTGACTCAGTACGTAAAAAAATAACAGGGCACTTCCTATTTTACCTTTTCGTCGGGATTAGCAAAAATGCCCAATTTTTAAAATAGTCAATCAAATAGAAATTAATCTTATGGATTAATTTTCAAAGCGAGAATCGCTGAACAAACCTAATATGTATCTGAAACATTTTATATTATATCTTTTTTTGGTGCTTTGCTCCAAATGTTCAACAATATTGTATGCACAAAACTATACTTTATCGAATTGGACAGTAGAAGATGGCCTTTCAAGCGATGAAACAAAGGGACTGCTACAGGACAAAGACAGATTCATTTGGGTGGCTACGGCACACGGATTAAATAAGTTTGATGGATATACTTTCGAAAAATTTCGGTTCAATCCAAATGACAGTACTTCGATGGGTGCAAATTACATTAATAATTTTTGTCAAGATGAGGAAGGGAATATATGGGTGAATCTTGGATTAGGCATTGTTTCCAAATATGATAAATTATCCGAAAATTTCATCAATTATCGATTTGAAAATTACAACACAGGTATATCCGACATCGAATTCGTTGAAGGTTGGGGAATCTGTATTGCCACAAATAAGGGATTGTTCACTGTTGACCACCAAACCAACAAATTATGTTTAGCCCCATTAAAAAAGAGAGACAATAAAAAATCATTTTTCAAGATTTTTAAAACTTCGAAGCAACGTATTTATTTGAATACCAATTCAGGTGCTGAGATTTTCAAGATGGCTTCCAATTCTCTCGACGCTATTTTTTTGATTGAGCAATCCGATACAGTGGAGTTTAATTTTCCTATTGATAAACTCTATGAAGATGCAAAAGGACATATTTGGTTGCAGACCCTAAATGGTCATGTGTTTCATTCCGCGGATAGTATATATTTCAAAAAATCGCTGACGGCAGTCAAGGAGTTTAAATCCTGTGTGAACAATCAGTTGTTTATTTCAGATATGGACGAAAGTGGGATGGTTTTATTTTCTAAATCCCGTAAATTGTTGACCTATTCAGATAGCTTACAGTCATGGTCCTCTATTCCTGAACGAAACGAAACAATTCATTTTTCATTTACAGATAAAGCCGCCAATATATGGGTTTGTACGCATGGAAATAGCCTGCTTAAATGGAATGGAGAATCATGGGATTTTATTATTTCATTAGGCGAAGGTTTAAAATATTGGGAAATTATTCAAGTATTTGTGGACAGTGAGAATGGGATTTGGTTCGCAACGAATGGGAAGGGAATTTGGCGGGTTTACAATAGAAAATGGCCAATCAGTAATTTAAAAAAAAATGAATCTATACTCTCTATCAATTTCGAAATTACAGCCTTAGCAATAGATAATGAGGAATATATGTGGGTCGGTGCTAATCAGAACCTATATCGGTATTATTTTGAAACGGAACAATTGATCAATATCTTCTCAGGTTCAAGAAAGAAACATCCATTTCCATATTTAAGGATAAACGACATTACCCGAAATGTAGAAGGAGATATTTGCATTGCTTCGAACCAAGGGGTCATCATTATGAAAGAAGATGGAAGAAAATATTCTCACCATAACGCATTTACAATAAATGGCAAAAAATATAAACTGAATTATACCCGTTCCATTCTGCCTGACCACAACGGGAAGATGTGGATAGGAACGAGGCAAGGGCTCTTTATTTATGATTCCGAAACGGAGCAGTTTAATTTATATAGTCCCTTTCAAAAAGATGGGAGATTTATTGGAGGGAATGACATTCAATGTATTGCACAAGTTAACGACACTTCCTTTTTAGTTGGATATACTAAATATGGCGCTGACCTTTTGATTCTTGACCCCATTGATTATTCCGTGGTTTCCAAGAGGATTACATATGATAATTCAAAGGTGGAACAATCTGGGTATGGCACCATCAATACTTTTTACCACGCTGATTCAGAATATTGGGCCGGTTCTTTTAGCAGAGGTTTATTGAAAATAGATTTGGATAGTTTGACCATGAGGCCATTGAGCGAGGATTCCCCCATTATTCCAAATGTTAGAGGGATTCAAAAAGGTGCGAAAGGCAACCTTTGGGTAAGTTCAATTGATGGACTCTGGAGCGTCAATCCTACCGATCATACGTATTATCGGTTTTCAAAAGCGTCGGGCTTGTCAAGCAACCATTTCAATTTAAACTCTGCGGTTCAAGACCATTTTGGCAACTTATATTTTGGGAATAAGAATGGGCTAAATAAAATAGAACCTTCAGAATGGAGCAACCAGGATACCGTTGCCACACCAATTTTGACGGAATTTAAAATTTATGACAAAAGCATCACTTTCGATACGTTTTTAAATGAAGTGGAAACAATACACTTAAGCCCTCAAGACGACCATATCACTTTCAAATTTGTTTCCCCAACTTATGACAACCCCCATGACGTACAATATGCGTATCAATTGGAAGGGTTTAAAGAGAAATGGCTATATTGTGAGAATCAGCGATCAGTCACTTATACCAATTTGAAACCAGGTGAATATGTCTTTAAAATCAGGGCAGGAAATAAAGGCGGCTTCTTGAATTCAAAAACAAAAAAAATATGCATTGTCGTTGCCCCTCCTTTTTGGCAAACGTCTTGGTTTATTTTCTTTGCCGTTGTTTCGCTTATATTTTCCATATGGATATTCAATAAAATACAGCGACAGGCAAGGATAAATAAATTAAAAACCATTTCGGAAATTCGTAAAAAAGCGGCAGATGATTTTCATGACGAATTGGGGCACCGCTTGATTCGAAGATTGGCCTTTTTGTAGAATCGTTGATGGTGCAAAAAGATTCTTTCCCGAAAAATTCTGCGCACATTCTCCGGAAAATACAAG
>CALNYY010000019.1:0-14333 GCA_942490835.1 uncultured Saprospiraceae bacterium
TTTTCCGAAAGCGTATTTTCCAAAACATACCCGACCATTCCGATAATGGGAAGGGGTACAATCGGAAGTCAGGAAATCAGCCATTTTTTTGCCATCGTAGCCATAATAATCATCGGCATTGATGGCAACGAATGGCTCATTGACAACCTCTTTGGCGACAAGGATCGCATGGCCAGTGCCCCAGGGTTTTTCCCTTTCCGCTTGGCCGGGCAGCGCTGGGACAAAAGCGTCCATGTCCTGAAAGGCAAAAGCCATATTTGCTTTGCCCTCCCAGCGATTGGCTATTTTTTCTTTAAAAGCTGCCTCAAAATCTCGGCGGATCACAAAAACGACTTTGCCAAATCCTGCTTTCAACGCATCATAAATCGAATAGTCCATGATGGCCTCTCCGGCCATGCCTACTTCGTCGAGTTGTTTGAGTCCGCCATAGCGGCTGCCCATGCCAGCAGCAAGTATCAAGAGTGTGGGTTTCATTGATTCATTGTCGAATGGCTTCACTGTTTCAGTGTTAAATGGCTTTGCAAATATGTTATGGCAAATCAATAAAACCATTCAAGCCATTTAACCATTTTTTTCAAACGCCAAACTTATGTGATTTTTTTGAAAATGCGTCAAGCGGTGAAGCCATTGCTTCAAGGATTTGTTCGGAATGGCGCTTGGATTCTACTTTGTCAATCACTTGCTTTATGATGCCTTTTCGTTGATGACAAAAGTGGTGCGGATCAGCCCCATGTAATCTCTGCCAAACGTATTTTTCATGCCCCAAACACCATAAGCATGGATGGTTTTCATTTCATCATCCACTAATAGAGGGAAAGGTAAACCAAATTTTTTGATGAAATTCTGGTGCTTTTTAGCACTGTCGGGGCTGACACCAAGAACGGCATAGCCCTTCTTTTTCAAGCTTTGAAATTGTCCCGCAGGTCGCAGGATTCAGTGGTGCAGGTCGGTGTGTTGTCAGCGGGATAGAAATAAAGGATGAGTTTTTTGTTAGCGAATTTTTTCAGGAAAAGTGGGCTTACCGTTTTCGTCTGTGCCGTGTAGTTCGTGGGCCTTGTCGCCCGCTTTTAGGTGCGTCGCGTATGATTGCTGTTTTGTTTTAGGGGGCAAAGATAAACATCATTTCAGCCCTATTCCACCTTCACGAGTTTGCCGCTTTTCAGCAGGGTGCTGTTTTCCCATATTTCGTAGAAGTAGAGGCCGGAGGGGGGATGCTTCCAAGGGTCAAGGTATTGGTGAAAGCGGGCAGTGGGGACTGAAGCGGTTTCGCCTAAGACTGTCATATATCCTGATGTGCGCATTTTTCGGAATAGTGTTTTTGAACGAGACAGAGAAGTCGCTGGTGAAAGGGTTCGGAAAAACATTTATCCCTTTTTCTTTTCCCAGACCAATCTCCAAACTCTTGTTGACCACTGGGAACTGTATGGTACCGAATGCAAGTGCCGCCGAAGCGGTACATGGGGAGATTGGGGAAAAAAATGGGAAATAGCTTGGTAGGAGAACGCAGTGCCCTTGCCTCAAACCCAGGCTTCCCCTTTAACGTTAGGATGATGAATAACATGTATATAATAAGTAGTGCTGCCCGGATCAATATATATCCGGCAGTTCTGTATAGCCAAGGTGCATCTTCCCCATCACAACCGGCTATCCATCCTCGTCATAGCTTTCGTGGAATGCAATGTGCTGGACAGCGGTGTCATGTAAGATCCAGTTGGTGCAGATTTTTGACAGTGGTTACATAGATGAGTTTCGAATCAAAAGAAAAGGCCAGACCTGTGCCATAACCCTCATCATCTTCCGCAACGGGGATGATCCGGTAGTTGGAAAACTCTCCCAGATTCATTGTCAAAATCATATAGCAGGATTTTGTGATCGGATGTAAGCATGCCCATATACTTGCATTTATGTAAAGGCGTTTTGCCCAATGCCCCCATTGTCCTTATCCCTGATCCTGTCCCCAATCTCCTGCGGAATGGCCCTTGTACTGTATCCTGCCCACCTATAAGGAATTTGTAAAAGGTGTTGTTGTGGGAAATTTGCTGTCCATGTCCACCATTTACCCCCTCTTTGTTGATACAGGTAGTCCGTTTTCCCGGCATCATTTCTTGGTTTAAGAGGGCTATGGTCTCCTTCAGATAAAAAGTGCCGTCATTTTTTCTTATCAAAATGCTCAGATAAAGGTTCTTGCTTATCTTGGCTTGCAAGATATTGGACAATTCGGAATCCTTGTGGACAATATAGAAGGTGGAGTCGTTGCTTAGTTCTGGCAGGATCAAAGAAGTCTGGCTGGTAGGATATTCCCCGTATTGATCGCAAAAGTTGTTGAACGTGACCCCAGAGGTGAGGGTATCCGTTCCCGGTACGACGTTGAAATCCCTGTCGAAGACCTTGCAGTTGTTGGTCACGAGTATCAATTCCCCGTTTTCGTCGCAGATAAAGCTGGCACCATCATGTAATTTTATTTGTTTGAATTCTTGGTTATAAGGGTACACTTCGATGGTCGCCCCTGTAAAGTCAAGCATACTGATCCCAAAAATTTCTAATGGAGGGTCTGAACTGTACCCAATCGGCCATTGGTAGTCGTATTTCTGGGCAGTTAAAAAAAGTGGAGCGAGGCTTGTGCATAAAATGATAAATATGGTTTTCATTTAAAAATATTTTGAGCATAAGAGGCCATGAATAATATGGCCTCTTATGCAGTGCAAGGATCATGCTTTAACGGTCAATAAACAATTTAAAAGGTTCAATGTCTTTCCTGTCAAAAGAAACATAATAAATACCGGATTTAAGTTCATCTATATCCAATTCAAAACTTATCTCTCCTGCTTTCACCTCTTTTTGCATCACCGTTCTTCCGTAAATATCCATGACGATTACCCTTCCAATCCCATGGCTATTGGGCATCGTGAGAGTTGCGGTTTTATTGGCAGGGTTTGGAGCGATACCAATTGCGGTATTACCCGTTCCATTGCTGGGTTGTGCCACCATTTGCTGTGCCCCACCAATACACTCGTCGTTGTAATTATCGCTATCAAGACCAGCCTCCGCCAGCAGTGCCCTTGCTGTGTAAACAGCCTCGCCTCCAGTGCCCACACATTGGTTGGCTATGGATTCGATGGTTGGAGTTCCGTCTCGTCATAACCTGAAAAAGAACTATTGTGCCGCTGCAACAAATAACTGTTCATGGTTTTAGGTTGCCACCTGAAACGGTTGATTGAAAACCAATACTACTGTTCAAGGCGGCCATAGCAGTCAGTTGGCTGGCAAGTTGTTGCCGTTTAGCACCGATCAGGGCAGCCAAGGCCAATTTTTTTGTTCCAGTTCCGACAGTTTTGAATCCCGCAATGCCTTTTGGGTTTCGTTGACGGTCACTGTACTGTTCAGCCCACCAGTGACACTGTACCAAACGATGTTGTTTATTTCCCCACTAAGGGTTTTGATATCACTGTATAGTTGGTCAGCTTGGCTTGCTTCCAATTCGGAAAATGCGATGGCATTTTGGTATGCCTGCTCAAATTGGATGAACTTGGCAATGTCGGTTGTGCTAAGGTTATTGTACCACGTCTGCATTTCAGTATTCAATGTGCTGGCCTGTTGCAGCCGTGATAGGTGCCGGAATAGTTTCAGTTTGGCATCGAAGGCCACCTCGCCGCCATAGATGCTTTCAAGCCCTGCATTAAGGATGTCAATGTTGCTTCGGATGGCCCGTTCCAATGCCACCGCTTCGTCTGGTTCAGCCACCACGCCTGGAGGGGATGGGCATGTATAGTCCAAACCGCTTTGTTTTTCAAACCACAAGGTATAATTGGAGACAAAAAAAGGAAACAGGTCATTACCTTGGGTATTGAAATAACCTGTGATGTATTGATTCTCTTTTGCTACATCAAGTACACTATAATTGATTGCCTTCTCGTTGCCTCCTGAACTGGTATCAAACATATTGCCTTTTCTTTCCTGTGGCCCAGTGTTGGCATAAGTATTACCCGCCCTGCCGTAATGCAAATTGTAGCCACTGGTGTGTGGTGCAAGAGATATTTCGTTACCCCTGACCTCACTCCCTGCGGCATTGTTGGTGACGAACAGCCCATTCCCAGCGATATTGTTGCAATAAATCTCAGAAAACGGGCTGCCCCACAGGTCAATATTGTTGGTGTTGGAATTGCCGACGTTGTAACCAACGTAGTTGTTTTCCCCCGCCAGAGATGGTAAAATTCTTGGCATTCAAAGCCGTTATTACATCGTCGTTCCTGAAAATGGCAGCTTTTCGGGTATTTCTCAAAAAGACATTTGAGTTGAACAAGCCCGACACCGAGCTTGCAACCTCCATGTTTGGGTTGCGCTGTATGGCCCATGCGTGTTCACCAGAGCCTATACCGTTTAATGAGACATTGAAAGACCTATTTGAGTAAAAATTGTTGTATTGCACAAAACCATTGGAAGGCAGCATACTGGCATTGATACCTTGATTGATGACGGTAAAGACATTGTTTTCGATTTCTGTCCGTTCGTTTTCTTGTGCTGACCGACGGTTGATCCCGATGCCTGTTCCGGGGTTGTTATCTGATGAAAATGAAGAATTAGTAACGATTAAGTCGTTTGTCCCAACCGTATTGATCCCGATGGAACAATCCTGGAATGAATTGTAATCAACGGACAATAGGCTATTGGGTGTTGCTACGTTTATCCCAACATCGCAATTTAAAAAGAGGTTGAGAAAACAAGTCAAGTCGGTATTGTCTAAGTAAATTCCATTTTCTGTCATATCCCAATAAGAGACTATGCCATTTATATTGACATCATTGGTGTTTTCTAAGTGTATCCCTTCACTTCCGTTGATGAAATTGATAAAGAGATCATTAAAACCATTGCCAGTGAAAAAATCAATATCCACATTATGTTGATTGACCCCAAACGTACCCACCCCAATGTCGTTGCCAATGAATTCGACCCCAGAAAGTATCAAGTGGGTATCATCATCAAGCTCGACAGCAACTTCGGCATCAGATATAGTCACATATCGTATGTTCATTTCCCCTCCGCTATGGACAAAAATCCTGTCCCAGCTACCACCGCATCCGTGTACATTGGCATTTAAAATCCCAAACTTATAAGGAGAAAGTACTTCAATCCTTGCTCCATGGCTCATGGTAATTTCGTTATATGTGCCACCTAAACCAGTAGAAAATGTGTAGTCAAGATCAACAAGGATAGTACCGTTTATTTCAACGGTTTGCCCGTTCAACAATGCATCTTGGGCTGACAAAAGCCCGCCCGGCATAATCCATTGCGACAGTAGCGTTGGGAAGTTGGGTTGCCAATAGATACAGTCTGGTCAAGTGTAAACGTCGTCGTGGCTAAAATGTCATTCGGGTTGTTGATATTTACGATTGCCAAGGTGAAAACAGTATTTGGGACAGTCAAGAAGCCCTCGAAGCACGCTGTGTGTACCCCGTCACTGGGAGGGTCAGGGTTATAATGTTTCAATAAAGTTATGTTTGGGTTACCATTATTAATGTCTTCGAAATCCAAAAGATTGGTATAGATAAAACTGGTCGTGTTGTAAGTGATCTCAATGGCGTATTCATCACAAGTCCCGTCGAGGTATGGCGGGTTCCCAGCTCGCTGGATCTGTGACAAAACAAAATTGACCTTCTCCATTCCCGCAAGTGAAACCTGATATGTCCAGCAAGAATGGATAGTCATAACACTGCGAATAAGAACTGCCCCATCCTGTAATAAATAATGCCAAATCAACAAGCGTTTGAATGGGCCGAAAATTGTTTTTGACTCATGTTTTTTGTAATCGGATTTAAAATTCTTTTTCATGATTAAATAGGTTTAATTGATTATAAAATACGGTGGCATTTACCTGCCAGTGAATAACCAGCATATATGCACCACCTTTCCAAAAGGCAATAAGACACCCGTCACAAAGCCTTGGCTTTATGTGCAAATAGGTGTTGGGATGAATTTAATACAGGATTTTAGTTAAATAATAAATAGAGGCATTTTTCACCGAAAGGCGATGAAATACAGTCGGCTACGATCAAATAAATAGATGGCTTATATTTCTACAAAATAAGCCGGCATGTTATTTTAAACACGTGCTCACTTAAAGTCCATCAAAATAATTTCAGAGAATACAACAGGGAAAGGTGGGACGGGAAAATTAAAGAAAAACGGTTTCATGGAAAATGTTTTTAATCGGGTATAGAATTGAAATCGGCTGCAAGGTCAAAAAAAAAACGGAAAACAAAAATTTTAACATTAATTTTTTGATTATTTTTCAATGCTGAAAAACAATCAACCTAAAGCAGAAGAGCGTAAAATAGCTTTTAAAGTTTTATTTTAAATGCGACAGAATATGGGAAAAACTACCGCATAAAATTTTTCTCATACACCGTCTCGTTCCCCACGGCATCTTTCACTACCAATTTCAGCACATGGTCACCCTCGCCCACCTGCTCGTCAAATTCATAAGTGAGCATATCGCTCTTTTTGTCGTACTCCATCAAAATCCATTTATCATCCACCCACGCATTGTAAGTAATGGCGCGGATTCAACCCATTGTCTCCACATCATCGGTCACCTTGAATTTCATTTTGTTGTAGCCCCGCATGTTGTTGGCAAAAGCTATCGGTGTGACGACAGGTGCTTTTTCGTCTACCATAATACAGTAGTCGCCCAATGCCCTGACCCTTGCCCGGAGCAAGCCTTCGTTCCATTGGCCGCCACAGTTCCACACGTCACCGCCTTGACAGTAAGCGACAAAAACTTTGGGTTTTAGCTCGGCAGGGATAGAAACGGTTGGCCGGATGCCGACATCAAAATATTTATGAATAGGCGTGCGGTAATTGTGAATATGGTGGACATGCGAATAGCACCCATCCGATCTTTCCGGCGTGGTTTCGTATTGCATGTAAAGGTTTTCATATAGCGTGCCTTTCGGCAAATGAAGATAAAGCCCCTCGGTGCGGATGAGGTTGCCTTCATCGAAAGGCAGTATATAATTGTATGTTTTGCCACCGACTTTGGTGGCAGGCGCTTTGCCCCTTTTTACCCAAAATTCCAGCACGGCCTCATTGCCTGCCACGTCGGAAGCAACCATAACAATGTGACTTGGCCTGCCTTCATACAGTTCAATGACACCGTTATTTATCGTTTGATTATAAATAGACAACTCATTCCCCGGCAGATGAAAACAACGGTTGAAATAGCTCTTTTTGGTCACCCGTTCCTCGAAATCGCATTGGGCATTGATAATAAGGGACTCGTCAAATGAACACGACTCCATATCAAAATCATAAACCAATGCATCGTCTTGGTACATATTCAGGGCATATATGCCGTTCCAATTGCTCACCCGGTCAAAATGGTCATAGACCTTTAATGCAAAACCAGCCCGCCATGCTGACAAAGTAAGCGTGTCGCCTTTGACGCGGTATTGGCCGCTTTTGGTTTTCACCAAACTGATCTCTTTGCTCCCCTGCTCTTCCAGTTTGTCGTTTAGAAAATAAGTTTTGAGCGAGTGCATTTTGGGCCGCACATTGTCGTTAACTTGAAGCCCAAAAAGGAGCGGATTCACTGGTTTTTGTGTGCTGGTTTTCCTCACTTCAAAATGCAGGTGCGCCCCATTCGATGAGCCAGAGTTGCCCATTATGCCCAACTGATCCCCCTGTAAAACTTGAAATTCGCCAAACTCCGGGTTCAGATCAACTTCAAAAGATTCTTTGCCATATTGTTGCTTTTTCACATAAGCGGCCAGAGCGTCGGAGAAACGGTCGAGGTGAGCATAAACCGTCGTATAACCATTTGGATGGTTAATATAAACAGCGTTTCCATATCCACTTTCATCTACCTTGATCCTGGACACATAACCATCGGCGGTTGCAAACACAGCATCACCAGTCACCCCCTTGCTCGATTTGATGTCAATGCCCGCATGGAAGTGATTTGGGCGCAGTTCGCCAAATGTTCCTGACAATAAAAGTGTGTGAGCAACCGGTGCCCGGAAATAATCCACAGGGTATTTCTCATCCGTCGGCGGGTCAGGCATCCTGAAAGCCAATAATAGCAATAGAAGTGTTGAAAGCAGCAATATCCTCGTCATGACCTCGTAGTCTTTTTAATTAATACTTTTGGTGAAATGGCAGATGGGTGTGGGCAGCTCTGAACCTGAAGGTAGAGCAAATGTAATATTCATAGATATTTTTTATAATATCTAAAGGGGGGGGAATTGAAATTAATCGGGAGGAATACTCAACCCTGTTTTCAAAAAACGTCCCAATTTTTCAAACTGCCCAAATCTTTTGCCGTAGAACCTCCTATTTTTGCCACCTTTTTGAAAAGTTTTGAGTTGTTGAGTTTTGAGTTAGTCGAGTAAACCTCTACTCGACTAATAACTCAACAACTCAAAACTCGCTAACTCATAAATACATGTATCGTACACATAATTGCGGAGAGCTGCGGATGCAGCATGTCGGACAAGAAGTGACCCTCTCTGGTTGGGTGCAAAACACCAATGACCTGGGTTATATGATGTTCCTGAATTTGCGGGATCGCTATGGCATCACGCAACTTACCTTCAATGAAGAAAATACTTCGAAAGAATTGTTTGAAAAAGCTCGCACCCTTGGAAGGGAGTTCGTCATCAGGGCCACGGGGAAGGTATTGGAGCGGGCTTCCAAAAACGATAAAATACCAACGGGTACATTGAAATTTTGGTGGAAACACTCGACATTCTCAATAAGTCCAAAGTACCTCCCTTCACCATTGAGGATAAAACTGACGGCGGTGACGACCTCCGCATGAAGTACCGCTACCTCGACATTCGGCGTTCTCCTGTGCAGCAATCGCTCATTTTCCGCAGCCATGTGGCCATCGAAACAAGGAAGTATTTAGCAGGAGAAGGATTCATCGAAGTTGAAACGCCCAACCTTATTAAGAGTACGCCGGAAGGGGCAAGGGACTTCGTTGTGCCGAGTCGAATGAACCCTGGGCAATTTTATGCTTTGCCGCAATCACCACAGACATTCAAACAAATTTTGATGGTGGCGGGCATGGATAAATATTTCCAGATCGTAAAATGCTTCCGTGATGAAGACCTGCGTGCCGATCGCCAGCCAGAGTTTACTCAAATAGACTGTGAAATGGCCTTCGTGACCCGTACGGATGTATTGAGGACCTTCGAGGGGCTGACAAAATATTTGTTCAAAACGGTCTGTGATATTGAATTGGATGATTTTCCATTAATGGAATACGACGATGCCATGCGCCGCTTTGGTTCTGATAAACCGGACGTGCGCTTTCGGAATGGAATTTTGCGAACTGAATGACCTGGCACAAAATAAAGGCTTTTCCGTTTTTGATAGCGCCGAACTCGTCGTTGGCATTTGTGCCGAAGGGCAGGCCGAGGGCTATTCCAATAAAGACCTCAAAGAACTGACGGAATGGATGCAGCGCCCACAGATTGGCGCAAAAGGACTGGTTTGGGTAAAAGTAAATACCGATGGTACTTCAAATCTACGGTTGGTAAATTTTTCAGTGATGAAGACCTCAAAACGTGGGCAGATAAAATGGGGGCGAAACCTGGCGACATGCTGCTTATCCTTTCCGGTGAAGCCGAAAAAACCCGCAAGCAACTCAATGAACTCCGCCTCGAAATGGGCCGCCGCATGGGACTGATGAAACCAGGTGATTTCAAACCGCTTATGGGTCGTCAATTTCCCGCTGCTCGAATGGGATGAAGAGGCCGAGCGTTTCCATGCCATGCACCACCCGTTTACTGCACCGCTGCCAGAGGATGAAGCCAAAATGCTTGGTGGCGACCACGAAACGATGAAAAGCCTAAAAGCCAATGCCTACGACCTCGTTATCAACGGCGTGGAAATCGGTGGCGGTTCCATTCGTATTCACGACAGGGCATTGCAGGAAAAGAATTTCAAATTGCTCGGCTTTACTCAGGAAGAAGCAGAAGCGCAGTTTGGCTTCCTGCTCGGCGCTTTTGAATATGGCGCTCCACCGCACGGTGGCATCGCTTTCGGCTTTGACCGCCTCTGCGCCGTGATGCGTGGTCAGACAAGCATCCGTGATTTTATCGCTTTCCCGAAAAACAATATGGGCCGGGACATGATGATCGATGCGCCTTCACCGATTGATGATAAACAGTTGGAGGAGTTGTGTTTAGCGGTTACGGTGAAAACGGAGGCGTAAGATTTGAAAAATATATTTTTGGAAATGCCTGTCCGCTTTGCGTGGCAGGCATTTTTTGTTTAGCGCATGTCTTACCTCATCAAAGCTTTTCTTGTTTTGACATGCAAAAATTTTGTTGTTTAATGGATTGTTGTTTACTTGCAGTCTATAATGCACACTTTATATTTATTATTTACTTTTTCTTTTAAACATATTGAGGGAACTTCAACGAGGCCGACGGACTGATAAGCAATACTCATAGTAATGTGCTTGCTTTTCAAACGTCAAGTGTTGGCTTCTTGATAAGGTCTATGCCAAGATAAGGTTGTAGTAATCATATTTAAGGAAGGGATATAGTCGGAAAAAAATACGATAACAATAAAAAAGAGAAAAATTAGAGACAGAAATGCGTATAACAGGAAGTGATTTTGAAAAACTCGTAAAACCATTTTTCGAAGAATTTTTTGAAAAAATGGACTTTCTTGTTATTCAAATTAGAAAACAAGATTCTGGTGACCAAAATGGCTTTGACATCAGTGTGTTGTTTCTTGATAACAATGATATAGAAAGAGAAATATTTTTTGAATGTAAATATTATACAACTGCTAAATTAAATTGGGCAGAAGTATTCAACAAACAAATGCAACTTGATGCATCGAACCATAACCCAACTGCCTTTATTCTTTTATCTCCTCTTAGAGATCTAAGTAATATTGACCATAATATTCAAGCTAATGCAGTAAATAAATTCAAATACCCAGTGGATTTTTGGACTCCTGATAAAGGCATCCAAAAACTATTTGCCATTAACGAAGAAGTTTATAAAAAGGTTTTTGATACCAAAAGTTGCGATATAGTGATTGATGAAAAAAATGAGATAAAGAGGTTTAAAGAAATTATAAATATTCTATTACAAAAGAAAGATGCCTTAAAATACTCAGATTTGATCCGGATTGGTGAAGCTGAGGAGGAGCCACTGATGAAGATTTAAATCTAAAAACCACATTGGATGAAAAACTTAGTTCTATTCTTAAAGATGGAGATAAAAATAGAATTAAATATCATCGGATGAGAGCGAATTATAAAGTTTACCTTGAAGGGCTCGTAGACCTAAACTCTGAATTGAGGACAAATATCCTGAATTGGGAAAGCAACCTTAGGTTAAAAGCAGACAGATTAACCAATAATTTTAACTTAGATGCAAGCTATACACCAAAAAATTTTTATTTTGACTTTTTTGAAGAAGCTGAAAAGGAGATTTTGACTTTTTACAAGGATTTTGAGCTAAAAGGTGATAAGGAAAAATTGCTACATGGTGTTGTTTTTGAGATAGCAGCACAATGTGCATTAGATTGGCGAAAGAATGGAAGATTTTAATCATTTGATACAATCAATCACTGAAAGCAAATTAAAGCCAAGTATCAACTTGGACAGACCCACTTTCGTGCAACCCGAAGATAGAATTCAATATCGTTCTACGAGGATTATTGTTGTTTTAGGTATGTTGAATACGAATTATGGTTTGAGTAAAAACGTTATTGCCTGCGTAGATTTTTTACTGAGAAACGAAGCATTTCAATCAAAATTTATTGTTGAGTATTTTGGCGGGCAAAAAAATATTCTTAAAAAAATAAAAAACTTTGAATCATCTAACCAGATAGAAATTGACTTTAACATAGTTCAATATAAAAGCGTACCAAGGGATATTAGGTTTAATGATATGTTTTTATATCTTTTTGTGAGAGATTTAATTACGTATAAAACCGATAGTAAAGATAAAAATGTGAGAATTTTACTTTCCGATAAAGGCAAGGAATTCTTTGCGAGAGTTAAAGAAATATTTCCGAAGGAAGTCAATTTTCTTGATTTATTTGGAAGTCGAATGATTGAAGCAAAAACGATTAATATAATAACCGAAGTAATACCTAATACATATTGGAAACAAAATGTCGAGATTAAAAATAAATAAACTTGTTTACAATATTCAAACTGTTGACGGCGCCCAATATGGTGCTGAGATTCCATTTAAAGATGGACTAAACATAATATTTGGCCCGAACTCTGTTGGGAAAACCAGTATCATTACAGGAATAATTTATGGACTTGGAGCAGAAAAAGGCTTAGGAGTATTCAAATCGATTCAAAACCCCTTTAAGCCAGAGTTTTATAAATCAATAGACGGTAAGATGGTTAAGACCTCTTATCTATTGCTTGAAATCTCAAATGGCTCTGAAAAAAATGCAACTACTTTAGATACATTAAGGGGACTGACATAAACATTGTTGCAGTTAAAAAATGTTCAATTAATGAGTTCTTCAAAACCGATGATTTGGATAAATATATAGTAGTTGGCGAAGGAGTTTTTTCTAATAATGGTTTTCAAAATTTTCTTTTCAATTTTATAGAACTTCCCCAAGTCGAAACACCGACATATGACCAAAAAATATCTAAACTCTATTTTGAGAATATTCTTCCCCGCTTTTTTGTAGAACAAAGAGCAGGTTGGTCGATAATCCAATCAAGACAGGTTACTCGTTATAACATTAAAGATGTCAAAAAGATCGCTTTTGAATACCTTTTTGGCCTGTGACCGCTTCAATCTTCACCTCTTAGAAATTAAATTGAAAGAGTTAGAAGCAAGAATGAAAGAGCTTAAAGATAAGCTTGGACAAAAAGAAGAGAATCTATTAATTATCGCTAATGCCGAGAAAGTGGACGAAATTCCTATAGTTAATACAACTCAAATTGGCAAAACAAGCATATATGATTACATAAGATACCTTGAGAACAAGTATTTTCCTGAATCGGATTTTATAAATGAACTCTCCAGCCAAAATAAAGACTTTGAGGATTCTAATATAAAAATCAGAGACAGCATAAAAAGATTAGATTTTCAATATAGGAGATCTAAGTGAACAAATAGAAAAAATTACCATTGAAATTAACGGTTATAAAAATTATTTAGATAGAATACATGCTAACAAATACAAGAATAAGCAATTAAAAAAAATCCAAGAATTTTCAACTGAAATTAATATTAAGACTTGTCCTATTTGTGAAGCCAGGCTTCAAACCAACCAATGATGAAGAATGCATCCTTTGTCATTCCGATCTTGAGGAAAAAAATTTCTACCCCAGAACAGAATCTTGCCTTTTTAGAAGATGAAGAAAACACTTTCAAAAAGCGGATTTTCAGCGAGTCCTTGACAGGAGGAAGGTTATTGAACAAAGAAATATAGTGAAAGATAAAATAGCAGAGTATGAAAGTCAATTAGAACACCAAACTAATACATTCGCTGGAAAGGAGTTTGCTCAATTAAGGCAAAGGATTTTAGAAGTAGATGGTACTCATAAAGAAATGAAAAAATATTCCAGAATAGCAGAACGATGGGAAGAACTTGATCAACTTCGTATTGAAATAAAAAAAAATGAAAAACTATGTGAGAATATTAAAACCGATATTGATAAATATGAGCAAACTAAAGAAGATAATTTGACAATAAATGAAATAAAATCTTTTATTCAATCGAATGTTAATAGCCTCGGATTATTTAAAGGGAATAAAGATTTGATAAAAAGTAATATCCGAATTGATTCGAATGACAATTATACTCCGTATCTGGATAATTTCGATATTTATAACATTTCGAGTTCTAGTGATAATATTCGAATCATCCTTAGTTATTATTTATCTCTTTTACAAACCTCAATAAAACTGAAGAATATGGGTAGAATACTCTATCCAAACATTTTAATTCTTGACGAACCAAAACAGCAAAATTTAGACAATGATTCTTTAGTAGATTGTATAGATGTTATAAAAAGTATTCCCTCTAATGATAGCCAAGTAATATTGACAACTTATAGTGAACTTGCAGATGATAGGGAAAAATTTGAAAAATATTTAGTGTACGAAATGAAAGATAAGACAGATTTTCTATTAAAAAGGATATATGACAAAGCGGCCGAATAAATAAGTATGTAACTGTGTTATCGTACACTGCTTCACTCCAACCCCACCTCCTCCAGCCTCCGATAAGCCACCTCCACCTGATAAGCCGGCATCAATTCTTTTTTCCGGTCCGTCCAGTTTTCGATGCGTTCCCTGATTTCTTCTGGTGAGCAAGTAGGGCAATTGACT
>CALNYY010000020.1:0-6302 GCA_942490835.1 uncultured Saprospiraceae bacterium
GGACTCCACGCTTGTTTATCTCAAAAAACGGTGGGATAAGCTTCAAGGGCATTTGGAGTGGTTGGAAGATCGGGTGCACAATGGTTCTATACCCCAAAAGCATTTTCTTAGTATCCGTGGCTATTTGATTTATGTATCAAGGACTTACCCGAGTATTGAACCTTATATGAAGGGCATTCATTTGACAGCCGAGGCTTGGAGATCAAACCGAGATGATGAAGGGTGGAAAATTGACGAAGGAGACGGTCGATTATTGACTTTGGATGAACAAACTCAAATATATTTTGACACAGATTTGGACGACCGTAGCATGGAGGAGTGTCCCACTAGCCTAACACCGGTACCACGCTTGTTACTGGACGTTCAGTCCTGAATCCCACATCCGATTCGAATACTTAGATGATACAACTTATGGAGAATTGGCCTATTTCTCTGCAAAAATCCATGAAGCCACATTTTGTAGGTATTGTGAATCATAAAAATTTATTATTTGCCATTCACGAGATTGATGAGGGCATACTGGATGGAGTGATAAAAGCATATCCTTCTTTTTCTGACAGCCAAAAAAGTAAAATGAATGCGGAATTTCTGCTTTATATTTTATTGAATGAAATTCTTTCCATCAATGGAAAATTGATTTTAAAGTACTGTGAGGAGATTGAAACCTCGGCGCTGGATTTTGATAACAAACAAAACGAGATAACTCCTCAAGATATTCTGGAGGCAAAATCTGATTTGGCTTCTTTTTCAAGAGTCCTGGAAAAATTATTCTACACACTGAGTTTTCCTCCTGTTAAAGATATGCTTGATCAGGATAGCCCATACTGATTATATTTTAGGGAATTATTAAAGACCATGGAATTTTTAAAAATTTCCGCTGCACAAATTGAAGACCGCCTGAATTCATTACACGATCATTATGACCTTTTATTGCAGGATAAATCCAATAAACGCCTGAATTTCCTGACCATCATCCAGGCCATTTTTGTGCCACTGACTTTAATCGCAGGTATCTATGGAATGAACTTTCAATTTATGCCAGAGCTAACATTCAAATATGGGTACTTTATTAGCTTGGGAAGCATGTTAATCGTATCCTTGTTTTTTCTGAAGTATTTTTACAAACATGGTTGGTTTAAATAATAAATAAACATGTACATTATGAAAAAGAATTTTTCATTTACTTTCCTCCTTGTATTATTAGCAGTTGTTGCAAATGCCCAGGTCCAGGATACGACAAATACGACAATTTCCACATCGGGGCCGGGAGAGCAATTCAATCAGGATACATTGGTGAAACATGAACTGAGTCCACTGGATATTCAGAAGGACAGAGGTTTGTATATTGTTACACCCGATGGAAAAATGCAACTCCGTATTCTGGGCTCGGTCAGATATTCTGTTCAGTATGATATGGTAGAGCTGCCTATAAAAAAGACCTTTAATACTTATTATGTTCCCACTGGGAGTGATAATATTAAAATACCAAACTATTACAATGATTTGAATCAGTCACGCCTGGGTTTTGAGGTTACCCGCAAGTTGGAAAAAAATGATGTTTTTATCAGGCTTGAAAGTGATTTTAATGGTTCCAACGGACAATTCAGGATACGTCATGCATATGGTCAGATCGATCGCTTTCTTGTAGGCCAGACATGGTCTCTCTTTAGCAATGTTTCTTCTTTGCCGGCGATGGTAGATGGAAACGGGCCGACCGGAAGTGTAACCTTAAGAACACCCCAGATGAGATACAGTGGAAAGGGCCCCAAAGGAACCCAATGGGCAGTAGCGCTTGAATATGCGACACCCGATTTATCCACAGATCAATTTGATACCCTTGGTATTTCAACGGTTCAGTTAATACCCGATCTCACAGGACGATTTGTTTGGGAAGGGATTTTGGGAATTGTACAGTTGTCTGGTGTTGTAACCACCATATCAAAAAAAGATATAAACAATAAGGTTTCCAATTCATTCGGAATCGGAGCCTCCCTTTCAGGAACAGTAGACCTGCCAGGCAAGCACGAACTTTTGTACCAATATACCTATGGCAAATCCATCGCCCACTTTATTACCACATTCAGCGGAACAGGAAATGATGCTGTGTTTAATCCAAATACAGCCGAATTTGAAAGCCTGGCTTCGTTTGGAGGCTTTATGTCATACGGAGTTGATTTAACAAAAAAGATATCAACCCACGTATCATTCGGCTATGCCCATTTATTCACAAAGGACTACCAGCCAGATGATTCATATAAAAACAGCCTGAGCGCTTCCGTTGATAGTTTTTGGAACATTACGGAAGGGGCTAAGTTGGGTCTTGAATATGTTTTTGGACAACGATGGAATATCAGTGGGCAAACCGGACAGGCAAGCCGGGTCTGGGCTCTGTTTTATTATGATTTTTAACAGATTAAATCATTACACATTTTATTTATGTGAAAATTAAAAAAAGCAATTATGAAAACACTAAAAAAATTAATTTATGTAACTGGGATCTTGCTTTTTTTCGCAGGCCAGTCTGTTCAATCCCAGGAATCTTCGGGAGCCGCCGTAGCCAAAAAGGTTGGTGTTTATATTTTCCCGGCAAACAACCAGGACCAGGCACAACAGGATAAGGATGAATCGGATTGTTATACATGGGCAGTGCAGCAGTCGGGTTACGACCCAATCAATCCTACTAAAGTAGAAGCTCAGCAAATACAAACAGGACCAGATGGCACAGCCATTCGGGGAGCTGCTGGAGGTGCTGCTGCCGGAGCTGCCATAGGCGCCATTTGTGGCGATGCGGGTAAAGGTGCCGCTGTTGGAGCCGTTGCCGGAGCATTGAGAGGAAGAAGATCCCGCATTGTTGGCCAGCATGTTGAACAAGGAGCTGCTAACGAGCAAGCTTCTCAACAAAACCAGACGATGGTCGACAATTTCAAAAAAGCATTTTCAGCTTGCCTTGAAGGCAAAGGATATACTGTAAAATAATTAAATGAAAATATTCAATAAATATAGTCCAAATATTTTAGCTTTTTCTCTTTTTGTTCTGATCATCATGGGAAATCATATTCTTTTTAGCCCAGGATACAATTAAGGAAGAACCTGAAAATAGAGAAAAAAATCACTTTTCGTGATCCAGATGATAGTGCATTCGACATCAGCCCATTTTTATTGAAACCTGGTGGATTTATGCCTGTTCCGTTCATCATTACCGAACCTGCAGTGGGTTACGGTGGGGGTGCAGCGCTATTGTTTTTTCATCCACATAAAAAGAAATATGATGTTAAGGTACCTCCCAACATTACAGGTGTTGCCGGATTAGGAACAGAAAATGGTACCTGGGCTGCAGGTGTTTTCCATTTTCATGTTTTTGGACCTGATAAAGTACGCTCTATCACAGCCCTTGGTAAGCCTGTGGTTCATATTAAATATTATGGGAATAACAACGAATATTTGGATAAAAATCCGGTGCAATTAAAAATTGATGCCTGGGCCGCTATTCAGCGGGTGCAGGTTCGAATTGGAACTTCAAATCTTTTGTTGGCGGATCCTATGTATTGTTTACAACCGAAAATAGTATTGATACTCTTCCTGATAAGCCGATCATTAACAAGGTGATAAAAAGACTTGGTGGGCGATCCACCCTTAGTCAGATACAACCTTTGATAAATTGGGATAGCCGGAATAATATTTTCACAGCCACAAAAGGGGTAAATACCGGGCTTCAAGTTAATTATAATGCCACCTGGCTTGGTGCCGATGAAAACTATTATGAGTTAAACCCATACTTTATTGGCTATAAGCCGATTTCAAAAAGAGTGTTCTCTGGATGGAAGTTCAATGCTAATTTTATAATGGGTGACGCTCCTCCATATGCATTGCCATTTGTTGATATGCGTGGAGTTCCCGCCATGCGCTACCAAAGCGACAATACTATGCAGGTAGAAACCGAATGGCGATTTAATGTTTATAAGAGATGGTCGCTCGATGGTTTTGGTGGAACTGGAAAAGCATTTACATCATTTGATGCATTTGGACAGGCTACCTGGGTATACGCCTATGGTGTTGGCTTTAGGTATTTGCTGGCAAAGACTTTTGGTATGTATGCCGGAGTTGACTTTGCCTGGAGCAATAATAATGAATTTGCATTCTATTTCATTTTTGGAAGTGCATGGAATAGATAATTAATCAATAATCAAATTATTACATTGTATTATGAAAAATTTAAAAAAAGTATTTATCGCAAGCTTAATGCTATTAATGGCTCAAGGTTTTGCTTTTGGCCAATCATCCGAAAGTGACTGGAACATGATGCTGGTCCGTGAGGATAAAGTAGTCCCTTCCCTGGTTAGCAATTATGAAGCAGCACTGATGGATTTAAAAGAATTTCTTACTGAAGAAAATGTTGAGGATTTTCAATATTTCTGTCATATGCAGGATGATTATCATTTTACCCATGTGATCCCTGTAAATTCATGCGAAGATGTTGATTACATGAAATTTGCTGGATGGGTAGAACGAATGTCAAATCCAGAAGCCGATTTGATCTATGATGAAATCAACGGTTCCATCGAAAGTTCAAGGTATTATATGTTGCAATACAATCCATACCTTTCATATGTGCCGGAAAGTGAAAACTGGATAGAAGGGTTACCCTACCGAAAATGGAGTTTTTATTATTTCTATCCCGGAACAAAGGATGACGTAAGGGCACTCTTGTCGGCATGGCAGAATTTGTACATGAAAAAAATAATGTGGCCAGTGGATTCCGGGTATTTGAAGGATATCTTGGCACTGAACAACCTTTGTTTGTATTTACCAACTGGGCCGAAGATCCACAGGATCACCAGAAAAAATTATACCAAACCATGGTATCCCTGGGCGATGAAAGTATCGTTCTTTATCAAGCCTTAATGCAATATGTAAGGAAAGTTGAAACTATAGAAGGCTGGTATTTGCCTCAATATTCATACACTCAAAATCAAAAATTTGCAGAATAAATCAAAAACTTAGTATTAACAATTAAATTAAAAAATTATGAAAAATTTGAAAAATTGGCTATTCTTCGGATTAGCATTATTGGTAGTAAGTTGTGCTTCAGTCAGCACAAGTTTTGACTACGACAAAACAGAAGATTTTACCAAATTTAAGACCTATCAATGGGTACAAGAAACGGGTGCAACCAATAATCTGAGCAAGAATCCATTTCTTGAAAAGGCTATTTATGCAGCAATCCAAACAACTTTAAAAACCAAGGGATATACGTACCAGGAGACTGGCGATACTGACTTTGGAATAGCCTTGCAAACACAGGAACAGCAAGAGACACAGGTGACAACCACTGGCTGGGGTGGCGCTTATGGTGGCTGGGGTGCTGGCTACTACCGACCATGGGTGGCTGGTGCTGGGACTACAAATATTGATGTAGATAATTACACTGAAGGTACACTTATAATTGATGTTATTGATATGGCGAATAAACAATTGGCATGGCGTGGAATGGGAACGAAGGTAGTTGGTGACTTTAAGAATGATGAGAAAGGACAGCAAATGGTGCAAGATAATATTAATAGTATACTAACAAATTTTCCACCACCTCCAGCTGCAAGTAAATAATGGTTTAGGAGGGTAAAAATTAGTAGTTTTGTGAAAAGAATATTATGCCCATTAAAGTCCTTATAGCCGATGATCACCCGGTATTCCGATCCGGTCTTCGGAATTTATTGGAAACCAATGAAAATATTCAAGTTATTGGAGAAGCCAACAATGGTCTGGAAGCCATAGATTGGGTGAAGAAGAAAAATCCAGATGTAATTGTCATGGATGTTTCTATGCCCGGACTTAATGGCATTGATGCGACCAGGCAAATTCTTTCTTTTGCTCCTGACACAAAAGTGCTGGCGCTCTCCATCCATTCCGGAAAACGTTATGTTAAAGATATGTTGAGTGCCGGTGCCATGGGTTATCTTCTAAAAGATTCGGCCCCTGATGAATTGATTTCCGCCATTCTAAAAGTTGCCAATGGTGATATGTACCTCAGCTCATCCATTACCAGCATAGCCTTAAGCGATGAAGCAGAAGATGAAGAAAGCGGAAATGAGAACATCCTCTCAACCAAACTCCACCGCCCTCCGGTAACCAGCGATTGCATTATCAGGAATAATATCATTGAAGTGCTGGAGAAAAAGATCTATAAACCCTTGTCGCTTGTTGTTGCTCCGGCCGGTTATGGAAAAAGTGTGATTGTTAGTCAGTGGCTGGAAAGTACAAAAGCATTGTTTACCTGGATTTCACTGGATGATGAACACAATGAT
>CALNYY010000021.1:0-14645 GCA_942490835.1 uncultured Saprospiraceae bacterium
ACAAAAAAAGTAGGTGGCCACCCAAATGGAATGGGAGTTTGGCTGGATGTAATGAAAGTTAATGATCGCCGTGATTTGATTACAAGGGCAGATCTTGTCATTTCGTTATTGCCAGCACACCTTCACATAGATGTAGCTGCCGATTGCATCCAATTGAATAAACACTTGATAACGGCATCCTACGTCTCGAAGGATATTTACAAATTGAGTGACGAGTTTCGCAATAAAGAGTTGATTTTCATGGGTGAGCTGGGCCTCGATCCTGGCATCGATCATATGTCAGCCATGAAAACGATCAATGAAATAAAACAGAATGGCGGGAAAATCACCGCCTTCCGATCAAATGCAGGTGGCCTTGTTGCCCCAGAGAATTTAAAGAAAAACCCATGGCGGTATAAATTTACCTGGAATCCAAGAAATGTAGTAAAAGCAGGCCAGGGAACAGCGCAATATTTGGAAGATGGCAAGTTCAAATATATTCCGTACAACCGCCTTTTCAAAGAATATAAATTGGTAAATGTGCCTGGATTTGATGAACCCTTCGAGGTCTATGCAAATAGAGAATCACTATTGTATCGAGAAGCATATGGATTGGGTGACATACCAAATTTGTACCGTGGCACTATCCGCTATAGAGGTTTCTGCGATGCCTGGGATGCATTGATCAAAATTGGACTTACAGATGGCACATATCCGATAGTTGATTCAGATAAACTCAGCTTTCATGAATTGCTGGAAGCCTATTTGGGGGCGGAAAAAAAACTGGGTATGTCCGTAAAGGATAGGATAGGGGAGTTGTTGGGAGAACGTCCGTTCTCACCAATCATGAAAAAATTGGATTGGTTGGGCCTTTTCAGCAAAAAGAAAATCAATATCTCGAATGCTACACCCGCACTTATTCTTGAGCGAATTTTATTGAAAAAATGGAAGCTTGAGCCAAAAGATCGGGATATGATTATCATGCAGCATGAGTTTGATTACGAATTGGAAGGCAACAAAAAACGTCGCTATTCAACTATGGTCTTATATGGTGAAAATGCTGAAGAAACAGCCCTGGCCAAAACGGTCGGTTTGCCATTAGGTATTTTTGCAAAATTAGTGATGACCGGAAAAATTACTTCAAGAGGTGTAAATATCCCAGTGAGTAAAGAAGCATATGAGCCGGTGCTTGAAGAGCTGAAAGAATATGGGATAAAATTTGAAGATCGAGAAGAAGACTTGAAAACTGAATAATAATAAAATCTTTCAACAACATAAATTCCCTGCAAATTTTTCAGGCCATGCAATTTGGCACGGCCATTCTTATTGGGATTTTATTGGCTAAGAGTGGATTGACGACAGGACAGATTTCTATTTATGAGGCACTTTTATTTGTGGCCAGCATGTATTGTTTTTTCTGGATAGTTGGTGGCCAAAATGCATTATTACAACTTTATCCAAAACTCAAAGAAGAGCAAAAACAAAAAGCTATATTTAATGTCTTTCTATTATTTTCCTCTTTTGGATTGCTTACCGCTGCGTTTTTATTTTTCTCAAAAAATATTATTGTAAACCACCTCGTCAGTTTTGACAAACTTCCGTTTCTTGATTTATTAGCCATTTTTTTAGCATTAAATTGCCCTACCTTTTTAATTCAGTATTATTATTTATTATTGAATAAATACAAAGCAATTGTATTTTATGGAGCAGCATCTTTTTTGATTCAGTTGATAGTGGTTGTCGTACCAATATATTTAGGCATGACATTAAAAGAGGTAATGATTGGTTTGGTTATTTGGGCTGGATTAAAATATGTTTGGGCATTAATAATGGTTCTTAAATATGGGAAATGGAAATTGGATGTTTCTTTTTTTAAAATCTATTTCCCATTACTGCTTCCACTATTGTTATTTGCTTTTATCAATAAGGGAACAGAATATATTAGTGGTCTTGTAGTCACATCTATATTTGATGATGAAAATGCATTTGCTGTGTTTCGGTATGGTGCCAGAGAGTTCCCCATTGCAGTTCTTTTAGTAGGGGCGCTTGCGACCTCCTTGTTGCCAGAAGTCTCTGCTAATATGGAGGACGGACTTGCTAAAATAAAAGCTGAAACCCGCAAGATTTCACATTGGCTTTATCCATTGAGCATATTGTCGATGCTGTGCAGCCCAGTTATTTTTCCACTTGTCTTTAATCCAGACTTTAAAGAGTCTGCTTATATTTTTAATATTTTTACATTATTACTTTCCAGCCGGATTTTATTGCCTCATATAGTAACCATGGGCCATCAGAAAAACTATGCTCTGACGGCGAGTGCTATTGTGGAAATGGTCATTTTGTTAGCTCTAAGTCTTTGGTGGGGAAAGCAATATGGTTTGTATGGAATCGCATTTGCTGCTGTCGTGTCATTTATGGTTGATCGGGTGATTTTGATTGTATATAATTGGCGAATTTTGAAAATTCCACTCAATAAATATTTTGATTTAAAAACTTATTTAATTTATAATATTCTTTTAATAATCGGCTTTATTGTTTCTTTTCAAATTTAACAAAAATGCCAAAATACTTCGACAGTATGAAATGTAATTTTTCCTCTTCTTTCTTTTTGATGTTCGCATTATTCCTTCCTTCCCTTCTTTTTTCACAAAATGATAAAATAGATGTAAAAGATGCAGCTCTTGCCCAAGAATTAGGTGCCGATGAATATGGAATGAAGCAGTACGTTTTAGCATTTTTAAAACGTGGGCCAAATAGAGACCGCTCACCTGAAGAAGCTGCAAAATTGCAAAAAGCTCATTTAGATAATATTGGCCGATTGGCAGAAGCTGGGAAGTTGGTTTTAGCGGGTCCTTTTTTGGACAATGGAGACATTAGAGGAATTTATGTTTTCAATGTGAAAACAATTGAAGAAGCGAAAGCTCTTACGGAAACAGATCCCGCAATAAAAGCCGGAAGTTTGGTGATGGAGTTACACCCTTGGTATGGTTCAGCAGGTTTGATGAAAGTGAATGAGATTCACAAAATGCTTCCCACTAAAGAGTTTTAATTTTTCATTTATAATCGGTGATTTATGATGTTTGTTTATAAATCACCGATTATAAATTATCCTTATTTACGTTTTCCTTTTCTTTTTCTTGGCAGCAGGAAACAGTACATTATTCAAAATAAGTCGATAGCCGGGCGACTGCGGATGGAGGTTCAAATCCGTGTCTGGATCATTTACATAGTGACGGTAATCCTCTGGATCGTGCCCTCCATAGAATGTGAAAAAACCTTGTCCAACTGGGCTGTGAATGTACCTCGCTTCATTCATCGGCTTATTTTCACCCATTATCAAAATATTGGACTTGATGTGTTCTTTCCGGAATGCTGTTGCTTGGCCCATGAATCCTTTCACGGTGCGAGTATGGCATTGGGTTAACATCGTCGGAACTGGGTCCCATTTAGCCGAAAAGTCAAAAAGCGTAAAATAATCCTGCTCTGGATTTATGTTTCTTCCATAGTGATTGTCAATCGTCGAGTGCTCATATTCTAATGCATTTTTTACCAACTGGAAATTTTCGAAAGCAAAAGTTTTATCAAAATTGAGTTTGCTCTCAGCATTAGGATCCGGGGCATCACCATCATAATATTTATCTACAATATCAGCACCATCGGCTGCAAGGGCAATGTCATAAGTATCCGTTGCAGAGCACATAGCAAACATGAACCCACCGCCAATCACATACTCCTTTATCTTTTTGACCACGGCCAACTTCAATTGTGATACTTTTTCATAACCGTGCTTATGTGCTATAGCCTCCGATAGATCTTGGTTTTCTTTGTACCAAGTTTGGGAATGGTAGCCTGCATAAAATTTTCCATATTGGCCAGTAAAATCCTCATGATGAAGGTGCAGCCAATCGTACTCAATCAGTTTGTCGTTCATCACTTCATCATCATAAATTTTATCAAAAGGAATTTCGGCATAGGTAAGAACCAGTGTGACTGCATCATCCCAAGGTTGAATTTGCTCGCCTTTCGAAGTCTTAAACCCTTCTGAAGGTGTATAAACTGCTATCTTAGGCGCCTTCTGCAATTTCATCACATCCTTGTTTACTTCGGGTTGTTGTATTTCATCCAAAATTCTACTGAATGCGGCATCGGGCATTACTTCGTAGCTAACACCTCGGGTCAAACATTCTTTTTCAAAGGCCATGGAATGGGGGAATGCAAAGCTGCCACCCCTATAATTGAGCAGCCACCAGGCCTCTACATCGAGTTCTAAAACCCAATATGTGATGCCATAAGCTTTGAGATGATTCTGTTGCTCAAGATCCATGGGGAGCATGATCATTGAGGCATTGGCTTTTAGTAGGAAACAAATTAATAGAGCGGTTGTGAAAAGTGATTTCTTAAACATAAACTGGGAATTTGTATTTTCTAAAAAGACAACGAAATTAAGTGAAAGTAGATTGTCAAACTTTGATTTAACGCTATTCTAACCGTCTGTTGCAAAAAGTTTGCAAAAAAAGCAACGACATAGCTATATCACCGTTCTTTCTCGGTGTGTTGGTATTAATACTGCCATATTAATCGTTGTATCGATACTTGTACATAAACCCTTTGACCATAGCAAGTGTTTTCAGACATTTGCAAACTTTACAAAACCAGGGATTATTTAATGCCCTGGCCTCCGTTTGAAGCTGATCTGTTCTTCCCTCAAACCCGAAAAATAGACCAGCTCATAAAAAACCACGAACTGGAATAGATGGAAAATCTTAGTTTTCAATACCCGGCTTGGTATGTTTTGTTGTGTGTGCTTTGTGGCTTGGCCTATGCGATGGGACTATATTATAAAGATCGAACATTTACAGAGCAATATCCGAACTTGCCCAAACTCCTTTCTGTCATTCGGTTTTTAGCGGTTACCCTTCTTGCCTTTCTGTTATTAAAACCTTTGTTGAAATCCTTATTTACTGAAACAAAAAAGCCTGTCATTGTGCTTGCCCAGGATCAATCTGAATCTGTAGGTACTGCTTTTGGAGCGGATGAACTGGCAACATACAGATCGAATTGGGAAGAATTAAAAAATAGTTTAGAAGAAAAATTTGAAGTTAAAGCATTAGCGTTTGGTAGTGAAGTCCGGGATGGGGTGGATTTTGAACTGACCGATAAAGTTTCTAATCTATCAAAGGTTGTAACAGATATCAACGATATATATGGCAATCAAAACCTTGGAGCAGTTGTATTGGCTTCCGATGGAATTTACAATGAAGGAAGCAACCCGATTTATGCTGGAACAAAACTGAATGTGCCTGTATTCACTGTTGCATTGGGCGACACGACACTGAAAAAGGATTTGGTACTCAAGCGGGTTTTTCATAATGAGATTGCCTATTTGGGAGATAAATTTAGTGTTCAAATAGACGTTGCTTCACGAAATGCTGCTGGCAGTAATACGACACTTACTGTTTCAAAAATGGTTGGAACGGAAGCCCGTAAAATTCAGGTCATTCCAATTTCGATTGATAAAAATGATTTCTTCACCACAAAAGAAGTCGTGTTGAATGCTGACGAAAGTGGTGTCCAGAGGTACCGTGTGTCTCTATCTCGAATAGCGGATGAGGCAAGTACTGGTAACAATGCAAAAGAATTTTTTGTAGATGTACTGGATGCTCGTCAAAAACTCTTGGTTCTTGCAAATTCTCCGCACCCTGATATTTCTGCATTACGACAAGTACTTGAGAAGAATAAAAATTATCAGATAACGGTTGACTACGCCAGTAAACTAAAAGCAAAGATTGCAGATTTCGACTTTGTGGTTCTGCATAACCTGCCAAGCCAGCAAAATGATATTGCTGGGTTAATAAATGAATTGAATGCCCGCAAAATCCCGAGAATGTTCATTGTTGGTACTCAAACGAATTTGACTCGGTTCAATTCAGTTCAACCATTATTGACCATTCAGGGCGACATCAGCAATACCAATGACGTACAAGGTATCTTCAGCAATGATTTTAACCTGTTTACGATAGATGACGACCTTCGAAACAACCTGCCTACATTTAATCCATTGACTGCCCCATTTGGTGATTTTAAGGTACGTGGAGATGCTCAAGTCCTTCTGTATCAACGGATAGGAAAGGTGGATACCAAATACCCGTTGCTGGTTTTTGGTGAAGAGAATGAAGTAAAAATGGCAATATTGGCGGCGGAAGGACTTTGGCGCTGGCGGCTGTTTGATTATTTACAACACCAGAATCACAACATTTTTGAGGAACTGATCGGTAAGAATTTTCAGTATGCAACCTTGAAATCAGATAAGCGCCGTTTTCGAATTTCTTTGAGCAAAAATATATTCGATGAAAACGAGCCAGTCATATTTGATGCAGAACTCTATAATGAAAGTTACGAACTCATCAACACGCCAGATGTTAGCTTGACCATCACAAATCCAGATGGCAGGGATTTTAATTTTACTTTCAATAGGACGGTAAATGCCTATACACTTTCGGCTGGGGTTTTACCAGTCGGTAGCTATCGATTTAAAGGGAGTGTCAATTATAATGGGCAAAGCTTAGAGTACAATGGCCAGTTTACAGTCCAGCCTATTCAATTGGAATTGTATGAAACTACAGCGGATCATTCCTTATTGAGAAATATGAGCAGGGAATATGGTGGCAAATTGTTTTACCCAACCCAATTAGCGGAGCTGGGAACTGCGTTGATGGCTAAAGACATCAAGCCGATCATTTATTCCTCGACCCGTACCCGATCCATCATCAATGTAAAATGGATTTTCTTCCTAATAATGGGCTTGCTTTCAATGGAGTGGTTTCTGCGAAGGTATTATGGAGGGTATTGATATTGTGTGGAATTTTTTGCTGTAGGGGAGATTCATGAATCTCCCCTACAGCAAAAAATCCAAAGCTTTTACCATCTGAATCACCGTCTCCTCGACTGTACCATCCCCATTTATCTCCACAATATTTTCATTTCTTTCTTTCCTTAAAAACTCTATTGCTGCGAAATATTTGCGGCGGGTTTCTTCCATGTTTTCCTCAAACAATTCCAGCGGTTGGTTGCGCTTATTTATTCGTTGGAAGCAAACATCATTGCTTACATTCAAAAAGAGAATGATGTCTGGCTTTCTGGCAAGTTCGTTCAGTTGCATGACAGCGGAAAAAGGGAAAGATTCGTCACTTTGATAAACAAGAGACGAAAAGTAATAACGATCGCAGATTACAATATGATCGTCGCCTTTCTCCAAAAATGGTTGAATAATTCGATCCCCATGATCGAGGCGATTGGCAGCGAAGGCAAGGGCAAGCGTTCTTGGAGTAAATCGAGTGATTTTTTTTGTCAATACATCCCGGATGTAGTCGCCTCCGCAGCTTGGGTTGTTGGGTTCGTAGGTCGATAAAACCTTTTTACCATGCTTCTTTTCAAGCACTTCAGCCAACCGTTTGGCAGCAGTCGATTTGCCTGAGCCATCAAGGCCTTCTATGACTATGAACCGAGGGTAATTCATTTATTGGAGAAAATTGCAGGATTCCAATGGCTTTATTTTTTAAACAGCGATTCCACAAATGCTCTTTTGTTGAAAACTTGGAGCTGTTCAATTCCTTCACCAATTCCAATGTATTTGATCGGAATTTTAAACTGATCGGAAATGCCGATGGCAACACCGCCTTTTGCAGTACCGTCAAGTTTGGTAAGAGCGAGACATGAAACTTCTGTTGCATTAGTGAAGTGTTTGGCTTGTTCTATCGCATTTTGCCCAGTAGTTGCGTCCAACACAAGTAAAACATCGTGCGGTGAACCTTCCAGGCGCTTACTGGCTGACCGTTTGATTTTGGTCAATTCATTCATAAGGTTGATTTTGGTATGTAAGCGGCCTGCTGTGTCAATGATGGCGACATCGCAGTTATTTTGGATAGCAAAGTCTACAGTTTCGTATGCTACCGCAGCAGGGTCTGTATTCATGCCTTTTGAATAGAATTCACAACCGACTCGCTCCGACCATATTTTCAACTGGTCAACAGCCGCCGCACGGAATGTGTCACCTGCACCGATAACCACCTTTTTTCCTTTTTGTTTTAACTGATAGGCAAGCTTGCCAATAGTGGTCGTTTTCCCTACTCCATTTACGCCTACTACCAAAAGTATATAGGGCACCTTATCGGAAGGAGCATCAAAATCTTCTTGGTCTTCTGTGTTGTTCTCCTCAAGCAGTTTTACAATCTCGTTCCGCATCAATTCATCTAACTCACTGGTGTTCACGTATTTGTCTTGCTTCACCCGTTCTTCGATCCGGTCTATGATCTTGACTGTTGTATCAAGACCTACATCAGATGCGATGAGTATAGATTCAAGTTCATCCAGCACTTCGACATCAACTGTTGACTTGCCAGCAACTGCTTTAGTTAGTTTATCAAAGAATCCTGACTTTGTTTTTTCGAGTCCTTTTTCTAGGTCTTCTTCTTTCTTTTTTGTAAAAAATTTATTGAAAAAACTCATGTGAGATGGTATTCAGAAGTTGGGAGAAAGTTGATTGATATATTGGTTTTGGCAAAAATAACAAAGGCTTTCCTTAAATCGAGATTAAGAAAAGCCTTCGAGCATGTAGCTAATTGGAAGTGGTATCACTTATTGGCAAAAAAGTCTTTTACCTTGTCTTTGTGGATCATCACTTCTTTATAAGTGTATTTGCCCGTTTTAGGATCTTTTACGCTTTTTATCACTTTCACGTGATCACGACCGGATCCTGCGTTTGCAGCACGTTGGGCAACCCTTGCGTTCTTCGATACTTTTGCCATGATATTTTGTTTTAAAGATTCTTAATTTGATACCCAAACATCAGACCATTTAAGAAGTTCAAATAATTATTTGATCTCTTTGTGAACAGTCATTTTTTTAAGGAATGGGTTGTACTTCTTCAGTTCGAGGCGTTCTGGTGTGTTTTTACGGTTTTTTTGAGTCACATAACGGGACATACCAGCAACACCAGTGCCTTTTTGTTCAGTACATTCAAGTATAATCTGAAGGCGATTTCCTTTACTTTTCTTTGCCATCGTTTAAGGATGTTTAATCTTGATTAAATTTTTACATCCAAAGCTTTCCCTTTGGATTGTTGCTTTTTGATGTAAGCATAAATGCCCATACGATCAATAGAACGCAAGGCAGAGCCCGAAACTTTCAAAGTAATCCATGCACCCGTTTCAGGAATAAAAAAGCGCTTCTTGAACAAGTTCGGCAAAAACCGACGCTTCGTTTTCCTGTTTGAGTGAGAAACTTTGTTCCCAGTAATCGGACGTTTTCCAGTCAATTCACAAACTCTAGACATGATAAAATAAGTTTTGAGTTCTAAGTTTTGAATTTTGAGAACATTTACGCAAAACTCAATTACTTCAAACTCTTTAAACTAAATAAGTGACTCCGAGAGGAGTCGAACCCCTAACCTTCTGATCCGTAGTCAGACGCTCTATCCAATTGAGCTACGGAGCCAATTTAGGAAGATGAACTAAAATAATATTGTCATCCATGGAGTAAACTCCATTACGTGACAAGGGTGAGTTTGTTCAAAATTTCCTTAGCTATAAGTCACTTAAAAGAACTAAATTTCACCAAAAAAGAAACCTCTGGCGAAAATCGGCTGCAAAAATAAGAGTTTGGGTAGTAAAGAAAAATAATTTGATAGAAAAAGTTAAAGATGTTTTTTCCACAAGGAACTTCTTCTTCTATATCTTCACAAAGGTTGTAGTTAAATCTTTATCTGTTCCATTGATCGTTATAAAATAAGTGCCTGCCGCCCAGTCACTTACATCCAAATCAAAGGTTTGTTTTGCAAATGGTGTTGTAAACTGTGTTCGTTGAACTTCCATTTCTTGTCCTAAAGAATTAAAGACCCTAATAGAGAAATCCGAAAAGTCTTCATTGCTGTAATCTATTTGCAGTTGATGTGATACTGGGTTTGGGTAGATTCTGATGAAATCTTTTTCTGTGAGATAGATTTCTTTGAAGCCAAAAGTCTGTCTTTCTTCTTCTTCAGCAATGCAAAAGGCATGTAAATATTTCATGCTTTCATAAACATCCATTCTTCCTCCTGTCATTATTTTGCCTTGTAAACTAGGAAGAGGCAGCACACTTTCAAGAATAGCTCGTTTCATCAATAATGCTGTTCCAGCGGGATCACTCAATGCCAAATCAGCAAGATCGACGCAAGGTAAACTATAAAGCAGTGCAATAGCACCAGTAACGTGTGGACAGGAAGAAGATGTGCCTCCAAATGAATTGGTGTATTTATCCTGAAGAGTAAGTGCCGAAATATTCCTGCCAGGAGCAGCTACATCAATTGAAGTAGGACCAAAGGCTGCATTTGAAGCTCGAACATCATCCATATCTGTTGCTGTGACAGTAATTAGGAAATCACTGGTACAGGTTGTTGGCATATCACCGACTTCATCAACATCCCAGTTTTCATTGGCAGTGGCAGCTACGCTCAACACGCCTACCTCACCGAGTTTATCATACATTTCCCCCCACATTGGTTCTTCAGCACAGAAAACGGCGTTTTTTCCAAAAGAACCATTCGTGACTACAATAAAAGTACCTTCTTCTCCTGCTGTATTATTATAAAGTTCTCGTTGATAAATTATGTAGTCAAAAGCAGCAATTACTTCGCTTACTAAATCGATCGTAAGAAACATCATTTTTACATCCCAGTTGACACCTGTTATTCCAAGACTATTGTCTCCATTTGCGCCAATGATCCCACTTACGCTTGTGCCATGGCCTGTAACGCTCAGTGTTGGAGTATCATTTATAAAATTCCAACCGTTGATATCATCCTTAAAACCATTGCCATCGTCATCAAAATTTGACAAGCCTTGCGCCTCTAATTTATTTTCCCAAATATTTCCTTCCAAATCTTCGTGAGTGAGATCGAACCCACTATCCAGCACTGCTACCACAATTTCATCTCCGTTAGCTGTTGAGCCACCAGTAGTTACATCCCATACATCGTCCAAACCAATTTGCTCAAAATGCCATTGGCCGGGCCAAAGTGGATCATTTGGAATAGTACTTCTGATCTCGATAGGGCTGTCCAGTTGAGCATGTTTGACTCCCGCTGCATTTTTTAACTGAAGTAAAAAATCGTCCTGATTTTCTATTTGAGAAAATGAAAAAAGATAAATACCAAAATTGGTTGAAAGTGATTTGTGAGAAAGGAAAAACCGTTCGAAAAGGCCTTCATTTTTTTTCAAAAAGCTGGAAATAGTCTCGGATTCACTTAATTGAACAATGAAATCTGTGGTCTCATTAAAAGCAATTGATTGAGCTTTGATATTAGCGAAAGAGAGAAGAAGGATCAGTAAAGGGATTATTTTTTTCATAACTCGTTACCCCGAAGGGATTCCTTTTTTAAAGTGAAGCGTGTAATTTAGAAAAATAGCTTGCTGCATCCAACATTCGACTACCATACCAAGAGAAATATTCTCCATCAACGAGTGTTACGTTTGCCTGCTGACAAATGGTTCTTATTTCATCGAAATGTTGTTCGGAAAAAGGGTAAGGTTCGGACGATAGCATAATAACATCTGGATTTCGTTTTGCTACCTCTTCCAACGTTACCTCCGGATATCTTGTTTTATCAGCAAAAACATTAATGAATCCAGCTTTCTGCATCATTGTATTAATGAAAGTATTTTTTGCCGCAACCATATATGGTCGACGCCAAATAAAATATGCAGCTGATTTATTACCCAAGCTTCTTTTTGATTTGGATAAATCCTGGAATGCTGTGACAATCTTATCTTTTAATTCTACCGCTTGTTCAATTCTATTTACAATTTTTCCAATTTCTTCAATCATTCCAAGAGCATCTTCCAAAGAGTTGATATCGCTCATCCACACAGGGAATTCCTTTTCTAATCCCACGATCATTTCCTGTTCATTTTCCTCTTTATTGCCAATTATCAAGTCTGGATTTAATTCACGAATCCTGTCTATATGAATTTTCTTTGTTCCACCTACTTTTGGTTTTTCCTGCCATTTGTTTTTTGGGTGTACACAAAATTTAGTGATGCCGACGATTTCATCATCGAGGCCAAGATCAAACAAGAGTTCTGTTTGTGAAGGTACAAGAGAAACAATTCGTTTTGGTGGGAATGCAAATCGAACCACCCGACCCATCTGATCTTTTGAATTTTTCGTCAATACCAATGGATTACTTGTGCTTTTTCTCACCCGCAAAAGTCTTCTCACCTGCATGTATGGCGACTTCCAAATGGTTTTCAGTAGGAGGAATTGGGCAGTTATACCCATCAGAATATCCGCACCAAGGATTATAACATTTATTAAAATCAAGGATAATCTCCTCCGCTTGAATTTCTGAAATTGTTAAATCAATATATCTGCCTCCGCCATAGGTGGTTTCGTCATTGGAGAGGTCACGAAATGGAAGGAATAAATGGTCTTTATATTGAGGCATATTTATCAATCGCAAACTCTGGTAAACAGCCAATTGGTGAGGTTGGCCATCTATTTCAAAGGAAAGCTCTCCATATTTTCTATATGGTTTAGTGATGCCGCTAAAGGTTGGGAGTTCAAACGGTTTTTCATCAGGTGTTAACTTGAAGCTACAGGTAACCTTGTATTTTTCATTTGCATCATAAAAGCGCAAAAAAGCCAAGTCCTCTTGTTTCAATGGAGCACGTTGATTTTTAAGGAAATCCTGTTTATAGGCGTCTCGATGCTGTTCAATTGTTTCGGCATAAGTTGTTTCAGAATCTTGGGCAGTCAAGAAATTTGAAAATAAGCAAAGGACAAAAATTAGCTTTTTCATTATCAAAAATTAAAGTTGATCAATAACTATTTTACCTGACACCTGACACCTGACACCTGACACCTGAATATCAAAACCCATCCTCGTCGTCCGAGTCAAACATCCCAGCCAAACTGTCTTCAAAGGTCATAGTAGCCTCGACAAGATTTTTGCCAATTACACTATACTCAGACAGGCCAAAAAGCATCAATTCCATGAAGACTAATTCATCCTTCTTTGGAATCCCGAATGATGCTACCAGTTTTTGTAAACCAGCGACTTTGCGCAGTTCCTTGCTATATTCTTGATCAGTTGCATCAGTCAATAAATCGACCTTATTCCCTCCGCTAAACCACGCCTTTATAATACCATAAGGATCCCGACTTTCATCACGGTGCTTTTTGTCTGGATTTGGGAAATGCTCGAGAAATATTTTTTTGACTGCTGCACCAACCAAACTAAGTGCGACAGCATAAGGCCCTTCTTGCTCCCCCTCATAAACCAATTCTACCTTACCTGTGATGGCAGGCACTATGCCCCAAAAGTCTGTGATCCTCGCTGAGGTGTTTTTTTCGCCATTAACCAGCATTCGGCGTTCTGCGGTGCTCACGAGGTTTTCATATGCAGAAATACTCAATCGAGCAGATACTCCACTTTTTTCATCAATCAATTCACTCTCACGGGCACAAAAAGAAACCTGCTCCAATAATGTCTGCAGCAACTCGGGCACATCTACTTTTTTCTTTTGGTCACTGGTCAAAGACGCCTCTTGTTGGGTAATATTTTTTGCAATAGCAATACTGCGAGGGTAGTGGGTCAAAATTTGGCTTTCAATACGGTCTTTAAGCGGAGTAATTATACTACCTCTATTAGTGTAATCTTCAGGATTGGCGGTGAACATAAACTGAATATCGAGCGGCAAACGAAGTTTAAAGCCTCTAATTTGCATATCGCCTTCTTGCAAAATATTGAATAGTGAAACCTGGATTCTTGCTTGAAGGTCAGGCAATTCATTGATCACAAAAATGCTTCGATGAGCACGAGGAATTAATCCGAAGTGCAGAACCCGTTCGTCGGCATAGGCTAATTTTAATGTAGCTGCTTTAATAGGATCAATATCACCTACAAGATCAGCAATACTAACATCGGGGGTCGCCAGTTTTTCAACATATCTATCGTTTCGGTGTACCCAATCAATAGGAGTATCGTCCCCTTTATCCTTAATTATATCTCTCGCATATCGACTGATGGGGTTGATAGGATCATCATTTATTTCACTACCTTTAATGATTGGCATATACTCATCGAGCAGATTCACGAGCAATCTTGCAATACGTGTTTTAGCTTGCCCTCTCAATCCAAGAAGAACGATATTATGGCGGGAAAGAATAGCCCTTTCAACATCTGGGATTACCGTATCTTCAAATCCGTAAATGCCTTCAAATACTTTTTCCTTTTTCTGGAGCTTTTGGATTAGATTCTCCCGCAATTCATCTTTAATAGATCGTGATTTATATCCCGATGCTTTTAACTCTCCGAGCGTTTTTGCTTTTTTCATAAAAATATTTGAAGCACAGTTGTGTTTAAGGAACGAGGCAAAAAGAACAAGTAAAGAGGTGTGTTTTATTAATCCCTCGTTCCTAAGAAAGATGATTCGAAGCTTTTACGCACTATAATAATTTGTAAAAGTGCAAACTTTGGAAGAAACACAGTAAAGACAAGTTTGTTGTGAATATCAGGGAGCGGTCAATCTTTTTTCTTTTTCTTTTTCTTGAAATTGACCAGCTCTTTGATCGAATCGAATTCTTTACGATAGGTAATCCTGCCACCAGTCTTGTTGCGTCACACACCACCG
>CALNYY010000022.1:0-3615 GCA_942490835.1 uncultured Saprospiraceae bacterium
AAGGTATTATAATTCAGCGTGATATAAACAATGTTCCTACTGAAGAGTGTATAACACATAAGCAACTCACAAAATTCATCGAAGAGAATAAACATCAATATTTTGATAACGAATTGAAAGGAGTTTTGTAATGTCAACGAACTCTACTTCAATTCAACAGCCACAAGCGAGTTCATCGCAACAACCAACAATGGAGCAAATATATGCTCAAACGTTGGAGGCGGCACGTAAACCCAGAACACCTGCTCAAATCAAAGCATATGGAGATATAAAAGTAAAAATCGGTGTTTTATGGTTTGTTGGTGCTGTTTGTTCAATTTTAAGCATTTTTGGAGGCGCAATATTCTTTAAATCACCTGATAGCGGAAAAGATATTTGGGTTATAATTGGCCCAATTATCACAGCAGCAGTCACAGGGACATTGGCTTACTTAACAGGTGAAAAAAATGCTGGAAATAAATAGTAAATGCTAACAATTGGCTTATGGCCGACCCCAAAAAAGCTGGCGACGTCTTTCATAACTTCAACCGCCGCTCCTATCAGCTTTTTGGGTCGGCATAGCCATGCGTTATGTCTTTCCGAAAAACTGCGTTCGCCCAAAGAAGATATTTTTCTATTTCAAAGCATGGTAAACGATTGTTCTTGTTATCGACTAAGTACGGACATTGAATTAAGTTAACTGTCTACGGAACTCCCATTAAAACTTTAAACATTGGATAAAATACCAATGCCAAAGGAACTGATGTGGTTATTGATAAGATTGTAATAGAGAATTTCAAAGGGTTTAAGGACCGGTTTACCCTACCTCTAAATAGTGGTCTAAATATCATTGTCGGTGACAATGAGTCTGGGAAATCCACCATACTTGAAGCTATCAATCTATCCCTCACCGGTCTGTATAATGGCCGCTATTTACGAAATGAATTAAGCCAGTATTTGTTTAACAATATTGCTGTCGAAGAATACCTGGCGAGCCTTGCCACGGATAAACCCTTACTTCCCCCAAGTATATTAATAGAGCTATATCTCAAAGGAGAGGAAAGACCGTTTCTAAAGGGAACTAAGAATACAAGTGGCGCTGATTGTAGCGGTGTATTTTTAAAAGTTGAGTTCGATGGTTCATACAAGCCTGTCTATGAAGAACTTATCAAAGCTGGTGATCTAAAAACCCTTCCGATTGAGTATTACCATATCGTTTGGAAAGGATTTTCAAGAGATCCAATTACTGCAAGGAATATTCCTTTAAAATCTGCTTTTATCGACTCATCAAGCACGAAGTTTTCTAATGGATCCGATGTCTATATCAACAGAATTGTAAAAGAGCTTTTAACTTCAGAAGAAATAGTCAACATATCTCAGTCACACCGAGAGATGAAAGAAAACTTTATGGACAATAAGTCCATTCAAGCAATAAACGATAAACTAACCACTGCCTCAAAGGTAACAGACAAAAAAGTCACCATATCAGTCGATCTGTCATCTAAAAATGCTTGGGAAAGTAGTTTAACCACTTACCTCGAAGACATACCATTTCATTACATAGGTAAAGGTGAGCAAAGCATTATAAAAACAAATCTTGCCTTAGCTCACAACAAGTCCAAAGAAGCCAATGTGATCCTGTTGGAAGAGCCTGAAAACCATCTATCCCACAGTAAGTTAAATCAGTTAATTCATTTAGTTAAAGCACGTTGTGGTGAGAAGCAAATTATCGTAACTACTCATAGTAGCTTTGTGGCTAATAAGCTGGTGAGGGCTGGACAGTCTTACTTTGTTAAATGATAGAAAAGCAGTGAAAATGGACGGTTTGTCTCCGGCAACAAAAGCTTTCTTTGAAAAAATACAGGGATATGACACTCTCAGGCTAATCTTATGTGATAAAGCAATTTTGGTTGAAGGCGACTCGGACGAACTTGTTCTTCAAAAAGCTTATATGACGGATAATGGCGGGAAGCTACCCATTGAAGACCGTGTTGATATTATTTCTGTTGGGGTGTCATTTTTACGGTTCCTCGAAATAGCCGACAAGATTTCTCAAAGGGTTTGTGTTGTCACGGACAATGACGGAAATACCGACGCTCTCTTGAAAAAATATAAAGACTATGTGGGTGACAATGCCAAGCCTAATATAACAATACATTATGATACTGTTATTGATACTGGAGAGTTGATGATTGGAGATAGCAAATTCAACTACAACACCCTTGAACCAAAAGTTCTTGAAAGCAAACGGATTGGAACACACGAATAAAATACTTGGTGTTAATTATGCTGATATTGATGACCTCCATAAGCATATGAAGTCAAACAAAACAGATTGTGCATTAAAGATTTATGACAGTGCCGAGGAAATAACCTACCCAGGCTACATCACTGAGGCTATTAGTGATGGCGAATGAATTAATCATAGCCTCTGCTGGATCTGGCAAGACAACCGCACTTGTTGAAAGATCAATCGAGAAAGCCAATGCTGGTGAGACAGTGCTTATTACTACCTTCACAGAAGCTTGTGAAGCGGAAATAAAAAACAAACTGGTTGAAGAAAGTGGCGGTTATATTCCTGACAACAACGCATCACAATACAGACATGGTTTTCTTTCTTAATCAAACACGGAGCCAAGCCTTATCAAGATTATGTCATTGACACTGAGATTACAGGCTTGATTCTCGTAAGCGGTAAATCAGGTTTACGACATGAAACAGAAGACGGTAAAAAGTTCTATTGGGGTGAAGCTAAAAACCCCTATGAATTCTATTTTTCAAAGAGCGGTAAGATATATTCCGACAAGTTAGCAAAGTTTGTGATTCGGTGTAACAAAGATTCAGGAGGAAAAGTAATCGACCGATTATCGAAATGTTTTGACAATATATTTATCGATGAAGTCCAAGATTTGGCTGGGTATGACTTGGAGATACTAAAAGATCTATTCAATTGCCAGTCAAGTATATTACTGGTAGGCGACCCTCGACAAGCAACCTACTCGACAAACAATGCGCAGAAAAATGCAAAGTTCAAAAAGTCCGAAATAGTTAACTTCTTTTCCGATGACACAATGAAGATAGATACTGACGATAAATCATTAATGGTTAATCATCGTTGCTCACCGCAGATATGTGAATATTCAAATACACTTTACCCTGATTTGCCAGAATCCACCTCCGGAAACGACGCCGTAACAGGACACGATGGAATTATTATCGTTGATAAACTTCATGCCGACTCATATTTGGAAGAGTACCACCTTCCGTAAGCAACAGACACCCATTTAGACACAGGTAAGTGCTTGACTACCCTGTATTAACTTTGGAAAATCAAAAATTTTGGGATTAACTTTTTGATAGAGTCTTAATTTCCATATCCCCTGGCGCCCGACGTTCATATCTCAGTAGCTCGCCTGAGAATGAACTTAAAGGAATATCAAGAGCTGTTCTATGTAGCTCTTACGAGAGCAAGGGTATAGTGTAGGTATTGTTCTCGAGCCAAAGCAATATAAAGAAAATTAAAGGAATTCAGTGTATTGAAGTTGAATCATCAAAAACATTGTAAGGGAGCAACCTCATAACAAAAGCTGCGCTCGTTCCTCGCTCCACTTTTTGACGCCCCTGAGCGTAGCGTTA
>CALNYY010000023.1:0-27443 GCA_942490835.1 uncultured Saprospiraceae bacterium
ATATAACTCTCGGCAATATCGACATGGTCGGCATCTTCATAACGGATTATGGTAGCATAATCTCCGTCCTCGAAGAACAATATCTTTCCTATATCTGCTGAAGTGAAAACATCACCAGAGGTTCTTGTAACCTCACCAGCAGCAACAGTTGCCTTTAATATCTTACTCGCACCAATACAGGCCGCAATATCACTCTGACTTGCCGAAATACTTCCTGTATACGAATAATTATAGTCAGTCCAAACCACCTCAGTACCAGCAAACACTTCGGCGACATAGGTCGCAGTAATTACAATCTCTGTTGCTGTTTGAGAAGCAAATTGTATAATCACCATCATAATTGGTTGTATCAGATATCGAACAAGTATAACCAGCCCTAAAAAATTCAGTGTCAGAAGCCGACATTGGTATCCCAACGAGCCTCCACACCCTTGTCTACTGCTGGGTTTGCTGTTATGTTAGCGTCAACATATCTCTGACCACTTATCACTCCGTCCCCACTTTCAGTAACAATTGAAGAAAGGGTGTCGTATGCTTCAATGTCATACGAATCGGAACTTGCAACAGCCAAACTATTATCAGAATCAGTATTGATTCTAAATACTTTTACTACCGGAATATCCTTCTGCCAGACATATCGCTCTTCATTTTGTCCCTCATTATCAGCCCCTAAAGTAAGAGTTGAATAAAGAGAATAATGAGTCCACCCAACCTGACCACTTGGAACCTGAAGGGCGTTGCTGGTTGATGAACCGAGAAGTCCACAATAAATGACATTCTTAAAAAAAGACCAATCGAGATAAGCGGCAACATTAAGGTCTACAGTCCCAGCCGTTCCGGCACTGCTGGCTGATATCTTATAATCAGACTCTGAAGGATAAATGGAAAACTTCCCAGAATCACCATCATATGTGCAAATTGTTGTACCAAATTCTTTAAAAGTTGCTGTTATTGCGTCTTCGATAACTGTCGCAATATCATCCCATGTTTTGATGTTCTCAAAATCACAGACAACCTGTCTCGTTTCTGTAGAACCATCAACCTTCTTTTCATAAGTAAGGCCAAACGCCCCATCAGTAACCAGCTTCCAATCAGAAAGAATTGTCGTTGGTGCTGTCGTTTCCAATCCAGCAGGGACACCGGGACTACCTATAACTATCGAACTGTCCGGGCCTGTACCTTTAAAATGGGCTCAAATGGTACAGATTTGTACATTGCCTCCCAATCAATATAATCCCTATCTGCACCATAGGCATTAGTTCCCGTCTCTTTTAATATGCGGTTACTACTGCGATCATCAATCCCAGAGCCTACCTGTCTGGACATTGAAAAGAGATATCTCCTACCAAACTTCAAAACATCAGTCTCAGTTTCACTTATAGTGTAATTCTCTGTATCGAGATTTATTGTGTTAGGAGGTATTACTGTATTAATACAAACCATCTCAGGAGGGGTTGTGTTTGTATCTATTTTAAAGTGACCATTAGAAGTAAACAGATAAATGTATTCATCATAAATATCAAAACTCGATTTACTGTCAGCAGGATAATAGCCAGAAGGGGTTCCAAGTACAGAACCAGATTTGTTTATTACCTCAGTCCAAGCCGAAAACTGATAATCAGAATAAAAAACCCTATTATCAATGTGAATGAAAACGTATTCACTTTTCTCAAACTTTGTCCAAGCATTAACCTTTCCCCTTATTGCGGCAAAATCTGGGTCTGCCGCTGAGTTGGCGGTGTCATCAAACACCTCAACTTCAGTAGCACTGGTGAAACTTACAATCAGGTCATGAACACCATCGGGCCATACGATATAACTTCCAGCATCCCCAGCAACAAAGTTTTGGCCGGGAGAGTTGTCGATGGTAACTGTGGTTCCAGACTTCGTTAATTCATAATCAGACCTTAAATCACTAGCCCCTTCATTTATATCAAGAAGTTTTATCGGTAAAGCTAAATCAAAAACTCTTGTTCCGGGTCTACCACGAAAGCGTTCTCCAAAAAGGAGGGCGTTTCGAGCCTCTGCTACAGCAGTATTGGGGATTGTAGATGCAGGGGCATCTTTATATAATGACGTAAAATTACGCTGTTCCCAAGGAATGGTTGGGAATTCTTCTTTGCCTTCTGGGTGCTTTAAAAACCTCATATCCTTCTTCTTTGCACACTATGCGATATTCCCTGCTCTCCAGCGTTTAATTCACTTGCCATACGCCTCATATAGACGTTTTCCATCGTTTCTACAGCTTTATCCCATGTGTTATTTTGCAGAGCCTCTATAAATTTTACCACTGCTGGCATGAATATTCTTATGTGTAATCTCTCAGGAATACTCAGTGCAACAGTCTCTGAAGTAAGTTGGGTACACCCCTTGTACATTAAAACGTAAAAATCATCAGTAGTATCGCCGGGGTTTATTGAGAACCTGACTTTTGCCTTATCAGAATAATTTGAATCTACTGAGGATACCTGTTGAAACCTGAAATACTCTTTCCCATTAAAACGATACTTATCAATCGGCCCCTTAACTTCAGGGCCAAGTCCGTACTCTCCTAAGATTACTACACGAAGAGCTTCGTTAATCGGGACTTTAAGCAGAACCATACCAACCCTCCAGACAGCATCACCTGACGGAAGGGTTGGCACGTTAGTTGTGTCGATGTCGTATTCATATACTTCATCCTGAGTAACCAAAAGGGGGAAATCGTCATCAACGTAAATTATCTGTTGCTGAGATTCCTGTTGCATAAGCATATTCTGGACTTCATTCATGACCTCCAAAATACCCAGTTCACCAACCCTATTCCATCCGGGTGCCGTCTGTTTAACCCAATTGACTATCTCTGTTGTAGTTGGCATTAAGCCTCCTGAAGTTCCGGCTCGCTCTTATTTTCTTCCATCCGCTGAGCAATTTTTTCCTTCGTGGCAGGATGGGTTGGGCCTCTTTTTGCTGAACGTTTCGGAACTTTTAATTCGTTTTTTTTCTTAATCATTTCTTTCTTAGCACTGAGGAACTTAATCTGCTCTTCGATGTCATCAATATCATCCTTATCGGATAACTGGATAACTTCTTTCGCTTCTTCCTCAGATTTGACGGCGAGAACTTTCTTTATCTTTTCAAGACGTTTCTTAACATCTTCCAGAACAGTCTCATCCTTAATGATAAAGTCACCCGTTTCTAAATGAGTAGCGAGAAAATCTCTGTTAAAACCCTTCCTTGAGTAATAACCCCTTTCATCATCATCCCACAGATATCCAACATAGGCACGAGCCCTGCGATCTCTTTTAAATTTGATTATCCCACTGGTTCTCTCAAATTCAAACTCCTCAATACCCTCATCATTTTTTCCTTTTGAATAGGCGTTGAGAGCCTTTACTCCGTGGATATGAAGTTGCTTCTGTATACCAGCTACTCGCTTCTTACTTAAAATGATTTTAATAAACTTAAAACCTTCTTCTTCAGCGGCGAACCTCTGATCATTTTCTCTTTCGTCTAATGACTGACTCATTTTTTTACCTCTTTTCGGTTGCGTAGGTTGGGAGGTATATATACCCCCCAACGTACAGTTTTATTTGTAAAGGTCTAGTAAGTTATTCTTCCGAATACCACAACCATTGAACCATAATACTCCTTAGAGGTAGCATTAGGGGTTTCTTGGTCGAAGTGTAACTGCTGAATACCACTCACACCAGCTATTCCGTGTCCCATGATACGGAAATAGTCCTCGTCCTGTTTGACGAAGTGAAGGGGTTCGGGTTCCCATTCTACCAAACCACCTTTGCCCCAGAGCATCCCTGCGTCTCTGGTATTCGCACTACTGCGACTACGGAGGTCACGGTCTCCCGGCCATACGTAGCCAGCAGACAGAGAATAAGGTGCGGCAGTTCCGCTGGGGAGCAGAGTCGGGCATTTGTGGTCAACAACCACATAAATGTCAACACCGATTGATGTTTTGAAACATCCCAGCATATTGTACCAGTTCTGAACCTTTTCACTTAACTGAGTGATATCCTTCCACACAGCACCACCAGTAGTGGAAGCAAACGTGGGGTCTGAGAAGATGGATGCCTGAAGAGGACTAACAGTCAGGATATAAGCATCATTTCCGCCAATATCGAGAGTCCAAATCTTTTCATCCAGAGCTTTCATGGCCAGCTTGTTCATGAACCTGTAGGTCATGATCTGAGCGTTGGTCGGGGTCAGCGTCCCTGCTCCACCAGCGGCAATCATCGAAGCAACAATATTACTCGCATATGTTGCATTCGTGGTGTCGTATGCTGGCTGTTCAGAATCAGATGCCCCCTGAACGTAGAAATGAGGGTTCCACTGAGCAGTGCAGACTGTGGATGTGTCACCATCCCAAAGGTTGGAAGCATAAGTTTCCAGCCCAGCCTGACGAATTCTCAGACCTTTGTACTGCTGAGCCCACAGGCCCAAGTCGGCGATGTGCTGTTTGTACAGCCCATAATCAACCTGATCCAGATGACGAACACCGTACTCTTCCACGGAAACAGCCTTCTTGTAGTTGTTCCTGTAGATGGTTCCAGCCTTGGTCTCTGGAATTTCTTCATTCCCGGTCAGTCTGTCATTACCAGTTACCGGGTCTCCGGTCAGAGGCAGTTTCATCGTGATGGTCACGTTGTTGGTTCCCTTCGTTGCTTCATTTACTTTCATGTAAATGGCATTGGGAATAGTCTGGTTGTCACGTTTGTACAACCCCTGAAGGTTCACATAGATGTCCTTCAGATGCGCTCTCATACGGAGCTTTTTGTCATACCCTGCAACCTGAGACTGATCAGGTAGACGAGTAACAGCAACAATATTAGTCATTTTATTATCTCCTTGAAAATGTCTACGCTTGTTGCGTTACGCCGTATGGCAGTTTTAATTTATAATTAAAAACCTTCTTCTATCGGATCAAGACCCATAGTCATCAAAGCCTTATTATAAGTTTGAACTTTTTTAGAATTTATATCTCTACGGGCAATCTCGATGACTTCTTCTTCATCCCATTCAGAAATAATCTTTGATGCCATGTCCTTGTCCATATCTTCAACTCGGTCTGTTTCGTGAGCTTCGTTAAGTTCTTTAACATTCGCCCTTTTCTGAATAGCGGCCATAATATTTTTAGCGGCTCTCCTCTCAGCATTCAAAAGTTCCTGACCCGTAATACCTTTTTGTTTCTTATAATAATCATAAGCTGATTCCATATCTGGAAAACTAATCTGCTTACCATCATCATTAAGAAGTTCATTCCACTCACCGGTGTGTTTATTAAGCTGGACACCCATTCTGAGAGCATTAACGTCACTCATAATGAGAAATTCTCTCATGTCTTCAGGTTCAGAAATTCCCTTTTCTCTAATCTTTTCAAGAAGGAGAGGAGTTTTGTCCAGATATTTCTGTACAGCTTTTTCTGAATCAGATGCTGTAATCTCATTCGGAGCCTTACCTGTATCCGCAATAGCACAATCCATGGCAAAGTTAGCATACTCATTCTCAAGAGCATCAAAAGATTTCTTTGACTTGAACTCTTCTTTATTACGAAATGATTCGAGCATCTTTACTGTTTTTGCTCTGGTATCTGCCTGAGCTTTCTGCTGGGCTTTAAGCTCTTGGTCTTCCTCAAGCTGTCGCTTATCTTTCTCTTGACGCTCCCTTAATTCACGAATCTCTTTTGCGTTATTTGACAACTCTATCTTATACTTCTCTGCCATCAGGCGATTCAGCCGGGAGTTAAGTCTGGAAGATTTAACAACTGCCTTTTGAACATCTTCATCAAAAGGGTCATCGACATCATTCATCGCCTCTTCCAATTCGTCAATCTGCTTCTGAATATTGCTTATTTCTTGATCTTTTTCCTGTATCTTTTTATCAGGTTCTGGTTCCGTGTCTGGTTGGTGAGTAGAAGATGAAGAGTTAAACTTCTCCTCAAGATTCTTTATCTTATTCGCCATGTCATTGCGCTCTTTCTCAAACTGAGCCATCATGGCTTTGCGCTCTTCCTGAAGGTTATCTATTCTCGCTTGAGCAAAATTAGTCTCAGGGACTGATTCGTTTGAACCAGAGTCGGTAACCTCTGGTTCAGAACCGGCGTTCTGGTTTTCTTCTTCAGAAGGTTCAGACTGAAATTCTTCGTCTATTTCCGCTTCATCAATTTCCTCAATCCTTTTCTCCATCTCTTCTTGCCACTCATCCAGCTTTACACCCGGAGGAGCGTCATCAACATCGGGAATTTCTTCGTAAGCTTTTGCCCTTTCTTCTTCTGACTTGAATTTCAGTGTCATTTTATCTCCTTAATAGGTTACGCCACACCTTCCGGTACAAGTGTGTTCATTGGTTGTTCGTCAATCCCTACCCCCTCTGACATTTCCGGTGGGGGATCTTGTGGAATCTCATCTTCAGCTACCATAGCATCTTCTACTTGAGAGGGGGGGGCTTGCATCCCCATCTGTCCCATCATCTGTCCAACCTGAGCCGATGCCTGTAATGACATCAGTAAAGACTGTTTCTCTGTTGCATCCAGATTCGCCAACTCTGCCAGAATCTTCTTGCGGTCTCGGATTCTCTGGAGGAAAGCAACCTCGGCTACTCTAACCTTCATGTCTTCGTCAAGCTCCATCGAGGAGAGGAGTTTTTGATAAAACAGGTTGGCGTACTCTGGATTTGTCTTGGAGGACAAGTTGAACAGTTCAGAATATAATGCTTGGTCTGCCATGGTCTGATTGGGAGAGTTCTGTGATTCAGTGCAAATAACCACGCACCTCGGAATCATATCCGGACGATTCTTGACGAAAATCTTGCCGTCTTTAAGAACTCTCTCATTTAAAATTGTCTTATGTTCACCATTACTGGTTGAAAATTCTCTTTCGGGGCCGGTATAAGTAAGTTGCCACTGCCAGAAATAAGCTTCAGAAAGGTTCTCTCTGAGCTTTTTCATCCGGCCCATTATCGTCTGGGAGGTTAATCGGGCAACCTGAAGCTTGCGATTAAACAGAACGCCGGACTCATTTGAACTCTCTGACATCGCCTCCATTGCGGCAGGAACCTTTGAAATCCTATCAACGACATCGTACATCCTCTCAAGCTGATTAATAATCTGAGCAGGGTACTGATTTGCATTCAGGTAGTGAATTGCCCTTTCCTTGGTAAGTTCATCACCATCAACGAACTCAATATATTTCGGGTCATTAGCGAACTTCTTGAATCTCTCTCTTTCTGTTGGGGTGCGAAAAAGGTCTCTATTAACCAGCTTTCCACCACCCTGAGAAGTCTCAATCATGTCGGTAAGCTTTGATTCCCTGTGATTAATGGTGTCCTGAATATCAAAAATATCATCAACAATACCCTTATCCTTACCAAGACCACGATTTGCAGTAAACTGGAAGTATGGGAGTCTCTGGGGTTGAATCCGAGACACCCCATGCTCCAGTATTTTATGAGTTAATTCAGGGCAAATAGCGGCGAACTTATGCACCTTATCAACATAGGGCTTTCAAATATAGTAAATGGGTCAATATTATTGATCACCATATAATTCTCAAGCTCGTTATGGTCTTTGGTTATTGGGAAGGGGAGGTAATTTGGGGAGTCGATAACTTTTCCTACTAATCTGGTAGTCTTCATCTCTTCCATCCAGTGGTATTCGATAACCCTGTAAAGATGTCCTCGAACACCAAGCTGGAGTTGGAGAGAAAAATCTGGATCATATTCTTCGTACTGTCCACCAAATCTCTTCCACTGTTTAATCGCCTGATCAATCATCGGAGAGGAAGTGCCATAATGGTCAGCTATCTTTTTTGCGCTTAAATGAAAGCATTCCCATGCTCTCTTACAATCTTTATCATCATCGGTAATCCAATGGGGGTCGAAAATCACATATCCGGGCATCATGCGCTTAAAAGCAACGTTTAAAAGGGGATTATAATCACTATTCTCAATCATTTTGAGAACACCCTTCTGAACCATGCCATCACGAGCAACAAGACCCACCTGAGTTTCGTACTGGCACAACTCACTGTCAGAGTGCCAACTTGATTTAATTGCTTCAGTTAAGGAGTTACGAGACCCCTCCATGGGTTTCCAATCCAAATCCCACTGCTCAGACGCTAATGAGGCGGCAAGGGTATCAACCTTCTGGCCGATAATATTAAACTGTACTGCCGTCCTCTCTTCTGCTTTCAACTCCGCAAGCTCATCCTTAGTCCACTGACCTCCGTCAATGGCCATATAAGCTCTCCAGTTTTTGAAAGACCTCTCACGATTTCTGAAGTCTGCATCAAAAGCCCGTTGGTACTCAGCCTGAATCTTAGTCATCAAATAGTGATCACTTGAACTTATATGCTCATACGGATTCCTAATTACCATCGGGCTAGATGTACTCATTCATTCCTTTCTTATGAACAAAATATCCGACAGCCATGATTGGAAGGGGTTCTAAATCGAAGTGGACGTTAGAAACCTGAGATACTTTTACGGAAGCACCTTCAAAATTTATTGGCTTACCGAAGAGAGCGAGTTCAAGTTGAATCCATCCGTGGTCTTTGCAGTGAACAAAAAGACTGTCCTCATGCAGTAGTAGTAGTATTTTCTTTCTGGGGTGTTGTTCTGTGTTGGGGCAATAAATTGACTTTGCTTTCAGAACGGCCATTGTCACTAATATATAATCTACTTTTATTATATCAAAGTTTTTTCAAAAAATCTACTCTGGCAGTGGTATCTTTGATGCCTCGTAGTAGTAGTAGCGGTCAATAAACTCTGTTTTTACACCCAGCCTCTCAATATGAGAAAGGACTTGGAGATTTCCCCCGAATACAAATCACAGGAATACTCATCAATTTCAGTCTTTGTTACATTAGCAAAGTGTGTTGAATTGACAAAAAACTCCACTTTCAAATTCGTCTCAGCAAAGATTTTCTTAAAAATATCAATGCAATAACAAACCGGATACCTTCTGCCAAGGTAATCCAATATGACGACACGAACCTCATCATATCTCTTTGCCAACTCAATTATGTTCATTATATGACCCGGATGCGGAGGGTCAAATCTACCTGAAGTTAAGGCGACTACAGGACTTCCCATGTGTTTTTGTCGTCCCAATCGTTGATTATTCCAGTTACTTGTTTCGATGACGCTCCTCCTTCTCTTGGTTCATGCCACCCACTATACCACAAGTCACATAAACTGCCAGCCTTTAACGGAATATTAAAATCATTACCCTCAAATATGATTTTCTTCAGAGGGAAAAAGTATCGTGACGGAGCCCCAAGCATCATACCTTGAGCCGTCTTTTTTCGTGGATACTGTTTGGATGGGAACTTATACTCGCTGAGCCACAATCTACCCTTAGTATGCCAAAAATAGTCGTTCCACTTAAAAAAGAACCAATTACACGCTCTTGCGTAACCATTACCTTTTAAGCTGAACCAAACCAATTCCTCTTCTAAACCTAATCTCGAAGACCGATCATATCTGTCCCAATTAAACAACCCAGCATTCATACAACATTCAAAATACCTGTCCTTTTCTTGAGGGGTTAAAGGTAACCAACCTATATCAGCATCCTTATCATATGAAATAAATCCGGTGTGATAAGTAAAACCTTGTCTTTTGGAAGGGCGAATAGCCCCTAAGAGCGTGCCGAAGCTGAGGAACATTTTGTCCTCAACTCCTGCTGAATAGGCACACTTTTTAGCATTATTGAGTAATTCTAATAAGTCCTTACTCAAGAAATATGCTCATCTATAGCGTCAACACAGGCGTTATAAAAGCGATCGAGGAGGGCCGCTTCTTCCTGTTCATTTAAACCCGGAACATTAATAGTCGCATTCACTCTACGAATGAGCTTATATTTAAATTCTCCAGATTTGATTTCTTTCATAACCCACTCTATTATGGATTTTTTAAGCAATTTAATGATTAATCGTTTCATACATCTTCCTCTGGTTTCCCTAATTGTTCCTCAACTCTTTCTTCGTATTCGTATTCCTCAATATCCTTAATAACATTTTTAAGGTCGTCCTTTGAAAACGTTATTTCCATAAGAGTTCGCTTCTCATACGTTTCAAGCTTTATAATCCAGCGCAAGTGTCTTTCGATATTGTGTTCTGTCGGGGGGAACCATTTGTAACACAATACAAGTTTGGGCTCTTTCTTACTCGCTTGTGCAGTAGAACCCTCAAAAGTTTCACCATTAGCTGGTTTTAGAATTCTATCCGATGGGGCTTTGTCACAGGTGTTTATAACACACTTATAACAACGCTTATATTGAACGCCACCACCGGGGTCTCCAACCTCAAGTGTTTCTCTACAAATGTCACAGACTATTTTCGGTTTCATATTAACCTCTCTATTAGTTTTATACAGTTGGGAACTTCGATCATCTTCTCATACCGAGACTGACCAAACCTTGAATCTGGGATATACCAACCGGGATACCAGACATCCAGTAAAGTTCCATATTTACAAGGAAAATAAAGAGGCGGAATATTCTCTTCCCAGACATATTTCCATGGAGTACCTTCAAATGCCTCTTTACCCACCCCCTTAAAAAAGTAAGAAGATGGAATTCCGTTGGCTGGAAACTCCATCTTATAATCATATGTATGCCAATAATAGCCATGAGCCTCAAACATCATGAATAAATCGGCGCACATTTGAGTTCTTTTGTGTTTATAAACAAGCTGAAATGGACATTTGGTGACATCATTGATAACTTGCTTCTCAAGAATGAAACCATTTGATTCCATCGAGAGCATGATATTGTTTATCTCAGCTTCGTTTTTTGGAAATACACACGCATCATAATCCCATTCATAAGGCTTTTTTAAGTTCCGGTCTCGGATAAAATAAAGAACCGAGCCGAAACCCATAAACCACCTTACGGAGACATCATTTAAAGAACCCTGTAGGAAATTTAGGGTTCTAACGTGTGAATCGTTCATTTCTTTTTTGCTATCCGGGCCAAAGCTTTAGCTCTTGCCGTCTGCGCTTTCGCATCTTTTTCCATCCGAGGGATTATTTCTCTTGCTCCTTTAAGGGCTTCAGCATACCTTTCTTTGTCTGCCTTAATAGCCGCCGCATCAGCAAGTATCCGAGCATCATCCTCTCTTCGCCATCTCTTTTCATCTGGGCTCGTTACTTCTTTCATGATCAATCATTCCTTACGTTTTTGGCATAACGCTCAGCCTGTGCCTGTTCATCATTTTTTGGTTTACTCGGTTTTGTTTCGGAACCATCTTTTTTAAAACCTTTAGGGGCTTTACCGCCGGTCATTCTAAAGGCATCTTTTTTTGCTACCTTTTTTGCTGTATCACTCAGGTATTCTTTTTTCGGCATTACTTTCTCCTTTGTTGAGTAAATTGGGCATCGTCTGCCTCCAGATATTCTTTTTCGTATCGCTTCGTATGGGAGTCTATCTTCTTAAAATACTCCTTGTGCTTGATTATCTCTCTTAAAGGTACGTTTTTCATAAGCTCCGCCACAACTAATAAAAGCCCCTCCCTCATGCCACTTTCCTTTAATTTACCTTTTTCGAGCCTCCAAGTGGATAATTGAATATTTATTTCCTTACATCTCGTATGAATTGTCATTCTCTTTTTTCTTGCCAAATCATTCAAAACCGTAGAACAGCCATATGGATCGAACTTCTGGGACTGTTTAATTTTAACAGTCTGATAACGCCCAGCAAATTCATAAAAGGATTTGTTAAACTCTTTTGCCAGACTCCTCTTGCCCTCTTTAAACAAATCAGAGCCACCAAGCATCTTATCAAGTTCAAACTTCTTTATACGCATCTTCTCAATTATCTTTGGTACGACAGCAGACGGCTCCGGATACTCATGGACAACCTCATCATAAACGTACAAATGACCCTCGACCTCATCCCATATCGCACAAAGTGCATTAATCGTCAAATCATTCTTCATACAAATGGCACCATAATGCAAACACTTATGGATAGGATTCTTCCCCCAATCAACAGAAAATGACCGATGGACTATACTTACAGGATTATACTCATTAACAACGTGCTTATACCCACCATCTTTGGGCAGAAATGCGAGAACTACAGCGTCAGCTTCATCCGGGGATTCGACACCACGTTTGAGCATCTGTTCTTTAGATTCGATTCTAATTTTACCTGTTTCGGTAGGTATTGCCTTCGGACTTGATAATTGGGCTATTAAACGTGAGTTGTTCTCAATAGAAATCATCTCATCATCGGAATATGACCGTACCTTATTAACGTGTTCCCATGTCTTTTCAAATCGTCTTGAAAGATTATACCAAGCCTCTGCTCTGGCATTTTTGAAGATATTCTTGGCGTAGTCGTTAAATTCAGGGTAAAACAAGTCACTGGGAGAACCTCCGGGCTCCCAACCATAGTTCAGGAAACCCATCTTTCGCTCAGTCCGGTCGATTGTCGAGGTCACTGCATATCCGACTCCGGGCTTATCATAATGGAGAATTTCTACCCCAACGTCATTACAGACATCTATTACACCATGAACCAAATCCACAGCATTATCAATATCCCAAGCCTTAACCTTAACAACTGGGCCTGTTCGTATAGCCAAAGCACTGTTATTTTTACCACCAGCGGCAATATCCAAACCAGCAGTACACGCACCAGCCCCCTTTAGTTCTATAGCAATAGCGGCTTGTACCCACTCAGGTTTAATGCAGATACCCTCAACAGAAGCGTGATAATCACAGTCAACTTCCTGAGCCAAAACTTCCCTACGAAGAGTTTTCTTCTGATGGTCATACCACTCTTTATTCTTTCGATAATCCTTTTTCCAAGAAAAGGAAAAGACATCAATCTTCCCTGACCACCTCTTCTGGCCAAACTGATTCATTCCTTTCGGAGTTGAGATATCAATCTGACAGTTGGTGTTTTGCGATAAAGCGTGATCACACATCTCAGGAAATTCGAGAGAGGCTTTTTCGTCAACAGTATAAATGGCCCTACGACCACCACGACCAATCTCTTTACCGCCCTGTCCGGCAATATTACACCCAAGCTCAGGATTTATAAGGTTTGCCAGCTTATCGTGCTTCTTCGCTACCCACCCACGGGGAAACCACCAACTCGGAAAGGTCTTTAATATTGCCCTTAACTTCTCAAAAATGCAGTCCGGGTCATCTTTCTTATCCACATTATCCAGTTTATTTGAGCCAAATCCCCCGGCAAAGCCCGGAACCCATCTCCACTCCTGAAGATAAAGCCAACACATAACCCAAGTAGCACCACAATCACGAGACTTTTCAGCCACTCCCGGCATTCCTGTCATATACTGATTATAAACCCACTCGATAAATTCAATCTGCTGTCGCCACGGAATCCACGGAAGGGTTGTCGGAAGACCTATCGGAGCCAGACGAGGGTCATAAGTCCACCCCCAATCAACCATCGTATTAATGATATTCTCTCTGCGAGACATGAAGCCGAGAACTTTTCCCTGTTTATCCGAATCACCACTCACATTCTTAATCATCTCCATCCGGCGAATGGATTCTTCCTTATAGAACTCGTTGAGAATCTTTATCCACTCTTGAGGATTCGTATAGCGGTGTGGTGTCGCAAGACGATAAGCGTCTTCAACTGCTTTTATTCTTTCCTCAACGTGAGGAAGTAACTCAACCTTAAATGCCATGTTCCCATTCTGAGAGGACTTTCTCTATCTTCTCGGCCAACTCTGGCTTCATTTTTCGCCTACCATTCAAATAATGGTTCAACGAATCGTAGTTCATATCAAGAGTTCTGGATAAGTCACTTAAACTCTTACCTAATCGTCTCACAATAAATTTTATGTCATCACGGACTTCGAGTGTCATCATAAACCCCTCATCGGTTTTCGGTTTAACCTAAATTAAGTTTTTATTTCTTTTATCATAATGTTTTCTTTATTAATTTATTTATATGTTCTTTACTTGCGTATCTGGTCGTTACAGCGAACTCGTCCCCATATATAAATATTGTATCAAACGGGTTTACCCCAATGAAGAGGTTATGGTGTTTGAAGTCGGCAACCCTGCTTGCTGGAGATTCCTCATTGAGTTGGAAGCTGTTTATGTCCATGTCACTGATATTGACATTCTTATCCTCCCACACGAAAGGACGCATGAGGATTATTATCGTGAGCATGAGTGCATGGGTGCATCGTATGTGGGAGGCGTAAGGAAGAATAAAAATGGATTTTGGGGTGGACATAAGACTCGTATCTGTGGAGGACACGTTGGCCTTACCCCTGAATATTATCGGAAGACATGGTCTGAGAGGGAGTTTTATAAAAGAGATTTGACGATACCATATCGGGAGTTTGACGAAGTAATGTTGTATGGAATTCTTCAGAAGTCTGGGTATCCGATACCAGACACATATTGTTTTCCTGATGGAACTCAATGGGATAAGGAGTACAGAGACGTTCATATCGGAGATTTTAGGGGAGGACGCTTTAAAAAGTGGAGACCTAATAAAGATGCTATGAAGGAACTGTTCTCTGAACCTGAGTTTAAACAGTTAAAGGCCAAACTCAGTACAGATTGGCAAGTCATATTTGAGAAAATGAGAAGGTACAGTATATCTCCTTAATCTATAATATCTCTTATCTCATCGGCAGTATTGGCTCAGCATCCAGAATGATTATTTTCTTACCTTTGTGTTTATCTCTATAGCTTGAAATTGTTTTCACTTTTTCCACCAAATAACTGTTTGTGTATTCGGAACCACCTTATATTTAAACCCATTAGGCATGAATTCATCAACAGCCCGTTTACACCCAGTAAGCCCATAGTCATCTATTATAACGTATCCACCGGGAACTACCTTCTCATAAAAAGCATAGAGACATACTTTTGTCGATTCGTACAAATCACCATCCAGACGTAGTATGGCAACAGGCTCAATCTCATTAGCCCAGTGTCTTACAGTATCTTGAAACCATCCCTTGATAAACACACAGTCACGGGAATCTAAACCCCACTTGATAAAATTGTCTTTAATTTGCTGTATCGTCCCAATAGATATCCCACTACTTGTTAAGCGTTTACTCATGGGTTCATTCACATCGTGTTTAGGCGCACCGATTCCGGGTTGAGAAGTGTCTTTCGGGCCACAGAGTGGGATGCCTTCAAAACTGTCAAACAAAAAAACATTGCGTTTTGTCTTATTTTCCTTAAGTGCCTGTAACATTGCACCCACCTGAGAGCCCTGTGCGACACCACATTCAACAAACGAACCCTGTACACCCTCAAGGACGCATTTCTCTGCGAGTTTATAACTATTATAAATAGTCTCAGCCCTTGAATACGCTACCTTACCGATTTTGCTTAAAGCTACTTTATCCATCATACTCCGCTTCTGTTATCTTCTCATTATATGAATAGTGTGATATAATCTCTTTCATTTTGAATTGAGTTTTTATCTTTGGGTATAACTTCTTCGCCCACTGCCCATCCTCACCATAAGAAATATCAGGAAATGATTCTGATTTGGCGATAGAACTTTTCCATACAGATGTGTGAAGAGGTTTTCTTTTGACATCAGCCCATACACCATCAATAAGCTTAACGGCTTCATCCTCATAATTAACATCATGCTCAACTACAAACGGATTCCCGTCATTTATAGATGCCGTCATCTTTACAGAGATGATGTCAACATCTTTATTTGAACAAATAGCAGTCATAATTGAGTTGACATAATTATCGTTCACGCTATCATCATCATCTATAAACGTCAAATAATCACCTTTAGCGATCTGTACGAGAGCATCACGTTTATATCCGATACTTCTCTTTTTGTTATCAATGAAACAAAGAATCTCAATATCGTTGGTCGCAACCTGTGATTGAATTTTGTTATAATGAGCAACCATCCTGTCGAATCGGGATGGGATTGATGGTATTAGGATTGACAATTTCATATTAGCATGGTTTAAGGCTGGCAACTGTAGTTTTACTTGGAGTTCCATATCCGGGGCCGATATAACTTAAAAAATGTCCACCACCGCCCAGATTCATATTTAATCTATAAGCCAAGATTGAGGCTACACTCATATCGTGTCTGTGTCCGTGGCATCTCTTATCGGCACTTACCTCACCATTTTTATTTGTCCACGAGCCAATAAAAGAATCCCCGTCAATACAAGCATCATGCCATGACTGCAAAAAGGAAAGGGATTTTATTTCTTTAAAATTTAAAGCTGTAAACCCTGCGGAGAACATTGGGATGGTCATTGCTTCATCACGGCTAATCCCATATTTTTTAAGTACACTGTCTTTCGTCCAAGAGCCAACGTAATGTCCGGCGGCTTCAATATAATAGCCTTGAGATGCTGTAATGTCCCAGATGGGAGTCCAAGGTTTTGTGGCATAAATGGAGGCATCAGCATAAATAACCATATCATATCCAAGATTCTTACAATGTAAGAAACAAAACACCTTAAATGCGTATGGAACCTCAGTGTGAGTCGGACTGCCTATTTCCGCAAAGTTCTGTATCCCGAAGAAATCTACAGATGGGTCATGAACCTTTAATGATTCTTTGAGACGGGTTTGACCTTCGGGATACCACGCCCCATGTGCAAAGTTTATTACAGCTTTTTTCATATTTTATAATAGATATCATCCCATTTGACTTTGTAATATGAGTATCCCTTTGTTGCCATAAACCGTCTGATGTCGTCCTCATTAAAGTTATTCTCTACTGAAAACACATCAACAGTATATTTTTCAAAATCAAATGACTTCAAGATATCGAATTCCGAGCCTTCGGTATCAAGACTGCAATAATTTACGTGGGTTACCTTGGCATCATCCAAGAGTTGATTCAGGGTTATCGTTTTTAATTTCAGGGTTATAATCTCAGCACCCTGTGCGGCATTCTTAAAGCGAATCTTATGACGCTCATCCATTGACTTTTGGATTCCTGTAAGCATTTTACACTCACTGTCTGCCGGTTTACCTGATACCGTAAGGAAGTCAACAGTTGCCTCTTTGTCCCATACACAGGTTGATACACATTTACAGGAGCGGTTTTTCTTTAATTCTTTAAACATCTCTGGATTCGGCTCAACACAAATACCATCCCATCCGCTCTTCTCGAAATGAAGTGAGTTGCTGAATGTAATTCCATCATATGCGCCAATCTCGACAAAGAAACCTTTATCCTCAAACTGCATAAAGTGTTCTCTTATGAATTTGTCCTGACCTATCTGGCCATAATAATCAGCTTTCAATTCGACCTTCCTGTGTTTTGGTTTGCCTTTTACATATCTATAAAAATAAATTGTTTTGGATATAAAGGACTCAGTCTTTAAATATGGCTTTATGGCATTACTGTAAAACCTGTCCTCTCCAAAAGAGGTGTCTGGGAATGGGCATTTTAAAGCAATTTCCCTACGAACAGGACAGAGGTGATGGGGTGTCCGGATGTATTTTTTCCTGCCGGGATGCTCTTTGTCTGGGATGGTAGCCCACTCTTTGAACCTCATGGAACACAGTCCGATTTCAGGATTCTTTCCGTTCACAGTCATCTCAACTGTAATCCCTACAACATCAGGGCCGGACTCAATAGCCTCAAGGATTTGCGGTATATAATCATCTGAGACCTCATCATCATCGTCAATGAAAACAACATACTCACCGAGTGACTGTCTGACGAGGACGTTTCTCTTTGTACCAATCTCCATACTACCATCATCGACCATAGTCATTATTTCGACATCATCAGTGATTTGTTTATTGAGGGATTTTTCTAATCTCTGTAAAGATTCTGGGCGAGAACTTAACGAGCAAATGAGGATGGATAGTTTTTTCACCTTCAGTTTATTCTCTAATAAGAGCGGTTTTCTGGAATTGTATATAAGTTTATTATCCTTGAATTTTTCATTTGCCTTTACGTTGACTTCGTCATATTCCTGACCAGTAAAGGTTGGGTGTTGGTGGGTAAACTGTTTGACATCTGTACGGCAGTCACGGAGCTTTTTGTGTTCGTAGAGGATGTCCCAAAGCTCTTGGTCGCTGAACATATGATTGTAGATTGGGTGGTATATTATCTTATTCAGCCACTGCAAACAAGAGAACGTCATAATGGGGATGGATATTATCTTTTTGCCGTGACCATCGTTGACCCATAATGCGCCATCAAAGTTATCCAATTTTGCGGTAAGATATTGATCCCAGTTATCGGGAGGGAAAAAGTCATCTGATGCGACAACGATGATATCTTTGGGCTCAGCCCGAAGGTTTTTTGTAAGGTGGTAAAGTGGGGTTGTTATTCCGTGTCGGGGATTGTTGACTACGGAAACGTCATACCCTAATAAAAGGCTTCTGTCTTTTTGTGAATCGACTGCTACTTTAGTACTAATGTTTCTTGGATTAGTAGCCTTCTCTATCCACACTTTATGGCTTTTTTCAAAGACATCGGGCCGTGCGGTTGACCATAATATGTAAATCATAAAAAAAAGGGGGTACGCTTGAGCGCACCCCCGGAAGTTAAATTATTTCATCTTCATCCTCTGCTTCTGCCATGTCCAGAGCAACGAGATGGTCATGTTTGAGCATTTCAAGAACTCCGACTGCCTGACAGTTTTCGAGTCCTGAATCTTCGTATTTCTTAATTATCGCCCAGATATCGTCATAAAATAATTGACTGAGTGGTCTTCCGTCTGGATTATGTTCAACTGACATTTATCTCCTTTTCAATAGCGAGGGGGGGATTCGAACCCCCGACCTGAAGGTTATGAACCTCCCAAGCTACCACTGCTCCACTTCGCAATTTATTTATTATAGTCCCGTTAATGTGACAAAGCTCTGAAACATACACTCAAATATAATCAATAAGAGTATGTACTTTGCCAATAAATGATTGTTTTTCATCTTCTGTATAAATAATATACTTGAAACTACACTAATAATGTATTTCTCCTTTGTTTAATGAATGTACGATTATAGTATCATGAGCGCAAGACCCATGTTCACTTTGTATACGCAAAAACCGAGAGCCATATACTCTTCGTATTCTCTGCTGTATATATTTGTGCACACCATCTCGGCTCCCCTGCTACTACTACCAACATACCACCATGTCGAAAAAAAAGCAAGTAGTTTCTTTTTCAATTTTTATTATTGACAATATAAGTGTACATATGTATAATGTGAACATGGATACACTAACTACAAAGCAAGAGACAGTATTACGGTATATAAAAGTATATATTGAATTGCAAGGATACCCCCCGTCATTGCGTGAAATGATGGAATTTATGGGTTTCAAGTCAACAAATGGTATAAGATGTCATTTAAAAGCTCTGGAAAGAAAAGGCTTCATAGAGATAGATGCCAATATAGCAAGGGGTATAAAATGTCTGAAACTATCATAAGCTTAATACTGACGGGTCTGGTGATATTATTCGCTCTCGTAGCGTTGTTTTCAAATAGGAGGAGGGATTGTGGATGAATTAATGTTCGTATACGGCACTTTAAAGAAGGGGTACGGTAACCATTTTATAATGGATGGTGCCAAATACCTGAGTGAAGCGTATATAGTGGGCTGGGAAATGCGTGATTTAGGCGGTTTTCCGGCAATAACCAAGTCTGATGGTGGGAAAGTCCACGGCGAAATGTATATCGTCAGTCCTCAAGTTTTAAAAAGAGCGGATAAGCTTGAGGGATACCCATCCCTATTTAATAGAGAGAAAGTAAAATCCGATAAAGGCTTTGACGCATGGGTTTATTATATGGAACACGAAACTAAAAGTACCGTAATAGAGAGTGGAAGATGGCTGAGAAAGAACATTACTGCGTAAGATGCGGCAATTGTTGCCGTATAGCTGGCTCGACATTTCCGGGCCTTGGAAGGTTGGGGTCAGATGTCTGCATCCACTTTGAGGAGCCGAATATCTGCTTAATTTACGAGAGAAGGCCGATGGTGTGCCGTACTGAAGACCTTATTCCCACATTCATAAAACAGGGATTAGTCAGGGACAGAGACCATTACCTTCGTCTCCATGAGGGGTCTTGTCGCAAGATATCGAGGTTAAAGAATCCAACCAAAGAACAAATGGCTCGTATAGTCGAAAGGGTTAGAGAGGATGAATTGTAAAAACTGTGGTAGCGAAATCCGTCCCATGGCATGGACAATCCCCGGACTCTGTATGAGTTGTCGGGACGAGGAAACTTGGAAGGATGAACCTGAAGAGAAGAAGAAAGCTCCTTCCCATATAAAGATAATAAATAAACTTGATTGGGGTTTAAATAAGGATAGGGCTTACTGATGAAGGATAATAGACATAAGGTAACCGTATGGTACGTCCTGTATCTGATTTTCACCTACCGGAAAAAAGCAGGGTACTGGCCAATGTCAATCATTATATCTAACAGATTTTACAGGGTAACATGGTTTGGTGATTTCCTCGCACGTAAGTGCGGTCTCACTATCGTAAAGCAGAAATGAACAGATATAGAATAATCTCTGACTACCCCATCCACTCATGGCCAGATGGTGATGGTGATTGGTGTAGATGGAAGGATATTGAGCATCTGATGAGATATGTCGAACACGAGCCGTATTGCAAAGGAAATGATACCGGAGAATGCGTTTGTGGGCTCGATGCGTTGTTAAAGGAGCAGAATAATGGAACTTAAAAACATACTTAGGCCAGAGAACTGTATTACACACCACCATGCCTGTGACTGTAGGGAAATGGCTCATATAAAAGAGGTTGAGAAACTCAAAGCAGAAGTTGAGCGGTTGCGGTCTGACCTTAATTGCGCTCGTCAAGCGAAAATGATGTTAATGAAAGCTATACCAGAATCGGTTCTTCCACAAATCTCTGATGAAGTGAAACTGGCTTGTCTGATTACTACCGAGGAATACGAAGAAGGTTTAAAGGAGTATAATGATGGTAATTGAAGATTTATAAGCCCTGAACCCAAAAAAGTAACATATCACAGCCTTGTCCCAAACGCCCAGATTGACAAGTGGATGCAGATGGAACAGCAGTCTAAGAAACTGTGGATTGCCCTCCAACATCTGGTCTGGCTCCATGACTGCGAACAGGAGGGTATATCAAGCGGTATGCCCACGATTGACCAGTGGGAAGACGGAGTGCGAAAAGCTAGAGAAGCATTGGAGGGAGCATAATGATGGAGAAAATAAGAATTTTAATGTACGGAATGAAAAGTTGGTTTCAATAAAGCGGGAGGAATAATATGTTTCAAACAATAACAACAAGATTCAAGCCAATAAAAGCATGGCGTGAAAAGTCGGGAAAGTGCCCGGTATGCGGGAAACGGGTGGTGAGAAAAGCGACGTTTGAGCACACCGTAAACCCATTTAATAAAAACAAGGATGGAAATATTAAATCGGATTCCGAGGTAAGACAAGATGTAAACGCCGAAGCAGATAGATGGGTTCCAGATTTTACTCACGATAAATGCAAATAATGTCACCCCAAACTAAAACCAACATCCGAAGGAGCATAATTATGGATTACAAATCAGATTGTGACTGTGGACTTGACGAACTGTTAAAGGAGCATAATGAAACCGAATAGATGTATGTTAATGTTCTACTGTAGCACTCAACAGGACTGTGTTTACTTTGTTGGTAACGGAGAGAAAAACGGCTGGTGCAAATACTGGGAAATTGGCATCTGTTCAAGCAAAGTCGCACAGGTGAATCGTTTAACGCTGGAACTTGAAAAACTGAAGGAGGAAAAATGAAAATAACCGAGATAACAGGAAGTTCACCAGTAGACAGAAAGGAAATACCAGATTTTATAGAAGAGCAGAAACCGAGAGCAGGTGAAGTTTCATTTCAACGTTATGCTGGGACAAATGTCTGCCAATGGCATTACAGAACAGAGGTCTACTGGCATGAATTCGGGCCGTTGTTTAAGATAGAGGAGGAGTAATGCCACATTTTTCAGGACAATGCCAGAAATGCGAAAAGCCAGTTAATGAATATTGGTCTAAGGGTAAGATGCCAAAAAAGTTTTTATGTAACAAATGTAAAAAGGAGAAGAGAGAGAGATGAAATATTACATAGTATTAATTGGAGGGGTTGAGGGGAACTGTGTTTGCATAGCCCACGAAAAAGATAGAGACGGGAGGAGGGTGGCAGGGCCAAAACCATGGGGAGGTGGTAGAGTTGTAAAAAAGTTTACAACTGATTTGGATAATATTCTGGATGCAATTCCGATAGATGAGATAAAAAAATATCTGAAGGGGGAAGAGATATGAAAGAACATGAAATAAAAGAAGTCTGTAAGTTTATGGGATATGAATGGATTGATAAGCTCCATGTTAAGAACGAACGTGGTGATTGGGTTGTTGATGGAAATCTATATGACCCCAGCGATGACCACAAGCAGTTCGCTGAAATTTGGAATAACTTAACAGAGTTTCAAAGACATCAGGTTATATGCAGTTTCAAAACGTACTATTTAGCCTTTAATGAATGTTTAAACGATCTTCCTGCCGTAATGTCTGTGGTGCTGGAAATAGTGAAGGGAGAAGAGAGATGACTTATTCACCACGAGAATTTAATGGCATAACTGAAGAAAAAATATTAGCCGAAACTGATATTGAAACGCTTTTATCATGGAAAGAGGAGTTGGACGGAACCAGTATGGACATAGGTTTAATGCTTAACCAAGCTAGAGCCAAAAGAGACAAGGGCGAGGAGTACGACATCGACTGGTTTTATAGAGCTAAGGGTAAAAAACACGTACTCGGTTATCTGTCTCAAGTTATACAGAATACTATGGGCATAGTCAAGAGGAGGCTACAAGAAAAAAAGGAGCAGAGGGAAGAGGTGTTATTTATTAGTGTCTGTCGTGAAGTTTTAGACAAATCATTATACGACAGTATTTGGGAAAGAGTGAAGGGAGAAGAGAGATGAACCATTTAGAATTTAACTTTTTAAAAGAACTCGCTGAACGTGACGGTGTGAAGATAACCTACCATGCGAGCAGTAGCCGAATCCATGACACTGATAAAGGTAAGGTTTTCAACGGAGAGAGCAGGGTGAATGTCCATCCAGACCACACAGAGTTTTTCCCATCTCCCGAAGCTATGAAAGAATCTCAGGAGTGGTTTAAAGACCCTCGTGTGACAAACTCATACTTTAGTTGTAATTCTGGGTGTGGGTGCGTGAAGGGAGAAGATAGGTGATTTGCCCAATTTGCTCAGGAGCGGGAGAAATCCCAGAACCCAAAAAAAGACTGCCCTTATTAAAAAAGAAAGCTTGTCATATTCTATCTCAAAACGGATTTGGGATAAGAGAGATCCAGAGATTGCTTGGATACAAAAGTCCTCAGTCAGTCTCTCATGCTTTAAAAGATAATAAAATAGGATATTTACAAGTTTAAAAGATGACGAGTATTATAACAGCGAGCGAAGGGAGAAGAGAGATGAAAAAATACACCTTTGATAGATATGTTAACGGTCAATTAAGAGCGCAAGGGATCAGGATTGAAGAGTGCAAAACCGTCAGTGGAGCAAGGAAAAAAGCATATCGATTAAATGAAAATTGGAACCCTGAAGACAAAAACGTTGTGTTGAAGTTAAGAAGGTGAAGGGAGAAGAGAAATGAAATGCCATAACTTTTTTTGTAACAGATATTCCAGAACCCAATGTGATAGTTGTGGAATATGGGATTTTGTATACAAATGCGACCAGAGAAAAGCCTTTAACCGCTTTAAGAAAAGATACAATATGAATACGTATTCAGATTCAGGATTTGTCCATTCCGTAAACGTAACCAAACACCTCGAACAGATTAAAAAAGAACTCAGTGAGTGAAGGGAGAAGAAAGATGGTTTGCAGAAGCAGGATAGAATTTAATACAATCGAAAACCTTCAGATAATAGCTGACACATTTGGCTTTGACATTTTCTATCAGATTCAAGACCCAGACTATTCTGATGCTGACATATGGCTGTTAAGGTTCTGCTGGTCACAGATGCCAATTACAGGGCAAACGAAATGAAGGGAGAAGAGAGCTAAGCACAACCCCCGATAATAACCTATCTTAGTAAGATGACCCCGTTGTCTGTGGGGTGTGGGATTTTACGAGGGGATATATTATGGCCGACAAAGAACATTGCGGACGGTGCGACCGGCGTATGAAACAATTAATGACAGAACTTTCGATAACTCAGTTTATGTTGCGGCGTGCGAATAAGGAAAATATTATGCTGAAAAATCAGTTGATGCAGATTATAACTCCCAAACCAGAAAAAGAAAAATGAAAATTCCGATGCCATTATATATCATTATCAGCTAAGTGGGTAACTAAAGAAGAAATATTAAAACGATATGAGGAGAACAGATGAATAAACCAGCGTTTCCAGAATTTGTAGGACATAAAAAAAAATATGAGAGCATCCTGAAAAGATATCTTCCTCTGTTGGGAGATTGGTTTAAGGCTCGTTTTGACGGAAAAGAACATGAAGATATTGGATTATCTAAAGAGGGTTTTGCTTCATTTATACGAGAAGGATTAGTAAATGTAGAGAATAGTTATTCTGGGCCTATTGGAGAATGGCGGTTATGTAGACTTGATACTGGTAGAAATAAAGACGGCTTATATGAAATATCATGGGAACTTAATATCAAAGTGAGGCAAACATGAGCATATTACAGGAAGCTGAAAACCTAATTAACGGCGATAGAGCCGAATCATACGGAAGTCCTCTCGTTATGTGTACCAAAATAGCTGGAATGTGGTCACAGATACTCGGAACAAAGGTGACCCCAAAAGAGGTAAATCTCTGTATGATAGCCCTAAAGATATGCCGTGAGACTAATAAGCACTCAAAAGATAACTTAGTCGATATCGCTGGTTACGCTGGCGTTATTGAGAAAATGATGGAGGAGAAGTATGAAAGCAAAAAAAATTAGTACAAATAACTATGAAGTAACTGCAAAGCCATATCCTCTCTATACGGGTGGTCACGAAGAATTAATAAAATATCGAGTAGATTTACAAAAAATAGAAGATAACCATAGAACGCTAATGGATCATTTTTACAAAAACCGTGAACTGAAAGTATTAAAGGCTGTTATAATGGCTCAACACGAAAGAATCAAAGAGTTGGGTGGTTTTGATAAGTGAAGGGAGCAGAGAGATATATGCCGATTATCCATCATCAAACCCCTGCTATATTGCAATATCTGAAACCTTTCGACCTTTATATGGAAGAAACCGACTATGGACGATTTCAGCAATTCTGTCTCAAAGACAATACAAACCAGCTATTTATTATAAAAGCCGGAGACTGCGTCCACTATGAAAGGCCATACGACTTCATGTATGATATGGTAAAGGAACTCAAGACCAAGCTGGAAGAGAAAATCGAACTAGTAAAGGAGATATCAAGAGATGAATAAACCTACACATTATATTGATGATACTGGAGAACCTATATACCCAAAAGGAAAGGTGAATAAACCAGCATTTCCATGTGTAAGATTAGAGAACCATAAAGGCATGACCATGAGGCAGTGGTATAAGGGGATGGCACTAAATCTTCTGGCTAATGACAATCTCGACTTGCGTGGAAAAGAAGAGGAAATAATAAAAAGTATCTGTCTAATAGCTGACGCCATGCTTAAAGAGGATGAGGAAAATGAAGTGTAAAAAGTGTAAGCATTTTGCTAAGGACGCATATTTTGGGTGGATGTGTAATAGAATCGACCTCAATTCTAAAGAGGCTTATATCCATGAAGCATATCCGCAAGAAACTTGTTTTATCGTGACTGAAAATTTTGGATGTGTATTGTGGGAAAACAAACTGGAAGAGGATGAGGAACATGAAACCAAGTGAATATGCCAAAAAATATAAGCAGATAGTCAAAGACTATGCTGAATATAAACCAAAATCCCCAATGGATGATGCTAAAAATGCGGCCAGATGTCATAACAGACTTTGTAGTTTAGAATGTGATGCAATTTTGCTTAAAGAGGAGGAGGAATATGGACACTGGAGCCCCCCTTTGTGAATCGTGCGGTTGTGAGGGTAATAATTCATGTGGGCTAAATGAAAATACAGATTGTTCGCTTGATGAGTTTCTTTGTTGCCCTTGCTGTAATGAATTAGGGCCAGAAGGAAATATGAAAAGGTGGCCGGAGAACATTCCAGACCCAGATCAAATAACAATGTTTTGAAAGAGGAGGAGGAACATGATAATACTAAATAAAGTAGATGACCTTCATTATGCTAACGGATGCTTCATTGATGAAGGAACTTATAACGAAATCGCAGAACTCCAAAAAGAAAATGAACAGCTCAACGATACTCTCAAAAAGATACTCAGCGGAAAACCCTATAAAATCGTCCACACAAACTATAAGGAAAATGATGGGATTTAAAGACTTCTACGAAATTGCCGCTAAAGTCACTTTTCCCTTTTGGCTCATATGCGCTATATTATATCTTATCTTCAAATGCTAAGATACTTCTAGTAGTTAATAAAAAGTTAAAAACCATAACAAAGGAGAAAAAAATGGCAATAGGAATGGATTTTTCAGATATCCTTGACGAAATTAAGTCAGGAAAGAAAGTGGCACGTAGCGGTTGGAATGGGAAAGGAATGTTTATCTTCCTCGTTCCCGGCTCACAATTCAAAGTAAACCGAGCCCCCTTACTCGGTATCTATCCGGAAGGAACTGAAATAGACTACTGTCCTCATATCGATATGAAAACCGCTGACGGTAAAGTTGTGCCTTGGCTGGCTTCTCAGACTGATATCATGGCCGAAGACTGGGAAATCGTAGAATAATTAAGGTGAGGTGGTATTCAGAGTACCAAAGTGATGAGTAGAAACTCTGAAGCAGAGCGAAATACACTTGCAGGGTGATGAGTAGGACAAATAATAGCTGATGAGGTTGAAATTCCTCGAACCTACTCAGTTGACCCCTGCCCTCACTTATAAATTATGCTATAATCATACCATGAGACTCCTCTTCCTACTCATAATCGGGTGCGCCCCCATACCCCCATGCCCCGGTGAAATACAAATCAAAGACGGCATATGCTGGTGCATCGAAAACCAGTTCCCCTTCCAAGATGACCCCATCAAATACCCTATGGAAGACTCGCTCTGTAAATTTTGATTCAGTCAACAAAACAATTCATACAAATATCGGTGACTGACGATATGCTCATAGACGCTAAATACGAAGCACACCTCTACGAATCTAAAGTCCACAACTCAATCAGAAAAGGACAAGGAACATTCTTCGGATGCCTCGGTGAAAGCCTCTTCCACCACATCTACCCAAACGCCATCCGTGCCAATACCTACGATTATGACTTCATCTACTATAACAAAAAAATCGACATCAAAACAAAAGAACGTACCGTACCTCCAAAAATCCACTACGAATGCTCAGTCAATACCATGAACGGAAAACAAAACTGCGA
>CALNYY010000024.1:0-210481 GCA_942490835.1 uncultured Saprospiraceae bacterium
ACCTGCCATAATGGATGTCTCCAAACCAAAGAGTGAGCCTTTTCCATTTACACTCACTTCATATCCTTTTATACGGGTGTCTCCAATATTTTGAGATTGGAAAAATGCATTGAAATTTTCCAGAACAAAAGTGAATTCCATCATATCTGTGTACTCCATAAGGAAAGTGGAGACATCCACAAATGCATTAAAATTGCTGACTTTGAATCCCTTTCTTAGACCAACTTCAGCCGTCCACCCAGTTTCCGACTGTAAGTCGAAATTCGGGATAATAGGTAGGCCTCCAAATTGGGTAAAAATGAATTTCTCAGCAATGGTTGGAAACCTATAACCCTGCCCCCAGGAAGCTCTAACGAATGTCGATGGACCTGCTTTATAACTTGCTCCAAGTCTAAATACTGGTTTTGATTCTCTGATTTTACCATCTGGTACTGAGCCGCCTATTGTTATCAAATCAGATTTGTAAAGCATGGAATCTGGCGTTCTCAAAGTATTGTCTTCGTATCTGAATCCGGCTGAGACATTGAGCTTATCGCCAAATTCTTTCTCCAATTGCAAATAGCCAGCAAGGTTGTCGGAGATAAAAGTGGTATCACCATAAAGCGGCGCTTTTACCCTTGTACCATTGTAAACAATACCACTTGTGAGTACCAGGCCAATGTTCTCCATTTTTCTTTGGAACTGGTATTCTCCATAATAAACTTGAGAAATATTGGACTGGTCGGCATCGGCGTTTCCTGTTTCGTTGTCCACATTAAAGAATCGCCCTAGGAATTTATGCCTGTTATTTGATTTGTCAAAATAAGTGATAAAAGGATCGAGGTTATAGCGCAGGTTTTGAGAATTGGAGACAGGTACGCCGGGTCTGTACAAGTTGTCTATGTCTCTCCAAAAGAAGAATGAACTTCCTTTTGACTTATTAAAATTGCTATTAATCCCAACTGATAAGCGATCATTGATCCGATAACGGGTATTGATTGTTAGTCGTCCTCGGCGGGAAAACGAGCTATCTTGGTAACTTTCACTTCTGATATAATTTGTTCCGAGTACCAAATCAAATTTACCCATCTTACGGCGGTGAGCTGCACTAAATCCTGTACTATAAGGTGTGTCATCCCACCATTTCAATTCTTCTCTTTTCGGGGTTCCAACAAAAGAAACAAAAGGAGCAAATGATGTTTCAGGATCAGTCTTGGCATAAGCTGTTCGGACATTTACGATACCGTTTAATGCGGAGGAGCCATATAGTGCTGATGCTGCTCCTTTCACTACTTCGATTTGTTCCACATTTTCCAACGGCACATCTTCCCATTGAGGGAAGCCAGCATCTGCCTGGTAAATCGGCATGTCGTCAATCAAAAGAAGCACACGGCTTCCTGCCCCATACGAAAATCCGGAACCGCCTCGAATATTTGCCTGGTCACCAATCATATTGACTCCCGGCACTTTATCGAGTAATCCACTCAACGAAGTTTGGTTAGTGCTTTTTACCAGAGCAGGTTTAATTACATCCAATGAGACAGTGACTTTTCCTAAAGCCATCTCGTGTTTCCCACTGGTTACGGTAGCTGTTTCTAGCAAATTGAAACTTTCTTTTAGGGAAGCATTGAATGTTTTTTGCTCGTTAGCTGCGAGCGTAATTTGAGAAGTGAAGGGTTCATATCCGACATAGCTCACAACTAAACTGTAAGTACCTGGAGCCATATCGAATTCAAATTTTCCGTCGAGATCAGTGATATTGCCTTCCATGCCAAGCACAACCGTTGCAGCAATCAAAGGTGTCTTTTTTGAATCAGTAACTATTCCGGATAATTTGGCATTTTGAGAACTTAGTGAAGGTTGAGCAATAAAAATGAAAGCAAAAAGAGTCAAAATGGCTTTGTTCATAAATAATTGTGGTTTGTTACATGTAAATGTACAGAATATGTGTAAGAATTAACCAAAAGAGACATTGGGTCAATGCTAAGACATCAGTACAATCTGATTTTCAAAAAGAGTCAATGGATGTTCGAACTGGGAATTCGGCACTTGTAATCCGAAATCAAAGAGTGGGCATAGATTGGCATTCCATATAAGACGCCATGTGTGGTAAACTGTGGCAAAAATAGGTGCATTTGATTGTATTACATTTGTCACTGACTGTTTTTAACGAATTAATTTTTTCTCTAATAGTCTCTTTTAAGCCAATTTTTTGTGAGATTTGTCCTTCGGAAAAAGAACGCAAGGCTTTTTTCCATTCCAGCCTACACTTACCCAATTGCTGTTCCCTTGCTATTTTCTAATCCTTAAATATTGATTTATGAAGAGAGTACTACTTATGCTTTTGGCTGTTTTGCCAATCACTTTTTTAGCTTCTCAAAATTGCGATCCTGACATGGCTTATGCCGATTCTACTGGCGTTTTCCCAATGCCATACGATGCAGAGTTATCACCTGATGGTGGCATAGATAAATGTGCTGTTATTGGAGAGAATTATGAGTTTACTTTGACCGTTCCTGTTGGTGACACGATTACAGTTCCTTTTGGTGGAGCATCTATTTCGCTGCCTCTTGATAGGATCGAAATTTTATCAGTTTCTGGACTGCCTATTGGGTTGAACTACATTTGTGAACCAGCTAACTGTGTTTATGAAAACAGTACGATTGGCTGTGCAAAAATTAGTGGTATAGCAACTTCTGACAATGCGGTAGGGGACTATGACCTCGTCATTGAAGCAAAAATATTTTTCACGGTTGCCTTCCCACCACCACTTACCGTCACATTTCCAGATTCATTGTTGGCTCCAGGAAAATATACTATCAGGGTAACTGATGATGGAAGTGAACCTTGTGATCCAACCAGTGCAAAGGAGCAATTGAAAGATAAGGTTTCAATGGGAGTAAATCCTAATCCTGCAACTGATTTGATCAACATTGAAATAAACACAGACGTGTTCGGAGACTTTGATCTGCATGTTGTGGATCTACTTGGTAAGACTGTTGATCGCCAGTCGGTGAGACTGAATCGTGGATACAATACATTCAGTTTTGATGGGCATCAACTTTCAAATGGACTATACCTAATAGTGCTGGAGAATAACCTTGGAACTGTTGCCCAAAAAGTGGCTATCCAACACTAGTTGAGAATATTCATTGTTTTTTAACAAACCTATGTATAAACGCTTGGCACCACGCCAGGCGTTTTTTCTTCAACTACTTCACGGTAAATCCTTGCCTATAATGGTATTGGTATGACAATTTCAAAACCTTCTTGTAACCTTTTTCGTATTGAGTTGTCATTATCTGGGTTGAATCAAATTTGCAAATAGCTCAACCAATCCAATAATAAAATAGACTTTAAAAGAGTTAATTGTGGTTCTTGGTTGCTAATAGTTTGCAACGAAATCAGATTCAATATTCTTACAATCAATGCACTACCTTTGCATGCTTTTTTATAAACATAAAAATTACTATTACATGAAAATGAAGTTTCTTTTGCTTGCTACCTGCTTTTTGATAACTTATGTTTCGCAAGCTCAATATTCAGTGACTTCTCCTCCAGAAAACTGGCAACATCTTGATAAATTAAAAGATGGAATTATGGGAGTTAGCGCTGACAAAATGTACAGCGAACTCCTTCAGGGAAAATCCTCGGAGACCATAATTGTTGCGGTGATAGATAGTGGAGTTGATCATAAACATGAAGATTTAAAAGACGTGATGTGGCATAACCCTGGGGAAATTCCTGCTAACGGAATTGATGACGACGGCAATGGCTATGTGGATGATGTCTATGGCTGGAATTTTATTGGAGGAAAAAATGGTGAAAATGTACACCATGATCAATTGGAAGCTACTCGCCTTTACAAAGTTTACCGAACAAAATTTAAGAATGTAGACCCAAGCTCTTTGTCAAAAAAAGACAAAAAACTGTATGATGAATACCTTGAAATGGGTCAGTCTATCAAAGAAGAGAGGGAAGAGGCAGCAGAAAATGCAGAGTTTTATGGCAATATGTTGGTTGCGGTGGATATTGTAATTAATGCTACTGGAAAAGAAGATCCGACTTTGGCGGATATGAAGAAAATGGACAAAAGCGACCCAAGAAATGCACAGGCTGTTCAGATTGTTTCAAGCTTGCTTTCAAATGTTGGCTCTGTAAAAGAGCTTAGAAGCGAGCTCGAATTCGGACTTGAACATTTCAAAGGGCATGCTGATTACTATTACAATCCTGATATTGAAGTACGGAGCATAGTTGGAGACAATTACGCTGACAGCAGTGAAAAATACTATGGCAATAATGATGTAAAAGGACCTGATGCCATGCACGGCACCCATGTTGCTGGTTTAATTGCAGCCACCCGCAAGAATGGTGTTGGAATGGACGGTATTGCAAATAATGTAAAAATAATGGCAATTCGCTGTGTGCCAGATGGTGACGAGCGTGACAAAGATGTTGCGAATTCTATCATCTATGCTGTTGATAATGGAGCTTCAATTATCAATATGAGTTTTGGTAAAGGGCAATCCTGGGATAAAGCAGTCGTGGACAAAGCAGTGAAATATGCAATGAAAAATGATGTATTGCTGGTTCATGCTGCTGGCAATGACGGAAATAATATCGACATAGAAAGCAATTTCCCAAATGACAAATTTGAGAAAAAGGGTTTGTTCGGTCCGAAAAAAGCCAAGAATTGGCTCGAAATAGGCGCCCTTTCCTGGAAAGGAGGAGAGGAAACTGCTGGAGATTTCTCCAATTATGGAAAAGAAAATGTTGATTTATTTTCACCAGGAGTAGACGTATACTCAACCAAGCCTGAAAATACATATGGCCTGTTAAATGGAACTAGTATGGCGGCCCCTGTTGCAGCTGGTGTTGCAGCGGTCATCCGGTCTTATTATCCAGAACTTTCAGCTACACAGGTTAAGGACATTATCATGAGCACAACAACAATGACCTCAGGTGCTAAAGTCAAACAACCAGGCTCAAAAACGGAGGTTGTTCCTTTTGCCGATCTCTGCGTTTCAGGAGGAGCCATCAATGGTTACGAAGCTGTCAAAAAAGCAGAAAAAGTAAAGCCCAAGAAGAAGAAAAATAAATGGCGAAAGAGCGGAATGAAGGCTGCTGGAGGAAAGGCTTCTGGTAAGAAGAGTAGGGTGTAGGTTATATTAAAATGTCAAATGAAAAAGGAGAATGGCTCATTGCTATTCTCCTTTTTTTATCTGATGATTACCGATTCAATATGCTCCCCACCCAATTCCAAATTCATCATATTCTTAATTTTTTCTCGTTCGTAGGTGAGCTCTTGCCTTAGGGTTGCGGATTCAATGGTTATGAAGAGTTTGTTTTTCCGGAGGGAAATATCCTTGGTGTATTGGTGGATAGTGGCGCCCATTTTTTCTTTCCATACTTCCCTGATTTTTGTCTGGTGCAATTTAGTCTTCCATTTATTGGAATTCACCATACCGGAAAGGACTTCGCTCAATTTTTTTTCTTTTTCAAAGGGCATTAGGACTATGATTAATGAGAAATGTACAATGGTTTTTTACCTTTGTGTCACATCCTGCAAAGATAGCGTAGTACAGCTGCTCTTTTCAGAGAAAGCTCCACCGATTTAAAATTCCGATACTTTTTAATGAAAGATAGCATCCAAGGCAGAATAATGGCCGAGGAGCAAGGAGTTCCATGCACCTAACCCACAAGAACACAATCCACACACTTTGGCCCGTCCTTTCACGATTCTTGAAAGGGCGTTTTTTATTATTTCCGCTTTCGTTTGTTGTCTTTATAATCAAGAAATATAAACTCGCCTAGTCCTTGCAAGCTACTGTAAAATGCTTTCCCATTATTGGCTCGGGTAAACTGATCCACGAACCTGACCAAATATGGGTCTTGGGCAATCATGAAGGTAGTGATAGGAACTTGCATTTTCCTACATCGTTGTGCCAGATTCAATGTTCTATTTACTATTTTCCTGTCTAGCCCAAAGCTATTTTTATAGTATTTTTTTCCTTTCTTTATACAGGTTGGCTTCCCATCGGTGATCATAAAAACCTGCTTGTTTGGATTCCGCCGTTTTTTCAAAATATCCATCGCCAATTCAAGTCCTGCCACAGTATTAGTATGATAGGGGCCAACTTGAAGGTAGGGTAGGTCTTTAATATCAATCTGCCAAGCATCATTTCCAAAAACCAATATATCTAAAGTGTCTTTGGGGTAACGGGTGGTGATAAGCTCTGAAAGCGCCAATGCTACTCTCTTGGCTGGAGTGATTCGATCTTCTCCATACAATATCATTGAGTGGGAAATGTCGATCATCAATACCGTGCTTGTTTGGCTTTGGTAAAACGTCTCATTGACTTCGAGGTCGTCAGGAGTAAGTATGAAATCATCAATTCCGTGATTGATGTGTGCGTTCCTAAGGCTTTCGGAAATAGCAATATTTTCGAGATTGTCACCAAATTCATAGGGCTTTAGCTCGGAAGATCTTTCATCTCCTTTTCCACTATGTTTTGTGGAATGGTTGCCATGTTTCGTTTTTTTCAGCTGGCCAAAAATATCCTCCAATGCTTGCCTGCGTAGCGCAATTTCCATTTTTGAAGTAGGGATATAGCCTGTGCTTCCTGTCTTCTCACCATCCGTAATATAACCTTGGTCAATAAGATCTTGGATGAAATCTGCCAATCCATATTCATTGGAAGTCAGGCCGTATTGGCGATCAAGCTCAGTAAGCCATGAAAGCGCCTCGGCAACATCTCCAGATGTATAAAGGAGCAGTTCCTGAAACAGCTTCAGGAGTTTGTCAAAGACGGAATCTCCATCACCCGGAATATATTCTGAAAATTGCCAGCCAATCATATTTGTTATTTCTTAAAAGAGCTTGTAAGTTATAAGATACAAGTAACAGCTAATTTGGATTGATGTTTATCCCAATTGGGTTTTTCCATCTTTAACCCAAACATCTCTTTGAGGAAACGGTATTGAAATATTGTTGACTCGGAATAAGCTGTCGATAGCAAAGCGGATATCACTTTTTACAAATTCAATCCCAAATGCCTCCGTACTAAAAAACAGTAAATCAAAATCCAGGGATGAATCGCCAAAGTCGACAAACTGAATCCTTGGCGCTGGTTCCTTTTCAACCTTTGGATGTTCAATAGCGGCCTGCAGTAATAATTCCTTCACTTTAAATACATCAGATCCATATGCTACTCCGACCCTTATCCTGAACCTGTTAGGTAGTTCATTGTGCGTCCAATTTATTACTTGATTTACAATGAGTTGCGAATTTGGAATGAGAATGCTCACTTTCTCTCGGGTTTCGACATAGGAAGTCCTAAGGCCTATTTTCGTTACAGTTGCGACCATGCCATCTAATTCAATTATATCCCCAACTTCAACCGTACCTTCTATTAAAATAACTACGCCGGAAATAGCATCTTTGAAAATATCTTGCAACCCAAAACCAATGCCGACCAACAGCGCTGTAAGCCCCGCCCAAACCATAGAAGATACACCCAGAATTTCAATAATGATAAAGACCGTCAACGTCCAAATGATGTACCCAATGAATTGCTTGAGTGCATACTCCCTCCCTCTGTCCAGGTTTTTCTTTTTGAAAAATCCTTTTAGCAAAAAATTGTTGACCAGAATCAAAATAAGCTTGGCAACAAGAAATGCAAGGATCGCTAAAAACAGGTTTCCTAAATAAATTTCGTAGCCGCCAATTTTAAAAGAATAAGAAAATATATTACCAAGATCCATATATGATGTTTTGTCTTGGTAAATGTACTAACTGAGTTGGGAGGGAGGTTATATTTGACTAAATTTCTCTCTGAAAAGAGAAAGACCTCTACTGTTTTTGAAACCTGACTATTGACAAAATGAGTGCTTGCCATCATTTATTGACAGCGTACCTTTAACAGTTTCCGTTACTTACTTTAAAGTCCTCTTTCTACTTAATAGTAAGGGCTAAAGAAAAATACCTGACATGAAGAAGTTCCTATCATTGATCCTGCTGTTGAGCCTAAGCTCATTCTCCTCCAGTGCATTGGATACCAATATTTCATTTTCAACTTTTAAATCAAAAACGGCTGGTTACGTTGAAGTGTACCTTCAGGTTGTTGGTTCAACTGTTGAATTTGCTCCATTTCAGGATAGCCTTTTTCAGGCCAATGTTGAGGTGGTCATTTTATTTAAGCAAAAAGGGGAAATCATAAAATTTGATAAATATTTATTGAATAGCCCATCTGTCGATGCTCCAATAGATTTTGTTGATATGAAAAGATATGCATTGGAAAATGGTGAGTATGAAATTGAGGTGTCTGTCAGAGATGTCAATGCAATTGAAAATGAGAAAAGTTATAAGAATGATTTATCGATTGATTTTAGCCAGCCAAGAATCTATCAATCAGATATACAACTGCTGGCTTCCTTAAGGAAATTAGGTGAAGCAGAGTCTGAAAACCCAATGGCAAAAGGTGGGTTTGTGTTTGAGCCACTTCCTTCTCATTTTTATGATAAGTATTGTGATAGATTGATTTTTTATAGTGAAATATACAGTACCGATTCATTATTGAATGAAGACTTCATGGTTTCTTATTATATAGAAGAAGTGATGGGAGAGCAACTGGGCAAAGCAATTAGTTTGGTCCATAAGCGCAAATCACCGGATGCTATAGTACCTTTTTTACAACAAATTGATATTGTTGATTTACCAAGTGGTAACTATAATCTTGCAATTGAAATAAAAAAGAAAAGTGGTGATTTGCTGTCAAAAAAGAAAATCGCATTTAAGCGAAGCAATCCTTACCTAAATGCATCACGAGCAGAAATAGCGGCTGGAACAAATAGCCTAGGGGAGGAATTTGTGGCAGACTTAACAGATGATGAACTGAGGTATTCCCTGAAAGCAATTGCAATGCAAGTTGATGATACGGATGGCGATTTGATAAATACCATCATTGCAGAAAACAAGCGAGAGGCAATGCAGCTATACCTGTTTAGCTTTTGGGCAAAAGAAAACCCTGTTAATCCACATGGAGAATACCTTGGCTATATGGAAGTTGCAAGAGCTATTGATATGAAGTTTAAAGATGGATTCGGCTATGGGTTTGAAACGGATAGGGGCTACGTATATATGAAGTATGGTGTTCCAAGCGATATAGCAGCTGTTGAAGATGAGCAGAGCGCTCCACCTTATGAAATTTGGTTTTACAATCAATTTCCACAAACTTCACAGAACAATGTAAAATTCATTTTTTACAATCCTAATTTATTGACGAATGGCTTTAAAATCCTACACACTAATGCAAGGGGTGAGAGAAATAATCCTCAATGGGAAGTTGAATTGTACAGAAACGCTCCAAATCAATTAGAAGGGAGTAATTACATTGATGGTACTCGCATGCAAGACAATATAGGACGCCGAGCTCGACGAATTTATGAGAGCTTTTAAAGGAATTGGCGGTATAATATTTGACACAAGATTGATCCTTCCTGAAAGAAATGGAGCAACTACCTCCATATTTGGGATTATATTTTAATTTTCCGCCAATTATATAATACTCGTAGTGTTTTTGTTTTGCCAATTTGTTGAACCTATCATTTCTTCTGGTGTAAAAAAATAAAAACGCAGCGCTACTTCAAAAGCTATTTTGTCAAAGAACCTAGTAATCATACCAACTTACAACGAGCATGAAAATATTCAGAAAATGCTCGACACCGTTCTCGCACTTCCAAAAACATTTCATGTACTGGTTGTCGATGATGGCTCGCCCGATGGAACAGCTAACCTTGTCAAGCAACACCAGTTAAACCATAGCAACCAAATTTTCTTAAAAGAACGTAGCGGTAAATTGGGTCTTGGGTCTGCATACATTGCAGGTTTTAGATGGGGGCTCGAACGCGAGTACGATTTTATATTTGAAATGGATTGTGATTTTTCACATAACCCAAAAGACCTTGTAAGGATGTTGGATGTGCTTGCCAATAATAAAGGGGATGTTGTTATAGGGTCGAGATATGTGAAAGGAGGAAAGTGCGTGAATTGGCCAATGGACAGAATGGTGCTTTCTTATGGCGCATCTATATACACCCGGCTAATTACGTGGATGTGGGTAAAAGACCCGACAGCTGGATTCGTGGGTTATAAACGAGAAGTATTGCAAGCTATTGATCTTGACAAAATCAAATTTATAGGATACGCCTTCCAAATAGAAATGAAATATGCCGCTCGGCAATTGGGATATAAACTAAAAGAGATTCCAATCACCTTCACAGACAGAATAGTAGGTATTTCAAAGATGTCAAAAGGAATAATTAAAGAAGCAGTATGGGGAGTCATTCAATTGAGATGGATGAATTTCGCCAAAAAAAGAAAAAGGCTGCGCACCTCCATTTTAAATTGACATTTGGCCAATCAATTATCAAGCTTTCCCACATTTTACCACCAAACGATAGATTTATTATTTGATCCTTCCCACTTTTTCCCACGATTAATAAAGAATCGCCCTATTTCCTGAAATATTCAGTGAAATTGACCCAGAATAATTGAGAATTTCTCCAGCCTACTACTGCCAATATAAGCCAGAAATTAGTAAAACTATACTATATGTTTTCAATTTGATTAATGTTTTGAAAGCGATATGCTTACAAAGGGCAATAAATAATCATGTCTTTATAAATGTGGAAAACTTTTTCTCACAAAAAGTGGAGAAAAGTGGGCAAGAGTGGAGAGTAATGTCTATTTTTGGACTGTTATTTGACAAAGATTGAGTTATGTACCAGCTTCTGGGGGAATTTCCTTGCAAAATTGACACAAAGGGACGGCTTCGATTGCCTTCCGGGCTCATCGATCAGTTACCGAACGACGAGCGTGACTTTTTTGTCATCAACAGAGGTTTTGAGGGCTGTCTCAATCTGTATCCCAAAAAAGTTTGGGATGAAAAAACGGTGCAAGTTAACAAATTAAATGATTTTGACCTGAATAGCCGTCGCTTCAAAAGGGCGTTCCTGAATGGAGCATCTCACTTGAAGAAAGATGGCGCGGATAGGGTGAATCTGCCAAACGGCCTCCTCGAATTCGCTGATATAAAAGGCGATGCTGTTTTGGCAGCAGTGAATGATAGGGTGGAGGTTTGGTCACAAGAAAAATGGGAGGCTCAAATGGAAATTGATCCCATGGAATTCGCTCAGCTGGCTCAAACTACGTTGGGGGATTCAGGGCAAGAGCCTCAAGTTAACGCACCGGAATAATTATGCTGGAAAATTATCACCAACCCGTTTTAGCAAAAACGTGCATTGAGTCGCTGTCGATAAAAGGTGGTGGCACATACGTGGATGCAACTTTTGGGGGAGGTGGTCACAGCAAATTGATATTGAAAGAGCTGGGCGATAAAGGAAGGCTGTTTGCCTTTGACCAGGACGATGATTCTTTGTCGAACCTGATTGAGGATGACCGATTTGTGTTTTGCCATCATAATTTCCGATTTATTAAACGGTTTATGAGGCTGCATAAAGTTGAGTCAGTGGATGGCATTCTGGCAGATTTGGGGGTTTCTTCCCATCAGTTGGATGAGCCAGATCGGGGCTTTTCTTTTCGATTTGACGCTGATCTTGATATGAGGATGAATCAGGATGGATTGGTGACTGCCGCCGACATTTTGAATGACTATTCGCCAGAAAGGCTGCAAGAAGTTTTGGGTGAATATGGAGAAGTGCGAAATGCAAGAACCTTGGCTCAAAAAATAGTGCAGGATCGTGGGGCAAAACCGTTGCGAACCATTGGAGAATTCCTGCAGATTATTGAGCCTGTCATTAGGGGGCAGCGAAATAGGTACCTGGCGCAAGTTTTTCAAGCGCTCAGAATTGAAGTGAATGATGAAATGGGTGCGTTGCAAGAATTCTTGGAGTCGACGCTTGGATTGTTGAAGCCCGACGCCAGATTAGTGGTAATGTCCTATCATTCATTGGAGGATCGCCTTGTCAAGAATTTTTTGAAAACTGGGAATGTCCAGGGTAAAGTGATAAAAGATTTTTATGGCCAAATAGACAGGCCATTCAAGCTGCTCTTTAAAGGAGTGGTTACGCCTTCGGAAGATGAGTTGAAAAGTAATCCGAGGTCAAGAAGTGCAAAACTAAGAGTTGGAATTAAGTTATAAACCGTGAACCTGGTATTAAGATAGCTAAGTTGAAACAAGTATGGATTCATGGTTTAATTTATAGTTCGTTTGAAAAAGCAAGTTAGATGGCAAGTAAGAAAAATTCATTCGGGAACCATTTTGCGATCGGGAGCATGACTGCCTCCTTGGTCTTGAAGAACTTTCCTTTTGTTTTGTTCCTGAGTTTTCTCACCGTCATCTATATCGCCAACGCACACTTTGCGGAAAAACAAATCAGGCAGATACAAACCCTGCAACAAGAAGTAAAAGATTTAAAACGGCAATACAATTCGCTAAAATCTGAAAACATGTTCAAGAGTAGGCTCGCTGAAATCGAAGACGATGTCGAACGAATGGGGCTAACTAAAAGAGCAGGTAGCGTTAAGCGGATTATTGTAAATAAATAAAATGCTTTTGGCTGATAGCCATTGATCGTTAGCAAATGCTAATGCTTGAATGGAAATAGCAAAAGGCTGAATGATAGATGGCTTTCACAGTAAAAAATGAAGTACTGGTAAGGGTGTATGTGGTGCTGGTGTTAGTGCTGCTGGTTGCTTTAGTGATTGCTCATAAAACCATTCAGATTTCGATTTTGGAGGGTGAGAAATGGAGAAGCAAAGGCGAATCTTTATACATTAAAGAGGTGCCGGTTGAGGCGGAAAGGGGAAATATTCTCACAGAAGATGGCAGTTTGTTGGCCACCTCCATGCCGTTCTTTGACATTGCGTTTGATCCGAATTCATCAGGTATGGATTCATTGGATTGGAACTTAAATATTGACAGCCTCGCATTTTGCATTGCCGCTTTTGTTGACCCGTCATTTACGCCGGGTGGCATGAAGTCCTATTTGGAGGAACAAAGACAAGAGATTAGAAAGTATTTGCAAGATCAGCGTGATGCGGGAAAGCGCTACATCATGATCAAAAAGGATGCAACCATTGAAGAGATGGAGCTTATAAGCAGTTTTCCATTATTCAATAAGGGGCAGTTCCGAGGTGGGCTAATAGCTGTTTCAAAATTTAAAAGAGATCGGCCATTTAACCTGCTTGCAAACCGAACAATTGGTTATGTAAAAGGAGATTCCATAAATGTCGGATTAGAAGGTTTTTTTAATGAATACCTAAAGGGAGAGGAAGGGCAACACATGATGTATAAAGTTGGAAGTGGAATGTGGATTCCTTTAGAAGACTTGGCGAAAATAGAACCTAAACCAGGCCAAGATATTGTCACCACTCTTGACATGGACTTGCAAAGCATTTCAGAAAAAGCTTTATCCAAAGCCATGTATCGACATCAGGCAGAATATGGAACTGCTGTTGTGATGGATGTGAAGACTGGAGCTATTAAAGCCATTGCCAATCTTGATTGGCGAAAAGATGGCAATTTGTGGGAAAATTATAACCATGCCGTTGGAAAGCTTGTCGAGCCCGGATCAACTTTTAAGCTTGCTTCTATTTTAGCGCTTTTGGAGGATGGTTTAATCGACTTGCGTGACAGTATAGACATTGAACAAGGCCGTACTATTTATTATGATGTAGAACTTGAAGACTCTTCCCCTCACACATTAAATAACACTACTGTAGAAAGAGCATTTGCCATGTCCTCAAATGTGGGCATTTCAAAATTGGTTTATGAAAATTATGCCACCGAAAATAAGGCAGATGCATATTTGAAAAGACTAAGCAGTTTCTACCTCGATTTACCAACCGGAATTGAAATCAATGGAGAGCCAAATCCATATTTTAAAAGAGCTTATAGCCAGGAAGACCAGTGGAGTGGGACGACTTTGCCTTGGATGGCAATCGGTTATGAATTGGCAATAACTCCTATCCAGTTGTTGGCTTTTTATAATGCTGTAGCGAATGATGGTATTTATGTAAAACCATTCTTGGTGAAAGAAGTGCAACAATATGGAGAGACCTTAAAGCGGTTTCCAGTAACAGAAGTTAAAGGCAGGATTGCTTCACATGATAATATAAAACAAGTTCACCATTTGCTCAGAGCGGTAGTTGATAGCACCTATGGAACTGCCAATGATTATCATTCTGATAAATTCTCATTCGCAGGGAAAACAGGTACCACTCAATTGGGATACCAAAGGTTGGAAGACAAAACAAAAGTAAAAGGATACCAGGCATCATTTGCAGGTTTCTTTCCAGCCGACAATCCAGTTTATTCCTGCATAGTTTTGATTAGCAAGCCTAAAGCGGCTGGATTTTATGGCAGCCAGGTAGCATTGCCAGTTTTTGCGGAGATAGCTGAAAAGTCATTTAGGACAAGCATTGACTTATACCCAATAGTAAATGAATCTCCGAAAATAGCCATGACAAAATCAGAAATGCCCGATTATGATGCAGGGAATTTGGAAGATATTCAATATGTGCTCAAGAAACTTAAAATAAAATATCACAACCGTTCTGATGAAGAATGGGGAATAGTGAAAGCTTCTCAACCCGATTCATTGAAATTGATCAAACGGCCAATGGGCCAGACCTCAGTGCCAAATGTGATAGGAATGGGATTACGGGATGCATTGTTTTTATTGGAAAATAAAGGATTGAAGGTTGAAGTAAACGGGAACTATGGTAAAGTGAAACAACAGTCGATCCGGCCCGGAACAAAAGCAAATGGACAAACGATTTGGATAAGGTTGGGGTGATTCAATCCTTCAATCCTTTAATCCTTCAATCTCGAACTAATTGAAAAGAATTGAAGAAATTATAGAGGGGGTAAACCCCTTAAAAGTCATCGGCTCAAAGGAGCAGATAATCAGTCGGATAGATTTTGACAGCCGAAAAGTAGAAAATGGAAGCCTGTTCATAGCAGTAAAAGGAACAGCCGTTGATGGACACGATTATATCAAAAAGGCCATCGATGCTGGAGCTTCTGCCATTATTTGCGAAAAGCTTCCTGAAGAATTGAAAGACGGTGTGTCCTATATCGAAGTACCTGATAGTGCAGAGGCACTAGGCTGGGCAGCTTCAAATTTTCATGGTCGGCCTTCTAAAAAACTGAAACTGGTCGGCATCACTGGAACAAACGGAAAGACAACAACGGCCACTTTACTTCATGATCTATTTTTAGCATTGGGCTACAAAGCCGGATTGATTTCGACTATTGAAAACAAAGTGAACAAACGCAGCGTGAAATCCACCCACACGACGCCTGACGCGGAGTCTATTAATTTACTGATACAACAAATGGTGGAGGCCGGCTGCGATTACGCCTTTATGGAAGTCAGCTCCCATGCTGTTTCACAAAGGCGTATCGCAGGACTTTTTTTTACTGGAGGCGTTTTTACAAACATTACGCACGAACACTTGGATTATCATAAAACCTTCCAAGCCTACATAGAGGCAAAGAAGATGTTCTTTGACAAACTACCAAAATCCGCTTTTGCATTGGTAAATGCAGATGATAAGAGGGGCATGGTGATGTTGCAAAACACGGGTGCAAAAAAGCAGACTTATGCTTTGCGAAAACCAGCTGATTTTAAGGCCAAAATCCTTGAAAATTATCTGACAGGTTTGCATCTCGATTTAGACGGCGAAGATTTTTACGCTCGCTTGATAGGAAACTTCAATGCTTACAACCTGCTATCGGTATATGCTGTAGCAACGTTGCTTGGCCAGGATCGGCAAGAAGTAATGGCGAAATTGAGCAACTTGAAGGCGGCGGAAGGTCGCTTCGATTATGTTCGGAATCAAGAGAGGGATGTAATAGGAATTGTGGATTATGCACATACACCTGATGCGCTTGAAAAGGTTTTGGACACAATACATTTATTGAGAAGAGGTGGCGGACGGATAATTACTGTAGTCGGATGCGGAGGTGATCGGGATAGAAAGAAAAGACCCCTGATGGCAAAAGTTGCCTGCAATTACAGTGATCAAGTGGTGTTGACATCGGACAATCCACGGTCGGAAGAACCTGAACAAATCATCCTTGAGATGGAGAAAGGGATTCCACCTTATGCAGCAAAAAAAGTGCTTACGATTACTGACCGATTACAGGCTATCAAAACAGCGACTTTGCTAGCGCAAAAAGGAGACATCATTTTGGTAGCAGGGAAAGGCCATGAAAAATACCAAGAAATAAAAGGGGAGAAGTTTCCTTTTGACGATAAGAAAATATTGATTGAAAATTTATGAATGATGGATTCGGAGAACCTGAACAATGGTCAATCATAAATTATAATTCTATTCAAGCAGTGGAGGGACTGCTGAATTTCCCTTACGGGAAGCAAACAGTGAAAACAGTCGGGCAGATTTGCCCGCTGTTTGATCCTGTTAAAATGATCATGGCTATTGCCAGACAAAACGAAAAATTGAGATAAAGACATGCTGTACGAACTGTTTCAATGGCTTGAGGCGAATTTTGACTTTCCTGGTGCTGGGCTTTGGAACTTTATCTCGTTTCGAGCTGGAATGGGGGCGCTCTTTTCGCTCATTATCAGCATGTTGTTTGGCGGAAGAATTATCCGCTTTTTGAGAACACTTCAAATTGGTGAGGACATAAGAGACCTCGGATTGGAAGGACAATTGGAAAAAAAAGGAACGCCTACAATGGGCGGCGTCATCATCATCATGGGAATTGTTATTCCTGTGTTACTGGTGGCCAACCTTCAAAATATATATATCCTGGTGATGCTCCTGGTAACGACTTGGATGGCAATCATAGGATTTACAGATGACTACATAAAGGTTTTTAGAAAAAACAAAGAAGGCCTCAGTGGGAAAGCCAAGATTATTGGGCAGGTCGGCTGTGGATTGATAGTGGCTTTGGCGATGATGAGCAGTGATGAAGTAGTCGTAAGGATGGAGAAGGAAAAAGCAGTGGATGAATTGAAATATGAAGTAGTTGGTGAATCGTACCTGTCTATAGACAATCAGGGTGATACGATTGAAATGGTGAATGCAAAGGCTTACGTGACCAACCTCCCATTTTTCAAAAACAACACGATTGATTATGCTAAAATTTTGCCTTTCGAAAGAGAAACGGCAGTGAAATTTATCTGGATACTATTTGTGCCGCTGGTCATATTTATCATAACGGCAGTAAGTAATGCAGCCAATTTGACCGATGGGCTGGATGGATTAGCGACTGGCGTAAGTGGGGTGGTAGGCGTTACGTTGGCCATATTCGCTTACGTATCAAGTAACATCATCTTCGCTGGGTATCTGGGGGTACTTTATCTTCCGGGAGTGGAAGAGCTGGTGATTTTTGCGATGTGCTTTTTAGGAGCTTGCATAGGTTTCCTTTGGTACAATTCCTTTCCAGCGCAAGTATTCATGGGCGATACAGGGAGTTTGACATTGGGAGGAATTATAGCAACGATGGCCATTTTGCTTCGGAAAGAGTTGCTTATTCCAGTAATGTGCGGCGTGTTTTTGGCTGAAAACCTGTCAGTAATGATCCAGGTAGCATACTTCAAATACACCAAAAGAAAATATGGAGAAGGCAGGCGTGTATTCTTGATGTCGCCACTTCATCATCATTTTCAGAAAAAGGGAATGCCTGAAATGAAGATTGTAACGAGGTTTTGGATTGTTAGTATCCTCTTGGCAGTATTGACCATTTTGACATTGAAAATCAGATAAATGAAAATAAGTGCTTTACTCCTATTCATTGCCCTTTTTGCAATAGCTTGCAATGAGGTCAAAAAAGATCCAACCGCTGAAATATTGACAAGTATGGAACAACGGTTGAATGCGAGTGAGTCAAATATGCAGGAAGGCCTGGTTCTGTTTAAAGGACAGGGGGAGAAACAAACGCTCAGCATCACATTTATTAATACAAAAAATGTGGATCTAATGGACAGGGCATTGAAAAATGAGATGCGGGAAATGTCTCAGCAGCTAAAGAATACAATAGAAGGATCAGAGCGAATCGAAAAATACCAGATACGATTACAAAAAGACCCCAATGATCCAACCCCGAGTCAGTCAGGGTTCAATATTGCAGAGAAAGGATTTACATTCAATAGAGAAGATTTACAGTAAAAAATCTTCTTCGAAATAACGCTATTTTTTGAAACTGTCTATGAGAACACGTGTGAACACTAATGAACAAACAAACCATGAAAGTAACAGTATTGGGGGCGGGCGAAAGCGGTGTAGGTGCCGCATTGTTGGCTAAGAAATTAGGCCTCCAAGTGTTCGTCTCCGATGCTGGAACCATTCAAGGCAACTTCAAAAAGGAACTAACAGATAAAGGCATTCCAAAAGAGGAAGGCAAACATACATGGACAAATATCTGTGATTCAGACATCGTGGTGAAAAGCCCAGGCATTCCAGATGCAGCCCCCATTATCCTCCAATTAACTGCAAAAGGAATTCCGGTGATATCTGAAATCGAATTTGCGTGCCGCCACACTTCGGCACCAATTATTGGCATTACGGGGAGTAACGGGAAAACTACTACCACAAGATTGACCTACCACCTATTCAAAACTGCGGGATTGAATGCAGGGCTGGGAGGAAATATAGGTTACAGTTTTGCCCGGAACATTACAGAGAACAAGTACGATTATCACGTGCTGGAGCTGAGCAGCTTCCAGTTGGATGGCATTACGTCCTTCCGACCCAAAGTTTCCATTTTGCTCAATATCACACCTGATCATTTGGATAGGTATGATTACAAAATGGGCAACTATGTGAGGTCGAAATTCAGGATAGCCATGAACCAACAGGAGGGTGATTTGCTGATCCTCAACGCAGATGATGTTGAGACGGAGAAATTTTCTAAATCTTCAAGATTTAGCAGTTCTAAACAGCCACAGATAATAAAAGTCTCCAACCACTTTGAGAATACCCATTCGCTCAAAGTTGGAGAATCTGTATTTGAAATGAAGAAATGCGTGCTAAAAGGGCAGCATAATTTTTTTAACGCCACCTGCGCTATAATGGCGGCAAAGGCATTTGACATAAAAGATGATAGCATTCAAGAGGGGCTGAACACATTTGTGAATGACCCACACCGGCTGGAATTTGTGTCCACTATAAATGGGGTTGATTTTATCAACGACAGCAAAGCCACAAATACCGACAGTGTTTTTTATGCACTGAAAGCAATGGAAAAACCAGTGATATGGATCGCAGGAGGAACAGATAAAGGAAATGACTATCATGCATTAACACCCCTAGTTGAAGAGAAAGTGAAAGCACTAATCTGTTTAGGGGCTGATAACCAAAAACTGATGGAGAGTTTTTCTCCCATTTTGAAAAATATAGAAGAAACGACCAGCGCAAAAGAGGCGGTAGAAAGAGCAAGCATTTATGCCGAGGTCGGCTATGCTGTTCTGCTTAGTCCGGCTTGTGCGAGTTTTGATCTTTTTAAGAATTACATGGATCGTGGCGATCAGTTTAAAGCCGCAGTTCTTCAATTGAAAAATTAAGAATGCAAAATGTAGAACCTATTATTCAGCATTTTTCATTCATCATTCAGTATTGATAAATTGAACATAGGAGCCAAAATATACGCAGAATTACGAGGTGACAGAGTCATCTGGATGATCTTGGCAGTGCTATCTATCTTTTCTATTTTGACAGTGTATAGCAGCACTGGCACGATCGCATGGAAGCTAAGTGGAGGTAATACGACTGCGTATTTGATGAAGCACTTGTTCATACTTGGCTTTGGGTTGTTCTTGGCCTATTTGGCCTATTTAACACCTTATATCAGGTTCAAGATGTTAGCGCCTTTCTTATGGGCAATTGCCTTTATTTTATTGGCATATACGCTGATGTTTGGAGTGGAGATCAATCATGCGAGAAGATGGATTCAAATACCATTTATCAACCTGACTTTCCAGACTTCGGATTTTGCGAAAATGGCGCTGATCCTATTGGTTGCAAGAGAAATCACCAGACATAAAGATTATATAAAAGACTTTAATAAAGCATTCGTGCCGATCATTTTACCAATATTGGTAATCTGTGGATTGATTGCTCCTGCTGACCTTTCTACATCATTGATTTTGTTCAGCACGTGTTTGATGATGATGTTTATTGGACGAGTGGATGTGAAATACATGATGCTGCTTCTGTTATTATGGGTTGTTGTTTTTGCAGGGTTGATCGTGATTGCACAGATGTATCCTGAGTCTGACATCATCCGGTTAGAAACCTGGACTTCACGGATTTCTGATTTTATGACGGGAAGTGTGGACGGGAGTTTTCAAAATCAGCAGGCTAAAATAGCCATTGCAAACGGAGAAATATTTGGCAATGGCCCCGGGAATAGCATCCAAAGAAATTATTTGCCGACCCCTTATGCGGATTTCATTTATGCGATCATTTGTGAGGAATATGGCTTGATCGGAGCTTTCTTAATTCTTGCTTTATATGTGTTGTTGTTTTTCAGGACAACCAGACTGGTAACGATCAGTGAAAAATCCTTTGGGGCAATGGTCGCTGTGGGATTGAGCTTGAATATTGTGATTCAAGCACTGGCAAACATGGCGATCGCTACCAACCTTACACCAGTAAGCGGATTGACGCTTCCGATGGTGAGCTGGGGTGGAACATCGGTACTTTTTACTTGTATCTTTTTTGGAATAATACTTAGCGTAAGTAGCCACATAGAACAGGCAAGTGAACGTATGGCAGCGGCTGACGATAGTGATAGCAAAAGTTCTGGCCAGGCTGCCGAAAAAAGTGCCCCAAAAAGAGGACGACCACCAAAAACTGATAAGACATGAAAATTATCATTTCAGGAGGCGGTACAGGTGGGCATGTTTATCCTGCCATTGCCATTGCTGATGCGATAAAAAAAATAAATCCAGAAGCTGAAATATTATTTATAGGTGCCGAGGGGAAGCTTGAAATGGAAAAAGTTCCAGCAGCAGGTTACCCAATCAAAGGACTTTGGATCAGCGGCTTTCAGCGAAAATTGACATTTAGGAATTTGATATTTCCAATAAAGCTTTTGCACAGCATTTGGAAAGCGAGACAAATAATCAGTGCTTTTAAACCAGATGTGGTTGTCGGTGTGGGAGGTTATGCAAGCGGTCCTACATTACAAATGGCAAATAGGAAAGGCATTCCAACTGTTTTGCAGGAGCAAAATTCTTATCCTGGTGTAACCAATAAATTATTGTCAAAAAAAGCAGATAAAATTTGTGTGGCTTATGAAGGAATGGGACGCTTTTTTGAAAATAAAAAAATAGTTATAACAGGCAATCCAGTGCGATCAGATTTTTTCATGCATTTAAATGAAAAAAAGGATGAAGCTTTTAAGCATTTCGGTTTTGATGTAAATAAAAAAACGGTTTTTGTTTTTGGGGGAAGTTTAGGTGCAAGAACGATTAACGAAGCCATGAAAGCCAATTCGGAATTAATAAAAAACAATCCGGACGTGCAGATGCTCTGGCAAGTTGGAAAATTATATGTTGATGATTTTAAAAATTGTGAAACTGCAAAATTGCCAAATGTAAAACAGCAAAAATTTATTGACAGAATGGACCTCGCTTATGCAATGGCGGATGTAGTAGTTGGAAGGGCAGGAGCGTTGACAATTTCCGAATTATGTTTAGTTGGAAAACCCGCTTTATTAATTCCTTCGCCAAATGTAGCAGAAGACCATCAAACTAAAAATGCAATGGCGCTTGTCGAGAAACAGGCAGCAAAAATGATAGGAGACAATATTGCAAAAGAAAAATTAATGTTTACAATTCTTGAATTATTGAACAACACAAAAAAGAGAGTAGAATTATCAAATAACATTAAAGAATTGGCAAAGCCAAATGCAGCGGATGAAATTGCAAAAGCGGTTATTGATTTAATAAAATAATTGATTGACTGTATTCTGAACCGAAGTTGTTAAATGAATTTTAGCGAATTAAATAAAATATATTTTCTTGGTATTGGAGGCATTGGGATGAGTGCTATAGCAAGGTATTTTAATAGCCGGGGAATGAAAATATATGGCTACGATAAAACAGAAACAGCCCTGACCAAAAAGTTGGTCGATGAAGGGATGACAATACATTACGAAGAAAACCTGTCGTTGATTCCTGAAGGAATTGACCTCGTCGTGTGGACACCTGCAGTGCCTCAGGACCACCTGGAATTGCAGCATTTTATGGCTGTAGGTATTCCAGTTAAAAAGCGTGCGGAAGTGTTAGGCATTATTAGCCGAAACAATAAAACCGTCGCAATTGCTGGCACGCATGGGAAAACAACTACGTCCTCGCTCGTCACGCATTTATTGCGGACGGGCGGGGTTGATTGTACCGCATTTTTGGGTGGTATCGCTCAAAATTATGCGTCCAATTACGTCGAGGGTAAAAGCGAATGGGTAGTCGTTGAAGCGGATGAATATGATAGGAGTTTTTTGCATCTGTCGCCAAACATTGCCGCCATAATGTCTATGGATCCAGATCATCTCGATATATACGGAGATGAAGCTCAAATGCATGAATCTGGGTTTAAAGCTTTTGTAAAAAAGGTTGATATTAAAGGAAGGATATATGTGAAAAGTAGTTTGGCACAATTCTTTGAAAATCAAAAGGTTGAAACCTTTGGTGTAAACCAAGGAATGTACCGTGCAGAAAATGTTAACGTAGAAGATGGATGGTTCGTATTTGACTTCGTAGCTCCGGTTTCCGGCACTAGTTGGGAGGCTTTCCCTAATTCAAGGGATGTCGGGAACCGGAGCCACGGAGAAATACGATGGGAGAAAATCAGGACTGCAATGCCTGGGCGTCACAACGTCGAAAATGCAGTCACTGCTATCTCCATCGCCATCCAACTTGGAGTGAGTGAACAAAGCATCCGAACAGCACTGGAGACATTCAAGGGCATCAAACGCCGCTTCGAATTCATCCACCGTAACAACACTACCATTTTTATCGACGATTATGCGCACCATCCAACTGAAATTAATGCAGCAGTTGGAGCAGCCCGTGAACTTTATCCAGGAAAAAAGTTGACTGGAATTTTTCAACCGCATTTATATTCTCGTACAAGGGATTTTCAAGATGGATTTGCAGCAGCTCTTGATAAATTGGATGAAATATTTTTAATGGATATTTATCCTGCAAGAGAACTCCCAATACCGGGAGTCAGTTCTGAAATAATATTTGAAAAAATGAAAAATCCAAACAAATATTTGGTTACAAAAAATAATGTTTTGGATTTTTTAAAAGGAAAAAAAATTGAAGTATTAATGACACTTGGGGCAGGAGATATTGATACGGTCGTTGAGCCAATAAATCAATTTTTAACAAAGTAATTTAAAGGAAAAAACACCTTGAATATAAATCAACAAACATATCACTCTATTAAACGGATCGCATTTTTCAGTAGTGTTTTAATATTGGTTCTGTTAATTACTGCTGCTGCTGAAAGAAAGAAAGAAATGCTGGTCGAAGCTACTTTAGTAGAAGTAAAACCATTGCTGAGCGGAGACTTGCTAATTGACAGTGCTGATGTTTTAAAAATAATTGAAAGAAGCTTTGGGATGCCTCTAAATGAACAAGCTTCGGGAATTATTGATGAGGATAGAGTAGAGCGGATTTTAGAAGAAGACCCTTTTGTAAAAAATGCAGAAGTAACAATTACCGCAAATTCAAACGTGAAAATAAAAATTGAGCAGCGAGAACCAGTTTTAAGAGTATTTGACAATTTGGGGGCGCAATATTATTTGGATGAAAATGGACATAGAATGCCCTTGTCGCCACATTTTTCGGCGAGAACTTTAGTGGCAACTGGTGACGTCCAACCTCATAGCCCTGATTTTTTAGAAAAGAAAAACCATGAAATGAAAGATTTATTTGCATTGGCTAATTACATCATTGCTGATAATTTCTGGAAGGCAATGATCGAACAGATTTATGTAAATAAAAGAGGTGAATATGTATTAATTCCAAAAATAGGAGACCAGGCAATAATTTTTGGAAATTACCTGGATGTGGAAGATAAATTTTTTCGATTAAAGACCTTTTATGAAAACGGATTGAGCAGGGAAGGATGGAAAAAATTCCACACAATAGATCTGAGGTTTGAAGGGCAAGTAGTTTGCGAAAAAAATTAACCGAAACAACACAACATAAAATTGAGATAATAAACCATAAATCATGAATTTACCAAACAACCCTCAACAGCAGGAACTGGTGGTTGCACTGGACATCGGAACTACAAAAGTATGCGCTATCGCTGGCCGCAAAGATGAACATGGACGATTGGAAATCTTGGGAGTCGGAAAAGTGGATAGTGAAGGCGTAATGCGAGGGGTAGTATCCAACATTGAAAAAACGGTGCGTGCTATTTCTGATGCTATTGCTATTGCCGAAAGGGCGGCAAAAACAGAATTCCGAATTGCTCATGTTGGGATTGCTGGGCAGCATATTAAGAGCCTCCAACATAGAGGGATGCTTACCCGTGACAGCAATAACACTGAAATTTGTCAAGCGGATATTGACCGTTTGGTCAAAGATATGTACAAGTTGGTGCTTCCCCCTGGTGACAAAATTATTCATGTACTTCCACAAGAGTACACAGTAGATGATGAACAGGGCATTGTTGACCCAATCGGAATGTCAGGTGTAAGGCTTGAAGCAAATTTCCACATCATCACCGGTCAAATTACTGCTACTCAAAATATTGTCAAGTGCGTACAAAGGGCTGACCTTCAAGTAGCTAATCTCACTTTGGAACCAATTGCAAGTGCGTCATCAGTTTTGAGCGAAGAGGAAAAGGAAGCTGGTGTTGCTTTAGTGGATATTGGAGGAGGTACGACAGATATTACCATTTTCAAAGATGGTATTATCAGGCATACTGCGGTAATTCCATTTGGTGGGAATGTTATTACAAAAGACATCAAAGAGGGCTGCAATGTCATGCAACAACAAGCTGAAAAACTTAAGGTGAAGTTTGGTTCTGCATTGGCAGAGGAAGTATTCGACAATCGGATCATCACAATTCCTGGATTGAAAGGGCGTGAGCCAAAAGAGATTTCTGAGAAAAACCTTGCTCGTATCATTCAGGCAAGGGTTGAAGAAATTCTTGATTATGTAATCTGGGAAATCAGAAGGAGTGGTTATGACAATAAATTGATCGCTGGCATTGTATTGACCGGCGGAGGATCATTGTTGAATCACATCGATAAATTGACCGAATTCCATACTGGCCTGGATACTCGAATTGGAGTACCAATTGAGCACCTTGCCCACGGATATAGTGAGCAATTAAGCAGTCCAGTTTATGCCACTGCAATTGGGCTTTTATTGAAAGGCATCAATGATGTGGAAGAAGGACGGGTTGTTTACCATATTAATGAGCCGAAGCAAGATCCTGTGGAAATAATGGAAGAAGCGATGGAAGATGCTAACGCTAACAAATGGTACGACTCAATTTTTCAAAAAACTAAAGAATGGTTTCAGGCCGAGCCTGATGCTGAATTTTAATTCTATAATTTATAATGGATAGTTGATGATTTGGATTATGAAACACTTCTACCCTAAAAAAATCATCAGTTATAAATTGTAAATCAAAATTGGCAGTTATGATTTTCAAACTAATGGACGAGAAAAACGAAACCCCCATAATCAAAGTTATCGGCGTCGGCGGCGGGGGAAGTAATGCAGTTAATTACATGTTCCAACAGGGCATTATCGGTGTAGATTTCGCAATCTGCAACACTGATCAACAATCTATGGAGCAGAGTCCGGTGCCTGTCAAAATTCAACTTGGCCCAACCTTAACAGAAGGTCGTGGGGCAGGTAGTAAACCAAATATCGGCAAGCTCGCTTGCGAAGAAAGCATCGAGGAGGTAAAAACCTACTTGTCGAATGATTGCAAAATGCTATTCATTACTGCAGGAATGGGAGGTGGAACCGGAACCGGTGCTGCACCTATCATCGCTAAAGCGGCGCAGGAAATGGATATCCTTACAGTGGGTATTGTGACTCTTCCTTTCACTTTTGAAGGGAACAAAAGGGTGACCCATGGCCACGATGGATTAGAAGAGCTGAAAAAATATGTGGATACGATCATTGTCATTTCAAATGATAAATTGAAAGCCATTCACGGAAACCTGACAATTTCTCAGGCATTTTCAGAGGCTGACAATATCCTATCAACTGCTGCAAAAGGTATTGCTGAAATTATTACAGTACCTGGTTATGTGAATGTGGATTTTGAAGATGTCAATACAGTCATGAGAGGAAGTGGAGTAGCCATCATGGGTACAGCAATCGCAGACGGCGATAACCGTGCAAAACGTGCTGTTGATGATGCGCTTAACTCCCCACTTTTGGAAGATAACAACATCAAAGGCGCACAGCAGATATTGATTAATATCACCTCTGGCAATAAAGAAGTGACGATGGAAGAAATCTTCGAAATCACTGAATTTGTACAGGAGGAAGCTGGTCAGGGTACCAACTTGATTTGGGGAAATTGCTTTGATGAAAATCTTGGCGATGGATTGAGCGTAACCATTATTGCAACTGGTTTTGAGCGCAATCGTGGAAATAAAACCATGAAAGGCGGTAAGCCAGAATCCAACGCAACACAAGTCAAAGTTTCCTTAGACGATGATATTGAGCAAAAAAACATATTTCAAACTTTAGGTTTGGATGAAGAGAATGACAATTCGAATACATTTGATTTCCCAGAATTAGGGACTTCTTACGGGCAAAAAAAAGAACCTTACATTCGTGAACCTCGTGATACAGAATCTGAAAATCGTCGTCACAGAATGGAAGCTGAAAGAAGAAGAAAAGAGCGGTTGGCTCAAATCAGCCAGAAGCCTAAGCTTAGCAACCCGCAAACAGTCAATGAATTGGAAAACGAACCAGCCTACATGCGTCGTGGTATCAACTTGGACAATGTGCCAGACTCAGCTGAACCTGCATATTCTAAATATGTAGTCACTGATGAGGATGAGCCAAGATTAAGAGATGGGAATTCATTCCTGCACGACAATGTAGATTAAACCCTTTTTCTCTGAATAGAGGAAAGTACAATAGCCTCCTTAGGGGGGTAGGGTATACGAGCAACTTAGTTTTAGCCATCATAACTTGCTAAACCATGATCGGGCTTGGGCGATTTTCGCCCAAGTCTTTTTTGTTTTAGGGCAGTTTCGATGTCACATTTTTTCCTCTTTGTGGCATAAAGTTTGACCCATAAGACTGAATTTCCCCCCCTGAATTGGTTTCACTCTTTTACTTCTCCCCAAGTTAAATTATCAACGTTGAAAGGATCATTGATGGGCATTGCGCTCTAAATCAATGAGATAGAAAATAAAAACAAAGGACTTTGAAGCCTGGTAACCCTATTCACTTATTAAGACTTCCTCACCATTGATTTCCAACTTTTCAAATTATTCGGGATTCAATGTCTTTTCGTCATTCTTTCTAAAACCATTTTTACTAAAATTATAAGTGGTTTTATCTCAATGATTCTTTGTTTTCTCTTTATTAAAAAATCACATAGACCCAAGTTCAACAAGGAAGGATTTACTCATAATCTGATTACGGATTGAGTGCAGCGTATATGAAAATTCAGGCGCAGGCATTCAGACAAGACATCACAATTATTATGAACAAAGGGTTACTCACTGGTCTACTTAGTATTTTATGCACAGCATTTTTGCTGGGGCAAAATCCCAATGGGGATTTGCGAATTGAGCTATTTGACTATTACAATCTTGTGGTCGACCACAATGTTACAACCCCTGCCGGGGCAAGCCCAAGGGCAGTTTATATAGGAGTAAAAATTTGTAACGATGGTAATAACACGATGAACGATGTTTTTGCCTTTATTGGAGATTACGACGAAAACACCCCTGGAATATATCCTACCATAACGCATTCTTCTGGCCCATTTACCGGTACTTTTTCTTTTACACATGAAGGCGGCACTCAAGACGCTACTCGTTATATTGGTGATCTTGCTGGAGGTGAATGTATCACGCAATATTGGCTTTTGAGTTATCCATTGGTGGATGCAGACAATAATAACGTGACAGGTTCTAAACCTGATCAAAATGATGATCTTCACTTAACTTATGATGTTTGGGCAAAAGGTATGGACAATGGAAATTACCGAGAGGCGGAGGACAGCAAAACGGTTCATCTTCGAGCAATGCTTTCTGCCAGCGCAAATAAGATTTGGCCAAATACAACTAGTAAGGTTCCGAGTCAATTTGAAAATGCCTTTCCGGATAAAGAATTGGGATGGAGAATGACTACAGATGTGACACATCCAAGTGCTTCCGTTGTGTTGGAAGGTATTTGGTTTGACTGTGGAAATGTCAATAAGGGTTTTGATAATGATGGTGATTACCAATGGGATTATAATTTCATGATACAGCCTGTAGGTAATCCAGCGGTTTACGACCCAAGCTGTTTTAGACTTAGTCAAGGTTTCTGGGCTTATTGTAGTTAAACCTAAAAATGGAAGTGATTATAGTTTTGATTTTGAAGATCAGTTGCACTTTGAAGATTTGCCAAATAATACAGGGGCAGTAGGTATGGTTTTTTATGAATTTGCTGTATTAAACGGACCCTGTAGTGCTGACCTAACGCCGTATCAGGCTGCTGCTTCTGGAAAAAACAACGAAAAATTTAATAGTGATTTTGGACTAACTGGTGGGACATTGAGTACACCCGCACCAACTGCTGAATTTGATGTATCTGCTCCTCCAACTACTAATCCTGGTGATCAATTAGAAGTTACCTTGTACACGGATAATGTAAGTTCGGTGCCAATGGGTATGCCGCAATTCGGAGCTAACCTGGTAATTGAAGCTATCGTACCTGACGATGTAGCATATGTAAGTGGTTCTGCTAATGACAATAATACCTTTCCTGGCAGTATGACAGCTGCAATATTATACTCTACTGATGATGGCCTGACCTGGGAGACTACTGAACCAGTTACTGCTGCTTCCGTCGATTTGATCCAATGGTGGCTTTCGGAGCCACTCCAGCCATCTGATGATGTTACAGTAACGTATGATGTGCAAGTTTCTCCTACCTACTCAGAACCTACCATCCTTTTCCCAGGAGAACTTTCTGTTGGAAATAGAGATCCATTTTTGTTGGATGAGGCTATTGTTGCGGTGGTTGGAGGTTATTCTATTGATGGATTTGTTTTTCATGATGATGGAGCAGGAAATTCAGCAGGTCTTGCGGATGGGATCATGTCAGGAAATGAACAGGGAATATCAAATATCAAGGTTGAAGTTTTTACTGATGTAAATAATAATGGTGTTTTGGATAACAATGATGTTGCCTTGTCAAACACCAATTCCACAAGTGATGGGTCTTATTCTATTGCTGGATTATCGGATGGGAACTATATTGTAATCGTGGACGAAACGGATACAGATTTAACCATTGGAATGACCAACACTACACCTTTATGGGCAAGTGTGAATATCTCTGGTGGAGATGCATCCGTTGACTTTGGTTTTGCTATAATATTAGATGTAACCAACACTCTTATGAGTGATCCAATTGTATCAGAATTTGATTATGTGGATTATCAGGTGTCCATTCAAAATTTAAGTTATACAGTAGATACTGATAATTCAAGTACTATAATTGCTTGGGCCAGCCAGCTTGATCCAGCAACTGATTTTAACTATAATCCCAATAATTTACTTGGTCCTCCGGATGTAGAATTAGCATGGCCGAGTACTTGGTCCAAGACTGCAAAAGTTAAAGGATTTGATTTTGGACCACAAGCTGGGACTATTGAAAAAGTAGAGATTATCATTTCTATTTGCTTGGATGAAGATGTTTACAATGACTACTTGACAATATCTTTTGAAAAAGAAGGCGGTGGAACAGCTTATGTTCCGGACCCTGTATTAAGCAAAAATTCTAACCCAAGTCTAAATGATTATGTTGGTCCTCCGAATATCGGTTGGCTTATTTTAGATGTAACTGATATCCAAGATTGGGATTGGGATATTTTCGATTCCAACTGGGCTATTACAATGGATGGAGTAATAGTAAACAGCAACGATGGTGCGAAACAATACACAGATGCAATAGGTGTCAGGGTAACAACTACCTGTTGTGCAAGTGAAGATGGCGAGCCTGGCGATTGCCAGTCTACCTTGACGCATGTTCCTATGGAATATGAATATGATCAGACAAAACTTGAATTTGTATCCTCTGTCCCTCCAGCCGATGATGTTGATGAGGAAGCAGGAATCTTGACCTATAATGAACTCGGACCATTATATCCAAATGAGACGAATCTGATTGACATCCGGTTCAAGGCTCTGAACCCACCCATTTTGGATAATAATTGTACACTCCCTGAACCAGTTCCTTATTGTGAACCACCTTCAAATGGCTATCACCATACTATAACTGTAAATGGCAATGTAAATTGGAATTCTATCCTTGGAAGTACGGATCCATCTGATATGTACAAAAAAGTTAGAATTACAGGATCCGGCTCTGTTACTATTCCAAATGATGACCTTAAATTATCTTCCAGCAATTCCTTGTTAGTAATGGAAGGAGTGGATTTGATAATTCCTAATGGTGAAATCTTGTTAGAGGATTGGGCTTGTGCAATTTTTAAAGACATGGCAATTCGAACGTCTAATAACATTGGCCAAAAAAAGAACTCGTATTTGTGTATTTACAACTGCGAAGTAGAATGTGGAGATGAGCAATCCAATGGTTACTTCAGTGGAGGTTCTACCTCGGCCAATTTCTCAAATGACGGAGGTACCCGACATCTTGAGAACGTTTGTCTAAATGTGACTCAAAACTATGAATTACAAAGCACCAGCGGTGGTAACGATGTATTGATAAATGTATGTGCTGAAATAGGTGACCAAGGTGCCAATGATGCCTCAACTGGAATTATAGATGGATCGGACAGTGGAAATTTTTCTATTTCCAATTTCATTAAAATATTTAATTCCAGGATAGCAGTTATCGAAAATGTTGCCTTACAAAGCGGCAGTACGGTGGATGTTTGTGCGGCTAATTTTCAAACGCTCAATGGTAACTTCCAAAGTTCAGGCACAATTGCTGGTTATGACCTTACTATCTGGGTCGATAATGGGCATAGTATTCAAAAAAATGGCGGAACATGGACAGCTGCAATCGAAGCAAGGAGAGGAAGTTCGACTGGCTCAATACCAAATATCCCAACTAATTCCTCGGTTAGTGAAATAGAACCGCACTTTGCCAGCTGTGCTTGCTCTGGTGACATTACTGCTGGTGACCCAACAGCAACTGCAACTATAGCCTATGTAAATGATGCTGAAAATTGTGACGGCATGCAGGTGTCAGACTCTGACGATGCTGATGGTGTTACACTTATAAATTTAGGATCAATAAATGGATATGTTTTCGGTGATTCTGACGGTGACGGTTGGAGAGGGATTTATGGATTTGAAACTGGCGTTGATAATTTTATTCCTGGCGTCGAAGTCAATCTATATGGATGTTATGATGATGCTGGAAACTTGATTTATGACGATGCCGGAAATCTTTATCGCCGCTGCACGCATAGTAATAATGATGGCCATTGGGAATTGGTGAAAAGAGACACGACTGATTCTGAGGGATTTTATCATATTGGCGGAGTAAGGAATGGCTATTATTATTTGGAAGTTGATGAAACTACTTTATCCAATGCTTCTGAGCAGACAGCAGATCCAGATGTCACAAATGGCCTCGCAGGCAGTTATGCCGATAACCGTTGGAAAGATCCAGATGAAGACTTGCGAGATATGGGTATCATTGGAATTGGCAATGACCATACGCAAATCAATTTTGGATATTTTATTTATACAACAATAGCCGGAACGGTTTGGAATGACATCAATGGAGATGGTGTAAAGGATCAAGGAGAACCAATCTTGCCTAATGTAAAAGTAGAATTCAACCACAGTGGTTGTACAACAGGCAGCAATTGCGAATACAGATACACCAATGGACAAGGTAAATATGAATTAAAAACGGCGCTTCCCGGTGTCGATTATTCACTAAGTATTGATCTGGATAATATCCAGGGAGCGGATGCATGGACTATTACTTTTGAGTCTGATGGAACTATAGATAATGCCAATGAAATTATGGTTTCACAAGGTCAACAAGTTTTCAATATTGATTTTGGGGTACAAGCTTCTGGCCCAATGAGTTTGGGGGGTACTGTTTATTATGACTGGCTGGGAAATGCACATCAAGATTTTAGTGACGAGGGGATGCCGAATGTGAAATTGAGATTGTATAAGGACAACAACCATAATGGGACTGTACAACCAAGTGATCAACTTGTACAAACTGTTTTTACTGATATTGATGGGAATTACCTATTTCCAAATAAACCATCAGATAGTTATGTTATCGTGCTTGATGAAGGAAGCGTACCAATTTTCCCAAAACAAACAGAAGATCCTGATGAATATGGGCCATGCACCGTTTGTGATGCTAAAACTGCAGTTGCAGTCACTAATGACGAATACGATGTATACGTAGCTGATGTCTGGAATTACTATAATAACAATAATTCTGGATGTGAAATCTGTGATGAAGGATATACCTCCAGCTCTGACCCGCCATATATCAGCAACAATCTTGATGAAATCGATTTCAACGATCCAATAAATAACCCCGGCGCTTGTATCAATGAGATTGCTGTTACTTTTAAAATAGCTGCTTCTGATTTCGAAAAGAGCTACTACACTTCTCATGTCGATAACGTAAATTATTATTATCCAATAGAATTAAATGGAGTTTTGTTAGGAACATTTAACCCTAAAGAACTGCCTTATATCTGTGATGTCTGCGAAAGTATTACCGTCAATTTCCCTGTAGACTTAGATGCTATAGGATACAATTTTGGAGGTACGAATACTTTGGACATTAACTTCCGTTCCTACAACCTGACTAAACCAAGTGATGAGCGTCAAGACATGTGTGTAGCTGATATTGGCATTGAGTTTTTATCAACAAATTGTACCAACAGCTACCTTGATCTGGATTTCGGATACCAACCAACGGGTGGAGAAGGATTTGTCGAAGGATATGTATTTTTTGACAATAATGCCAATGGCGTACAGAATAGTACAGAAGAGCGGATGGGCGAAGTAGAGGTACGTTTGGAATGTGACCTCAACGGTGATGGTGTTTATTTTTGGGTCGAGAGCGATATTTCAGACAGAGATGGAGTAGCCTTATTTGAAGGGCTTTTGGATGGTCAATATAAAATGACCGTTAACCATTTAGACTCTGATATTCCTGTCGATTATAATGGCTCACCAGCTATTTTGACAACCTTGGGCTCTCAGGAAGTTGAGATGGATGACTATGTGATGGCTTCTGTAAATAGTCTACCTTGTGTCGGACCTTGCGATACGGAAATGCCTGCATTTGGATTTGCAATGCCTGGAGCAGCAACTGGTTATATTTTCTCAGATGACAACGGAAATGGGACACAGGATGAAAAAGAGGTGGGTCTTCCAAATGTTACCGTATTCATTTGCGATGGAACCGATGGGTTTTGCAATGCAACCAATGCATTAGATACGGTTCAGTCAGGTAATGGCGCCGGCGCAGAACCGCTCGGGTTTTACCTGTTTTCTGGACTTGCCGAGGGAGATTACATAATAGCAGTTGATGAAACAAGCATTCCAAACGGATACGAATTAACAGCTGACCCTACCACCGACGGAATTCCTTGTTATTCACCTTTAGACATTAATGATCCGAATTATAGTTTCCTAAATGCGGAATGTGATAACAAAACGAATAGCATACCTATTTATCTGGGTTCATTATATGCAGGTGCTGATTTTGGTTATCAGCCACCGGGCGTCATAGGAGGTACAGTCTGGTTCGACGATAGCGATGATGGGATATTTGATGACGATGAAGATGGACTGGAAGATATAAAAATGGAGTTGACAAATTTGTCTGCAATCTCCGTTTCATGGGTAATGTACGATCCGGGAGAATATGTTTTAGAAGAATATACTGATAATGAAGGCAACTATGTTTTCAAAAATTTGCCAGATGGTACTTATCAAATTGAAGTGGAAATACCTACTGGTTACAACCTGACTTTTGATGTTGATGGAGTGTTGGACAATTTGACGCAAGTAGTAATTAGCAGTGGAGATGTTACAGTGTCTGGAAACCCATGGTGTATTCTCAGTGATTGCTCTATGATAGTTGATTTTGGAATGTCCCGTACTTATAATAATTCACTAGCGGGTGTTGTATGTTTGGATGGAGATGAAGACGGCCGATGCGATACAGGAGGAGAATCATTTCCAGAAGGTACTATTGTTACAATTAGTGACTTGTCGGGTGAACCATTTGGCGCAACTGAAGCTGCTGTCGATGGTACTTTTTTCTTTGATAATCTTCCAACTGCGGACTTAGTAGTTTCTGTTTCAAAAACGGTTGCTCCGCTACGTCTCACATCTTTGACGACTTCTTTGGGGGATACACCTGCCTATGATATCATAGATAGCGACAACAATGCATTGCAATATGTTTCCGTCAGTGGAAATGTTGTAGATATGCATTATGGTTTCACTTTCAGTGATACGTTCGACCTGGGTGATTTGCCAGCGCCTTTTGTAACACAAGCCAATGGTGCAAGCCCGGGCCCTGTCCATATTATTCCTGCCATACCAACTCATTACTTGGGAACTTTGATCGATGCCGAGATAACACCAATGATAAATAGTACAGCTACTGGTGACGATAATTCTGGATTTGACGATGAAGATGGTATAACCTTTTCAGATCCAGGTACTTGGACAGCAGGACCAGAAGGAGGCTCTTTCACAGTTGATGTAGTCGGGGTCGGGCATTTAATAGGATTTGCAGATTTTGATTTTGATGGCAGCTTTACCGGTTTAGGTGAAATGATTATTTCAGAACCTGTAACAACAGGCTCACACTTTTATGAATTTGATATTCCGTCGAATACTGATTTATCTGGCGGACAAGATATATTCTTCCGATTCCGATTATTTGAAATCCGGCCATTTTCTCCAAGTACTTCATATAATGGAATTGCTGATGGGGGAGAGGTGGAAGATTATATGGTTTCGGTTTGTAAAAATATTGTCTCTGGAGGAACTATTGGAAGCCCAGAAACTGGATGTGATGCTTATGACCCAGCTCCAATTATTCAATTAACAGGAGCTTCAGGTGGCGGTGGTAGTATAGAATATATTTGGGAAGAAAGTACAGATGGTGGATTGACGTGGAATGTTATTCCTGGGGAAACAGCATCAGCTTTTGACCCTTCTACAATCATAGAAACAACCAGATTTAGAAGAGGAGCTCGCAGGTCTCGTTGTGCAGATTATATCTACTCAAACGTGGTCATTAAGACAGTCGTTTCTAATTATACCAATGCAGGGCTGATTGTTGGAGATGAAGACAATTGTGGCATTTATGATCCTGATATTATTCTGAATGTTGCTTCTCCAAGTGGTGGAATAGGAGCAACGGCTCCTTCCTATCAATGGGAACAAAGTACAGATGGAGGTACAAATTGGAATCCAATTGCAAATGCTAATGATGAATTTTATGATCCTGGCGTAATTAGCCAAACTACTCTTTACAGAAGAGGAGCATTAAAAACACCTTGTGCTGGATTTCTCTATTCTAATACGATAACAAAAATGGTTTCGGTAAATTATATTGATGCTGGGACCATTAGCGGGGGTGAATCGATTTGTGGAACTTATGATCCAACTTTGATAACCAGTGTTACATTGCCTTCAGGTGGAGTGGATGGGTATGAAGTTATGCAATGGGAACAAAGTTTAAATAATGGGGCATCATGGTCTGTTATAAGTGGAGCAACGAGTGCTTCTTACGATCCGGGATTGATAACCCAAACCACACTTTATAGAAGGAAATCAAGAAGAGTTCCATGTACAGTTTGGGTAAACTCAAATGTGGTTTCAAAAATTGTTCGTCCGTATCCAACTGCGAATATTGAGACTTATCCAATTAGTGCCACTGGCTATTTATGTGAGTTGACAAATTATGAATTTGCAGCAGAGAATGCTGGTGCAGGCGTTGATTATAGCTGGGACTTTGGATCGTTAAGCTCCTTGTTATCAGCACTTGGCCTGGGAGTCCATCAATTAGAATTTGATGTACCTAACGGTACAGCGCTTACCTCTACTCAAGTTACATTAACCACAAATTTGGACGGCTGTTCATCAACGGATAATCGTGTATTTACTTTCCGACCGAGAATTATTATAGACAGTATTTCTACCCAAGAACCATCTGCTTGTCAGACCAACGATGGGGTAATTGAAGTACATGCTACCCATCCTGCGGGTACAAATATCGAGTACAGTATAAATGGTGGCATTACCTGGAATATTAATCCTCAAACAACGGGTGTGGGAGCAGGTCTATACACTGTTCAAGCACGGTATCAAGGAGGAGATTGTGTTGAAACATTTGGCAATGTTCCGATGTCTGATCCACCACCTCAGGCAGATATATTACTGTCTTCCAATGAGGAATGTACCGGCCAGACTGTAATAGTAGAGGCAGTAGCTACAAACGGTAACCCAACGTTTACTTGGGCATTTGGTAATGGTGCTATCCCAAATACGGCTTCCGGTGCAGGGCCTCATAGTATCTATTTTAATGCTGGAGGTGCGGCAAGTATAGCCTTAACCATGGAAGAGAATAATTGTATTGGAGTCCGTGATACCACAATTTCTATAGTTGAAAATTACACGGATGGTGGATCAATATTAGGCGGTGAAACTTTGTGCAGCACTTTTGATCCGGCTAATATTATTGCAGGTGCCAATCCTTCTGGAGGAACTGGAGGATTACTGGTTTATCAATGGGAATCCAGGGAAGATGATGGCTTGGGAGGATATACCAGCTGGGCAGATATTGCAGGTGCAAACAGTGCATCTTATGACCCAGGTTTGATTTCGGCCACTACGGAATTCAGAAGAAAAGCGAGAAGGTCGCCGTGTACTGATTGGGTGACCTCAAATACAGTAATTGCACGTTTGGTACAAAAACCTAACTTGGTTGATGATAATTATTTTACGGTATGTCCTGGGTTTGCACATGCTGATAATGTGAGCGAAAATGATTTGAATTTGGTAAATGCTAACTATAGCTTGTTAGTTTTTCCAACTAATGGAATACTGGATTTTGAAGCGGATGGCGAATTTATTTATGATCCAAATTCTACCTATTGCGGTACTGATGAATTTCAATATTTAGTATGTAATGACGGCACCAGCTGCTGTGATACGGCACAAGTTGTTATTGATTTACGTGATATCACACCTCCAGTTATTCTAAATGTACCTAATAATTTGACGATAAGTTGTGACGATCAAATTCCATTGGCTGATGCTGTAGATGTTGTGGAAGAATGTCAAACCGTGTCTATTGGTACAGATGAATTTACGACTCAAGGGGCGGATAGTTGTGCGTTGCACAGCTATCAAGTAACAAGGGTTTGGAAAGGAGTTGACTACTGTAGTAATAGTGCGACTTCTCAGCAAGTCATAACAATTGAAGATAATACTGCCCCTGATATTTACAGGGTTTACACAATGCCTAATGGCAAACGCATGATCGCTGGTGTAATGGAAAATGTATCGAACCATTGGAAAACGATTAGTTTGCCAATTCAATTTAGCCAGCAACCTGTTATTTTCACACAATTGGTTACCAGAAATGATGCGACTCCTGTAACGACTAAAATTAGGAACGTATCGACAACTCAGTTCCAGTTAAAACTGAAGGAAGAAGAAGCAAATGATGGAATTCATGCTGTTGAATCAGTAGCTTGGGTAGCGTTTGAAAAAGGGTTTTACAATGGGACAGTACCATACGAAATCGACACTTGGCTGTTGAACAGTAATCCAACAAACAAGATGTTCTCAAACCCATTTACTTCAGAACCTGAGTTTTTCCTGAATATTCAAACAAATAATGAATCTGACCCAGCCACTCCAAGAATGGATAATTTGACAGACATGAATGTGGATGTTTGGGTACAGGAAGAAACGTCATCAGATTCTGAAACGACCCATGATCTGGAAACAGTTGGATATATGGCCAGAATGGGTGTTGGGGCAATTACGAATAACGAAGAAGAAATAATTGGTGAAATTGGAAGGGTGAGCCTGACTGAAGCAAGTTTCCATGTGAACCTGACAAATGTATATCACAACCCAGTCGTTATTATTGGTGCAATTTCGTCCTATGAAATTGATCCGGTAACAGTAAGAGTGGTGAGCGTGACGAATACAGGTTTCGATGTATTGCTGGATGAATGGGAATACTTAGATGGAATTCATGCAACTGAAACAATGAGCTTTATGGTCATTGAAGGAAGCCTTCCTTTAAACAAAACAGTTGCTTGTGATGCTGTTCCACCGGCATTGAATGTTGGCACCCAAATTATAGCAGTTGATAATTGTGATGCGACTATTCAACTGATCATGGTGGAAGATGACTACAGTTTTGATTGTCTAACAGATACCACTTTTACAAGAACATGGTTTACTGTTGATGATTGTGGCAATACAACTACCTTGGTTGAAAGCTATGTGCTATTAGATACTGTACCACCAACGTTTACAGTACCTGACAATGTTACCATCGTTTGTAATGCAAATAAGGATGACCTGAATATCACTGGTGACGTATTGGACGAAATGGATAATTGCTCCGAGATTGTAGTAATGAATTATGTTGATGATATAAACAACGTTATGGGGTGCAATGGTCACATAATACGTACTTGGAGTGCGTCTGATGGTTGTGGAAATCAAACACAGAAAACACAATTCATATACATCTCTCCTGAATTAGATTCAGACGGAGATGGAGTGGTAGATTATTTCGATTTAGATGATGATGACGATGGAATTGCTGATATAACTGAAACAAGTGAGGATTCAGATAATGACGGTATCCCAAATGATAAAGACCTCGATTCAGATAATGACGGTATTCCAGATTTAATTGAAATTGGAGGAATTGATGTGAATGGAGATGGGAAGATTGACCATGTAGGAGAAGACAATTGGGATAATGATGGAGATGGATATGCATTTGGATATGATGGAAATGATATTGACACAAGTATAGCTGCTTCCGTCATATTGAATCCATTTAGTATTGAACATGATCGTGATGAAGACGGCATCCCAAACTTTATTGACAGAGATTCCGACAATGATGGTATTCCAGATTTAATCGAAATAGGAGGAGTGGACACAAATGGCGATGGCGTAATTGACTATCCTGTTTTGTCTGATCCATCAACATTCTTGGATGATGACAATGATGGATTCTATGACAGATATGATTCGGACATAGACCTTATTCCTGGAATTGAAAAACCCAATAATCCACTCATTATTTTTGACGGTTCGACTTATAGCGGTGGCCATGTGAATGATGATCCAGATTCTGATGGTGACATGATTCCAAATTTCTTGGACAGTGATTCGGATAATGATGGAACGGGTGATCTGATAGAAGCTGGAGGAATTGACATAAATGGAGATGGCAAACTGGAATTGAACGCGAGTTTTGTTGACCTCAACAATGACGGATTTAGTGATATTTATGCATCCTTCCCACTTATTTTGACCGAGGCAGATGGTGTCAAGACTGATGGAAAACCGGAAGATATTGATGGAGATGGTTCAGTTTATCCTATTGGCGATGCTGACTTAGATGGAAGCCCGAATCATTTCGACCTGGATAGCGATGATGATAATATTTTAGATATTCTTGAAACGGGGCTTTCCGATCATGATGGCGATGATGATGGAATTTGGGATAATTGGATGGATACCAATTTGAATGGTTTTGATGATGAAGCGGAAGCGTCAGGAAATATTATGACAGAAGGAGATGGAGCTACTCCAGATGGACGTCCGGAAGATTCGGGCGATGCTGATGAAACGCCGTATTCAGGTTCTGTTCCTGATGGTACTTTCGCTGAAGCTAACGGCAACCCAGACATCGATGATGATGGAGACGGGATATTAAATTTCATAGATACGGATTCAGACAACGATCAATTACCAGATGGAATTGAGGATGACAATCATAACGGAGTTCAGGATGAAGGAGAAACAGGAATGTACAATCCAGACTCAGATTATGATCAAATTTTGGACGGGGTAGAAGATCATGACAAAGACGGTAGGTTTGAATTTGGAGAAACAGACCCATTGAATCCGAATACGGATGGTGATTTCTTCCAAGATGGTGAAGAAGATCTCAATTTCAATGGCGTCCTTGATCCTACTGAAAGTGATCCAACAGACCCTTGTGATCCAATCTTGAACGAGGCATGTAGAGGAATTGCGCTTGACATTAAGATCAAACTTTTAGGAGCTTTAATAGACCAAGATTCACTTGGATTAATGCGGGATGATTTACGATTTTTCAATTCACTTCCTAAAGAAGAACCTTATACTGGCATTGCTCATTTAGCGCATATTGGCGAAGACAATATCGATTATCCCGGTAATCCAATTCCGGGCGGGACAAATGTGGTGAACGGCAATGTTTTCCGTGAATCTTGTAACCCAGGAATGTTTTATGTAACTGGAATTGATGCTCCAGTTGACTGGGTGATGGTTGAATTGAGAGACCCAATGCAGTCAGACAGTATAATTGCTACTAGAGCTGGTTTATTGCAAAGAGATGGTGATATTAGAGATATTGACGGACTGTCGTATTTAACATTCCAGAATGTCCCTAGTGGAAATTATTACATCGCCGTTCGGCACAGAAACCATCTTGGAATAATTACAGCATCGCCTTATTTACTTTCGCCGGTGGTAACGAAGATTGATTTTACCAAACCCGAAACAGAAGTGCATGGAGAAAATGCACGTAGCAATATCAATGGCCTTATGTCACTTTGGCCAGGAGATATGAATGGAGATGGTCATATCATATTCCAGGGGCCCAGTAATGATATTACAAGCCTGATTTTGGAGATAATATCGAATGAAGAAAATGTTGATTATTTAGCTAATTTCATTGTTTCCAATTATAGTTCTAACGACTTTAATTTGGATGGCAATGTGATTTTCCAAGGCCCTCAAAACGAAAAAGCTAAGTTGTTGATTTATTCGATCTTATCATCACCTGGAAATTTTATGCAACTGGCCAATTTTGTGGTTACTGAAAAGTTACCTTGATTGCTTTGAATATAATTAATTGATAATGCACAGCAGTTAGAATTTGGTTTATCGCCTTTTGGGAAAATGACTCGGATCAGCACTTAGCGGGTCACTTCAAGTGCCACGCTAATTTGAACGAAAATACAATTATCCCGAATTTTTGATTTTTCAAAAATTCGGGATTTTTTATTGGTAAGTAATTGATGTTCAATGGTAAACCGAATGGCCTTACTTGTTCTGGCCAATAGGCTCATCTTGAATTAAAACACTATATATTATCAGCTGTTATTTATACTCATACAATAATTTCTCCCTAATAATAAAATAATAAAGAAGATATATGATACAAAAAAAGAGGCTCAAAGTGAATTCATTTGGTTTTCAAGGGAAATAGGTGTCGGACACTTTTTCAGATTAAAGAAAACGCAGAAAATAAGCAGCACTTTTTTAATGCCAATGAAGTGTCCGACACCTTTCACCAAATGAAATCGTTCAGAACCAAAAAAGAGGTGCCAAAACGACACCTCTTTTTCATTTATTTGAAGACTAAGCTGAAAGACAAAAGATTTTAGATATTAGACAATAGATAAATGATTGGAGTAAAATAATTTGTCTAATGTCTAATGTCTAATGTCTAATGTCTAATGTCTCAATACTTAAAACTATTGTTTGATCAATCTACGAACCATACTTCCTTCAGCAGTTACTAATCGAAGCATATAAACTCCAGACGACCAGCTTGGGTCAATATCCAGTTGCAGAAGGTGATGACCTGCTTGCATTGCCCCAAAATCTTGACTCAAAACAGTTTGACCACTTGTGGCAAAAATCTCCACTTTGAGATCAGTGTTGGAAGCCAGTATAACATCTGTTGTTAGGTTCTCATCAAATGGATTAGGGAATACATTGAGTTCGTATATGCCAGAAATTGCTTCTGAAGCATCTGTCAGGCATTCCGTTTTAATCGTAAATTCGGAGTATTCGCCTAAAGCAAAATCACAAATTGTCCTTACCCTAATATCGTATTCTGTACAAATGTCAAGTCCGTATACGGTATGCTCTGGCTCCGTCAATGAAATAGTTTCAAAATCTTCTCCACTGCCAGTCGCTCGATACCCAAACTCATAACTTACAATATTTGGTGGCCCAATCCATTGCGCATTTATGGAAGATAAAGTTTTTTCAAAAACAAAATCATAGGACGAAGCGCAAGGAATTTCTGGAAGGAAATAAGCTACAATAACATCACCCAATGAATCAGTTATTCCGAGTTCAATAATATCGGCAAATTGGTTTGGTGTAAAAACATTATTATCTACTTCCCAGTGATCGAATACCCATCCATTGGCTGGTACAGCTGTAAAATTTAGGGTGGTTCCGACAAAATAATCACCTATGTACGGGAATGTGGCAGGAATAAATGTATTTACTTTGACTTTGTTTGGGATATTCGGTGGTTCTACATTTACTGTAACAGCATAAGGTCCTTCCACATCGTAGCAATCCTCAATCCCTGTATTTATCTCAGTACATCTTGTCGCAATAAAATCTTTAAGCGCTTGCACATTATCTTGCCATTCATTGATATTTCCGCCCCATCGGTCAATTTGATTTTGCATCTCTGGTTCTATTTCAGCAATCATGGAATCCAATAAGGCAAACATATAATCACAGGTAAAGAAGCTATTGTTCATGTCAGCATAACGATTCACATAGAGCGAATGGAATTCTTCATTTTCCATCAAAGCTGAAATGAGCGAACCATGTCCCTCAAAGTCAGCAGGTAAATCTTCTCCAAAACAAGGATCCGCATCTGGATTTGTATTTGGAATACCTGTATAATTGATGTAGTGACCGAAAGTAGCATCCATGTCCCAAAGTGAATATCTCCATTGCTGGGCTTCTCCATTTGGATTTCGACCTCGCCACCATGATGTGTTCCAGTTAAGCCAATCCATACAAACTACATGTGTATTCAAGATCATATAATCTATTATGCTCAACACATTCAATTCTTCCTGTACCATTTCATAATTGGCATCAATAGACATGTCATTTGATGTAATAAAATCATGGAGATCATCCCAATCGTCCCTGCTTCCATATTCTTCCCAAGTACCACCCCATGTTTTTAAATAATCCAACCATTTTTCTCCTTGGTTATAATATCTGTTTGTAAAATCCGGATCATCAACTTTTTCCCTCAGTTCATAAAGCCCCCAATATTCACCGTTTAGGTAAATCACACAAGGCTTACTGGTTCGTTCATCCATTTCCATATCTGCCTTTTGAGAAAGGGTATGTACATAGGCATCTCGAATGTGAGCTCCACCATTTGAAAACGGATAGTTATCATTGGCTGCAGGTTTCAAAATGAGTCGCTGATACCTGTTTCGGTCTTTATCTGGAAAAATTTCATGATCTAATGAACTTGTATAACCCATTTGGTCGCGGGTAACATAGTCAAGCCCTCGTTGAGCATAAGCCCAAGAATCATTTCCATGTTTATTGTACTCTCCGTATGCTTCGTCAATCAGCTCTCCATTATCAAAATATTCAAAAGAACCACGTGGCTCAAATTGTTGACCATTTAGTAACTGTTGTAGTGTGGTACCAGCTATTGAAAGTACAACCAGGGAATGCTCTACATCAATAAAGTAAGTATTAGCCTCTGTGAAACTTGGCAAAACCTGTGGATCCGCATTATAAGCCTGAGCTTTTACAACAGTGGTTTGATCAATGGTGATTGGATTGGTATATAGCGTTGAATTTATGGTGGGTTCAGCGCCATCTAGTGTATATCGAATATCAGTTCCAGGGGTAGCACTGATGGCTACAACTACGCTGCCATTATAAAATCCTGGCTCAACATTGAAAACTGGTTTTGACGCATAAGTAGTAGCTGCTCCAACGTTCGCATTTCCAGGAGTAGGGGAGTCAAATATGCCCCAATCAGGCGAACCATCACTTACCCTTCCCGTAGAGTGGTTTACTTGATTTGGAAAAGTGATTTGAATGGCATCGATCAAATTCTGGGAAGGGTCGGAAAAAACGATATATTCCTGTTTAGTCTGTGTTAACTTAAATCCTGCATGAATAAAATTATTACCACTGATTTCATCTCTATCTGAGCAATAAATCATTAGGTGCTCACCAGGATCAATACTTGCTCCATTCGGAAAGGTCCATTTATCAGGATTGTTGATATTGTCACTGAGGAAATAACCCTCCAAGTCAATAGTTTGCGAGCCTAGGTTGTACAATTCAACCCAGTCTTCTTGCTCAAAATAATTGTCAACCGGGCCATCCATATTCGCAGCTGAATATTCATTGATTACTACCTGGCCTAACATTGCTGATTGAACGAAAAAGGACAAAATTAAAGAGAGGTAAAAATTTCGATTCATTATTTTCTGTTTTAAAATATGTTCTAATTGAACTGCTTTTATCTTAATAGAAGAATTAAAGCAAGTGCGAATATTCTATATTGACTTGAATTTCAATGGTTTAATAATCCAACTTTCAATGTGAAAACGGCTGAATTACCTAATCAAGGTTGTATGACCTTTATAAGATTCAGTTCTTCCATCAACAAAATCTACTTCCACTTGCCAAACATAAACACCTCCTGGCATATCATTACCATTGAAAGTACCATCCCAGCCGACAGAAGTGTCATTTATTTGAAAATCAAAATTTTCATAGACTAGCTCGCCCCACCTATCAAAAATTCTGAATGAGTTGATTTTTTCAACAATGTTAGAGGTACCATGTACATGAAGTAGATTGTTGAGGCCGGGACCGTCTAAGCCCGGAGAGAATCCAGTTGGCACTTCTATACTTCTTTGTGTAACTATGAAAATATTGATGATATCTTCTGCTGTACAGCCATTTGGACTCGTAACCAATAGCGTTGCCGTTGTGGGGCTGATTGCATTGAATGAACTGATTCTTCCATTCGGATTATTCGGCGGAGTCAATGGATTGTTTGTAGTCCAGGTATAGGTGTAATCATTATAATCATCTGGCAAAATATTGATCAGTGTAGGCTCAATATGCGGATTCGATCCATAAGGTATAATGATATCCTCACCTAAATCTACCTCGAATTGTTCGGGCTCGTCAACTAGAATATCGGGCATATTAAATAAGCACCCTTCACTATCTTGAATAGTAATGTCGTAGAAACCTGGTGTTAGGGCAATCAAATTAGGGTTGCCAAAGAAGTTAATACCATCGGTGCTGTATAAATAAGGAGGAGAACCTCCTAAAGCTTCAATGTTGATAGAACCATCCTGCATTCCAGGGCATGACACATCTTCAATAATAAAATCTGCGGTTACAGGCTCTTCAGGTTGAATTATTTCAGTGGAATCAATTTGGACACACCCGTTTCCATCGTTAATAATGACTTCTATAAAACCTGCCACTAATCCTGTGGCTTGACCTCCAATATTTCCATTCGCCCATTCATAAGTATAAGGTTGCGTGCCGCCTGATGCAGCCACAATAGATTGACCATCTGATTCACCAAAACAACTTACCGTCTGATTTTGGAAAGAAGCCTGAATAGGGGAAGGCTGTATTAGTTCAGCTTGAATGGTAGTCGAACAATTATTGGCATCTGAAACAGTCACGGTATAAGTTCCTATTGACAGATTCGAGGCCGTCGCTTGTTGTTGATTATTTGCATTTGCATCCCAGGCATATGAATAAGGTGGGTTTCCACCGTTCCCGTTAACTGTGGCTGTACCATCACTTCCCGCAAAACAGCTAATATCATCTATATCAGTAACTAAGGCTCCGATTTCAGTAGGATTGCCAATAGTGATACTGGCTGCAGCAGTGCAACCAAGAAGGTCAGTTATAACAACTGAATATGTCTCTCCACCAGTCAAGTTTGGCAAGAGAGGGTCAGTCCCTGAAACTGGATTCCAATCGATTTGGACATCGTTCATGTCTATTGAAATTCCGTTTAATGATACGCCTGAAATAAGCGCTTCGCCATCTGTTCCATCGTGACAGGAAGAAGGGTTTTGACTAAGGGCTACTTGCAATTGGCCTTCATCTTGAATAATAGTAGAAGCAGAATTAGTACATCCATTTTCATCAGTAGCTATTACAGTATAAGTTCCTACAGCAACATTAGAAAGTACTGCACCAGATTGTCCATTTTCCCATTCATACGTGATTGCACCTGTTCCTCCAGACCCAGTTGCCAAAGCAGTTCCATTATTTGCTCCAAAACAAATTAGATCGGGAGTATCTACCTGTACAGCTACTGCTGTAGCTGGCTCTGTGATAAGGACATCAATGGTTGCAAGACATCCATCTTGATCTTCCGCTACAACATTATAGGTACCTGCTATCAAATTGCTTGGATCTTCATCGTTGGATGAAAATCCATTAGGACCAGTCCAATTGAATTGAAATAATCCAACTCCACCTCCGATTGTTAAATCAATAGCACCAGTATTATCTCCAAAGCATAAAACATTTATTGGCTGAAAATCAATTGAGATAGCATCCGATTCACTTATAGGTACATTCAAATTGGCAACACATCCATTTGCGTCAGTAACTTCTACTGTATAATTACCAAATGTCAAACCTGAGATGTCCTCGGTTGTCTCTCCGGTGCTCCATAAGAATGAATAAGGTGAAGTTCCACCTGACGTAGTTAGGTCAATAGTTCCTTCCGAACCGCCATTACAGCCTGCATTGGCAGTTTGGGTAGATAAAACAATTTCGGAGGCTTCACCAACAGTTATGCATTCTGTTGCCACACAATCATTTGCATCAACTACGGTCAGGCAATAATCACCAGCGGCTACGCCTGGAGCATCTGGTGTAGAAGCACCATTGTCCCATTGATAGGTATATGGCATTGTGCCTCCTGTGACTTGTGATTGAATGCTACCAGATGGCTGACCAAAACAAAGCGCATCATTTGCCGAAAGGGTAATTGCAATAGGTGCTGGAGCATTGATTCCAACATTATCTGAAAAAGTACAACCGGTTTGATCCGTAACAACAACTGAATAAGCTTGAGCAGCAAGATTTGTTGCGGTCTGGGTTGTATCATTATTGCTCCATTGATAGGAATAAGGAGCATTTCCACCTGAAACAGTTACAGTCGCTGTTCCATCATTTGAATCAAAACAATTTAGGTCAGTTTGACTGGTGGTCGTCTCCATTCCTTCAGGTTCAAATACCTCAATATCAGCTAAAGTAAGACAGCCATTCAAATCTGAAACTTCTACTGTATAGGTGCCTGCTATCAGATTTTCTGCTTCAGTGGTTGTGCTGCCACCTGATTGAGCATCCCACTGAATTAAGTGTGGCGCAGTACCTCCTTCAATTTCAACAAAAGCACTTCCAGTGCTTGCGCCCTTACAATCTACACTATCTGATGATAGGGTAAGGATCAATTCAAGAGGTTCTAATATTTCAAAATCATCGGTTGTAGTACAACCATTATTGTCGATAATCTCAACGGTTTGAATTCCAGGATTTAGATTGAAAGCAGTTTCTGTTTGCTCTCCATTTGCCCATATATAATTGAAAGGAGCGGTACCACCTGTGACATCTGCAATAGCAGACCCATCATTATCTCCAAAACAAGAAATGTCATTGATAACATTACTTTCTACAGATATTTGTTCTGGCTCATCTATAGTAATGGAAATGGTGTTTGGGCACCCCCAACCATCAATTACTGTGAGTGCATAAACTCCTCCATCAAGACCATCAAAAACTCCTGTTGTATTAGAAATGGTTGAATCAAGCATAAATGTATAATCTCCAGCGCCACCCGAAGCGGAAGCTAAAATACTTCCATCTCCATCCCCAAAGCAATCTACATGTAGAAGATTATCAACTGAAATTGCAGGGGCACTACAATCAGGGGTACTACAATTTGTCGTACCAACCAAACCATCGCAATTGCCAATACCAAATACTTCAATTGTTACTGTTTCACTGAGGTTGAGACCCGTTACTATATGCGACAATGCACCATTATTTGGAACAGTATAGGTTGCGCCATCAATGCTGACTTGATAACCCATAGCTCCAGGAACACTGCTCCATTCAAATGTGATGCTATTATTAGTTACGGAAACACAGTTGATTACTGGTGCATCCAATACTTCTTGGACTTCAATAGTTATGGAATCGTAGACTTCACAACCATATGTATCCCAGGCTGTCAAAGTGTATGTAGTTGTTTGATCTGGTTTTGCTATAGGGTCAGGACAATCTGTACAGCTCAATCCGTCAGTTGGTGACCAGCTGTAAAAAAGTTGATACAATGGCTCAAATGTGATGGTCCAATCTGTGATGATTCCATTGAAACCTTGCGAATCATCGACAGCAAGGAGCTGCCAAGTGCCGTTAGTGAGATAATCGCCATCCCACAAGTCTGACCAAATGCCTTCTATATTAAAAGTGCCGTTGGAAAATGGAGGCTCTTCTCCTGATGAACAAATTCCCCAAGGGAATCCATAGTCAATATCGATTGCAGCATTTGGCGTAAAACAAACATTGTTATAATCATCACAATTTGCCCCATTATCAGAACTCAATTCTATAAACTGCCCGCTTGGTGAAATGAGGAAAAGGTCAACATCGTCTGCCCAATTGTGCTGAATATTTACACAGACGGATTGAATCACACCCTCTCCTAAAATGATAGGTTGTACTCCAATTACTTGAATAGGTGAATATGCAGGTGTATCAAGTTTAAAACTATAATCATTAAAGTTTGAAAAGGATGGTGGAATTGGCAGAGGGATAGGTAAATCCCCATCCAACTGTACAGAATCCCCAAGGCATAACAACGTGTCTGGGCCTAAATCAGGAGGTACAATTTCATTGTCTCTAATATAAACCCAAAAAGTATCTCGATTGCATATATCTCTTTGAATGTCAATACCTATGCTTTCGAGACCTTCGGTCAAATTGTCAACGATGCCTACAATATCGACCGTGACAGAATTTGTACCCTGCGCAATAAATAAATTGGAGTCGATGTATTCGTAATCAACACCATTGATTGCATCACCAATTATTGTGTAATCAAGGAAGAAGTCATCTTCAACCGGGTTTTTAAATGAAAAAGTAACAGAACCAGAAGAACAACCTTCAGTTATGGTTCCGTCCAAACTGACAGTCGCAGCATCAACATCCAGAGACCCTGTACCAAAACTTTTTGCCTCCAAAAAGACACCCGAATCAAACACCTGATCTCCCACATCTGAAATCATTAGTTTGATAGTATAAGTTTCACAAGGGATAACAACTACTTCTGCGACAAACACATCCAAGTAACCATCGTAAACAGGTTGTAAGGCAATGCCATTGTTATCATTGTAATATTGGTCATTTACTCCTATGCAATTATTTTGATAAGTTGGATGGATATTATTAATGGAAACTGGTGTATTAGTACCAGGGATCAAGGCGATGTTTTCGCCATTATTTGAATATGGCCCATTGATGCCGGGGCCACTGATAAAAAAGCCAAAAACATCATTGAAGGAAGAGCAAGAATACTCTGGGTATTCTTCTGATGCAAACACATACTTGAATCGAAGTGTATCTGCAAAAGGCTGGAAAGTAATTGTGTATTTAGCTATATCAAGGGGAGTACCATTGGCGATACTGCTTAAGTCGTTGTCAAAAGCGGAACTGTTTACATCTGTACTCGCAAAATTATTCCCAAGACAATCGGCACCAAATGGGCCTCCATTGCAACTAACTGCTGCAGCCCTGCCACTCGTAAGGATGATCCCTCTATCAATTCCAATAGCATTTTCTCCATCTTTGAAATAACCTACAGCTAATGGGTCGCCTTCAAAGGTCACGTTGAGCACGTTTACACCATCCCCCAAAAAGATATTGGATATCAGATTTTCAGGAGTAAAAGGAGCAGTGCTGGCATCCGTTATTTCCATCTGCGAAAATAGGGGAGAGGCAAAACAGGACAATACAGCTAACAGGAAAACTGGTATATATTTTTTCATCAATACAACTTATTCAAATGATCAGTTGAAAGTAGTCAATTTTGGGTTAAACGAATTGTAAATTCAAGTGCTAAAAGTAATATTGTTGCAGCGTTTGATAAAGAAAATGAAGGCATATTTCCTTATTTGCTTCCTATGTTACACTTGATTTTTTAGACCCATTGTACATATCATTACCACGAATTGGTTGCATATTAGCAAAGGCTGTCCTACAAAATTTGATTTTTATCTAAAAAAAGCATCCATACGTCCGTACACTTCTATTTTCGCTGCAATTATCAACCCAGCGGTTAACACTTTCAGTTAACAAAAAAAACATTCATGAATCAGTTTTTCAAATTTGTATTTGCTTCGTGTATCGGAGTTGCTTTAGCATTAGTAGCAGTTTCAGCTCTTGGATTTTTCATAATGATTGGAATAGCCTCCCAAGGAGAATCAAAAGTAGAAGTAGACTCAAAGTCCATACTTCATCTCACCCTTGACAATATGGTTCCCGAACAGACCAATAATGTTGAAATGAACCCTTTTGATTTGAGTAACCAATCAATACTTGGGTTGAATGATATATTGGCCACAATCGAGCATGCTAAGGAAGACGATAAAATCGAAGGCATACTTTTAGACTTTGGATTTGGCCCTGGTACTGGCTTTGCCACAGCTTCTTCAATTAGGAAAGCCTTAGAAGATTTTAAAGAAAGCGGCAAATTCATCATTGCTTACTCAAAATATTACACGCAAGGCTCCTATTACCTCTCCTCGGTTGCTGATAAAGTTTATGTAAATCCATTAGGTGGAATTGATTTTCACGGATTTGCTGCAACCATTCCTTTTTTCAAAGAAATGTTGGATAAGGTTGGCGTAAAGATGCAAGTGTTTTATGCTGGCGAGTTCAAAAGTGCTACCGAACCTTATCGGTTAAATGAAATGAGCGACAACAACCGTTTGCAATTGCGTGAATTTCTGGACCCGCTATTTGAAAATTACCTTACCGATATTGGCCGTTCGAGAAATAAATCAATTGATGAATTAATGGGTATGGCAGATAGCCTTAAACTGAGTGATGCGCACGATGCCTACTCATTGGGTATGATAGATGAGGTTGGATATATTGATGATGTAATTGCAGATATTAAAGAAAGGGTTGGCCTTGGGGAAAAGGACAAGATTAAAAAAGTCTCTTTTGAAGACTATGCGAATAGCTATAGCGATAAGACCAATTTCAAGGTTAAAGACAAGATTGCCGTGATCTATGCAGAGGGTTCTATCCTGCAAGATCAAGGTGAGAGAGGGACGATAGTAGATAATGATTATATCAAAATAATCAGAAAATTGAGGGAAGACGAGAAAATCAAAGCGATTGTTTTGAGAGTCAATTCACCTGGCGGAAGTGCCATGGCATCTGAAAATATTTGGCGAGAATTTATGCTTGCAAAAGAATCTGGAATTCCTGTGGTGGTTTCAATGGGAGACTATGCTGCATCTGGAGGTTACTATATTGCCTGTATGGCAGATACTATTCTCGCTGAAACCAATACACTTACTGGATCTATTGGCGTTTTTAGTATGATCCCAAATATGACAGATCTTTTCAATGAGAAATTGGGAATCAACTTCGACACGGTCAAAACTGCCGATTACTCTGTAGGACTAAATACCGTTTTCGAAATGGATGAATTTGAACAATCCCATTGGCAAAAAAATACAGATAAGATGTATGAAATCTTTTTGAGTAGGGTAGCGGAAGGCCGTGGAATGACTCGTGATCAAGTGCATGAAATTGCACAAGGAAGAGTATGGATTGGTGAAAAAGCCATTGAATTAGGTTTGGTAGATCTGATTGGTGACACGGACGATGCGATCAGTATTGCTGCGAATATGGCTGGATTAGAAAAATACAGACTTACCGAATATCCAAAGCAGCCAGATCCCATGGAAGAATTTATCAATGAATTAACTGGCCAGAAGAATGACGATGCTATTAGAGCCAAGATTCTGCAAAAAGAACTCGGAAGTCATTATAAGCTATACAAACATTTGAAGGAAATGATCAATACGCAAGGTGCCCAAGCAAGGCTGCCTTTTATGGTGGAATTCAATTAAAAAGAAATTCAAAAAAAAATGGGTGGATATGCGGAAGCATATCCACCCATTTTTTTTACACAAAACCCAACTCAAGGCTTTGCTTCCATTTCCAGATAATCCAAGGCTATTTGTGTCATTGCTTTTATGCCAGTTTTAAACCCACTTTCATCAATAAAAAAATCGGGTGTATGATGAGGGGCTGCATCAAGTGGGTGAATATCAGATGGCCGGCCACCAATAAAGAAGAAAAATCCTGGAACTTCTTGGGCATAATAAGAAAAATCCTCTGCTCCAGTAATTGGCCTTGTTACGTGGACATTTTCTTCACCTATTGCGGCATAGAGGGATGGCAACATTTTACGGGTTAACGCTAAGTCATTGAATGTGACTGGTACGCCAATTTTAATATCCACTTCTGCCACTGCACCCTGCGACTCCGCTATAAGGGTCGCTGTTTTCCTGATTTTCTCATGTATCTCTTTTTGCATATCTGAGTCAAGAGTCCTTATCGTTCCGATCATCAAAGCCTCTTCTGGAATGATATTGTTCCGGACACCAGACTCTATTTTTCCAATAGTAATGACTGCTGCTTCCTTGGTCAGTTCCGTTTGCCTGCTTATGATGGTTTGAAGGCCCATAATGATTTGTGCTGAAGTTACAATTGGATCAACCCCTGTCCAAGGACGAGAGCCGTGTGACTGCTTGCCTTTTACCTTTATTGTTAAATGATCAGAGGCGGCCATTGCGCCTTCTGGTTTATATTTGATATGTCCCACTTCCAAGTCAGAGCTGACATGCAAACCAAATACAACCTCGGGCTTTGGGTCATCGAAAAGTCCCTCTTTCAGCATAAGCTTGGCACCTCCTTCTTCGCCCGGAGGAGCTCCTTCTTCAGCAGGTTGGAAAATAAACATGATAGTTCCTTTAATGTCTTTTTGCATTCCTGTGAGGATTTCTGCTACTCCCATGAGGATGGCAGTATGGCTGTCATGTCCACAAGCATGCATAATACCGACCTCTTTGTCGAGATAGGTTGTTTTTTCTTTTGATGCAAAAGGCAATGGCACTCGCTCAACCACAGGTAATGCATCCATATCAGCTCGTAATGCAATCACTGGCCCTGGCTTGCCTCCTTTGAGAATGCCTAACACACCAGTGTGGGCAATTCCCGTTCGGACTTCCAATCCAAGTCCTCGTAGATGTTTTTCGACTTTTGCTGAAGTTTTGAATTCTCTATTCGAGAGTTCTGGAAACTGATGAAAATCCCGCCGCCATTCAATCACCTTTGATTCAACTTGTGAGGCAAGTTGATTGACATTGTGTTTGGGTTGAGCTATCAATCCGGATCCGGTCACTAGACTAATCAAGAAAAAGTAGATTTGTTTATTCATGCTTAAATGTATTGTTGAGAGTGAAAAAACCAAAAATAGAGGTTCTGTAAAAAAAACAAGCTTCAATAGGCTAATTGTAGCTGCTTTATTTACTTTGCGGCTCAGCCTGACCAAATTATCAGAACAGCCTTTCTGAAGAGACCAAGTTTTCCAAACATTTATTTTATGCAAAAATCAGTCGCCATTCTATGTGCAGGTGGTCCAGCCCCAGGCATTAATACCGTCATTAGTACAATCGCCAAAGTTTTCCTCAAAGATGATTTCAAAGTTATTGGAATTCATGAAGGTTATAAAAACCTATTTAATGGAAAAGCAGAAATCGTAAATATCAACTTCCATTATGCCGACCGGATTTTCCCGCGAGGCGGTTCGACACTTCGGATGAGCCGTTATAAGCCTAAAGATGAAGAGTTTACAACAGATTTCTTTACAGAAAATAATGTAAAATTATTGGTCACTATAGGAGGAGACGATACTGCTTCCACGAGTAACCGGCTTGCAAAATTTTTGGAAAAAAATAATTTTGAAATTCAGAATATACACGTTCCAAAAACCATTGATAATGACCTGCCCTTGCCGGATATGATGCCAACTTTTGGTTTTAATTCCGCCAAAAACGAAGGAGTACATATTGGCAATACCATTTATGAAGACTCCCGTACCAGCAGTACCTGGTTTGTCATTTCTTCGATGGGTCGCTCCGCTGGCCATTTGGCTTTTGAGATTGGAGCAAGTTGCCATTTTCCAATTATCATTATTCCAGAAATGTTTGATCGGACTCGAATCACACTCGATAAAATTGTGAACCTCATAATTTCTTCGATGGTAAAGCGGAAAATAAACAAGGTAGAGCACGGAGTGGCGATTGTAAGTGAGGGCGTTTTCCATATTCTTGACAATGAAGAAATTCGGAATAGTGGAATCGATTTTACCTATGATGCACACGGACATCCAGAACTTGGCAATGTGAGTAAAGCGCACATTATCAACGTTTTAGTGCAACGAAAATTGAAATCGCTCGGTATAAATATCAAAAGCCGCCCTGTGGAAATGGGTTATGAATTGCGCTGTTGCCGCCCAGTCGCATTTGACCTTACACTCTGCACTGTACTTGGTATGGGTGTAAAACGATTGTTCAATCAAGGTCATAAAGGTTGCATCGTCAGTACCACTCGAGATGCAGAGATCAAACCCTTGTTTCTAAAAGATATTGAAGATGAGTCGGGTAAAATCCCTCCGAGGTTGGTGAATATCAATACTGAATTTGCACGTCTTGTTTTAGGTGATTTGCATGTACTCAAAGCTGAAGATTATGTACGAGCCAAAGAATTTGTTTCAATCCCGGAAGAATTTGATTTCTATCGAATTTTGGAATGGGATTATGATCCGAAGGAGATGTTGAGGCCGTAGGCAGAGTAAATTGACTATTTCATTATTTAAGATTAAGGATTAACGATTGGAGATTTTTGACTGAGTTTAGTTTAGATCGAAATCAAAAATCTCTAATCAAAAATCAAACGAGGCATTTTTTTACAAACAAAAATGGCCCACGAAACTCGTGAGCCATTTATAATATCTATCCAAGCCAAAAAAGGCTTTCTGTGTGTCTATCTTCTCCCACCGCCGTAGCCACCGCCACCTCTTCTATCACCACCACCGTAACCGCCGCCACCTCTTCTATCACCACCACGACCACCGCCACCACGGCGATCATCATTGCCTGTATAATCGTCAGGAAGGAAGGAGCCGTCAGGTAATGGCATCAAAGCTTTACGAGACAAGCGGAGCTTGCCTGTTTTGCTATCCACACCGATCAACTTCACTTTAACAGGGTCTCCTTCAGAGAAAACTTCTTCCACGCTGTCAATTCTTGTATGTGACATTTCAGTTACGTGCAACAAGCCGCTCTTTCCACGGAAATCAACAAATACACCATAAGGCATAACCGTTTTTACCACTGCATCATAAATATCTCCAACAGAAGGAGTGAAAGTGATTTCAGTGATACGGGCAACAGCAGCATCAATGCTATCTTTATCTGGGCTTGCGATATTGACAATCCCTTCCTCGCCAACTTCCTCGATATTGATGGAAGTACCAGTTGTGCTCTGAATTTCCTGAATGACTTTACCACCAGGTCCGATTACAGCACCGATATAGCTCTTATCAATTCGCATTTCAACAATACGTGGAGCATGTGGCTTGTAATCTTCACGAGGCTCTGCCAATTCTTTGGCCATTTCATCCAAGATGTGGATACGTCCTTCACGGGCTTGTAGCAAGGCTTGCTCTAACAATTCATAAGAAAGGCCTTCGATTTTGATGTCCATTTGGCAACCGCAGATACCATTCTTGGTACCGGTTACTTTGAAGTCCATATCCCCCAATGCATCCTCATCGCCAAGTATGTCACTCAAAATAGCTGCTTTGCCATCTTCTGCGATCATTCCCATAGCAATACCAGAGATAGGAGCTTTCAACTGAACACCTCCATCCATCAATGCTAATGCGCCTGCACAAACGGTTGCCATGGAAGAGGAACCATTAGATTCCAAAATATCTGAAACCAAACGAACCGTATATGGTAAACCATCAGGCATCACTTGTTTGATAGAACGACCAGCAAGGTTGGCGTGCCCGATTTCACGACGTCCAGGGCCACGTTGAGGCTTGGTTTCACCAACGGAGAATGCTGGGAAATTGTAATGCAGGATGAAATTGTCATAATGCTGGTCGAGCGCTGTATCGATCATCATTTGATCCAGCTTAGTTCCTAAAGTCAAGGTTGTCAACGCTTGTGTTTCACCTCTTGTGAAAATAGCAGAACCATGAGGAGCAGGGAGGTAATCGACTTCGCACCAAATAGAACGAACTTCATCGTATTTCCTTCCATCCAACCGGACGCTATCGTCCAATACCATTTTTCGAATAACCTTCTTCTTTAGCTTTCCAATGTAATCTTTCACAAGGCCACCATTTTCCTCCATGTACTCTTCACCTTTTTCTTCCGTGAAAGTATCCATCACTTCCGTGGCGATTTCATCAAATTGAGCTTTACGATCGTGTTTTGCCAAAAATGATTTGGCTACTTTGTATATTTTATCGGAAGCTATTTCGGCTACCCGTTTTTCTATTTCTTCGTCGGAAACCGGAGCTTCAACTTCTCTTTTTATCAAAGCTTTATCACCTACCAATTTAGCAAGTTCAAGCTGTGCCTTACATTGTACTTTGATGGTTTCATGAGCTACCCTGATAGCAGCAACAAGATCCTTCTCAGAGCATTCTTTTGCTTCTCCTTCTACCATCATGATATTGTCCATGTCGGCAGCGACGATCAAATCCATATCTGCATTTTCCAATTTGGATTTGCTTGGATTAATATGGAACTCTCCGTCGATCCTTGCTACACGCACCTCAGATATTGGGCCTGCAAAAGGTATTTCAGATACAGCCAGTGCAGCAGAAGCAGCTAGTGCAGCGTATGCATCTGGAAGTTCTTCTTTTTCACCCGAAATCAAGTTTATGATTACTTGTGTATCATTCATATACCCATCTGGAAACAATGGACGGATGGCTCGGTCAACAAGACGGCAGATGAGTACTTCGTAATCGGAAAGTTTAGCTTCCCGGCGGAAGAAATTGCCTGGAATACGCCCAGCGCTCGCAAATTTTTCTTGGTAATCTACTGAAAGGGGGAAGAATGATTGGCCTTCTCGGGCTTCTGTAGCAGATACGACTGATGCAAAAAGCATCGTGTTGCCCACTCTGACCACTACAGAACCATCGGCTTGAGTGGCGAGTTTTCCTGTCTCAATTGTGACTTCTCTCCCATCGGGCAAATTGAAGGAGGTAGTCGTTGGAATTTTTTTACCCATTGTAAAAATTGAATTGTGCGGCCATGCCGTTGCAGGGCCAGATTTATAGTTTAAGACTCTGTATAAACTTATTGGAGAGGCAGCGAAATCAATTCAGTTAGTACTTGTTTTTTATACTTGATGCTGCCTGTAAAAGACCTTCTTCTTTCCTTTTTAATTAAACCATTTTCCGCTATGAAGGATTTTCTTTGGAGAGGCTTACCGAAGGAGGATTAGAATGGGTTTTCTACTTGATCGATTTATTTAAAAGAACTATTTCTTTTAATTTTTATTCAAACGGAAAAAATGGGAAAGTGTTCTGAAAATACAGGACACTTTCCCGGTGGAATTAACCACGCAGACCAAGTTTTTTGATCAATGCACGGTATCCTTCCAAGTCAGTCTTCTTCAAGTAGTTCAAATGGCTTTTTCTTTTTCCTACCATCATCAGCAAAGCACGTCTTGTGCAATGATCTTTCTTGTATTTGTGCAAATGCTCGGAAAGTTTTTTGATCCGGTAAGAGAAAAGTGCAATTTGAGCTTCGGTAGAGCCAGTATTAGTCTCGCTACCACCAAATTCTTTGAAGATTTCTTTCTTCTTTTCGCTGGGAAGATAAACAGCCATTTAAATAATTGTTTGAGCGAAAATTCGATCCATACGGGCTGTAACACAATATATATGGTTAAATATTAAGGCCAAAATGCTGATTTTTAACGGGTTATGACCGGGAAGAATCAGATCGAATTTTAACCATTCAACCAACAATTTCTATCTTATGGTGAATTTTCAGCCGTTAGTGATTACGGAAATCAGTTACAGCGGCGCAAAGGTAAACTTTTTTGGGACATATAGGATTTTTCGAAAAAAAATGAAGGGCATGAGAAGGAGGTCTTAAAAGCCCGAACTGCCTTTATTAAAATTATGAGCTTATCTTAGAATACAATCTATGGATAGGGCACTTCGTCTGAACGGTTAATTTTTTTTTAATTTATAAGGTTTCTTATCCAATGGGGCAGGTAAATGATAGAAGGATTGTAGGTTTGCAGAATTGAAAATGTGATCCTTCCATAATCATACATTCCATTTAAAAATCCTCTAACATTCCATGTCAAATACTGAAAATCCAGCTTTTGTAGAAAGAGATATTTCATGGCTGTCGTTCAATGAACGTGTGCTCCAAGAAGCAGCTGATCAATCTGTTCCATTGTATGAGCGGATCAAATTCCTTGCAATCTATTCTTCTAATCTTGATGAATTTTTTCGGGTGCGAGTGGCTTCGATTAGGAGCTTTCGAAAATTAAAGAAGAAAACCAAACGAGAAATGCACCTCAAACCGAGGAAGCTACTGAGGACTATCAGGAAAACTGTAAATCAACAACAATCTGAATTTGGTAGAATTTTCCGAAAAGAGATTATCCCTGAACTGAAAAAAAATGGGATTTACCTGATAGACAACAGGCAATATACGCCCGAGCAAAAGGCATTTGCTCAACAATATTTTAGAGATGAAATTCAGCCCAAACTTGAATGGGAATATCTACAGGTAGACGACGCACCCTTTCTTAAAAATAAATCTTTGTATTTGATTGTGGCATTTGAAGATGATGAGTTGGCATGTGTAAAAATTCCTGATGGTGACCGATTTATAGTGATGCCTTCTGATGAAAAAGGGGAGTCTATAACTTTCATTGATGATATATTACGTGTGGGGCTACCGGCAATTTTTAAGGATAAAACTATTTCGGATACTTTTTCAGTGAAAATGTCTAGAGATGCAGAAATGTATATTGATGATGAATACGCAGGTGATCTTTTGGACAAGATAAAAAATGGACTAAAGGAAAGAGACATTGGTTTGCCGACTCGCTTTTTATATGATGCTTCTATGCCGGAGGGTGTTTTCCTGAAACTTAAGACAATTTTTGGACTGACGAAAAACGATGTAATTCCTGGAGCTCGCTATCACAATTTCAACGACTTTTTCGGTTTTCCTGATCCTACAGGAAATGTGAAATTGCACAATGAAGCATACCCGCCACTGCCGCATCCAGCACTTGAAGGTCAGGAAAAAATATTACCGCTGATTGCAGAGCAAGATTATTTGTTACACTATCCTTATCAAAAATTCGATTACACCGTCCAATTTATAGAAGAAGCTGCTAATGATCCTGAGGTGGAATTTATCAAAGTGACTTTGTACAGGGTTGCTTCCAAATCTGCTGTTGCAGAAGGGCTGCTACTGGCATTACAAAATGGGAAAAAAGTAGTTGTTTTTATTGAAGCAAAAGCAAGGTTTGATGAAGAAAGTAACCTGTTCTGGGGAAATAAACTTAGCGAAGCTGGGGCTGTGGTTCGGTATAGTTTTCCAGGCATAAAGGTGCATACGAAATTACTTTTAGTAGGAAGGAGAGAGGCAGGAAGAATTAGACATTATAATTATATAGCGACCGGAAACTTTAATGAAAAAACTGCAAAGATTTATTCTGACTTTGCATTACTAACTGCAGATGCGAGGTTGTCGGATGAAGTTGCGCAAGTTTTTGAAATGCTTGAAGGAAATGTCATTTTACCGAAAACTAAAAACGTGCTTGTCGCTCCACATACATTAAGAAGCGGTTTTGAAAAACTTGTAGATAAGGAAATTGAAAATGCCCGAAATGGCAAAGAAGCATGGATGATCTTAAAACTCAATAGCCTTGAAGATGAGCAAATGATGAACAAATTGATCGAAGCGAGTCAGGCAGGTGTAAAAGTGCAAATGATTGTTCGTGGAATATGTTGCCTTTCACCGGGGCTCGATGGGCTTACATCAAATATTGAAATTACCAGCATTGTAGATAGATTTCTGGAGCATGCCCGTGTGTACATTTTTTGTGCTGGAGGCAAAGAAAAATTGTACCTCGCAAGTGCCGACTGGATGAAACGCAATCTTAGTCGAAGGGTAGAAGTTGCATTTCCTATATTTGATACCCAAATAAAAAGCATCATTAGAAAGGTAATTGATTTGCAGCTACAGGATAATGTGAAGGCTCGCATCATAGATGTAGCCCAGAGCAATGGATATGTGGATAGGAGAACGGCGAAACCGCATAGAGCACAGGAAGAGACTTATCAGTTTTTTAAAAATGAGTGAGTAACTGATGATACGAAGATAAGTCGGTTTGACCTTAAGAGCCTGCCTATCTTTGCGCACCTTATAAATTGCGGAGCAGCAGCGTTTTTGTTTTTGGCAAAGCCATTGCGTGCTCCTTGAGGTTTTTTAAAGGTGAGGTCACCCCGCCTGAGGCGGGGTGAACCTCACCTTTAAAAAACCTTTGGGACGTGCAGAGGGATGAATAATGATCGAGTGACGATCCGGCCCATTAATACAAGGTATGAATAAGCGGACACATCCATCTGCGTAACATGAGTGAGTAATTCTTAATCCAACTAATATTCAACTTCAATAAAAAATAGAGACATGAATAAGCTTATTACAATAATTTTGGTTTTATCCACTTTTGTCATTCAAGCTCAAACATTCGAGGACTTAATAAGAAAGGGTGATGTGCATTACGATGAAAAAGAATATTTAGAATCTGCAAAAGCCTATGATAATGCATTTGAGATAGAAGAAGGAAATGCGAGCCAATATTACAACGCAGCTTGTTCTTGGGCGCTAACTGGTGATACGGTCCATGCCTTGAATTATCTTGAATTATCCGCTCGAAAAGGGTGGAAAAATTTAAAGCATATCAAAAAAGATTCAGATTTAAACTCTTTACATTCCGTGATTGGTTGGGAAGGTGTGCTCGCTACTGTTCAATCCAATTTAGATGAATATGAAAAGGATTTTGATAAACCACTAAAGGAACGGTTGGAAAAAATCCATGTCAAAGACCAAATGCTCCGACAATTATATAGAGATGCAGAAGAGAAGTTTGGTAGAGATTCGGATGAAATGCGCTATTTCTGGGAACTTGTGTCAGAACAGGACAGCCTCAACGAATTGGAAGTAGTGGAAATAATAGAAAACCGAGGTTGGGTTGGAAAAAGTGTTATTGGCGGCCAGGCCAACATGACCATTTGGTTAGTGATACAACATGCACCTATAGAGACGCAGGAAAAATATTTGCCATTGCTCCAGGAGTCCGTTAAAAAAGGTGAGTCAAGCGGAAGTCATTTGGCACTTTTAGAAGATCGGATTTTAATGAGAAATGGCAAGCCACAGACCTATGGTTCTCAGATCGTATCCGATAACGAAACAGGAAAGCAAATTGTATATGAGATAAGAGATCCAGAATATGTTAATCAAAGACGCAGGGAAGTTGGGCTTGGCCCAATCCAAGATTATGTAAAACGGTGGGGAATCGAATGGGATATTGAGCAAAAAGAAAAATGAACAAGTTGGTTCTCATTAATTATTGCTCATGCAGCTAATCAAAGAAATAAAAGCTTGTACAATTTGTAAGGAACATCTTCCATTCCCACCGAATCCAATTGTTTCCTTTAGCAAGCTATCTAAAATACTCATTATTGGTCAAGCACCTGGGATGAAAGTAGAACAGTCGGGCATCCCATGGGATGATAAAAGCGGTGATGAATTAAGGAAATGGCTACAAGTCAGTAAAGAGCAATTTTACAACCCAGCTATTTTTGCCATTGTACCGATGGGATTCTGTTATCCTGGAAAAGGGAAAAGTGGCGATTTACCTCCAAGACCAGAATGTGCACCACAATGGCATGAGTTGATACATAAGGCGTTGCCAAAAATTGAACTGACCTTGTTGATAGGGGCTTATTCTCAGAATTATTACCTTAAAAAAAATGCCTATAAAACGCTCACTGAAACAGTCATGAATTTTCGAACCTACTTGCCCAATTATTTTCCTTTGCCCCATCCGTCGCCCAGAAATTTTATTTGGAGAAATAAAAATCCCTGGTTTGAGATGGAATTGTTGCCAGTATTAAAAGATAAGATTAGTGCTATGTTATAAGTATACTCAAAACGAAGTGGTTTAGGATTTTTATTATCTACAAACCAATGGTTTTGAGGATATGCCGATGGAGAAATGGTTTAATTTTTCCCAAATCCACATGCCGATCTTGCATCGGTACCATTTCGGAATCGGTATAGACTATATTTATTTACTCGTTTACTCTTTTAATTAATTCTTCAAAATCACTTTTTCTAATAAAAATTACGCTCCAAATTAGGAGCACAATTAGGTACATTGCTTCTGTATGCATATTTGTAGAGACGGAGAGTAATTGTCTGCTAAATGATGATAAACTAAATTCAGGAAAAACGTTGCTATTAATGTCAATTTGTGAATATACTCTGCCAAGAAAAAAAATTGATGATAAAACGAAGTAAATGGCAAGACTAAATAAAAAACTCTTTATTTTATATTTCCATTTTGAGGAGTATGCTAATGTCAGAGAAATCAGAAAAAGGACAAAAATTAATTCCACTCGGTAAGTATTGAAAGACCATTTGAATCCCTTGATGCTTGTTTGAGCCTTACCTGTTAATTGTGCTTCTTTTGTAGCCTTTTCTATTGTTGATTGATTGGCGAAAGTAAAAATTATGTCGTCCCCTGATTTGCTGTCTTCATATTTCTCACATTTTATGTTTGCATTTTTATAAGCAATACTGGCAATGGCCGAGGCTGGATGAAGGTACATATTTCTATATACAGAATCGAATTTTGTGAAATTCACCGCAGTTATCAGAAGGATGTAAATCAACAATGTTTTTCCAGCAAATATTATTAATGGTCGGATAATGTTCATACTTTTTGTTTCTTTTTATTTGCCCAAAGCAACCAGTAAACCCAGCCAATAAAACAAATTAAAATAAAAATAACTTGCCATAATTCTATATGCGCAAATTCAAACATTGATGGAAGATAGGAGCCGATTAAAAATAGACTTATTATTCGGATAATATTTAATAGTGCGAGTGCTGGAGGTGCTATCAAAAGCGCAGGAATTTTTAACCTAAAAGCTATTGGGAAAGCAATAACTGCAGACATGAATAGCAAAGTTGGAGTTATAGCATCACAGCCTTTACTTATGTCCATCGAAAACAAGTCACTGGCAATATAGGAACCATCGCTAATAGTACCCTGAGCGAAAATATTAAGTAAAACACTTCCAATCCAAGCATACCCTTTTACTACCGGTAAATTTACAACATCAAAAAACGGTTGATTATATATCCAGAAATATACCGCCATTATTATAATCAAAATAATAACGAATAAAATAAATGGCTTTCGACTTATTAAATTTAATGAATTCTTCTTGGTCTTTATTTGAGCAGCTGAGGGAGATTTCTTTTTGTTATTTCTTTTTTTTGACATTGTAGAATAAATTCAGGAGTATAAAGTATGTTGATTGATTAAAATTGGCGGATTTGGCTAATTGTTTTGATTAAGAATATGTACTGCAATTGACAACGAAAGTTGCTAAAAGATATAGAAAAGTAAATAAAAATGGAGGGCAAGCCAAAGCCAATACCCTCCATTTTTTTTATAAAATAATATCTGCCAAGCAGAATTTAATTATTTCTTGAATAGGTGGATCAAATAAGCGATGATCGGAATAGATAATGACATGCCAACCAAATCTGCTTTTACTATTTCACCCCATCCAATATAAATTACTGCAAACCCAACGATAGCAATTCCTATTGCATGTTTCATGGATGCAAGGTAATTGACTTTATTGAATGGAATCCTACTTGTAGGTTTTGAATAGATAGTATTTGACGCTGTAGCCAATGCAGGTTGCTTATCAAAAGCGACGATAAATACAGCGGCGGCAGTTATCATCAATAACGCTAACAGAAATACTCCCCATTCGCTCATGGTTGGTACTTTAAAACAAGACATACAGCTGCCCCAGCATACAGTTGCCAAAGAAATGTCTCCATTAATATCAAGCACCCTGTTGGTAAATCCAAATGAAGTTAATGTACATGGATCTCCAGGTATTAAGTTTTCCTGATCTGCCCAGCCATCGACTTGATACTTAAATTCAATTTGACCATATGGTAAGTCGTTAACTGTGGTCGTCCAAATGTTGTCACCGTCAGGATCCGACAATGGATTTCCGAATTGTGACCATCCATTAAAAGTACCTGCAATAAATACAGTATTGAATATACCTGGGTAGTCCGACATGTCAACAGCAAATGTTATATCGCCAACCGAAGGTGTAGGAGCGACCCCTTGCATGATGATGTCATCAAAATAATAGATATGGTCGTCTGGATAAATTGTTCCAAAATCAAAAAACAGAACCAAATCCCTGAAATCTCTTCCAATAGCTGGCCCTGTATTTCCACCTCCTTGATCAGGAAGTGTACCATCAAAGCAGATTTCAACCCATGAATTGGTAGTATTTACTTGCTGTAATTGTTCCCAGTTTCCACCGCCACCGGCAGGAGCTTCACATTTCAACAGTATATTACCTGGTGCGTCAAACCAAACCTTCATACAAACGTCTTTGTATGTTGTAAAATCCATTGAAGCTGTTGGTGCTGGTCCGGCTGATAGGTTTGTTACACCTCCTGCCCAAACAGCTCCCATAGCGCCTTTAATAAACTCTCCAACATTAGGGCTGGTATTGATACCCGATGCATCTGGATTTGCAATAATCGACGTGACTGGAGGCGTAGATCCATTTCCAAAATAATTGAAAATATATGAAGTGTTAGGCGCTTCATAATCTATAACAATTGGTTGTGCTAAAAGCCCTCCAGCAAGCAACATGGCAAAGGCCATTAAATGTGCTTGTCTACTGTAAAATAAGTTTTGAATTAAAAAATAGAGATTTTTCATCGTTTAATCAGATTATTAATTTGTTATTCAAGAACCCTCGTCATTCAGAGAAATGAAGAGTTTTTCGTTGTTGTTCGACATGCTTTATTGAAAGAAATAACCCGAGAGTGTATAGATGGATTTGGAAAGAAAAACTATTACCAGGGATGAGTGATGTTCAAATGGATTCGGATTATAACCTGTTTCAATAAAAACACTAAATTAGTACCAAGTACTTGGTATTAAAGAATTTATGTTGGTTTTCAGCGGTAATGATGTAGTTATGATGTAATATTTCTTAACATTTTCAAAATTCTATCTTATTACTGTTATTTCGCCTTTTGCGATTATGTTTTGGCCATTGGCTAATTTTATCTCAGCCACATAGACATGTACTCCTTGTTCAACAATCTTTCCGTTTTTTGTTCCATCCCAGCCAAGCTGTGGAGAATTGGGTGTGAAATCAAAATTCTCATACACATTGTTGCCCCACCGATCAAAGATTTTTAAACTTACTATCGATTCAATGTAGTCCTCTCCACTAAACAATGTAAAAGAATCATTTATCCCATCCCCATTCGGGGATATCGCATTTGGAGCATACAAACGGGCCTTATCATTTACAACAAGTAGAACTGAGGCGCTGGCTTGGCATCCGTTTTCATCAATAACCGTAATTGTGTATTCAGTTGTTACTACCGGAGTAGCTATAGGAGAAGAACAATCGAGACAAGATAGATTTTCTTCTGGTGTCCATTGAAAATCTACTATCTGGGAATCAGGTACTGTGAACACAGGCTGTAAAAATGAACTTTCCCCCAGTAATAATTCGATTTCGTCTGGATTGAAAAAGACTTGCGGTTCAACTAGGTTTTCCAACATCTCAATCGAAACATAATTGCAACCATTTGCATCTTCGATCAATACTTCGTATGCTCCAGGAGGCAAATTATCGAAGTTGGGTTCTGTAGAATAATTGGTTCCACCATCTATAGAATATAGAAATGGAGATGTTCCACCACTGACCGTTTCTACTTCTATCGAGCCAAACTGGTCGATGCAGTCTGGTTGATCAATATTGATCAGGGCTGAATTGATGCCACCTTGCAAGGAAGTATTCGTAATCACTAAGCTATCGCATCCGAATTGATTAAGAAGGTAGGCCGTATCCTGTCCAATTTCAGAATGAATACATGAAAATTGATTAATGATCGTTTCGTTTCCATCAACCAGTAAGGTGGTTGTAATGACTAAACTATCGCAGTTCGAAATGTTGAATATCGTAGTGTCGATACCAGCATCGCTTGGATTACAGGAGTACAACTCAATTAATGTTGGGTTGATTGAAATTAAGGTGGTACTTGTAATCACCAAACTATCACACCCGCCAGCGTTCGTGTAATAAGTTGTATCCACACCAATCTGATTCAGATCACACGAAGTTTCATTTATCAAAGTTTCAGAAGGAGGGACAAATATGAAATCTACTATTACAATGCTATCACAGCCAGATGAACTGAAAATCAGCGTATCCAAGCCAATTTCGTTAATGTCACATGTAGTTGCCGTTGTAAATGTTGTATCGAGTAATGATAATTGCGTCGATGTAATTATTAGACTGTCGCAACCCATTTGATTGACCAGGGAAACAGTATCAAGTCCAACTTCATTTGGGTTGCAGGTAGTTGCATTAAGCAATGTTTCATCACCGTCCATCAAAATGGAAGTTAGGATTACTATACTATCACAATTCGCTGTTTGGTAAACCAAAGTGTCTACGCCAACTGCATTAATATCACAAGTAGAAGTTTGTAAAAATGTTGTATCAGCTACAATTAGGGTAGTAGAAGTGATGATTAAACTATCACATCCCTGCACATTTGAAAGAATTAGAGTGTCGACTCCCATTTCATTAGGGTCACACGTCGTTTCAGATAAAAACGTCTCATCCCCCATGAGTAATGATGTGGCCGTAATAACCATACTATCACAGGAGCCGGTGCTATATATCGTGGTATCTTGACCCACTTCAAATATATTACAGGTTGTTTCCTGAATGAATGTCACAGGAATGCTGACAAAAGTAAATTCAGTTATAACAAGTGAATCACATCCATTTTGATTTGAAAAAATAAGGGTGTCCAGCCCAACCTGTGTTGAATCGCAAGTATTTTCAAATAAAATTATTTCATCTCCTTCTAATAAGGAAGTTGTAGTAATCACAATACTATCGCAAGTAGGAGTAGAAAAAATCACTGTATCTACCCCGACTAAATTGGGATCACAACTACTCGCACTGATTAAAGTGGTGTCAGATTGCGACAACACTGTGCTCGTTATTATTAGACTGTCGCATCCTTCTATATTTGTCAAGACCAAGGTGTCAATCCCAATTTCATTTGGATCACAGCTATTTGCACTAACCAATGTCGTGTCAGATTGAGATAGTACCGTGTTGGTAATAATTAAACTATCACACCCTTCAATATTCGTCAAATACAATGTATCAAGACCAACAGCATTAGGATCGCAGGATGTTTCGTTTAAAAATGTTTCGCTTCCTGGTTCCAGGGTATAAGTAGTGATAACAATGCTATCACAAACGGCAGTATTGTAAGTCACAGTGTCCATGCCAACTAGATTGGTGTCGCAGGTAGTCACCGATTCAAATGTTGTGTCGATAGGAATAATTATCAATTCAACACCTAATCTGATATTACTTGTACAGCCTGAATTTGGGTCTACGGATTCTGCATAATAGATGCCCGGTAGGGTAGGAGTGTACGAAACAGAATTCGAAAGCAACAACAAGCCACCCGTTCCTGCATTGTACCAATCAACCTGCAATCCAGCACCAACGGAAACTGTAAGGGCTGGAATTGTTGTACCCTCACAGATTTCTACATCTGAGCCAGTAGGCGGATCGATTGTCGGGCAATTGCAATTTGGAGAAGTGACTTCAATGATTGTTTGACATCCGCTTGAAGTATTCGTCAGGGTAAGTGTAGCATCAGTACCTTCTGGAATTCCGTCAATCGTGAATGACCCACTGCCATTATTGGTGACAGTTCCAATTGAAGAAGTGACATCATTTGCATCAGTCTGTAGTTCTATATAATAGTCAACCAAGCCAGCGTTGCATGAAACCTCAACAATATTAGAAGTAGGTAAATCATTTACCTGTACATTGACTGTATCCTGTGATGCACATTGATTAGGATCAGGTGAGAATATAATTTCAACCATGCCAGACAATCCCATAGGGTCAAACTCAGTCCCAATATTCCATGTGCCGGATATACCTTCTATTGAAGTTGTTGGCAAAACGAATGGATCATCCTCTTCACAAAAGGGGCCTATCGGGTCAAACGTAGGCTCTACATCAAGTACCACAATAATCGTTAAACTTCCTTGAGCTGAACACTGACCTGGATCGGGGATGAATGTTATGAGATTTGTACCATTCTGGCCATTTGGATCAAATACATTGCCTATATCCCAATTTCCTGTTACTCCATTTAATGAGGTAGTAGGTAAATTAACAGGTGAGTCTGACTCACACAGAGGTCCAATCGGGTTGAATTGCGGTACTATTTCCTCTAAAACCGTAATATCTATTGACGCCGTTGTTACACATTGGCCAGGGTCGGGAGTGAAATTTATTGTAACTACATTGCCTCCAGCTCCGCTCGGATCAAATGTTGTCCCAACATCCCAAGAACCGGTGTATCCATTCAATGAAGTACTGGGTAATGGGATAGGTGGTTCATTTTCACAAAGTGGTGCTATAGCCATAAATATGGGAGCATCTTCATTTAGCACTGTTATATTCATTACCTCAGAGGTCGCACATTCACCAATGGCTGGGGTAAAATTGATCGTAGAAACTGTCCCGCCTAACCCTTGTGGGTCAAAGGTCGGTCCGACATTCCAAGTGCCGGTAATCCCATTATTAGAAGTGGTAGGAAGTGTTACAGGCGGATCTGATTCACACAATGGTCCAACTTCTGTAAAAGTTGGTAGCGCTTCTGAATCAACAACAATGTCTATAGTTTGGACATCGGCACATTGACCTGCATCTGGCGTAAAATTGATAGTCACCGTCATGCCACCTTGGCCAGCAGGGTCAAACGATGAGCCAACATCCCAATTTCCAGTTATCCCATTATTTGAAGTGGTTGGAAGTGCAATTGGAGGGTCAGTCTCACATAATGGACCCACTGGATCAAATGTTGGTAATGTCAGGTTATTGACTACAATATCGATTGATTGGACATCGGCACATTGCCCTGCATCTGGTGTAAAATTGATAGTCACCGTCATGCCACCTTGACCAGCCGGATCAAATGATGAGCCAACATCCCAATTTCCGGTTATCCCATTATTTGACGTTGTCGGGAGTGCAATTGGTGGGTCAGTCTCACATATTGGACCTATAGGATCAAATGTTGGAGAAGTCAGTGTATTGACCACAATGTCTAATGTTTGTGGTACCGCACATTCACCCGGATCTGGCGTAAAATTTATTGTCACTGTCATGCCACCATTACCAGCTGGATCAAAAGTAGGCCCGACATCCCAAGTGCCATTTACCCCGTTATTGGAAGATGTTGGAAGTGTTACAGGTGCATCGTCCTCACATAATGGCCCGATAGAAGTAAAAGTTGGTAGCACTTCCGTAGTTACAGAAATAGTCATCGATTGTGGACTTGCACATTGTCCTGCATCAGGCGTAAAATTGATAACAACATTATTACCTCCTTGCCCCGCTGGGTCAAAGGAACCTCCTACATCCCAGCTTCCTGAAATGCCATTATTAGAATTGCTTGGTAACGCTACTGGTGAATCACTTTCACAAAGTGGCCCTATTTGGGTAAAGGCTGGAACAGTCAGGTCATTGACTACAATATCCATTGTCTGGGTAGCTGCACACTGTCCTGCATTCGGTGTGAATAGGATGGTCACCGTATTTCCTCCTTCCCCCGATGGGTCGAAATTTGATCCAACATCCCATGTTCCATTTATTCCGTTTATTGAAGTAGTAGGAAGAGCGATTGGTGGATCATTTTCGCAAAGTGGCCCCAATTGGGAAAATGTTGGAATTCCTGCTTCGTTTATCATTATTTCCATTTCTGATGTGCCACCTACACATTGTCCAGCATCAGGCGTGAAAATAGCGGTGATAGTGTTACCTCCTTGTCCTGATGGATCAATTGTTGGTGGGCTCCACGTGCCAGAATAACCGTTATCAGAAGTGGTAGGCAAAGTCAGCGCTGGATCGGTTTCGCAAAGAGGATCAATTTGAGTAAAAGTAGATGGGTAGCAGCCGTTTGGTAAATTATTACTGCAGAAAACATACTCGACTTCTATGGAATAATCAACAGAAATAAAGCCTTGCGAAATCAGGTCTTGTGTACAATTGCATCCATTTGCAGATGCTTCGTCATACCTGAAAGAAGGAACAATATCGACTCCCAATTCGTCACCGGTTCCAATGATGGTATTCAAACAGGTGGTAGTTGAAGTAAACGGTATACCAAGCGGAAAAGAACTGGATGTGCCATCATAATTCAAATTGTCTCCGCTAGGAGCACAATCACCTGTTCCTGGATTTCCATTATTTGCAAGCCCATCCCCAACTACACCACATGGATTGCTGACCGGACAATCATCATACAAATTGGCAAAAAGTCCTTCCAGATAAGTTTCACAGCATGCATAAGGACTGGATAGATCGAAAGAAACACTGTTTATAGTTATGGTCAGAATTAGTTCATCTACAGGCGCACCTGCTACACAAGGATAAACCGATTCAATAGATGGGAAATTGTAACCATAGGCTTCACTTGGCAACCAATTGGGAGGGGCGCAACAGTTCCACCAATCGTTACGATCGATGCCGACACTAGCGTCAGCTTGGGTGGCACACTGCATAAATCCACCAATTGATTGGTTGCCGCCACCAGTACATGCCACTGGCATGCTCATACTAATGATTTTTTTAGAACCTGGCCTTAGGTCTGTTTCTTTTAACTCGACAGGGATATTAATTGGATTTATATCGGTATTGAAAATCCCTTGGCTATGTACGATATTGGCCAATGCTAAAAAAGCAATAAATATAACCAGCCTTGTTCGTAAAATATTAAATGATGAGCTAAACATTGTTTATAAGTTATTGCTAATTAAAATTTTAATAAATATTCCATTAGATTTTGATTGCTTTCCAAGTTTAATTTTTTTCGCAATCTGTATCTGCTTATTTCAACGCCTCTAACAGAAATATTCAATAGATGTGCAATTTCTTTTGTACTTAAATTTAGTCTTAAAAAGGCACATAATTTATAATCTTTTGGTGTCAGTTTCGGGAATTGAGATGCCAATTTTTTTAAAAAACCTTGATTACCCTCATTGTAATAGGTCGTAAATTGCTCCCAATTAATTTCTAATGATTTATCTAATTCAATTAGTTTTATTAATTTTCCAATCTCTGTTTTAGTTGATTTATTCTCGGATATTTTTTTTAATTGCTGCAACTCAAGTTTTAATTTGAGAATCAATTCTAATTTTTGATGATGATGTATCAATAAGGAAACCAACTGTTTATTAAGCTTCTGGCATTCTGCCTGGCTCGCTTCCAGTTCTTTTTTAATAGTTTCGATATTTGTTTTTTCTATCACTTTATATGAATGTAAAACATTAGAGCAATTAATTATTTAATGACATGCTTTTGCCCTTGACATAAAATGGAATATTTGCATGTGCAGCATGATTGTTTCCATCGAATGCATAAAAGAAAAGTCGGTAGGCTCCTGGTTGACTCGGGGCTTGTAAATTGATAACTTGCTCATTTCCACTTATCAAGCCCTCTAAACTTTCTGGTACCGATTCATGGTCGCCTCCTTCCCCAAGGTCAGTACTCTCGAATTTTATATCCCATAAATAATTGAGTGGGTCACCATTCAAGTCGCTTATAAAAGTGGTAGCCTGGTATGTTTTTCCAGGTTCCAAAAATACGTTTTCATAAGCGGTTTTTCCGTCCAGAAGAAAAGAGTCTATCTGTGGAGTGCGATTGGAAGGCCATTCGTTTTTCCAGATATAGTGCATTACATCAATGGACTCCGTTTCTTCACCTGTCTCGAGAAACATACCATACCAAGTAGGTGTGCGTTCCTGTTTCTGTCCCCAAAGAAAAACATAAGAACCGACGCATTGATTTTTATAAGGTTCGATAGCTTTTTTAAAACGTTCAAGGTAAAGATTGGCTTTTATACTGCTATTGTTTTCAATGGGTACATCCCATGCGGTTTTAGCCATTTCCCAATGACCAGTAGCGCCCCATTCTGTAACCATATATGCTTTTTCCCAGCCGGCATCTTTGATTCTTTTAGGCAGGTTAATTATATCGGCATACATCTGAATACTTAGCAAGTCTATATCATCGGCACGTTTTTTAATCTCATCAGCCAGTTGTTTATCTATCCCCGCAACGGTAGTTGTTGTTAAATGATTGGGGTCAACTTCGTGAATATATTTTGAGATCTGATTTACTGCATCCCATACTGCTGGATTGGTCGTGTTCAAATTAAGTTCATTTCCTACCACCCAAATAATCAGCGCTGGATGGTCTTTATATTGCAGCACTTCAGATTTAATTCGCTCAAATTGTTTAGCCACAGCTTTTTCATCACTATAATCAAAGCCATGTCTTTCCGATGTAATGCCAACACCCATCGTTACATACAATCCATTTTTTTGGGCTCTGTCAAGTATTTCTTGACCATTATTAGTATTCCAAGTTCTAAATGAATTGCCGCCATGTTCAGCTAATTTTTCTATGCTCCCATATTCTAAACCAGCACCATTTATCCAAAACGGCTTATTGTTTATATACAACTGGTAATTTCCATTTTCATTTTTTAATTCAACTTTTGAAGCTCCATTATTTTCCATAACAGATTTATCTGAATCAGGCGTACATTGAAAAAATAGAATTGAAATAACTAAAAGAAAAAATATACTTCGCATTTTTAATTATTTTATGAAATAGAATTTTAAAATGTTCTAAGTAGGAATTTATTGTTACTATACCGAGTCCGAAATGATTTGGGAAAAATTAAACCATTTCTCCATCGGCATATCCTCAAAACCATTGGTTTGTAGAAAATCAAATTCCCAAACCACTTCGTTTTGATTATATTTAATTATTCCCTTACTAACTGGCGTTCGAGTTCTTCCAGCGATTTGCCTTTAGTTTCTGGTACAACCATCCAAACGAAAATCAACCCGATCGCTCCAAATACGCCATAGATCAGAAAAGTAGTTGCACTTCCAAGATTTGATAACTCCCAAGGAAAAACTAATTGGACAAGGAAGCTTATACCTGAATTAATTAACCCTACAAAAGAGATCGCCAACCCTCGAACTTTGTTGGGGAAAAGCTCTGAAAAAAGAACCCACATAACTGGGCCGATTGAAATTGCAAAGGATGCTACAAATCCTAAAATGCCAATTAATACAAGAATTGCATTCATTGAAATAGCACCCGTGATTAAATCAGATTCAAACTTGCCAACGTCTTCACCAAGTGATTGAGAAATAGCGGCTTTGAAATCTAAATCACTTTGGTAGGTTATGTTGGTCAAGGATGCAATGGCTTCTCTGTTAATTTCTTGTGGGAGAGCTTCAATTGATTCTGGAGTCAGGGTATAAGTAGCTTCGCTAAAGCTAAATGACAGAATAAACATGCTAAGGGCAATGCCTGTTAATCCAATAATCAATAGTGGTTTTCTGCCAAGACGATCAATATATGCAATAGCTAAAAGGGTAAAAAACAGGTTGATTAATCCCACCCAAATTGCCTGAGAAAAGGAAGCATCTGTACCGATTCCCGACTGCTCAAAAATCATAGGTGCATAAAAGAAGACAGAGTTTATGCCTGTGATTTGTTGAAGGATGCCAATGACAACTCCGATCGTAAGCACCAGAGTCATTGATTTTTTAAATAATTCCTTGATTGGGATCGTTTCCTTTGTTGATTCCTCTGCTAAAGATGTTCGGATGTTTTGCAATTCCTCTTTTGCCAATTCCTCTGAGGAGGCTTTTGACATTACGCTCAATGCTTCATCCCATTCATTTTTCATGATCAACCAACGAGGGCTACGAGGAACTAAGTAAAGTCCAAAGAAATAGAGTATAGCTGGTATGGTTTCTAGGCCAAGCATCCACCTCCAGTTCCATTCTTCAAATCTCAAAGACTGTGTCCAACTGGCATCTGATTTTCCAAGTTGTAGTATCAGGTAATTTGAAAAAAAGGCAACCGAAATACCAACAACAATATTCAACTGATTAAAAGAGACCATTCTGCCTCGCATGGCTGGAGGAGCAATCTCAGCAATATACATCGGTGCTATTATTAATGAAGCGCCTACACCCAAGCCACCAATCATACGAGCAATTACAAGTGTAGTAAATGAAGGTGCAAGTGCAGAACCTATGGCTGAAACAGCATAGAGCACAGCTGCATATTTTAATACGGACCTTCGGCCAATTTGATCGCTCAATGGGCCCGAAACAAGCATGGCAAAAGTGGCCGTTAAAGTTAGTGAACTAACAGCCCACCCCAACTCCAGTTTTGTCAAGTCAAATTCAGGCTCAATAAATTTCACAACACCTGAGATGACCGAAGCATCAAATCCCATTAGGAACCCTCCCAAGGCTACAATTAATGCTGTCTGAACGATGTACCTGTTTCTCATGATATTAATTGAATATGAATTGAGACATAATTTTTATAAATTATTTCTTTATTATTTTACTGGTGTGCTGCTTCCCATTTCCAAGTCCTATTGTCAAATAGTATAGTCCTGGTGTAAAATGATTTAAATCTATTATTTCATCTAATAAACTTGTATTATCTATTCTCTTGTAAAAAATAATTTGACCCAAGCTGTTTCTCAATGACAATTCAATATTTTGATTTTCGAATAAAGTAGATTGTACAAATAATTGATTTGAACTTGGGTTTGGGAATGCTTGCATTTTGAAATCAGAATCAGTTTGAAGGGTAGGGGTGAGCAAGGTGAATTCGTACCAATTTAAATTAAATAAGGGCTGAGAGATTAAAACCCGCAATTGGTGAGTGCCAACTGGAAGTGAGAGATTTGTATAATTGTTTTCCCAATCTTGCCACCCACCCGTAGAATTGAAGTCTATGGTTTTTAATTCAATAGTACTTCCGTTCGGATTAATTAATTGCAACTTAATTTGACCATTACCACCGTCTGATGCATATCTGAAATTTGCTTGGTAAATGCCTCCCGCTGAGACATTGACAATATAGTCCATATAGTCGCCCACGTCGAGAAATCATACATTTTGGCCACCACCGATATCGGAAGTTGTTTCAAGCACAATGCCTAAGCTATTGAAATAATCCTCTGCTTCTATTTTTCCAGGAATAAGGTGGGTAGTCGGAATATTGTTTTCGACGTGCTCTAGTGTAAATACATTTAATGGAGTGCCATCAACTGCCATAATCTCATCACCGGAATAAGATATTTTTACTATTTCTCCTGCGGTAAATTCGTGATCAACATTTAGTATAATTATTCTATTATTTAAATTATTCAATTCAATATTTTCGATTATTAGATTTCCACCATTAACTGCTATATCAAAATCATTTATTTGAGCACTTACTGGTCCAGTTAGTGGTTTATTTAATACCAATTGAACTGTATTTTCATCAATAGTATATGCTGATAAAAATTCTGTTAAAATTGAATTTAATGGAGCGATTTCCATTAATTCAAAACTGCCAAGATTAAAGCCCTCATTTTGTGAATAAAAAATTAACTCATTATCCCCTGTAGTTAATGCAATGTCAGATACGGAAATTGTTGTCCAGTTTTCCCAGCTACCGGTATTTGGTGTTGTGGAAACTTTTGAAATTATTGCATCGCCTGACTTGAAATAAAATTTTCCATCAGAAGAATTTGATGCAATTCTAATTTTAGCTTCATACAATGCATCTGTTTCTACGTTTACAGAATATTTCATCCATTCACCCGAATTTATCCAGCCAACATTGTAACCGTTCGAATTTATATTATCCACTGATTTTTGAATATCCACACCATCATTTCTGTAAGCCCAACCATTATTCCATGCGGTATAATTTCCTGTAGTTATGTGATAGTTTGCAATGTCATTATCTAGGTAAGCAGAGCCGTTAATGCCCATGTCAAAATCACTTGCATATATTAATCCCGGTATCGAATGATTTTTAAAAGGTATTGATTCATCGGATTGAACCTGGCGGAACATAGCATCAATAACATCTTTCTGGTACGTGCAATTTTCTATTTTTAATAATTCTGTCAAGTCCATCAAAGTAGAAACAGCGAATTGTTCAGATGGCATGTTTCCACCTCCACTCCAATAGTCCAAAAGTGCTTGGTAATCTTCCGTTTTGGTAATAGACAAAGGGCCAGCAATTGATTCTATTTTTTTCATTGGCCACCAGGCCCAGCCGATATTATGGTCTTCTATTAATTTTATGGCATCACGAAACCAGGTATTCGAATTTTCTCCGGCTTCACCAAAATAAAGTGGGACATTGTGTTGGTCTCTAAGCGTCAATACCCATTGAATGTCTTTTTGGAAATTTTCTGACCAATATTTGTGAGGGCTATAAACTAAGTTGTCGTCCCATGGAGGAGTCAAACCTGTAAAATCATTTGCAAACCAATTACCTTCAATAAAAATAATATGGTTGTTGTCAACAGACCGGATGGCGTCTGTTATGTCTTCGTATAAATTTCTGAGAGCTGTTCCGCCGGGTAAGTTCCAATTTACTTCATTTAATAAATCATATCCTGCAACCCAAGGTTCGTCAACATATCGTTCGGCAAGTCTTTGCCATAAAGCGATCGTTTTATCTTTGTTACGTTGACTTTGCCACAAGGAAGGTTTGTTAGGGTCATAGTCGGAAATGCCTTGATCTTGTCCTTGTCCGCCTGGCGCCGCATGCAAATCCAAGATTACGTACATTTCATTTTGTTTGCACCAGCTGATTAAACTATCTGTCAATTCAAATCCTTTATCAAGCCAAGTCATACCCCCAACTATTGGTTCATCCTCGATTGGTAACGTGAATAAATTATAATGCATGGGCAATCTTACTGAGTTAAAGCCCCAGGCTTTTAATGAATCTATATCTGCTTTTTGGACATGGTTTTCCAACCATTTTTCATAAAATAAATCTGTATTACTTTCACCAATTATTTGCTCTATTTTATTCCTTATTTTATATTGTGCATTTGCAAAATCTGCTGTTTGCAACATATATCCTTCTTGCAGCATCCATCCTCCCAGCCCCATTCCTCGCAAAATAATGGAGTCTCCATTTTCATTAACAATGGCCTGCCCATTAGTGCTCAAAAAACCTTGGGATATTGAATTATTTTGACATAATAATATCAATAAAAAGGATGTTATAATTAATTTTAAATTCATATTATTAATTAATTTGCATGGAGGTGACCTTGCTATTAATTATGCTTCAATAGATTTGATTACTGTTTTTAATTAGCTATTAGAAAAATATGGAATTTGGGTTTGAGAAAATAATTATTTAATCCTATTGAAAAACCCGAACATAATCAACAATCATGCGCTGAGGAAATACGGTACTGCTATTAGGTGAGCCTGGCCAATTCCCTCCTACTGCCACATTAAAAATGAAAAAGAAATCTTGATGAAATTCATTTAAAGAAGGTCCAGAAATATTTATAACGTGGAATTGTACATCATTCAAAAACCATCGAATTGTAGTTGCATCCCAAATAATTGAGTAAACATGGAATTCATCATGAAGTGAACTTGAAGAATTAGTTGAACCAGTATGAGAAGCATACTCATTGTTTGCATCAGCCCAATGTAAAGTACCATTACAAGTATTGGGAGCATTCCCTACAATTTCCATAATATCTGTTTCACCACAGTCTGGCCAACCAACAGTGGGATGATTTCCCCCCAACATCCATAAAGCTGGCCAAAGCCCTTGTCCAGTAGGCAAAGCAGCACGTATGTCCACCCTGCCATATTGAAATTCAAATTTATCGATAGTGATTATTCTGCTAGAGGTATATAAAGAGCCAGTCGTCTCTTTTCGAGCCTCAATCACCAAGTGCCCATCAAGAATAGAAGTATTTTCTTCTTTATAATATTGTAGTTCTTGATTTCCCCATCCTGGATCAAGTCCATAGTTGACCCCAGTACCGATTTGATGTGTCCAATAATTTTCTTTGAGCTCATCTCCATCAAATTCATCTTGCCAAATAAGATTCATATTTGGATAATTATCCGGGGTGCTATAGCCAGAAGTTGGGATAACTACTATTGAACTTGTCGTGTCAGGGTCATCATTTAATATCGAAATAAGTGCCGTTCCTTTGGAAATAGTAGCATTCCCTTCAACACTGTTAATTTTTATTTCAAATTCTTCATTGCTTTCAAATTCTTCGTCGCCATTTATTCTGATTTGATAATCCTTATTTAAATCACCCGGCTCAAAAACAACAGGATCATTTACAAACGGCGTAAAGTCAGCATTTGCTTCAGCTGATAAATTGTTTGAGCTAATAAAAGCAGTAATTAATTTGTTGCTTGGGGTATTTAATTGCAAACGGACAAAGGCATTTTTATCTACATTGCCTTCTTGAATGGAGAGGTCTTGAATAGAAATATTAACTGGACTTGTTGAAGTACCATCATCATCTTTTGAAGAACAAGAAATGACTAAAATCGAAAGGATCAAAAAAAATAAAGCTTGACCAATTTTTATTTTGAATAAATCCAGCATGATTTGAAATTAAATTATTTAGGTGCATTCAATATTGAATGCACCTAAATAAAATACATTCTTGGCAATTAATTGAAAATTAAATTACGCACATAGAATGTTCCAGCATCAGTGTGTCCACCACCGCCGATGCTGATATAGATCATATCAAGATCATTTCTGTCAAATGGAGTGTTCGCACCTGCTCCTGCATTTGGAGAATCGAGTTGGTAGGTTAAAGTAACCCACTGATCCATTGCGATAGCAGTACCATCATTAACATACTCATAATGGTCTGTCCACCACTGTGCTGTTGCACTCTTATCTCCAAGTCCTATTATAACACCTTTTGTCAATGTGCCAGAATAGTCATTAGAACTCGGGATATAAACATCGAGAGATACTGTAGTCAAGTTCTCGAAATTGATGTCATTTTTAGTTGGATAAGTCTGGAATTGCAATTCCTGATACTGTTCTCCAGTTCTGTTGAACTGGCCAACTTTTGCAGCTGCTGCATCAGCAGGATCATCTACCCCATATTCAATCGTTGAACCTGATTGAATAGTATCAAGTAAAACATAGTCAGCAGGATCGTTTGAAGCAAAAGTATGTGACAGTTCAGTAGGAGATAAATCTGGTAAATCTTCTCCAAAAGGAGGAGCTACATTAGGAATGTCTGGCAAGTCAGCTGGATTGTGATAGCTGACCATATAGAAGTTCCATGCAGAATTATCCGCACGAACCAATGCAAGTTGTAATGTATCAGCAATTGCCCCTTCTGCTAAATTTACTACAGCGTAAGTTTTAATAGAAGCAGGGATAATGTCATCATTCAGCTCTCTTTTGGTAGCCAAACCAATATATGCTCCAGTTCCCAAGAGTGTTAATTCACTTGCTGTAGCATCATAGTCATAGGTGTAATCACCTCCGTTTCCATATGCACTTAGGTCGTCGCCATTTTGTGAAGTGAAAATGCCAGGTTCGCTTTCATCATGACATCCTTCAGGATCAATCCAGCCTCCATTTGCAATAGCATCTACAAAAAGGGTATTGTTAGAGTTGAATTCCCAAGTACCATCGGCATGGAAAGTATAAGCATCATCAAGGATACATGGCCTGTCTGCCAAAGGTGTAACGCCACCAAAAGACCACCATGCATTATCACCAACAGCTGGGCCAATACCCAAGGCAACACCTTCTCTCAAAAGGTACCATGTTTTGCTGGTTGAGCCTGCCAATAAAGAAGACGAAACATTAGGATCGGTGATCGTAATGGTTTCAGATTTAGTGGCACTTCCTTTGTCGTTTGAAGCCGTCAATTCAACAGTATATACTCCAGCCGCTGCATAAGTATGAGTTGGAGATTCTTCTGTACTAGTATTGCCATCACCAAAGGCCCATGCGTAAGAAGTTGCATTTTGAGAGAAATTAGAAAAACTAACTTCTAAAAAATTTGTCGCACTTACATCAGCTTGGAAACTTGCGATAACATCAGATGTGGTTGGTCCATCATCGTCGTTTTTATTACAGCCTACTACCACCATAAGTGATAAAGCTAAAAAAGCGAAAATTGACTTTGTGAATAAATTATTCATGTTAAATACGTTTAATTAGTGATCAATAAATTTTAATCGATTAGGTATAAATGTTTTCGAAACATTCTTTTGATACTTCGAAAATGAATTAATGCCATAGTTATTTCCAGATTCCTGCTATTTGAATAAGCTTTCATCCGGGTAAGTAGTAAGCTTTGGGGCTACTGTAGATTCTTCCAGTGAAATAGGCAACCAAAGATGTTGTTGGTTGAAGTTGCTTTCTTTGATTGGGTCGCCTGTAAAAAGATTAGCATTTGCTCTGCCTGAACGTACAAGGTCGTACCATCGATCACCTTCACCTGCAAGCTCTGCCCGGCGCTCATACCAAATCAAGTCTAATAAAGACCATCCTTGTTCTGACATAATGTCTTGAGCAGTTTTGAAACTGCCAGTATTATCGCCAGGTCCGGCAGCTCGTTCCCTTACTATATCGATGTAGGTCATTGCAGCTCCGTCAGAGCCCGATCCTCTGTTTAATGATTCTGCCAGCATAAGTAGTACATCAGCATACCTGATAGGGTGAGTGTTGGTGGCTTTTGTAAGATTGTCATCGCCTCCATTCACATTGGTACCTGCATAAGATTTAAAGTTGGCAAATTTCTCTTGCCAATAGCCAGTATAGTCAATAGGATTGCTTTGGGTTTGATCCACAACTACGGTACAACTTACTCCAGCATCTTGAATTTCAATTCCAAGTTCCTCATCTGAAGTAATGGCTACATCACGGCGATAGCTGTCATCTGGAAGGAAGTGATCATAAAGGCCAGGGGTCATCATCATAAATCCCCAACCTGCCTGATAATCTGGGTGATCTTCGCATAAACCCCTTACTCCACAAAGCTGAATAATACCATTTCCGTCAATTCCTTCAAACCATCCCCAATCACTGGTCCAAAGGCCGTTATGCTGAATCTCAAAAACTGACTCGATCGTGTTGCGTACACCAAAGTTGAAAAGAGTTTGAAAATCATCTTCTAATTGATAGACTCCCAAATCCACTACTTGTTGGAAATAGTTGGCAGCCAAGTCGAATTTTGCTTGATCGTCATTTAAGATATCGCCCCAATAAAGGTAAGCTTTACCCAATAATGCCAAGGCAGCTCCTTTTGTGGCTCGTCCAGTTTCATTTGCAGAGACAGTTATAGGCAAAACAGCAGCAGCATCTTCTAAATCGCTCACTATAGATTCAAATACTTCGGATACCGTATTTCTTTCTAAGTCTATATCGTCAGGTGCAAGTAAAGTATTTACTACTGGTATTGGTCCAAAATGTCTGAATAGCTCAAAATGATAATACGCTCGCAAAAACTTTGCTTCTGCCTTGTAGACATCAACTACAGGAGACTCAATTTTGGATTGAAGCAATACTGTGTTCGCTCTGAAAATACCGATATAATTGCGGCGGTATAAAGCCTGTGTTACTGAATTGGTATTCGTATTTGAGAAATCGTCATACTCTTGCCACCCAGGTTGATCATTGTTTGATGGGTCACCTCCTGCATTGGCATTGTCCGAGCGAATTTCGCCATACATGACATAAGAGATCCACTGACCATAAGCCATTGACCATCCAAGTGGGTCGTAGGCTGCGATAAGTGCTGATGAAATTTGGTCTTCTGTTATAAAAAAGTTGCTGGACAGAAATTCATTTACGGGTTCCACATCAAGCCGATCTTCATTGCAACTTTGAATAAACAGGAAAACAGAAAGAACAGATAGTAAAATGGATTTATGATATATTTTCATTGTCGTTAGTTTTGAACTAATGTTTTCAGTTGTCTGAATAAGGATTAGAAGGTTGCTTTCAAACCACCACCTATCGTTTTATTGGATGGATAGAAACCTTTATCGATACCTGTATCGAGTATCCAGCCATTTGTGCCAATGTCAGGATCGAAACCTTGATAATTAGTAAGGGTAAATAAGTTATTTGCCGAGATGAATAACCTAAGTCCCTTTATTTTAGCTTTTGAAATTAGATCGGTAGGTAAATTGTACCCGATCTGGAAATTTTTCATTCTGAGGAAAGAACCGTCTTCCACATAGAAGTCAGATGGGCGCTGGTTATTATTTGCATCATTTGATGCTAACCTAGGATATTGTGAACCTGGATTTTCAGGTGTCCATCGATCCAACCAAAAACTTTGATAATTGGTATAAGTGACATCTGACCTTTCATAGGTTCTATAAATTTCATGTCCCAACTGTGCAGAGAAAATACAGCTAACATCAAATCCTTTATAATTCAGGTTCAATGTCAATCCAATTATGTGAGAAGGCCATGGTGATCCAATATTCGTGATGTCATCAGAATTGATGATTCCATCACCATTTGAATCAATGAATCGCAAATCTCCCGGCTGTGCGTTGGGTTGAAGTGGGTCACCAGCTGAATTAATGTGGCTAAATACTTCATTTTGTGATTGAAATATCCCATCTGTTTGGTACCCAACAAAATGACCTACAGGAAGCCCTTCTGTCATTCTTGTAATAGCTGTATTCCTAACTGGCCAACTCCAACCTGAAATGAATCCAGCATCTCCTGCCACTTTATTTACCGTGTTGGTGAAATGAGTATAGGTAAGAAGTGTATTAAGCGTTAAATTATTTTTGCGGAGTCTATGCCCTATTGCTAATTCAATTCCTTGATTTTGTATTTCTCCAAGATTAGAAACAGGATTATTGGTAGCACCTATATATCCAGGAATGACTTCAGACATTAGAAGATCCTTGGTTGTTTTACGAAAAACATCTGCATCAATAGTCCATTCACCATCAAATAATTCTACTTCTAGTCCTATATCTATTTGTTCGCTTTCCTCCCACTTGACATTTGGATTAGGCGGCGTAGCCAATGCAGCACCAGTGTAAAGACTTTGATCTTGGCCAAAAGCATAGGTGAATACATTTTCAATAGTGGCAGCATAACTAAGTGGAGCAATGCGATCTGAACCATTTACACCCCAACTGGCTCTCACTTTCAAATAGCTAACCGGAGCAAATCTGAAGAACCTCTCTTTATTTATTACCCAGCCTGCAGAAAAGGATGGGAATAATCCCCATCTATTATTGTTTCCGAAATTTGAAGAACCGTCTCTCCTCAAAGTAGCTGTGAATAGATATTTATTATCGTAATCATATTGAACACGTCCAAAGTAGCTAATCAATCTATAATCAATTCCAGCACTTCCATATGCCAGGTCGGTAGAGTCTTGTCCAGCATTAAGGTATTGCCAGTTCTCATTAAATTTTACGGCATCTGGAATGGAAGATGTAGAACCTCCTCCATTAATAAAAGTAGAAGAACGGTAGGATTGGCCCAATACTAAATCCAAGTTGTGTACTGATGCAAGGGTGTTATTATAATTGATGTAATTCTCAAATTGTATTGACTGGGCATTGCCATATCCCTGCGATACATCATTGGTGAGATTAACAAAAGCATCATGAAAGGAATAGTCTGGTGTAAAACTTTTGAATTGCCACCAAGCAGCCTCGATACCAGCATCTGAACGAATTCTTATGTTTTTTAATGGTTTGATTTCTAAAAAAACATTTCCTTGAAATTGATCAGCATGGCCGCTTCCATTGCTCAAAAACAATCGACTCAAAGGATTGATGTATTCCTTTTTTACCCAATCAGATTGTTCAAACCCGTAATCTTTTGTTTCATTGTAAACTGCAGTTAAAGGATCATATGCGAATGCATCTACTAGGACAGTTCCAAAAGCATCGTTAGTACCAATATTTTGATTATCAACACGATTGAAATATGCATTTTCACCGATAGTGATATAATCGTTTATTTCTTTAGTTGAGTTTAGACGAACTGCATATCTTTTATAGTTCGATTTATCGCCTCCAATTACACCTTTTTGATCCCAATAGTCGAGGGATAGGAAGGCATTCTTAACATTGGCGGACAAACGGTGATTGACGATATTGGCTGGTTCAAATATTTGATCCATCCAATCAGTATTATTTGGCAATTGGTCTCCAACTTTGGGAAATCCTAATAATTCAAGTGCGCTTGTCTGGTTACTGTTCGCAAACTTTTCCCTTGTTATCATTACATAGTCTTCAGCATTCAGCATCGTTGGGGTCTGCCATGGGCGTGAATTGACAATATTCCCCTCATAGGTAATCTGTCCCCCTGTTTCATTTGTACCTTTCTTTGTGGTAATTATGACGACACCATTTGCAGCTCGTGCTCCATAAATGGCGCAAGAAGCAGCATCTTTTAAAACGTCAACGGACTCTACATCTCCAGGGCTAATATTGTCAATGCTTCCTATTTGAAGGCCATCAACAATGAACAAAGGAGAGTTGTCTCCATTGGTGCTTACACCTCTAATTAGGATAGTCTTTGCTGAGCCTGGTTGGCCACTCGACTCATTTACTATTAGTCCTGCAACCTGGCCTTCCAAAGCTGACGTTACATCAGAGACTACTATTCCCTCAAGGTCTTTGGCAGAAATTTTTGAAATGGCGCCAGTTGCAACCTTTTTTTGTTGCTTGCCATAGCCAATGACAAGTACTTCATTTAGGGTTTCGGAATTAGTGGAAAGTGCTATTTCCAAATAATCTTCACTTTCAACCAGCAATTCAAATTCTTCAAATCCTGTATAGCTGACTTGAATAGTAACGGGCAATTCAGTTACAAGGAGGGAGAAGGTGCCATCAATATCTGTTATTGTCCCCTCATTGGTTGCAGGTATTAATATAGTAGCACCGATTAAGGGGTCTCCCGTTTCGGAATCTGTAATTATCCCTTTGAGAGTTATCTCTTGGGCAATTGCTCCAAACGAGAAAAACAGCAAGAGAATTGGAAAAATGTAATGATTTGACTTCATAAGTGCTAAATTTTAAGTTTCATACTAAATGAACTTCTATCCAATGCTGAAAAGAAGAAGGGCATTAATGTTAAAAGAAAATTAGTCTGGTATTAGGAATAGGAGAGCTTGCTATATTGATGGGAATGAAATAACGCAGAAGGCTAATGCTAGTTTGTGAATGTTTCATATTACCATTATTGATGTTTTTGAATACTACTGTTAGATGTCATTTAGTGGAATCATATACTATCAGTTGGAAAACATACCACTGCATTGAAACAGTATAATATTCTGCAATTACTAATAATTACAGTGCAAAAATACTGTAAGAGTAGCCATTCCAATGCATTTTGCTCCACTGCTAAAATACGGCTAGTATAATTTTTACTACTTCATAACTACTACACCTAAACCTTTTGGGCTATCTTGCATTTTTTAATTACCATTATCTTCAAAAGGTGTCAATAGATTCATTTAGGGGCTCAATCATGAAGAAAACTATTTCATCAAAACGGAATTTTACTCGGATACTTTTATGTGTTGCTGTGTTTGCAGCCTCACCCTTAAATACTGAATCTATTGCCCAAAATTTTAACATAGGCATTCCTCCCGTCCGAAATTTTATCAACAAGGAATATCGAGCTGGTACTCAAAACTGGCAAATCACAGAAGATGAAAGGGGGGTCATATATACTGCAAACAATGATGGGTTATTGGTATATGACGGAAACCATTGGAGGGTCTATCCAATAGCAAATGGCACAAGTCTTCGTTCTGTGGAAATAGCTCCCGATGGGAAAATATTTGTTGGTGGACAAGGAGAGATAGGCTTTTTTCAAGGTGATGCGAACGGGATATTGTGTTACCATTCATTGAATGATTATTTGCCAGAAGAAAATCTAAAGTTTGAAGACGTATGGGAAATATTCATTGATGAAAAAGATGTTTATTTTATAAGTCAGAAAATGATACTCAAGTGGGATGGAAATCAAATTTCAGTACCCATTGAGGGAGAGGGATACTTGTTTGCAGAAAAAGTGGGTGATCATTTTCTTGTTCAGAAAGCCAATTATGATTTAGGAATCTATGAAAATGGTTTAGAATCAAGTTTCAATAAGATATCGAAACTATCGACTGAAGTAACTTCCATTATAACATTCAACCAAGATTCTATTCTGCTCACAACGGATAAAAATGCAATTTATCTGCTCCAAAAGAATAAGGTTAATCCGTGGCCCACAAAAGCTGACGACTTTTTAAAGAAAAATCGCATCTTTTGTTCCGGAAAATTGCCCAATGGTAATTTAGTATTTGGGACAACCTCTGCTGGAGTTGTCGTAATGGATGAAAATCGGCGCTTACTTCAGCATGTTAGCAAAGAAGACAATCTTCAGAACAATACCATTCTCAGCATATTTTCTGACAAAATCGGAAACCTTTGGATGGGGCTCGATAATGGGATAAGCTATATTCAAACAAATTCTGCTATTACTGAATTTTTCCCTGACGGTAAATTGGAAGGGACTTGCTATACTGCTTCCATTTATGAAAACAATCTTTACACAGGGACAAATACTGGCGTTTACCGAATAGAATGGAAACCTTATTATTTTCCAGAAGAAAAAAAGAATTTCGAGTTAATACCCAATTCTCAAGGACAAGTTTGGAGTATCGGTGAATACCAGAACAAATTGTTAGTAGGTCACCAAAATGGCCCATACACTATTAGAGAAAGAGAAGCTTCTCGCCTTGCTGGCTTATTGGGTGTCTGGCAGTATGTGCCCTATTTGGATGATTATTTAATTGCAGGACATTACAGTGGAATAGGTCTTTTTAAGCAAAAGGAAGATGGGCTGGAATATTTAGGCATGATGGAAGGCTTAGACGAAAGCAGTCGGTTGCTGGCTTATGATGGTGCAACAATCTGGATGGCTCACCCTTATAGAGGAATATATCAGATTGATCTTTCTATTGAAAACAAACAAGTCACCTATAATTTTTATGATGCCGATAATGGTCTTCCTTCCAATAATAACAATCATTTATTCCAATTAAATGATAGGGTAGTTTTTACCGGGGAACGAGGTGTATTTAGATTCGATAGTAAAAAGAACATTTTCCTTCCCGATGAAGGGTTTAATGAAATATTTGGTTCTCAAAACCGTGTAAAATACTTAAAGCAGGACAAACGAGGAAATATATGGTATGTGGTTGAAAATGAGGTGGGTGTATTGAAAATAAAAGACAAGGCACTTGATAAACAGATTGAACGTATGCCTATTCCGGAATTGTCTGGGAAACTGGTTAGGGGATTTGAATTTATATTTCCGGTTGATGAAAAAAATGTTCTGTTTGCAACCGAAAAGGGGTTTATTCACTTTGACCCTACGAGGTATAATGTTTTAACTCCAGCTTTAGAAATCGTATTATCTGAAGTATGGCTGAAAACGGAAAGGGATAGTTTGCTTTTTGGCGGACATGTTCTGAATGGTCAACAGGCCATTATTCCTAACTTAAATCCTTCGCAAAATGGTTTGAAATTTATTTTCTCTTCAACTGACCATGAAGGGTACGAATTTGTCACCTATTCCCATTTTCTTGAAGGTTCAGAAGTTGGCTGGTCAGCTTGGGATAGAAATACCACTTTAGACATAAACAACCTTCGTCCTGGTGATTATTCCCTGCATTTAAAGGCAAAAAATAAATTTGGAAAAGAGAGCACAATTACGTCATTTCAGTTTATCATAAATCCGCCTTGGTACGCCAGCAATTTTGCATTTACGATCTATGGTTTTCTATTGATTGGTGCATTTATTAGCTTAGCCTTTTTTCAAAATAAAAAGCATGAAAAAGAAAAGGCTTTTATGGAAATCACACATATGCAAGAGCAAGAAAAAAAGGAAGAGTTAGTAAGGCAATCGAAAGAAAAAATCAATGAATTAGAGCGTCAAAAACTTGAGACGGAAGTACAATTTAAAAATCAAGAACTGGCTGCGGCCACTATGAACCTTCTTCAAAAAAGTGAAATGATGTCGTCTATTCAGGCATCTCTTGAAAAAATGAAGAAGCAGAATGGGAAGAATGAAGATATATACCAGGAAATAAATCGATTATTAAAATTGGTAAAAAGTGAAAATGATATAGATCAAGACTGGGAACGATTTTCGGTGCACTTTGATCAAGTTCATAGTGATTTTTTAAAACGCCTTGGAGAATATCATCCCAACTTAAGTCCGAATGACTATAAACTAAGTGCGTATTTACGGATGAATTTATCTTCAAAAGAAATTGCTGCCTTAATGAATATTTCTATTCGAGGAGTTGAAGCTGGTCGTTATAGATTAAGGAAAAGATTGGAATTGGATGGTGGTGAAAATCTAACCGAGTATTTAATTCGACTCTAAGAGGCTGTTTTAAAACCTCAAGCACGTCTACGAGAATATCTTTTTACCCCAATTTCCTCTTGATTTTCGTCACGTATCTATGGATATGCTCCTCATATCAAAAGAAAATTGATGCAAAAATCTTATCCTCTCACCAGCACTTCAGGTTTTAAAACAGCCTCTAATGTTATTAAATTTTCATTTATGAGAGACAATTATTTGTATAGCGTAACTAAACAATTTTCCTATTATAAAATATTGGGAGAAAAGACTTTTTCCCAGCTTGATGATGAGCAATTATTTTGGCAGTACAATGAAGAATGTAATAGTGTAGCAACAATAGTGAAGCATCTTTGGGGCAATATGCTGTCCCGTTGGACTGATTTTCTTTTTTCTGACGGAGAAAAAGAATGGCGGGCCAGAGATGCAGAATTTGAGAATGATATTAAAGATCGTGAAGAAATGATGGAGAAATGGAATGCTGGATGGGAAGTTCTATTTAATACGCTGGAAGAGTTAAAAGACGTAGATTTGGAAAAAGAAATTTTCATTCGCAACCAAGGGCATACTGTGACCGAAGCCATAAATAGGCAACTTGCACATTACTCCTATCATATTGGTCAGATTGTTTTTATTGGAAAAATGGTGCTTGATAATAATTGGACATCTCTGTCTATTCCAAAAGGTAAATCCCAAACCTACAATACCACAAAATTTGCCCAACCTAAGCGTAAACAGCACTTTACGGATGAATTTTTAAGGAGCGACAAATAATAAGCTTGCCGTAAAATTTGTTGCTGGTTTTTCTAAACCATTCTTTCACTGGATAGTTAGGTTTTCTTTAATTTCATAGAAGCAGGCCAATCGTGTTGTACTGCTTCTATTGTTGTAAACCTGTATAGTCTATGTTTAAATTATTTAAGAAAAAATCAGAATTGGAAATCTTGCAAAAGAAATACGAATTGCTAATGAAAAGCTGGCATGAGCTGTCAAAAGTAAATAGGGCAGAAAGCGATAAAAAATACATGGAAGCACAAGCGGTTCTTGAAAAAATTGAAAACATCCAAAACAAATAGCAATGGCTTTTTATCAGTTTTTTGCGGAACAAAAAATACCTGCTTCTTTAGAATCGGTTTGGGATTTTATTTCGTCGCCAAAAAATCTAAAAGAAATCACACCGGATTATATGGGTTTTGATATTACTTCTAAAAACCTCCCAGAAAAGATGTATCCGGGAATGATAATAAGTTACAAAGTCAGTCCCATGTTGGGAATAAAAACTGACTGGGTAACTGAAATTTCACAGGTACGGGAACTTGAATATTTTGTTGACGAACAGCGGGTAGGTCCATATTCGCTTTGGCATCATCAGCACAAAATCAAAAAGACTGAAGGCGGGACTTTAATGGAAGACATAATTACTTACTCGCCTCCACTTGGGCCATTGGGAGCAATTGCTAATAGTTTATTTATCAAACAAAAATTACGTGAAATATTTGATTTTAGAAAAATAGCAGTTGAAAATAAATTTGGCATTTATGGCAAATAAAAATCATAAAGATAAAATTGTTATTTTTTGGTTCAGACGAGATTTGCGTTTGCATGACAATGCTGGTTTATCAAGAGCTCTTTCAAGTGGATTGCCTGTTTTACCCATTTTTATTTTTGATGAAAACATTTTAGATAGTTTGCCGAAAGATGATGCGAGAGTCAGTTTTATTTATGATAATTTAATGTCATTAAATAGTAAACTGCAAAAGCTGGGGTCTTCTATAAAAATTTTGAAAGGAAAACCTATAGATGAATTTAAAAAATTAATTAAGGAATTTGATTTACACGCTGTATTTTCCAATAAAGATTATGAGCCTTATGCCAGAAAACGTGATCAAGAAATTCATGATTTTTTGAAAAACAATGGAATTCAATGGTTGTCCACTAAAGATCAAGTTATTTTTGAGGAGCATGAGGTTTTAAAAAATGACGGCAAGCCTTATACGGTATTCACTCCTTATAAACGGAAATGGCTGGAACACTTTGACGGTTCAGCTATCGAAGAAAAAAGCACAACAGGAATTGGAAGATTTTATGCTGTGGATTTTCAAGTTCCATCGTTTTTGGAATTAGGATTTACAAGGTCTACAATTAAAGTCAAAGAATTTAATATTTCACAACTAGGCACTTATGCTGCAGAAAGGAATTTCCCTGCGATTGATAGTACTAGCTATTTAAGCCCTCATCTTCGATTTGGGACCGTAAGCATCCGCCAAATAATTCGACAATTAGAACCAAAGAATGAAGTGTTTTTAAGCGAATTAGTATGGCGTGAATTCTTCATGCAAATACTGTTTCATTTCCCTTGTGTGGTGTATGAAAGTTTTCGTAAAAAATATGACAACATTAATTGGCGGAATAATGAAGCTGAGTTTGAAAATTGGTGTCAAGGAAAAACGGGTTATCCAATGGTTGATGCGGGCATGCGTCAATTGAATCAAACGGGATATATGCACAATCGAGTACGTATGATCGTTGCAAGTTTTCTTTGCAAGCATTTATTGATCGATTGGCGATGGGGAGAAGCTTATTTTGCCCAAAAATTACTCGATTTTGAACTTTCATCTAATAATGGTAATTGGCAATGGGCTGCTGGAACAGGCTGTGATACAGCTCCTTATTTCAGGATTTTTAACCCTCATGAACAATTAAAAAAGTTTGACAAAGACTTAATTTATGTGAGAAAATGGGTATCGGAATTTGATACTTTCGATTATCCGCAGGAAATGGTAGATCATAAAATGGCTCGAAATAGGGCACTGGAAAGGTATAAATTAGGAATTACAGATAATTAAAGAAATTAGGCTTAATAAAAGGCCTGACCAATTTTTATTAGTCAGGCCTTTTATTAAAACTTTCATTATTTCTTACTGCACTTTTTTCATTTCCCCATTTTCTACATCCACTAAATACGCTTCTGGGAATCCTCTCATTTTTACTTTGCGGAGTGCAATGTTCGCATCATCTATTCTTGTATACCCTCGTAAAAGGACAATTGTAAAGTCTCCCTTAGGCATGTAAGTTGGTGTACCCAAATCATCCACCATCCCTTTATCAAAATAATTGAGATTGCTGTATGCAGCCAATCTAATCATGTAGCCTGAGAGTGGTGCGTCTTTATTTGTTGAAGTTGTTTTTGGAGCTGAAGGAGCAGTCTTATTTACAGTATTAGCAGCAGACACCTCTCTATCTTTTTCAGCAACGATAAAAGCACCATCAAAACCTTTTGCCCTAATCAGTTTCTGCATAGCAACAGCATCATCACGATCAGCAAAGACACCAACCCGTACTTTTATTTTGTCACCATCTTGCACAGAATACACTGTACCCAAGTCACTGAGTTTGTCTTTGTAATCTCCGATGCCAGATAGATCATTATTCAACGCTGCCACTTGTACGGCAAATCCCGAAGCAATAGTCTTTGCAGTAGTTGTCTTTTTTGCAGCAGGCTGTGGTTGGGACGCCGCTGATGAAGGTGATTCCGCAAAACTAATAGGTTCACTTGTAGTTGTAATTTTTCCTGTTGCACCCACTGCCAATAGGTCAATATTGCGTAAAATACGGTTATCGTTCGCTGATGTTTTAACGGTTAAAGTAACATCCTGAAATCCAGGCTTAGAATAGCGCAATAAATAGGAAGCATTCGGCTTTAAAGAAATAAAATAGCCACCTTGAGCATCAGAAAAAGAACTGGAATTTATCCCTGTTCCTTGATCTGTAGCAATGATTTTTACATTATCCAAATAATAACCATTGCTTGCATTGACGGTTTTGCCTTGGTAGGCATTTTTCATATTGGTCAATTGGACTTCCAGTGTCTTACTTTGTTTGATGCCTATTGAAGTCATTTTTAATGGTTCACTCAAAAAACCATCTTTTTTGATATAAACGGTGCAGTTTAGGTCTTCCAGCATCTGAAAATTAAAAACACCATTTGCATTGGTATAATAAACTTCTTCATCACAATCTGCAAAATCGATGCTGGCAGCTTCAATTGGAACACCGGTAGCTGCATCCGAAACTTTTATTACGACATTGTCCAGTTCTTTTTCCACTTTGTAAATGTCTTCGTTTCCTTTTCCTCCAGGCCTGTTGGAGACAAAATAGCCTATGCTGCGAAGACCGTCGAATACAAAGCCATAGTCATCATAAGAAGAATTCAATCCGTTACCTGCGTGGAAAATGGTTGCCCAACGGCCATTGCTTTCTTCTGCACGGAAAATATCCATCCCTCCAAATCCTTTATGGAAATCAGAGGAAAAAAACAGGGACTGACCATCATAAAATGGACTTATTTCATTGCCAAGAGAATTTACAGTTAATCCTAAATTTTCTGGTGCTGACCAATTGTTTCCAATCCTGTATGAAACATAGAGATCAAATCCACCATATCCTCCAGGTCGGTCGCTGGCAAAAAACAATGCCTTGCCATCCGGCGAAAAACATGGATAGCCCGAAGAGAAGGTAGTGCCATTATGTGGGAAGGGAGTTGCATTTGTCCAGTCACCATCTGAATTGACTTCCGCTAAATAAAGTGTTAGTTGCAAGCCACTTGATGGAATTTGCCTCACTCCCTCTGTGAAATTATTTTTGGTAAAAGCGACTATTCTTCCTTGCAGCGTCAAGCCATATTGGAAAATGTAAATGCTTTCAACGTTACCTTGTGCCAATGCACTTTGATAATGGGGGAGCGCATTTTCCAGTTGATTTAACAGGCGATAGCAGTCTGCAATTTTGACATTAGCCTCCTTATGGTCAGGGTTCTTACGCAAAACATCTTTGTAAGAATTGATTGCATCCGTGTAAACGGAAAGCTCATATTGTTTATTTGCCCTTTTTAGCGATGCTTGCGCAAATGCTGCCTGGCACAATAGCATGCTAACCATTAAGGCTGCATACATTTTTAAATTTTTCATAGAAAAGGGATTTTTGGAAAAAGACACTGATGGTGGGAGAAGCCGGTCTTTCCAATGGAATAAGTTGCTAACTGGTTTAATGTTTATCTCGAAGTTAGGTTTAATCAAAGCCTCAAATTAAAGTTATTGACTATTATTTTATCAAAAGCACGTGGTTAAAGATACCTTTGAAATTGTGCCAATTACGGGACTTAAACGATTGAAAATCAATATTCTTGCCTAACCCGTTTTTAGCAGATCACAAAATTATCGAATTGCAGGGATCAAACGTATGTTTCGTAAGGCATATATACGATTTTAAGAGTATGTTTCTTAAGAAATGCACAGTTCTGTAGTCAACATATGTCTATCAACGGTAGGAATCCTAAGGGTAACATTTACTTTTTTTTCTTCTATAACATTCATTCTTTTAGGATCAATTGTAATCCAAGTTATTCTAATACAAATTGAAGATCTATAGATTCTGGACAATAGATTTTAGACGACTGGAAGCAAAAGCTTGTAGCTATGAGTTTTTAAGCTCTGAAACCCAAGCTCAAAATACCTGTCTTTACAAAGTGGATATATGAATTTGACATTCTATTTGAGATTAATTTTTCCTATAGTTTAATATGTTAGAACATCATTAGCAAGGCATCTTAAAACTTACTTTTAAATAATTTAGCACGAACTCCTACATTTACCCGCTCTATTCTCTACTGTCAATGAAGAAAATCGAATATCCACTGCTTTGTTTCAAACTTCAAGAAGACGCCTTCCTGGGTGTTTTGGTGGGTACTGATTTTCAAATGGTTGATAAATCCATTAAAAAAATAAAAGCTGCTTTTACGGGTAATTTGCAAAAGCAGTATAAAAAGGATGGCGAATACCCACTATTGGAAATAGAGAAGCCTGCGATGAAATCTGTCGAAGTAGTTGTTCGCCCGACCTATCAAGAAGGAGGAGCTGTATTCCCCTTAAAAAGCTCAATAAAAGTAAGAACTACACTCGTTTACGGAGAAGAGGAAGAAGGTGTTTATGATTGTTATCTTCCTTTGCTAAATGCCAACTTTTACTGCTATGATCTTCGCCAATTGGACAATCTGGCTAAGCACTTTGTAAAGGGGGCAATGGATGAGATGGAGCCTGAAGAGATTTACCGACTGGCAAGGTATCCAAAACCAGAATTGGATTATGTGGTAATAAAAGTGAAAGAAGATGACTCTTTCAACTTTGACTGGAATAAAGAAAAAGATCCTCAGGTCTTGGAAAGGCTCGCAGAAAAATACCCTTATTCTAAATCCATTCAGCGTAACCTAAGCCCCTTGCCAGATGCTGCATGGGAAATGGAAGACTATGTGGATCGGGCAGCTACTATTATTTTCAATCAAAAGGCAAGTTTGCTTATTTGCGGAAATCCTGGGACGGGCAAAAGTGCAGTGTTGAAGGCTACATTCAGAAGATTGGCAACGCTTGCCAAAAAGAATAATCTGGAATATACCTTTTGGCGAATCCGTGCTCAGCGCATTACATCTACCAGTAAATATTTAGGTGAATGGCAAGAAACGATAGAAGAATTGGTGTACGAGCTGGGCAGGTTTAATGGAATCTTGTGGGTGGAGGATGTGGTAGAATTACTCCGTCAAGGAAGTACCTCAGTTGAAAATAGCGTGGCTGCCTATATGTTGCCTTTTATACAAAGTGGCCGCTTGCAATTGGTAGGGGAAGTTACACCACAACAATTGGAAAGTCTCCGTAGGTTTTTGCCAGGCTTTTCAGAGAGTACACAAGTACTTGAAATTAATGAATTATCACCTGCCAAGATCAATCTTGTATTTGATAAACTTAGAGAATACGTTTCCCAAGCATTAAAAATAAATATTGAAAAAGATGCCATTGAAACGATGATCAGGCTTTTGGGAAGATTTTTTCCTTACGAACGATTTCCAGGTAAGGGATTTCGATTTTTGAGTGAATGCTTGGGCGAGTTGCAGTTGAATAAAGAAGATCGGTTAGACAAAGAGTTTATTATTTCTCATTTTATTAAAAAAACAGGATTTCCAGAATTGTTTCTAAGGGATAATATGCTGCTGAACCAGCAAGAGCTTGCCCAGTTTTTTTCTACAAAAATTATTGGCCAAGAAATGGTGGTTGAGCAATTGTGTGATATCATTAAAGTCTTCAAAGCTGGATTAAACAATCCGTACAAGCCTATTACAACACTGATTTTTGCTGGACCAACTGGTGTTGGAAAAACAGCGAGTGCTCGAGCGCTTGCAGACTATTTTTTTGGGAAAGGACAGAAGCAATCTCCGCTTATCAGAATTGACATGAGCGAATTCCAGCATCCTTCGCAGATAACCAGATTTATTGGTGCCGGTAAAGAACCTGGAAAATTGGTGACTGAAGTTCGAGAACGACCATTCGCTGTTTTATTGCTAGATGAAGCAGAAAAAGCGGCTCAATCAATATTTGATGCATTTCTAACGGTTCTTGACGAGGGTATGCTTGTAGATGCTTTTGGTAGAGTTACTAATTTCAGAAACTGTATCATTATCCTTACTTCCAACTTGGGTGCAACGAATCAGCGATCTATAGGATATGCGTCAAAAGAAGGTGGAGAGGCAGCATACAAAGGTGCGATAGCCCGTTTTTTCAGGCCAGAATTTATCAACAGAATTGATAACATCGTTGTGTTTAATCCGCTGAATGAAGAGCATGTAAGACAGATCACTTTGAAAGAATTGGACGAAGTGAAAAAGAGGGAAGGGTTTACGAAGAAAAACCTGAAAGTTGAATTTTCAGATGCTGTAGTTGATCATCTCTCCAAAATTGGATTTCACGAAAAATATGGCGCAAGGCCGTTGCAAAGGGCTATGGAAGATCATATTGTAAAAGGATTGGCCAAATGGTTGCTGAAAAATCCAGATGTTGCAGATTGTGGTTTAGTAGTGGATTATTCTGATCATTTGACCATCTCAAAGAAATAGTTTTTCGAAAGATCATTCAAATTGACTTAATGCTCATTTCTATATTTCAAGTCTTGACTATCATTTTCTTGCCTTGGTTTTTAATGAAACTGACGAGCAGACTAGGCACTGAAAATTATTTAAGCCCAGTTGTTTTATGCTATGTGCTGGGGATTGTGCTTTGCAATTTTGTCCCGATAGAACTCAATAATCAAGTTTCTTCAGGATTTAGTCAAGCAACAATTATTTTGGCAATTCCTTTACTGCTTTATTCAACAGATCTTATTGGCTGGTTTAAGTTGGCTAAATCAACCATCATTTCTTTTTTATTGGTAATCGTTAGTGTTGTAATTGGAGCATTCATTATTGCCGCTTTGTTTCGGGAAAAATTAGAAGATATATGGCTTTTGATATCAATGTTGGTTGGTGTATTTATTGGAGGCACTCCCAATATGAATTCTGTGGGTATTGCTATGGGAGCAGATGAAGCACTTTTTATTCAATTGAATGCGACAGAATTGATTTGTGGCGGAATTTACTTGATTTTTCTAACCTCAATTGCTCATAAAGTGTATGGTTATTTCCTGCCAAATTTTGATGATGAGAAGAGGATCGTTGAAGAGGTTGACTTGCAGGGGAATAATTTTGTAATGAATGATTTTCTAATCGCATTCGGATTAACGCTGATTATTGGAGCAGTTTCAATAGGACTAACTTATTTGACGACGGGTGGCCTTTCTAGTGCAGGCTTGATTATTCTGCTTATTTCCACTTTCAGTGTCGGGGCATCTTTTTCACCAAAAATCAGAAACCTGCAAGGAGCTTATGAGGCAGGTGAATATCTCCTACTTATGTTTTGCATGGCAATTGGTATGATGGCCAATTTGAGCGACCTTTTCAAAGGAGGTGGAATTTTATTTCTATTTACAGGGAGCTCTTGGATTGTTGCGCTTACTATACACTTATTGTTGTGTCGCCTCTTCAAAATTGATCGGGATACCATGATGATCACGCAAACTGCAGGATTCTATGGCCCACCATTTATCGGTCAAATCGCTGCTGTCATACACAACCGTTCGCTTATTTTTTCAGGTGTAATGACAGGATTAGTTGGAATGGCCATTGCCAATTTCATTGGTGTTGGTATGGGTAATTTGCTGAAAATGTGGTTTTTAGGCTCTAATTAGTTTTATTCCTTGATAATCTTTCTAACCATCCTTCCTTCATCACACTTTATTTCTAAGAAATAAATCCCACTGCTTAAGTCTGAAAGATCAAATTGATCATTTATTAACTTCGCTGGTTTCATGTATTCTTTTTCTAGCATGGTCCGACCTATTATATCAGTTATTTCAAGCCTATAAGTTAGGGATTTTAAGTATTCAAAATGTAGGATGACTAGTCCACTGGTTGGATTAGGAAATAAAGTTATAGAGGCAGCCAATTCATCCATCTCTCTTGTTCCGACTGTACAATCTACGTTGGGATCAAAAGCTACTCCCAAAGCAAATTCATTACTACAACCGGTTTCGTTGTCTGTGACCTGTAGGCTGAATAAATTCACCCCGTCAAATGTGTTACAGAAAGAAGTTTCGTTTGCATCGGGAATTGAGTCGCCATTGATAAACCACTGTAAGCTATAATCATTAGGCAGGGTAGTAGGGTCAAGCATTTCCAACCAATTGCCACTTTCGCTAAATGATGGATTAGTAGGTAATGGTATTTCTTCAAAATAAATGACCTCTGAAACTGACTTACAGCCATTTTCATTTTCGTATTCTACCCAATATGCGCCCGGTGAATCTACTAAATAGGATGTATCAGTAGCACCTATTATAGCAGTACTATCCTTATACCATTGAAGGTTATCAGTGTAGTCTGCAGTCAACAGCACTTCTTCTCCCGCACATACCGCTATGTCTCCATTTGGAGAAACAATCGGTGGAGCGGGGACTTCATAAACTTCCACAGTATCAGTAGATTGTATGGTATAAATTGGATGAAGTATGCTTAAGTCAACTTTGAGGCTGCCATCCTCTAGCGTATCATTGGTCATTCTATTAAAGGTGACAGTTCCACAATGATCAGAACCGATCAAATCATCATCTCTCACTTCCAATGTGTAATCACCTGCTCCGATTGGGATATTAACATTAAATGCAGCTGGTAGTGGAGCATTATCAATGGTATTTGAGGAATAAATCTGGCTGCCTGATGGGTCTTTAATTTTTATGTATAGTTCTGGCGGAGCATTTGAAATAGGTGGAAGGGATATGTCATTGCATCCAGCATCTACAATTTGCACGGTTAATAAGTCATAACCTGAGGTATCAATGATAGCTTCGTAGTTTACTTCATAAACACCAGGAATAGAGTAAACTATATCGTCTGGATTTTCTTCATTAGAACTTTGGCCATTTCCAAAATCCCAAAAATAATCGAATCCCATTCCGCCATTGCTCTCAATCAGATTGTCAAAACTTACGGTTACCTCTCCACATCCATTGCTGTTTTGCATGCTGAATCCTTCAGAACTGCTTGTAGAGGGTGCAATATAAATTGGAAGGGTAAATGACGTAGATTGATTGATGGTAACGACCTTTGCAGTTACGAAAACTTCCACCTCATAATAACCAGGAATCAAGGGCGTACCGCAAAATTTGACACATCCATCGGTTTCATCTCCTGGATCAAATTCAAACTTATTGGGCTCCCAGCTCAGCCCGGGAGGCACATTCAACAAAGCTATTATGGTGATTTTGCTAATATTTAGTCCAGCAGGTGTGCTGGGGTCAATTTCATGGACAGGTGTTGTCGATTTTGGTAATCGAAAACTTATGTCATTGTCATAAGGCATCAAAGCTTCCCCATCTGGGGCATCGCTTAGGAAAATGGTATCAGAGGGAAGCGGAGGAAGGGAAACTAAACAATCAGGACATCCAGATTGAGCAATTGAAAAGTGATATATGAAGAGTATAGCGGTTGTCAGGAATGAGTGTCTGGCCATGTCGAAAATTAAATTAAAGTAAAATAGGGCTTAGGTGAGTTAGTTACATGCTGAATTAGAGCAAACATAAACGGTAATTCCATACTTGAAATTTTCGCTTAAAACTGATTTAAAACTTATTTGAATAACCAAAAACTGGAAATCCTACTGTATCGCCATCAAAAATAGTGGAGACTGCAATTCCAAAATCAATTTGGTGATTGCTACGATACCAGGATAGCCCCATGTTGCCAAGAATATAATTATCATTATCGTTATTCCCGAAAAAGTTATCGTTCTGATTTAGGTTAAAATATTCCAGGTTCAATCTCCAATTTTGTCCAACTGTTAGTGAAGAACCGATTCCGAGGCCAGAAGACCCATTATAATCCTCACTTGATTTTCCTCTTCCAACCGAAACACTGATATAGTTTCGAGGATTTCCAATAGATAATGCGCCATAAAATAATCCCATTGAAAATTCACCTGTATCAAATGTTGGAATTGCAAGTAAGCCTTGTGCCCCAACTGCTACATGTAACTGTTCCGTTAGACTCGCTCCAAGTTTTACCTTACCAGTTACGGCAGTAGCGACAATTACTGAAAAAAGACCAGTCCCAGCATTGAAATTGTCGGATATTCCAAAGTCGATGTTGTTCAACAAAACCATGGTCCGATACTCTTTTACTCCTTTTTTCAAAAGAAATGCCGACGGGGTGAAAAATACTCGTTGTTGATTGTCGCTGAAATCACGAAATCGTTTACTCCTAAAACCCTGGTTTTCAAGATCATACTCGACTGTAATCAATATAATATCATTTAGATCAAAATTCAAAAAGGAACCATTCCTGAGCATAAAAGTCAGCTTTTGATCTGCAATTGAAACAATGGCACCGATGAATGTACTATTGTCAGAAGTCGTTAGAAGCTGATACTCAGGAAAGTAATATGGATTCGGTTGCAAAGGATGCCCAACATGATTCAAGCTGTCCAATTTTCCCAATGAAATAATAAAGGCGTCCTTTGATCCAGAATTAAAATACAGCCCATATTTTGTGAATTTGGTAAAAGTGCCAAATTGCCTATTTCCATCATCCGTTAAAACCTCGTAATCAAAACGCCAAATATGGTGAGAACCGTCTTTACTCCTTGTTGAAGGATCAAGTTCTGTAACTTGTATAGGCTCGTTTTCATTGAATACAGAAATATTTTTTATCTCATCCAAATTTAAAGTGAGTGTATTTCCCTTGAACAAGAATTTTATTTTTGATTGATTCATCTCAATAACACGCCCATTAAATATGTCACCTCGCATGGTGATGACCTGATGGGTTTGAGTGGTATCACCTAAACGAAATTCTTCGCTAATGGAAACTTGCGCAAGGAGGAGAGATTGGGAAATTATTGCGAAGAAAAGAAGAAGAAGAGGCCTGGTTAATTTCATTTAGATGTTTATTTATTGTTTACTTGGACGATTAGTAACTACAAACATAGCATTGATATTGAAAGATGGACAACCGTTAATAAGGGTTCGGTTGGGTGATTGCATTTTTTTAAAGATATTAGCCTTGTTCACAAATAACAAATTGGTATTTGGAAAATCATTTCCATTTTGAAAAACCAATTTTTTAAGTCCATAACTGGGGCTATGGATTGAAAAATTGATTACTCAAAAAGAAAAATCTAATTCTTATATCCTCAATGCTTATTTATGAATAAGACGATTAACGCCACATAATTCAATTGTATGAGACATCTTTTAAAAGACAAACCTACAAGGCTCTTCCTAATATTGGGCGGTTTTTTTGTGACAAATGCCCTTGTTGCAGAGTTTATTGGAGTGAAAATATTTGCACTCGAACCCACGCTTGGCTTGCCCACATTGCATTGGAATTTATTTGGCCAATCTGGGTCATTGATGTTGACAGCAGGAGTGCTGTTGTGGCCGGTCGTTTTTGTAATGACTGATCTCATCAATGAATATTATGGGAAAAAAGCTGTCAAATTTTTGTCTTGGCTAACCGCAGGTTTGATCGCCTATGCATTTATCATGGTTTTTGGTGCAATTGAATTAGTGCCAGCTGATTGGTGGGTGACATCTGCTGAGAGTAGAGGTGTGGCAGATCGGCAAGTGGCTTTTTCAAATATCTTTGGACAAGGGCTTTGGATTATAGTCGGGTCATTGATTGCGTTTTTATTTGGGCAGGTAATCGATGCGGGAATCTTTCAAAAGCTTCGCAAAATGACTGGAGAAAAGAAACTATGGCTAAGAGCTACAGGATCGACGCTGATTTCACAGTTCATTGATAGCTTCGTCGTTCTCTATGTTGCCTTTGTGCTAAACCCAAATGAAAATTGGTCAACAGAATTGTTCCTTGCTGTGGGTTCTGTGAATTACGCTTACAAATTTGTAGTTGCAGTCGTACTGACACCTGTAATTTATCTGGCCCACTATCTAATCGATCTATATTTAGGAAAGGAACTTTCCGAGAAAATCAGAATGAAAGCAAAAGGAGACGACTAAACATTGTGCTTTATTTTCGTTTAAGGTAATTGACTACATTTTGCTCAATCCGCTCTTGAATATTTGAGGTATCTACTCTGGAGAAGGTCTGTCCAGTAATGAGTTCGTAAAGCTCTATGTATCTTTCAGTGACTTGTTCAACAAAACTCTGGGGCATTACGGGCATTAAATTTCCTTCAAGTCCCTGGAAGCCATGATCCATAAGCCATTCCCTCACAAACTCTTTAGATAATTGTTTCTGCTGCTGCCCTTTATTTTGCCTTTCTTCATACCCTTCAGCATAAAAATATCGAGAACTGTCTGGTGTGTGAATTTCATCTATTAAATATATCTGATCATCCTTTTTACCAAATTCATATTTGGTGTCTACTAAAATCAAACCTCTTTCAGCTGCCATTTCAGTACCTCTTTTGAAAAGGGATCGAGTGTAATTTTCCAATTGAATATAATCCTCTTCACTGACAATATCTTTAGCGATGATGTCTTCACGGGAAATATCTTCGTCATGGCCTTCTTCTGCTTTAGTTGCAGGTGTAATGATTGGAGTAGGGAATGGATCATGCTCTTTCAGTCCTTCCGGGAGAGTTACACCGCAGAGTTCTCTTTTGCCGGATTTATAGGTGCGCCAAGCATGGCCTGTCAAATAGCCACGAATTACCATTTCAATTCGAAATGCATTGCATCTATGGCCAATGGCAACGTTTGGGTCTGGTGTAGCCAATAACCAATTTGGGCAAATGTCTTTCGTGGCATTCAGGAAATAGGTAGCTACCTGGTTGAGGACTTGCCCTTTATACGGAATTGGTTTGGGCAGTACATGGTCGAAAGCTGAAATACGATCAGAAGCTACCATTACCAAAAGGTCATCGATGAAATAAACATCCCTGACTTTTCCTCTATAAAATCCTGTCTGATCAGGAAAATTAAATGTAGTGTTACCAATGCCTTTATTTTCGACAGTTTTCATGTTTCTTAAATTTCCGCAAATGTACTTTGAAGGAGAAAATTATTGGGGATAAGACTATTGAAAATAAAAAAAGCCTGACGAGAACGCCAGGCTTTTTTTATTTCAGGACAAGAAAAATCAGATTCCATTAACCGAGTTCCGATCGGTTATAATGTCTTTCAATTCCTTGAGCATCTCATATTGGTGCGGCAAGACTCGCTTAAATGCTTCTTTTACTGCGACGAACGTTCCTTTATCCATTGCTTCTGGAATGATGATTTCAATTTGTTTTTTAACAAACTTTACATCATTCAGCAGTAATGACTTTAATGATGGAATGTCATGCCAATCACCTTCTACAGCTATGCCTTCATCAGTATTTCCATCAGATGATTGTACAGGATCAAGTGCAATAAAACGATCTTCCTGATTGAGTGAAATTGCTTGATCAACAGCTATCGGATGTTCGGGGACCTGCCAATCTTCTCCATTTTTTTGCAAGAAAATTTCTAGGCCTTTTTCTCGGATTCTATATATAAAGAAACTTGCGGATTTCTTGATTTCCATTTCTTGAAAATTATGTAAGCGCTATAACAGCGGTTCTATTTAATTGTTTATCAATCTGCAAATAAAGTAGTTTTACTATGTATTCAAGGATTTTTTAGATAAAAATCAATCCAATTTTCATTTATCGCTAATTACCCAGCTCAATTGCACGTTCCAATGCTGCTTCAGCGCCGCTGATAATATCTTGATACAGAGAAGTTTGAGAAAAGGAAACCAATGCTGCTTCTGTCGTCCCCCCTTTTGATGCGACCTTCGAAATCCACTCATCGCAAGAATTGTCATCCTTTCGGAAAAGATCAATAGCGCCTTTAAAAGTTTGGCTTACCAGCAATTCCGCTTCCGATTCTGAAAAACCCATCTTTCGACCAGCGTCTATAAGTGCTTTCATAAAAAAGAAAACATAAGCCGGCCCGCTTCCTGATATGGCAGTGGCTGCATCAATAAAGCGCTCATCTTCTACATAAATTGATTTTCCAGTGGTGCTCAGTAGGTTTTGAACCATGACCAATTCTATGCGAGTAACATCATCGGTAGATGTGAAAGCGGTCATCCCCATGCCAATTTGAGCGGGAAGGTTTGGCATTGCTCTAATAACTTTTGGAGCACCAAGGCCAACGGCAATCGATTCCATTTTTACGCCTGCCATTATAGATAGAAAAACTTGCTGAGAATCAACCATGGGTTTCATGGTAGTGAATAGGTCTCCTGAATCTTGAGGTTTAACAGCTAATATTACAAGGTCAGCTTCTTTTAGGCAGTCTTTTGGATGCTGACATATCGAACCAATATCTTCTTTAGCCAACGCTTCCCATTTCTCAGGAGATTTTTCAAGAATCATTAAATCTTCTTTCGTCGTAATATGCGACCTGAGAAAGGCTTTTGCGTATGTTTTACCCATATTGCCACCACCTATGATTAATATTTTCATGTAAAAAAAATGATAAGGATTATCAATTGATTTTAAAAAAGGTGCGAAATTACCCCACCTTTATAACAATTGGGAATTTCATTCATTTTCAAAAATGATAATCTATCCCAATGGCATATATAAATTTTAGGAGTCGACCTGCGAAAGTCCTTTTTTCGCTGACCTATTTCTAAAATTTAATATAGCTCTAAACACCTTTTATTAATGAAGCTTCAACCATTATCTTATTTGAGTATTTTCTCTTTTTTCCTACTCATTTCTTGTTCTGAAACCATGACAGAAAATAACACTACAGTTCCAGAAGAATCAATCAATAAGGCCGAATATGCCATTGTTATTCACGGTGGCGCAGGAACCATATTGAAAAAGAACATGTCTGCGGAGAAAGAAGCTGAATATATGCAGGTGCTGAATGAGGCATTGGATATTGGTGAAACCATTCTTAAATCAGGCGGCACTTCACTCGAAGCAGTTGAGAAAACGATCATGCACATGGAGGATAGTCCTTTGTTCAATGCTGGTAAGGGTGCAGTATTCACGAATGCTGGTACCAATGAATTGGATGCATCAGTCATGGAAGGTGCGAATCAGAATGCAGGAGCAGTAGGTGGTGTGAAAACAGTCCGCAATCCAATACAGGCTGCCATAGCTGTCATGCAGAATTCAGAGCATGTGATGTTGGCTGGAGAAGGAGCGGATAAATTTGCAAGCGAGCAGGGATTGGAACTTGTAGAAAATGCCTATTTCCATACTGATCGTAGATGGGAATCATTACAACGGATAAAAAAGGAAGAGGAAGAACAAGCTCGGCGAATCACGGAAAATTCTGAAAATAAGCATGGAACTGTTGGCTGTGTGGCACTTGATAAACAAGGAAATATTACCGCTGGAACCTCCACCGGTGGAATGACCAATAAACGTTGGGGTAGAGTAGGGGATTCTCCAATAATTGGTGCAGGGACTTATGCAAACAATGCAACTTGTGGCATATCCTGTACAGGACATGGTGAGTTTTTTATTCGATATGCGGTTGCGCATGATGTATCTGCTCGAATGCAGTACTTAAAAGAGGATATCGCAACCGCCGCTGATCATGTGGTGAATACAACCTTGGTAGAAAAAGGAGGCAGTGGTGGATTGGTTGGATTAGATGCAAATGGAAATGTTGTTATGCCTTTCAACTCTGAAGGGATGTATAGAGGATATGCAAAGCCAGGGGAGCGAGTAGTTAAGATTTACAAGGAATAAAAAAACAGCTTTGAGCAGTTATCAAAGCTGTTTTTTTTACCATAAAAAGCTAAACCTCGATTAGTTAGCTTTTTTATATTCTTCCCAGGAAGTACTGCTGTAATGGTCTTCAGCAATAAACTTAAGTTCTTTTTGCAAATCAGGAACTTGCTTATAACCTGGTGAAATTAAGATGCGCTCGTAGGTCGGTGTTAGGTAAACATAACTTGGATAGCCTAACCTTCCATTTAACAACTCAGCAGCTAGCATATGGACACCTCGGCGGCCACCTGGCTTAAAGCTGAAAGTAGAGCCTTTAAAAACAATGTCTTCTTTCTGCTCAGCATCAAATTTTACAGGGTAAAAGTTTTCATTGATGTATTTTGCAATTTTTTCATCCGAAAAAGTAGTAGCATCCATACGTTTGCACCAACCGCACCAGTCGGTGTAAAAATCAATGAATATTTTTTTGCCATCTTTCTCATTGGCTTTGACAGCTTCATCCCAAGTCATCCAATTAATAGGGCCGGCATTGGAATGTGACTTTGACGAGGTGAGAACGGGTTGTGGAGTACTTTCAGTAGTTGCAGCTTTTTCTTTAGGCATAAAAGCATAAACTAAACCTGCTCCAACAATGGCAAATGCGACAAACAAAACTTTTTTCATTGGAAATAATTTAATTGTTCAGAGATTATCCTGGATTTTTAGAATGGTGGAGATGTGGCTAAAGTAAACGCACAAGCTCAGTATTTTCATTCTTTCAATCTGGATTTCTTCAAAATAGAATCGGTTTTTTTCAAAATCTTATTAAATAAAAGTAGAATTTGAGGCCGACCGATTATAGCCTTGCAACGAAAGTACCAATTTCATCAAATGCAGGGTTAGGGCAGTACCCATTTAATTAAATTTTAACTGAAAATTGTAAATATGCATAAGCTTGTTATCGCTGTAGGGGGCTCAAGTGGGGCAATTTATGCCAAAGTCTTGTTTGACAAGTTGGTGGCCTTGAAGGCTCAATGGGCGGCAATTGGGGTGGTCATGAGCGATAATGCTAAATTCAACTGGGCGCATGAACTTGGAAATAAGGAATTCGAGAAATACCCTTTTGATTTCTATAAAAAAAACGATTTCATGGCACCTTTTGCCTCTGGATCTGCAAAGTATAATACCATGATAGTGTGCCCATGTTCTATGGGTGTATTGGGTCGAATTGCTGCTGGCATCTCCAATGATCTAACAACCCGCTCCGCAGACGTAATTTTAAAAGAAAGAAGAAAACTGATATTGGTGCCACGAGACACCCCGCTTAGCCTTATCCATTTGAACAATATGAAAACCATCACAGAAGCTGGTGGTATTATCTGTCCAGCTATTCCATCTTTTTACAGTAAACCCAAAAGTTTTGAAGAATTGGCTGCGACGGTTGTCGACCGAATTTTGGATTTAGCAGGTTTCGATTTGGATTCGTATAGATGGGGCGAGTAAGTAGCAATTTTGATTTATAATGAATTCAATTCACATAAGTTATAAGGACTGAAGACAAAGTGATAGCATGAAACATAAATTTGAGATAGTTTTTGATGATGATGAAATCCTCGTGATAAATAAAGCGCCAGGAGTGTTGACTATTCCTGACCGGTTCAAGCCTGAGCTATTCAATTTATATAATTGGTTCGAAGAAAAATATGGAGAGATTTTCATCGTCCACCGCTTGGATAAAGAAACAAGCGGACTTTTGGTTTTTGGAAAAAATGAAGATGCCCATAAATCACTTTCCCAACAGTTTGAAGGTCGTTCTGTAACCAAAATTTACAAGGTTTTGGTAGAAGGTGTCATGATGCAAGAAGATGGGATAATTGATAATCCTATAGCCAAACATCCTTCAAAAGCAGGGAAAATGATTGTATCTCAAAAAGGAAAACCTTCTACTACTGAATATAAGGTTGTCGAACGGTTTAAAAATTACACACTGATAGATGCAGATATTAAAACTGGTAGGACTCATCAAATCAGGGTGCATTTTGAGTCAATAGGATTCCCTCTTGCTGTAGATAAAATGTATGGTAGAAATGATGCATTTTTCCTTTCTAAAATCAAGCATAAATTCAATGTAGGTAAGGGTAACGAAGAACGCCCGCTCATGGATCGAACAAGCCTGCATGCTGCCAGCCTTGAATTTAATCATCCCGTTACAAACGATCGTATTCAATTTGAAAGCCAGTTACCCAAAGACTTTAGCGCTGTAATTAGACAGTTGCAGAAATGGGGTAAAGGCTAAAGTTTTCAATCATTTTGCCCCTCTTTTCGACCTAACGTTCTACCTTTGGCCTTTCTCAAATCAATAAGTCTAATTATATGATTAATAAAGTAGTTGGAGGCGCGAAAGAAGCAATAGAAGGCATCACGGATGGCATGACATTAATGCTGGGAGGTTTTGGTCTTTGCGGAATACCTGAGAATTGCATTAGTGAATTGGTTGAGGCAGGAATCAAAGACCTGACTTGTATTTCCAATAATGCAGGTGTTGATGATTTTGGACTTGGTCTGCTATTGCAAAAGAAGCAAATCCGAAAAATGATTTCCTCCTATGTAGGTGAGAATGACGAGTTTGAACGGCAAATGTTGAGCGGTGAATTAGAAGTTGATTTGATTCCTCAAGGTTCATTGGCAGCTCGGTGTCAGGCTGGTGGATCAGGAGTCCCTGCATTTTTTACACCAGCTGGTTATGGGACAGAAGTCGCTGAAGGAAAAGAAGTTAGGTATTTTAACGGGAAGCCTCACATCCTTGAAAATGCTTTAACTGCAGATTTCGCTATAGTGAAAGCCTGGAAAGGAGATGCGGCAGGCAATCTCTTATTTAAAGGTTCGGCCAGGAATTTTAACCCATTGATGGCGATGGCTGGGAAAATCACTATCGCTGAAGTTGAACATTTAGTGGAACTGGGAGAACTTGATCCAAATACGATCCACACTCCGGGTATATTTGTTCAAAGGATTTTCCAAGGAAAAAATTACGAAAAGCGAATTGAACAGCGAACTGTACGCCCAAGGAATTGAATCTCAATTCTCATTCCATGAAGCTACTTGTTCAAGTAGACCAAACAAATTAAAATAAGCATTATGTTAGATAAACAAGGAATCGCTAAGCGAATTGCACAGGAATTACAGGATGGTTGGTATGTAAACCTTGGAATTGGTATTCCTACTTTAATCGCCAATTATGTGCGGGAAGGAATCAATGTTGAATTCCAATCGGAAAACGGTATTCTTGGAATGGGCCCGTTCCCATTTGAAGGAGAGGAAGATGCAGACATGATCAATGCGGGAAAACAGACTGTTACTTTAATGTCCGGGGCATCGATATTTGACAGTGCAACCAGTTTTGCAATGATTCGCGGCCAACATATACAATTGACCGTTCTTGGAGCGATGGAAGTAGCAGATAATGGGGACATTGCAAACTGGAAGATTCCTGGTAAAATGGTCAAAGGAATGGGTGGCGCAATGGATTTGGTTGCTTCAGCAGAGAATATCATTGTGGCCATGATGCATACTGACAAAAGAGGCAATTCCAAATTATTGAAACAATGTTCGCTCCCGCTAACTGGGGTTAAATGTGTGAAAAAAGTGGTCACCAATATGGCTGTAATGGATATTGTACCTGAAGGATTTAAACTGTTAGAAAGAGCACCAGGAGTCTCTGTTGATGAGATTAAATCAGCTACAGAAGGACGATTAGTGATAGAAGGGGAAATTCCAGAAATGAACTTTGATTAAACATCATTTATCTACATTGCTTTGAATGTCATTTTATGAAGAATAAAAACTCGCTTCACATTATCGTTTATCAATGCTTTTTAGCATTTACCTTTTCCTGCCTTTTCAGCTCGTGCGCTGCATTGTTGGGTGGAATGATGAGTGATTCAGGAGAGGTGTATGATGACCAAAGCGATTTAGGATTTGAGTATGATGAATATGGCCAGATAAATTTTACTATCCTTCAATTAAACGATGTTTATGAAATAGCGCCACTCGAGAAAGGAAAGGTTGGTGGAATGGCAAGAGTCGCTACTGTAAGGCAACAATTATTGGAAGAAAATTTTAACGTCTTTACGGTTCTGGCAGGCGATTTCTTAAATCCATCTTTGATTGGTACTTTGAAATACGAAGGTGAGCGCATAAAGGGAAGGCAAATGGTGGAAACCATGAATGAGCTTGGAGTAAACCTTGTCGCTTTTGGTAACCATGAATTTGATATTTCTGAGAGTGAATTGCAACAGCGAATGGACGAGTCTTATTTTGATTGGATTGGTACTAATGTCCTGCATCAAATTGGAAATAAACTTGAGCCCTTTCATAAAGAATCCTACGGCATAAAATACTTTTCTCCGGAAACCTTCATCTGGGAAGTAACAGATTACGCAAGTGGCAGGACTATCAAAGTTGGGTTCTATAGTGCCACCATTAATTCTAACCCTAGAGACTATGTATATTATGAAGATCCTTTTCAGGAAGCGACTAAAGCATTTCTTTCCCTGAAAAATGAAGCTGATGTAATAATAGGATTGACTCATTTATCTATCGAACAAGATTTGAAATTAGCTTCTTTACTTCCAGAGACACCATTGATTATGGGAGGCCATGAACATGATAATAGCCTTGATACGGTTGGTAATGTTATCATTGCAAAAGCGGATGCCAATGCAAAGTCGGTTTATGTACACCGCTTCACTTACGATCCTTTATCAAAATCCACTCAGGTTTCTTCCGAATTAGTCGCTATTACGGATGCTATTCCAAATGAACCTTCAGTTGAAATGGTAGTTGGGAAATGGCTTACTATTCGAGATTCAGCGCTTGCAGAAGTTGTAGATAATTATGATGAAATAATTTTTTCAACCCCAGTTCCGTTGGATGGAAGAGAAGTTAGCATCAGAAATAAGCAGACCAATTTAGGAGGAATAATAGCTGCTTCGATGGCCTTCTCTGCCAAAAAGAAGGTAGATTGTGCTTTTTTCAATGGCGGTTCGGTAAGGCTTGATGATCAGCTTTCTGGTGATATAACACCAGTTGATATTTTTAGAGCACTTCCTTTTGGCGGCAGGATTTATGAAATCGATGTAAAAGGAGCAATATTAAAAAGGGCTTTAAATGCTGGATTGGAGAACAAAGGAATTGGTGGCTATCTTCAATGGCATAACATTCAATATTTGGAAGAAAATAAAACTTGGATGATCAACGGCGAGAAATTGAATGAAGGAAAAGTTTATCACATAGCTTCAAGTGATTATTTATCAGAGGGTAGGGAAGAGCGGTTGGAATTTTTTAGACCCGCAAATTTCAAGAAATGGGAAACTGCTAAAAAAGGTGATAAAAGCGATTTGAGGTTTGATATTAGAAAAGCAGTAATTGAATATTTAAAAACCATATAATCTCAGCAGACATTTTTAATTGACTTCAGCAACTTAATTTTTAAATACGAGAATCATGATTAAGAATCTATTAAAATTATTGTTCATAGTAATTATTGGCGTTTTAGTTTACAATTACTTTCTAGGAACTCCAGAGGAAAAAGCCAATGCAAAAGAAATATTTGGAGAAGTGAAAGACGTGGTTGTCAAGGTGAAAGAGCTGGTAAAGTCGGAAAGAGAAAAATTTGATACAGGGAAATACAATGAAGCGGTTGACAAAATAGGAGAGATGCTCGATAAGTTGAAATCTGAATCAACCGATAAAAACAAAAAGCATCTTGGTAAAATTAATGAACTCGAAAGACGGAAGAATGACCTTAAGGCATCTTTCACCAACTATAATGTAGAAGATGAACGCCTGGATAAGAAGGAAAGGAAAGAGAAAAAGGATTCATCAGAATTGAAAATGGAGTTGGACAATTTGCTGAAGGATACAGAAGAATTAATTGCTAATATGGAGCTGGATTTAAAGTAGTCTGTATCCTATTAAATTGGTTTAAAGCAAGTAATGGAACATTTTCTAAATTTGCCGTCGATTTTACGAACCTCTTCTTGTAAATGGTGTATAAAAACCAGTATTAGACATTTCCCATTCTAAATAATATGGCGAAACCTTCATCTTCAAAACCGAACTATTTCTACTCAATCATAAGTGTTACGCTTGTATTGTTGCTGCTCGGACTTTTCGGCCTTATTGTGATTCAAGGGCAACAGGCCGTTGTCAAAATGAAAGAGCAGGTAGAAATTATTGTTGAATTAATCGATGGAAATACGCAAGCACATCAGGATGAATTGATGGGGTTTCTTGAAAAAAGTGTTTTTTATAAGCCAGAGTCAGCCGTATTCATAAGCAAGGAAGAAGGCGCTGAAATGATGCAAGAGGAATTTGGAGAATCTTTCCTCAAACTTGATATGGCAAATCCACTTTACGACGTGCTCACATTCAATATGAATGCCGCATATATGGAGGCCAATAATATTGAAGATATTACCAGTAGAATAAAAGGGTTTGGTTTTGTAAATGATGTTTATTACCAGGAAACTGTTGCTGATGCAATTGCTTCTAATCTCAAAAAGATAAGTTATGGAGTTTTGGTGGCAGGAATATTTTTCATCATAGTTGCCATTGCATTAATACTGAATACAATTCGCTTGGCTTTGTATTCTAATCGCTTTTTGATAAAAAATATGGAGCTGGTAGGTGCATCATGGAACTTCATAAGCAGACCATTTTTAAGGAGAAGTTTCGTTCATGGGTTGATTTGTGGAATATTAGCTATCATAATTCTTGGCCTGATAATTCATTTCGTATTTAGCACGGCCTTAGATGGCGAATCTATGTTGCAAATTCCGATGATCCTACTTTTGTTTTTGGGATTACTGATGACTGGAATAACTATTACAGTTTTAAGCACTTATTTTGTTGTCAATAAATACCTAAAAATGAGAGTGGATGAAATGTATTGAATAAAACATCCTTGATAATCAAATTGAAATTCAATTAAAAATTTCAAAAAGAAATAACAAATCAGATGAGTAAAAGCAAAAAGAAAGTAATAACAACTGCCTCCGTAAAAAGAGCAGAGCCTACTGTGTCAAAAAAACGCATGGCTTCTTCTCAAAGTAATAGTCCGAAACCAACATCTTTGATTTTTAATAAAGACAACTTTATATTAATGCTGGCGGGCATTGGATTGATTGGATTAGGACTTGTGTTAATGAGTGGTGGAGCAATGCCGAGCCCAGATGTTTGGGATGAGAGCATCATTTATAGTTTTAGGCGAACAGTCCTTGCTCCGTTGGTAATCATTATAGGTCTTGTTATTCAGATATATGCCATTTTTAAAAATACTTCTCAAACTACCACTTCTACAGAGGAGTAATAAATAGATAAATGGACGAATTAATCAAAGCCGTTATTCTTGGTATTATTCAAGGTTTGACGGAATTCCTACCTGTAAGCAGTAGCGGCCACTTAGAGCTGGCAAAATATTTCCTTGTGGATAATAGCGTGAAAGAGGAAAGCTTATTAATGACTGTTGTACTGCATTTTGCAACAGCTTTGAGTACTGTGGTTATTCTTCGTAAAGAAGTTGCAAGAATATTTAAAGGCTTATTTCAATTCAAAATGAATGATGAGACCTTGTATTCCTTCAAGATTCTCATTTCAATGATCCCTGCCGTTGTTGTTGGACTGTTGTTCGAAAGTGAAATCGAAGCGATTTTTGACCGGAAAATTGTTTTGGTAGCTATATGTTTAATGATAACTGGATTGTTGCTTTTCCTGGCTGACAAGGCATCTGATACCAATAAAAAAGTAAGTTTTAAAAATGCATTAATAGTTGGGATTGCGCAAGCAATAGCAATTCTTCCTGGGATTTCCAGATCAGGCGCTACCATTTCAAGTTCAGTGCTTTTAGGAATTGATAGGGGAGAAGCGGCTCGTTTTTCCTTTTTGATGGTTGTTCCACTTATTTTTGGAAAAATTACCAAAGATGTATTGGATGGAGCACTCACTGAATCGGCTAATTTTTCTACTTTAGCTATCGGATTTGTTGCAGCCTTCCTTACTGGCATGGTGGCATGCAATTGGATGATTAAGCTGGTTCAGCGCAGCAAATTGGTCTATTTTTCAATCTATTGTTTTATCGTTGCAACGGCAGCGCTAATTTTTTATCTTGCATGAGATTTTACCTGTTAAAGTTGAGAAGTTTGAAAGGGAATAGAATTGGCAAGGGTGTATTCTCAAATTATCGTTAATACTTAAATAATGGACGATCCTCTACCTGGTCAAAAATTTATAGAAGGCTCACATATATTGGTTGACAAGCCAATCGGATGGACTTCATTTGATGTCGTCAATAAACTCCGTTCTGAACTAAAGCACCATTTAGGCATCCGCAAACTAAAAGTTGGCCATTCCGGCACCCTTGATCCAAGGGCGACTGGACTCCTGATGATATGTACTGGTAAATTCACTAAAAAACTGGCGACTTATCAAGGATTGGGCAAAGAATATACAGGTACCTTATTGTTAGGTGCTACCACGCCATCTTATGATGCGGAGACCGAACCAGATAGATCCTTTCCAACAGATCATATTACTTTGGAGAAAATAGAAGAAGCGAGAATTGGTTTTATTGGGCAATTAGAACAATTCCCACCCATGTATTCAGCGATTAAGGTTGATGGCCAGCCACTATACAAAAAGGCCCGAAAAGGCGAGGTTGTTGAGGTTAAAGCCCGGCCTGTTGTGATTGAAGAATTTGAAATTACCAAAGTTGAACTGCCAGAAATTGAATTTAGGGTAAAATGCAGTAAAGGCACTTATATCAGATCATTGGCACACGATTTTGGAAAAGCCTTGGACAGCGGTGCATATCTCACGAGCCTAAGAAGGACAAGAATCGGGGACTTTAAAATAGAAGATGCCTGGAACTTGGAGGCCTTGATCGAACATATAGAAAGCCTTGAACCTATTGCTGAAATCAGGTAGTAATAGCAGCATAAACTCCACATATTGACTGATTCATTTCTCACCATATCCAAACCTTCCAATGGTGAATTCAAAGACAGAGGTAGCAAATTCCTCGCTTATGCCTTTCCAGCCTCGACAGAGGATGAATGGCAATCAGCCTTGGATCAGGTTAAAAAAGAACATCCCAAAGCTCGACATTTCTGCTATGCATATCGATTAGGACTCGATCGAAATAATTTCCGTGCAAATGATGATGGAGAACCTTCTGGAACCGCTGGAAGACCAATCTTAGGGCAAATTGACAGCTATGGCTTAACCAATGTTATGATTATTGTAGTCCGATATTTTGGCGGGACTTTATTGGGGACATCTGGATTGATCAACGCATACAAACTGAGTGCAGAAGCCGCTTTAAACAATTCAAAAATAGTTGAAAAGGTACTTGAGGATGTGTTCAGGATCAACTTTGATTATGCTTACATGGGTGAAGTAATGAATGCCGTTAAAAAGCTGGATATCAATATTGTACACCAATATTTTCAAGAAATAGCTTATGTGGAAATCGCTATTAGAAAAACAGAATCTACTACTACACTTACCAAACTAAAAGCACTATTATGCAAAGTCAGTCTTGAAGAAGCTGAGCTTATAGACGAAATGGAAGGGATTTGGATAAATTGAGGTTTTTTAGTGAAAGATTTTGCATTCAATACACTTTGGCAAAATAAATATTTGTAACCTGTATGATTATATTCTTTTTTCTCCTGCCTCTTAACTACATTTGACCTGCACGAAATCCACTTGTGCATATCCAAGCAAATATTCCGAAACCAACTTTATTTTTTCACTAAACCTATTTCATACCATGTTCCCAAGATTAGCACTTTTGCCTTTAGGCCTGTTTATTATTTGGTGCTTTGTATGTCAACGGTGGTATGTTTGTCACATCAAAATGGCATGTGGCACAGAGCAAAACGAACCACCGCCACCTCCTCCTGAAGAAGATCTCAGACCATTGGTTTTTAAATGGTCCAGCGAAACTCCCATTATAAGGGATGGTTTCGATGCGATTAAGCAAGGCCATATAGATAGCCTTGGGGAGGGACAATTGCTTGAAATTATTGGTAGTTACTTTGAGGGGGAAGCTCCACCTGAAGGATTTGCCAACATGGGTCTTGCAAGGGCAGCCCAGCTTAAAGCACTTTTCTCACCCCCAATTGATGCTTCTCGGATTGTCGAAAGTTCCTATGCATTTGGAACTGCTCCAGATGGCATTCAAGGGGATACACTTTTTGAAGCAGCCAGCATCAGCTATAAAACTCCCCCTCCTCCTGAAGAGGATGACATTGTTGAATGCATTCAAGGAAGCAACAACTCATTAACTGTTCTTTTCCCTTATGGTAAAGCAAACAGAGAAACAGATGCTCAGATTGAAAAATGTTTGGAGGAGATTGTGGCACATCTAATGAAAACGGAAGATACTGCTATGATTGTTGGGCATACGGATGATTCTGGTTCTGAAGAATTCAATATGAATCTCGGTCGGGCAAGGGCTGAGCATCTCAAAAAAATATTGGATAAAAAAGGTGTCGACCGTTCCAGGATTGCAATAGACTCGAAAGGTGAATCTCAGCCCGTAGCCAATAATGCTACAGAAGAAGGCGCTCGTCAAAATAGAAGAGCGGTACTTACACTGGTTGAGAAAAACTGACCCTATAAACTTCTTTTAAACAAAACAAAAAAACTTCAATCATGCAAGAAGCATTCATAACTCATACGATAGAAATATTGGTCATGCTATTGGTCGCATTTTTACTTGGCCTCTTATTAGGCTACATTCTTTGGTATAAATGGCGGCGCTTGTACAATGAACTACAATTGGAACATGAGCGATTAAATACGCAGCATATAGAGCTAGAGAAAGAAGCTGCAAGTTTGCGTTATAAAGTAGGCGAACTTGAGAAATCCAACAACGAACGCCGGATTCGAATTAGTAGCCTGGAAGGAGATGTTAGTGTTCTGAAGTCTCGGTTGGAAAAATGTGAAGAGGGACAAGGTGGTGACAGGAATGTTATGGGTGCCGCTGGTCCTCCACCTCAAGTCGATGACTTAAAGAAAATTGAAGGCATTGGGCCAAAAATTGAAAAGCTATGTAATGCCATCGGTATTTGGACTTGGCGACAGTTAGCTGATACATCAGTTGATACATTGCAAAAAATGTTAGATGATGCAGGGCCTCGCTATCAAATTGCCAATCCCGGAACATGGCCAAAGCAAGCGGAATTTGCGGCAAACGATGACTGGGCTAAATTGAAAGAATATCAGGATTTCCTCGATGGTGGGGTTGATCCGAAATAACAAAGGCCTATTCTACAAATCCAATAACCCTTCGGGCAACCGAAGGGTTATTTTTTTTGATGGTTGATCAAGGGATTCTATTAGATCGGGATGGAGAGGAATATAAATATCATTGCTTTGGTAATTCACAATGGCCATTTCTTGCTGAGGGAATTCTTGAATCTCTTTGATTCTTCCAATTTCGCCACTTTCCGAATCGATCAGCATATACCCTATTACGTGAGCAAATTCCAATTGATTTTCATCGATCTTTTGAGTTGGAATAGCTTTAAGATCAGATTCCCTTAAGAACAGATCCTTTGAAGTGATCTGTTTTGCGTCTTCAGGCGAGTTGATGTCGTCAACTTTTAAAAGGATATCGCCAGCTACCTCAATTCCTTCAATAAAAAACGGTGCTGGTTTTCCCATCAAAGTAATGAAGATGTGCTCTGATTGAGCGAAGTCCTCAACAAATTGTTCATGAATCACAACTTTGATCTGACCTTTTGATCCATAGGCTTTTTTTGTGAATCCTATATTGACGTATTGATCGGGCATGGAATTTAGATAGGTAGGTTAATTGTGATCGATCATAGTTTGACGCATAATAAATCCCTTCTCGGCCTTTTCTTCCCATGTCATTCCCTCGCATCCTTCTATACATTGTGTGTCTAATATCCATCGCTCTCTGAATACAAGGCCAATGCCTCGGGCATATTTTTCATGCGAAAACCTTTTCTCAATTAAGTTTTCATCATCTGCTTCCCTTAAGGTCATCACATTCTCAAGTTGAAAATCACCAACAGTTTCAGGTTCATCTACACTCAAAATTCGATAGTTCCATCCTTTGAACATTTGAATACTTTCTCCAGCAACGGTAACTATTAGGCTTGGATTAAAATGTACTAAGCCATTCCATGAATTGTTAACTCGAATAGGGAATGCCATCTTAATGAACCTTAAATTATCTTCTGTAACAATTCCTTGAGTACCATCAATTGCTTGTGTAAAAACCTTTGTTACTTGCCAGGGATCAGATACAAGTTTTCTCTTATACCTTTCTGTTTTGTATAATGGCAAGCCATTGTTATCGTGAATTGTATCTACTATTTCTTCTTTAAAGAAGGTCGTACTATAGGCAATCAGGCTGTCACCGGTAGGATCAAAGATGGTGGAATCAACTTCATATATAATGTATTTTCCCACCTCAAGTGCCATATAGTCGTGGTCAAGGTCAGTGCTGTATTTGTCTTCTTCTGTTTTGCAAGCGAATGTCATACAAGTCAATACAAAACCTAAAAGGATGAATTTATATAATTGCATAATTTAGAAATTGACGAATACTTATTTCATGATGATACCGCCTCCAATTACATCATCATTTTCATAAAATACTGCTGATTGGCCAGGTGCAATCCCTTTTACATTAGCCAAAAACCTGACTTCAACATCTGATCCAAGATTGTGCAGTGTACTAAATGTGCCACTGTCACGGTATCGGACTTTGGTGACCGCTTCAATTCCTTCTGGAATCTGGTCGTATTTCATTGAGTTGACTTGTTTGACCATCATACCGTTTTTGATCAGTTCCTCTTCTTTTCCCAATACCACGGTATTTGTGTCCGGACGGATTTCAGTCACAAACATCGGTTCTCCAAATGCCAATCCAAGCCCTTTTCTTTGACCAATTGTATAAAATGGATAGCCAGCATGTTGTCCGAGTAGTTCACCATTTGCATTTACAAAATCCCCACCAGCAACTCTTTCTTCCAACCCGTCTATGCGTCTTTTGAGAAAATTCCGATAGTCATTATCAGGCACAAAACAGATTTCATAGCTCTCGCTTTTTTTAGAAAGCTCAGAATATCCTCTGTCATAGGCCAACTGCCTTACTTCTGGTTTTGTATAAACTCCCAATGGGAAATGGCTTCGCTGCAAGCATTCTTGACTAAGTCCCCAAAGAACATAAGATTGATCCTTGTTCCTGTCTTTTGCTTTTTTTACAAATTTCCGTCCTTTCTCTTCATCAGTAATGGCATAATGTCCCGTTGCAATAAACTCACAATCCAGCGAATCGGCACGTTTCAATAAAGCGCTCCATTTAATGTGGGTATTGCAAAGAACACAGGGGTTTGGGGTTCGTCCAGCCATATATTCATCAACAAAGTTATCGATGACATAGTCGCCAAATTCTTCCCTGATATCTACAATGAAATGATGGAATCCCATGTCAACAGCTACTTGCCGGGCATCATTGATAGAATCTAAGCTACAGCAGCCAGTTTCTTTTTTTGATCCTCCAGAAGATGCATAATCCCAGGTTTTCATGGTTATCCCAACTACTTCATATCCCTGCTCATGCATCAGCATTGCAGTTACTGTGCTATCAATTCCGCCGCTCATGGCTACTAATACTCTTCCGTGCTTACTCATTTTTGAAAGTTACTAATGTTTAGCGATTTATGACTCTTTGATTGTGCTTGATTATCTGGAAAGAATGTACAAAATTAGCATACTCTACTTGTAATATTTAGGTTAAACCAAACAACTCATCAGTGAAACGGTTTGATTTGGAAATATTTAATATGAAATGGAATTGGATTGCCTGCTGCATTTAACTTCAATAAAGGCATGATTTTATTAGTGCTATTGTGCAATAAAAGCATTTCTTTTGCCATTGAGAATTAATGAATTAAGGCCTACTTTTGGGTACTACATTCAATTCAGAACATAACCAGAATTTATTCACTAAACATGCTACCATGAAAAGTTTCATTAAAATTCTTTTTCTAAACCTCTTCCTTACCACAACTATTATTGGACAAGATGATGAATATGGAATAGCCTCTTATTACTCAGATCTTTTTCACGGCAAACCTACCGCAAGTGGAGAACTCTACGATAAAGGCAAACTTACTGCAGCTCACAAAACGCTTCCTTTTGGAACCTTGGTGAAAGTTACCAGGCTTGACGACAATTCTTCTGTTCAGGTTAGGGTCAATGACCGTGGGCCTTTTATCAGTGGCCGTATTATCGAATTATCAAGAGAAGCAGCTACAAGAGTTCACCTTATTAAAGATGGGGCAACCCGTGTTAAAGTAGAAATCGTAAATGAAAAACCTGCTCCTGATGCAATAGCAGGAAACAATCAAAGTACAGAGCGACCTAAGGCTGCCGACGCTACTGATAAAAAGATAATCGCCAAAGAAATCCCTAATCCTGCAAAGCCTGCTTCAACATCCGTAGCTGCCACGGAGAAGAAAATAAAGGTAAATGAAAAGCCTTCTGCACCTGCATCTTCCAAAACTACTGCTAAATCTGCTCAGCCTGTGTCTAAGTCCGTGCTTGTAAAAGGACAGGATTATACACCATTAGGCCTTTTTGAAATTGAGTTGAAAAGACCAGAGAAAACAGGATATGGCGTGCAAGTGGCAGCTTTAACGAATCAAAATGCATTGTTTAAGAAAATTGCTGATTTGCAAGGTGCTTGGTTTTCTAATATCCTTGTGAATGTTGACAAAGGCGATGGAAATGATTTGGTTTATAAGATTATCCTTGGGTCTTTCGAAACGCAGAAAGACGCCGATGTTTACAAAGCGAATTTGAAGAAAAATAAAAAAATTGATGGATTTGTGGTTGATCTTTCAGCCCTTGACCAATAGTCACTTTTAGATTAAATTCTAAAAATGCCGCTTATCATTTTGATGGGCGGCATTTTTTTTTGTCCTAAATTCATATCAACTTAAGTGGCGAATTTTAAATATTAACCTGTAACCAAATTGCGCAACTTCCAGTCAAACGAAATGTCATTTATACCATTAAACAAAACTTAAATATCATGAAAAACTTGCGTGTTCTTTATTTATCTGTATTGACCAGCTTTTTATTGGGTAACTTCATTCAAGCCCAAAGTTGGTTTGGATCTGGAATTTCAGGCGAAGGTGGCAAAGTCACAGAAACGCTCAATCTATCGTCTTTTGATGCATTCAGTTTAAATATAGATGCCGATGTCTACCTGACTCAAGGTAGCAGTCAATCTATAAAAATTGAAGCACAAAAGAATATCCTTGACAATATCAAAAGAGATGTTGAAGGCGGTTACTGGAAAATAAAATATGATAAGGATGTTAAAAGACATGACGGTGTGAAGATTTGGATCACCATTCCAGACCTAGAAAAAGTTGCAGTTAGCGGGTCCGGAAATGTTATTGGCCAAACTCCTTTTTCGAATTTAAATGACCTGAAATTGGCAATAAGTGGTTCCGGTGATATAAGATTGGATGCTAACTCTAAATCTCTTTCGGCATCTGTATCTGGTTCTGGTGATTTTGAATTGAATGGGAGGACAGGAGATGCTGAATTTAATATTTCAGGTTCTGGTGACATTGAGGCTGGTGGCCTTCAAGCTGAGAATTGTAAAGTAAATATTGCAGGATCTGGAGATGCATCTGTTTATGTAAACAGTAATCTTGATGTCGGAATCGCCGGAAGTGGAGATGTTGTCTATTCTGGGAACCCTAGAGTGAAATCAAAAATTGCTGGTTCCGGAGATGTAAAAGCCAAATAATCACAAGAACTCAGAAATCACTTCCCGACTAAAAACAGAATAGTCCAAATTTTTCATAACTAATGTTTTAGAGAGTGTGTTAGCCACTGCGGTTGTCAGTGGCTTTTTTTTATTTGAAATGAACAATTTCATGTCTGCCTTATTACCTTCCTTTATCTTTTTTTTCATTTCCTTTGTGACAAATTTTTCAAAACACACATCGAAAAGCACTTATCTATGTTAAGATCAATCCTGTACATTCTTGCCTCATTAACAGTAATAATGGGGTTTACATTTCTAAACACAAACTGGACATTTGATAATGAACCAACAAATGTTCAATCCATTTTTTATCAAAAAGAGAATAACCCAAACTGGCTTTTAGTCAACGCTGATGTAGTTGTTAGAGCAGAAGAAGTAGCCGAAAAGTATAAAGGACAATTGGGACTTGGTATGGCGGACAAGTTGGTATTGTATAGGACTGATCAGGATGAGATAGGATTTTCTCATTATCGGTTCCAACATTATCACAAAGGAGTAAAAGTGGCTGGAAGTGAATTGTTGATTCATGAAAAAGAAGGCAAGGTTGTCAGTTTGAACGGTCGGCTAGCAAGAGGCATGAATCTCTCTCCAGAATTTAAGATTTCGAATGAAAAGGCGATAGGTATTGCAATCAATGAAATGCCGGCAGACAAGTACATGTGGGAGAGTAGAACTGCTGAAGATCTAATTAAGCGAATTCAGAAAGATGATAATGCTTCTTACTATCCTGAGGCAGAATTAGTAATGGTTGACCCTTCTTTTAAGATTAAAGCGGAAGACTTTTCATTGGCATATAGCATAGTTGTGCATTCTATGGTGCCGGAAATGCGCAAGCGTTTCTTTATAGATGCCCAAAATGGAGAAGTGATTCATGAGATCAATATGCTCCATACCCAATCGGAAAATATTCCAGGAACTGCTGAAACAAGGTATCACGGCACACGTGAAATTATCACAGACTCAATTAGTGCAGATTCTTTCAGGTTGATTGAAACGACTCGTGGATATGGTATTGAAACCTATGATATGAATACTGGTTCTGACATTGATAATGCAGTCCATTTTTGGGACGATGATAACTACTGGAATAATGTAAATGCAGAACAAGATGAAGTAGCGACTGATGCGCATTGGGGTGCAGAAATGACTTTTGACTATTACCTCCATAATCACAATCATTTAGGAGTGGATGGAGATAGCATGGCACTCATAAGTTATGTACATGTCAATAGTAACTGGACGAATGCGACTTGGAATGGTTCTTTTGCTCGTTTCGGTGATTCATCCCCTCCAAATTCACCGTTGACCGCATTGGATGTGGTTGGCCACGAATTCACGCATGGCATTACAGACTTTACGGCTGATTTAGTTTACCAAAATGAAAGTGGAGCATTGAATGAGTCCTTCAGTGATATTTTTGGAACAGCTATCGAGTTTTGGGCTGATTCTGCTTCTGGTGATTGGTTGATTGGCGAAGACTTTTTAGAGGAACCCTTTAGAAGTATGATCGATCCTCGTGAATTCGGTGATCCTGACACTTATTTTGGAGATGGGTGGTTTACGGGAACTGGAGATAATGGAGGCGTTCACACGAATAGCGGAGTCCAAAATCACTGGTTTTATCTTCTTACTGAAGGAGGAGCAGATACGAATGATTTGGATAATGTATTTTTAGTACACGGATTGGGAATCGACACAGCAGCTCAAATCGCTTTCCGCAATTTGAGTTACTATCTATCGGTTTCTTCAGAATACGAAGATGCAAGACTTGGAGCCATACAAGCCGCTGAGGATCTATATGGTCCATGCTCATTTCCAGTAAAACAAACAATCAGTGCTTGGTATGCAGTTGGAGTTGGGCCAGAAAATCCAGTCCTTGATTTCCATCTTTTGGGAATAACTGAACCAACCCTACAAACTTGTGGCGTGTCCGATCAAGAATTGGTAACTGTTGAATTGGTCTACAGTGATTGCGATTCGGTGCTGTCTTCAGGAATGAAAATTCCACTCTATTATCAAGTAGACGGAGGTACGCAAATTTGGGATACTCTTATACTTGCAAATTCCATTCAAGGTGGTGATACAGTCACTTTTACTTTTAGCACACCTGTTGCTGATTTAATATTGCCAGGTACATATACACTTACCGCAGGTGCTGATTTGCTCGGTGACAATACATCTGGAAACAATGCCAAATCAATAGAACTAAATCGGATTTATGAGCAGAACGTTGATTTGGGTTCAGTAGGGGTATTTGCTCCATTACCCGGTTGTTTTTTGAGTAACGAAACCGTTTCAATTGAAATAGGATTTTATGGTTGTGACTCCATTAACGCTGGAGAGGCACTGGAAGTGTATTATAGCTTGAATGGAAGTAGCCCTATTCAAGAAAGTATTACTCTTCCGACTACTTTGTACAGAGGGGAAACATTCGTGCATACATTTAACGACCCTGCAGATTTATCGGAAATAAAGATTCATAATTTTGATGCGTGGGCGTCTTATATGCCAGATTCCCTCAATGCAAACGACAGTCTTTTTGGGCATTTTGTGGTGAATCCAATTTTGATGAAAATGTCTGACATTGTTACTTTCGAAGATGTTCAGGGTTCGCTAGATTCCTTTTATTATATCACATCAGATCAATCGGATGCATATATTTCAACAGCTTCGGCTAAAGATGGTGTATATGGATTTCAGGTGACAGGTGGTGACGCCTTGACTGAATACCTTGAAGGAAGGCTCTTTATTCCCGAACAAGATACGATATGGGAAATAAACCCCCAGTTCAGATCGAATGTATGTTTCTGTGCTGATTTGACAAACCTGCAAGATGCCGATCTTAAATTCCGGATAAAGCAGACTTATTCACCTATTTATGAGCTTGGATTTGGCCTTGACCTTAATATTGCATCAGCTGCTCGGGTGTTAGTAAATGGAGACCAAATTAGTCCAGACCTTTTCCCACTGGCTAATACAAATAGCCCATATTTCCCACGAACTTACAGTTTGTTCGATTATGTGGGCGGCACTGCTGAAATATGCTTTGAGACATCTACTTTATTAAGCCCACAATCTGATCCAGCTGGAGTTGGCGATAATGTTTATTTGGACAATGTTTCAATTGAGGGCGTTTTGGTAAGCACCAATGAAGTGGATTTATCATCATTGAACTTTACAGCTTATCCAAACCCGAGCGGTGGAGAGATGACATTTGAAGTTTATCTGCCAAATAGCTTGAAGGGCGATTTAATTATTTACGATGCATTAGGAAGAATAATGAAGGAAGAAGTGATTCAGCTTAGGGCTGGAACTAATAAAATTAATCAAAATCTCACTGATTTTGATGATGGCGTTTATTTCTGCCAGTTAAAGATAAATGATCAAGTCCTGGTCAAAGAAATCATTATCCATTGATGAATTGGTTTAGATCATAATAAAAATGGCCGCTGATATTGAAATCAGTGGCCATTTTTATTTTTTCAAGAAATGCGAAATATAATTCCGATTATAGCCTCATTTGCGATTGATTCAACTGCATTTGGCCTGTGCTTTGAAATTGATTGAGGTTAGAGTTTCATCTTTCGAAAATATTTATACCTTTACGCCCGTTCAGAAAATCCATGACATATCCATGAGCGTGTAAGCCTAATTTTTTTAAACCTTTATTTTCATTAAAATCAGTGCGCTATGGATAGAAAAACGTCTTCTAAACTAACTGGTCTTATTTCAAAATTGACCGAAGCAGCGAACAAATCGGTTAAAAAAAGAAACAAAGACAACTCGTTCAAGAAAGCCCCCACTAGCCATGAGTACAAAATGCAGTTGAACTTGAACCATTTAGAACAAAATCTACGCACAACTTAACAGCATTGTACAATTTGATTTGATCACATACATTCCAATCACTTAAGAAAAAAGGGCCGCACGAGAGTGCGGCCCTTTCATTTTAGATAGCTGTTGAGCCTATCCTAATCCTCTTTTTATTTTTTTCTTAATCACTGGTTTCAAAATATCAGCAGCTTGTAATACCAACATTTCATTTGTTGGGAATGGCACAGGGCTGTTGCCAATTTTATCTTTTGATTCTTTGCTCAATGCTCTTTTGTCACCTCTGAAGGTAGCAGCGTAGTTTTCAAATATTGCTTCTGCGGTTATTGGCTCTCTATGAATCAAAGCACCATTGGTATTGTCAAAAAATTCAAGTTCACCACTCACGATAGCTGATTTTGTCTGCAACGTTTCAAGTACATCAGCATAAACTTTTGAATACCGGGTTTCTTTGACATCATTTCCAAGTGAATCTTTAAGGACATTTCCATTTAGGTCCAGCACATATTGCCATCCATCTTCAACCGTTTTTTCATCTACATATTCCCTTTCCCTAACTATTTCAGGTGTAACATCAATATGGTTGAAACTCATTACCACATCATAATCATAAACTTTGTTATTTACCTTATTCACATGCACCACTCTCCAAAGGCTTTCCAAATCACGTGTACTGATTCTTTTTATTTCACGTTCAAAATCTTTTGGTAAAATGACATTTGATGCATTCTGCATTTTCAATAGAACATATACAGTTCCAAGCTCATGCGCCTTTTTCATCAGTTCACTCTCATCTCTGTATTGGTTGAAATATTGACCGATTCTCTCAAAATTACGGAATGCCTCTCGTGCAGCTTCTTTATCTCCACGTTCACCTTGGGCCAACATTCTTTTACCTTCGATGTAATAGAAATTGGCAGCCTTTTCTTTTGACTCACTAACAAGCCCATCAATTTTCACAAATTTGAAATTGGCTTTGTATCCGTCTTTATCGTACAATGGCAATAGCGGCTCAATCAGATCTTGGCGACGTTGGATTTTCTTATAGATTCTATTGATTTCAACCCAATTTTCTGAGCGGCCTTCCTTTTCAAGAGATTTGGCTTGCCGCATATCGAGAGAAGTTGCCCTTTCAAAAGCTTCTTCCATCGCCTTCACATACTTTTCCTTCTTTTTCTTTTTACCGGAAAGCTTTTTAGCGCTAAGAGTTAGGGCCTGATCGAAATCACCCCTTTCTATCAATTTCTCAGGATTGGTGCACGCACTTGCAAAAATCAAAACAAATGCTGCAAACATGGTGGATTTTAGATTAAAGGTCATCATGGCTTCTTCTGTTTTGGTGTGATTTATATACCCAAAAGACGAAGTAGTGACTTTCTAAAACCGCTAAGAAGTAGTTAAATCAGAAAAATGTTATGTTAAGAGTTGATGGGCTTTAAGCATTTTCTTCCCAGACCATAGCCAAATGAACAATAGTCTCAGCAGCTTTTTCCATATCCTGGACACAAACCCATTCTTGGCGAGAATGGAAGGAATGTCCACCTGCAAAAATGTTTGGACATGGAAGCCCCATGAATGATAAACGTGAGCCATCAGTGCCTCCTCGAATGCTTGATTTAACGGGAGTAAGGCCTGTCCTTCTTATTGCTTCCTCCGCATAATTGGCAACTTCTGGATGCTTGTCAAGAACGACTTTCATATTCCTATACTGCTCCGTTATTTTAAGTGATGCAGTTGAATTAGGGTAATCTTTTAATACTTCATTCATGATATTTTCAAGGAAAGATTCGTGTTCTTTTAATTTCTCTTCCGTGAAATCTCGGACGATAAAACTGATTTCTGTTTTTTCTAACTCACCGGTGATGCTGGTTGGATGGATAAATCCTTCTCTGCCAGAAGTAGTCTCTGGAGAGAGCCTGTCTTTTGGCAATTTGGCTAATATGTCAGCCGCTATTTTCATGGCATGCTCCATTTTTCCTTTTGCATATCCTGGATGCACGCTCACTCCTTGAATGGTGATTGTGGCGCCATCTGCAGAAAAGGTCTCATCTTCCAATGATCCAGCAGCTTCACCGTCCATAGTATAACAAAAGTCAGCATTCAGTTTTTTCAAATCTGCCTTGTCCACACCTCTTCCAATTTCTTCATCAGGTGTGAAAAGGATTTTTATGTCGCCATGTTTTATCTGTGGATTTTTCATCAGGTGGTTGGCAGCGTCCATAATTTCGGCCAGTCCAGCTTTATCATCAGCCCCCAAAAGTGTTGTTCCACTTGCAGTTACAACATCTTTCCCAATCATATCTTTTAAGTGTGGGTGATCGGCCACTCTAATCACTTGACTTGCATCATCTGGCAACACTAAATCTTGGCCCTGATAATTCTTATGAACGATCGGTTTTACATCCTTTCCACTGCAATCAGGTGCAGTATCCATATGAGAACAAAAGCAAATAGCTGGAACTTTCTTGTCCGTATTGGACGGGATAGTTGCATATATATATCCATTCTCATCCATTTGAGCATCCTTTATCCCAATTTCTTGTAATTCTTTTAGCAGTATAACGCCTAAGTTTTTTTGTTTTTCTGTAGAAGGACAGGTGGGGGAGCTGGCATCCGATTGTGTATCTATTTTTACATAACGAAGAAAGCGATCAAGGACAGTGTGCTGGATATTTAGTTCCATAAATGCAATAAATTTTGATTAGCAAGAAGTGAAAAATGTAGTTTATCAGCTCTTAAAACTGTTAAAGCGGAAAATTAGTCATCCTGAGTTGGTTACCCAAATGATTAGTTTTTTCTTTGCGCCCCAATTAACATTTTATTAAAATGAATGAAGGCATCATTCTAATCAAAGTCTTCGTTTTCGCACTAGTCACCAAGTATTGGAAAGGCTAAATTTTTATTAAATTTTGAACAATTCAAATAGGTGACCACTTATAGAAACGGAAGTCTAAGTGTTGTTGGCAATCTTTTTATAGCGTAAGCCATAAATGATTAATTACCAACATTTAAAGCTTTAAATATTATAGCATTACAAAAAAGACCGTTGGATTTAGATAAATTTGAAATAGTCAAAGATCGACTACCAACTATTGTCTAAATTTTACTGTCTAAGTTCTTATACTAACCATATATATTCATAACAAAACCATTTTCTAAAATGAAAAAATTCTTATTGTATTTTGCAACAGGCATGCTATTCTTAAGTCTCATCATTACTACTGGATGTACTGAAGATGAACCAGGTGGTGGCGGAGTTGATATTGCCCCATTAGTAATAATAACCAGCTCACCTGCGGCAACTGTCCAAGACCAAGATGCGATCGTGACATTTACAGTAGAAGTAACCAAAGGAACGCAAGTGTTAAATACACTCACAATTACTGAAGACGGAGTTAATGTGGATGCTTCAAGACTCACTTTTACAGGAATCGGAACGGCTAATAATCCTCAATTAATTACTGGCAGCGATATTGATGGCCTTACTTGGGATGTTACTTTGAATGTACACGATGCATTTGACACACGTACTTATGAAGTAATTGCTTCTGATAAAGGTGGATTGACTGACAGTGAAACTTTCAATATTACTGTTGAAGACCCGATTGTTACCACACCTCTTGATACAACAATTACTGGAGTCTTATTCAACCAAGCAGGTGACGCTGGACGTGGTTCTTTAGATTTGGATGAAGGTTTGAGTGCAGGAGTTACGACTACTGGCCAAACAACTCCAGCCGAAGCTGAGATCAGAGACATGGGATTGGATTGCACGATTCCAGCACCTGGTTTTAATTGGAGAAGGCAAATTGGAGCGTTCAATGGTACAGAAGTTAGAATGGTTGATTTAACTCAAGTTGAAAACTTCACATTCGATGGTGTGAATGATGTTGAATCTATCCAAAATGCATTCGATACAGGCTTTACCTATTCTGAAGATGATGCAACTAACTGTTCTTCGGGAACATCAGTAACAGTACAACATGTGAGTCCCGAATTAGCGGTAGGTGACTTAATCGTCGTTCTAAAAGGGAGTAAATATTATCTTATCAGAGTTGACGATTTAACTGAAACTGGGATGGATAATGATGACTTTTACACGTTTTCTATAAAATATGGTTCACTTTAATATTAGATGAACTTTGTTAAAAAGTGCCAGTATCGATTCATCGATGCTGGCACTTTTCATTTATGGTTATTCCTAAACCAATTCTTATTGATTAAACTTGCATTCGACTTTTTTCTGCATGCAACAACCATTAGAAATACTCAAAAAATATTGGGGTTTTGATGCATTCCGCCCATTGCAATTAGAGATTATAGAATCAGCTATTGCAAAAAAAGACACTCTTGCGCTATTGCCTACAGGTGGAGGTAAGTCCATTTGTTTCCAGGTGCCAGCTCTTTGCCAGGAGGGTATTTGTGTGGTGGTGTCCCCCTTGATTGCATTGATGAAAGATCAGGTACAAAATCTAAAAAAAAGAGGCATTGCAGCAGCAGCTATTTATTCAGGGATGCATTATAATGAGATTGACCGTATTCTTGATAACTGCATTTATGGAGAACTCAAATTTTTATATTTATCGCCTGAACGCCTCACCAATGAAATGGCTCGTGAGCGAATCCGCAAGATGAATGTAAACCTACTTGCTGTAGATGAAGCGCATTGCATCTCACAATGGGGATATGATTTCCGGCCTTCTTACTTAAACATTTCTGAGATTAAGGAAATATTGCCAGATGTTCCAATGATGGCGCTTACAGCCACAGCCACAAAAGAAGTCGTAGTAGATATCCAAGACAAACTCCATTTTAAGAATCCAGCCATATTCAATAAAAGCTTTGCGAGAGAAAATTTAGCCTATGTAGTACTACAGGAAGAAAACAAACTGACCAAACTTTTAAGCATTGTAAAAAATGTAAAAGGAAGCGGGGTCGTATATGTGCGAAACCGAAAAAGAACCAAAGAAATAGCGAAGTATTTAATGCAAAATAGAATCAGCGCTGATTTCTACCATGCTGGACTTTCTCCGGAACAAAGAAATACACGGCAGGAGGCTTGGATAAAAGGATCCATTCAAGTGATCGTTTGTACCAATGCATTTGGGATGGGCATTGACAAACCGGATGTCCGCACGGTAGTGCATATGGATTTACCAGATAGTCTTGAAGCTTATTTCCAAGAAGCAGGAAGGGCAGGAAGAGATGGGAAGAAATCTTATGCTGTATTACTTTTTTCGCCAAATGACAAAACTACATTGGAACGGAACTTCGAGCTCCAGTTCCCTGATTTCGAAAACATTAAACAGGTGTACAGAGCTCTGGGAAGTTATTTCCAAATGGCCATAGGAAGCGGACAAGGCCGAACGCTCGATTTTGATATTGTTGATTTTTGTAAAAATTTCAAATTAGAAATACTCAAAACCTTTTCTTGTCTGAAACTGCTGGAGCAGGAAGGGTGGCTGGTACAAACAGAGGCAATTTATTTACCCTCAACCTTCAAGGTAATTGTTGGAAGGGAGCAGCTTTATGATTTTCAATTGAAAAACAAAGCCCTTGACCCAATCATAAAAACGCTTTTACGAGTTACAGAAGGTGCTTTCCATCAACATGCAAAAATCAATGAATTTGCAATTGCACGATTTCTAAAGATTCCAGTAGAAAAATTAATCCCTGCTATTTCGCAGCTGCACCAGGAAAAAATAATTGATTACAGACCAGCCAAAGACAAACCTCAATTGATATTCGTCAAAGAAAGAGTAGATGCAGATAATTTGACCATTGACTGGGAAAAATACAGGTTTAGAAAAGATCGACAATTTGGGCGGATTCAAAAAGCAATAGAATATGCAACAGCGAACCAGTGCAGAAGCCAGCAACTACTTGCTTATTTTGATGAAAAATCAAAGCCCTGTGGAGTATGCGATGTATGTATAGCGAATCGTTCCAAAAACCTTTCAAAGGATGATTACGAGCGGTATAGGACAAAAATCAATTTATTGCTGAAAAGGGAAAAACTTACTGAAGCTGAATTATTGGAATCATTCTCTTCAAATCGACAATCAAATGTTTTGGAAGCTCTTAATTTCCTGATTGATGAGGGTAATATTGAAAGGGTAGAGGACAAACTTATATGGAAGGATACATGAAAATGATCATCTGTACCGTAACAAACGATCTGAATTTTGATCAACGGATGATTCGGATTTGCACGTCTTTATCGAATGCGGGCTATGACGTGAGGCTGGTTGGCCGTCAATTGAAACACTCTCCTCCAATCGTTGAACAGCCCTTTCGCCAAAAACGCTTTAGACTTTATTTCAATAAGGGAAAACTCTTTTATTTAGAATATAACATCCGGTTGTTTCTATTCCTTCTTATTGAAAAGTTTGATATCGTTTGCACCGTAGACCTCGATACACTTCTACCTGGGTTTTTATCGGCCAGCATTAAGAACAAGGACATCGTATTTGATGCCCATGAATATTTTTCTGAAGTGCCGGAAGTAGTTGAGCGGCCACTTGTTAAAAAAATATGGGAACAGTTGGCTCAATTTGTATTGCCCAGAATTAAATATGCATACACCGTTTGTGATAGCCTTTCAGTCATTTTTGAAGAAAAATATAGAACACCTTTCCAGGTTATAAGGAATCTGCCTTCGGCTAAACAGCCCTGCAATGACCAAATGCCTCGACAGGATGAAACTACTATTTTATTGTACCAAGGCGTGCTGAATGTTGGGAGAGGACTGGAAGAAACGATTTGCGCTATGGAGTCCATGGAAGGAGTTGAACTATGGCTGGCCGGGGAAGGAGATCTCTCTCAGAAACTCAGGGAAATGGTTGAAGAAAAAGGGCTTCAAAGCAAAATTATCTTTCATGGAAAAGTCAACCCAGCTGATTTGCCGCATCTGACATGTAAGGCTGATATCGGTCTTAACTTACTGAAAAACAAAAGTTTAAATTATTATTATTCCCTTGCCAATAAAACTTTCGACTATATGCAGGCTGGAATCCCATCGCTTTGCATGGCTTTTCCCGAATATAAAAAAATCAATGAAGAATTCGATGCGTTGATACTCTTGGAAGAGCTGACGCCTAAAGCTATTTTGCTGGAAGTGGATAGATTGAAGAAAAACAAAAATTATTATTCTGAAAAATGTAAAAACAGCAAAAAGGCATCAGAACAACTAGTATGGGAAAAAGAAGAACTGAAGCTGTTAAGCATTTATGAATCCATTCTTCAGCATAAATGAGTTGAGAAATAACTAATTGGATAGGTTGCTGTTGTTTTCAACTGTTTTTGTCATCGCCAATTTGAAAGGGAAATTATTGATGCTCATTGAAAAAATAAGCGTTGAGGAGCTGAGCGAGTCTAAAGTGTAAATGATTTCAGGTTCTCCTTTTTGAATGATCGACTTTCCATCAAATTCATATTTATATTGCTGCTCAGAAAGATCAGGCGTCAGGTTGGTTATCATAATATCCTGTTCTTGGAATTCATAATAAGTACCCGTTAATGTTTCAGTTCGCTTGCTGTTGCGCCAAGCATCTGTCAATTCCCACTTCCCGATCAAATGCTGCTTATTAAATCTTGGTTCATTTGGTTCGTTGTCGCATGCTGAAATAAGTAGCATTATCGAAAAGAATAAAAGGATTTTTTGAAAGTCCATATCTGCAAAATTAGATTGATTGTCAATCTTTTAGGAAATAGAAATAAGATTCATAACTAACGCACAGCAAAATTAGCAAGTATTACCACACAAGTAAAACTAATTGGTGTCAAGATGTTTTTGTACAAATTCCCATGCCCTGCTTTCTGACCATGCAAATTCTTCCTTCGGTCTCCAAAACCCAACATGACCTCCGTGTTTGGGCATTTCCAAATAAAGGTTCGGCATTTTTGCCGCCAACTCAATAGGATAACAAGATGGAGGTAAAATGGGATCATTTTGAGCTTGCACAAGTAGGGTAGGGACTTTAATGCCAGGCATAAAATTCTTCGCTGATGCATTTTCATAGAATGCTTCCGCATTTGCAAATCCATTCATAGGGGCTGTAAAGAATTCATCAAAATCTTTCCAGACTTTTATGTCCTTAAACTTAGACAGGTCTATCACTCCTGGATATTGTTGACTCTTTATTTCCAGCTTGGCTTTTAAGTATTTAAGGAAGCGTCTTTTATAAATTAAATTGGAAGGGATGTCCAAAATTTCAGCACCTGCTTTTAAATCGGTAGGTGAAGAAAATACGACACAGGATTTGATATTGCAAGCAACTTTATTTCCATGCACACCAAGGTATTTCATGCTAATATTCCCGCCCATACTAAACCCGATCAAAACGATAGATTTATAATTATTCTGTTTTTGGGCATGATTCAGTACTTCTTCAAAATCTTCAATTTCACCATGATGGTACATTCTTAATGACCTGTTCATCTCGCCACTACAGGATCGGCAATTCCAAGCCAATACATCCCATTTTTTTTTAGCAAAATAATTTGCCATCCCAGCCACATATTGTCTATGCGAATCCCCTTCAAGCCCATGCGTAAGTACAACTAAACTTGAATTACCTCCTTTTAGCCAATCAAGATCAACGAAATCGCCATCTTGAAGTGTTAGTCGTTCTCGCTCATATGGAACAGATACTTTTCTGAACAATGCTGGGTAAATAGATTCAAAATGCCCATTAGGTAAGTAAGGAGATTTTTGAAAGGAGGAGTTGTGAAGGACTGGCATTTATAAAAACAAAAAGGAAGGAGCTAATCAAGCTCCTTCCTTTATTTATGAAATTATTGATGGTTATCTTAACAATGATACATCTCCCTCATAATGTCTGACTACACCATCTGTATATTCAATCTCAGCAAACCATGTAAAGACTGCTGGATTCATTGTTTCACCTTGATGTTTACCATCCCAACCCAAAAATTCTGGGTCATCTATAGTGAAATCGTAGAATTCATAAACTGTTTCACCCCAACGGGAGAACACCAGGAATGAATTAACTTTTGCAATAGTACCTGGGTTTTCGTAAATCCTGAAGAAGTCGTTTGTGCCATCTGCATTTGGAGAGAAGGCATTTGGTATGTAAACGATATGATCCCTTTCTACGAAGATTGTCAACTGATCTTCATCAGGACATCCATCCTCGACTACTTGTACTGAAAATGTAGTTTGGAATTGTAAGGCAAGTTCATTGAACTCACAATCACCACATAAAGTAGTATCATTTGAATTTGTTGAACTCCAGATTACTGTATCCAATTCACCAAATGGAGGGTTGGTAATTATTTCTATCGTAAATGGAACATCGTATTCAGCGATATATGGATCTCCTTCTACTTCTACCGGAAGAATAGGATTTATCTCTACATCAACTTGTTCTGGTTGTCCAATATTGAAATTGAGGATAGCCTCACATCCAGAGTCATCTTCGATAACGATATTGTAATCGCCAGGCGATAAGTTTTGGAACAGCTTGTCGTCAGTGAATGGGCCACCATTGAATGAGCAAGTATAAGGAGGATTACCTCCCGTTATATCATCTATTTGAATGTAACCATCATTCATTCCAAAGCAACTGACATCAGTTACTGAAACAACTGGTGAAGGAATTCCTTGTGATATAAAAGCGTACATGGTATCCATATCCACACAGTTGAAAGGAGTAGTGGCAGTTAGAATAAATTCTCCTGCTTCTTGAATGTTTGGCTGTGGAATCGTAGGATCTGAAACGGTTCCCCCTTCCCATAGGTAGGTTATCCCGGGAGTTGTATTGTTTCCTCCAATCATGGTTGAAGTCAGATCACAATCAAGTGTTACATCATCGCCCGCATCTGCTACAGGTGCTGGATGTATGATCACATCAATTGATACCTGATCGTCAGGACATGGCGCTGTTCCTAAGATGGTATAAGTAAAGGTAGTAGTGCCTGGAGTTAGGACATCTGTATCCAAAGAACCATTTGGATATTCGTTCCCATTTTGATCAGTCCAAGTACCTCCATATTCGAAGCCTACAACATTTTCAAATAAACTGATGGTAAAGTTGTTATTATCGCAAACTTCAAAATCACCATATGGATCACCTGCATTGACTGGTTCGTTCACGGTAATATCTACAGTTCCTGTTGCCGAATTAGAGCAACCCGTACCTTGATCTGCAATTGAAACCAGTGAATATTGAGTGCTCAAAGACGGAGCAATAGGTACTTCGAATGTTCCAGGATTTGGGACAGGAATTGCAGGTTGCAAATTGCCATCCACCTCATAAGTGATCAAAAATGGACCAATACCGGTAAGCGTGAATGTAACCATTGTCGTCTCACCATTACATATTGTCGTTTCCCCACTCACAGCCAAAGTTGGAAGGTCGTTAAATACAACAGGTGTGCCTGCGGAAACATCAAAACATGGATCATTCAAATCCACATTTCCACTTCCATTATCGTTTCCTGCAATTGCACTTATGTAGTATGTTACACCAGTACTCATTGTTGCAGGATCAAAATCAAATTCTGGAATGTCGCTTGTTGCGATCACTGTTCCTAATGTCGTATCACTATTTGTGTGTAATACATAGACCAATACATCATCAGGGTCCAGATTGAAGTTTGTAGATGGGCTGACTTGCGCAAGCGTATCCACACAGAAACTTGCTACTCCTGCAGTCATTTGACCAGCATCAGTCAAACATTCACAATTAAACAATCCACTAACATCAACAGGGCCACATTGGAATTGGTCATCAATTTCAAATGAATAAGACCCACCGTTTAAGTATGGATTACTTGTGAAAATATTGCCATTCAGCATACCATTGTTTGGTGAGACATCATATGAATTGGCATCTCCTCCTGCAATTTCAATGGTAACCGTAAATGCAGTAGCGCTAGGATTACAATCTTGAGTAACAGCTATTACCTGAGGAGCTTCATGCACCGTAACTGTAGCTTGACCACTTACTGTACCCGGACAGAATTTACCGTCCATACCAGTCAAAGTATAGTCTGTAGTCGCACCAGGAGTAACTGGGATAGAGAATGGACTATTAGAAGCCTGTAAAGTTTCTGAATTACCTTGATCGTCTTCGTAAGTGAATGTCCATGGCCCAGAGCCAGTAAATGATACACTTAGATTTGCATTTTCGCCTAAACAAATATCCGTTCCAGGTTGCAAAGTTGCGGTTGGGATTGCCCTGAAAGTAATTTCTGCGCAGCCACCAATGCTTAAACATGGATCGCTTAAATCGACACAACCACTGCCATTGTCATTCCCAACTACCGGACATACAATGTAGGTAGTTCCAATAGTCATAGTTGCCGGATCAAATGTAAAGGATGGCGAGCTATTGGTAGCTATCGGTGTGAGTGGGACTGAACCATCGTGAAGTACAAAACATAATGCATCATCAGAATCAAGTACCTCTCCTCCAAGATATGCTGGATCCGCAGTTGCATCCTCACATACATCTAACTCTGTAGCATCCATATTTCCAGCAACGGAAATACATGTGCAATCCACCAATGGGTCGGCTACAATCACAGATGGACAATTATTACAGTCGGAAACTTCAAACGAGTATCCATCGCCATCTGGGATTTCATTGCTACAGAAAGTATTTCCTGTCAAAGTTCCATCTAGTGGTGTTACAGAATAACAAGATGGATCACCACCCGATATGTCAAAACACACTGTATACCCAGTACCTGCACCATTACATGTTACAATAGCTGGTGAAGTAGTCGGTGAAGTATTTACCGTTACAGTCTCACTACCAGTTGCGGTATTATTGCAATTGGCATCTATAACTTCTGTTAAAACATAAGTTGTAGTTGAATTTGGAGATACGGTATGCACATGTGGAGAGGTGAAAATATTTGAAACTTGTTGGCCATTAATTATTACGGTCCATGGCGAAACGCCTGTCAAATTGAATGTCAACTCAGCATTTTCTCCAACACAAATTTCAGCACTTCCGCTCATTGTAGCGGTTGGTACTTCGTAAAAAATAACTGGAGTTCCCTGCGCAACAGCCAAACAAGGGTCTGTTAGATCAATTCCTTGTGCTCCTCCACCATTTCCAACGACAGCTGACATGTAATAAGTTGTGCCATAAGTCATCGTTGCCATGTCAAATGTGGCTGTCGGAGTTGTAGTAACAGAGAAAATTGGTGGCACAATATCAGCTGAGCTTCCACTATGCAGAACAAACATCCGTACATCATCTCCATCCAGTACTTCATTGGTATTGTCATAAATAAATCCAGTAATTGGACCGATGCCACATGTATCAAGTGTAGTTTGATCCATTTCACCAACAGATGTTGTACAATCACAAACAACAATATTATCTGAGACTGTTACTGGATTACAATCATTTGCATCTGTCACAACAAATGAATAACCACTACCAGAAGGTATATCGTTACTTGTGAAAACATTACCAACCAGCGTTCCATCATTAGGAGTAACTGAGTAGCTCATGGTGTCACCACCAGAGATAGTAAATGAAACGGTATACATCGTGTTGGTAGGATCGCAGGTGGTGATTACCATACTTACTGTGGGAGCAAATAGTACATTTACTTGTCCACTGCCACTTACTGTGCCTTCACAGCCATTATCATCAACCACACTTATCAAAATTATAGTACCTGCATTTCCTTGACCTATTGGTAGTGTGAAAGGAGTTGCATTAATATTTAAAGTTGATTGATTACCATTGCCTCCTACATAAACAACTTCCCAAGGTGCTGCTCCTGTTAGGTCTATAGTCAAATCGACTTGATTGCCACTTCCATTGCATATATCACCAGAACCAGAAAGGTTGGCAGTCGGTAAAGCGTTTTCAGTAATCTGGCCTGTACCGCTAACTGAACCTGGGCAAATTCCACCATCTGTTACCGATGCAAGCGCATAATCACCTACTTGAGTAGCATGAAGAGTATATGGGCTTGATTGAATATTTGTTATTGGAGTCTGTAATACATTATCAATCGTATAAGTTACGGTCCAAGGTGCGGTACCCGTAAGAATGATGGTCATTTCAATAGTGTCTCCGCTACCTGCGCAAACTGCACCTGTGCCGCTTAATGTTGCGGTTGGAGAATCTATTATGGTCACCATCATACAAGTTTGTAGACTTGAACCACATTCATTGTTTGCTGTAACGCAAACATTTCCTCCATTTAAACTTGACCAATCGATATCTATACAATTTGTTGTATCAACTAATGTTCCAGCTGGAGTTGTCCAAGTATAACTGTCAGCATCTGGGACAAGATCAACACAATATTCAGCGATTTCCGTAGCGCATACTTCGTCTGGGCCGCTACTAAATGTTGGAGCAATAGGAGGTACATTCACCGTTACTGGCATGCAAACTTGTGGTGTCGTTCCACACTGATCGGTGCAAGTAATACAAATGTCGCCACTGGATGCGCCATCAAAATCAACAACGATAGTAGTATCTGTTTGGCTAAACGAAGCTCCAGGAGGTACGGTCCAAGTACATGTAGCTCCAAATGATGGGTTTAAATGAGTAAAGGTGTAAACATTTCCTTCGCATACATCACTTGGTCCATCTATGATTGGAGTTGGAGGTGCGCCACCAACGGAGATAGTAAGACAGGTTGGATCGCTTGGCCCGCATGCATTATAACCAGAGACACATAGCTCGCCTCCAATTGAGCCAGTCCAATCTACTTCAATTGTAAAAAAGTCAATAACTGTAAAAGGCTCGCCATTCGGGGTAGTCCAGGTAAAGCCTTCAGGTGTACCACCCCCATTAGGAGAGGCTACATATTCTTCTAAACCTCCACAAACAATAGTTTCTCCATCTAAGTCAGGTGGATTGACTGGTAGAAGGCTTGGCTGTACATCAATACATTCTTCAGCTTCACATGTTGTTCCATACAATTCATGCTGTACATTGAAACAATAGGTGCCAGGTACATTAACAGTGATAACTGGTTGGTCGTCATCTCCGACTATACCTGGGCCTGTCCAAAGAACAGTGTGTTGAGCTGGCGGGTCAATCCAGTTTGAGTTTGCTGCACTCAAAATAGCCGACCAGTTTGCACCACATCCTGTTTCAATTGGCGGCTCTAAAATAACGGATGGATCAAGTACCGTAAGTTCTAAAGTAACTATACTATCACAACCCATGACTCCTGTACAAATTTCTGAATATGAACCTGTTGAAGAGTAGCTTTGACCACAAATAGACGCCTCTTCTAAATCGCAAATAGCCACAAATTGAGGAGGCATATATTGAGTAGGAATTGCTTCGACTATGCAGGTTACAATACTATCGCAACCATCTGGACCGATTAAGACGTTTGTATACACACCTGTTTGAGTATAAACATTACCTCCACATGCCAGTAGTTCACCTTCACAAATGATTTCAGGCCCAACTGTTACGTTAGCAACCTGGCCAACAGTAACTAAAATGCATACTGGATCAGATCCAGGGCAAGCTGTAGCACACAATTCATGTGTACCTGGAATTGTCCACTCGACAGTTACTGAATTTACATTGGTATTAGGCCCTTGGAATATACCCGCATTAGGTGGATTGATAGTCCAAGTAGCGTTTGCTGTGTTTGTATAAACACCGATTGGGTTTGCTCCAATACAAACATCTTGGCCAGGTATTTCAGAAGGTAAACCACCATTTATACTAAAATCACACACAGCTCCTGCTTGGCCATCAAGCATTAGGAAATAAGTTTCACCTGGATTAAGCGGGATATTATTTGTGATTAGAGCAGTCGTACCTTGATTGATATTTCCAACACAATCTGATACAAAGGCGAAATCAATACAATTAGTAGTTGATAAAATGGCTGCTTGTAATCCGTTTCCTGTTGCACAAGCTGGAACAGCAATATCGAATGTTACAAATGCAGATGTAGCTGTAAAAGCAAAGAATATGTTGTTCTCTACTGTTGTACACCAGGTCGGAGGACCAGAATTTATAACGCCACCAGTTGGCATGGTTCCACTATAACAGTCCAGTTCATTTTCATTTGCAGCAACACACGCCAACATTGGATCCTGATCCCACATGGGCTGTCCTGGAGGGCAGGGGGTTGTGCTACATTGAGAAATTAGAGATTGAGGTATCATTAGGCAAGCTAAAGCCAACAATACGATAGGTGTAAAAATTTTCATACAAGTAATTTTTATGAGCATTCGATTCAACCTAACAGATTTTACCAGGGAAAGTAGTACAAAGAAAAGTGAAGTTTTGTATTTGGTCATTAAAATAAAGGTAGAGCGAGACCAAATCTAAAAATAGGCTGCGCAAAGATGGCAATAAGATTTGTTTTACAAAAGAAAATAGTGAGTTGATTTGGCTACATTATCAACCAATATTGTATTTTCATCAATGAAAATAACGAAATAATAAATGGGAGACACTTTAAAGAGTGATATTATTGGAATTCGGAATGCAAATTTATTCCACAGTATAGAATATATGACTGGCCCTTTCGGGGCTATGCGTAGCTAGACGATTTCCTTCTCCAACAAAATAGTATTGCATTCCAGGTGTACCTTTTGAAGATGCTCGCCAATTTCCAGTTCCATCATCATGCATTTCTTCTTTCTTCCAAGGACTTGCATTTGATTGACGGTAAAAGACCCAGGCAGTTTCAGCATCTTGGATGTCAGCAGAATAAAAGATGTCACCATCAGAATGATTTGCATAGGTATCTCCAAAAACTGGGTTGGTTCCGTTGAAGAGTGGATGATCCATCAGATAAGATGTTCGAGCGGACATCAATTCTTCTATACCAATTATATCAGAATATCCGATGTTCACAGATGCCATTAAGTTCTTCTTAAAGTCATCGTACGAATACAGTTTATTTGGATCATTTAATACAGCCTCATCTATAATCGACTGAATTCTTTTACCTAATTCAAGATACTTGCCATTGGCAAAATTCTCTTCTACAATGGTCTTGCAATGCCCAACATATATTTTTCGGTAAAATGGATTTGCAAAAAGGTTGGTGATCAGTGGACGTTTTTCATTTTTGGTTTTATAATGAGCGAACATGCTAAATTCCTGCAATTCATTATTGTCCAATGCTCCTTTTTTCAAGCCATCATAGTTAAAACCTCCCAAAGAAATATTCATATCCCAAACGAGTGGCGTAAACAGCCCATCAGGTGTTTTGTATAAATAGTAATTATGGCTTAACCTTCCTGTGTAACTATCTAAGTTGACCAATACATTGTTGAATGCATGCATCCAAAGTACCATGTCCACATTCATCACTTTTTCAATTCCTTCTGGATTCAGGTTTAGGGTTTTGATAAGCTCAATGAGCTCACTCCATGCAGCTTCATCTTTACTTTCCAGCTCATACCAACCTACATAGCAGTCTTTATCTTCACCTAAATACATTAACGAAGCCTTATCTCCAACAGGACAATTCCGTGCCTCTAATTTTTTCAAAATACTATATTCTGGGTCACATTTAAAAAACGATCCTTTATCAGTCCCAAATGAATTTTCTAGTAATATATCATCTACGGCCTGTGTGTTATTGTAAAGGCCTATGTATTCATCATTCACATAAACTTTGGCAAAATTGCAAAGAGGGGCAGGCATATATTGGCGGGCAATTTCATAAGAAATCACTTCTCTGGTAAAACTTGCATCCCTAAAAACATTGGATAGCTTGATCGTTTCAAAACCACCAGGGAAAGATTGTTTCTTGTTTTTGTAATCAGCCTTTAGATTGAATGGGAGTTTTTTATGCCCTTTACTTTTTGGATTATTATAGGAACTGTTGCCTTTGTACCTCGCCCCAACCTCTTTGAATTCTTGTCCATCAATAGTCACAGTAGCAGTCAACCTCTTTTTATTTCCCTTCTCCTTCATTTTATCCAACAACTCTTCCCAATTTGATTCTTCAAAAGTTATTCGAATTTCAGGAATATGATCTAAGTCGTACAGGTCTTGAGCGTTCACTGTTATGAAAGCGAAAAGCGAAAAAAAGGCTAAAAAAAGGATATTTTTCATACTGAAGTTTACTGTGTTTGTATGAACTATTTGTTGAGTTCTTCAAGTGAAGTATGATGATGCTCCCACATGTAATTTGGCGGACTGTAACTTACCATACTTGCATTTTCTGCGATGATATAATAGTCAATTGATCGTTCACCGTTCTTAGGAGTAATAACCGTTTCATAATCCCCAATTGAATTTAGATTCATAGATGCGGCAGAAAATTTTTCATTCTCGCTAAACCGGTACATTAAAGTTACCTTTTTAGGGAATTGACCCACTGTAGCAGTTATTTTGAAACTGTTGACTTTTTTATCAGAAAAAGGCTCTCTTGTAGCTACTTCAATGCTATTGATCTGTGATGGGAAAACGGTCAATTTAGGATGTTTTTTTAAGTAGTCAGTTCGTTTTGACATCAGCCATTCAAGGCCAGGGATTTTGCTGTTTTTACCAATTACTTTTTCTAAGCTATTTTCAAAATCATCTAAATCATAGAACTTATTTTGATCATTGATAACATCAACTTTAATCATTGTCTGCAACTCTTTTGCTCGCTCTATATATTTATCATTTGTGAAATAATCGTAGAGAATAGTGCGTAAATGGGAAATATAAACCTTCTGGTAATTATTGTTTTGGAGCAATCGCTCGATCAAAGGTTTTGAATTGTTGTCACTATGTAATAAAGGGTCGAGCGAGAATAATTGCCTAGTCTTTAAATCAGATCCAGTTCCTATATTTTTATAGCTACCAAAGGCAAGATTCATATCCCAGATAATTGGAGTAAACTTTCCATCATTGTCTTGATATAAAAAATAGTTCACAGACTTATTTCCAGAATAACTACTCAAGTTTACCAGCACATTATTGAATGCATGCATCCAAAGCGTTGCATCTACATTGAGTATTGACTCAATTGCGTTTGGTTTGTTGTCAAGATTCTTGGCAAGGTCTATCAAATCTTTCGTCCCATGCTCTGATAATTTCAAGAAATTGTTGGCGTAGCATTTTGGCAATTCTTCGTATTGGAGTGAAGCGTAAATATTGTTTTTACACCCGTCAACATCTTCATTTCCTAAAACCTCATTTGCTTTGAAAAAGGCATTGTTTGACGATCCAAATAGTCGCTTTCTAAATACAGGGTCTTGTACTGATTCTATGTTGACCAATAATCCATAAAACTCCCCATTAATCGTAATTCTTGCATAATTAGCATACGGTGCTGCCATGTAGGATCTGGCGATTTCATAGCCAAGGACTTCACGGACAAGGCTTGGGTCCCGCAAAGCGCTTGAAAGCTTTATAGTGGTATAGCCAGAAAGGTTTTGGCCTTTGACCGAATAGTCCAGTTTAATATTAAAAGGATTCCTGCCTGCACCAGTACGAAATGATTTAGTGCCTCTATATTGTATACCTGCATTCTTAAAGAGCTCCCCATTTATTTCTACATCACCTACTAAAAAGCCATCATTATTAAATCTCAGTGAATCGAGCCTGTATTGCCAGTCATTTACTTCGAATGTGATCTTTATATCTTGAATTGAATTGGTTTCGTAAAAGGCAGGAGTAGTAGATTGGGCTTGAATATTCAAGAATTGTAGGCAGGCTGCCAAAATCAAAGTCGCCGGAAGTAAGTGTCGATTCATAATAGATATTGCAGTTAATTAACTTTGAAATCGTAAAACGTTGATTTTTAGTTAGTTTGGAGTTTTGGTGCTAAGAATGCGATTATGAAATCTATTGGTTTGCAATATTACAAAAAGCGGCAAGTCAATTGAATGTTTAGGCAGCACGAATTACAATACATTGCAGGCTTAATAATTTGAAGAAAATGGGGCACAATGGCTGGACGTACAAATCAACTTATTTCTTCGAAATATCCAGTTCTTTTATTCTTTTTTACTTTATTCCATTTGAAATGCCTGCCGTTCATAACTACATACACGCCTGGAGGTAGAGTTTGTAAAAATGCAATTGCACTACCGAGATTGAAAAAACCATCAGAGGAAGTACCAAATGCATAAGGAACCATGGCTCCTGTCAATACTATGGTTTTATCTTCCATTTTTTTACTTGCGAGATATTCAGCTGTTTCAACCATTGTATCTGTACCATGTGTAATTAGCACCCTGTCAGTGTTACTTCGCTTGCAGTTATGTGCTATAATATCCCGGTCTGAGTCGGTCATTTCAAGACTGTCAACCATCATCAGCGTCTTTACATTGAAATCAATGCTGCAACGCCCTCTGTTTAGCATTCCCGGAATATGGGTGTCTTTAAAATAGAGGCCACCTGAGATATAGTTGTATTCTTTGTCAAATGTTCCTCCGGTAACAAAAATTTGGATCATTGAAAATAGCTTGAAAGTGGAAGCAATAAATATTGGTGAAAGGGCAAAGATTATTATTTATTAGCACCTTTTCGCCAGAAGAAGGGAGAATAATTCAAAATCACTGAGAGCTTGCAATTAGAAGGAGATATTAATCGAACTCTTGAACAAATGCGAGTTTGGCATTTCTATACTTTTCCTTAGCAATTTCCTCCTTAAACTTAATCATAGTTTGAAGAGGGCCTTGATCAGCTGCCAAGTTGATCATCCAAACCGGGATACTGCCTCCAGGGTCTGAATTTAGATAATAATCTATTTTGACCCTGCCATTTCCTATCGGTGTGAATATCCAATGAATATCTGTTTTAGTGATTCTTACGATACCATCTATTTCAGGTTCTAAAGTATGTTCTGAGCTTGTTTTAGAATGGATAGACAAAGTATGTGGATCTTGCCAGAATTTAGAATGAAGGATGAGGTCTCGATTGCTCATGGGCCAAGGAAAATCTATTTCAGTGTAGTAAAATACTTCAGTGTCAGAGACTTTTTTAATGGTTTTGGAAATGACACTTGCATACACCCAATCATCGAACCCTTCTACATTAGTAAGTATGGCAGCAACCGCATTCAATGAAGCTTCAATCTCCGTTTCAAATTTTAATTCTTTGATGTCACTGTCCGGAACCTCTCTCATGTACACCTTTATTCCTCCTTTATCGCGTTTTAATTCCCAGTCTGCATTTGACTGAGAAAATGTATTTATAGATAAAAACATTATTGCGAATAGAAGAGGAATCTTATTTTTTCTATCTGTCTGCATACTTTTGTAATGTAAAAACAATCGATTTAACTTTGAACGCAGCTTATTTGTTTTGGAATGTAAACGATTAATTTTTATTCCTGCTGTTCTCAAAAGTGTTAATTCCAAATAGCTTTAAAAAGTTATCACTCAAAGAAATTTCATTCATGCAACAATATCACGACCTGCTCAAGCATATACTTAAGAATGGTTCAGAAAAAAGCGACCGCACTGGCACTGGAACTATTTCCACCTTTGGTTACCAGATGAGATTCGACTTGAAAAAAGGTTTCCCAATGGTAACTACCAAAAAATTGCACCTAAAATCCATTATCTATGAACTACTTTGGTTTTTAAATGGAGACACGAATGTAAAATACTTACAGGAAAACGGTGTGAGAATTTGGAATGAATGGGCTGGCGAAGATGGATCACTTGGCCCAATTTACGGCAAGCAATGGGTACGCTGGGAAGCGAACGACGGTAGGGTGATTAATCAAATTGAGCAAGCGATAAACTTGATTAAAAACAATCCAGACTCCCGTCGTATTATTGTCAATGCTTGGAACGTGGGTGATTTACCACATATGCATTTGAGCCCATGCCATGCAATGTTTCAATTTTATGTTGCTGATGGCAAATTATCCTGTCAATTGTACCAACGGTCGGCAGATGTATTTCTTGGAGTCCCATTTAATATTGCTTCTTATGCGCTTCTCAATTTAATGGTTGCTCAAGTTTGTGGCCTTGAGCCGGGCGAATTCATACATACATTTGGTGACGTCCATATTTATTCCAATCACTTGGAACAAGTGGAACTTCAACTGAGCCGAGAACCAAGGCCAATGCCCAAAATGACCATTAACCCGGACGTAACAGATATTTTTGGCTTTCAATATGAAGATTTTACACTTACCAACTACGATCCATATCCTCATATAAAAGCAGAAGTTGCGGTATAAAGAAAAGAGTGTCTCCAACTCATTATGGAGACACTCGATATCTATTCAGTTCTTAAAATTAGTTTATCCGCCTTTGTGCAATTTCTCCTCACACTGTTTTGCAAGGTCTTCATAAAAACTTGCATATTGTGGTGGGCATCCTTCTGTAGCCTTCTTGAAGTATTTTGCCGCTTCCTCATAGTTGCCATTAGCCATATTCCCTCTAGCCAACCCTACAACCGTTGTGTATTTGTCATCAGGATTTCTTTCACGATTAATCTTGAAAACCTTCAGTGCTTTTTCATTTTGACCTGCTCCAATCATTTGGCGTGCCCATTGATGAAGCTCCGTCATATTGCCGAGTGCAAGTGATTCATCCCATGCAGATTTGGCATCTTCTTTCTTTTCCATCTTGCTTAATACCATGTATCTCGTGCTCATGGTTTGGAAAGTTTTCTGGCCTCCAAAATTTGGATCGATAGAACGATCAGACCAAGTCAATGCAGTCTCAAGGTCTTTCCCAGAATTTACGCAGTACTGAGCTGCTGCTGCATAGGATTGTGGGTTGAATCCATCGAGTCCTTCCAATTGTTTACTAAGGCTTGCCATTGTTGCTTCATGTACATTCACACCCACAGTAAAAGAAACCTGTGTATAATCCCAACGCAATCTTATATCTGCACTGTTATCTGTTTGGTTCACGAAGTCGTATGAAAGCCATTCTGTAAATTCTCCTTTTGATGGCTTGGCAGTTACTCGTAGCGCATCTTCACTCTTGTCGTAAAAATAGCTTCCCCAAGAATGGTTGTTTTTGGAAAAAATCAAAGTCCATTCATTTTCGCCGGGAATTGTGTGGAATCCATATTTTCCAGCAGGTAATTCCTGGCCATTAATCGTTACTGCATCGCCAAAATAGATGGTTGTATTTTCGTTGGCGCCAGCACGCCATGGAATTGGATTGCCTTCATCGAAAGGCACGATAGTACCTCCGAATATTTGGCCATCTCGTCCTTTTACGCCTGGCCGATGATAATGGACTGCTACTTTGGTAAGGCCAATCCATTCTGCTACGGCAGCTTGTTTTGAAGCAGGAGGCAGATTTAGATTTTGAGCATTTAGTTGAAACCCTGTAAGTATCAGGGTAAAGCAGAGGGTGAAAACATTTTTCATAATTCAGTATTTATGGTGATATAATAATTTTTAGGAACTGGGCTTAGCTAGCAGCTTAATTGTATTTACTTTATGCGCACTTTGGTTGGATAAAAGATTGTACATCAGGAGAAATGCAATATGTTTTAAGGTTGCAATAATTTATGATAGTCAGCTTATATTGTCAACCCGCTGACATTTAGAAAACACAATATTCTACAATAATGCTCAAAGTCGCTTGGTCATCTGTTTACAAGTATTCCGTCCCGGAAGGTCATCGGTTTCCAATGATTAAGTACGAACTGCTTCCAGAACAACTCGTGTATGAAGGAACACTTACAAACAGCAATTTTTTCGAGCCAGCACCACTGGACGAGGAAGTCATCTTATGGACTCATGAAAAAAGCTATTGGGAAAAACTCAAAACTCAGCAACTCACAAAAAAGGAAATTAGAGCTATTGGATTTCCTATGACTGAGGCCTTGGTAAAGCGGGGCACCCATATCTCAAACGGGACTGTCCAATGCGCTTTGTTTGCCAAGCAATATGGCTGTGCAATGAATATCGCAGGAGGTACACATCATTCTTTTACTTATAAAGGCGAGGGGTTTTGCTTATTGAATGATTTTGCAATCGCTTCCAATTACCTTCTCAAAAAAGGTCTTTCAAAAAAAATCCTAATCATTGATTTAGATGTACATCAGGGAAATGGAACTGCACAGATTTTCCGAAATGAAAACCGGGTTTTTACATTTTCTATGCATGGTGAGAAAAACTATCCAGCTCGTAAAGAAGTCTCAGATTTGGATATTGGGCTGGCTGATGGAACAGAGGATTCGTTTTATTTGAAAGTATTATCCAATACATTGCCCACACTGTTGGAAGAAGTAGAACCTGATTTTGTTTTTTACCTTTCAGGCGTGGATGTATTGAAATCAGACAAGTTGGGCCGCCTCGGAATGAGCCTATCAGGCTGTAAAGAGCGAGATAAGATTGTACTCGAAATTTGTAAAAAAAATAACTTGCCAGTAGCCATAAGTATGGGAGGAGGTTATGCTGAAAGAATTGCCCATGTTGTAGAGGCACATACCAACACCTATCGAGTTGCACAGGAAGTTTTTTTCTAAATCACTCATGTTGCCTAAAGCGATGGCCAATCATATTCACCACTTTGCACCAATTGAATTAAGTATTTATCAAAATGCGAATCAGGCGTTCAAGGCGCAAAGCGACACTTCATTTAGCCAATCAAGCCGAGAACCAAAAGGGGCGTCGCTCTGCGCTGCTTATCTGTTTATTATTGTTTCTACCAACGGGATTGGCGCTCTGCGCCGTTAAGCCTTGATAGGCATTCAAAATGAAAATTTATATACTTCTGTAACCGATTGGCTTTGATTTATAGATTTTTTTTGCTCCTTTGGTGTTCATTGTTAACATTTGTAGCCTCAATTTTTTCTAACCTTTTTAAACATTTTTCAAATGCAAAATCACGAAATAGATTACAAGATTCATGGAGAGGAAATGCAATTCGTTGAAATTGAACTGGATCCGAATGAGACAGTTATCGCTGAAAGTGGCAGTTTTATGATGATGAATGAGGATATACAAATGGCCACGATTTTTGGAGACGGAAGTGAGTCTACTGGAGGTTTTGTTGGCAAGTTGTTTAGTGCAGGAAAGCGAATTTTAACAGGTGAAAGTTTATTTATGACGGCTTTTACAAACACTGGGGTAGGGAAGGAGCATGTCAGTTTTGCAGCGCCTTACTCAGGAAAAATCATTCCCCTTGATTTATATGCACTCGGTGGAAAAGTTGTTTGTCAAAAGGATGCATTTCTATGTGCAGCGAAAGGAGTGGCCGTTGGAATTGAGCTCCAAAGAAAACTTGGTACTGGACTTTTCGGAGGAGAGGGGTTTATCATGCAAAAGTTAGAAGGTGACGGAATGGCATTCGTACATGCAGGAGGGATGGTATTCGAACGCAGGCTTGAAATTGGCGAAACCATAAAAATTGACACAGGTTGCGTTGTAGCCTATGCTGGTCAAATAGATTATGATATCGAGTTTGTTGGTGGTATAAAAAATACCATTTTTGGAGGAGAAGGATTGTTTTTTGCTACCCTCAGAGGACCAGGGACAGTCTGGATTCAGTCACTTCCAATTAGCCGATTAGCTAATCGAGTACTTCGATATGCCAGTCATTATGGAGGCAAACGTAAAGGAGAAGGAAGTGTCATTGGCGGGATCGGGGATATTATTGACGGAATGAGTTAAACTTCGTTTTTATTCGTCCCCGGCTATAAGGTTGGGGACGAATGATACTTTCAAGCATCGAACAAAAAGTGCTTTCATGCAATTTGTAAAAATACCGAGTTAATAAAACCAGTCGTTAATGCCTTCCATTTATTTCACTAATACTGAAAAGCAGGAAATAATCAAGCTGTTTGGATTGCCAATAGAAGAGCTTGAAATAGTTGAATTTAAGTCCAAGTTGAAAAAGCTTAGATTGAAGTTTCATCCGGATAATTTCGAGCATATGGAAAACGATGCTGTGAAGGAAATGGCGACTGAAAAATTTCAGCAGATTGAATCTTTATCAGAAAAAATAGAATCCTACCTCGGGGGTAAGTCACTTGCATCAAGCTCAATAAAAAATGAAAATAAAAATGACTTTATGCACCCGAATGCGGTGTTTGCAGGGAAAAGCATAAAGATCGAAGTTATCACTTCTGATAAAGATTTGAAGTACCATTTATTTGGCTCGCAATACCGATGGTTGGAATATGGGGATAGCTTTAATATTCCCAGTACCAATGCTTCCATAGTTATTGATGAAGGCCACCTTGGCCGCCGTATTGGATTTCAGGAATCTATTAGGATGTATCTAACTTTCAGCGAAGAGGATTCAATTGATGTGATAGTGGATTGGCTGTTTGATAGTATAGATGAGCGAGTTAATACCTTGATTGTAGCGGGGGAAACAGTTCCTGTAGATAGGGAGGCAATTATTAATGCTGTCAAAAAAGAAACCTACTTAAGAATTGGGTCAACATCGGGATGAAACCAACTAAATTATGGTTTCAAATTCCGTCTTTAAGGCGAGTTTATGATTTTCAATTAAACTAGTAAAAAACTGGATTTGTATTTCAATTCCATTCAGAAAATATCGGTGCTGCATAATAAGATGGCAAGTCTTTTCTACCTTCTAATAACAAGCAGTATGGGGTGCAATCTGTTTCGTTCCTGATTTCTTCAACGATGGTAGGCATGTAGTCAAAAGCAAGATCATTAGACCCTCCCCATATCAACATGCTGAATACAATTACTAACAGTGAAGCAGCAACAGCCATCCATTTATACATTGAAACTATAGCTCCATTTTTAGGCCTACTTTTCCCCAATCGCCGTTCTAATTTTTGCCAAGCAATAGGCGTGGGCTGGACTGTCAACCCTTTCTCAGCATTCTTGAATGCTGATTCAATATTTGTTTGTGATTTCATAATTCTAAAACTTAAAGGACTATTCTATATTTCTATTTCTTAATTTTCACCCATTCACCCATTCACCTATTCACCCATTGGATGTGATCCCCAATCGCTTGCCTACCAATTCTTCCATTCTTTTTTTTGCCAATATCAGCTGTGATTTGGAAGTATTGATGCTTATTCCTAGTTCTTCAGCAATTTCACGGTGTTTGTAGCCTTCAACAACATATAAATTGAATACCGTTCTATACCCTGTGGGTAATTCATCCAACAATCCTATAATTTCAGAGGCAGCCAGTTCATTGACTACAGTTGGATTTTCAGAGATATTAAGGGTTGGGGTTACCTCTTCTGTGTACCTAAAATGATTTGCCTTTCTCAAATGCATCAATGATTCATTTACCATAATGCGCCTGACCCACCCCTCAAAACTCCCTTCACCGCTGTACATATCAATTTTTGTCAAAACTTTATAAAACCCTTCGACCATTACATCTTCAGCTTCTTCATCGTTTTTTACATACCTCCGACAAACCCCAAGCATGGTAGGTGCATGCTTTTCGTAGAGCAGTTTTTGTGCTCGCCGATCCTGTTTTTTACAGGCTGCTATAAGGTTTTTCTCAGTCAAATGCTGGTAGTGAATTTAATGGGTAGCAGTTTATACTACTAATAACGGATATAGCATCTTCCGTGTTTAACTTACAACTACAAAGATGCTAGGATGCTAATTTTAGGTGGGAACTGTTTTAGAATTTCTATGAATTTGGAGGAATTAAAATCACATCTGATCGACGGTTTTTCAATTTGCCCTCGAAGGTTGAATTATCATAAACTGGATTCAATTCGCCAAAATCTTCTTTTGAAATTGTCTCGGGCCGAAGCCCTCTTTTTTCAAGAACTCTTATAACAGCCTGCGTCCGCATCTGTGAAAGCTTCTGGTTATAATCCAAGCTGCCAATATCATCTGTATGGCTATGAATGAGAATGTCATATCCTTCCAATCCTGGAAATCCGTCCAGCCAAATATTCAATTCCTGAATTTGTTGGTGGTCGATGTAATAATTTCCTCCACCAAAAAAGATGCTCTTAGTAAAGTGAGGGTCTTTTTCTTGAGCTATAATTGGAGAAAAATATACAACCGTTAAAAAGAGGAATATTGACTTCATGATGGCGATGCTTTTGGTGAATGACTATCAGAAGAACAGGAGCACCGATGGGATGGTTGCATAGTATGGAGCATTAAGTGACAAAGGACTCAAGCGAAAATATCAGCCACCATTTCTAATTTTTTGAATATGGCTCAACGCGTTTCGAGTCAATACTTCAATCTTAACCAGATCAAAATTTCCTTCAGCGTTTTTAGCCATTAATTTTGAGCCCATGCCAACACAGGTAGCTCCAGCATCCATCCACATTTTCAAATTATCAAAATCAGGTGAAACGCCACCTGTAGGCATTATGCTTGTCCACGGTTGTGGACCTTTTATGGCTTTGATAAAGCCTGGACCATAGACATCTCCCGGAAATAGTTTTACAATCTCACATCCCAGTTCTTCTGCACGACCAATTTCCGTGAGCGAGCCACAACCAGGCGAAAACAAGACCTTTCGTCGGTTGCACACTATTGCAATATCATCCCTTAGAGAGGGAGTGACTATAAAGTTTGCGCCTATTTGCAAAAACATCGCCGTGGTCCCAGCATCAGTGATAGAGCCAACACCAAGGATCATTTCAGGCAATTCTTTTTCGCAATATTTATTCAAATCAGCAAATACTTCATGTGCAAAATCACCTCTATTAGTGAATTCTAAAAGCCTTGCCCCTCCCTTGTAACAGGCCGTCACTACTTTTTTACAGATGTCAATATCGGAATGATAAAAAAGTGGCACCATACCTTGCTCTTCCATTTTTTGAGCTACCTGAATTCTTGTGAATCTTGACATATATTTTAGTTAAACGGTGTCGGTTTGAAGGTGTAAGGGTACAACGGATTTCCAGCTTTGATTTCGATAAACCATTGTACCCTTACACCTTCAAACCTTTATTATCTGCTCACTCGACCGCTGGCATCGCCGCTCATTAGTTTCTCAACTTCGTCTATAGTTGCCAAATTAGCGTCACCAAAAATTGTATGTTTAAGGCACGACGCTGCAACAGCAAAATTAAGGGCGTTTTGATTGTCATCAGGCCAATTTAATAGTCCATAAATCAGTCCGCCCATAAAACTATCGCCACCACCGACCCGGTCAACGATATGTGTGATGTCGTAGGTTGGTGCTTCATAAAGATTATTCCCATCGTACAGGACGCCAGACCAAGTATTATGGGATGCGCTGATACTACCTCGGAGGGTTGTTATCACTTTTTTTGCTCGAGGGAACATTTCCATCAATTGCTTTAGGACAGAAAGATAGGATTTCGCATCTACGGAATGCCCGCTTGTGACATCAACACCTTCTGGATGAAGTCCAAAATGCTTTTCAGCATCTTCTTCATTTCCCAAAATGACGTCACATCCAGCTACCAATTCAGGCATTACCTCGCCTGGTTCCTTGCCGTATTTCCAAAGATTTTTACGATAATTTAAATCAGTAGAAACGGTCACTCCCAATCGATTTGCCACCTGAATGGCTTCCAAACATGCCTCAGCAGCTCCTTGTGAAATGGCTGGCGTAATACCAGTCCAGTGAAACCATTGCGCATCGGCGAATATTTCTTCCCAATCGAACATGCCTTTTTGTACTGTAGAAATGGAAGAGTGAGCTCGATCGTAAACTACCTTACTTCCACGACTGACAGCTCCTGTTTCCAGAAAATAAATGCCCAGTCTTTCGCCTCCACGAATAAAATACTTTGTACCTACATTTCGCTTTCGCATTTCCATTGCAGCGCAATCGCCTATGTCATTATTTGGAAGGCGAGTAACGAATTCGACTGGCAGTCCATAATTGGCAAGCGAAACAGCAACATTGCTCTCTCCTCCGCCATATACTACGTCGAAGCTGGCAGCTTGAGAAAACCGCTGGAATCCTGGAGGTGATAACCGAAGCATTATTTCACCGAAGGTGACTATTTTTTTCATAAGACAATTATTGAAGAATTGGAAGACAAAAGGCTTTCCGTCCTCCAATCATTTTTATTTAAGAAAATGCAAGCCCTCCGTTGATGTCGAAATTAGCACCTGTCACGAATGAACTGTTTTCAGAAGCTAAATAAACGACTAAATCTGCAACTTCGTCAGCTCTGCCTTCTCGTCTTAAAGGAGTACTGCCCGCAACCTTAGTTCGTATTTCATCTTTTGTAAAATCATCGTGAAATTTCGTTCCAATCAAACCCGGACAAAGTGCGTTTACTCTTATCCCCTTCGGGCCGAGTTCTTTTGCCATAGCTCTGGTGAATGTTGTTGCCGCTCCTTTGGAAGAAGCATACAATGAAGATCCACCGCCACCGCCATCTCTCGCCGCTTGAGATGAAATGTTTATGATTGAGGCGCCTATATCCATTAATGGTTCAAATGCCTGCATGACAAAAACAGTAGATTTGAAATTGACATTCATCACCAAGTCATAAAAAGACTCATCGAGTTCTTGTAATGTTTTGCGGGCAAAAAGTCCTCCTGCATTGTTTACTAAAATATGAACCTCATCTCCAAAAGCTTCAACTGTTTTTGCCTTTAAGCTCTTAATGTCATTTAAATTTGACACATCGGCTTTGACTGCAATTGCTTCACCTCCAAATGATTTTATCTCATCTACTGTCTCCGTTGCACCTGACTCAGAATTAAAATAGTTCACAACTACCTTTGCTCCTTCTCTGGCCAATTTAACTGATATAGCTCTACCAATATCTCTGGCGCCTCCGGTTACTACTGCGACTTTTCCTTTAAATTTACTCATTGTATTATTTGAATTGATTTTAATATTAGATTCCTAATGCTTGGCCACCACCGACCTGAATTGTTTCTGCTGTTAAGAAAGCGGCATCTTTACTAGCTAAGAAAGAAACAACACCTGCAACATCCTCCGGTTGGCCTAGTCTTCCTAACATGATATTATTTGCCCATGAAGCAAAAACTTCTGGTTTAGTGGATTTAATTTGCTTGTGAAAGGGTGTGTCAATTGTACCGGGAGATACCGCATTTACCCGAATGCCATATTCCGCTAAATCTTTTGCTAATGCTCTAGTTATTGTTTGAACTCCAGCTTTGGATGTTCCATAAATTCCAGCTCCCGGCCCTCCAGCATTCCAAGCTGCATTTGAAGTATAGTTAATTATGGTAGGGTGCTCCCCTTTTTTAAGAAAAGGTATTGCCGCTCTTGAAGCGAAAAATACAGAATCGAGATTTAAAGCCATTACAAAACGGTAGAATTCTGTTGTCATTTCTTCAAACCTGGATCTTCCACCTAATCCACCTGCATTGTTTACAAGCACATCAATTCTTCCATACTTCTCACCAATTTTGGTGATGTTTTCAGTAACAGCTTCTTCCTTAGTTACATCAAATCCGAAGTATTCTGCTGTTATACCTTCTGCGGTAAGTTCTTCAACTCTTTTAGCTCCTGCTTCATCTTCAATACCGTTTAATATTACAGTATATCCGTCTTTACCTAATCTTTTTGCTACCGCAAAACCAATTCCGCCAGTGGCGCCGGTTACTATCGCTACTTTATTCATTTAATTATTTTTTTGATTTTATAAATTATTTTTTTGAATGAGTGCCTAATCTAAATTATTATAAAGTCTTTTAATTTTTCATTTCTCACAGTTTTGAAAATAATCGTCAATCCTTATGGTATTATATGTTTTACTCCGAAGTTATTACGGCATTTAAACCATGTTAGAGAAATAAGTATTTTAAAATTTTATTTGCATATAAATTATATAGTCTACTAAGAGGCTGTTTTAAAACCTGAAGTGCTGGCGAGGGGATAAAATTTTTGCATCAATTTTCTTTTGATTTGAGGAGCATATCCATAGATACGTGACGAAAATCAAAGGGAAATTGAAGTAAAAAGATATTCTCGCAGACGTGCTTGAGGTTTTAAAACAGTCTCTAAGTTGTATTGTCTACTAATCTCACTTTTTTAATTAAAATGAATATAGCCAACACACCAAGACCTACTGATATAGTAATTGCAATAAAGGCAGGAATGTAAGAGCCTCCGCTTGTAATTTGCCCGATAAACCAATTCATGATCATTGGCGATACTGCAGCAACAGTTCCCGCTAATCCTGCTAAAGTCCCTACTGAAGGACCTTTTAATAAATCACTTGATAATGTTTGAATGTTACCAATTGCAAATTGAAAACCGAATAGAGCCACACCTGCTAAGTAGATAAACAACATAAAATTTGTCTCTTTGACAAATAGAATAATTCCTACAAAAGCAAGGATGATTAAAATACCTCCTATGACAATACTTATCTTTCTTCCGAAATTTACTGAACGTCGTCCTATAGCATATTCCGTAAACATACCTCCCAAAATACTTCCTGCGGCTGCCATTAAATAGGAAATCCACATTGTATTCCCAATCTCTTCTATACTTAAATTAAATTTTGCGTTGAGATAAATTGGCATCCAACCGGCAAAGAACCACCATATTGGTTCGATAAAAAATCGGCATGATAAAACACCCCATGATTCTTTAAAACTTAATATTTTTCCTAAGCTTAGACTTTTCCCTTTATTCTCCTGATCATCATTCTGTTCAACACTACTATCTTCAGCAATAAGCTTTAGTTCTTTATCAGTTATCCACGGATGTTTATTTGGATTCGTTTTATTAATTATTAGCCAAGGAATAACCCAGATTAACCCAAGTAATCCGAGTATGACATATGTTGCTTTCCAGCCAAATTTTGCATATAGGAATACGATTATAACTGGTGCAACAACATTACCGATTGATGCCCCTGAATTAAATATTCCCTGAGCTAAAGCCCTTTGTTTTGCTGGAAACCATTCACCATTACTTTTTACTGCTCCAGGCCACAAACCTGCTTCACCAAAACCAAGAAGTCCACGTACTGCTGAAAGTGAAAACATTCCTCTTGCAAACGCATGAAAAGCAGCCGCAAGTGACCAAACAACAATTGAAAGAGTAAATCCTATCCTGGTGCCAATTTTATCATACAATCTACCAGATAGAAATTTACTTATAGCATACGTTGCCATGAATACGTTGAGCAGGAATGCATAATCTGATTTATCCATTCCTAAATCTTCTCCCATTTGCGGCCAGAGTAAAGCAAATGCTGTTCTGTCAATATAATTTATGACAGTGGCAATAAAGATCAGGCCTATAATCCACCAGCGTAATCCTTTTAGTTTCATGTTAAATGGTTTATGGCAGACGGTTGACAGTAGTTGGTTTTTACACCTTACATTTATTCAATCGATGCCTGTTAACTCTATAAAAAATCTTCACGATGAGGGCTAAAAACATCAATCAATACCCCAGCTTTTTTACAAACACAACCATGCATTACGTGGGGCGGGATATAGTAGCTGTCTCCAGCCTTGATCTGTTTCACTTGATCCCCAATGGTCATTTCAAATTCGCCACTTGCCACATAAGTGACTTGTGAATGATAGTGTTCGTGCAATTGCCCAACACCGCCGACTTCAAATTTAGCCTTAACAAGCATGATTTTATCATCTGTCCCATGAATCTGACGTTGGATTTTTGGGTCAACTTGTTCCCATTTTTCTTCTTCTGCGAAGAAGAATTCTTTACTGTGTTTTACTGTACTCATATTTTGAATTTTGAATAACAAATTTTCTTTTATTTTTTTGGAGCTGAACCCTCTCCCACAGTTGCTTCTCTAAACCAAACTTCTGTATAATCTCCATTTTCGTACTGTTTGGCAATATCTCCACCATGGGTCTCTGCGCCTGCACACCAAACCATGTTTGTTTCAGGAGCTTTGCCATTCGTTTGATTATAAGCTCCTTGCTTGAAATAATTCAATTCACCCGAATAGGCATTTTCACGCTCCACTCCATCTTGACCAATTGGTACAAATAGTTTTTTAGTTTGCTCGGGCAAATCAACCTTTGTGGTGTATTCCGATTTTATCAGATTTTTGGTGAATGTTTTTGTTTCGTGTCCTTCACTTGAAAAAGTGAGGTACATAATGCCTTTGTGAACATTGATTTCATAACTGAACTCCTCTCCCAATTCAATTCCATCTTTTGGCTCTTCTGGGAAATCCTTCTGGTTTTCTCCAATAACTGACATATCATTGCCCCAAACCGCAGATGAATAATCCCATCTTCCAGAATTGTCATCGCCTGCTGTGTTAATTTCGTAATTCCAAAAAACAGAGCCTTTTTTGTGGCCTGGGAATTTCTTGTAGAAGATTTTACAAGGTTCGTTTTCATGTCCTTCGCCGCTGTGAATTTGCCCAACCACTACCGAATACGATGCAGCAACTCTTGCATCGCCTGAAGTTGAAACATGCAATACCTTACAAGTCCCCGTCAACTTACCGCCTTGTTCCGGTATCCATTCTCTTTTTTCGTGCAATTCGGTTCTCGTATTGCTGGAGTTTTTTGAAGTGACACCAGAGTTTGGCGTTTTATAAACTACCCACCGCCTTGTTCCATCAATTACTGTATAGAAAAATTCCTCATGCTGGTACTCAACAAGGTCTTCTATATGCGTTCCGTCGCCCAATAATATTTTGAATTTATCCATGAATGGAATCACCTCATTTGGATAAACTATTTTCTTGCTCAAGCCATCGTTAGCCTGGAAATACCCTTCATTAGAATAAGCATCATCGCTGATGGATACGCTTGCTTTTTTAAACCAAACTTCGGCATAGTTGCCAGTTTCATATTGCTTTTGAATGTCACCGCCATACGTTTCCGCACCAGCACACCAGACTTTATTTACGACAGGGTCTTTTCCGTTTGTTTGATTGTAACAGCCTTGTTTAAAAAATAACCCCTCATCTGTATAGGCATTTTCTCGTTCTACTCCGTCTTGACCAATTGGTACGAACAAATTTTGAACTTGCTCAGGTATATCAGCCTTTGTGGTATATTCTGATTGGATTATATTTTTTGTAAACGATTTGGTCTCATGCCCTTCACTCGTAAATTTTAAACTCATAATACCATCTTTCACCTCTACCTCATAAGTCAATTCTTCACCTAATTCAATCCCATCTTCTGGTTCAGGTGGAAAATCAGTTGGAGTTTCTCCCACAACTGACATATCATAGCCCCAAATAGGGTAAGAATAATCCCATCTGCCTGAATTGTCATCACCTGCTGTATTGATTTCATAATTCCAAAAAACAGATCCTTTTTTGTGACCAGGGAATTTTTTATAAAATAATTTAAATGGTTCGTTTTCATGCCCATCGGCACTATGAATCTGACCTATGACCACAGAATAAGAAGCGGCTACCCGAGCATCACCCGTAGTGGAAACATTCATCACTTTGCATGTGCCGATCAACTTATTTTCCGACATGGCAGACCATTTTTTCGCTTGCGCCAATTCGGTTCTTATATTGTTTGAAGTTCCGTGTGTATTCCCCGCATTGGGTGCTTTATAAACTACCCAGTCCTGCCCCTGATTGCTATCGGGGTCATTTGAGGTAAAAAAGAAATCCTTATTTTCAAAATCAATTGGATGGCCGACATTTGACCCATCCCCTAAAATCAGTTTAAAATGATTAAAGAATGGAATAACGTCACTTGCAAAAACGGTATTTTGAGTTGCTGATTTATCAGAATCATTGGCTGTATTAGAACAGCTATTTAGTAAAATTAAAATACCAAGGATTAAAAACTTTGATGATGACATGCTATTTTTATTGTTCATTTTCAATTCATATTTTCAATAATTGCCACAACACCATTAAATGATATTATACAGGCAAAAATCAGTGACGATATCATTCCAATATTCAGAGCCATACCAGCCTTTTGGTTCCCCATCAATTCCTTTTTATTTGTCAAAATGATAATTCCCAAAATGACAAGGGGTAGTACAAATACATTAAAAACTTGCGACAGAATTTGCATTTCGATTGGATTCCCGCCAAAAATTGGAACAGCCAATCCTATGACACAAGAGATGCCTGCGAGTATTTTAAATTGTTTTGAAGTGGTGTCCAATTTGCCTGCTTGATAATCAGCAATTAATAAGGGTGTTATCATTAATATTGGAAAAATGGAAGATATTCCTGCACTTAATGTTCCCATAAAGAAAATAGCAATTGCAAAGCGACCTGCTATTGGTTCAAGAGTATTGACCATGTCCAATACTTTGGTGACAACCAAGCCCTCATGAAATAAAGCACCTGCAGCTACCGCCATAATTGAGCCGCTAATAATAAAAATCAATATGGCTGCTTGCAGTGCATCTTTTCGTTGATCTTTTAAATTTTCTTTTGTCCATCCTTTTCCTTGGATAAATAGCGGACGGGAAAGAAAAGTGGCTGCTGCCATAGTCGTACCGACAAAAGCCGCTACAAGCATTTTGCCTCCTTCTACTTCTGGAATGGTAGGTATAAAACCTGTTACGATTTCTTTTGTATCAGGAATTACAATAAATAGAGATAATAAAAAAGAAAGTCCCATTAAGGTGACAAACAATACTAACACTTTTTCGAAAATGGAATATTTGCCTACCCATAGCAAATAATACATCACGCTGATTATTATGACAGCGATTAATAAAACAATCCAGTATTCATAATTTTCTAAGGAGGGAATAAATAATGCTATGGTTTCATAAATCGCATTAGCCGATATACCAAGTATTCCAATCAATGAATTCGTTTGGCCAAAAGCAACGCCTATTATTATTAATATGGAAATTAATTTTCCATATTTAAGATATTTTTTAAAGCCATATAATGCGGCTTCTCCCGTCACCAAAGTGTATCTGCCATAGGCCTCCATTAATACCCATGAAAAAAGGCAACTCAAAAGAAGTACCCACAATAACTGCATGCCATAAGTGCTGCCAGCAACGACCATAGATGTAACACTGCCAGTGCCGATGGTATATCCAATTGCAAATATGCCAGGGCCGATCAGTAATAATTTACCGAGCAGTCTTTTTATCCATGTTTTATTTTGTTGGCTTTCCATGTAATTGAATTAGCTAAATTGCAGGTTTCTTTAACAGGTTTTTTATTAAAAATTTATTTTGTGAGCTATTAAATCACTTAACGTTTTTTATAAATTCTAAATCGACTTTCATTGCATTTAAAATCTCCTCAGGTGGCAAAGTTATTTCATGTTTTCCTTTATCTGCACCGCCAAGGGGGTATTCCATGTGGAGTGTTATTGGGGCTTTTATTTCCAATTGTTCAAGTAATTGAAAATAGCGTTTAAAATTAACTGCACCATTTCCAAGTGGAACATTTTCTACCTGCCATTCATCATCCTTTTTTGCCCATATAAAATCTTTCAGATCAAGTGATTGAATATGAGGAGCTAATAATTTTAAACTAATCTCCCAAGAATTCATGCCTTCCACCGTCGCATGGCGCACATCAAATCGAGCACCTAAATATTGTGGGTCTAAGTCTTTTATTAGATACCAAGTGTCCCACAAGGAAGCACCTACATTATTTGCACCTGCATGGTTTTGATAAGCACCGTGTAGACCGTAATGTTTGTTCATTTCGGCCAATTCACTGAGCTGTACTTTAAATTTTTCCAATTGATCGGGGATAGGTGTGTGGTTTTCATAATCCAACCAGCCCATCCTATATTTTTTGATCCCGAGACGACTTGCTGTTTTTAAAATTGATTCTGTGAAAGGAGCTTTTGCATCGGTAATAGCAGTAGTAATTAATTCAGCCTTTAAACCTGCTTTTCGAATCGCTTCCACGGCTCTTGGCAAATCCTCTGCTACTCTTTCGGGTAATACATGTCCTTTCGGACGCACCGTTAAATCGACTCCATCAAAACCAATTTCAGCTGCTGCTTCTGCCATTTTTTCAAATTCCAGCCATTGGAGGTGTTTTGAAAAAATATGGATTTCTAAATTTTGAGAATATTCTTTTTTTATTTCAAATAAAAAAGGCAAGGCCTTGCCAACTGGAATGGCTATTCCTGTAGCTCCTAAAATATTTATGCATTCACGCCTATTCATTTTTTGAATAAATTATAATTTATAGGGTGGACTCTTTATTTCGAATTATACTCAAAATGAAGTGGTTTGGGAATTTGATATTCTACAAACCAATGGTTTTGAGGATATGCCGATGGAGAAATGGTTTAATTTTTCCCAAATCCACATGCCGATCTTGCATCGGTACCATTTCGGAATCGGTATATTTAAAACTACAATTATTAAATTAACTCGACAGTTATTCATTTGATCGTAGGTTTTACATTTATAATTCAAATGAATTCAAAGGATGTAGGCAACTGTTCAGGTATTCCTGAACAGTGCCTACACAAGCCCTAACCAAATTATATTTAATATGAAACTTTAAGGCCAATGGGCAACATTGGCCTTCTCTCACTAATTATCAGTTTTAATGACTTACTTCTAAGTCGTAGTATTTTATTTTAGAAAATGCTCCTTCATCCAGCGTACTTAAATAATTCCCAGCTTTAAAGTAATTTTCAAAAACACCCCATTTTTGGATGTGTATATTGTCATAAACAACGGATTCATTCTCGTTCATAATTACTTCTAATCTACCATCTGATGCAATTACTTCAAGTGTAAATTTCCCGTTTTCTACACGTTCGCTGAAATAATGCCCGTCGTCATCCGTCCAGGCACTGGTATGCAGTATTTCTGTATCGGATACATTAACATCTTTTAGTTCTTTGGTTTTTACTCTTACTCTTCCATCAACCCAGTATATTTTTAACATCGGGGGAGCATTGTTATCGTCTTCTCCAATCAAATCTCTTTGTTCATCGGTCAATCGACCATGGATTTGCATTATTATTGTCCTGTGTGGATTGCCGGATGCATCTTCTGAAATTTCAGGTACGGACAATGTGCCTTTCATCCTTCCTCCTTGAGCAAATGTCCAGTTGGTGTTATTGCTACCAGGCACCATTTGCTCTCTTAATTCAGTCCTTGAATAGGAGGAATTTGCAGTGGAAGCACCTGGATAAGTGTAAAAGACTAGTGAGCCATCTGTCGAATCATTGTACATGAAATCCTTCAATAGATCATTCGTAGCATAATCCAATATTTCAGGTGGTTTTACTTCTGATGGGTTACCAATTGGCAGGGTTACTTTCCAGTTGTTTAAATCAATATGAGGAAGGAAATAATCCACACCTTCCACCAATTCCTCTTCTTCTTCAGCAGGCGGGAGAATTGGTCCATCATCTGAAGCCTCAATGCCTTTTTTGCTGCAACCTGCAGCCAATAAAATTAATAGTGGAAAAATAAGCTTTAAAAAGCTCGGGCTAAAATTTAAACGAAGAATTGCCATAATATAATTTGGTTAGAAAACCACCCAGTCCAAATCCAAGAACTGGGCGGTTTTGATTTCAAACAAGTGTTTGAGACATTATTAATCCTCTATGGTTACGTTATCAAGAAAGACTTCATTACTGCCATCTACTGCATCTAAAGCCCTGACATAAATAACTACCTGATTTGTTGACGGTGTAAATGAAAAAGTACTTGTAGTAAATATGGTTTTGTCCGTATTGAAGTCATTGGTGATTTCAAAATACGCATCTATAGCTGGGTCAGAAGCAGAAGCATCAATGCCCGTTTCTGTTGTGATTTCTGTATTTAAAATAAATACTTCCGTATTAACTCCCATGGCTTCCGAACGTGTATCGATTGAAAAAGTATAATTAACACCTTGTTCAACTTGAACAAGCTGGTATAACCGACGACAGCTATTACTGAATTTTGCTCCTCTGGTGCCATTCGCTCCATCGCTAGTGGTTGCAGGCTGCTCATTGGTACAATAGGTAGCATCAATGTAATTGTTCAAATCTGAATTATTCCAAAGTGGTTGATATGGACTAGGGATCGTATTTCCGTTATTGTCCTCAACCGTACTGTTTGGAGTCATATCCCAAGCATCTGCATTATCACCTGTATTGAAAGTATATTCATCAAAAGAGCCATTAAGAACCTGCACAATAAATCCTTGAGCCACTGTCAGTTGTGCTGTTTCTTCATCCATTTTGCCAGTAAGGCTGTACGCAGTCAATTTCACTGTGTAAACCCCATCTTCATCGTAAGTATGCGTTGGATCCATGCCTGTAAATTGATAACCGTCCCCAAATTCCCACAGCAGCATTACAGCATCCACGGATGCATCCATGAAATGGTAAGTCTTATAATCTCCTGGGTCGACCTCGAAAGTGAAATCTGCGGTAACCGGTGCTTGTATATCAATGTTTTTACTCAGCGAAGCCGTTTTTCCTTCGGCACTCGTAGCTGTAAGTGTTACTGTATATACATCAGGTGTAGCATAGACATGGGTAGGGGAGACTTCTGTAGAATTATTGCCATCGCCAAAATCCCACTCGTAGCTAACCGCATTTGTGGATGAATTAGTAAATGTATATTCCAGATAATTGGCCGGACTTTGGGCTGAACTAAATCCTACAGATGGTGGTACTGCGCCAGCAATTCCAACGTCTATCGTGAAATCATCTAATCTGGCTTCAACAGGCCCATTAAAGAAATAAATTGCGACCATATCATTATCTCCAGAATTAAAAGACAATGATTGTTGTAAATATTCCATTGGGTCCGATGTGTCGTTGACAGTAACCGAACCGATCGTGTTGTCAAGAGCTGCCTGTGTAGTCGTTATAGTTCCTCCATTCTGAGTTACGCCTAATACAGATACCGTTACCCAAGGGTCGGAAGAATTATCCAACATCGTGTACCAAAATCTCAGGTCATAATTAGAATTTGGTTCTACTACAATTTCTTGATATCCTATACGGGTTTGATCATCTGGTAACTTGGCACCTTGATCTCCAAATGTTACAGGGCTACTTGTAATCTGTATAACACCACCTAAATCATTGTTTCTCCATGAATCCCGTCCATCTCCAGTGCCATCGGGTAAAGTGTTGTCTTCAAAACCTGGTTCTACAATAATTGGTTGAAATGGCCCTTCCACCACCACTACATCTTTCGTTATCGTGCCAGTAACACCATTTCCATCAGTGGCAGTCAATGTTACTTGATAGGTGCCTTCTCCTGCATCAAATGTATAAGTAGGATCTTGTTCAGTTGATGTATCTCCTCCTCCAAAATCCCAATGAAAAGTGAGCGCTTCAAAAGAAAGATTGGTGAACCTAATAGTTCTAAAATCTTCTATAGTAGAAGCATAAGAAAAGTTGGCTGTTGGAAAAACAGTGTCCTCTTTGGAATTTGAATCTGGCAGGTCATACTCAAAAGAATCTTTGCAACCATTTACAATTAGCGCAAATGCAAAACATAGTAACAATTTAGTCGCTATGTGTGATTTAATATTTTTCATTTCTCAAAATTTTAAAATTTAATGAATTGAGTATTAATACCCAGGGTTTTGTGTTAAAAGCCCACCGCTTAAATTGATTTCCCTTGCAGGGATTGGCAATAGCAATTTTCTGGCATCATAACTACCGTACCCCATTTCAGCAGCGTGGGCACTTAATACTGCATCAGCCACTCCAAACCTAATCAAATCGAAGAAACGCTGGTTTTCAAAAGCCAATTCTACTCGTCTTTCTGCTAACAAGGCATTTTTGGTGAGAGCTGACGGACGGTCTGCCACTGGATCAAAACCAGCTCTTGCTCTTACCGCCATATAAGAATCAATAGCAGTACTATTTGAGGTCTCAGTGCCACCTGCCAAAACGGCTTCTGCATGCATCAGCAATACATCAGCATAACGTAAAACTATCCAGTCATTACCGGCATCACGGGGACTAGTGCCATAGGTAGGAGGAGTGGTTGAAATATCAGATCCCCCTGGCAAAAATTTGGTTACTTCATTCCAAGTGCCAGTATTCCAATAGGAGTAAGCAGTTCTGTTTCCACCGTATACTGAGAAATCTGCGATAAGATTGTCGTTAACCATGTTATGGCCATCCTCTCTACCTTGACGGTAAGTAGCTGTAAATTCGGAAGAAAAGCTTTGGCTTTCCAACGTATTTCCTAATTCGTACTGAATCGCAAAAATTATTTCGTTATTCAGTTCATTATAAAATACATCGTTGAAATTATCTTGCAAAGCAAATTCCCCACTGTTGATAATGGCTTCGCACAGTTGCTGAGCCCCTGAATAGTTAGGGTTTCCCTGTGTCATGTAAACTTTTGCCAAAAGGCCTTGTGCTGCTGCTTTCGACGCTCTTGACTTGTAGGTATTATCTAAATTGTTAATCGCTTCCTGTAAATCTGAAACGATTTGCTGATAAATCTGATCGGTAGCAATTCTGGTAAAAAGTGCCTCATTGTCTTCGGGCCCTACAACTGTGGTAACCATAGGCACTGGGCCAAACAGCTTAACCAAATTGAAATAGGCATAAGCTCTCAAAAATTTGGCCTCGGCCATATAACTGGCCTGATTGTCTGCATCTGCTACTTCAATGTAATTCAACACAGTATTTGCCCTGAAAATAACATCGTACATGGACTGATAATAATCTTCCGATTGTACATTATTAGGCTCAACAAGATACCTGTGAAAATCGGCTTTGGAGCCTTCTAGTGTTGCGGTCCGTGTATTGTCGCTACGGAGCTCAGTTAGCATGTATTCGAATTGTATTCCCCTATTGGAAGAAATAAGACTGGTGTTTGTATTTTCATTGACACCCTGGATGGCATCATATACTCCAATAATTCCAGCCAACACATCCTCATCCGTTTGAAAAAATGCATCCACTACAATAGAAGAATCCGGTAGTGGGTTTAAAAACTCATCCGTATCGCAAGAATGGAGAGCAGACCCTAATACTACAAGAATGATATATTTAAAGTACTTCATTGTTGATTGTTTTTTAAATTAAAAATTAATGTTCAGACCAAATGTCACCGTGCGGAACAATGGCGTACCTGCTCTTTGCTCTCCGTATTTCCTTGGGTTATTATCATCATCAATAAATTCTGGGTTGAAACCGTGGTAATCATCAGAAGTATTGTAGAGTAGATTCTGACCAGAGGCATAAATCCTTAGGTGTTCCAGCCCCGTGCGAGCCAATTGATCCTTTGAGAAGTTGTACCCAATATTTACATTCCTCAATGAGAAGTATCTTGCGCTTTGCACAACCTCATTTGTCAATACCTTTTCCTGGACGAAAGAGAGGTGTGGCGCAACACCATCTTCAACTAATTGCTGTGGGTCCACTGTCGCTTGTCCAAACCAGTTAAAGAAATATTGGTCGCCAATATTTTTTACTTCAGCACCTTCACTTCCCTGAATCATAAAGGAAAAATCAAAATTGCCGTAGGAAAATTCATTGGTAAGACTCCAAATCAATTCTGGATAAGGGTCTCCTAATAAAGTCTTGTCCTCATCCGTAATGATACCATCACCGTTCAAGTCTTTAACGATAACATCTTCAACAGAACTATTGATAGGGTGATAAGGAGTGTTGACATATTCAAGGGGTACTTCATAGTCCACCACATAGCCATAGAATGACGAAATAGGGTTACCAATCAAGTTTATCCATTGTGAATTCCTGCCATAGCTATCTTCCAAAAGCGCACCGTTCGATTCTCCAAAACTGATCAATTCATTTTTATTGGTCGAGGCAATCAAAGTTGTGTTCCACCGGAACTTCCCTTTGGTTACGTTTCTGGTTCTCAATTCAAGCTCCAATCCACTGTTCTCTACTTCCCCTAAATTCACAATACCACTGCTAAATCCAGTAATATAAGAGACCGGGTTTTCCAAAAGCAGTTTATCACTTGTTCTTACATAATAATCAAATGATCCAGTTATCCTGTTGCCCGCAAAACCGAAATCAATCCCAGGGTTGAATTCCTTAGAAGCTTCCCATTGCAATAGTGTATTGGCAATGTTTCGTGCAGAAACACCAGGAGCAATTCCTCCTCCGATAACGGCATTCGAATTGTTCAATAAAGACAGATAAGGGTAGTTATTGATGATATCGTCACCCACACTGAAATTCTCGTTACCTGTGAGTCCGTAGCTAACACGGAACTTTAATCTACTTACTAAGTCAGCATTGCTTAAGAAATTTTCTTTGTGCGCATTCCATCCTAAAGAGATGGCTGGGAAATTACCCCATTTTGAGTCTACACCGAAAACCGAGCTTGCGTCCCTTCTGAATGAAGCATTGATTAAATATTTATCGGCAAAAGCATAACTAACCCTTGCGAAATAACCGATCTTGTTTTTTTCAACGTTGATCTCTTCAAAATCAGAAATGGAAGTTGCCCCTTGGAGGTTTTTAAGCAGGTCATTGCTGAATCCAGTACCATCTACCGAGCTGTTTTCAGTCGTCCTTTTTTGGAAAGTCGCACCCACAAGTACATTGAAATCATGTTTGCCAATTTCTTTGTCATAGGATAATGTATTATCCGAAATTATCCTAGTCCTGTTCCTGTTCTGCAAGTTATAAGCAGCCCTACTTGCACTTGCGTGATGGAGTGTTCCATCATATCGAGTTCTCTTGCGTTGTTCTAAAGTTATACCGAGCGATGATTTCGCTTTCAGCCCATCTGCAATTTTATAGCTCAAATAGGTTGATCCCAGCACATTGGTGGTATATTCGTAATGTTCTCTTTCCACATATTGGGCATAAGGATTCTGATCTCCTGAAGTACGAGGCCTGCTATCACTACCATCTCCATTTAGATCTAACTCAACCAGATGATTCTCAAGAAAATAATCACCTACTCCCACGTCTGGGTAAGCATCCCTATTAATATACTTTAGTGTTCCTTCTGTGTGGTAAATAGGCAACCATGGGGATTGTCTGATAGGGTTGTGAATAGAGGTAGGCAGAGCTCTTCTTTTTGAATAAGAAGGTGTGGCGCTAAGCCCAAATCTGAGCCTATCACTCAATTTATTATCCAACTTTAAATTTACAGAATATAACTTATAGTCATCTGTTATTACAACCCCTTCGTCATGAAGATATCTTAAGGAGGTGCTAAAAGTTGTTTTGTCATTCCCACCCCTTGCAGAAAGAGAATGGCTCATAATGTTGCCACCATCAAAAAATACATCTTGCCAATCCCTGTCAATGCCAGTTACTTCGACTAATTCTTGGGCATATAGCGTTTGCTCAGAAATCTCACCAGTCTCGGCTAATTCTTTTGCTGCCCAGTCAGCAACGCTCTTCTTATAATCATCACTTCCAAATGCATCTTTCCTACCTAGGTATGTTTCATAACTGAATTTGGTTTTACCAGCTTTACCACTCTTGGTAGTAATCATTAGCACACCATTGGATCCTTCACTACCATAAATGGCGGCGGATGCTGCATCTTTTAAGACCTCAAAAGATGCAATATTATTCATGTCCAGCGTTCCCAGAAAGTCAGAACTTACAACTATCCCGTCCACAACTACAGCAGGTCCAGAAGAAGCAGTTATCGACCCAAATCCTCTAATGGTAATGGTAGGAGCAGCACCAGCTTCTGCGGAAGTTGCTTGGATATTAACACCAGATACTTGACCAATAAGTGCATCATCAACTCTCGATACTGCTACTTGGTCTAGTTTTTCATTTTCAACTTTGGATATGGATCCTGTTAAATGTGATTTTTTCTGAGTACCGTAACCGATGACCACTACTTCATCTAGCATTGCAATATCTTGTTCCATTACGATAGTCATAATAGCTTGGCCGTTGACAGGGATAATTGCTGTTTTGAAGCCAGTGTAACTGATTTCAAGTGTATCGCTTTCATCTGCTTCTATAGAAAAGCTCCCATCGACATCAGTGATAGTGCCAGAAGCTGTTCCAGCTACAACTACGGTAACACCGATTAATGGCAAACCGTCAACAGCAGAGGTAACTGTACCCCTAATTGTCATAACGGATTCTGTAGATACTGGGCCGGGTTCCCAATTAGTATTGTTCCCTTGTGAAATAAAGGGCAGACAGAACAACATAAACAGAAAGCCAGCCCGCTTTAAGGTTATGTTGATTTGATGTATTAATTTCTTTGTCATAATTCAATATTTTTAAATTGTGTTATGTTGCTCTCCTTTAGGTAAGTTTTTACTTATAATAAATTCTAAAAGAGGATGAAATAGTCGAAGAAAACATGCTCTAATCAGCCACCTCATCCTTTTTCAGATTTATTCTAAAAATAATAGATCATTAAATTAGTACCCAGCATTTTGAGTAATTACACCATCACTTGCTAGCACTTCTGAATCTGGAATCGGAAACACATAATAATTTTTATTAATCGTTTCTCCCATTTCAGCATCGACAGTCTCTGTTCTCACCAAATCAAACCATCGCTGGCCTTCAAAAGCCAACTCAAGTCTTCTTTCATCTTGAATGGCTTGTCTTACCAAAGCCTGAGTATTAATAACAGTATGATCCAAGGGACTTAAGTTAGCCCTGGTCCGAATAGGATCCAATATATCAAGTACGGCCTCGGCAGAAGATCCATTTTCATTCATTGCTTCGGCATGTAGCAGAAGCACATCTCCAAATCTTAGCTCTATCCAATCCTGATCAAGGTCGCCCCATTTTGGACCCGTGTTAGTAGCCTCATCAATAGTATGTGCTCTTCTCAAATCTCCTCCTGCAAGTGTATCACCAGCGACCGCATCAAAAGCAGCAATTAAGTCCGAATCCAATGGCTCAAGAGATTTTGTATCACCTCCACTAAACCATCCCGGGAACAAGGTGAAAGAGTATTCATCTTCTATAGAAGTTGACAATTGGGTGGCAAATATGATTTCTGGGTTCAGGTCGTTTTCACTTCCATCATCATCTGGACCTTTACCTCCAAAAATGTCAGCAAAGTTTGCCTGCAAAGCAATCCCCGCGGCATCAGCACCGTCTACCACGGCAGCTAGCTCTGTTGCGGCACTGCTAAAATTGCCCATCTGCATATAAACTTTTCCCAACATTCCCTGGGCTGCAATCTTAGTTGCTCGACCATTTGACAACCCGGAATTATCCAAAGCTGAAATGGCAGCCTGAAAATCAGGAATGATCACATCATTATAAACACTGGCAGCCGGTTGTCGTGCCAATATAGATTTATCAGCAATGTCAGGTGCAGCAGATAAATTCACGGTTACATCACCAAATACTTTTACGAGTTTGAAGTAAGACAAAGCCCTTAAAAATCGAGCTTCGCCTACTTGGGTGGCATCCGATGAATTTTCAATAACATTATTCGCACTTAGTATTGATTTGTATAAATTGCTATAAAAAGGGCGAAAAAATTGTCCTACCAAATCGCCACCAGCTAAATCAGCATTGAACCGGTCGAATGCAGGATATGGTTCTTCGTCCATCTTCATATTGTCACCCCTGAAGTCACCCATGATTGCCAATGGCGTAGTTGAAGCCTGCTGATAATAATATGCTGCATTCAAAACTTCCGCAAAAGATGTCAAAGTACTGGCTTCAGCATCCAAAGGAGGCAATTGATGTAGGTCATTGTCACATGCAGTTATAAAGAGTAGCGACCCTAATATTATATATAAATTTTTCATGATTTTATTATTTAAAAACTGTAACTATTTACCAGGATGGGAGAGTGAAAGAAAAACTGAAATTTTATATTTCTCTCTCCTATAAAAACACCCTATTCTGAATAGTTAAAAGTTAACATTTAGACCCAATGTAAAACTCCTTACAATCGGGCTCGCACCTTCCTGGTACCCGTATGTTGTAGGTCCTAAATAAGGAGGATTCGTATTCGCGATCTCTACACCTTCAGGATTAAATGAGGTGTAACTATCCGACATCAAATACATCAAATTGGTAGATGCAAAATATACTCTGGCAGAACTTATCCCTACTTTTCTAACAAAATCCAAGTCTGGTCCAAGCGTGTAACCTATAGTCAGGTTTCTCAAAGCTATATAAGAAGCATCCTGAATCATTGAACCATGTGCATCTCTGGTCCCCTTATAATGCTGTCCATTATGATCGGCAATACCATCGCCTTCAGCGTCAAAACTAGACCGCATTCTGCCGCCAAATTGTGATTTCCAGTAAATCGGGTCGATGTTATATACTTCTGCTCCCTGCGACCCTTGAAACTGGAGTGATAAGTCAAAGTCCTTATAACTCACTGAAGTATTCAAACCCCAGTAAAAATCCGGAGTAGCTGTTCCTAACTTGACATAATCATCGTCATTAATGACACCATCATTGTTTTGGTCTACGACATAATATTCTGAACTACCGAACCCAATGTTTCTTGTTGGATCTTTAATATAAATCGTTTCAACCTCTCCTGTCACTTCTAATCCCCACATTTCCCCAATTTCTCCACCAACATAATTTCTAAACTCAGGGCCTCTTCCACCGGGGCCTCCATAAACATAATTAGGCAATGCATCCACTCCTCCTAAACTTGTGATTTCGGTATTGACTGTAGATAGGTTGGCACTAACATTCCAACGGAGGTCACTTGTGTTGATTACTGCCGCACCCAGCTCAAGCTCCCATCCGGAACTGGTCACATCACCTCGATTAAGTACGATGGAAGATGTCCCTAATACTTCAGAAACACTTTGATTAATCAACATGTCTTCGATATCAGAAGTATAATAATCTACACCCAATGTGAAGCGATTCTCAAGGAAACCTAAATTAACACCGAAGTTGGTTTCGGTATTACTTTGCCATGTTAAATCCGGATTTGCTATATTAGAAGGAATAAGAAATCCGGTTCCAAGAACGGTTGGTTGAGCTTGTAAAAGACTTAATGCATCGTATGACCCTAAAAAAGAAGTAGTTCCTAAAGTCCCTCTGCTGAAACGTACTTTTATATCACTCAGAAAGTCTGAGTTGTAAAATGCTTCGTTGTGCACATTCCATCCTAATGAAAATGCCGGGAATACTTCGAATTGATTGTTTTCACCAAAGCGAGAATCACCGTCTCTTCTGACTGAAATAGATGCTAAATAACGATTGTCATACGCATAGTTAATTCTTCCAAAAACGCTCCTTCTTGAAACTGTCTCGTCTCTCAGGCTTGTATTAATGTCAGCAGGGTTTAAAAACGAATAATTTAGAGGCTGACCGACTGGTACATTTGTACCTGTTATAGTCGTTCCTTTTATGTAGAAATTTTGAAATTCCATACCGACCACCGCTGATAGGTCATGGGCACCAAATACTTTTGAATAATTCAAAGTGGTTTCACTTAATACGGAGGTTCTTTTGAGGTCCGTTTGGTCTAGGTCTGATTCACTTGAACGTTCTCGAGAATCTGCCAAAACTCCTTGATAATAGTATGCTTGGGAATCATTAATATCAGCACCCAGAACGGTTTTTATATTCAACCCTTCTACGATACTGAATTGTAGATATGAGTTAACGTTGCCGAAATACGCTTTTTGATACCTCCGTGCATAGTCAAACTTTGCTGCTGGACCTGAATCTCCTGTTCCTCCTATACCATCCCGATTTCTGCCATAATGCCAATCGTGGACAATATCACCCGGTACTAGATCATCGATACTTGAAGTAATCAAACCGCCACCTCTATAACCGGTGTCAAAATCATTTGCAAGCCTGGCATTTCCATCCGGTGTTAACACTCCTGCATCATGTAATTGCTGCCTTTCATCATTCAAGTCTTGTACAAACTGAATAGATGCTGCTGTATGATAAATAGGACTTATACTATAAGCTCTCAAGAGATCCCTCATGTCATGAGGAACAATTTCCTGGTGACTATAGAATCCATTCATACTTAATCCAGCCTTGAACCTATCTCCCAGGTTCGCATCTACGTTCAAACGTCCATTATATCTTTCAAAACCTTGCTTTCTTACAATACCCTCAATGTCCTGATAACCTAATGAAGCAAAGACTTTTACATTTTCACCGCCTGCGGCAACACTGAAGTCATGGTTTTGGGTGCTGCCATCCTGGAAAAGCCAATCTTCCATACTCACCACGTCAGGTGCATTCGCGTAAGCATTTATCCTATAGTCCACTAACCTTGGGTCTATTTCAGAAAGGTCATAAGCACTTGTTTGTAATTCATCAGCCCATTCTCCAGCTGTCTTAAGCATTTCAATGTCCTTTACATACTTCCTTGAAAAGCTTGTATAGCCATTGTAACTAAATTTGGCTTTACCAGAGCTTCCCTTTTTGGTTGTGATCAGGATAACCCCATTTGCTCCCCTCGACCCATAAATAGCAGCTGAAGCGGCATCTTTTAACACCTCCAAGCTTTTGATATCGTTTGGGTTAACAGTGGCCAAACTTCCTGAAATCGGATAACCATCTACAACAATTAGCGGATTGGAATCTCCTGAAAGCGATGAAGCTGCTCTAATTTGGATCTTTGGGTCTGCACCTGGTTCACCGCTTTGATTTTGGATCAAGACACCTGCCAACTTACCTGCTAAGGCATCATCTACACGAGCTGCTTGAATAGCTGCTACATCACCACCCTCTATTGATGCAATTGCACCTGTATTGTGCGACTTTTTACGTGTACCGTACCCAACAACAACTACTTCCCCAAGCAAGACATCATCCGTCATCATCACGACGTCCAGAACAGCTTGCCCGTTCACAGCCACCCGTTGAGTCTTGAAACCTGTATAGCTAATTTCAAGTACTGCGTTCTCATCCACTTCAATCGAAAAAGTACCGTCTACATCCGTTATTGTTCCCGTAGTGGTTCCAATTACCATAACAGTTACCCCTATTAAGGGCAAACCATCAACTTCGGAGGTAACTGTACCCGTCACTGTTAAGAGGGCATCAGTGTATTCGGAATCAAAATCCAAATTGAGTGAATTCCCTATAGCCAGAGAGGGAAGACAGAACAACATGGCCAGAAAGCCTGCAAGCTTTATGGAGATGTTGAATTGATTTGTTAATTTCGTAGTCATAATTCAATATTTTTAAATTGTGTTATTATGCTCACCCTTGGGTGAGTTTTTTTGTTCTAATTGGTAAACCCTTCATTTTCAAATAGTAATACCCTGTTCAAAGTACTAACACACTTTGAATATTCGCTCTAAACCGTAGGCCTGCCATTCCTTAATTCTGCTGGATTTGCCGATCCTTAGAAGTAGAAATGGAAGCTGGGTATATCTGGAATGGAAAATTTACCGAATAGAAAGAGTTGGTAGCCAATGGCTGCCAGCTTTTTTTTAGCTGGTGTTTAAATGATTCTTGCTAAGTTTCATGATTAGGTATATTAGTGATTGAGTAAAAAAATATTATTGACGGAATATTAAGGAGGCAGAATAAAATCCTGTCTCATGTCCTAACTCAATGGCCATTTTCGCTTTCTTTCTTCACTTTCTGACTATACTCAAATACATCAAAAAGATGTTTCCGCATGGCTTCGGCAGCGAGATCAGGTTCTTTGGCTATGATATGTTTTAGGATAATTTCATGCTCATCCAATGCCTGGTAAAAACGGCCATCTTTGCAAATATCCAGTTTGATAAAACTGTTGACGATATCAGGTGTGATGATAAGCATCAGAGATTTCAAAACAGAGTTTTTGCTTGCTTCGGCTATTTTTAGATGGAACAATAGGTCTTCTTCTACAGCTTGCACTCCTCCTTTTACTTTCTTTTCGTAAGCCTTTAGGGCTTTCTCAATGTTGACAATATCTTCGGGAGTACGCCTAAGTGCTGCAAGACGAGCAGCTTGAGTTTCAAGTAAAACCCTTGTTTCTACCAGAGAGGCAAAATCGCTATTTTCTATTTTCAAGACATCAGAAATAAGGCCCTCCAAAGCAGTGATGCCAATACCTGCGACGATCGTCCCGCTTTGAGGAAGTGTTTTTAGAATGCCATAAAATTCAAGTTTACGGATAGCGTCGCGGACATTTGTCCTCCCAACTCCAAGTCGTTCTGATAATTTGCGTTCTGGGGGTAGGCGGTCACCCGGTTTTAATTGACCTGAAGTGATCAACTCACGTATCTGTCGGATGATCTTGTCAACGGGGGTTTCGATCGAGATTTCCTGAAAATTGTTTAGTAAATCAAAGCTCGCCATAATGAATCTAATTTCGTTTTTTTGGTTGACCGTAAATTGGTTGACCAATTTTTGGGTGGCCAAATGTAAAATTTATTTTATATCTGCCAAAATTTTTGTCTTTATTTTTTGAAAAAATTGGTTTCAGCAGAATTTAATCTAATAGAAGTAGATTGTGGGAAACATTTATCCGAGGATTTAATACAGATTTATACTCAAAACGAAGTGGTTTGGGAATTTGATTTTCTACAAACCAATGATTTTGAGGATATGCCGATGGAGAAATGGTTTAATTTTTCCCAAACCATTTCGGAATCGGTATACCTTTTCTAAATATAGATTGAAGAATGAATTTGAGCCTTCATTTTTTCAGTTTTTTTCTAGGCAAAGATGAGCTGCCAATTTCTTGCACAAGATGCTTTTGAAAATAAGCCTATAGAGTGTATTGGTTATCTTAGAGGCTGTTTTAAAACCTCAAGCACGTCTGCGAGAATATCTTTTTACTTCAATTTTCCTTTGATTTTCGTCACGTATCTATGGATATGCTCCTCAAATCAAAAGAAAATTGATGCAAAAATCTTATCCTCTCGCCAGCACTTCAGGTTTTAAAACAGCCTCTTAAAGTGAAATCCAGGATTTGCTTCACAAATTATAAAGCCATTTATCCTTTCATTCTATCTTTGCGCCCTTTTTATAAATAGGTGAAAGAATAATTCGCAAAGCTGGTTTTCTCTTCACATCAATTCTTATTCAAAATGACTATCGATAACAATCGCTACCAACTCAGTGGCGGAGTTGATCCGCTCCAACTTGTAAATGAATTTGGAACGCCACTTTATATATACGATACTGCTATCATTGAGCGACAGTATAAACGGTTGGTATCTGCTTTCGATGTCCCTGATTTGAAAATCAACTATGCCTGTAAGGCAAACACCAATATCAATATATTAAGGCTTTTGCAAGAACAAGGAGCTGGGTTGGATGCAGTTTCAATTCAAGAAGTGGAATTGGGCTTACGAGCAGGCTTCAAGTCTGAAGAGATAATGTACACACCTAATTCTGTCGGGATATCAGAAATTGGCAAAGCAATCAAGAAAGGCGTACGGATCAACATTGACAATATTTCAATGTTGGAGCAGATTGGGCATGAATATCCAGATGTACCGGTTGGTATTCGAATCAATCCACATATTATGGCTGGGGGAAATTCCAAAATTTCCACTGGGCATATTGATTCAAAGTTTGGCATCTCAATTCATCAATTACCACATATATTAAAAGTAGTTGAAGCGACGGGCATAAAGATAGATGGATTGCATATGCATACTGGTTCTGATATTCTTGATGCTAATTCCTTCCTTTTGGCCGCTGATATATTAATGAACACAGCTAGCCATTTCAAAGATTTAGATTACATCGACTTTGGAAGTGGGTTCAAAGTGCCATACAAATCTGATGATATTGAGACGGATATTGAAGAAGTTGGAGTCCGGATTTCTGAGCGGTTTAATCAGTTTATTAAGGATTATGGAAAGCCTGTTTCTTTGATTTTTGAACCAGGAAAATTTCTGGTAAGTGAAGCTGGCTATTTCCTTATGAAAGTGAATGTAGTCAAACCAACACCTTCTACTGTTTTTTTAGGCGTTGATTCTGGTTTAAATCATATGATCCGGCCAATGTTCTATAATTCGTTTCACCGGATAGAAAATATTTCCAAACCTGCGGGCAAACCACGCATATATAGTGTGGTGGGCTATATCTGTGAAACGGACACTTTTGGTAATAATAGAAAAATAGCGGAAGCGCACGAGGGAGATATCCTTTGCATGTTCAATGCAGGGGCCTATGCGTTTTCTATGGCGTCCAATTATAATTCACGATTCCGCCCCGCTGAGGTAATGATCCATGAAGGCAAATCATATCTTATACGAGCACGTGAAACGATGGATGATATTCTTCGTAATCAAGTGGAAGTGGTTTTCAAAAAGGAAACTGCCAACGTTTAACAATTAAGTTATTAGACAATAGAGAAGAGATATTAGACTTCAGACAACCAATTAATATTAATGTCTAAAGTCTAATATCTCTTCTCTACAATTTAATCTAAAATATAAACATGTTTATACTGTTCAAAAAAATCTTAATTCTATTTGCAATTTCATGCTTTTGGGCATGTGGCTCTGATACTGAATCAACTTCAACTGAAGACGAACAAACTGAAACAACATCAGCACAACCACAAGGCGAAGTAATAAAAAGTCCAACAACGGCTGAAGGTGTGTTAGTAGGTTTACGAGGACAAGAATTACAACTTGATTCCAAATCTCCTATAATGCTGCCAGAAGTAGGAGATGAATCATCGGTAACGATTTTCGTACTTCGTCCAGCTGAAACAGTTGAGGGAAGGACTTCCATATCCGCTCATGGTCAGGCAAGGGCTGGTCTGTTAGCAAAAACATTTGCGCATACAGGCATTGAGCGTATTTATTGTGAGGGAAATGCCGCCATGCAAACGGCTCTTATGACCAGTAGGGAAAATGCAAGTGAATTGGGTCTTGTAAAAAATGAAGGTACGGATGAACTGGCAAAAACGATTCTGAAAAACTACAGAGGCAAACGTGTAATGGTAGTTGGAAGCCCAAGGATGATGACAGACTTGCTTAACCAACTTTCTGGTACTGCTGATTATGCCGTTTCCTCTGAAGATTACGATCAGATATATGCTATTATTGCTAAAGGCCTTGGAGACGCAGAAATACATCATTTAAGATATTGATTATGCCTCCTTCTGGCTATTCAGGTACTCCGCTTTGGAAAAAACTGGGCTATAAGAGCGGATTTTATGCATGGACAATTAACGCCCCAGCTCAATACCAAGAATTGGTTCAAGGCTTGCCTGAAGGAGTTGTTTTTGGAAAAAATGACTCGGTTAAAATGGATCTGATTCATTTTTTCACGAAAGAAGAAAAGGAACTAATTGAGGAACTGCCAAAGTTGAAAGAAGAAATAAAAGCGGATGGAATGATTTGGGTTAGCTGGCCAAAAAAAGCGTCAAAAGTTCCAACTGATGTAACAGAAGATGTTATCCGCCAATTAGCTTTAAAGATAGGGCTTGTAGATATCAAAGTCTGTGCAGTAAATACCATTTGGTCCGGTTTGAAATTAGTCAGTCCATTGAAAGATCGTTTATAATTATTCAATTCAGTCCTTAACAATCAACTAATAATCAATATAAATATGTCCCTATCATCCAGATATAATCCGAAAGAAACAGAGGCTAAATGGTATGCTCACTGGGAAAAGAATAATTATTTCCACTCCGAACCCGACGAACGTGAACCATTCACTATCGTCATCCCTCCTCCAAATGTTACTGGCGTGCTTCACATGGGCCACATGCTCAATAATACAATTCAAGACGTTCTTATTCGCCGTGCACGGTTGCAGGGAAAAAATGCATGTTGGGTGCCTGGAACAGATCACGCATCTATCGCTACTGAAGCAAAAGTTGTTAAGCTTTTACGAGAGCAAGGAATCAAAAAAAGTGACCTATCCCGCGAGGAATTTCTAAAACATGCATTTGCCTGGAAGGATAAATATGGAGGGATAATACTCGAACAGCTCAAAAGGCTTGGGGCTTCTTGTGATTGGGAGCGGACTCGATTTACAATGGACGAGTCACTTTCAAAAGCAGTAGTGGACGTATTCGTTGATTTACATAAAAAAGGAAAAATCTATCGTGGTCTTCGAATGACCAATTGGGATGTGGAGGCACTTACCGCTTTGTCTAATGAAGAGGTGATATACCGTGATGAACATTCCCAGCTGTTTCATCTTAGGTATGAAATTGAGGGAAATCCTGATGAAGGGATCATTATAGCTACCCAGCGACCTGAAACGATCATGGCTGATACAGCTATTGCCGTTCATCCGGACGATGAACGATTTAAACATTTGGTCGGCAAAAAAGCATTAATTCCGCTGATTAACAGGGCAATACCAATCATTAAAGATTCTTATGTTGATATTGAATTTGGTACAGGTGCTTTGAAAATAACGCCAGCACATGATCAAAATGATTATGAAGTTGGACAGCGTCATGGACTTGAAGTTATTGATATTTTGAACCCGAATGGCACATTGAATGAAAAGGCTCAAATCCTCATAGGAGAAGACCGGTTTGTTGCAAGAAAAAAGATCAAAAAGTTATTACAAGAAAGTGGGCATTTAATTGAGTTGGAGGATTACACCACAAGCATTGGCCATTCTGAAAGAACAGATGCAGTTGTAGAACCAAGGCTTACTATGCAGTGGTATGTTGACATGAAAAGCTTTGCTGCTACAGCTTTAAATGCGGTAAAAGAAGGAGATGTAAAATTTTACCCTGAAAATATGTGGAACATGTATTATCAGTGGTTGAATGAAGACAATATTAGAGACTGGTGCATAAGTCGCCAACTTTGGTGGGGACAGCAAATTCCAGCATGGTATATCAAAGATGGCAATGGAGGCAGATTGACGGCAGATGGTGAAGAGTTGGCTTTTGTGGGAAAAAGCATTGATGAAGCTTTGGATACAGCGAAACAGCAAACTGGCAACCAGAATTTAACCAAATCCGATTTAATGCAAGATGAAGATGTGGTGGATACCTGGTTCTCGTCATGGCTTTGGCCGATTACTGTTTTTGATGGATTTGAAAATAAGGATGAGCTCAAATACTATTATCCAACTAATACATTGGTGACAGGGTGGGACATTATGTTTTTCTGGGTGGCTCGAATGATAATGGCAGGATTTGAGTGGTCCGAAGATCTTTTAGGGAAAGACTTAAAAGCAAAACAGCCATTCAATGATGTTTATTTCACGGGCATGGTTCGGGACAATAAACGCAGGAAAATGTCAAAATCCCTCGGCAATTCTCCCGATGCATTGGAACTGATAGAAAATTATGGTGCTGATGGAGTACGGTTCGGCATGTTGTCATGTTCCTCCGCAGGCAATGATATTATTTTCGATGCACCTTTCGATCCAGAAACTCAGAAAGCCTTGAACGAAAGTAAACTTTGTGAGCAAGGGCGTAATTTCTGCAATAAGATGTGGAATGCGCTTCGTCTGATTAAAGGCTGGGAAATTGAGGAGATCGAGCAGCCAGCAATCAATGAGATGGCTGTAAAATGGATTAGAGATAAGGCCGATAAAGTGATCGCCGATGCTGAAAAAAATTACGATCAATATCGACTATCAGATGTGCTCATGAATATGTATCAGCTTATTTGGGGCGATTTCTGTTCTTGGTATTTAGAAATGATAAAGCCGGAGTATTTAGGTGATGGCAAAAGTGCGCCCTTGGATAAGAAGACTTATGATGCGACCATTGAAGTATTTGAAAAATTGATGATTTCTTTGCATCCTTTCATGCCATTTGTTTCTGAAGAGATTTGGCACCAGTTGAAAAATCGTCAGGAGGGGAATGATTGTATCATTCAAGCCTATCCGAAATGTGGAAACATTGATGCTGAATTAGTTGAAGCATTTGAAAAGGCAAAGGATATAGTTTCAAGAATTAGGGAATCTCGCAACAGCAAAGGTATTTCGATAAACGAGGCACTAAATCTTTTTGCAGAAAAAACCGAAAGTGCCGAACGCTTATTCAATTTTAAGGGAATCAGAGAAATGGTGATGAAATTAGGCAATTTATCTGGATTAATATTTACAGATCAAGAACCAGAAAATGCGCTCTCTTTTTTGTCAGGAACTGAAAAATACTACCTTGAAGTAAATATCGAAATTGATGTGGATGCTGAGATCAAAAGGTTGACGGAAGAGAAAAAGTATTTCCAAGGTTTTATTATAGGAGTGGAGAAAAAACTCAGCAACGAACGATTTGTAAATAATGCACCTGCTCCTGTAGTTGAGAAAGAACGACAGAAATTGGCTGACAGCCAAGAGAAATTGAGGTTAATTGAGGATAGTCTTTCTAAGCTGAGGAACAATTGATTTAGTTTTGGAAAATGCAAAGCCAGTACTTGAAAAAATACTGGCTTTGCTATTAAATAAAAAGCCCTATCCGCCGAAAGGCGGATAAGACTCCAAATATAAAGCTATGAAAACTAAAACTATTCGATAATAATAGGCATTTGGCTTATTCTTTCCCGCCTTTCAATTCATCTTGCCATGCCTTCAATTCATCCCATTTGCCTTCAGCAGCGAAATTTGCTTGCTTTGGCCAGGTTGTAGGATCATGCATTTTATAACGTGAACCTGCTTCCTCAAGGATTCCTTTTATTTTTTCAATGTCGGTAGAAGCCAACTCTGCAAATGTAAGGATTCCTCCGTCATTGAGCAAGCCCGCAATTTTTGGCCCGATACCTTCAATTTTGCGGAAATCGTCTTTACCAGTAGCGGCTTTTTTAGGCTTCTCTTCTTTGGCAGCTTTTGGTGCTTTCTTTGGTGCTTCTTTTTCAACAACCGGAGCCGCTGCTTCTACCACTGGAGTTTCAACTACTAGAGTCTCTTCAGCTGGAGCTGCTTTTACAGGCTCTTGCTTTTTGGCAGGAGCTGCTTTTGCTTTTGTTGCAACTTTTTCCTGAACCTCTACTCCAAAAGGAACAATATGTACGAACGTGCGATTGCGCCGTCCTTTGCTGTATGAAACTGTACCATCTACTTTGGCGTGGATAGTCCAATCTTTTCCTTGATATACGTTATCACCAAGATGGTATTTCGAGCCACGCTGGCGAAGGATAATATTTCCTGCAGTTGCCAACTGACCACCATATAGTTTTATACCGAGGCGTTTACTTTTACTATCTCTTCCGTTTTCAGAAGAACCTACACCTTTCTTATGTGCCATGTCTTTAAGATTTTTACTTTAAAAAATTTGGATGTTGGCCTTGATAAATCAGTGATTCCCAAAACCAATTTGTTGCTTTCAAAAAAAGATTAACCAGAGATTGAGTCAACTTTGATTTTTGAAAACTGTTGGCGGTGACCATTTTTCACGCGGTAACCTTTCCGTCTTTTTTTCTTAAAGACGATGACTTTATCGCCTTTTACAAGTGGATCAAGAACGGTGACGCCAACTTTGGCGCCTTTCACGACCGGCGTGCCTACATTGGTTGAGCCATCCTTATCAACGAGCAATACCTCGTCGAAGGATACCTTGTCACCTTCAGCGGCTTCTAACCGGTGGACAAAAAGCTCTTGGCCTTCTGACACTTTAAACTGTTGACCGGCTATGTTTACGATTGCGAACATATTGAATTAGTTAAATGATTATAAAAAAAACAAGCGTCTTTTGAATTGATGAAATGTAGAGCCATTCTCACACAATTCTTAAAACGGGCGCAAAGGTAGGATTTAACAGGTTGAATCCCTAAATTTTACTGTAAAAAATCAAAGCTCATATTCATTCTAAAAATTACCACCGCCTCCTTCTTTCTGATCTGTATTTTTCACTTTGTTTTTACGTTCACCGCCTTTAAAATCAAGCTTACCAAATAGGTAGTTGAAACTTATGCCATAAGAGCGGAATGGATATTCATAGAGGCTGGTTTGTGTGAATCCATCTCCTTCCAATTTAGTATCAAAATTCAGGGCTCTATGAAACAAGTTGGAGGTTGTAATACCTATGCTGCCTCTTTTACCCCAAACCTTCTTTTGCAAGCTAATAGAATACATCCAAAAATTTGCTCGACTTCCCTGCAAGGTTACCGTTGGGCTATTGAAAAGTGCCCAGAGTTGTAGTCGAATTTCTTTTGGAAATGATAGCGTAGAACTCAAGTGGCCATTGACCTCAAAACCATCATTTTTAAGATTCAACAAGTCGCTATTGAGTTGCTTATGACGCAGATCAAAATTTCCTCGCAGGCTCCATATTTTTTTAATGGTAGCTGAACTGAAAAAGCTTAATCCCACTGTGTTCGTTTTACCAGCATTTTGAAAGGTTGTAAAAGAGCGTCCAACATCGTCAATATCTAAAACACTTTCAATTACATCATTTGTGTGGCGAAAATAGGCGGTTCCGTTCACGACTATTCCTTTTATATAGTTGTTGTATCCTACCTCAAAATTGTGGGATAATTCCGGATCCAATTCTGGGTTTCCAAAAGAAATATTATTTCTGTCCTGTTGGTTAACATAAGGATTGATGAACTGTAAGCTTGGCCGCTGAATACGTTGTGTATAGCTACCTCTAATATTCGAAAATTGGCTCAACTTTCGGGATATTATAACAGTAGGCAAAACATTATAATAATCATTGACAAAAGTCTTGTTATCTTCCACTAAGAACTCCCCCTGGATTTCAGTCCTTTCATATCTTGCCCCTGCAATCATTCCGTATTTTTCATTCAAAGTGATATTGAATGATCCATATCCAGCGTACACATCTTGCTGATAATCAAACTCATCAGACCTTGTTGGATCACGTTCGTATTGATTCGTGTCAAAATTGAATCCGTCAAAAAAGAAATCGCTATTGATCGTTCTTAATATTCCTTTAGCGCCAATTTCCAATTTCACTTTTTTATTGAAAGGATGGACATAATCCGTTTGGATGGTAGTCTCAATATTCTTACTGTCATTATCGCTATATTCATCGATAAGCAAGGATTGAATATTTCCCGTTTGATTCAAAATGTTTTCTTGATTGTCAATGCCATTGCTCAATTGAAATCCAATACTAAACTCCCGCTCAGAGTCAGCAAATGTTTTGATATAATCCGTATTCCAATCGAATCCATTTTTTCTTGTTTTAGATGGGTTATCTCTATTGGAAATCTGATCTCCAGTTGTTGACTCTGGATCTGAAAGTAGTGCATCAATGGCCGATTCTCGATTGAAATTCTCTCCATTGAAATTAAAATTAGAGTTGATGCTATTGTACGCATTGATGTCATAATAAGCTCCAAAATTTCCTCTAAAACCCAACCGTTCAGACGAACTTATGCCGTCCTGGGCCAAGGTTCTTTTTGCTCCACTATCTAATATATCTTCTCTGTCAAAATCCCAAATAGCATCACGAGGCGGTGACCAAACTGCGTACCCTCCACCATTCAGCCCAAAGCGACCTTTTGCAACATTTATATTCAAAGAGGTAGTATTGTGGCGAGTCCCTAACGATGAATTTACGGAGCCAGCAATCCCATTTACTTCTGATCGCTTTGTAATGATATTGATAATGCCTGCCGTTCCTTCACCATCATATTTTGCAGAGGGAACAGTAATTACTTCTATGGATTTGATTTGATTGGCAGGGAACATTTTGAGTGCATCAGAGACATTATTTGAAAACATCCCACTCGGTTTCCCATTAATCAAAATTTTGATTTGGGAAGAACCACGCAACGATACATTTCCATCTAAATCAACTGAAACCATTGGTACCTTTCGCAATACATCTGTTGCATCACCAATTCCTGCATCCACATCTTTTTCAGCATTAAAAACGATCCTGTCTATTTTGTTTTCTATCAATGCAGCCTCACCTGTGATGGTCACTGTTTCTAACAATTTAGTTTCGGGGGCAAGTAGCACATCTCCTAAATCAACATCTGGTTTAGCAGGTTCGAGCGTCACATCTTTTATGGTTTTTATTCCGTAGCCGATAAAAGAAATATTCAACTTATAGCTTCCCAATTTGACTTCTGGAAATTTGAATGAACCCTTATCGTCTGTTAATGTGCCATCAACTTGATTACCAGATTTGCTGTCGACCAGAGTGATCGTTGCAAATTCAATAATGTTAGAGGATAATGAGTCAACCACATTACCTGTTATTCTTCCTGTGATACCAGAGGAATTGTTCCCTCCCCAATTGCCTTGATGCTGGGCTGTTAAGCCAGAAATTAATGTTATTGAAAAAAGTAAAGTAAATATTCGATTCATGCTGTAATTTAAGTTTGGGTGTAAGTTACGGATACAATTACAGAAGGTTATAAGGTCGAAGAGACTTATTGAAAAAAATTAGAATTGAGTGATTTTCAGCTTAATAAAGGCAGTTTATCAATTAATTTTATGCTTGCCTTCAATGCTCCAGATGCATAGAATTCCAGAAGTATACAGTTCTATGTCAGCGTATTTTATATATCAAAATATTTTCATAAAAAGTTGAAAGCCACGGGTTTAAATAATATTTTTTTGCTGAGATAAAAATTGTAACTATCTTGCAGCGCTCCCCCGTAACGTATAAACCCATTGAAATGAGGACTGCAAAGACCATTTGGTTGCGGTGGGCACAAGAAGTGCTAGCTCGCCACGACCAAAAAGATCCACATTTCTCCCCCTCACGAAGGCAATTCCTCCAGAACTCAGCCAAATCAGCAATTGCCTATTCCTTTACTCCTGTTGTTGGAAAAAGTTTACTTTTCAGCAATAGCCCAAAAATTGCCATCATTGGTGGTGGCCTGGCTGGTCTATCCTGTGCATGGAGGTTAAAAAAAGCAGGAATCTCATCAACAATTTATGAAGCTTCGGATCGAGTGGGTGGACGTACCCATACCGTTCACGATTTTCATAGAGAAGGAATGTCGTGTGAAATTGGCGGCGAATATTTTAATTCTAACCACCACCACATGCTACGCCTGGCGAGAGAGTTGTCGCTTAAAATTCAAACAGTTTCTTCGTCAAACAGGCATGTTAAACCATTCAAAGTTTTTCTTGAAAACAAGGAAATTCCGTTGAGTGAAATTGAAAATTCGCTTTTAGATTTGAGGAACAAGCTGTTCGATGATTTGGAGTTGCTTCCAGAATTATTGACTTGGGAAAATAGTGATCGATTTTCTGCGGTAGATAGTCTTTCCATCACAGAATATCTAAAGAGTAAAGGAGCAGATAATTTAGCTTATAGCTTTTTATGCAAGGCCTTTACAATCGAAAATGGGATCGAAGCAAATGAGCAATCTGCACTCAATTTATTAAAATCATTCCGAGGTGGTTTAGAGTATCATCCTAGTTCAAGATTAAAATCGCTTCAGTTAAAAAACGGAAACCAATCCATGTGTCAGGAACTTTCAGACAGGATGTGGAACACCGTTCAATTTGGCCATAAGTTGGTAAATCTTCACCAACATACAGGATGGTACAAATTGCAATTCAGGCATCAAGGTAAAACAAAGGATATCGAAGCTGACTATGTAGTTGTAGCTGTTCCTTTTTCTGTATTGCGAAAAATTGAATCGGATATTCATTTCCCCGAAAGAAAACAACAGGCAATCAATGAATTAGGATATGGCCAAAAAGGAAGCCTCTTATTAAGCTTTGATGAAAAGACTTGGCGCAATCAAGGCTACGATGGCTTAACCTTTTCTGATGAACTATTTGGTTACGGCAATGATATGTTGCCTCGCAACCGTGGAAAGAATCAAATCCTTTCAATCAAGCCAAGTGGAAAAGAAGCAGATAAATTCTTGAGAATGGACACGGCTGAAGCGGCACTTAAAAGTTTGAGATCTTTTGAGAAAATATATCCTGGCATTTTCAAGCATTTTGACGGACAAGCTTTAAAGTTTAGTTGGTCCGATTACCCACTCAGTTTAGGTAGCAACTCATGCTACAAAACTGGCCAATATGCCCGCTTTGGAGGGGAGGAAGGCAAATCTGTGGAGAACCTTTATTTTGCAGGAGAGCATTGTTCACTTCGTTATAAAGGCACGATGAACGGTGCTGTAGAATCAGGTTATCTGGCTGCTGATAGTCTGATAAGAAGAGTTAAAAGTCGAAAGAGCAGGGCAACTCCTTAAAATTGAATTTATCTGGATTCTATTTTGAAAAATGACAAATCTCATTCCTTCAGAATGACGAAAGTCAGCTTTAAGGGCATTTGCGCAGGCTAATTTTGCTTGCGTAAATTAATTTTTTTCACTTCAACATAATTAGAATATGAAAGCCTTTGAAGCAAGTTTAACCACTGTAGTTCTCCGATTTTACCTCATGGTAGGTGTTGTTATTTTAGCTGGATTCACCGGACAATGGTGGTTGGCTATTTTAGCATTACCGATATTCCTCAGCTCAATGATGTGTGTGAAATTCTTTGATAAGAAAGAAAAGAAATCTGCTAAGCAGGTCAAAATGGTAACAAGGAATGAACAACATACAGAAATGAAGGAAGCTGTATAATTAGCATAGAATTTTTAAACTGAATCCATGAGGAATTTTTAAATTCCATAATTGTATTTAAGTAAAAATCTGAAAAGATATTTGATTTAAAATGCCAGGCATGCCTGGCATTTTTTGTTTATTTTGTCAGCGATTAGCTTTTGTTCCCCGCATCTAAATACTTTATAAAATTGTCATTCTCAACTGCTACATTTGCACATTCCTAATCACAAATGACGATTTTATGAAGAACCTATTTTTTTTACTTTTCTCACTTTTTATATGGACCGGAAGTCTTCAATCCCAAGATGAGGCACTATGGTTAAGATATCCAGCCATTTCGCCGAATGGACAGAACATAGTTTTCAGTTATAAAGGCGATTTATGGAAAGTTGCCACTTCAGGTGGAATGGCCACACCACTTACCTTACATGAGGCTCACGATTACCAACCTGTCTGGTCTAGTGATGGAAACCAAATTGCATTTTCTTCCAATCGTTATGGAAATTATGATATTTATGTAATGCCAGCTACTGGAGGAGCAGCACAAAGATTGACTTATCATTCCTCCAATGATTACCCTTCTTGTTTTACTTCGGACAATCAGTCGGTAGTTTTTGCTTCATCCCGACTAGATGATGCTGACAATCAGCAATTCCCTTCTGGTGTTTTACCAGAATTGTATAAAATTTCGGTTAAAAGTGGCATGCCCAGACAGGTCATTACCACTCCTGCACAGGGCGCTGTATACAATTCATCGGGAACAATTATGGTTTTTCATGACAGGAAAGGGTATGAAGATGAATTCAGGAAGCACCATACTTCTTCTGTCGCAAGGGACATCTGGAAATATGAAACCAACTCAGGTAAGTTTACTCAACTTACAAGTTTTGCCGGAGAAGACAGAGATCCAGTATTCGCTCCAAATGAGCAGAGCATTTTTTATTTGAGTGAAGAAAGCGGCACCTATAATGTCCATAAAATGGACATCAATTCATCTGGCAAATCAAAGCAAATTACCTATTTCAAGAATCACCCTGTTCGTAGTCTAAGCACCAGCAAAAATGGACTAATGTGCTTTAGCTACAATGGCGAACTGTACACGCTGAAAGAGGGGGGTGAACCTAAAAAAGTGTCGGTGCAGGCCAGTGCTGATAATAGATACAACCCAGATGAAATTATTGATGTAAAAGGTAGCATTACCGAAATGGCCGTTTCACCAAATGGAAAAGAAGTTGCATTTCTGCATCGAGGTGAAGTTTTCGCAGCATCCATTAAAGAGGGCACAACCAAAAGAATAACCAATACACCTGAACAAGAGCGGAATATCAGTTTCAGCCCGGACGGTAAGGCAATATTATATGCTGGCGAACGAGATGGCAGTTGGAATATTTACCAAACCAAACTGGCAAGGGAGGAAGAGAAGTATTTTTTCAATTCTACCATATTAAATGAAGAAACGTTATTGGATTCACCTGCTGAAGAATTCCAACCTGCCTTTTCACCTGACGGTAAAGAAGTTGCATATCTGGAAGAGAGGACGACTTTGAAAGTATATAATCTGGAGAGCAAGAAATCACGGATAGTAATGCCCGGTGATAAAAATTATTCTTATGCTGATGGCGACCAGCACTATGCTTGGTCTCCAGATAGCAAGTGGTTTTTAGTTGAATTTTTGCAAGATCGTCAATGGATAGGTCAATGTGGATTAGTGAGTGCTGATGGAGGAAAAAAAATTATCAATTTGACGCAAAGTGGATATAGTAATTCCCGACCAAACTGGGCGATGGAAGGAAAAATGATGGTGTATGCCAGTGACCGGGATGGCATGAAAAACGATGCAAGCTGGGGCGGTGAATTGGATGTGTATGGGATGTTTTTCACACGTGAGGCTTTCGATAAATACAAGTTGGATGAAGAAGAATATGAACTGCTAAAAGAAGAAGAGAAAAAGGATAAGAAGGACGATGAAAAAGACGACGAAAAGAAAGATGAGGATAAAGAGAAAGATAAAAAAATTGAGCCTTTGACATTTGAATTGGAAGATATAGAGGATAGAAAAGTTAGATTGACCGTTCACTCTTCCCGCTTGTCAAATATGATACTTTCAAAGGATGGGGATAAATTATATTACATGTCGAGGTTCGAAAAAGGAGCTGATTTGTGGGAAACAAATTTGAGGACTAAAGAAACCAAAATGCTTCTGAAAATGGGCGCCAATGGGGTAGGGGATTTGCAATTGGATAAAAAAGGCGAGCATCTATTTGTTCTTGCTAATGGTAAAATCTCCAAAGTTGAGTTGAAAGGAAGTAAGAAAACAGATATAAAAATTAACGGAGAGATGGTGCTAAATGAGGCAGTTGAAAGAGCGTATCTTTTTGAGCATGCTTGGCGTCAGGTGGTAAAGAAATTTTACAAAATTGACTTACATGATGTCTCTTGGGATTTTTATAAAAAAGAATACGAAAGATTCCTTCCTCATATCAATAACAACCATGATTTTGCCGAACTCTTGAGTGAGTTGTTGGGTGAACTCAATGCGTCCCACACTGGAGCTCGCTATCGACCAAGAATAGATAACCAAGACCAAACTGCTTCACTTGGTTTGTTTTATGATCAGGATTTCACTGGGAATGGATTAAGAGTGGCGGAGGTAATGCACAAAGGGCCATTGGACAATAGTAAATCAAAAGTTGCTGCTGGAACTATCATTGAAAAAATAGATGGAATTGAGATTACGACTAATGAAAACTACAACCGTTTGTTGAACCGAAAAATTGATAAGAAAACCTTGCTTTCGCTTTATGACCCCAATAAAAATGAGCGTTGGGAGGAAACAGTTGAGCCTATTTCCGGAGGAGCCGAAAACGAGTTGCGCTACCAGCGATGGGTGAAACGCTGCCGTCATTTAGTAGATAGCCTTTCAGGTGGTACTATAGGTTATGTTCATGTTCGAGGGATGAACCATCAAAGCTATCGAACCGTGTATGAAGATGCTTTGGGGAAAAATGGAGGCAAGGAAGCCCTTGTTGTTGATACCCGTTTCAATGGTGGAGGTTGGTTACATGATGATCTTGCTACCTTCCTCGACGGCAAAAAGTACATGTCATTTCGGCCACGTGGCCAAGACCTTGGTACGGAGCCGCAGTTTAAATGGACAAAGCCATCCATCGTTGTGATGAGCGAAAGCAATTACTCCGACGCCCACATGTTCCCCTATACCTATAAGGCACTTGGTATTGGAAAATTAGTTGGGATGCCTGTTCCGGGCACAGGTACAGCCGTTTGGTGGGAGACATTACAGAATGGGATGGTCTTTGGGATTCCGCAAGTTGGGATGGTTGGAAATGACGGACAATATCTTGAAAATCAAGAACTTCAACCTGATGTTAAAGTTCCCAACGATCCAGAATCTGTCAGCAAAGGAATGGATCGACAATTGGAAGAAGCAGTAAAAGAGTTGAAACGCACACTCAAACCTTAAGCAAATATTTGCAAGAATTAATGCGTTAAACATGAGTCATCCCGAATTTTTGATTCTTAAAAAATTCGGGATTTATTCATAATTAATTGATATTCTGATACTTTTGTTACGGCCTTATTTGTTTTGGTGTTAAGAAAATGGGATTGGAGGGTTAGGATAGGAGCGATCAGCGAGCGACGAAGGAGCGGCTCTGATTGCGAGCGGGAGGCAAATCCCGTTTTTAGCCAAAACAAATACAGCCTTGATTTTTTTGTTGCTTTTTTCATCAAGGAAAAAAGCAAAAGTATAACAAATTGATTGTCTGCCGATTATTACTTTTTCTTGATAAAAAGTAATCAAAAATCAAGACAAAACAATTGCTCTCCCACTATGCCGTCACCCACACCCTCCTGTTTTGTCATTCCCAACCCGCAATTTATTTTGTAAAAATTCGGGATGACTCATGTTTTTAATAAGACACCAAACAATACAAATGAAATTGCTATACTTTTTTGCATTTCCCGTTTTTTTCCTCTTCTGCAAGAATGCTCCAGTTCAGCAGCCTCCAAATCAAAATTCAACCCCTGTTTATACAGAACGGGCAGCGCTACAGAAGCCTAAACCAATTCTTAATCCGGACGGAGCAACAATCTCAGAAAGATTCAACCCACCAATAGGATTTGAGCGGATAGAAGTGGCAGATGGTTCTTATCAGGACTATTTACGAAACCTGCCTTTGCTCTCGAATGAAACCCCAGTTCTGTTATTTAATGGTAGCAAGAAATACCGCCAAGATGTACATGCTGCAGTGGTTGATTTGGACGTTGGAAAACGGGATCTTCAACAATGTGCCGATGCGGTTATGCGCTTACGAGCCGAGTATCTATTATCACAGCAAGAATTCGATAAAATTCATTTCAACTTTACCAATGGTTTCAATGCTGAATACCAGAAATGGCGATCAGGAAATCGAATTTCTGTGAAAGGAAATCATGTTTCCTGGGTTGGAAGCAACTCAGAATCAGAAAGCTATAGCAGTTTCAGAAAATACCTCGATATGGTTTTCTCTTATGCTGGCACTTGGTCATTTGAAAAGGAATTGATGCATGTTGACATAAAAGATATGCAAATCGGCGACGTATTCATCCAGGGCGGAAGTCCAGGCCACGCCATCATCGTGATTGATATGGCGGAAGATAAAAATTCTGGAAAAAAGCTTTTTATGGTTGCTCAAAGTTATATGCCTGCTCAAAATATTCATGTCCTAAAAAATCAAAATAACAATGAGATTTCGCCCTGGTACGAAATGGAGTTCGGAGATGAATTGAAAACGCCTGAATGGATATTCAAAAGAGATAATTTAAAAAGGTTTGAAGAGTAGTTGGTTTCAGGTGATGAATCTAAAGGCTTCACTTCATTTTAGGTGACGATAGTCTTCCCGCCATATTGCTATCATACATTCAAGACTTTTTTATAAGTCGTCAGTTTTCCAAACCCATTTGTTCCAGATAACTTTTTCTAAATTAGCGTATTAATAAGAAATCGTTCCACGAATGAAAATTTTTCTCTCAAGTCTTGCCTTGTTTTTTAGCCTTCTTATTTCTGCCCAATCAGAAAAAGGCGTCTCCCCAATTCTCAATCAGCAATCAACGATCAGCAATCATAACACCTACGCCGTCGTCGTCGGCATCTCCGACTATCAGGAACCGCTGATCCCAGATTTAAAATACGCTGACCGAGATGCTGTAGCATTTGCCAAATGGCTACGTTCCCCGGCGGGGGGGTGCGTTCCGGAAGAAAACATTTTCCTGCACACCAATGAGGCCGCTACCAATGCTCAAATTATCATGTCGCTCGATTGGCTCATTGAGGAAAGTAAGGAAGGTGACCGGGCCTTTATTTATTTTTCCGGACACGGCGATGTGGAACGGGTGACAAAATTTAACAATGGTTATTTATTGGGTTATGATTCGCCGCCCGCCGTTTATGGTGCTGGGGCCTTTGCGGTGAATTATTTAAAGGATATTATTGCCACCTTATCTGATAATGGAGTTCAGGTATTTTTAATTTCTGATGCTTGTCGGGCAGGGAAATTGGCAGGCAGCACTACCAATGGTGCACAGGTGACGGCGACCCGCCTGTCCCAGCAATTTGCCAATGAAATCAAAATCCTTTCCTGTCAACCAGACGAGTTTTCTATCGAGGGAGAACAGTGGGGTGGAGGGCGTGGTTGTTTTTCTTATCACCTCGAAAATGCACTTTACGGATTTGCGGATAGAAATAACGATGCGGAAATTAATTTAATGGAGCTGGGTCGGTATCTCGAAGATATAGTCAGCGAGGAAGCCGCACCAGAAAGTCAATTTCCCATGGTGGAAGGGCCCGCCAAAGAAAAAATTGCTTCCGTGGATGAATTGGCTTTTGCTCATAAAAAAGAAGAATTGAAAAATAAAAAAACCGAATTTTTAGCGATCGATAATAAGGGACTGGAGGATATTATTTTAGCGAATGCGGATACCAATGTTCAAATTATTTATGAACAGTTTTTAATAGCTATTGATTCAAACTATTTAATGTCACCGGAGGGGAAAAGTGCAAATGATTATTATGATCTCTTGATGGCAAATAAAGATATAAAAAAATTACACGGAACAGTAAAAAGGAAATTTGTAGTAGCATTGATGGATGAGGGGCAGCAGATTGTTAATAAAATCATGGCGACTGATCGACAGATGATGAAAGACTTAACGAATCATGGGATGAATTATGGCCATATTGCAGATTATTATAAAAAGGGAGCAGAGATATTGGGAACAGACCATTTTGCTTACAACAACATAAAATCAAAAGAATTATTTTTTCGGTCAAATGCATATAAGATAGACGACTACGGCAACCAATCACAGGTAGAAAAAGTAGCTATTGAGAGTAAAAAATTATTGCTCGAAGCAATTAAATTGGATTCTACAAATGCCATTTATTACCATAGCTTAGTTGGCTTTTATCCTCATGGGTCTGAAGGTAGGATTACCAATTTTACAAAGGCCGTTGATATGGCTCCTTCTTGGGCAATGGGTTGTTATCAAACAGCATATGAATATTTTGTTGGGAGAAAAGATATTCACAATACTATAAAATATTGTAAACAGGCTATAATTGCTGACAGTAATTACCTTGCGCCATATAATTTAATGAGTAAATCTTACTCACAGATAGTGAAGCACGATTCATCCGCGTTTTGGGATAGTCTATACCTTGAGAAATTTTATAAGAAATTTAAGGTACGGCCTGAGGAAATAACCCATGCCGAATTTAAAGGGGCTGCCTCAACACTAACGAGAATGCAGAAATATGATGCTGCCATAGAGGTTCTGCATATTGCGCTTGAAGAATTTCCGAATAACATTTCATTATTGATCCAGTTGGGCAGCACCTATGAAAAATCTTTGAATTTTGAAAAAGCAGAAGAGCTGTATATGTATGCAACAGAAGTTGATTCTATAACGACTCTCGGATATTTAAAATTGAGCTACCTCTATTCTGTAAAGCAAAAAAATAATGAAAAGGCAATTGATGTGCTATCTCAAGCATTAGAGAAATTCCCTGATGATTTAAATCTAATAAAACAACTTTCAGGACTGTATGTGATGTCAAATGATTATAAAAAAGCAGTTGATTTATTAACAAAGGCGCTATCATTTAATCTTACATCAGGTCTCGCTAATAACGAGGGAAAGGCCTCAATATGGAAGCAGCTTGGCCATATACATTTTATTAAAGAAAATTATGATCAAGCTGAAAAAGCTTTTAAAGAAGCCTGCCTTGTTAATCCTGAGGATTTAACCTGTAACGATTATCTAAGCTCTATTGCTCTTCAGAAAAACGATCCAATATCAGCAGAAAAATATGCCAAAAAGTCGATAGAAATAAACCCCTCTTATGGCACTGGTCATTATGTTTTAGCTTGCGCAGAAAGCCGTTTAAAAAAAACCGATGAAGCCTTTTTCTATTTAGAAAAAGCTATTGAGTTTGGATATAAAAAACATTTTAATCACATTCAAACCGACCCTGATTTAGAATTCATAAGGTCTCAAACTAAAAAGTGGAATACACTTATGAAAAAACATTTCCCGGAACAATATAAAGACTAAAACCCAAAATAAATGAAATACCACCTCCTAATTATATTACTACTCTTTTCCTATAACCTTCTCTGCCAGCAAAAAGGAGCAACTCCAATACCTAATACCCTAATAACCAATACCCAATCTCAAACCTACGCCGTCGTCGTCGGCATCTCCGACTATCAGGATGAAGAGATCACTGACTTACGCTTTGCCGATAAAGATGCTTTGGCTATTGCAGGTTTTTTGCAATCACCCGCAGGAGGCAGCTTGGACAAAGACAACATTAAAGTTTTGATCAATGAAAAAGCGACTGTTGCCCAATTCGCTATTGCTCTAGATTGGTTGCTGGAAGTAGCAAATGAAAATGACCGCGTCATTATCTACTTTTCTGGACATGGGGATGTGGAAAGAAAAACCATCACTCAACCAGGATATTTACTTTGTTGGGATGCACCTTCTAAAATTTATATGGCGGGCGGAGCATTAGCTCTACCAATGTTTCAGGAGGTAATTTCAACACTTTCTTTAATAAATAAATCACAAGTCATTGTCATTACGGATGCATGTCGTTCGGGCAAATTATCTGGCAGTCAAATCAATGGTAACCAATTGACTAATAATCATTTGAAGGAACGATTCGCCAATGAAATAAAAATTCTTTCCTGCCAGCCGGATGAATACAGCATTGAAGGCGAGCAATGGGGTGGTGGCCGTGGGGCGTTTAGCTACCACCTGCTCGACGGTCTGTCCGGAATGGCTGACATCAATCAAGATCAATCGGTAAGCTTGCTCGAAATCAGCCGCTACCTCGAAGATCATGTTACTACCGAAGTTGCTCCACAGAGCCAAATCCCGATAACTACCGGAAAACGGGAAGAGATACTTACAGATGTGTTCCCAGAAATATTAGCGCAGCTGGAAGAAGGCAAAAGAGGCCAAATGCAATTGTTCTCTCCTACAGTCTCAAGGGGCATCGAAAGTGATGTATTAACTTCGGTTGATTCAGATATTGTAAAAATATATACCTCGTTTCAAAACGCATTGAAAGACAAACGGTTTTTGATTGCTGAAAAAGGACAGCCAGAAAATGACTATGCAGATTTTTATTATGAAAAATTGATGGGAGAACCTGGTATAGAACGTCTGCATTCCACCATTCGCCGAAACTATGCCGCCGCCCTGCAAGATGATGCCCAACAAGTAATGAACGATTGGATTAAGACCAGCCTTGACCAAAAATTAGAAGGAAATTCTGGAGAAGTTAAAAAAACATTGCCAAAAAAGGTTTTCACAGAAAAAGTCAAAACATTTCCTAAACTACTTGACCGGGCATCAGAACTTCTTGGTGAAAAGCACTACATGTATGCTACTTTAAAAGCACGAAAGTTTTTTTTTGAAGGATATCTTTTAACTAACTCTGACCGAAACCCCAACAAAGAATTAGGAGAAAAAGCATTATCGGCATTCAATCTGGCTTTATACTGGCAGCCAGAATTACCACAGGCTTATTGGCAAATGGCTCTTGTGTATGGATATAACCTTCTCCAACCTGATTCAGCAGAAGTGTACGTGCAAAAGGCTATTTCGCTTTACCCATATTGGATTGTGCCTTATGCAGATATAGCCTTCATGTTTTCTACAAAATACAGATCAAATGAACGGGCAAAACCTTATTTGGAAAAAGCATTGAAAATTGATTCGAGCTCCTATTATGCTTTGAATGGCTTTGGTGTTTTTTATGATAATCAGAAGGATTATGAAAAAGCAGAAATGTACTATAGAAAAGCCATCCAAGTTGATTCGACTATCGCTTATGCTTACAACAACCTGGGAATCATTTATGCAACCACTGAACGTTTTGAAGAAGCTGAAAAATATTATAGAAAAGCGATCCAGGTTGATTCCACCGTCGCCGATTCATACAACAATTTGGGATTCGAATTTATGAGCACTGGTCGCTTTGAAGAAGCGGAAAAGTATTTCCTTAAAGCTATCCAAGTAGATTCGTTTAAAACGGAACCGCATGTATTGTTAGGAAGTATCTGCGTATACGATAAACGATACGAAGAAGCAAAATTTTACCTTAAAAAAGCCATCCTCCTTGATTCATTATCGCCCTATCCTTACAATAATTTGGGGGCGATTAATATGATATTTGGCAATTATGAGGAAGCAGAAAACTATTTTAGAAAAGCCATTCAATTTGATTCGACTTTTTGGACTGCCTATACAAATTTAAGCCTCATTTACCAATCCCAGCAGCGCTGGCAACCCTCCGAATCCATGATAGTAAAAGCTATTGAATATGGGCCGCCATTAGGACTGCTTTCTGCTCTTTTAGGTAATGCCTTTACCCATCTTCCGAACCGTTTAGAGGATGCTAAAAATGAGCTGGACAAAGCCCTCGAAATGGATGCGGATTACCCAGACACCTATATCTACCTCACTCAATGGTCACTAAAAAAGAACCTGCCCGAAAAAGCATGGCAATATCTTGAACAAGGGTTAGAAAAGGGTTTTGGCAATGGAGAATTGAAATTGAAAGATATACAAGAAGGGCCTGATTTTGTGGAAATGCGAAAGGAAGCAAGGTGGGAGGAGTTGATGAAGAAATACTTTCCAGAGGAACATAAAGACTAAAACCCAAAATAAATGAAATACCACCTCCTAATTATATTACTACTCTTTTCCTATAACCTTCTCTGCCAGCAAAAAGGAGCAACTCCAATACCTAATACCCTAATAACCAATACCCAATCTCAAACCTACGCCGTCGTAGTAGGCATCTCCGACTACCAGGACGATGGCATTCCCGACCTGCGCTTTGCGGATAAGGATGCAGAGGCTTTCGCTAATTTTTTACGATCTAAAGCTGGTGGGAATCTGGATGAGGATCATCTGAAAGTTTTACTTAACCAAGAAGCTACCGTCGCTCAATTTGCCATGTCACTCGATTGGCTTTGGGAGGTAGCAAAAGAAAATGATCGCATCATTATTTATTTTTCAGGTCATGGTGATGTGGAACGAAGAAGTATTACACAACCTGGATATCTTTTATGTTGGGATGCACCAAGCCGTGTATATATGGCAGGTGGAGCGTTTAATGTTCGGGACTTGAAAGATGTAATTTCTACTATATCAATACAGAATAAGGCTAAAGTTATTCTGATAACAGATGCTTGTCGTGCCGGTAAATTATCAGGAAGTGGAATAGGTGGGACCCAGGCAACTGCAGTGAACCTTTCACAACAATATGCTAACGAGATAAAAATACTTTCCTGCCAGCCAGATGAGTATAGCATTGAGGGTGAACAATGGGGTGGTGGAAGAGGTGCATTTAGTTACCACTTGCTTGATGGACTGTATGGTTTGGCTGATAATAATTCAGATAATCAAGTCAATCTCAAAGAAATAGGCCGATACCTTGAAGACAGGGTAAGTGAGGAGGTGGCTCCTCAGAACCAGAATCCAATGACCATCGGTAGTGTAACAGAAAAATTGACAGATGTTTTCCCTGAAATATTGACACAAATAAAAGAAGCTAAAAAAGGAAGCATGCAATTATTTGCGGCTACTGAAACACGAGGTATAGAGGATGATGTATTAGCGGCTATAGCAAATGGACCAGATTCCAATATTGTGAAGACGTATCATGCATTTCAAAAATCGTTAAAAGACCAGGTGTTTTTATTCCCGGAAAATGCCTGTGCAGATTTTTATTTTGAAAAATTAATAAAGAAACCTCAATTTAAGCGATTGCACTCAACTATGCGTCGAAACTATGCAGCTGCATTGCAGGATGATGCACAGCAAGTACTCAATACGATGTTGAGATCGGGGCTGACTAAACAAATTTTAAAGGACGCTAAAGCCTCTGAAATATATAAAAACTACCCTGCCTACTTAGAGAAAGCAGCTACCTTGTTAGGAGAGCAGCACTATATGTACCCTATTTTGCAAGCCAGAAAGTTTTTTTTCAAAGCCTATATTCAAACAGAAAAAAAATCGAAATACTTATTATACCATCAGGCTATAAAGTGGCAACCTGATATGGCTCATGCTATGGTAGAATTAGTCAAAAGTATGGAGCTGGAACAGATAGATTCCGTCAACTATTATTTCAAGAAGACAATCGATCTTGTTCCTTCATGGGTAGAGCCGTATATTCATATGAGCCAGTATTATTCAAGAATAAAGCAACCCAAAAAAGCTGAAGAAATGCTTCAACTTGCCGGTGAAGTGGATTCAACGTCAGTTCTTGTCTGGTATACTAAAGCAAATTTTTATAAATATGTTGGGAACTATAAGGAGTCAGAAAAATGGTATTTAAAAACGATAGAAGCCACAGGAGATGACATTTGTTTTCCTTGTGCCCACAATAATTTAGGTGGATTATATAAAGATCAGATGCGTGACTTTGATAAAGCAAAAGAGCAGTTTTTACTTGCGATAAAACTGGATAGCCTGTTTCCTAATGCTTACCTCGGCCTTGCAAATGTTTATAGAGATTCTCGTCAATATAAAGAGGCGGAAATAAATTATAAAAAGGGTATTAGTCTTGCTCCAGGCTATACTCTGATTTACAACAATTTAGGACTCCTTTATCACGATATGCGACGATATGAGGATGCAGAAGAATATTATCTCAAAGCCATGCAAATCGATTCAACTTATGGAGATCTGTATTATAACTTGGGAAGGGTATATGCGAATACCCAACGAAATGAGAAGGCGAAAGAGTATTACCTCAAATCCATAAGTCTGGATTCCACTTTTAAATTTCCTTACGTTGCATTAGGGCTCTATTATCAAAATGTCAAACAGTATGAGGAAGCGGAAGAATATTACCTTAAGGCTATTAATATCGATCCTACTTACACGATCGCATATATCAATTTAGGTATATTTTATCAAAAAATTCAAAAGTGGGAATCATCACTAAAAATGATGGAAAAAACCATTGAATTAGGAACTTCATCAGGCGATATTATTGCATTGGTTGGGAATGCTTTAACTCATATACCAGGACGTTTAGAAGAGGCCAAAGAAAAACTGGATAAAGGACTTCAATTGTCTCCTAAATGGGTGGATACTTATATTTACTTAGCCCAATGGTATTTAATAAACAACCAACCTGAACAAGCCTGGGAGTACCTGGGACAAGCACTCCAAAAAGGATTTGGAAATGGTGATTTAAGTATAAAAGATTTGGAGGAAGGACCTGATTTTGAAGAAATGCGAAAAGACCCAAAATGGAGGGAATTGATGGAAAAATATTTCCCCAAAGAAAATGATAAATAACGTGTTGTAGGGTTGATTCATGAATCAACCCTACAATTGGGTTATGGAAGGTATATAATAGCATTACCATGAAATCATACTTTCTACTTCCACTATTTTTTATTCCGCTATTCCTTAGTGTTCAAATAATTGATACTGTTGCCATTCAAATATGTTTAAGGCAACTTGTTGATGATTCTCAAAACTTAATAGAAGAAGGCGAATTTGAAAAAGCACTGGAAAACAATGTTCTTTTGAATTGTTGACCTTTGACAATTGGGGAAGGGAATCAGAGGAAATAGCAAATCTATTATTAAACAAAGCAAGTATTTTGCAGGCCAAGGTGTATTCAATGAAAGTGAAAAATCGTATTTGGAAGCTTTGAGACTCCAAGAGAAATTGACTGGTAAAGAGCTTGAATACTATGCCGTCAAACTTAACAAACTTACTTATCTATATTACGAATATGGTCATTATGAAAAATCTGAAAAATTAGACATAGAAACAAGAGATATTCGTGAAAGAATATGGTTTAACTCAGAACAGAAAAATGATGAAAGAAAATTGGTTTAATCTTGTGGAAGGTTTGAAGGTGGATAAATAAGCTTCGAATTCAATTTCTAAAAAAAGTATTTTCAGCTTAGTTCATAAATATGACTGATTGGAAAAATAAATTGCTTAACAAAAAAACATTTTGGATTTTTCTTGGAGCAATTTCTATAGCGTTTCGGGCTGCTTTGCCAACTGAAGTAATCGAACAATATTACAGTCGAGGATTATTTTTGTTGATAAGAAAAGCATTTGCAATATTGACTGGCTGGATGCCATTTGCAGGAGTTTATTTACTGTTTTTTATTGTATTGTTTTTATTAATATTCAGGTTGGTCAAATTGGTAAAGTCTAAAGATAGTGCGTTAAAAAAATTGGTGAATACGGCCTTTTCCTTTCTTGCTTTTGCAGGGGGCGTCGTCTTTTTCTTTTTATTTCTATGGGGGTATAATTATGGCCGAATTCCGTTGGAGGAACAGTTAAGGCTTGAGCCTAAGGCATTAACTGCTAACGATTTGAAAGAAGAGGTTGCGTTTGCTACGCAGCAAATGATTCGATATAGGTCTCTGCTAACTGGGGTGGGGGATAGTGTGGTATCTGCTACCTTCCAACCGAATAACATTGAAGCTGAAATGAGGAAATTGGTGGAAGGCCATTTCCAAAAATTTGGTTATCCAACAACTGCTAAAGTCAGAGGCCGAATGCTATACCCTGATGGATTATTATTACGAATTAGTACTGCTGGGGTGTACATTCCTTTTACAGGTGAAGGGCATATTGATCCGGGCTTGCACCATCTACAAGTTCCTTTTGTGATGGCGCACGAGCTTTCCCATGGATACGGAATCGGTGGAGAAGGTACTTGCAATTTCCTTGCATATTTAGCTTGCACGGAATCTGATAATGCCTATCTGAAATACATTGGCTATTTATATTATTGGCGATATGTTGCCCCAGATTACAGAGCCTATCGGCCTGAAGAATACAAGCAGATATGGGAAAACCTGCCAGCTGGTATCAAAGCAGATTTGCGGGCGATTTCAGCACAAATGGCAAAATACCCCGACATATTTCCTGCCATTCGAGATGCAGCTTACAATACTTACCTAAAGGCACAAGGCATTGACGACGGAATTAAAAACTACGATCGGGTGACCATGCTCGTCCGAGCGTGGCGATTAAACGGCAATTGAATATATTCGCCCCATGCGAGCACTCAATCCAATATCAGCAGTCATAATCACACATAATGTGGCTGACACCATTGAACCCTGCCTGAAAGCATTAAATCAGGTTTGTAATGAGGTGCTTGTTTTGGATAGTTTTAGTACAGATGGGACAATTGAAATCTGTGAACGGCATGGTGTGAAACTAATGCCGCAAGAATGGTTGGGATATGCACAAACCAAGAATGTCGGCAACAAAATGGCTAAAAACGATTGGATATTGTCAATTGATTCTGATGAGGTGCTATCTGATGAATTGATTGAGACATTGCAACATTTAACACTCGGAAACAATACTGTTTATTCATTGGATCGCCTCACTAATTATTGCGGGAAATGGGTTTACCACTGTGGTTGGTATCCGGAATGGAAAGTGCGGTTGTTCAATAGGAATGATGTAAAATGGCAAGGCGACTTTGTACATGAAACTTTATCAATTCCAGCTGATTTTCAGGAAATTAAATTGAAAGGGAAACTTTATCATTACTCTTATAAGGATAGCGAAGACCATTTTAATCGAATAAATAAATATGCTCGTTTAGCGGCAGAGGAACGATATTCGAAAAAAATGAAAGCAAACTTTGTAAAAAGATGGCTTTCACCTGTTTCGAGATTTATGCGTACCTACTTTCTGAAAAAAGGCTTTCTGGATGGAAAGGCTGGATTTTTAATTAGTTGGCGAAGTGCTTATATGGTTTGGTTGCGATATAATATTTTGAACAGTCTTTGGAAAAATGGAGGTGGTAATTTTTTTAATGACTAATGACTAATGACTAATGACTAATGACTAATGACTAATGACTAATAGTATATAACTTTTTTAATGGATAGATTCTTGTCAATAAAATATGGTGATTGGATAGTTGCCTTTTTTTTAATTATAACAACCTATTTAATCGGTTTTAATGTTGGTCAATCTGATTTTCGTTTTATTATTATTTTTTATTCTTTCTTTTTTGCTGCTTATCTGTACGTAATTAAATTTCGAAATATAGATAAGATTGGAACACTGAAATTTTATTTGGCAATTGCCGTTTTATTGCGATTTATTCTTCTTTTTTCTTTTCCAAATTTATCTAATGATGTATACCGGTTTATTTGGGATGGACGACTTTTAGCGCAGGGGTGGAATCCGTTTGATCATTTGCCTGAATATTATTTACAAGTAGGAAATGAAGTGCCTGGGATTACGAAAGAGCTATTTCAGGCGTATGGAGAAAAAAATTTCTTTACCGTTTACCCGCCTATTGCACAAGCTCAATTTGTCAGCTCCTGCTGGCTTTTTCCCGAAAATATTTATTGGAGTGCAGTGGTGATGAAAGGATGGTTATTTTTTTTTGAAATAGGCTCTATTTTTCTTTTACCTAAAATATTAAAAGAATTAAATCTTTCAAAATGGAACACGCTTTTATATGCACTAAACCCATTGGTGATAATTGAAGTTATGGGGAATTTGCATTTTGAAGGAGCAATGGTTTTTTTTTTATTGCTTGCTTATTACTTAACCTTAAAAAATAAAAATAATTGGTCGGCGGTTGCATTGGCTTTATCGGTATGTTCAAAGTTGCTAACTATTTTGTTTTTGCCTTTTTTATTGCATCACTTAGGTTGGAAAAAATTTATTAAATATACTTTGATTTTTAGTTTTACAACAGTGTTGTTGTTTGTGCCAATACTTAATCAAGAGTTCCTTTTTAATTTTGGAGATAGTTTAAATCTATATTTTCAGAAACTGGAATTCAATGCGAGTATTTATTATTTTTTCAGATGGATCGGATTTCACATCACAGGCTATAATCAAATTAAAATATTGGGACCATTATTAGGATTGGCAGCTGGCGTCAGTATTCTTTGGTTAGCTTTTATTCAATACAAGCGTCAGTTTAATCGTCTCATTGAATCGATGGATTTAAAGCAAGCTTGGTGCGCATTTCCAAAATATTGTCTTTTTGCTATCAGTATTTACCTTGTTTCCACTACCACCATGCATCCGTGGTATACCATCCTTCCCATTATATTATGCGTTTTTACCAGCTACCGATTTCCTATAGTGTGGTCTTATTTGATATTTTGGACTTATGTAAATTATAGTTACGATCCTTATCGGGAAAACTTGTTTGTGGTAGGAATAGAATACCTCATTGTTTTTTGCTGGTTTTTCTGGGAATATCGGCGAAATAAAGAAAAAGTACTATCCTTGTGATCTGATCCTATTTCCTAATTGAAAAATCAAAAAGCAATTTTCAAAGTTATTTTCCCTATAGATGTCTATTCTCACACAATTAGAAGAAGCCAAAAAAGAAGGAAAGAAGAAGTTCGTCGTCCTTATTGATCCTGACAAGGTGTTGTTGGGCAACATGGATAAAGTGCTTGAAAACGCAGTAAATGCGGGCGTCGATTATTTTTTCATTGGCGGTAGCCTTATTGTAAACAATCAATTGGATCAATGTCTCTTGTCTATTAGAGAAAAGTGCCACATTCCAATGATTCTTTTTCCTGGCAGCTCCTTGCAATTGAGTTGGAAAGCGGACGCCATTCTTTTCCTTTCACTTATCTCCGGCCGAAATCCCGATCTGCTGATCGGCAACCATGTAATTGCAGCGCCATATTTGAAGTTGAGTCCTTTGGAAGTAATTCCTACAGGCTATATGCTAATAGAGGGCGGAGCAGAAACATCAGTTCTCTACATGAGCAATACTCGTCCAATACCAACTTATAAGGATGATATAGCTGTTTGCACTGCAATGGCCGGGGAGATGCTCGGTTTACGGTTAATGTATATGGACGCAGGAAGTGGTGCCACTCAACCTATAAAAAAAGATATTATAGAGTCAGTCAGTGGAGCGGTTTCAGTTCCATTAATAATTGGAGGTGGAATAAGAACCCCTGAAAAAGCTGCTGAAAATGTAAAAGCAGGGGCAGATGTAATCGTGGTAGGAAATGCAATTGAGAAGGAGCCTAATCTTATAATCGAAATGGCACAGGCTGTGCATGATAGCTAATCAGGTTTCCATCGCTGCTCGTAATTTTTCCAGAATCCTTATAAGAAGCCTTCGTTCTTCAGTAACAATTCTTGCTGTGCCTTTCATCTCCTGCCTGAACGGGATAGTTTTTGAATAGCTGGTAACCAGCCCATCTGGCAATAAAATATCACACTCGTAACCTCTTTGTCCAGGGACAGCAGCAATATCGCCAACTTTTCCATTCAGCTGTCCGTACTCCTGATAAGGATACCCTTCCAGCCTAATATGAACGGGCATACCTTTCTCCACTTTTCCAGCATTTCGGCCTGTTAACGAGGCTTTTGCAATCACCTCCCCTGCACTTTCAATTGGAACAATAGTTAATATTTCTTCCCCTTCGTTGACAAATTGCTGTTCGCTCCAGGCATTTGTAAATGCAACCTCACCCGAAATCGGAGCGATAAAAAGCCATTTTTGCTTCCATTCTTCGATTGCCCCTTTAATCTGTTCAATATCGGAATTCAATGCCAATAGCCTTTCGGTCTGGTTTTCATCTTGTAGCTGTCGAAGGTCAATAATCTTGGCTTCCAATTGCTGTATTTCCAATCTGTTTTGAGCGGAACCAGCCAACAAGGTTTCCATTTGCCTTCTCATCATCAGGTAGTGGACTTTGCTTTTTTCAAATTCCAATTCGCTCAATGAATTTTGACTTAATAGAATACTGTCTCTAACTACATTTTTTAAATGTAAATCCAACTCTTGCTCAAACAGGTCGATTTGTCGATTTAGTGATTCATCAAGATTCAGTATTTCAGAAATCTGCAGTCTTAAGTTATTGATTTTTAGAAAGTTGGCGTCTTGGGAAAGGAAATATTTTAAATCCTTGAAATTCTTTGAAAGCAAGGCAAAATCTGTCTGAATTTCCCCCAATCGTAATTCTGTAGGTATTTGAATAGATAGGTAGGTTGCAGCATCATTTTCTGAAATTCCAGTGACAAATTCCTCTAATGTCATCACATCCTCTTCCTCCGCTGAATTTTCAAGTATTCCTAAAATCGCTCCTTTCTTGACCGGTTCTCCGTTTTCAATATTTAGTGAAGTGATTTTGGCGCTTGTACCTGCCATCAAGCGAATAGGTGGGTTTTCAGTGGTCAAAACGGTATTTGCTTCCACTAAATCTGGGTAACTTACCAACCAGCCTATCCCAATTAGCAAAAGCATTGAAATAAATAAAACGGTTATGCCCCAACGCAAAGTCCACCCAGGAGGATGGCCAATGATGGCTTCCATTTGGGTGGGCTTGTTTAGCTTAATGTCAGCTGGTTGGGTTATTTGCATTTTAAATTTTTACCATTTTCTGAATCCCTATTGGTTTCCCATTATCTAATAAATAAAGGAAATATATTCCACTCGGCAGTGAATGCATATCCACATTTGTGCTGCCTTCTATACCGCTTAAAGGCAAGGTGGCAACTTTATTGCCAACCGCATTTTGGAGGATGATATTGCCTTGTAAAACGGATTCAGGTAACTTGTAACTTATCGTAAAAGAACTTTCAAACGGATTCGGAAATACACTCAACTCAACTCTTTTTTTGTCTAATTCTACTGTTGAAGTAGTTGAGGTAATCGTTACCACCTGGCTAAATACATTTGATCCACAATCGTTTGTGGCAGTGAGCGTAACTTCATAATCTCCAATATCTTCAAAGATGAATAAAGGGCTTTGTTCTGTGCTTGTACTGCCTTGGCCATCTCCAAAGTCCCAGGAATAGCTCGTTGCATTGGAAGAAGCATTTTCAAAGTTTACTTCAGGTCCATTTGATTGGAAATTAAAATTAGCTGAAGGTACATCGTCCACAATAATAAAATCAGTTAACGTTGTTTCACTTGTTCCAACTGAATTGGAAACACTCAATGTCACTTCGTAAGTCCCTGCATTGTCGTATACAACCAAAGGATTCTGTTCAATTGAACTTGTTGGGTTTCCACCCGGGAAGATCCAATCCCAACTATTCAATTCGCCGCCATAAGAAGCATCTGAAAATTGTACAGTGAATAGTACACATCCATTCGTCGCATCAGCTGAAATATCCGCAATAGGCTGAACAGCTGTAATGGTTATGCTGTCTGTAAATATAGAATTGCCACACTCATTTGATGTAGTCAGAGTTACTTCATAGGTACCCAAATCAGGGAAAGTATAATTTGCATCTGTGTCAGTACTAGTATTCCCGCTGCCATCTCCAAAGCTCCATTCAAATGAATTGGCATTCGAAGAATTGTTCATAAAAGCTACATCTGGGCCATTAACAGCAAATGAAAAATCCGGAGTTGGAATATCATTTACAACAATTAAATCTGTCAATGAAAACTCACTTTCACCAATTGAATTGATCACTTTAAGATTGGCAGAATAAGTACCGGCATCAGTATAAACCACCACTGGATTTTGCTCAGAAGAGGCAGAAGGGGTGCCACCTGGGAAATCCCATTCCCATGCATCAATTTCACCACCTAAAGACTGATCCGAGTATTGAACCGTAAATGGAGCACAACCATCTGTTTCAATCACAGTAAAATCTGCTGTTGGCTGAACCACTGTAATCTCAACAGTTTGGGTAAAAGTCTCCGTCCCACATTCATTAGTGGCAAATAATGACACTTCATAGTTTCCCAACCCCGGAAAAGAGTAAGTAGGGTTTTCCTCGATACTCGTTCCTGTTTGGTCTCCAAAGTCCCAAGCGTAGCTATCTGCATTGGTGGATTCATTTGTAAATATGACATCTGGCCCTGTTACATCAATCATGAAATTTGGCGCAGGAGTAGTATTAACAATTATGATGTCATTCTGTGAAACTTCGCTGTTTCCGGCGGCATTGGTCACAATTAGTTGGGCGCTATAAGTACCAGGATTTTGATAGGTGACAATTGGATTTTGTTCGTTTGATGTGGCAGGGTCGCCTCCGGGAAATGACCATTCCCAAGTTACAGGAACACCAGTTGATTGGTCAGCGTACTGCACAGCAAAAGGTGTGCAACCTACATTTTCACTTACCTCAAAAACAGCAGTTGGATGAATGGCAATGATGACAACTTCAATAGTTTGGTTCGATGTACCACAGTCATTTGTTGCAGCTAAATTGACTTCATAAGTACCGACTCCCGGAAAGGTATGTTCAGGAGCCAGTTCATTAGAAGTAGTTCCAGAACCATCATTGAAAGTCCATTCATAGGAGTTAGCATTTGAAGTAGAATTGCTAAAAGTCACATTTGCCCCATCATTCATATAACCGGCAGCGATACCCGGAGTTGTGGATATTTGTACTAAATCTTCCAATAAATATTCGCTATCGCCTGCCTGGTTGGTCACTTTCAATTTGACATCAAAAACACCAGCTGAATTATATGTAACAACTGGGTTTTGCTCTGTTGAGGTAGCAGGGTCTCCGCCAGTAAAAGTCCATTCCCAAGAATCAGGAAATCCAAATGATTGGTCTGAAAAAGAAACTTCAAGAGGGCTACAACCTACAGTAGTTCCTTGTGAAAAGAAGGCGGTTGGCTGAAATGCCGGAATATTTATATCCTCCGTAAAACTGACCGGCCCACAATTCCCTTCAACAGTTAGAGAGACTTCATAGATGCCTGGAGCAGGGTAGGCGTGCGTTGGTGATTGCTCATCGCTCATTTCACCATCACCAAAATCCCATGTGAAAGCCGACCCATTGGTTGAGTTATTGTCAAAAGCAACGCTTAGCGTATCCATCGATGTGGAAAAGCCAGCTGTTGGCGGTGTATTTATGGTCACGAAATCGGTAAGGTCAACGTTGAATGTCTGTCCGGTAATTGTCATTACCTCCAATGAGACATCGTAGTTTCCAGGATCATTAAACTTCACGGATGGGTTTTGCAAAATAGAAGTAGAAGGGATTCCATTTTCAAAAGTCCAATTCCAAATAAAGCCTAACCCACCGGCGTCAGTGAACGAAATTTGATCTC
>CALNYY010000025.1:0-4198 GCA_942490835.1 uncultured Saprospiraceae bacterium
ATATTATCCTCCTCCGAACCAACATTATCCGTGTGGCCATTTATTTGGATTTTAATAGAGGGGTTTTCTTCTAATAATTTTTAAATGTTCAATTCTGAAAAACTTTCATTTCTTAACTCTGCCGACCCTGTTTCAAAAAATACATTTTTTAAAATGATGGGTTTTGACAAATCGTTAATTTCTGCATCCGCATTTTCAGGAACGGGATTTAATTCTATTATTAATTCATGGGGTTCATCAATCGAACCCTTGTTTTTAACGCAAAATTTTCAGAATAAAAAAGATATTTTTCTTTTGATACATTTAATGCGTAATCCTTTCCAGTTGGCAGTGTGATTAAAAATTCCCCGTCGGCATCTGTCACCGAACTGATAAATACATTTCCCGTTTCCAAATCAATAAATTCAACCTTAGCCGATAATTTTTCCCTATCAATGGCATCCGACACATAAGCTTTCACATAAGTAACGGGTTGTGGCCGGGCAGCCTCGTTGGAGTTCAGAACTATAAATATCCGTTTTGCCCAAAACCACCTGCTTTGTCACTAGAATAATAAGCCGTTTGTCCGTCGAGGCTGACCGTAAATGCCCCCTCATTGCCTTTGGTATTTATCGGATAGCCCAGTTTTGCGGCTTGCCCCATTTTCCATCCGGTTGTTTTGCAAACATATAAATCATACTCCCCATTCCCGGATGCCCTTTCGACATAAAATAAAGCGATTGCCCATCGGGATGGATAAAAGGTGCTTGTTCATCTTGCGGGGTATTGATTGGCTCTCCGAGGTTTGAGGCTGTCCCCACTTTCCGTCAGTTGACGCTGGCTTACCCAAAGGTCAAGGCCACCAATACCACCTTTTTTATCGCAAGTAAAATAAAGTGATTTACCGTCAGCACTGATGCTCGGCAGGCTTTCATACGCAGCTGAATTGATAGGTGCCCCCATATTCCGCACTGGTGTCCATTTATTTTTAGTGTATTCGGAAAAATACAAATCACAGCGCCCCAAGCTGCCTGGTTTGTTGCAGATCGTAAACACCAATAATTTGCCGTCGGCGCTAATGGCTTGAGCACCTTCGTTGTACTGTGAATTGACTGCTGCGATGGGTTTTCCAAGTTGCCAGGCCCAATCTTTTTTTTGACTGATATAAAAATCTTCTTGTCGCCCCCTTATAGCTGTATAGATCAATTTTTGGCCATCAGCCGTCAGCGTCGGAAGATACTCATGGTCGCTGGTATTGATGGAAGGCCCGAGATTGACAGGCTCGAAAGGCACTGGATGAGCGAGGGCTTCCGCTGCAAACTGAGCATTTTTCCAAATAAGTCTCAGCAGCAGCTTGGCGTTTTGCACTTGCTTTGCCTGATGCTAAAAATTGTTCGAAATGCACAGCAGATTCACTGAATTTTTCTTGATCAAATTCAACTATGGCAAGACTATAGAGCACGCCGGGCATGTAATCGGAATCAATGGCCAACGCTTTTTCATAGCCCAATTCAGCTTCTGGAAATTTCTTTGCTGGTTTTTCACATTGGCCCATTCAATTTGAGCATCAATGAAAGTCGGGTCAGTACGGAGTACTTTCTCCAATTCGGTTACAGAAGCATCGAACTGTCCATTGAAGGAAAGTCGTTGCCCTTTACGAAATGCATCCAATAATTTAGACTTGGCTGTTTTTTCAGTTGTATAATTCTTTTGGGAAAAACTTTCCTGCACGAGGAACAGAAAAAGGAAGATGGCAAACAATCTTATCATGGTAATAACAGATGGATTTTAATGGATCACAATTGAAAAGAGTTCTTATCAATAAGAATAACACAAAAACGGATGAAAGGCTGTCGGATTGTTGGGGTGAAATTAAATAGAAATGGCCGCCAAAAAGCTGGCAGCCATTCATCGTACATTTTTCTATCATGTATTTCTAACTTCAGGTCAGACTAATTCTTCCAATAGTTCAACAGCTTTTTCAGAACCGAGCTGTGCTGCTTCTTTTATGTCGCTCATGAAGCCCGTTTCACCAGCTTTCTGACGGGCAAGCCCTCTGTTCAAAAGTTGGTCTGCTTTGGAAGGTGCTTCACTCCGCTCGTCATTTATATCAAATGTTTGGTTGAACACAGAAACGGCCTCACTATACTCACCGATTTCAAACAAAGCTCTCCCATAGTTAAACAGGGCACTTTTTTGCCATTTCCTATTCGGATCATTGGAAGCAAACTGGCGCTTGGTCACAAATTTCAATTCAAATATTGCTTTTTGAAATTCGCCAAGCTGGAGGTGGAATTCACCTTTCAACCTGCGGGCACTCCAATAGATGGGCTGGTGAGGTATCGAGGTTTTAGTGGCCATACCAAGATCTTCCATAGCCCCGCGCAGGTCGCCGTTTTTGATCTGCACGTTCGCACGACCCCAATAGGCATCTGGATTGTTGGGATGGATATCAATGCTCTTGGAAAAATCATACATGGCATCTTTATAATTTCGGAGCTTGAAGTTGACATACCCACGGCGTTCATAAGCTTTGCCGTGCCGCTCGAATTTATCAATGGCTTGGTTCAACGCTTTCATGGCCTCTTCTTCCTTACCACTTTGTTGTACAAGTTCCCGCCCCTTCATAAAAGCTTGGATGACGCTCTTGTCACCTTTTGGTTCAATCGTCTGATCGGCCACTAATTTGCCTTCATGGATAACCCACATCCTTATATCTCCGGCGATGGCATAATGTGCTACATAACCCAAGAGATTAGAGGTGTTTTTCCAACTTTTTTCAGGGCATTCTTTGATGAAACGGGGAAGATCGAGGGTGTAGGAGGATTCGTGGAAAATTTCTTCCGCATTGATGAGGATGTCATTGCGGTAATAGTTTTCCGTGCGGTGTTGAAACAATTTCAACACCTGCTCATAACTTCTTTGGTTGCCGAATTCGAGGCAACCCGATAGAATGGTTTTGAACGTGGTGCTCATTTCGCTGCTGTTTTATAAAAAATATTAAACTGTTGATTTCTCTGACTGTGTGTAGTCTTTCCCTTAAAATTGTATGTGTATCATTGCTCATAAAATATCCTTTTTTTCATGTTCAATTGCAATATGCCTATTGAAACATATACTTGTAAATATGCTAGTATCAGTTACTGATTCAGTTCCCTCAGGATGGTATGTTTAGTTGCTTTATGCTGGCTCTTCTGAAATGAAGGGGTTGACAAGTGGCGTTTACTCAATAGTCAAAGGTCACAAATATCCAAAATGGAATCCAGACTACCAAGGAAAACAGTCATTAATACGAAAAAAGGCACAAAAAAACTTGCATTATTTGTTTTCTGCATAAGATGTCATTTTACAGTTTCAACTATCCTTGCAAGTTTTTGATTGCCATACAGTTACGTCACAATAAATTATTTCTATAAAAAAACGTAACTCAGAAGAAGATTCTGGGATCAACAAAGCAATTACCCCTACGTCTAATTCTTGTTTTTGATTCACTGTCATTGTGTTTTAGTCTCTTGTTTGCCATCATCAACATTACTCAGAAGCAAAGTCGGCTCGTTACATATTTGAATTCAAGAATTGATATCAGGAAAGAAATGGCCGAATAGCTGATTTTCAATATTACTTTTGATGAAATGCTTTATCACCTCCAAAGTCGAAGTGTCAGTATTATAAACTGAATACCATCCTTGAAATTCAAACGGTGGGTCACCTGTAAAATCATCGCCTGGCCTCCATACAGCTTTAGGCTGTTGAGGCCGCCCCTCTCCAGCCCACGCCCAAAAATTGGCTCCAGCAATGGGATCACCATTTTCTATCATTTCGGTGATTAACATAAATATTTCCGTATAATATAGGTCTCGCCATTTTGTACTTGCCAATGGATCGTAGCTACCATTATCACGTGCAATCCCAAATTCTTCTAAAACAACGGGTTTGTCGAAACGCTTTGCTATTCGTACATGTCGGCGAATATATTTCTTTGTCTTTTTTAGTGCTTTTTCAAAGCTGTTACGCAAAAAAAAATGCCTGCCCTCCGGGAGGCGGGCGGAGCAGCATGATTATCGCATTTTGAAACGACCCAACGTGCTCCTCCAAGGGTGAAGGGGCGGTGACGGTTTCATGAAACCGTCACCGCCCCTTTGCAACCCTTGGAGGGCCGAGCAGGCACATCATAATTGCTTGAATGATCATCCGGCCCGCATGAACAGGTGTTGTTTTG
>CALNYY010000026.1:0-6933 GCA_942490835.1 uncultured Saprospiraceae bacterium
GGATAATGGTTGCGATATCAACTTTTATTTCAAGCCAACCGCCCACTGAGGCAAGTGCATTAAGTCCGGTCAGGCTTGAAAGTACGGTATTGCCAGCGATAAAGATACCTCCTCCTATTGAGTTCAGGCTGCTGAATGCTGCAATACTTGTTAATGAGCTATTGTTGTCTATGTGTATATCTCCTCCAAAGAATGTAAAGGTTGCCAGTCCATTTAAAGTAGTAAGAGCCGAATTGCTCACTATGCGTAAATCACCTATTAGGGAGGTAATTCCTCCTAAGCCTGTCAAGCTTGTCAGACTGCTGTTGAATTGAATAGTTATTCCATTGCCAATTGATGTAAGGTTGCTCAAAGCGGCAATACTGGTAAGTGCTGAGTTCTGGTTAAAATATAAACTGCCGTTGACTGTCGTAGTCCTTCTAAACCTGATAGACTGGATAGTGAAGAATTGTTAGAGACACTCAAATTGCCAGCAATGGTCGTCAGTGTTCCCAATCCATTTAAGCTTGAAAAAGATGTAGAAATAATTGATAATCCTCCAACAGAGGAAAGGCTGCTGAATGTAGGTGGGCTGGTTAAGGCAGGATTTGGGCTAAACTGTAAAGCTCCAGTTATAGTGGTCAGGTTGCCAAAACCTGAAATGGTGGTAAGGATCGTATTGTCAGAAAACGATAAGCTCCCCCCAATAGTTGCCAAATTACCAAAGCCAGAAATGCTAGATAAGCTGGAATTATCATTAATGCTCACATTCCCTACAATCGAGGAAAGACTTGAAAAAGATGTAAGATTGGACAAAGAAGTGCCGGTAACTTCCCTAAATCCTCTATTGTGGTCATTGTTACCAAAAGTACTGATAGTGGTAATAATGTTGGAGTTGATTTCTGTGAAGGCTTCTACCAATGTTGTTTAAATTATCTAAAGACCCTAAGGTTGTTATTAACTGAAATTGTCGCTAGATTGAAGACTTAAATCTCCTCCGATTGAATTCAGCGCCTCAAATCCGGAAAGGCTGGACAAGTTAGAATATTACTGGCCAAAATGGGGGTATAGATGGGACATGGGGGAGGATTGATTGATGATTCATGTTGATCTTCAATCCTTGATCGTTCATCAAATAAACTCGGAAGGTGTTTTCCCAAATCGATCTTTGAACTGGCGAGAGAAGTGTTTTGAATTTTTTACTCCAACTGCGTAAACGACTTCTTTGACTGTTTTTACCTGTCGTTGTTCCAACATTTGGCGGGCGAGCTGCAGACGAGTTTCGAGGACATATTCAGAAGGGGTAAGCCCGGTTAGTTCTTTTACACGTCGTCCGAGTTGCCGGCGGCTGACATGGAGTCCATAGGCAAGTGTTTCCAATTTGAATTCAAATTGTTGGATTTCTTTAAGGGTTGTGTTTTCCAATAATTCCAACCATTCAGCATCTTCTTTGGAAATGGCTGGACGGGCAATTTCTGATAAGCCACCTTGAACTTCAGCTGATGAGATTTGTCTCATCCTGGCATTACGAAGCAAATTGGCAATTCGTGCGAGCAGTTCTTCCTCCTCAAATGGTTTGAGCATATAATCATCTACTCCGATACGCAGGGCTTTGAGTTTGTCACGCATGGTTGCCCTTGCGGTAAGCATGATGAAAGGGATATGGCGATAGTCATCATTTGATTTTAGTGTTTCCAATAATTGGTAACCATCCATGACTGGCATCATGAGGTCGGAAACAATGACAAAAGACGAATGACTAATGATTGATTTGGCTTTTTTTGTGTTCAGGAAATCCAGTGCTTCTTTTCCATTTTCAACAGCAATGACTTTGTAGTTTTTTGCTAAAACCAAATTGATATAATCACGGAGGTGTAGATTGTCTTCGACAATTAAAATGTTTGCTTTTTCTTGACCAGTTTGTGATACTTGCCCATGTATGTTGTTTGTTTGATTTTTACTTAATTCATCTTCCATAATGAGCTTGGAAGAATGGCCTGATTCCAAAACTGGCGCTATTTTTATCGGAAAAACGAACTGGAAAGTTGACCCTTTTTCAAATACACTTTCTACTCTAATGGAGCCTCCAAACAAGGTAGCATATTCCTTACAAATAGCGAGACCTATCCCTGTTCCACCCTGCGCTGGTTTGTTAGGCTGGTTGGTTTGAAAATATCTATCAAATAAGTAAGGAATATCATCAGCGTGAATGCCAGTACCAGTATCGGATACCTGCAATTGCAACATTTCTTGACCATCTGTAGATTTTAACTCGGAAACACATACCTCGATTTTTCCTCCTTTAGGTGTGTGTTTAAAAGCATTGGATAACAAATTGGCCAAAATCTGTTGAGTCTTGCTTTGATCCATTAAGATGCCTAACTCATTGTCAATCAATAATTTTGAACGGAAGTCAATTTGTTTGTGAGTTGCCAAAGTTTCAAATTGGGCAATATGTAGTCTAAAAAATGAACTGACCATTGTTGCTTCTTCTTGAAGTTCCAGCTTGCCAGCTTCCAACTTGTTTAAATCTAAAATACTGTTCACCAGTTTCTGCAGTTGCACGCCATTTTGCCGTGCCATTTTAAGTAATCCTGCCTGACGGGAAGTCAATTTGTTTTCTTTCATCAAACTGCTGATTGGGCCGAGCAGAAGTGTGAGAGGGGTTCTCAGTTCATGAGACATATTGGCAAAAAATCGAGACTTGGCTTGATCGAGTTGTCGTAGCTTTTCGGCTTGTTTTTCAATGGTTTGCGTTCTGTCTTTTACCTGTATTTCCAATTCTTTTTGTCTTCTTTTTAATTGGGTTGTCCGCCATTTAAAAAAAGTAAACCCTGCCAGGATAAACATCAAAGCAGAAAGCAAAAGAAACCAGGAACGCAAATAAATCGGTGGAATAACTTTTATTGGAAAAATGAGTTCATTGGCAGATTGTTGTCCACTGGCTAAATAACTCTTGATTTTAAGGGTGTAGTTGCCATAAGGCAATCCACTTATTCTGATTTGATTTTCAGAAATTTGATTCCAGTCTTTTTCGAGACCTTCTATCAAATAGGCATAACGAGCCTGCTGATTGTTCAAATAGTCAGTGAGTGTAAATTGCAAATTGAAAAAACGGTCACCTGGCATTAAAACTATTTCCTTAGTTTCCAGAAGCTGTTCAGTACGGTTTTCCAGCAGTCCCGAACTTTCTGCAAACTGTTCATATTCCGTAACTATAAATGGGACATCAGGCAACTCCTCCATTTTTGCATATTGGAAATCTTTTGGGTGAAAGGAAGTTATTCCATTAATTGATCCAAAATAAAGTTGACCAGCTTCATCCTGGAAATGTGAAATCCGGTTAAATTCATGGCTGGTTGTCCCATCTATTGGAAGATAAGCTTTTGATCTTTGGGACTCTTTATGGAACTGTATGATTCCATAATCACTACTGATCCACAAGAAACCAAAATCGTCCTCATATAGAGCGTGCAGACTATTGGTTGAGAGCCCATCAGCAATGGTATATTGTTGAATGTTGGCAGAAGAGTGGTTATTTGCATTTTGCAAAAACGGTGGTTGCCATTTAATCAACCCACCATCACCGGTGGCGAGCCAGTGAACTCCCTTGTCATCAATATGTAGATGATGAAAATCCTGGGCAGGCAAATAATTTTGGCCTTTTCCTTTATCCCAATATCTTTCTTGAAGGCCTTTTTGTAAGTCTAACAGGTAGAGGCCACCACTGGCGCAGATCCAAATTTTTTGTTCCTGACCTGCCTTCATAAAGTAAATGAACTGGTCTTTTAATTCTTCAAATTCATTAAATGAATTGAAAGGCTCAACCCTATCTTTTTCAGGATTCCAAAAACATAGAGATTGACGACCACCACACCAAATTTTGCCGTCCTGATCTTCGTACATCGACCAGACTTCGTGCAGTTGCCCATATGAATTCGGATGGTTGTAAATTGTTTCTTTTCCACTATTGAAATTGCGCCGAATCAACGAACCACTGCCACCAAACCAAAGATCGCCACCATTGCTTTTAAGCAAAGCTAAAGGTGGATCAAAATCGAATCCACGATCAACTTTCAACGTACTGGCCTTGCCATTTTCTATGATTTTTTGCCCAGAATATGTATTGACAATCAACCTGTCATTAGCATCTTTTGCTATGCCTCTACAGCTGATCGAATTAGAAGCAATTTCATCTTTTGGGTTAGAATAAATACTTCTGTCAAAATAATTAGGGTGAATCCTGATAAGGTGCAATCCTTTGTCGGTAGATACCCAGGCAAGTCCATCGTCATCAAATAATATGTGCTTAACCTGCAATTCGAACAAGCCCGGGTGTTTGGACTGGAAGTCGTAAATCAATCCTTTTTCAAAATGGAAAGAATGAAAATAACCCGTGTCTTTAAACCAAAAGGTATTATTGGTCTTGTTATAAAAATAGTTGGCCGACCAGTTTTTAGTTTTAAAACTGCCATCTAATAAGTTTTTTCCAAAATAACTTTTTCTTTCTGAGCCATTACTAATTGCTATAGAATAAATGGGGGAATTGAATGCATCCACATCTGAAATCCAGATATTTTCTTTTGAATCCACGCCGAGAATGCTGAGTTTTCTGTCGTCAAAAGGAGGACTGTTTTGTTGAAGGGTGACACCATTTTCATCTATTTCCAAAAAAATTATTTGACCCTTATTTTCTGTCCCAACCCAATAAGTATTTTTGTTAGTATGATAGACAGGTAGGATTGCGTGTTCTGCAAATCCAAGAATGACTATAGTTTGAAATCCTGATTTGTGGTGGTAAGAAATTAGCTCACCATTTTTTGTTCCTAGCAAAATGGTGCCATCGTTTTGTGGGTAAAAAGAATGAATATCGTTCAACTCAAAATCAGCCTCTGCCTTAAATTTTTCTTCAAAAGAGACTATTTCTTCCGTGACTGGATTGAATATGCTAATCTGATTTACTTCTTTAGTATAGGGGGTTTTTACATTTATCAACCAAAGGAGTTCCTCTCCATCTTCTAGTATATAATTGATTTCATTATTGCCCAGGTTGTTTTTTTCTTTTGTAATCAACTTGAAATCCCTTCCATCAAATCGGTTCAAGCCATATTTGGTGCCTATCCAAATCAATCCCCTTGAATCTTTGTGTGTACAAAACACATCGCGATGAGATAGGCCTTCCTCTATTCCGAATGATTTGATATGGGCAATATATTCCTGGGTAAATGCTGGGAGGGCATTTAGAAGTGAGAATAGAATTAGGAAAACAATTTTTGTTCTGTTATCCAAATTTTAAAAAGATAAGCTGCTATCAAAAGTCCAAAGATGGGAAAAACAATATTAAAAACCGTGTTATGAAAAGTATTGAATTTGATTATTCGCCTCTCGAGAATATGGGGCTGATTATCTCTCGACCATTTATCATCAAACTGACCGGCCCAAAGGTTTTAAAACAGCCTCTAAGAACCATTCCGTGGATTTGATCTGCGATATTAGCGGGTCACTTTCCCAAAGGGATACCTGTGGTACAAGTGCCCCACTAATTTGAACTAAATTACAGGGGCACTCGAAGTGACCCTGTAATGTCTCCACGGAATTTGTCTATGAACCAGGTTTTTTAAAGGAACACCCAAAGACGTTTCAAAAAGAATAATCATTGCTGCTCCGCAATGTATTAAGTGGAAAAAGAATGGAAGGCTCTATTTGTCAACCAACCAGTCTGTATAACATCAGTTCCTAATCCTCATCCAAATCTCCGCCACCAACAAATTAGGGATCCAACAAGCCCAGGCCACGATTTGGTATGCCTCGGGGAAAGACATGCCGAAAGGGCCCTGGAAAAGGCCCAGATAGATACGCAGCGTCACAGCTGACAAGGTAAGTGCGTAACTCCTTATCATCCACGCCTGGTGGCCATCGATGTCTTTTTGGCGAATAGCAAGATAAGCCTTGGTGGTAGTATATAGCCAACTGGCAGCCAACAGGGAAAACCCTAACTGGTTCATCGATCCTCCTGTCGCCCACTGTGCAGCGGCCAATCCGGCAAGGCCGCCTATCAAACAAGCCACGATATAAAACTTGCCAATTGCCCGGTGCAGCGGTAACCTTTTCGCACGGAATTTTGGTAAAAACTGGAAGGGCCCGGACATGAGGGCCAACGGCCCAAAAATCACATGTCCATAAAATGAAAAACGGAACAGCAGATTGGACAGCGTTTCCGGTGATTTGGAATTCAGCAAATCGATTTGATCAAAACTCCAATACCGCATAGACACAATGGCTACGCCAAAAGCAGCGATAAAAAGAAGCGAACGACCGAGGATAACGGGTAGATTTTTCAGCATTTCAATATAAAATTCAAACTCAAAACTCAAAACTCTCTCACTCAAAACTCAAAACTCTCTCACTCAAAACTCAAAACTCAAAACTCAAAACTCTGATACTCAAAACTCAAAACTCCCTCACACCGCCTGTATCACATCATACTGCGTCAGCACATGCATTTGGCCAGTACGATCCTTGGCTACTACTGCGTGGATTTCTTTGTTCAGGTATTTGCCCAATTGGCGGAAAGGCAGTTCCTCGTCCACCTCGGGGAATGGCTTGCCCATGATGCTTTCGACTGGCTTGTCCGCATTCATGATCGGATTTTCGAGCAGGTATTTCAGTACCACCGTCTCAGTGATCGAGCCGACGATCGAGCCATTGTCCAAAACGGGCATCTGCGAAATGTCCTTTTCCCGCATGGTGTCGAAGGCGCTTTTTACGGTGGCGTTCATTTGCACCGACAAAAATTCTTTGCTCGGTTTCTTGGCGATCAAATCCTTCACTTTCAAATCCTCATCCAAAAAGCCACGCTCCCGCATCCAATCGTCATTATAAATTTTACCAGTATAGCGACTGCCGTGGTCGTGGAACACAATCACCACCACATCATCCTTGGTGAGTTGATCT
>CALNYY010000027.1:0-26693 GCA_942490835.1 uncultured Saprospiraceae bacterium
CAATGTTTGGGTCAAGACTATTCAATTTGTTGTCGAATGCGTCCAATGCTTTTTTATATTGATTTAGTGCTTCATCCAAATTATTCATCTTTTTCAAATAAGCACCCAAACCATTTTCAGTATCTTAGAAATTTCAACTGGTGAAACATCATTTATTTGTTGAAAAATTGATAGACTCTTATTTAATTAGAAAGTGCCTGATCAAAATACTTCTTCTCAAGATAGCAGTTTCCAATGTAAAGCCTTGTCCTTGCTACCTTTGGATTGATTTCCCCAAAATTTGTTTGTCTTATTTCATAGGCCTTTTTAAAATAAGAAAATAGCATCCAAATCACCTTTTTCTTGCAAAAGAAGGCCAAGATTCGAGTAAATATTAGCTATCTCAGGGTGATTTGTATATCCGTATCTTTCATATATTTTCAAGCAACTTGAAAAAAACTTGAAAGGCATTGCGACTGTCACCCTTTGCATTGAATACAACACCTTTATTGTTATAGACTGTAGTAAAATAGAGCGAGTTTTTGCTCTAAAAAGGCTATCAAGTATTAGTTCAAGAGCATGTCAAAATGTAGAGAGTGCTTTCTCATAATCATTGAGGCTATAATGAAGCGTTTCAATATTTTCATGATTATCAGCTGTTGCCGTATGAAATAGTCAACCGTTCATTCTCCTGGAGGTTGTATGTTAGTGCCTTACTATATGTTTTAATCGCATCTGCTGAATTTCCAAGTCCCTGCTGAGAAATTCCAATATTGTTATAATAATCGCCTATTTTATTTGAACCATTGATTAACCCAATGCTCAGTGCTTTTTGAAAGAATTTTAAGGATGCTTGATAATCTTGAAGAGCGTAATGATAAGCACCCAATCCGTTGTATGCATTTGCTAACTCAGGATGAGTTGATTCTAATTTGGACTCTGCAACAGAAACTGCTTTATTTTGGTATTTTAGGCTTTCTGGATATTTGCCCCATTTTCTATATAAATACCCAAGAGATCGAAACGTCGAAACAAGCTTGCCATAAGAGACTTGAGGCTGGGCCTGAAGGAGGTTCAGTGCCTTTTTGGTGAAAACTATTGCATTTTTGTAGTCGGCAAGTTGGCTAAGGCTGTCCGCAGCAGTTTCATATTTGTCAACTATTATTAAATCGGCATTTTGGCTCGATGCAAAAAACCAGGCAAGTGAAAAAAACAATAGGGTGAAAAATTTATTCATTATATGCTTTCAGCTATATCGCAAATGTTGCCAAAATCATTGATTTAATAGCATTATTGTTCAACAATTTGAAACAGAAGATAAAGAAAGAATATTGTTGGAAAAGTCACAATGTAAAAAATTCAAACTAAATAAATGAAAAAGAACATATTTCTAAACGGATTTATGAGCCCAATTGGGAAAGCTTTAGCCGCTAAGTTTAAAAGTAACGGATATTATGTTTACGGAGGCGACATTAGTGAAGATTATGAAGGAGTATGTGACCGGTCATTGCGTTTTGATATTAATCAGTTTGTAACAGATGCAGCATACAGGATTCGATTCTCTCAGATATTCGAAGAATTGATGCCAAGCGTTGATGTATTAATAAATACAGGCACAGACATTAAATTGTCAACATTAGAAAGGATTGACCTTGGAAATTGGCAAGAAGCCTTAAACGTTAGTCTCACTGGCCCCTTATTGCTATGCAAATTGCTGCTTCAAAAGTTGGAATCTAAGAGTGGATCTATAATTAATATTTCGAGAATAGGCGATAGTCACCAAGGAATTGGAGGAAACATCCTTTATAGTGCATTAAATGGATTTGCGACTGGTGTCAATTATGAACTTCAAGGAAAAGTAGGCGTGTATACAATAAGTATTTGCAGGAAACATGAAGAGAAAGGGGAGAATGATTTTGAACGAGTCAGCGGGTTGGCTTATTTTCTTGCTTCAGATATGTCAAAAATGCTTGACGGGACTAACTTCGAAGTCAAAATTCCTTAAATTTTGTAGCTCTGGTAATATATTTTTTTAAAAATTATGTAAAAATAAATATGTAAGCCTTTGTATTAAAGTTATTTTAAAGGTGTCTTCTCCATAAAGTATAAGTCAGTGGTTTTCAATTGAAATATATTCTTCAGAAAAATTTTATATTTCATCTTTAGGTTTCTAAATTTGCTTCCGAACAAACATTCCCATTGAATATGGTCTTACACGTACCAACCGAAACACTTTCACGAAACAAACGTGCTGCTGTGATAAAAGCGATAATCGTAGAGGACGAGATAAGGAGCATGAATAATCTCAAGAACTTGCTTTCCAAGCATTGTCCGGAAGTAGAGGTTATTGGAGATGCAGTTAGTGTGGAGGAAAGTCTTGAATTGTTTGACGACCCTTCTTTTAAGCCAGATCTGGCTTTTTTAGATATCAGCCTACCTGATGGCCTTGTTTTTCAAATGTTAGACCAGTTAAGGCCGCTTGATTTTGAAATTATATTTATTACTGCATTTAATGAACATGCGATCAAAGCATGTGAATACAGCTCTATTGGATATATACTTAAACCAATTGACCCTGAATATTTGATCCAGTTGGTAAGTAGAGTGAAAATCACTTCTTCCAACAATAGAATTGAAGAGCGTTTAGAAATTTTCAATAAGCAACTACGCAATCCCAACGCATTTGAAAAAATGTCAATATCGGCTATTGATGGGATTTATTTTGTAAGTATCAAAGATATTGTACGTTTTGAGGCAGAAGACAATTACACACATATTTTCCTAGAGAGCGGAGACCGGATCACAGCATCCAAAACTATTAAAGCCTATGAAGACATGCTTGAAAGCTTAAATTTTTACCGAGTACACAAAAGGCATGTCATTAACTTGAACTATATGAGAAAGTTTATCAAAGGTGATGGAGGTTACCTTGTGATGGACGATGGAAAAAAAATCGAAGTTTCCAGGAGGCGGCGCCCTGCTTTTATGGAGCAGATGCGCAGACTGGAAGAAGGTTTATAATCAATTATACAGAACACTTTGACACTATGATTTGGCAGCGCGTTCATTGGGAGGCAATCCATTGACCGACTTATTTAATTGTTAGATTCATTTATTTGTTAAAATTAAATGTGGGCTTGTTGGTTAATTTTTATCAACTACACTTTTATTGGCAGGCCATAACACTTATTTTTGTCAGTCAGAGGACTCATAGCGCTCGTCAATTCATGCAAAACGAGAACACTATGATGGGCTTTTTTACTAAAAATCTTGATACTATGAAGGAGGCTACCAACAAAAGTAAAGGCAACAAAGGCCTAAACAATCTTGAGAACTTCAACCAAATTCAGAAAAGTAAAATGTCTGAATATTTTGGAGGCTCAGATAATCGAAGATATGACGCTAAAAAACGAGGGTTTATTAGCAGAATGTTTGGACCAAAGCCTTGCGATGGGGATTTACCTCATTAAATACAGGTAACCTGTTAACAATTTTTACGTTCTGCTAATATTCATTAGCCAGAGTCGCATCTTATAAGAAGTGCAAAAAGAGGTTGTGCAGTGATTGTACAAGCTCTTTTTGCGTATATATGGCAGCAATAGCTAACTTCTTTTTTTTTATGCGTCTCTTACAATCTTCTATTCATGGACTCTTCAATAAGTATTATAGACGACCGTTTAAAGCAGTTGTCAAAATTAGAAAAATTAGCTTCTCAGCATTTATTTACAAACATCCAACTGGCGCAAAAACACCTTTCCGATTTAGAAAACCTCCTCATTGAAGTCCCTAATCCTGATTTTGAACTTAGTTTTAATCTTTTTACGGCCATTGTAGAAAATCAACTCTACAATTACAAACTTTCCGTAATCCACTTTGAAAAGGCCATTGAAATATTAAATGAAAGGGGAGAGGCTACCCAATTGGCAGAGGCATTTATTGATTATTCAGGGACTTTGCTAAACTTAAATGAGAAGAAAAAAGCTCGGAAGTATATAGAAGATTCGAAAAAGTACTTACAAATGTTTCCTAATGAAAGGCTGAATGCCTACTTAACTTGTAGGATTGGATACTTGCATCTTCAAAATTCTAACAAAGTAAAAGCCTTAGAATCATTTTACGAGGCTGAAGACATTTTAAAAAATTACGATAAAGCTCTGCATCTTAAGGATTATTACTTTATCACATTAATAAAGAGTGGAATCGGTAAGATTCACTCGCTAAATTTAGAACCCCATAAAAGCATTCAAGCATATAAAGAAGTAGTTGACATCTGTGAGAAATACAGCATGCGGTCAAGATTATCTTGGCATTACCTTCATGTTGGGAATAGCTACATGGCTGCTATGGATGATGAAAATGCCGTTAAATATTTTAAGCTTGGGATCAAAGTCTTTGATGATGTAAATCAGCAAGCAAGGGCACTTGCATACGCAAACTTGGGTTATTGCTATCTTAGAAAAGGACAGTTACAGGATGGATTAGATTTGTTAGACCGAGCTTACCCATTGTTTAAAGAGAAGCGAGATAAGAACTTAGCAAATATTGATTGGTGGAGAGCTCGAGCTTATGAAGGACTTAACAAAAAAAGAAAAGCGATAAAATACTATTTCTCTGCTTTAGAATTTGCACAGAAAGGTGCAGAACAAAATCAAGTTGCTGGAATACTAAACGATATTGCTGAGTTTTATGCCGATGAAGGTGATTATAAAAATGCTTATGAGTATTTGAAATTTTATGATAAAGCTGTCGAAATGGCTATGAACGAAGTGAAAGAAACCGAGTTGAATGAATTGGAGATAAAGTATGAAGCAGAACGCAAAGAAAAAGAAGCTGAAATGTTTAAGCTGCAGGCCACAGGTTTACAGTTAAAGGCTCTGAGAGCACAAATGAATCCTCATTTTGTATTTAATGCTTTAAACTCTGTTCAGCATTTTATAACATCCGAAGACACAACACTTGCTTCTAAATACCTTTCCCAGTTTGCACTTTTAATGCGACAAAGCCTTGAATATTCCGATTTGGAAATTATCTCATTAGAAAAAGAGATCGAGTTTTTACGGAACTATTTGGACATAAATGTCAACTTGAGGTTTGAGCATAAATTGAACTATATAATTGAAGTTGATGAAGAGATAGAAGAAGATATTTATGGTGTGCCTACTATGATCGTTCAACCATATGTGGAGAATTCTATTGAACATGGGATACGGCCAAAACAAAATGGTACAATAAGAATTTCATTTAAGCTATTAGATGACAATACAATTCTCTGTATTGTTGAAGATGATGGAGTAGGAAGAGATAAAGCAAAACAATTACAGGATAAAAATCCAAAATTGAAATCTCATAAATCCATGGGGACAAAAATTACCCAAGAGCGGCTAGAGATATTGCAGAAAAATTAGAGTCTGAACAAGAAATTGTAAGAATTATAGATTTGAAAGAAGAAAAAACTGGAGAGCCAATTGGGACAAGAGTGGAAGTTCTTATTCCGATTTTAGACATTCAAATAAAATAGGAAATGTAAGATACCAATAAATAAGATGTGTTAGCAATTGAACTTCACAAAGTATAGGCCTAAGTTATTTAATATTTGAAATAAATTAGATACATTTGTGACAGTTTTCTCATAGTATGTTTGTTTAATCTTCCTGCACTTTGATTCCCTCCTAAGGTGCAGGATTTTTTTATCCGCCGATTGTGTAGTTGCCAAATCTTGGCTTAATGTTTAGTGCTTCCTATTTGTGTTTTCTCATTTGCAGTTGCGGAATATTCAGATAAAAGTAAATCGAATATGTTTTCCGCTTATTGTTGGCCGACTACCGTTTCCTAAAAAAAATATACCGTATTCTCGCAGTTACGACCACTGCGTAAAAGTAGTTTTTTTTCTGAAACCTCCAAATATATCTTTGTATCAAGTTTTCTCATAGTATGTTTAATTCTCCTACACCTTTTCTTCCCTTCTGGGGTGTAGGAATTTTTTTTCCATTCCGGCCCATTCAAATTTCTCTCCAATTGAGAGCTGCAAATTGCTTTTCTTACTTTATTACTTCACAGATCATATTTCTCTATCTTTTGCATTTATCGTCTAAGTACGTTTGAATGAGTTTGCTTGCCCAATTCTATGCCAGAATCTAAAAAATTAAATTTAAAAATATTTGTATGTTGCAGTTAACCAATAATATAGTTTGAAGTAAGGCATGTTTGGACAACATATTAAAAGAAATCCAAATCCTAAATTAAACATACCGCATCCTCTCTTAAAGAGGCCGTTCCGTAAACGTTGCTTTTTACTATGTCTACAATGCTCGTTATTTGCACCGTGTAGTTTTCTCATAGTATGTTTAGTGCTCCTACATCAGTCTTAGCCTCCCCGATGTAGGAGTTTTTTTATTTTAGGACTACCTCTTCGAGATTATTTCAAAATTCACTTCTTTCGTATTTCCAAACGTATCCATTATTGTCAGTTTATGCTTTCCAGGGGTTGGACTCAGTTCGAAATTATGTATCTCCATAGTCTCTCCTAAGTATTCATCATTTAAGTGCCAATAAATTAGAGCATTTCCATTAGAGTTGATAGCCCTAAAAACGACTTTTTCAAAATTGCCGTCAAGCCCAATAGGGATGAAAATTTCAGAGTTACCTTCTGGGTAAACTATTTCAAGTGGCGAATTTTCATTCGCAAAAAAGTTATAACAATCTGGGTGAATAGGAGGTGAAGGCAAGTATTCAGGGCTTTTAGTTCGATAATAATATCCCTCAACTGGTGGCAAAATAAACCATGGGACAGGTTTTATATCATCATTACCTAAACATTCTTTTACTCCCTGAAATGCATTGTTCTTGGTCACATTTAATAGTTTGTGATAAGGACATGGCACACTAAAATTTGCATTCTTCGAAACGAAGGAGGTATCTATTTCACAATACGTAGTAGCCAAATAACCGCTTTTTTTGCAAGTAACGGTTTCTTGCATCGCATCATATGGCTGATCAAACCAATCAGTTGAGGGTAGTTGATCAAAAACATCAAATAAAACTGGTGCTGCACAATTTAACCCAGTCAGCCCAGGTCGGCCTTCTCCATCTGCATTTCCAACCCATACTCCTACACAAAAATTAGGTGTAACCCCAATTGCCCAAGCATCACGAAATCCAAAACTGGTGCCTGTTTTCCAGCCGATTTTCTTTGTGGATTCGAAATATTCCCATCGACCTTCAGTATTTGGTCTTTTCAACGTTGTCAGGGCTTCTAAAGTGAGCCAGATCGCATCAGCAGTTAAATATTTAGAATTGGATATTAGGCTTGATTTAGTTTGACTCTCTGTATATTCAAAATTTGATTTAAGAAAATCATTTTCATCATATCTGCCATTATTCTGGTAGAAATCTCCCAATCTTTTTGCAATCGAACAATAGATGTTGGTTATATCCCAAAGGGTTGTTTCGGCTCCGCCCAATATCAGAGACAGGCCATAGTGGTCAGGGGGATTATAAAGCGTATTCATTCCCATTTTACGCATTTCAAAATGAAATTTTTCAACCCCATACTGGTGCAACAATCTTACAAATGGAATATTTAAAGACCTTGATAATGCCTCATTTGCTGGTACAACTCCGTCATAAGTATTTGAAAAATTTTCAGGCCTATAACTAGGATAAAAAGTAGGAATATCATGAAGTAAGCTTTTTGGCAAAATTTGACCTGATTGAAGCGATAAAGCATATAAGAATGGCTTTAGAATACTTCCTGTACTTCTTTCTGAACGTATGATGTCTACATCCTTTGCTTGATTATCCTCAGATGATGAAACATTTCCCAAATATCCAACTACCTCATTATTTTTAACATCCAAAACTAAAATGCCCATATTAAAGATACCTTGATTCTTTAGCAAAGCTTGCTGCTTTATGGCAATGGAATTCAGATTTTTTTGAACCTCAAAATCTAAAGTTGATAAGAATCGAGCGTTCAACTTTTCTCTTTTAGTTGCATTCTGAACCATTTCTAGAAAATGAGGGGCAATAGAGGGCAATGCATGAGGTTTGTCGGGAAGTGGTTCTTCTATTGAAAGTGAATAGGTTGTCGAATCAATATGATTGCTATATAATAGTTTTAGCAATAGTCTATTCCGTTTTTCAGTCAGTAGTTTACGATTCTTTCCTGGATGAATTAAAGAAGGGGCATTTGGCAATACTGCTAAAGTAGCAGCTTCTGCCCATGATAGCTTGTTCGGTTCTTTACCATAATATCTCCATGATGCAGCATCAAGCCCGACGACATTCCCGCCAAACGGAGCATTTGAAGCGTAAAGTGATAAAATTTGGTCTTTAGCGTAACCGATTTCCATCCGTACCGCCAGAATCATTTCAATAAATTTTTGCCAGTATGTCCGAGATTTTCCATTCAGCGACAATCGAATAACTTGCATGCTCAAAGTGCTTCCTCCGCTTACAACACTTTTTTCTTTAATATTTAATGAAATAGCTCTTGCAATTGCTAGCAAGTCAACGCCAAAGTGAGAATAGAATCTTTTATCCTCAAATGCAATGATTGCTTTTTTGAATTTTTCGGGAACGTCAGGATTGTTTGGAAACCTCCATTGGCCATCTGTAGCTATTTTGGCACCCAACAAAGTACCATCACGAGCTTCAAGTACAAAACTTAGGGGATCATTAAAAATAGGGTCAGGCAGAGAAAACCAAAACCACGTTGATGCTATAAGGACAATAATTAGATATGCCCAACGCTTTCTTTTTAATTGTTTGATTTTTCTGAGCATAGGAACGCTTCACTTTTGCCCTTTTTTGATTGGTTATGTAAAAATACAAACTAATAGAAATGGAAATAAAAAAGCCTTAGCGAATTCACGCCAAGGCTTTAATGTCTTTGGTTCAAAAGGAGTTATTAATATTCATCCTCATTGAACAGGAAATCACCTTTAGATGGATAATCTGGCCATATTTCTTCGATGCTTTCAAATTCTACATCGTCTTCTTCAATATATTGCAAATTTTCTACCACGGCGTTTGGAGCACCAGTTCGCAAAGCATAATCGATTAATTCGTGCTTAGTGGCTGGGAAAGGTGCATCTTCTAAATGCTTAATAAGATCAAGCGTCCAATACATAACAAACCTAATTTAGTTAAAAGTAATGCTTGCGAACAAAAAACTAACGCAAACCATATTAAAATTGATATTCCAAATGAAAATTTGGCAGTTTGCGAAAAGTTCGTCAAACATTGAACTTTCCTGAAATTTGCCGCAAATGTAATAAACGGAATTTTTAAAAGCAAGTCAAAAATGCATTTGGAAAGAAATGCCTGAAAAATAAGTATAAATCATTCATTTTCAAAGAAATAAGAATTCTCCATAGTTTTCAAACTTGCTATTAGCTGAGTTGATAATACCGCTGTTTTCGCTTTGATCAATAGCAAAGGAGCCTGTGTTATAAATAGCTCCTTTATTTCGAACATTTGCGAATAACGTACGATGAACGGTCAATTCACCTTCAATGAATATTTCACCCTCGTTTATTATGCCAAGACCTTTTTTTGAAAGACCGTCAATCGAAATTTTGCCAGTAGGGCCTATCGATAGTTGGCCGCCTGGGCCAATGATCACTTGAGAAACATCATTTGCAAATTCTTCAACATAGGGATAGAAATTTGACATTGTACTTTCTTGTCTTATCACTACAATATCAAACCATCCAGGTACACTTCGATTGTACCAATTTAGTGGCTCATGCCATTTTCTTTCTCCTCCAATCGTTCCTCCACGCCAAAAATAAGGAACAGAAATTCTTTTAAGAGAGCTACCACCATTTTCAGGAGTTGAAAAGGAGATCTTTTCACTATTGTTCATAGTATAAAATAATTGAATGGGGGAGGTTAAATGTTTGTTTATGATAGATTGCTTGACAAATTCTAAGCCAACCAAGTTTGATTGTTTTAATTTAGCACCTTCGATCCTACGCCGTAGTAAACAGTGATTATTCCATTCAATTTAGAGAAAGTTAAACTGTACATTTAAATAAATTAAAGCTGAAATAATTGGATATGAGTGACAAACACCTTATCAGTAAACACCATGTTAAACCTTTGAAAGTAGGTGTGACAGGCTCAATTGGAAGTGGAAAATCTACTGTTTGTAAAATATTTGAAATGCTAAATGTTCCGGTTTACTATGCGGATGTTCGGGCTAAAGAATTGATGACTGAGGACGAAATCTTGATTAAAAAAATAAAGGCTTTGTTTGGCGAAGAAGCTTATAAACCTAATGGCGATCTTAACAGGCCCTTTATTGCAAGCATAGTTTTTAAGAATCCAGACAAATTAAAATCCCTAAATGCTATTGTCCACCCTGCAGTTTTTGCTGATAGTGAAAAATGGTTTCATTCAATTACGAATAATAATTATGGTATTAAAGAGGCTGCATTGTTAATTGAAAGTAATGGACATAGAATGTTGGACAAGTTAATAGTTGTTACGGCTCCGCTAAATATTCGGGTAGAAAGAGTCATGAAACGTGATCAGATTACTAGAGAACAAGTTTTAGAAAGAATAAACAATCAGCTTCCAGAATCAAGAAAACTTGAATTTGCGGATTACATAATAAAAAACGACGGGGAATCATCATTGATAACACAGGTCTTGGAAACTCATAGAATCATCATTTCTAATAAAGACAGATAGTGTTTGATAAGTTTGGAAAGACTATCTCGCTTTTAAACTCCATACATATTAATATTTTTTTTAAATGGTATAGTTTTTGAAATTCTTTGTAATCATCAATAGAAATTGAACTATTTCCCTCTTTTATTCACCTATTTTCCCTTCAAACACTACTACAAACTCGATTTGAAATATTAGGCAATAAACTGCCTGAAGCCTTCCCTCCTTTATTCCTATGCTAATTGAGTCCTGATCACGGAAACTTTCATTCGTTCAATCGTCGGAGTTTCCAAACAATTCTATGTTTTGAAAAAGATGACTATGAAAGTCAAGAATCAATACCCTGGATTATATCAACCGTTAAAAATTGTAATGTCAAAATGCCAATTGTTGGCTTATGATTGGTTGAAAAATGGCCTACCTAAGGCATTTAACACTTTAGCTCTCCTTTTATTATTGATGGGTAGTTACAATGATATAACTGCTCAGAGTTGCGATAATGTAATAAACGGTGGGATCATTGAAGCTGATGAATTTGGATGTCCAAGTCCAACTTGGAATCCATCGCCCATAACCAATGTACAATTGCCCGCTGGAGGGACTGGAAATTTAGAATATATATGGATTTTCACTACAGATGATCCTACTTTACCATCTGCGTTTTGGAATCCAATTCCAGGCTCAAATGGAGCAAACTATGATCCGGGACCAATTTCGATTACCACCTATTATAGAAGGTGTGCTCGTCGATCTGGATGTACTGATTACATTGGCGAAAGTAATATAATAATGAAGGAAGCCATTTGTTGTGATAATGTGACGAATGGTGGAAAAATACAAGCAGATCAAGTTCTTTGCAATGCTTCAGAAATTCCAGATTCACTCATTAATCTTGCATTACCCACTGGAGGCACCAACGAATTGGAATATCAATGGGTATTGAGTACAACAGACACCTCTTATTCTGCTTCAAATCCAGCATGGTCTGCAATACCCGGAGCAGATGAGCCGGGTTATAATCCTGGAATGTTATCCGAAACGACTTATTTCATTCGATTATCTAGAAGGCATGGTTGTTTAGATTATGATGGGGTATCTAATAGAGTCACAATTACAATTAACCCACCTATAAATGCTGATATTTCTGGCTCTGATGAAACTTGTCTGGGGGCCGGTAATGGATTTGTTGAAGTAACCAATATCAGTGGCGGGACTCCAGGATATACTTTTGAATGGATTGGATTTCCAAGTGAAATCGATTCAAGTTTGCTGGATTTATCCGCAGGCAATTATACAGCTATTATTATTGATGCAAATGATTGTACAGATACACTCGAATATACACTGAATGAGGGGCCTGCTTTAACAATTACCATAAGTGCAACTGATGTTTTGTGTCCAGGTGATTCCAATGGCGTTGCTATTGTCACAGGGGTAGGGAATGGAATTTCTCCATATACTTATGCTTGGAATGATCCTTTGATGCAGACTGGTATGGAGGCAACTGGGTTATATGCAAATACTTATGAAGTTGTTGTAACCGATAGTATTGGATGTATTGGGACTGAAACCGCTGTAATTAATGACCCGATTCCTCTCGATATGTCTTTGTCCAGTACTGATGCTTTATGTGATGATTCAAATGATGGAACTGCAACAGCCTTAGTTTCCGGTGGTTCTACTCCTTATGGATACGAATGGAGTGACCCACTTATGCAAACTGCTCAAACAGCTGTTGGGCTTTCAATGGGAACTTATTCTGTTACTGTAACCGATGCGAATGGATGTACTCTTATTGATAGCGTTTCAGTAGGAGCCCCAATGCCTGAAGAAACTTCAATTACAAGTACAGATGTAAGTTGTTTTGGTGGAAACGATGGTACTGCTGAGATCACAATTATTAATGGTGACATTTCAACTTATTCTGTCTCGTGGAGCAATGGAAATACAACACCAGATATTACAGGATTATCCGAAGGCCAATATTTTGTAACAGTAACTAATCCAAATGGATGTTCAAATATTGACAGCGTTACAATCAATCAACCAACTGAGATTATATTAGTAATGGATGCTGACAGTGCTTCCTGCTACAATTCAAGTGATGGAACTGCAATTGTTATGGTAAGTGGTGGGACGCCTTTTCCAAATGATGTATATACGTATCTCTGGGATGCTCCAGGAAATCCAGCAGTTCAAATGCTTGATGATGTTTCTCCTGGCACATATTCAGTAACTGTAACTGATGCGAATGGGTGCACAGCTGTAGGCTCTGTAGAAATTGGTGCTCCTTCAGAAATTATAATTACATCTTCAAAGGTTGATGTTTCCTGTAATGGCTTTACAGATGGAAGTGCATCAGTACAAGTCCAAGGAGGTTCATCTCCTTATTCTTATAATTGGAATGATACCAACAATTCAACAACCAGTTCCATTTCTAATTTAGCCGCAGGTACATATAGTGTTTCAGTATTTGATGCGAATTTCTGCCTTGCTACAAGTATCATTAACATTGATGAGCCATTGGCTCTTTCTCTTGATTTCGCAAATTCAGATGTAATATGTGATGATGACACCAATGGTTCTGTTGTTGCGGATCCAATTGGTGGTACATCTCCATATACATATCTATGGGATTCAGGTGAGACAACTCAGGCATTGTTTAATGTTGGAGTGGGACAATACGAAGTGACTGTTACTGATGATAATGGATGTGAAATCTCAGCAATAACAGATATCGTAGCAACTACTACTCTTAGTTCTTCAGTATCTGCCACAGATGCTTCCTGTTTTGAATCAAATGATGGTGTTGCAGTTGCTGCTGGAGTTGGTGGATTGCCACCATACTCTTATGCATGGTCAAATGGTGAAAATACTTCACAAATTAGCAATCTATTTTTTGGATCATATACTGTGACCATTACTGATGCTGATGGCTGCACAGTTACAAATACTGCTGTAATAAATGCCCCACCACCAATTATTGCTCAAATAGAAATTCTATCAGAAGTACTTACTTATGGAGGCAATGAAGGTAGTGCCGTCGTAATCCCTTCAGGTGGTTTATCACCTTATACCATTGAATGGGAAGACGGTAGTACAAATGATACACTTTTAAATATTGAAGGAGGTACTATTTCGGTTGTCGTAACAGATGCAAATAATTGTACTGGTACTGGTGAAGTGACATTTATTGAACCTTCAAAAATTGGAAACTATGTTTGGAACGACGAAAACCAAAATGGAATTCAAAACAATAATGAAGTAGGCATCGAAGGGATAAATGTTTCGCTTTATGGTATAACTACCACAAATGATACAATAAACCTATCAACGGTTACTGACACAGCTGGATTTTATGCTTTTGATGGTCTGGATCCAGGTAATTATAAAGTTACTTTCGAAACTGAACCCAATCATGTATTTACTTATCAGAATGTAGGTAATGACAATTTCGATAGCGATGCAGATCCAAACACAGGCGAGACACAAACTATTTTCCTGTCTCAGGGAGAATATGAAGACCGGTGGGATTGTGGGATGATCATTCTTGATGAAAAAATTAATATAGGGGACAAGGTTTGGTATGATATGAATCAAGATGGAATCCAAGGCTTAAATGAAGCTGGTGTCCAAAATGTGATTGTTAGATTGATTGAGGCATCAACAAATTCAATCATTGATGTACAGATAACAAACGTTGTGGGATATTATTTATTCACTGATGTGATGCCAGGAAATTATAAAGTTGAGTTTGTTTTGGCAAGCTTGCCAGCTGGTGGCTACATCATTTCTCCAAAGGATCAGGGAACAGACGATACCAAGGATAGTGATGCAAATATTGCTACTGGGCTAACGGATCAGTTTACTGTATTCCCATTTACTTTGGATAACCTAACAATCGATGCTGGAATCTACAAGGAATGTGACAACATTACAGATGGCGGTGTAATTGGATATAATGAAAACCTTTGTGGAGTCGGAGCCAATCCAGATGAAATTGTAGATGTTATATCTCCTTCAGGCGGATTTGGAGTCATTGAGTATTTGTGGATGAAAAGTTCAATTCCTGTTTACAATGGACAAGGCGATCCGAATTGGGTAGTTATTCCAAATTCTAATAGCCCAACTTATGATCCAGGGCCAATTTCTACCTCAACTTATTATATCAGATGTGCAAGAAGACAAGGTTGTAGCGATTACATTGGAGAAAGTAATGTAGTAGCTAAAGTCATCACTTCTTACCCATTGACTCAAATAATTGACGAGCCAGAAACACTTTGTAAAAATGAAGATGGCAGGTTTGAAGCAGCGATAGCAGGTGCTGGTGCAACTTATTTTTGGGAGTTCGAAAATGGTAATCCATCAACTGCTTCAACACGTGTTGTCAACCCAGTGACTTGGCCGGATCAAGGTGTGAAAAATGTAAGCCTTACTGTTACTCGATTTGGTTGTTCATTTACTGTTAATACTACTGTGTTTATTGACAATTGTGGAAGTAACCCACTTGTCGAATTTGATAACCTTTTTGCTTCTTTAGATGGAGATAAGGTAAACATAGATTGGAAAGTAAATGGCAATACCGACTTTACCATTTTTTATGTGGAAAGCTCTGAAGACGGAGAAAATTTCAGGACAATTGCAAATGTGAAGGGTGAACAAGGAATGGACACATCAAATTATTCATTCACTGATGAGCAGCCTAAGTTTGGCGAGAATATTTATAGAATTAAGTATACAATACTATCGCCGCATCAGGAATCAGGGTATTCCGTAGAAGCGTCGATTATGTATCATCAAGAGGCTACTGTTTTGGCGCAAGTGTACCCAAATCCAACTAAAGACAAAGTTACAATTGAATTGCTCAAACCAATAGAAGAAGCATCAACCGTTGAAGTGGTTAACGCCATTGGCAACCGAGTACATGCATTTGAAATACCTGCAAATACAGAGAAATTTGAATTAGAGATGGATGAGTTTTACCAGGGGCTTTATTTTGTTGTGATTCAGCAACCAAAATTGAAAACTCAAATTTGCAAAGTTTTCAAAATTGACTAATCGCTACATCAGAATACATTGATAAAGATTTTTCATTACATAGTTTTTTAGCATAACAAACGGGGCTGTCCATGTGACAGCTCTTTTGTTTTGATAAAGGTTACGAAGGTTGTTCTTTTTTAGAATAGAAGTACTGCACTTACCTTTGGGCGATTAATCAAAACGATATAGGCACAATTCTCGATTAAGAACTGATCTTAAACAAATCAACAGCTTAACCGACTGACTTAAGAAGATTATTATTCCCTTTCCTAATCAGTCCTAATAAACATTTATTTTGAAAAAAAGAGTACTTATCACGGGAGCGGCAGGATTCATAGGGTCGCACCTCTGCGACAGATTTTTGAAAGAAGGACATCATGTCATTGGCATGGATAATTTGCTGACTGGAAATATTGAAAATATTGAACATTTATTCCCAAGAAGCGATTTTGAATTTTACCACCACGATATTACCAAATATGTCCATGTGCCTGGCGACATCCATTATATCCTTCATTTTGCTTCCCCTGCAAGTCCGATTGATTATTTAAAAATGCCGATCCAAACGCTAAAAGTTGGAGCGCTTGGAACGCACAATATCCTTGGAGTTGCAAAAGCAAAAAAAGCAAGGATGTTGGTGGCCTCTACTTCTGAAGTATATGGAGACCCATTGATACATCCTCAAACGGAAGAATATTGGGGCAACGTGAACCCGATTGGTCCTCGTGGGGTATACGATGAAGCAAAAAGATTCTTAGAGGCAATAACGATGGGTTATCATACTTATCACGGAGTTGATACAAGAATAGTCCGAATTTTCAATACTTATGGCCCTCGGATGCGAGTAGAAGATGGTAGGGTTTTACCTGCATTTTTCTCACAAGCCATCCGTGGAGAAGGACTGACTGTTTTTGGAGATGGATCACAAACTCGCAGTTTTTGCTATGTGGATGATCTAGTAGAAGGAATTTACAGATTGTTGATGAGCGATTATACACAGCCAGTAAACATTGGTAACCCCTCTGAAATTACTGTGAGAGAGTTTGCCGATGAAATTTTGGCTCTAGTAAACAATCCAAATGCTTCTGTCATCTACAAACCACTTCCTACGGATGATCCTAAAAAGAGGAGGCCTGATATTACGAAGGCACAAGAAATTCTTGGTTGGGAGCCTAAGGTGACGAGAGAGGAAGGTTTGAAGAGAACGTATGAGTATTTCAAAAAAGCTGTAAAAGTGTAATTCGAATTCGTCAAGACAAAATTTTAAAATGGTATATAACAAACACATTCTCATTACTGGTGGAGCTGGTTTTATAGGCTCACATCTCGTTCGAATTTTAGTAAATAAATACCCTGATTACCATATTGTTAATTTAGATAAACTCACCTATGCAGGCAATCTCGAGAATTTGTCTGATGTTGAAAAAAAGCCCAATTACTCTTTTGTAAAAGGTTGTATTACAGATCAATCATTCATAAATGATCTATTTAAAAAATACGACTTTGACGGAGTTATTCATTTAGCAGCTGAGTCACATGTTGACCGTTCGATCACAAACCCTTTGGAGTTTATTGAAGCAAATGTCATTGGGACTGTGAATTTGCTAAATGCCGCTAAGAATGAATGGAAACAGTATGATGGTAAACTATTTTATCATGTTTCTACTGACGAAGTATATGGTTCATTAGGAGAGACTGGATTGTTTGTTGAAACAACTGCTTATGATCCTCGATCTCCATATTCAGCTTCTAAAGCATCATCTGACCATTTGGTAAGAGCCTACCACCATACCTACAATTTGCCAATTGTAATTTCTAATTGCTCCAATAATTATGGCCCGAATCAGTTCCCGGAGAAACTAATCCCGCTGGTGATTAATAATATCAAAAACAAAAAAACACTTCCAATATATGGCGATGGAAAATACACCAGGGACTGGCTATGGGTTGTTGATCACGCTGAGGCCATTGACTTGATTTTTCATCAAGGAAGAATGGGCGAAACATATAACATAGGAGGCAATAATGAAAGGAAGAACCTTGAATTAGTGGAGGCCTTATGCGACATAATGGATGGTCTATTAAAACGAAAAATAGGAGAATCAAGAGAACTTATAACATTTGTAAAAGATCGGCCAGGTCACGATCGCCGTTATGCCATTGATGCCAGTAAACTCAAAAATGAACTCGGTTGGGAACCTACTATTTCGCCAGAAATAGGATTGAAAAAAACAGCTGAATGGTATTTAGAAAATGAGAATTGGCTAAAAAATGTCACTTCAGGTGCATATAAATCTTATTACGAAAAGCAGTATTCTTAAAAGCGAAGGATTCATTAAAACAGGAAGCGTCGAACACACCCATAAGTGTCCGACGCTTTTTGTTGTAATTAGCAATGATCCCAAAATGTCTGAAACTATTTTACACCAAAGTCTTCAAGTTCATAAATTTGCCAGCAAAGTCTACTTTTGAGAATGGCTAAATTGCGTACCAATCATCGAAAAAGAAGGGGAGGGGAGAGTGGCGGAATGATCATTCGCTCCTTTGTTTTTTTTGCAATTGTTGTAGGATTTTACCTTCTATTTAAAAATTCTATTTCTGTGAGTGGAACTTCAAAAGTAGTCTCACCCGATATAGAAGATTTGGAGGCAGTTTCTTTGGATAGTATTTTCTTTTTGCCTTCCACTAATTTGGGTGAAATCATTAAATATAAATACTATGCCCTCTCCTACGTAGAAGAATTGGAACTCCCTGAATGGGTTGCTTTTGAGCTTTCAACTTCAAGATTGCAACATAAAAAGGTAAAGAGGACAAATGACTATAGGCCTGATCCGTATATCGAATCAGGAAGTTCTAATTCAGATGATTTTTTTGGGAGTGGTTTTGACCGAGGGCATTTGGCAGCGGCTGCCGATATGGCTTTTTCTGAAATGGCGATGTCAGAATCATTTTATATGAGTAATATGGCTCCACAAAATCCAGCTTTCAACAAAGGTATATGGAGGGAGTTGGAAGAATTGGGCAGGGATTGGGCGAGACAAAATGGACATCTTTACGTCATTACTGGACCAATATTTAGAGAAAATGAGATGAGGTTTATTGGAAACAATAATGTTGGCGTACCGGATTTTTTTTATAAAATATTTTTGGATTTGGAAGAGCCCGAAATCAAAGGGATAGGATTTATTATTCCAAATGAATTATCTAGAACTAAATTGGCTCAGTACGCAACTTCGATTGATGCAATCGAAGCAATCACACAACTTGATTTTTTTCACAACCTAATTCCGGATGAATTAGAATTAATGATTGAAAGTAAATTTGATCTTTCTAAGTGGGAAATGGATGAAGAAAAATACTTGAAAAGGATTAATAAGTGGAATCTAAATTAAAAAATTTTAACAGTAAAATCAATTCAAAATAGGATGTCAAACAAAGACCAATTTATTCAGGAAGTCACTGCAGGCTATACATTTAAGGGCGATTCAATTGTAATTGGAGGGGCGATGTTGGACAAGGAAGTTATTACGAATACACTTATCAAGTTGCCTTTAAGAATGATGAATCGGCATGGCCTAATTGCAGGGGCAACTGGTTCCGGTAAGACAAAAACCCTTCAAATAATAGCAGAGCAGCTATCATCCAAAAGCATCCCTGTGCTGATGATGGACATGAAAGGTGATTTAAGTGGTGTGGCAGTTCCGAGTGGAGGCCATCCGAAAATTGACGAACGCCATGTAAAAATCGGTTTCCCTTTTGAAGCAGGTGCTAGTCCAGTGGAATTTTTGACTTTATCAGACGAGCCAGGTGCTAAGTTGCGTGCCACCGTTACTGAGTTTGGCCCCATTCTGTTATCAAAAATTTTGGACTTATCTGAAACACAATCAGGAGTGCTCGCAGTAGTTTTCAAATTTTGTGATGACAGAAAAATGCCGTTGATTGATTTGAAAGATTTAAAGAAAATTCTACAATATATTACAAATGAAGGTAAGCAGGAATTTAAAGACGAGTATGGATCCGTTTCAACAGTTTCGATAGGGGCGATCATGCGGAAAATTGTAGAGTTGGAACAGCAAGGCGCTGAGGTATTTTTTGGAGAAAGGTCGTTTGAAGTTGAGGATCTTTGTAGGTTGGATGAAAATGGAAAAGGAATGGTTTCGATCATAAGGCTTACAGATATTCAAGATCGGCCAAAATTGTTTTCTACTTTCATGCTTCAAATGTTGGCAGAAATTTATGCATCATTTCCTGAGGAGGGTGATGCAGATGCTCCGAAATTGGTCATTTTTATTGACGAGGCTCATTTAGTATTTGAAAATGCATCGTCGGCCTTGATGGATCAACTGGAGGCTATCATAAAGTTGATTCGTTCGAAGGGAATTGGGATTTATTTTATCACACAGAATCCAGCTGATATTCCAGAAGCCATTTTGGGGCAACTTGGCCTTAAGATTCAGCATGCATTAAGAGCTTTTACCGCAAAAGACAGAAAGGCAATAAAGCTTGCATCTCAAAATTACCCAATCACAGATCACTATAAGGTTGACACACTCTTGACAGAATTAGGTATTGGCGAAGCATTGGTTACAGGGTTGAATGAAAAAGGTATACCGACACCTTTGGTACATACTATGTTGCGTGCACCGCAATCAAGAATGGACATTTTGACAGAAAAGGAAATCAAAGGCATTATTTCAAAATCGAATATTATTGAAAAGTACAATGAGGTCATAGACCGGAAAAGTGCCTATGAGATTCTAAATAAGAAAATAGAAACCGCACAGGAAGAATCTAATCAAGAAGTTATAAAGGGCCAACGTGAAAAAGCCCGCAAGTCTTCAAGAAATGAAAAATCGATTTTTGAAAAGGTAATTAGCAATACAACTACAAGGCAAATTGGAAGAACGGTGGCGAGGGAATTGACACGTGGGTTATTAGGTGCAATGGGCATAAAATCTACAAGAAGGCGAAGTAAAAGTAGTTGGTTTTAATAATGTATTGAAGGCATCAATTTGAAATTGAGCGAGTATATTAAGGAAAATTGGTACGGAAATAGTATAGTTTATCCTAATATTAGAATTGATTACACTTTTTATCTTGAGCCAACTTATGAACTGACTTTTCCTCGCTCACCATTTACAGAAAACAAGGTTCTGGATAAAATTTATCACAAATTATAATTTTTTCCCTGTGAGATGGTTTGAGGTCAACTATTCTTTATAACTTTGGCCCGACCAAAATTTACATGTCCCATGAACAGATTACCAATTGTGCTGGTAGTGTGCCTTTTGTATGGTGCAGTTCCAAATCTATTAGCTCAGCAACTTTCCCTTTTTACACAATATCGGGAAAATCAAACCATCATTAATCCGGCGGCCGTCGGAAATAATTTCCTAGCATTTGAACAGAATCTAAGTTTTGGTGCATCCCATAGGGTGCAATGGCAAGGCATAGATGCTTCCCCCAAAACTTCCATTATCCGTGGCGAATACCTTTATCCAACAGGTGGCGCAGTAAGTCTTTTATCTGGTGGCCATTTGATCAATGATCAAACTGGACCAACTGGTTTTACAGGACTTTATGGACGATTTGGAGGATTGCTTTCTGATGATCCTTATTACAGAGGCATCTCCGTCGGTCTGTCATTTGGAGCTGTTCAGTACCGAGTGAACTCATCTGAAATTAGGCTGCGACAAGATGGAGATGTTTTAGATGGTCAGGATTTCAATCAAATCTATCCAGATGTTGGAGTTGGTTTATTTGCCTATACTTTGCTTGATGGGGGCATTTTCGATGAAGATTATATATATGGAGGTATTTCTGTTCCACAGGCTTTAGGGCTTGATCTTTCATTTCAAAATGAAAAAGGAGAATTTGTTACCACAAGAACCCAGCATTATTATGCAATGATAGGTCTCTATAAATTTTTTAAAGACGATGGATTTATTGAGCCCTCAGCTTGGGTGAAATATGTACCTAATGTCCCTGTTAATGTAGATGTCAATTTACGTTATCAAATGGCTCAAAACTTTTGGTTAGGCCTTGGTGGCTCTACTGCTAAAAGCATGCACATAGAAGGCGGATTTCTTTTAGGAGAAAACCTTGGCTTCAATAATACCTTGAAAATTGGATATGGATATGATTATTCTTTCAGTGCTTTTGGGCCTTATACGGGCGGATCGCATGAAATTAATGTATCCTATTCTCTCGATGATCAATAACCGTGGTTTTCAACCTAACTCCTTAGACCAGCATTATAATCCAAACTTTAAGCGAATATCCCAAATTCAGTTACACGATGAAGAACATATCAATTTTACTGATTCTTGCCTTTGTGTCCATTGCCTCACTGGTTTATGCCCAACCTACTTTCAGGGTAATGCCAGAATTTCAGTTGGTGGAGGAAGATGATCAAGTCTGCTATGATATTTCTGTTGAAGATTTCACAGATATATTAAGTGTATCCTTCACATTACAATGGGATCCTGGTGTAGCAACCTATTCTTCTATATCTTATATCAATCCTACTTTGGCTGGATTTACAGAATCAGCCTCATTTGACCTATCACAAACTGATGACGGCTTTTTGCTATTAAATTGGTCAAATGGATATCCTTGTAATACATCGGATATGAATGCGGCATTGGATGATTTAGACGATAATGACGTGATGTTTACGGTTTGTTTCACCGCTACCGGTGATTACGGAAATCATACACCTATACAAATTACTGATTCTCCAATGGATATGGAGGTAAAGCGATTTAGTGCAAACTGTCAGGACATTGGAGAAGTGGTTTATGATGGATTTTTGTCCATAGGAACGGAACCATTGAGAGTAAATATTTCATCAGCTGATGGTTTCCAAGGAGAGACTGTCTGTTTGGATTTTAAAGTAGAAGATTTTGATCAACTAATCACCAACCAATATTATATATTCTGGAATCCTAGTGTAATTTCTTTAAAAAATGGTGGTATAATACCAAGTGGAATTCCAGGATTTACCTTGGCGCATATCGGTACAACACTGGCAGATCAGGGAATGATAACTATATCTTGGAATGCAACCAGTGGTTCAGTGACTATACCTGATGGGACACAGATTATGCAAATGTGTTTTGACATAGTTGGAAATTGTGGACAAAGTACACCCATTTATATAGATGACAATGGCGATGAAAAAATAGAAATCATTGATGAAATCACCCAATTTTCAAATGGGACAAACATCGGTTTGATTGATAGCCCTGGCGAAGTTTCGGTCAAGTGCTTTAATCCCAATGGAATCAATATGACAATTGAGGACAAAAATGTTTGTCCTGGAGAAAACTTTACTGTAGATATTAGGGTCAGCAATTTCCAAGATATTTCTATACTTAGATATGGTATCAAATGGAATCCCAATATACTTCAACTAAAAAATAGCCCAAATAACGGTATTTCATTTCCTGATGGAGAATTATGTTTTGGTTTTGAAAATTCTGGAACCTTCGACATTATGCCTTCACAAGGTCGAATAGATGTTAATTGGTCTACTGGATTTTTAGGGTGCGATGTGAATGACAATTCAATTTTAATGCGACTGCATTTTTCGGCAGTTGGAGCCAGTAATACTAATGGTACAATTGCAATAGTCAACCCAATTTTGGTTGATGTCTTTGGAGGCCAGGTAGTCAATGTTGGCATCAACAACGATAATAGCCTGATCAGCATTTGTGAATTAAATAGTCCAACCTTCATCGCTTCTTCAGCATCAGCAAACCCGGGCGAAGAAGTTTGTATAAGTGTGACGGCTTTGGATTTTGAAGACATTATTGCTTTGGCAAATACCATTTCTTGGGAGCCCAATATCCTTTCATATGTGGGGGTTCAAAATTTCAACACCACCTTAAATTTTAATCAATTCAATTTCTTGGAGGATCAAACTGCCTCACAAGGAAACCTTGGCGTTGTTTGGGGAACGGGTCAACCAGGGAATGTACCCGATGGAAGTGTATTATTTGATATTTGTTTCAATGTAATTGGAAATCCTGACAGTTGTTCGGTCATAGAATTTACGGACAATTTTGTTCCTATAAATGTAATAACTACTGAATCAAATGGTACTGACGTTGGACTGAATGGTCAACCAGGGATTACCTGTGTAGAAAATCCTTTTGAATTTAAAATTGCTATAAATGATATTTACGGTACTCCAGGAGAGGAAGTCTGTGTAGATGTAACAACTGAAAACTTTAATCAACTTACCCGGCTTCAGCATTCAATTAGCTGGAAAAATGATATTCTTCAATATGTCGGTATCAATCCAATGCCAGATCTTCCAGGGTTTAATGCAAGCCATTATGACGACTCCTCGCCTGATATAGATAATGGACAATTAACAATAAACTGGAGTACAAATAACATTAATGGCATTACGGTACCTGCAGACTTGCCCATTTTTCAAATTTGTTTTGAAATAATTGGAAACCCTGGTAATTGCAGTGGCGTCAATGTAGATGATTGGTTAGCTCCAATTGTAGTTAACTCTGCCTGGCTTCCGCACAGGCCGGCCAGGCTACCGGTTCGCCTCGAGATCGACACCTTGAGCCTGGATGTGCGCTGGGGGTGGCACCATGGCGCCGCGGCCAATATGGTCTTCAACGACTCAACCAGGGATCCTGCGTCGCCTGTTTGGCGAGCGCACCCCACCTCGGTAGCATCCGTGCTCGACGACGGCCGGGTGATGGGCGTCAATCCGGGATCGGCGTGGATCATGCCCGCCGACGGCTGGCGCGCCGACTCCGTGAGGTCGTAGTTCCCGAAAGCTCCCGCGCGGTCCGCCTCATGGGCGAGTCGGATGGGAGGAATGGAGAACCCGATGGACCACCTACGGATTTCCTGAGCCCGGGAGAATCGAATCGGAGGAAGGCTCTGTACTAAGCCTCGAGGGCGACGGGACCTACGGGGACAGCTATCTTCACCAGCGAGGCTTTGATGGAACCGTGGGCTGAGCGCGGACCTGGAGTTCCGGATCGACAAGCTGCGCCTGCGCTCACGCCAAGCACGGTGAAGCGTCACCTGCTTTCAGGGACGCCTTCGCAGCTTCCGATGGGAACACCAAACAAGGGCGTGTGCATCGTCTATCCAGCCGACGAGTTGGACCGCTTCGACCACTTCCACCCTGAGACTCAACTTGAGGCCCAAGGCGTCGCCCTGCGATCGTCAGTTGAGGAGCTGCTTCCGACGTCTGGCTGGGTGAACCTCAGGCTCGCGCTTGAGCTGATGGATATCCTGGGCCTACCTGAACGGGCAGGAGATCTTCAGTCCCGATCTGCGCGTGATGCCCACCGGGCAGGAGTGGAGAGTCTCGCTCGGCACAAGGCATTCGACACCGACGTCTGGGTTAGACACCTCAACCTGTGGGAGGGCTCCACGGTACAGCGAGTAGCCGACCTCCCACTCCACATCCCACATCGCCCGCCCACCTGGGATCACAGTGATCCACGACGAGGCATGCACGCGCCATCCCCGAACTCGGCCCCCGCAGTCGGTAGTCCCCCCGGGGAGGCAGACGCTCAGGGACTGGGTCGGGAGCAACGGCCGGTCAATGATCCAGCCCTCGAGCCGGGGGCCGGGCACCGACTACGACCCGCAGATACCGCACGGCCTTCTCCCCGCGGTTCGTCACAATGACGCTCCCGGTGCCCTGCTCGTCACTCCGAGGGTAGTCGTTCACGTTCTCCCATCGACTCGGCATGGTGACCTACCGGATCACCTCGGTATTCAGCGCCCTTTGGGAAGGCGGTACACCGGCGAATAGAGGTGCCACCCGTTGCCGTCTCGCACCTGAAAACGGTAGTTGCCCGGGGGTAGGCTCAGCGTGACCGAATCTCCCATTCTCAGGCCGTCGACCATGGGAACCCGGTTCTGGGTCCGACCGATCTCCTCGGCGGTGACACCTTCCAGAATCCGCGGACACAGGTTGGTGATGGTGACCTGTTCATGCGCGACGGAAGCCTCTGCAAGCATGTTAGTGACCTCCATCGAGTGAACCGACCAGTACACCGCGTCTGACACGACCTGAAGCAACGGAGAGCGGAACTCGGTGCCCGCACCGGTCTCCAACCCAAGCGGTACATGCCGACGGGCGCCATGAAGCGCACCTCCTCTCCGGGAAGGAGTGCGCCCTTGAGGAGGTCGTCCTGGCTCTCGCCCGCTGACTCGATGGTCGCACGAAGCGCCCATATCGACATCGACCGGAGATTCTCTACGACGAGGCACCCCCGAGGACCCAGGCCATTCCCCTCACCGAGCCCCCCACCGTTTCCACTGCGGTCTTTCACCATGCCCCCTCCCGAGCGGTTCAAGGCACGTGACCCCTTGCCACGCGCTCCCGGTCGGCATAGTCGTGTCCACCCGTCAATACCCCGTCAAACCGCCCCTAATGAAGCCCCGCGGGCTCGTGTTCTTCATCCATCCCAAAACCCGCTCACGACCGGGGCCGGGGCCCTCCCCCCGCTGGTAGTGCAGCCAGCACCCGGTCCAGGGCCGCTTCCAGCGCCTGCTGCATGTCCCACGTCCGCCCTGCAGCCTCGATGACGGGGTCCGCCGAGACCCTGTTCGCCCGCGCAGGCTCATAGCTGATGCGTCCAGATGCGGCTGCCGAGAGGTCGTGCAGCGCCATGGCGGCATCGGCGAGCTCCGCAACACGGGCGTAGACGTCTTCCCGCAGGGATAGGGACCGCCAAGAAGTCCGCCATGGCGGTGGCGAGGCGAAGGCTAAGGAGGGGGCCACTCCAAACGAGGGCCTCCAGCTCGGACAGGTACGCCCGTCGATAGAGTTCGGCCGCACGGATCCGCGTCACAGAGACGTGATCCCGATGGCGTGCCCAATAGGCAGCCACAACCGGATAGGCACCGGCGTCGGCCAGGTAGCGCCGCTTCCAGCCATACGTCGGGGACCCTCCCCTTGCCCACGTAGTCACCGATCTCGGACACTTCGGCCAGGAACGTCT
>CALNYY010000028.1:0-7985 GCA_942490835.1 uncultured Saprospiraceae bacterium
TATTTTTAACAGAATATTTGACGATTGATGATGCAAGTTATGTTGACTGTTCGATTTGCTGGAATATGGTTTAATTGAGTATCTAAAATTTCAGGGAGGATCAAGGTCCCGTGCATTGGATATAGCATTTGATAAAAATATGTGGCTATGGCACTATTTACCAATGCTGAAATAATGGAATTGAAAGGATTGACAAAGTATCGATTTAATAATTTGGGTGAACTTACTTTTTATAAAAAACCCAGAACTTTCTTTGGACCTTGCCTTGCCTACTAAAGAGAACAAGCCAAATCGATAGAGAGGATTATGATGCAAAAGAAAATGCTGTTATTTATTACTTTATTATCCCTCGGCATAGCAACATGTACTCAGAAGCAAGAAACTGTTACACCACAAGCGAATGAGAAAACGGAAGCTGTTGGTTATGAATTAGAGACCAAAGAATTTGTTGATTCGGAGAAGAATATTAACATTCGATACCCTGAGATGAAAAGTTATCGTGGGGAGTTGTTGCAGGACTATATGAATCAGAGTCTGGCAAAAATCCTTGAGCTATATGGTCAAAATACGAACTACTCAGATGTAACAATCACATATGAGATAACACGCATGGACAAGGACGTGTGCAGTGTCGTTTTCAGAGGGACAGGGTTATTTTCTGGAAGCAAAGAGTTCTCAATACTTAAATCTATGAACTTGGATGTCGGTAAATCGTCAAATGAAATCAATTACGGTAACTTTGTTGTGAACGATGCAGAACTTCGAAAGTTAATTGGCAAAAAAGCTATCGAACAAGGCCTTGTAGAATCCTTTGAGGCTGAAGGGATTAACTTTTATTTTAAAGACGATACCGCTGTGTTTTATTACATGCCGCTGGATGACATGGCTGATACATTTATTGAAGTTCCCATCTCTCTTGATGTGATTGAGGGGTACATTTCTTGGGATTTTGGCGACATGCCATCGAGCTAAAACCAGTTCCTTATATCCAAACCAATAATTTTGTTGGAACAGATGAATAAACAGGATTAAATTTATGACAAATCGAAAGGGGTACACACAAAAAATAGGGGAAAGTATTTGGGTATTGTTTTGTTTATCATCTATCATAACAATCGGTTGCATTTCGGGCTCTAACAACACTTCTGGAACAAGTTCGCCTAAAGACGGTTTTATTAATTGCGAAGAAAAGCGACCCGAAATTTGTACTATGGAATATGTTCCTGTTTGTGCTGAATTGGTTGATGGTACTCGGAAAACTTACAGCAATGCCTGTAGCGCTTGTTCTGATAAAGATGTTGTAAGATATCAGGTCAATCTATGTCCGTAATCTTCAATGACAGGATAATTAATCAACTAAAATTATAGGAAAATCATCATGACTGATAATGTATTGATCATACTTTCATGCGGTACAGACAACCCCAACCGTGCCACCCGTGCTTTGTTTCTTGCCACAGTTGCCCAAAAGAAAGGAAAAAATGTGACCCTTTTCCTTTTGGATGATGGCGTTTACATAGCCCGGAAAGGAGTGACGGAAAATTTAAAGGCTGCAACAGGGGATTCTGCTGACGATTCTTTAGCTTATCTACAGGCTCATGAAGTGCCTATCCTTGTCTGCACCCCCTGTGCTAATTCCCGTTTTATTAAGGAAGATGATCTGGCTGACTCTTGCAGGATGGCTACGGCAGCCGAATTGATTGACATTGCATGTGATGCGGCAACCATTAGCCTTTAAAAAATCAAAACAGTAATTCATGCTCTTTCCATTCTATCACGCTGGAATGAGGTTGGAGTTTCACATGCGTAATTATGGTATTAGGTCTGACAAAGGGCGCTAAAGATCTACTGGGTATAAGCCTCTTTCGTTAAAAGATCTAATTTCAAATGAAAGGAAATAAAATGAAAAACATAATGCCTACAGAAACACAACTTTTTGAGTTTAGCAATGCACCGGATGAGGGTCCCTTTGTAATGATAAACCTTCTTAAATTTAAAAGAAACGAAGAAAATGGTATGGAACAAGGGCTTGAGGCTTATGACAGGTATGGCAAAAAAGTTTTACCCTTGATGGGAAAAGTTGGGGCCAAAGTTCTCTGGCTCGGCTCTGTTGATCTGGTATTTATCGGAGCGTCTGCCGATGAGTGGGACCAAGTTCTTCTCGTTGAGTATCCCTCCCGCAAAGCATTTTTAGAAATGATATCCATGCCAGAATACGACAAAGCACATCATGACAGGGAAGCTGCCCTTGAAAACTCAGCACTTCTGGCAAGCAAAACGCTATACAGTCTTTTGTAAAAAAAACAAAAAAAGAGGGAGCCCCTGAAGACTCCCTCTTTTTCAAAGCTGATAGGCCCTATGCCTACTAAGCCATACCACACACCCAGAAGAAATGGCAACCTGCTTTCCATATTCCGTGTCGGTCCGGTCGCTTTGGCAAAATAATCCCTCCGATTTCGTGCCAACATTTCCCTATAGCTTTCTGATCTCCTGTGGACGGGGCCACGGTCAGACTCTTTCAGGAGATTGGCGTAGGCAATGCCATACGCTATCTGCTGAACACGCTGAAAAAGTCCTCATTGATCCTCCCCCGATATTGCAGACACGTAGTTAAGCCATTTTGAGATCAAGGATTATTATCCCTGTCAAAACTGTTCGGAACCTGGAATAGTTTAAAATACCAAACCAACTGTGAATTATTTGGATGAAGTGATAGAAAACTGCCGAGGGAACTCTTCAATATTTAATTGAGCAAACATCAACAAACATTGCGAACTCCGTCATAAAAGAAGTCTTCCATGTGCATATAACCTTTGATTGCTTTTATGCCCATGGAGCGAAAGGGCTCAGGCGGCCATGGAATTTGGGTTCTATTTACAAAAAATACTTCTGTCAAATCTGTTTTCTTTTCAAGAATGAGATCCCGGATGGTCTGCCCGTTTAAATGGGTGAGGCTGACGCCGTGCCCCACACACCCCAGAGAATAAACCACTCTCTTATCTCCCAGGTATCCCAATGCCGGTGCCATATCAACAGGAACTGAGACTGGCCCACCCCATGCATCACTGAATTGGATATTGTTTATGCTTGGAAATATCTGGCGGACATCGTTTCGCAAACCTTCAAAAGTCTGTTCATTCAAATCCTTGTCCATATTAAAACCTCGACTTGTGGAAATATCCCTACCCCCCATCACGATTCTGTTGTCAGCGGTAAGGCGATAATAATGAACAAGATTCCTCGCATCTTCTATCCCCTGACGGTTCTGCCACCCAATGGATTTGTATTGTTCATCAGATAGGGGCTCTGATATCACGATATGAGTCCAAACTGGTAGCTGTTTGCTTTTCAACTTTGGGAAAAAATGGGACCAGGCGTTTGTGGCGAAGACCATTTTTTCAGCAGTGACAGTACCTCCAGGGGTTCTCAAGGACAGTCTTTTCGCACCTCTTTCTACCTGGGTTACTGGTGTCTTTTCGTATATATCAATACCCATAGGGCGTAGTGTATCAGCCCAACTCCAAGAAAGTTTTGCTGGATTCAATATCCCACATCTGGGCTCTGACCACGCACCCAGATACATTGGGCTCTTCACTTCTTTTTGTATTTGATCCTTATCGATCCACTCTATTCCGTCAAGACCCAGTTTATGGGCCAATTCTATCTCGTGGAGGATACGTTTTTTATACTTTTCTGACGTGGCAACCCGCAAAAAACCAGGATGCTCATAATCACAGTCTAACTCAAGTTCCTCCACAAGGGTTTTTAAAAGATCTACGGAACGCTCCATATACTGATGGGCCTCCCGGGCTTTCGCTTTTCCAAATCGAAGGGCTGTGATGCTTAAGGTCAGCCCGAACAAGGTCATGTTGAACCCACCATTCCTGCCGCTTGCGCCATAGCCGATAATTTCACTTTCCAGAATAGCAATTTTCAATCCAGGTTGTTCTTTTTTTAAATGATACGCTGTTGATAGACCGGTATACCCCCCTCCAACAATAGCCACATCCACATCTACATTCTCTTTCAACTGTTCACCTGGTGTATAATCACGGGTTTTCATCCAATAGCTTTTCGGTTGGACTTTGTTCTGAATCATAGCGCCTCCTTTTTAGTTTGGTTAGCCGAACTAAAATTTCATATTATTTATTTAATCAACAAACTTCATGAAATTTTAGGAAAGCTTCAGGTTCTTAATTCCAGTCGATCTGTTACTATTTTTGAAATAACAAGTGTTACCTCATCTCTATTCAGAGTGCCGGGATCTACCATGTATTGTAAAGAGAATCCCTCGGCCACCGCAACCAAAGTTGTTCCCAGAATATCGCTATCATTACCTGCACCTGCCGCCTGAAATACCTGGGTCAGTTTTTTGCGATAATTTTCGAACATATTTTTTACAGACTGCCCCAACTCCTCACGTTCAAAACCCATCTGGATAAGATTGTAAAAGACACGGTTCAAGGGTAAATTAAATATTAGCCTATCAACTATAAAGGCAATGGCCTGATCGATCTGATCTGCAGATGACTCTGCAGCTTCAATACGGGATTGAATCTCAACTGTATACTTTTTAATAATGACCTCAGCAAGGGTTGTGACGATGTCATCCTTACTTTTAAAATAGTAATGAATCACACCTGCAGGAAGTTCTGCTTTCTTCGCAATTTCTTTGATCGTTACTTTTTCATGGCCTTTCTCGACCAAGCAGTTATACAATGCCCAGATAATCTGAATACGCCGTTCTTCTGCATTACATTTTCGCCCCATATTTTCCTCATAGATAATTGTTTGGTCATTCAACCTAATTATTGATGTGTTTAATCAAAATGTCAATAATTTCTTCCTACAAACTCATTTTTCTATTTAATGGTAGTTTCGGCCCTCCCAAACCCGAAAAGAATAAAATTGGCACTCAAAGATTAGTATCCAAAAATTGAGTATTCAGAAGCCCCCATTGTTTAGAATACCGATACAATCCTTGATTGGTTTTTAAAATAACCGGGCTGAATCCATAGCGGATTTGCCCGGCCACTTGATGAATCACCCATGAAGATTGTCGATCCACCGGATTGCCTCCCCGTCACTGATTTTACCCAAATATCTTTGTGTGGTGGACAGGTTTGAATGACGTAAAAGTACTTTGCTGACGATTTCCAAGGGTGTGCCGGAACGAGATGCATATGTGGCAGCGTGTCTTCTAAGGTCATGCGGTCTGACCTGAATATCCACCAATTCCCCTGCCTTTTTCACGACCAACCTTGCAGCGGCATAGGTTATTGGAAAAATTCTCACATCAGATTCGATTCCATTGTTGCGAATATATTTCTTCATCCGGTCTGCAACTTTTTGAGGTAGGAATACAGCTTCAGATTCTCTGCCACTTTTCGGCGCCCATATAATAATTTTTCGATCTTCAATATCCTTGGGAGTGATTTGCAAAACTTCACCAACTCTCATACAAGCACGAGCCATGAGTTCGAGCATGATCCGATTCCTTGGGTTTTGAGTCCTGAAAATGATTTCATCCACGACATCCTTTTCTATTATTTTGAATTGGGTGGATTTTCCTGCTCGGAAAAGTTTCCGAAGTGCTGGATTGTCACAAGGGCTCTGGAAATCTGGACTCACAGAATTTTTGATGAAGTTGAAAAAAGCAGTTAGAAGCGTGAATCTTAATTTTTTGGTGGACTGTTTTGTCCCTTCAGACAGTTTGGACATAAAGTCCAGGATGTCATCGGAGGTGAGGGATGATAGATCTACATCCCCGTAATGGCTTTGAAAATTATTGAGGACGAACTCATAATTCCGCAAAGTATTTTTTTTTAACGTTCATCCTTTGATAATTGAAAAAATGGGTAACGCTTTGAGAAATTTTCATGACGATTCTCCTTTAGTCTTGGAAATAATTAAAGGTTTTAACTCCATGCCTGGCAATCATTGTAATGTTAAGGATATTAAAAGTATACATCAATAAATTTAAGAGGATGTTCATTTGGTTTCACATAGGCAAATATAATTGAATATTTCTTTACACAAATTCGAATTTTTGATATGAATTTTTGGATCAGAATTTCGAATCGTTTCAGTCTAAATCGATACTATTTTCATAATACCCAGACTTGTATAATTATCTGTTGAGTCTCTCTTTAATGGTCTTACCATATAAATAGAAAGGAGACTCATGAAGATAGTACGAAGGGTTCAACAAATCGACGTATTACTCCGCTCCGGCAGTTAAATAGGCGCATCTGTATACCCAAACTGATTTAACTAAAATGACCTTCTTATTCAAAATACAGGTTTCTCATTCTACGGTTAAATTTTGGCAGGCTGATTACTGTATACAATTATATTGTGGTTGGGGTTTTTAGACAAAATCAGGAAATATTGACTAATTGCTCAAGCAAGAATATCCAAAAAATCTTGCTGCTGCTAATATTATTTGTTAAGTTAATATAATAACAGCACAATATGCTGGTTAAAGTAGAAAAATCCACTTCATACTAATAATTTTAATTTTTTATACGATCATGAAAAATAATGAGCAGGATACTACTTTTATAGGCCATGTCTTTTCCGCATCGCTCTCTCTTATGGCTATTTTAATAGGCATTATAGGTCTTCTTGTGGCTAAGTTTATAGACATTGAAGATGTTGGGGGGAGGATTATTTTTGATTTTCGGTTATTAATAATTGGCTCTATCATATTAGTTGTAGCCTCGTGTATAATTTCCTTCTTATGTATTTTCTATTTGAAGGGTTTTTCGATTTCAGTAAATATCATATTTTTTCTTCTAATATGCTTACTAACTTTTGTGACTTTCGGTATCCCATATTGGGGAATCACGGCCATTTTTTAAAGGAGATGGGTTTATATGGGACGTATGGTTTATATAACAACTGAAGAGGCACAAATATTGATGAGTTCTAAATGGCTATGTGAACACTTGACCGATAATTGGAAGCACTTTTGCGATATGGCTGACTTTACGAAATCTATTATTGATTCGAATTATGGGTATAGTGAAGTGGATCAGTTTGACTATATTGAACTTGATTTTAGAAAAAACGATAAAAATCTCCGGGGGATTGTTCATACTAAAGGATTGAATTACGATCAAATAATTAAAATCTACGTAAAAGCTGTCTATGATTCTAAACATTCTACAAAAAGTAAGGAAATTGTATGCAAAAAATAACAAGAAGATTTTTTATATCGTCCTTGGTTGGATTCTTTGGAACTGGCCTTTTTTACATACAATCTAAAACTTGGGCTAATGAAAGCAAACAAAAAGAGGGATTCCTTATTGTAATTAAATCCTCTGGCATCAAAACTTTATATGATATTAAAGAAGGGAGGCATCGTTTGGGTGCGGGGGACTTAGGTATTGCGTTCATGAAAGAAAAGATAAATAATCCTGGGATCAAATATGTTAAATTACCATTATCCGAAATTTATATTGCTTTTCAACATGGTATAATTGACGGCTTAGTGTATCTTTCGGACGGTACTGTATCCCCAGAAGCTTTTTCAGATCGCTTTTTACGTGGTCTTAATGTGCGTAGTGTCCCATTAAAATTTTAAACAAAAAAATAAACGTTTTTTATGGTATCGGGGTCCGTTTTCGATTTCAAAAAAACCTTATACGATCACGAGCGTTTACTATGAAACTTACGATTAGCATATTTTTGATGATAAGCATTCTCTTTGGGGCACCTGATTTTATTTTCTCTGCAGAAAAACTTTCAATAGTTTCTGATGAATGGCCTCCGTATATTTACACTGAAAATTTAGAGGTTAAGGGCTTTGATTATGAAATTGTGATGGCAGTTATGGAGATCATGAATTACGAGGTGACTTTTAAGATCTATCCATGGAAAAGATGCCTTTATATGATTAAAAATAAGCAAGTCGATGCAATTCTGGATATAGGCATAACTGAGGATAGGAAAAAACAAATGTTCTTTCCTGAAGAAAATAT
>CALNYY010000029.1:0-26924 GCA_942490835.1 uncultured Saprospiraceae bacterium
CCAGTGTGCTGGTGGCAGCGACAATGACTTCAGCTCTTCTTGTGACTCCTTGGGTGATGAGGATGATGGAGGGCACTTTCATGAGGATCTTGAAGCTGATTCTCCTGCTCGCCCCACCGGGAGTCAAAACCATGTGCATGAGATACATGCTGCTGTGAGGCCTCTTGTGGAGGAAATGCAGAAATTGGCAGTTGGAAGCAAGGCTGCTTGTGACAGAATGATGGATGGACTGAATGATTTGTTGTGCAACATGGATTTGATTGTCAACAATGAGAACAATTTTTCACCTGCAACTGGTGAAGGAACTGCCTTTCCTGCATGCCCGACTGACAGTGGCCATTCCAACAGATGGTGTGCTCCTTTTGGCAGCCCAAGCAGGAGGTAAAAGGAGGCAAGTGTTCCTTGAAATTGCAAGATAATTTTAGTCGGTCCCTTGTGATCTTATCTGTTTATTGGTCCACAGTAAAAATTTCATTTTTATCAAACCAATTTGATGCACTGTTTCCATGACAGTGAAAAAATTTCTAATCCTAAAATTTTAAAATCGTGTGTTAACTCAACTGCTAACAGTGCAGTGTGATTAACACTGATTTTTTAATTGTTTTTAATGTTTCTTTGCATCAAAAATTTCAGAGTAAATTTTTCGTTGAACGAAATCCTTTTGATTCATTTACAAAAAATCAAACAGATCCTCTCACTTGCTCTTAAAAAGGAGCAACAATCTGATCCTCTCACTTTCTCTTAAAAAGGAGAAATGGTTTGCATGATGAACCACAACCAAAGACAGTCAAGAGCCACACATTCTCAGACACAAGGTGATGGCTTGCAGACTCCAATCTGGATGCACGACTGGCAATGCCAAAGTGCTGCAAGAATTGCCTGTGCCGCATCATCGCAGTGCAACTCGTGAAGGTGACGTTCCTCTCAACCTTGATGACCATCCCTCTGCTGCTGCTGCCAAGGACAACAACAATGACAATGCTGCTGAGGACAATGTTTTGTTGGGTGGTGATGAAGGTGGAGAGGAAGATAATGAAGAAAATGTTGTGGTGACTGCACACTCACACTCACAGTCACCGATGCCCTGCAATGAAGCCGAGATGGATTCTAGAAGAAAACAAGAGATGAGCTTTTTGTTCTTCGCGAATGGTTTGAACATCGTGCTTCAAAACCTCTACATCGGTTTTCATTTCAGAAGTGTTTTCAAGGATTGCGTCCAACTTGCGGAAAATAATCGTGTCCCTTGATACTGACTTCTCAGCTTCCTTTGAATTTTGATCTACTTTCTCGCGGAATCAAGATAACCGAAAAACGAATAGGTCGTCCAAGTATGCCTCGTTAAATCTAGCAATGAACCTTCGTCAAAAAACAGATAAAACATCGCCATGGTCGATGTTAAAACGCCTGTTTCCAGAAATTCCCATTCCCATATGCGTTATAATCAGCCATTTTCTATGTGTTGTTTATGCTTTCCAATGCTCTGGTGTGTTGTACCAGAATTTTGCAGAAAAGAATTAGCTTTAGTCAGGCTGCAAAAATAGAGCCACGCAATTTTTAAACTTTTGTAATATCCTAGAGCAGTTATTATAAGCGTAAAAATTTGAATTTTTTCTACCCATCGTCACAGCCGTCACCGATCCGAGAAGCGAGCTAGGATGAGTTTAGCAAAAAAGTATTTAATACCTTTATCTCCAAGAACAGATTGCCATAGAAATCTGATGTTCGACATATACCCGTCCCACCGGTGAAAAAGATTCTGCCCCTCAAGCCCTTTTAAAATGTTGTTGCGGAAAATTTTATTTTTTTTCCATTGGCCAGAACCTATTGGCATCTGTCCGTAGATGTTTTTCGTTTTCCACTGTGCATCGGAAAGTAATTATGTTAGCCCATTCTCCGCTCAAGATGGATACCGATGTTCGTTTAGTCAAAACATATCATTATGCTGCTATCACCAAACATCTAATTCATATTATCCAAACATTGCTGTCAATCATACATTAGCCAATATTGATATTTCGTAATTGTCATCGTGCAAGACAATCGTTTACGCAAAATTCCAATTGGCGAACTGTAGAGTTAATGCGGCAGTTGTTATTATAATAAATATGCCCGTTTGATCGCAATGATCGGACTACTTTGTAAGTCCGGAAAAGGGTTAAATTGTGATAGAACATTCTATTATGTAAAGATTATTATCAGCATTGATAACGCCAGAATAATCTCCGTTAAACACACCGTCCTGTGTCCAGATATATAGCTGGCCGGTCTGGTTGGTTAAATCAACAGCATACTCAAAACAAACCCACTCCTCTGCGTAGTCTTCGGATTTAAAATCATCCCCGTTATCAGGTTAATTGTATGCCGAATCTACATAATAACAACTATTGTTCTCTCCTATACCACAGACGCCAGGAGAAAAATAATCAGCCCCGGCGTCTCTGCATGATTGAGCAGCCACATTTTTACGTTTTCGTATATTGATTTTTCCATATATCTATTGTTTGCGCCTGCTGTCGTATTAACAATCAACCATTTTATCCTGATCTCCATACTCCTCACGTTGCATCATATCTTCCCTCCCAATTGGAGGAATGACGATAACGGACATTGAATACAATGTGGATGGTAGGCGAGTTGGAAACACAAGGCTGGTTAGCCCTGCCCTGCAGTGATGTTGCAGTAAGAAAATTGACATGATGGGGGAGTCATCGCCCGCACCCCACCAGACCAGAGACATCCAGACGATCTATAATTGCTCACCTAAGTAGACCCGTCAGACGGCCAGTATCTGCACAAGATCGCTATAGTCTACAGCAGTATCAAGGCTTGCCGACCACGGGAGATTAAGGGATTCCTGGTGTGTGCTGGAACAGCTACCAGACATCAACACACATGATACAAAAGATGTATGTTTTTTATTTTCATTCCGTATACTCCACATAAAGCTCGAATGACGTTGGTAGTTCGGTCTATTACTACTACATCATGGACAGTGACAACGACGACCCACCAGTGTCATCATATATCGTCTTCCCTTTCTCGCAAAACAAAAGAGATGTCAGAATTAGACACAGCCTGTGTCTCAATATAAGTATAAGCCGCAGAATTTAGTGTGTATCTTTCATTCCCTATATTGAGATGTTGACATAGAGTTAATTGCCAATTCTCCATATTCCGTTGGAGAGTTTACGGTCACAGCGCTAAGAACAAAAGCGCCTGCTTCACAACCTCCACCATACATCAGTTGAGTCAGGCAAACCACAAGCGTCTTGCTATTCAGTAGACCTTCATCCAATTTCAGCAGAGTCGGATAAGATCCTTACTTTTGCCGATGTAACCGTTATACTATCTGGTAGGTTGGCGCCCGTGGGAACTTTAATGGTTTGAGATTTTCATATAAGTGTTGACTATAACACTATCAAAAGTACTCACTTCCGCCAACCACCACCCCTTTTTAGAGTGCTTGTTCGTCATACATTATGCAGTCCGCAGTCCGTGTATCATCATCCTGGCCGCATCCCATGTCGTACCTGCGCCAAATTCAAACTTCATTTGAATAAGATGCAAGTTCTGTGTCTGTTATTGTTGTCCGTCACTTCCATGATGGCTTGCATCCGCAGGCGTACTCCCCGAAGCAACCACCAGCGACATCCCGCTGGCCTCTGCGGATGGGATTTGGATCACCCCCGCCGAAGACGTTATGCCAATAAGGAGCAACGCCACGGCGCATAGAATATAGAGTCGTTTCATAATTAACGTCCTTGGTTGATCGTCATCATTGATTTCGGTTCGTGCCATCGTACAGACGATTACAACTCATAATGAGCTTCGGCGAATTTCAGGAATCAGCCGTAGCACGCCAAACGGTACGGAGAAGGCTACCATCAACGGTGTCCATGATGTACGAACCGTTGCCATCGTTATCAACTACCTCAGCCGTACATGGCCATACTGGACACCCTCAGGGATATTCGATCGTTAAACGTCTGCGGAGAGGTCAGCCCAAAGGAATTTCAATAAGGTCACCACCGATTCAATAAACGCCTGCGCTTCAGGCATAGGGTCTGGAATCGGTCTGTGCTGAATACGAATCCCTGTTGGGTTCCCGGTAGCCTCAAAGATGAACGTCCAACTGTCGGCCATCGCCGGTACTGCCATCAAACAAAATACTAACGCAATGATAAGTTTTTTCATTTTGTTGCTCCTTAATCTGCTACGGTTTGCCCGCCTGAATACCACCAAGCAGAACCCATCCATATAAAGTTTGCTGATTCGCCAACATCGTTTAATTCAACGGAGGTACAATTCAGACAGGTTGAGTCTGTGGCAACATCAATGATGAAAGAGTCGTCGGTACTGTCAGCCCCTGCCACTACCACAAAGATTACAATCTCTCCTGCCGTTGTCCCGTCCTGAAGGTCTGCTTCCTCGTCAGTGGAGTCGTTATCAATCGTGACAGCTACCAGCGAGCTTGTTACTGTTGAGCCTACTGTAACATCGGTGTCAGAATAAGCAGAAGCATCCAAGGCGTCCGGGGTTTGGATATTGATACCGGCAACCGTCATCCCTCCAGATATGCCGAGTGAGCCACCGATTGCCACTGTCCCGTCTACAGCGTTTGAGATTGTCTCATCATTGGCAAGCGTGATCGTGCCGTTTCAAAGATAGCGATATAAATATCTGAATTCTAAATTGAAGTTCAAGTCGTTGCAGCTGAGCCAAAGATAACATTAGTCGCATCTGTTGCAATTGCATCAAGTGAGATTGTGCCTACATTAGAGATATTACCATCACTGGCATCATATGATCCACCGGCAAGACCAATCGCCCCAAAGTCTACAAGAGTAACTCCTGTATCAGTCGATACACCAACTGTATTAGCTGCTGTTTCAAAGTCCCAATCTAAGTCCTCATTATTTGTGTTTCCAGTTCCGTTTAGTTGAATAACTCCTGTATCAGATGATATATTGATTGTTGAGGATGAAAGATTAGAACCAAGAGCAGAACCAGTGGAGTCCGCCTGTGCACTCCATGTATTAGTTGAGTTGTCATATTTCAGAACATAATTATCTTCTCCGGCTCCTGCAGGTAAAGTTAATATTGTCATCATCAATAGTTATAACTCTATCCGCTGTAGGATCTGTAATATCAATCTGATACTCAAAGCCATTATCATCTGTAGCACCATAAAGATAAATATCACCACCAGCATCGAGCATAGTGTGAATACTATTACCAACCACAAAGTACATATCTGTTTGATAGCCATATGCACCAGTTTCTACAGTAGCTGCACTTGGCTGATTTCCTGCAGTATTGTTCCCGAAGATTGAATATCGTTCACCATCAGCTGCAGTCGAAGCAAACTCTAGTGCAGTAACAGTTCCACTAAAAGTATCTGCTATTGTTGTAATTAATCCAGTAGAAGGATTATAACTAAACCCAGTATCAGTCTCAGCCCCTGAGTTCCTGTAGCTCCATCTATAAAAACAGGATAAACAGTTTCATCAGTAGAATTATTAGCACTCACAGTAAAGTTTGTAGCCAGTGTAGCTAAATCTACTGTAATATCATTAGGAACCTGAGCATCTGTTACAGCTCCCTGCATATCCTGCAAATCCATTACATTTTCTAAAGAGGTCTCTTGTGTCTGTTGCAATTGCAGCATAATCAGCTGCACCTAAAATAGGTTGAACATTAGTTGCAGGATCAATCGCAGCATCAGTATTTAAAACTCCAACTCAGTTCCATCAATTCCAGTAGCTCAATAATAAAACTTCTTTGAGGTTGTATTTCTTGCGGATATGGTTCCCACCCCACTTACATTATTTGAATCATCTACAGTAATGCCTGTAATCTGAGTCAGATTCCCTGTCCCATTAGTTTTAGTAAGCCTATTGTCCGTGCCAAAAGCAGCTGGCCCCAATACAACAGTACCAGTAATAACAGGAAGGGTAATTGTAACATCCTCAGTAGCACCAGTTGTGCCAAGATAGTTTCAAAAGCATTATCACCCTCAAAGATCAATTCTCAGATTGCCACCATCAGTAAAAGCAGTCCCCATTAGCACAGTCTCAACGGTTGTATATCACCACCACCTGGAGGAGCTGCCCACACAACATCAGCTGCAACCCTGAGTCTTGAGACAGTATCCTAAGTTCCTGTATGCCAAAAACTCCCCTGCAAGATTCCCAAAGAGAACATCCATCCCTGAGCAGCAGCTTCACAGTAGTCATAACGTCTGTTCGATAGCATGCCACTCAAAGTCACCTGAAGTAGACTCATAAGTCATAATGTCTTCATCACTTGTAGCATCTACAGCCTTAAACATACTCTTCAATTGCTTCAGCTGCAATAGTAATTGCAAAATCACTCCCACTAACAGCCCCAGTTACATCACCTGCCACAGCTAAATCAACCCAATCAGTACCATTCCAACCAAGAATATCATTGGCTGCTGGACCTGTAATATCTGTATCTGTCATCCCTGCAAGCGTAGATGTACCTGTTGCAGCTCAATGTGGTAGCAGTAATACTTAGGCCAGTTCCAATTGTAAGCCAAACAATATCCCCAGCTGAATCATCCCAAAACAAAGCTCTATCTGCTCCAGGGTCAGTAAGCGCAGCAATATCATCCAGCATAGCATCAGCAGGCTGGTAGGTTGCGCTAATATCTGGAACATCACCAGCTACCATATCCGCCAGGATTGCATCCGCAAGAGCTTGGATAGTAATTCTCTTAGAGGATGGAGTCCCAGCAGGATCATCTACTATAACCATATAGTCTGTCAGAGCTGGTGTGGCACTAGTAAGTGAGCTAATTGGTGCGTCTACTGCTAAAGCAGACCAAGAGCTTAGTAGCAGAAGCAAAATTGTAAAAACAAAAAGCTTTTTCATTCCCCTCTCCTATTGTAGTAAAATTTTGCTACTGCCATCTTCCTGCAGTAAATAGCTTGACCCATCCTCTTGAAGAAGTGCATCAGTTCCGGAGAATGAAACCCCTCCTTCTTCCAAGCATAATGAATCTTCTTCTCCGCTTGTTGGTAGCTGAGATCAATCAAGGCAAATAATGAAACTAATATAATAAGGTACACAATTGTCCCATTAGAACACCACCATCTTAATTATGCCGCTTGTAGCATTTCCAGCATTAGATACCACAGGGTGAATACAAGTATTTGCAGGTAGAGTAATTGGCTTGGAGTTATCTGAATCAACTGGCATGAATACATTTCCTGAGTCATCCAGATTCTCACTCATATTGGCACCTAAACCAACAAGTACATCAAATGAGCCTACATCAGTAACTACAGTAACATCATACGCATCTGTGGGAGTATCAGTAGCATCTGGAATCATCTGAACACCTGCAATAGTTCCAGTCACACAGATAGAGCCATCAGTCCCAGTAACATCCCCACTTGCATCGGCAGTCCAAGTCCAGACAATTGTAGTAGTCCCGGTTCTTGAATCCCGATCATAGTCCACTACGCACGTTCCTGCTGCCCAAGCAAAGCTTGGAAGAATAAGCAACAGGAATAAGATAATAATTCCAAGCTTTTTCATCAATCAAATCCTCCTAAAAGTTGTTCTACCTGAGCACCATAAACATTAACAAATTGAGCGGCAATAGCCTCAGTAAGCATTCGTTTTTCTTCTAAGGAGGCAAAGCAAAGCTCATCAAGTCTTTCCCGCTCCCTTGAAGCCCAATTAGATCTATTGGTTATGTCTTCGGAATTGAGTGGTCGACTAAGACTGGTCAGCTCAGCTGATTCTTCAATCTCTGGCAGCGAAGAATTAACAACCAAAGCAATACCAAAGCACATAACTTCGTCATCATGCGCACCCTCTTTGGCTTGTGGCTTATTATTCCGATAAACAAAAGTAGTAAATTCTCTCGCACATCTTGCATCACACCAGCCTGAGCCACTCAAAAGCCAAGTACGGATTCCAGTAACCAGTTGTCTCCTACTACTAGTATCTGTCCACCACCCTTTGCGATAGCTGATAGCCTGCTTAGCGGTATCATACTTCTGCATCATAAAAGGATTAGGAAGATCATATTTATCTGGATCTACAAGCAAATTGAACATTCCTAAGCCAGGACCATTAGTCTCAACCGCCCACCAAGGCTCATCAACTCCTCAAAAGTATACATTTTTACCATCAGGTTCATGACTCCAGCCGCCAGAGCTTTCATCAATCCGAGCTGCATATGAGACTACCACACTTTCAGTCTGTCGGTCTAAGCCCTTAATGATAGTGAAATCCCCATCCTCTTTGCCTTCAGCAACATCAGCAGCGAATACATACTCTTGAGAAGAATCTGGCTCAAAGAATACCTTTACTACCCCAAGTTCGTCATCTATAGGATCATTATCCTCCACCAACATATTGCGCTCAAAATCAACTGAATACATATGCAATGGCTTAATTGGACTCCTCATAATCTGTCCAATTCGCTTACCGGCTCTGCCACCAAATACAGGATTACCGGCTCCAACATAGTCAATATCGAGTTCTTGAGCTACTTCAAGCGGATCACGTCTTACGGATTCCTTGTCGTACCAGATGCTTCTAAGTCCGACCCAGTTTTCTTCGTCAACGACTTCAGCTGCATCCTCAGGCTTTGGATAGACGCAGTAAAGTCCTGTGCGCTTGTCTGGGTGCTTTGACCAATGGAGCGTGATTTTGAGCTTGTTTTCGTTCGTAACAAGCTCGTAGTATTGTCCTGCAGCTCCGAATGGAGTTGAGAGCGCAATCCGACAGGGGGTAGCATCCCCTGCTGCAGTCCATGCCGCTTTATCCGTCGATTCCCACTTAGCAAATTCATCCATTAATCCGGCCGCATAGCGGCCACCAGTAGACCACTTTGGGTTATTAGATTCACCTGTATTTGCTGCGCCGGTCTCTGGATTTACAAGGCGCATATAGTTATCGTGCTTTCGACGATTAAATCTCTCAGGCCTGAGCCACTTAGGAAGCTTATATAATGCATAGCGAGCCTTCTCAAACAAGGTCCGCATATCACCTTTTTTATCTACGTAATCCTCGATCCGGAGCCCAATAAGAAATCAGCCCCACCACTTGGATTAAGCCAGAACCAAAGAAACACAAGAATTATCATCCATGAGCAGCCCATATCACGAGACTTTTCGAGGACAATGTCCTCACCTGCATTGATTTGTTTGACTAGAGCTAAAATTGTCTCATCCTGAAATTCATAGGTACAAAAAGGTTGGTGATGAAAAGGTCTCTTGCGCGGATCAAACGTATAGAAGAAAGCATTAAAAGCAAATAGAGGATCTCGAAAAAACAGCTCTCGAACAGCTATCCGATATTCCCTGTCTTCCTTTGCCTTCAACAGGATCTTATATCGCCACTCGAGATTCTCTCTATGCTCTTTTGGATAAATAGCCACTAGATTAATTAATCCATGTCAAGAGGATTCTCCCCAATTACTTGTTTGTGGGCATGTTGCCCCTACTCAAGGATTCATTTCCTTTTCCACTACCATATCCAATACATTCTGAGCCAGGTCTTCAGTAGACTGTTGCTTGATATGTTGATGAAGCTCTTTGTGATCATGAAAGTGGAGGTGATTCCCTGCCTCAGGCGGCTTATTGTCTTTGCGACCGAGTGTAAAATCCAATACATCTACGGCTGCCTTGTGTCGGAATTTCTTCTCAGGCAGAGTCTCGGCCTCCACTTCCAAGTCCCCATCTAGGATCTCGAGCGCCCTACATTTCATTGCTTCCATCTGCTTGCGCAGGTCGATTGCTTCTTCGTCATCATAATCTTCAAGCCGCTTGACTATTGCTTGGAAAGCAGGGGAAGCCAAGATGTGGCTCATGTGCCCTGGAGTCATATTGAAAGCTTGGCCTGCTTCCTTTGGGGGGACTCCGATTGCAATCATTCGAGCAATAGCTCTGTGATGAGGTCTGATGTGTTGGATTGCAGGGGTGCGATATGCTCCTTCTGCAGCTTGTGGATTTAAGCCCATTATTTTAGTCTCCCAAACTCTCGAATTCATCCTAAGAATTCGTATGGTATATCTATTTGTTGCTGATTGGCTAGTTTCTTAATATTGAACGCATGAGCTTGCTTGTGGCTTCGTCGCAAAGTCGGTCTTAACTTGATTCGCTGAGCATCTTTTGATTATAATTTTCCCATGTATCTCTCGAACACCTAAACGGATCACCTGGTGGCGGTTGCCGCCCTTACCACATCTCGCCAGCTGCTTCCTCTAATATCCATGGTAATTTGTTTTTGATTCTGCCTTCAGAACGTCCTTCTATTCCATTATAGCTGTCTTAGTTATCCCTTTACCACTGGAACAAAATGTTCCCAAAACTTCTTTGTTCTGCTTTTATATATCTGTGGGCTGATCTTCAAGCTGGATTTGGGGAGTTTATATGATTTATCAACTTGGCAACCGGCTTAATGCTACCTAATGCTTTTAATCCTATCTATTCCCAGATCCTTTTCGGACTCACAATGTCAGGCTTTTTGAAGTCTTCTTCGCCTACAGGAAGCTTCTTAGCTAATTCGATTCCTTCTCGGAGATGGGGAGCAAGTTTTGCTCCAATTGGCTCATTGGAATGGCTCTTTTCAACTGGCCCTGTGTACATATTTGATTCGCTTTTGCTTTTCTAAGATAAGGCATCTAATTTTCTTATATGCTTGCTCAAATGGAATATCAGTCTTCATTTTGGCTTGTACTTCGAGCAAGCTGTTCAATTGGCTGAGCTATAATCCATATCCCTTTGAAGCTTTCCTCAACGCCCTGGCTTTGATAATCTCAGAGATCTTGCGATCTGGAGTCCATTGTCTTGACATGAGTCATTTCATGGAAGAGGGTATCTAGCACTTCACTTTAGTATTCATCCTGTAAAGTATTATCTGTTGAAAGCTTACTTCTTTTTTCAAGATGGTTTATAATACCATACTCATCTTCAGGAGGTGATTATCCCAAAATATATCCTCTCAATTCTATCTAATTCTTTCTGTGGAATCAATTTAACTCGTCTAAAATTCATTCACGTTATCTAAATATTTCTTATATTCTTTTTGAGCCCATTTATCTGGCTCAGTTTTCTAAATTAATTTAAAAGTCTGTAATATCTTTTGCTTGTAACAGCCTTTAATACCTTCCGAAAAATCTTTCGCCCTCTCTTCTTTCGCAATTTTACCACTCCTCCTCCCAAATTCCTTAATGCATCCCTCTTTCCAATATTAGCTGGCCCGGTTCCACCTCCTGGCATAGAAGAAACAGTGCATCCAAGTGCAGAGGCGGTATAATCTAAAGGAGGAATATTTAAAGGATCTTTGCATTCCCCTATCAAACAAATCTCCTGCAGCTTTGAGCGCACTTACTGGCATATCGAAGAAATACTTATGGAACAGCTTGCCTGTGCCAGCTCCCCCAACCTTCTCCTGGAGCTAATTTCCTGGGCTCTGCAAGGATCAATATACCCTTGAGCCAATTCTCCGAAGAGCTGTTTCCATTCCCTCAGATTGGCTTCATTATTCCCTAAACCAATTTTTGGTCTTATATTACTCATATTATGACATTACCATTTATATGCATTATTGTCAATGCCATATCCAATTTAATAATGAACATATTTAATAATTTAATCCCTCCACTTTAATCAATCCACCCGCTTGCTATCGGTGGTAAAGCAGCAGCAGAGATGCATTCATAGGCTTAATCAACTTAATCCTTGAGTGTGGGCAATTTGCCCATAAACAAGTAATTGATTAATCCCTCTCGGGTGACTTTTCAAAAAAGATATGTGTAATTTTGGGGCTTTTCCGCCCTATCCACCAAGTTGAAATCCCCCCAGACGGGCTGATGAATGAGGGCTCATTCATTTATTTTCCCTGTGGGGTTTATGGCCTGGATACTACATGTTGTGGAAGTTTATGGATTTGAACCAATATGATGTGGAAAGTTTATAGAATTGAACAACCAAGCATAATGAATGACATTTACTCATGTATATAAAAGGATAAAGGAATAATTTATTTGGCTGGAAGTGGTTGATTTTATTAGATAAAATTGACAATCAATATTATTTGTGCAATAATGGCACATAATCTGCAATACATATAAATACATAATAAATGATGCACCTCGGTGCATGGCGGAAATCCGCCTCTTTATTGCTCTTTGACAATCTAATTAATCACCATCTTAAACGAAGTGGTGAAAATATATAAAAAGGCCCAAGAAAACCCACTGGATATTGAGAACACCAAGAAGATGATGGAAGCCACGCAAGAAATGAGCGAATGGTCGCAGAAATGGTCAAAACTTTACGATTGTGCTAACAACGAAAAATATGCACAACGCATGGAGGATATTCAGAAAAAAATAGAACAACAAATGCAGTAAACCTAAAAAGATGAAAAGAACAATTATTATCCAGATATGTGCCATTTTATTCAGTGTTAACTTAACAATGGCGCAAAAGTTTTCCACCAAAATGGAAACCATCTTCACTTCAGAAAAAGAAACCGCAAGGTTGCAGCATATAAAATCAGCCTTGGATAACAATGGCAACGTCCATCTCGTGTTCCTTGATTTTAATAGCCACATCACTTACGGAACAAACAAAAGCGGAAGCTGGAAATATAAAAAACTAGAATACATTGATACTGATTATAACGATACAGTTCATGTTGCATTACATCCAAACATCGCCATTAAAAATGGCACCATTCACATTGTTATGTTTGGCCGGTACAGAGAAAAAATACTGTATGCAAAAAAACCGGTTACAGGTGGTGAATTCAAGTTCGAAGAAATTAAACCATCTCCTGAACCATTGCGGTTTCTTGTATACGGTGAATATACTGATATGGCAATAGATAAAAATAACGGGCTGCACGTAATTTGCAGGGCAGATTATACCGACCAAAAAGAATTTAAATACAACCAATGTGCAATTTATTTAAACAAGCCAGGGAATGCAAGCAAATGGTACTTACAGGTACTTGTACATGACACAAAATGGGATGAACGTAATTGGCGGCACGGGGTTAATTCTTCAATTGCATGTTATGGAAACAAAGTTTATGCTGCCCTGGGAGGTGATAACGACCTACACTTTGGAAGCCGCAATATTTCGGGTGGTTTCTGGGATATTGATAAATTACTTCACACACCTGATAAATTTATTAATTCAGGAAAAGATATGACATCTCTGGCTATTGCCCCCAATGGTAGTATTAAAATTGTATATCACGACCGGGCTGACGAAGGAGGCTCTCCTTACCATGGATTAACCGTATTAAGTCAAAGCATTTGCAAAGGAAACAAATGGATGGCTTATTCAGGTTTTGAACAACCAGGAACAAAAAATTGCCCTGCAATGGCAATTGATAACAATGGAAAAACATACATCGCCCTTGGACAAAACAATTTTGCATTGTATCATCAGGAGTGTGATTGCAGCGGAGAATATGTAAAAATATTCGAGGACAATAATAATTCTGGCAGTTATGTTGATATGCTTACTGATAAACAAAATGTAGTTCACGCATTTTACACATCGGATTACGACAACAAACTGCACTACCTTAAAGCAACACCGCAAAGCAGTACCAAAGAATGCAACTTCCGTCCATCCATCCGTTTTAAGGGAAAAACAAATGTTGTCCCGGGCGAAGAATGGAAAGGGACATTTACCTGCAGCGACCCTGAATGTGATGCCATAAATATTTATTCCATTATTCTACCTGACGGGTTCAACCTAACAGACCACGGCAACGGAACAGCAACTTTAAAAGGCAAAGTCCTATCGGAGAACCTGAACCGTGAAGATGGCACAGGAGATGTTAGTTTAATGGTTTTGTGCAACGACAATAAACACGATCAGGTTAAAAACGGACCACATTCAAAAGCCATTGTAAAACTTAGGATTACTGAAAAAGGCGAAGAAAAAGGAAGTGTGAAGTACGAAAACAACTGTTCCGGGTCTGGTAGTGAAAAACCATTGGGCACAAAGGTCGTGCGCAATACTGCCACAACAAAGCAGTCAAATTCGGCAAATACAAATACGCAGGAAAATGAAGTTTCTGCTTCTCCCGAACAAGAAGATGAAGGTATTTCCGGTTTGACAGGTGAACAATCGAAAACCTGTGAAGAATACCTTGACAAATACGAAGCCTGGGCAAATAAATACATCCCTTTAAAGAAAAAAGTTAACGACAACCCAATGAATGTAAGTGCAGTTATGAAATTAGCAAAACTGGCACCAGAACTGGGTAACTGGGGACTGGAATGGGCCAATAAGCATTATTGTGGAAACGACCCGGGTTTTGTCGAACGTTTTGAAAAGATTAAAGCTAGAATTGATGAAGTGAATAAATAGTCCGAATTCACATGTTTTAGCAAAATCCCGGAAGAGTTCCGGGATTTTTTTGTTGCCAGCTTTAAATTTACAACAGAATGTGTTTGATATTTATATGTGTTGTCGTAATTTTAGAAAACACGATAATTATAAAACAAAACCAATCATGAAAATTTCCAGTCACCCGGTAATCCGTTTATTTTTATTAGTCTTTATTTTTAGCTGTTTTACATTTATTGCAAATGCACAGGACAAACAAAAAACCAAATCGTCAAATGGTTTAACAACAGTCGAATTTGACACACCCAATGGAAAAGTTACCGTAACCCTTCCTGAAAAAACCCATGCAGGCGATGTAATTTCAGGGACTGTTATTGCTGAGCCAAAAGGGAAAAAGGAAAAACAAAAAATTAAAAACAAAAACGTTTTAAACGGTTATGTTATTGATATTGAAGATAAGAAAAAAAGCAAGGAGAAGAAAAAGGAGAACAAAGTAAACAACAGTAAAGGTATTTGGGAGATACCGTTAGACATTGCAGATGGAATTTACCGATTGGCACTAAAAGATCCGTCAGGCAATGTTCTTGACAATATCGACTTGCCTGCCAATAGCATACCCCGAAACATTTCTTTGCCTGAATTATTAAATCCCGGTGATTTTAAAGTACCAACCTATATCCGTCCGGGCGAAATTGAAATTATCCCTGGAATGTTTGATGGTGACTTTTCAACCAGCGGTATTACAATTGATGATATTGAACCCGAAATAATTGCGGAATCACCTGAAGGAATTTTCTTTAAAGCACCGGAAGATATTTCGGGGCCGGTTGATATTAAACTATCAGAAAATGAGTTTGAACTGGAAGAACAAACCAATGCCATAAACATGGATTTGTCAGCCGATCAGTTAACCTTGTCGAAAGGGGAAGGAACAACTGTTCGCATCCATGTTAGTGGACTGGAAGGAGTTGAAACAGATGTACCTCTTGAAATAAGCAATTTAAGCCCCACCAGCATTTCGATGGAAGGTGGCAATCACCAAACCATTATGATTGAACCGGACATGGTAAACCCGGATGGAACTTATAATCATACAACTGATTTGGTCGCCAAACACACAGGTGGTTTTTCAGTTTTGGTCAATCTTAAACCTGTTGAGCCAGGACTAATTAAACTTGTTTCGCCTTCAAACAATACGGTCTCAGAAACAATCTATCCTGATTTTAAGTGGCATGGAATTAATATGAATCCGGATGCAAGCTATTCTTTGAAAATTTGGGAATCACTATTACCTGAGACAGAACCTAAAGTTATTCAGGATGAAGATTTTGGAATATTGGCAAAAGACGAATCGTTGGCCCCTATCTTTTCTCCGGTTGAATGGGAGGACGGTACGGTCGCTTTTGAAATAGATGAGGAAGCTTTAGCCGCAATGGCCCGTGAATATGGTTACCCGGCCTGCATTTCCCCGGTTGGAGAAGATGGAAATAGTTTTGAAATTGATGAAGAAGCTTTGGCAAAACTTGCGCAGGAATACGGTTATCCGGCAACAATTACTCCTGATCTGGAAGAAAAGATCAATACAGATAATTTTAACCGTACTATTACCATTCAGGACATTCCAGCTGAGGTTTACAAATGGACTAACAATGAAGATTTTCAGTTTAATGCAGGAAGTGAATATAATTGGCAGGTTTTTTCAGGAAATAACATTCAAAGCCCTGTCTTCAAATTTAACTTTCCTCCAAGCAATGATCCTTTTCAACCCAATTTTGAACGTGAAGATGTAACTTATCAAATCCCAGAATTAGATATTGCCGATGATATTCTTAATTTCCAGACCGAAGATGCTGCCCGCAAATGGGTAAATATTGAAGAGGCCAAAGCAAAATTGGAAAAACTGAAGGAAAAAGTAAAATCAGCAAAAAAGCAAATAAACAAAAACATAAAAAATGCCGAGAATGCTTCAAATTCCCAAATGAAGAAGTTTTATAATGATTGTGTTAAAAACAACAAAACAAGATATGAACAACTAAAAAAGCGTGCAAAAACCGCAGAGGACTATATTAAAAAGGCAGAAGAGGCTGCAAAAGCATGCAACGTTGATGATACAAGAAAGTACTCGCAATATGCCAAAGAAGTTGCAGAAACAGGAAGGGATACCGGTGGTGGCAACCTTGGTTTTCCTGTCCCCAAAAAGGGCGATAACTCAATCGGGGTCAAGGGTCATCGGGGAAAAGGTAAAATTGATCCATACAAACTGGAAAAATACCGTGCAATTGATAAAGCCATTGAGGAAATTGAAAAAATGGAAAAACAGCTTGAAGACATGAAGACCAAGTCGATCATGGACGAGCAAAAAATTAAAGAATACGAAAAAACCAGGCAAGAGTTAAAGCAAAAACTGGATGAAGCCCGGAAAGCCCAAAAAGAAATCGAAAAAACCCAACCAAACTCAATGGAAGGCAGCGTCATGAAAGACGAAGCAAAAAAAGCTGTTGATGATTTTAAGCAAAAGTATGATGAATTTAAAGAGGAACTAGACAAGCTAAAAGCAGAACAAGAAAAGAACAAAAAAGAGCAGGAAGAAAAAATAAAAGCCCAGCAGAAAAAACTGGATGATGCATACAAAAAATTACGGGTCATGTATATGTATGCCGAACAATGCAATACTAAACAAGTTGAAAAATACGGAGGACAAATAGCTGCTTTAAACGCACCGACAAGTGAAACCAGTGATAGTGATTCAACTATTGATGACCTTGCAGAAAAGGCAAAAAAAGCAGGAGAAAAAGCAGGAAATGCAACCAATGGCACCACTTCGAAGATTAACGATGCCGATAAAAAATATTTTGAAGGAATTTACTCTGCACTTTTTGAAAATTTCAAGCAGGTAAAAAGCAAAGCCCCACACGCTGTCGATGATTTTTTGAATTACCAGGGAGGAACTTACCAGCCGGTAAATTCTATTGAATGCGAGGTGGATGGAAAAACCTACCAGGTTAATTTTAATTTACGCTGGTCGTTTGGCAATACTCCTCAGTCTTCGGCTCAAAAACCGGCAGGAAACGGACCCGATGGGAAATATGAATATAGCTATGACGGATTTACATGCCAAAGTCCAATCAATATTAATATTGACGCAAAAGTTATTTTATACTGGGTTGGACCATATGACCAACTTGCATCAAACAAAGCATTATTGTACCATGAATTTCTGCATGGACAAATGATGGTTGAATGGCTGAAAGATGCTGCCAATAAAGATGAAATTTGTGAAGCAATACAACGGATTTGTGGAAACAATGAATCGGGTGTTAAAGTTCCAATTGCAGGTTCAACCGATAATGAGCATGCTAAAATTAATCCATGGCAACGTAAATTTCAAGATGATATAGAAAAGGAAGAAAACAAAAAAGTAGAAAAGCAGGAAAAAGAATTCAGGGAAAAATATAAAAAATCGCTGGAGAAATAATATTTACCTTTTCTGCCGGGTAATTTTACTATCTATTTCTGGAATTTACCAATCAGGACAACTATCACCTTTTGTGGGCTGTTCTCCTTTTATGCTTTCTATTTCATTAATTTTAACCTGAAAATAGGATCCCTCTATATCGTATTATGTCAGACTATTTGAAAAATTGTCATAATATTAGTCCCAGAACAGGAATTGGTATAAATAAATGCCATCAAAACCTGAAAAAACATCAGTTTAATAGGATGGTCTGTTATTTGTATAAAACCTCCCGTCAATACTGCATTTCCTGTTAAAATCTGTTAAACAATTTAAAGGAAATACAAATGCAATAACACAAACGCTTTTGTAGCGTTATATTTGATAGTAATATTTTATTAAAAGTTAATACTAAAAAAGAAAAGAGCTATGAAAAACATGAAAAGAGGAATTTTACCATTGCTTTTTGCTTTAACAGGTGCATTTATTGCACTGTGGGCCTACACCAGGTTTTTTGACCAACCAGAAATAGTAACAATAAAGGAAGACAACCCGATACAACTGGCCAGTTTACCGGCTTTACCGACTGATTTGCCCGACTTAAGTTATGCAGCAGAAAACTCAGTACATGCGGTAGTGCATATTAAAACAGTTACCAAAGGTGAATATTATTCAGCCAACCCATTTTATGAATGGTTTTTTGGGAATCGTGGTTATCAGTACGAAACACCACCGCAGCAAGGTGCCGGATCGGGTGTAATTATTAAAGAAGATGGATATATCGTAACCAATAACCATGTTATTGACGATGCCGATGAAATTACGGTTATTTTAAACGACAAGCGGGAATTTAATGCCGAATTAATTGGAACCGATCCATCAACAGATATTGCGGTTCTAAAAATTGATGAAAAAGACCTTCCTGTTTTACGATATGGAAATTCAGATGAATTAAAATTAGGACAGTGGGTACTGGCAGTTGGTAATCCCTTTAATCTAACATCAACGGTAACCGCAGGTATTGTTAGTGCCAAAAGTCGTAACATTGGAATTAACCCTGACAGGTTGAGTGTTGAAGCATTTATCCAAACCGATGCAGCAGTGAACCCTGGCAACAGTGGCGGTGCCCTGGTCGACATGAAAGGACAGCTGGTTGGAATTAACACGGCCATTGCATCCCGCACAGGTTCATACAGCGGATATTCGTTTGCCGTTCCCGTTAGCATTGTTAAAAAAGTAGTTGCCGACCTGATGGAATTCGGAGAAGTGCAACGTGCATTAATGGGAATTGGAATTGGCGATGTTACAGCTGAAATTGCTGAAAAATATGACCTTGAAAAAATTGAAGGTGTTATGATTGGATCCGTTTACGAAGATGGAGGGGCAGACGAGGCTGGACTGGAACCTGAAGATGTAATTATCAGCATAGATGGAGTGAAAGTAAATTCATCAGCTGAATTGCAAGAACAGGTTGGAAAACACCGTCCTGGAGATAAGATTGAGGTTATTGTAAAAAGAGATAATAAAAAGAAACAATTTAACGTAACGTTACGTAACAAACACGGAGATACCGAAATTGTTAAGAAAGAAGGAGACAAGGTTTTCGGTGCTGAACTTGAGGTAATTTCAGAAAAAGACAAGCAACGTTTACGTATTCGCAATGGTCTTAAAGTGAAAGACCTTGGTGACGGAAAATTTAAAGATGCCGGTATCAAAAAAGGGTTTATTATTACCGATGTTAATAAAAAACCTGTTTATGAACTAAAAGATTTAAAAAGCATTATTAATAATGCAACTGGTGGCATACTAATTGAGGGGATTTACCCGGATGGCGAGTTGGCCTATTATGTATTTGGAATAAGATAAGAACCCAACAAACCTTTTCGATTATTTATTTGTTAAACAAATCGGACAATGCCACTTATTTGTTTGAATTATTGACTTATAAAGTCTATATTTGCACGATTTTTTACACAAGGGTAATATATGAGACAACTTAAGATTACAAAATCGATTACTAACCGTGAGAGCGCTTCTTTGGACAAGTATTTGCAAGAAATTGGCAAAGAAGATCTTATTACTGTAGAGGAAGAAGTAGAATTAGCTCAAAGGATTAAAAAAGGTGATCAGGCTGCGTTAGAGAAACTAACCCGTGCAAATCTTCGTTTTGTTGTTTCTGTTGCTAAGCAATACCAAAATCAGGGGCTAAGTTTGCCCGACCTTATTAATGAAGGAAACCTTGGATTGATTAAAGCAGCTGAAAAATTCGATGAAACAAGAGGGTTTAAATTTATCTCGTATGCAGTATGGTGGATCCGCCAGTCGATTTTACAGGCCCTTGCAGAGCAGTCACGTATTGTTCGATTACCGCTTAACCAGGTTGGTTCGCTTAATAAAATTAACAAAGCATTTTCGAGATTCGAGCAAGAACACGAACGTAAGCCTTCGCCTGAAGAATTAGCTGATTCGTTGGAACTTCCTGCCGACAAAGTTGCAGATACTTTACGTGTGTCAGGACGGCACATTTCTGTTGATGCACCATTTGTTGAAGGAGAAGACAACAGCCTTCTTGACGTTCTGGTTAACAATGATTCACCAAATGCAGACCGCAGTCTGATGATGGAATCATTAGCCAGGGAAATAACAAGAGCTCTCGCTACCCTTACTGAAAGAGAAAGTGACATCATCAGGATGTTCTTTGGAATTGGATGCCAGGAGATGACCCTGGAAGAGATCGGAGAAAGATTTGGGCTGACCCGCGAAAGGGTACGGCAAATAAAAGAAAAAGCTATACGTAGATTACGACACACATCACGTAGCAAATTATTAAAAACATACCTTGGCTAGGATGTAAAAAAAAACCGCCTTCGGGGCGGTTTTTTTATGGCCTTATTTTTTATGTAGTATTTCTCGCATCAATAAAAGATTCAATAGAAATATCCAATTACAAATAAATGAATATTAAATAATGACTACCAGTCTTTTGGCCAATCCGACAATCCTTTAAAAAACTGCAGGTCTTTGTAATGTGGCTTGGTCATTTCTTCAATTGCCAGCATTTCTTCCTCATTAAGCGCACTAAAGTTTTTCGCTATTTCAATGTTTTCTTCCAGCTCGCGAATATTGTCACAACCAACGATAACTGTACTTACTGGCAAGGTCAATACATATTCCATTGCCTGTTTCATGTTAATAATCCCTCCATTTGTAAAAATGCGGTCGCGGGCAGGGATTTTCATTCCAACAATTCCCACATTTTTCTCAACCGCAATTGGCAATAATTTTTCAATAACCGGATCGTAATGCTTGTCTGCTGCATTTACTGCTGTTAAGATAGCATCAAAAGGATACCGTTCAATCAAAATCCTAAGTTGGTCAGGCGATTCATGCCCGGTAATGCCAAGATGTTTTACCACCCCTTCGCTTTTGGCTTTTTCCATCGCCTTCAACACACCATCATCAGCAAATATTTTTTCAATATCTTCCCGTTCCTTCTTTTTAACATTGTGAATTTGCCAAAGGTCTATTACATCGGTCTGCAAATTTTTCAGGGATTTCTCCAAGTGGCGCATTGCACCATCGTAAGAACGATCGTGTGTTTTTGTTGCAATAAAAACTTCCGACCTTCTGTTCCTCAAAACTTTTCCAATATAACGTTCACTGGTTCCCTGTAATGGTTTTTGATCCTGTCCGGGTTTTGCACGTCCGTAGTAGGCAGAAGTATCAATATAGTTCACCCCAAGGTCAATGGCCCGGTTAATTATTTCCAATGCTTCAGTTTCTTTTCCGGGAATTTCAACAGTTGCCTGTCCTCCCAAACTAAAAAGGCCGACATTGTAACCTGTTTTCCCAAACGGACGCGTTGGCATTGTCCCTGTTGAAAGGGAACTAATAATTGCCTGTACAGAATTTGCTGAAACAAAATATCCGGCAGTAGCCGAAAGGGCAATCATCTTTTTTATAAAATTCCTTCTGTGCTCCTGATCAGTCTTTCTCATAACAGTTGGTTTTCAATGAATTTACTACAATTTACGGATAATCATTTACAACAACAATTATCCGGCTAAACTGTTTATTATCATATCGGGATAGAAAAATTGTTGTTTAAACACTATTACTTTTGAACACCTAAAAACATTGCAACATGTATTCATATATAATTTCATATTTAAACGAACTCATTTACCTGATCAATGAGATGGCTCCCTGGCTCTTGCTGGGTTTGGTTTTTGCCGGATTGTTAAAAGTTTATTTTCCGCAGAAACACATCGACAAATATTTGGGGAAACCAAATTTCAAATCAGCATTAAACGGATCAATTTTGGGTATCCCAATGCCCTTGTGCTCTTGCGGGGTTATTCCTACCGGAATATCGTTTTATAAAAACGGAGCATCAAAAGGAGCAACTAATTCATTTTTAATATCCACACCACAAACGGGTGTTGATTCGATTTTTGCAACCTATTCCATGTTGGGCTGGCCTTTTGCTTTGTTACGCCCAATTGTTGCTTTTTTTACCGGTGTGGTTGGTGGAATAATTACCAATGTATTTGTAAAAGAAAAACCTCAGCCTAAAATTAATCCCATGTTTGCCGGATTAAAGATGGATACCGGAGCACTGGGCAAAAAAGAAGACAACTGCGATGATGGCTGTGGCTGCCATGAACCAGCCACTGAAGAAAAACCATCGCTGATTAAAGCTGCCAATTATGCGTTTATTGAGTTATTACAGGACATTGCCAAATGGCTGATTATTGGTTTTCTGATAGCTGCACTTATTTCTGTTTTATTGCCTGATGATTTTTTTAGTTCATTTAAAGGTTTTGGCTTTATTGAAATATTGGTTGTTCTTGCAGCCTCTGTGCCAATTTATATCTGTGCCACTGGTTCCATTCCAATTGCCGCTGTTTTATTGCTGAAAGGCGTTTCGCCTGGAGCAGCACTTGTTTTCCTGATGGCCGGTCCGGCAACAAATGTGGCCACTATGACAGTAATTGGCAAAACTATGGGACGCAAATCGCTGATTGCTTACCTGGGTTCAATTATTGGCGGTGCTATTATATTTGGGTTGCTCACCAACTGGCTGTTCCCGGCCGATTGGATTTTAAGTAAAGTGGTGCATATTCACGAAAATGGAGAACATGAAATGTTACCCAAATGGGTACAAATTTCATCCACAATAATATTAGCAGCCTCTATGATTATAGGCTATTTTATTGAACGTTGGCAAAAAGCATCTAAAACAAAAGAAAAAGATTTATTGGTTGTTTCTGTTGAAGGCATGACCTGTTCGCATTGCGAGAATGCTGTAAAAACGAACCTGATGAAATTATCCGGCATCACAGAAGTTTTTGCCAACCGTAATACCAAGGAGGTAAAACTAAAAGGTAAAAATATTGACATTAAAAAAGTTAAATCTATTATTGATGAATTAGGTTACCAAGTAGTAGACTAGATTTCTTTGACAATATCAAACAACCTCCTCCCCAAAATTTTTAAAGTTTTGGTACTCCTCCTTCAAAAGGAGGAGAAATTATTCCTGCTACTTTTATCGGTCACTTGTAAGTGTTTAGGCGGAATTTCGAAGAGAAATCCTGTCAGGCCCGCAGGAAAGTTGGCGCAAGGTCAGACTAACCAGACCACAAAAAACCCCACTTGCCATATACAATTAGGGTTAGTATTTATTTTTTCATTTTATTCATCGGTATCTCAATCAAATAAGAAACAGTAACACTGTCTCCTTCATGAATTGGAGGACTAAAAGCAGGAAATCTGTCAATCATTTGTTTCACATATTCAACTTCTACCTCATTATTAGTCATGACTTCATCTAAAGAAACTTGTCCTGTTTCATTTATCAAAATGTAAACTCCAATTTTTTTATAGTCATTTGATAGATTAATCTTACTAATCAAATAATCAGATATCAAATAGTCATTATCATACTCATCATTTGCTCCAACAAAGAGGGGCTTTTGGTCTATACTGTGATAATTAAAAATAACTTGATCACTATCTCTATTAACTAAAGAAACTATTGCATCTTCTTTTTCCCAAACTCGCTCTATAACAGAAATAAATTCAAATTCTTCAGGTGCATCCTTGTTAATTTTTATTTTTAAACTGTCAGAACTTGAAAAATCTTCCACTATATACCCTAAGTCAAATTTACCTTTGAAATTACTGTCAAGATAATTATATGAGAAGTATATACCACTTGTTTCAATTAGCTCGACGGCAACCACTTGTTCTTGATATTTATTTCCACAATTACAAAATATAAGGAAAGTCAAAATGGTAAGAATTGAAAATCTTTTGTTCATATTGTTTGTCGTTTTGTTCTATGGTTTCCCCTGGCAATGGTCTGGGATGGGAATATCCAAAATTTCGAGCAGTGTTGGGACAATGTCTTCAACGCTGTTTTTTTGTCTGATTTTTGTTCGTTTTACCGCACTTCCGTGCCAGATTAAAGGGATGTGGGAATTGTCGTTATAAATGGTGCGTTTGAATTTATAACTTGGTTGCCAGCCATCTTCAAGAGTAAACAGCACATCGCCGGAACGCTTAAAATTAAACGAGCGCGAAATTGCTGCCAGTTGGCTGTTGGTGTAATCGCCATTTTGAAACACATAAGCAGGCAACGCAATTTTTACACCTTCAAACTGATTGATAAAAGAAGCCGCTTTTGTTTGAACTTCTTCCAACGACAATTGACGTTTTTCAATCAAACCCCGGTTGAAATAAATTTGCTGATCAGCTTCGTGCTCAATCCAATCTCCTTGTCCGTAGGTAATGTTCAGGAATGATTTTAACAAGGCAACAATATTTTCAGGCGACACCTCCCCTACCGGCATCCGGTGTTCTTCTTTCAAATATTCAACTGGATAACCCGCTGAATTAACCGAGGTAAGAACAACCAGCGAATTTCCCTTGCCAAACTTCTTATCTAAAAATTTTAAAATATGTTCAATCTCCTGATCCATTCTTAAATACGAATCTTCCATTTCAACCGATGACGGTCCGAAAGCACCATTTTCATAATCCATTGAAGAAAAACTGATCGCTAAAAAATCAGTAATATTATCATCTCCCAATTTCTCTGCATCGATTAAGCCAAGCGAAAAATCTTTAATAATTGTATTTCCAAAGGGTGTTGTTTTCAGATATTTATAACTTTCTGCACGGTTTTGCAATTTTTTCATGCTGTATGGAAATGTATTCCAACGTCCGTAATAACCTTTCTCCAGCACGTAATCATCTTCAAAACTTTCCTCGTAACTGGTAACCGGCAACAATGTTGTCCACTCGCGGGTTGAATACAATTCTGCAAATTTTTTGTCGTTGAATTCACGTACCCAATCAGGAAAAACATCAATGTAATACGAACTGGAAATCATGTTCCCGTTTTGGGTATCGAACCAATAAGCACCATCAGCGGAATGTCCGGCTGAAAAAATCGCACTAACATCATTCAATGCAACACTAAAAACTTTTGCTTTGTTGTTGGTATTTATTTTTAGGATGTCGCCAATGGTCGGGCTCAATAATTTGGCCGCCGATCGCTCCCCTTCTTTCGAATCACTTCCAACCGTAATGTAATAATCATCAGCAATACAGTTAAATTGTTTTTCTTTTAAACGGTTGTACCAACTGTCGTTTACAATGCCATGCACCGAAGGATAAACACCGGTAAACAAAGTAGCTGCCCCGGTTGATATTTTCTGCACATGCAAATCGAGCTGGGTATTGGCACATATAGCACCTTCGCTGTAAAGCCTTTTAAAACCTCCCGACTGAAATTTATTCCAATAACGGGTAATGTAGTCCATCCGCATTTGCTCAACATTAATAACAACTACCAGCGGAGGCCTTGAAACATCGTGGTTTTCACGTTGGGCATAAACTGAAATTACCAATATCAGTGAATATATTAAGGTTAGAATCCGTCTCATCGTTTTATCTTTTCTGAAAGCCCAAAAGTAGGAAAAGAAAAACATCAAGGCAAAAGATAAAAGTCAAAAGATAAAAGAAGAAGAAAAAAAGGCGCAGGCACAGAAATAGTATTCTGTCATTCTGAACGGAGTGAAGAATCTGTAACAGAATTAAAAAAACAGATACTTCAGTCGTCCCTCCTTCAGTATGACAAGATATAAGAACTCAGATAATACAAAAAAACACCGCCTAAAATTTAAGCGGTGCAACTCTATGAAAAAATTGTTTTCGTGGCTTTGAGACAAACTTTGTTTGTTTCTTTTGTTTCTTGTTTTCGCTTGTAAAAATAGTTTAGCAAATACTTCTGTGAATTAGTTTTTCCACGACCAATCGGAATTTATCGGTAAACGGAGAATCAGGCTGTTTTCCGATAACGCAACACTGCCAATGAAAGAAAACCTACTCCAAATGCCACCAACGCCAGAAATTCTTTTATCAAATCGAAAAAGCCGGAACCTTTTAAAACAACCATCCGCATAATCTTCATAAAATAGGCAATCGGGTTAAACCAATCGACAATTTGTGCCCACCTGGGCATGCTTTCAATCGGGGTAAAAATGCCTCCCATCATAATAAAAATCATCATGATAAAATAGGTCACAAACATCACTTGTTGCTGCGTTTCTGCCATGGTGGATATCAATAATCCCATGCCAAGTATTCCGAAGAGATAAATAGCTCCCAGCCCGAATAACAACCATAAACTTCCAACAATGGGCAGATCAAAAACCACCCGTGCGATAATTAATCCAAAAGCCAGATCGAGCAAAGCTACAATCAGAAAAGGAACCAGTTTCCCAACCAAAAAATGCACTTTCCGGATGGGTGTCACGTTCAATTGTTCGATGGTGCCAATTTCCTTTTCTTTCACCAGACTCATTCCGGAAAGGAACAAACCGATAACTGTAACCAAAACGGCTAAGATTCCGGGAGCCATGTACCATTTGTAATCGAGTTCAGGGTTAAACCAAAAACGAGAAACCGGTTCAACCTGGTACGGTGGTTTAAATTCAGGTATTCCCTCAACTTCAGCAACCAGTTCTGAATGATAGGAACGGATAACCGATTGGGCATAAGAATACATTAATTGTGCTGCCGATCCGTTAATAGAATTAACC
>CALNYY010000030.1:0-36537 GCA_942490835.1 uncultured Saprospiraceae bacterium
GAAATTGACTATCATTGCTCGATGGGTTATCTCAGAATATGTTGATTTATACGAGAAACAAACAATCATAACAATCTCTCTAATCTACTTAACATATTCTACCTTCATGGATTGAATCCAGTAATTCGTTCTAGCTCCGCTACAAAAATTCAACTGTATGAGATTAGCTCCTTCTTCTACCAGTTGCGTTATATCAAATGTATCTTTTTGATAATTTCCATTTCCAACATTGTAGCGAGATTTGAACATATCACCATTAATAACAATATCAATAGGAGAAGAACCCGCACGAGGACCATTCATAGAAGTCAGATGAACCATCACGAGATTGACTTTTGAAAAACCCGACTTAGGATGCCCAAACTCGAACTTGATGTAACTACTAGCAGGATAGTGCATTATCCAACTTCTTTTATAAAAGCGGTTAAACATCGTGCCTGGCCCAGTATGCACCTGACAATAATTTTCCGTAATCGTCGGGTGGAAAAAGCTGGCTTCTATTGGGAGTGCATCAGCTCCATAAATAGCATCGGTAGCAACTTGGGCTTCCACGATAGAATATCCGCCTCCTACCAGTGCTGCTGTCATATCGGCTTTGGACATATCAGGAAAAAGCTCTTTGTCCAGCAATAATTTTCCCATTTCAGTAGCCGTATATTCGTGATAAGCACCCAATACACTTTTGACTACATCATCGCCATCGCCATAGATGTTTTTGGCTAGAATTGCCATTTTGAGGGGCGTAATAGATGAAGAATATACAGCTCTCGAAGCTGCGCCCAATTCGCTGGCATTATGCACAACAATAATTGTATCCGGAGAGCGTGAACTCACGCCTCTGACTTGGTTAGCAACACTACTCAAACTATGGTGGAGTTCCATAACAGCATCCTCAACGGACAATCCATTATCTTTAAAGCTTTGCAACTTTCCAGTTAATTCTTTTACTTTATTTTGGTCAATTCGATTTCTCATTAATCATATATATTTAAGTGTGATGAAATTTGTATTTCTAACTAGGAAATGCTGCTGCCATTACTTGCCCTAAAGCAGTAGGATCTAGGTTATAAATTTTTTGAATGGCTTTGCCTGTATTACTAAAATCGTAATTTGCGCCAGCCATAGCAATTGCCGATTGAGTAGCCTTAGCGGCAGGAAATTGCTTTTGTAGTTGAGTAGCACAATCGAGTGCCGCTTTTCTGCTTTTCATATTTAAATCAGCTATTGCCGCCATAGTAATTACCGTAATCTGTATTTGCTTTTGAGCTACTATATTGCCTTTCGCTTGGGCAGTCATGGTATAAATGCCCGACTGAATGGGCGTGATAGAAAATCCTTTTTGAGATAATTGAATAGCCCTCGTTCCAGTAGTTAGTGCTACAATGCCTGTATCCGCAAGGTAAGTCAAAGTCAAAGCATCTACGCCATTATCTGTTTTCCAATTGAACGTAGTCGCAGTATTTTCATTGACAATAGGCGCGTCTGCCCAAAAATTTAAATATTCTTTAGCTCCTCCAATAATGCCTTTTGGCAACCTATCGGCATCTAATAAGACATTTACACGCCCATCATTTGTAATAGTAGGGTTGCCCGTAGTGACCGCAAGAGTGGCTAAAATAACTTTCCCAGTAGTAGAAGCGGTATTTTCTACCAATTCTAAAATCGGCGAATTAGGCGTATCATTATTGTAAGAAATAAGCAAAAGCCACGTTTTATTCTGAAAACTAGCGTTGCTCATGTCAATGGAAAACTTACCGCCTGTTGGTGTAATTGGAGCTTGATTGTAAATCGCTTTTTTATTTAAAATCAAAGGGTTGCCGATGGTATCCAGTGCTGAACCCTTAGTCAATAAAACCGTAGTAGCGGTATTCGTCACGACTAAGCCTGATAAAATACCCGCAGAGAAAACATTTTGATTGACAACTGGCGAAACAGAAGGCAATTGTTTTTGTAGGATTTTTCCATTTAAGTTTTTAAGATTAGGAATTTGGTTAGCCGTTAAGTTTCCGTTTAAATTTTGAAGTTTAGGAATTTGATTAGCCTTCAAAGTTGGCAACCTATCAGCATCTAATAAGACATTTACACGCCCATCATTTGTAATAGTAGGGTTGCCCGTAGTGACCGCAAGAGTGGCTAAAATAACTTTCCCAGTAGTAGAAGCGGTATTTTCTACCAATTCTAAAATAGGCGAACTGGTATCGGCAGCATTATTTGAAATAAGCAAAAGCCACGTTTTATTCTGAAAACTAGCGTTGCTCATGTCAATGGAAAACTTACCGCCTGTTGGTACGATTGGAGCTTGATTGTAAATCGCTTTTTGGTTCAAAACCAAAGAATTACCATCGCTGTCCATGGCTGCGCCCGTGGTTAATGAAACGGTAGTAGCGGTATTCGTCACGACTAAGCCTGACAAAACGCCCGAAGAAAAAACGTTTTGATTGACAACGGATGGCGTTGAAACCGCAGGAAGTTGATTGGGCGTGAGTTTGCCATTTAAATTTTGAAGGGCTGGTATTCTATCAGCGTCAAACGTCCCTGTTGTAATGACATTAGCGTTTAGGTTTTCGATTTTTGTATCGGGCAACCTTGCAGGAAGTACTTTTGCAGGAGTACTTGCCACACTGATATTAGATACGTTACTGGCAGCGATTGTAACGTTGGCTAATAATATGCTATTGGCTACTGGAGTTGGCGAAAGGACTAAGGTAGGTGTGCTTTTGAGTTGGTTTTTTACGCCAGCAGATACAGGCGTTAAATTAAAAGAAATCAAGAGTTGGTAGTTGCCATTAGGAGAAGCCGCAACATTCAAAGTAGCATTTCCAGATAGTAATATTTGTCGTCCCAAATTATCTACCGCCGCTCCAGCAGTAACAGTAATAATTCCTGCATTAGCACTAGCAACTAATCCTGACAACACACCGGGAGTTAATAATTGTTGTGTTTGAAACTCTCTATGCTGGGTATGAAAGTTTTGTTCTGTAACAAAATCAGCTACTTGAAGTAACTGTCCGCTATAATAAGCCTCTTTGATGATATTTGGTATAGTCGCCATTATTGTAGATTTTGCATCTATCTGCTAGCAGACAGATATTATTTTAATTTTGCCTAATCAATCTTTTATAAACTGTAATCAATTAAATTTCAATCTTTTAAACTCGAAATATTGCATATTTTTCAATTACTTAATAACGGTATTAATTCCTATGATGCCTTGCCCAATAACAAATTGACTACTACCATCTAGCGTCGCATACACCACATTAGAAGTAAGCCCGTTTTGGTTGTAGCCTTGCATTTTAGCCACAAATGCTTTGATTTGATTGTTAAATGCTACTGCTCCATTGAGGCTATCCCCTATTTCATCGAGTGTTTTAATTGTCGAGTTCAAGTCTTTTTCAGCCTCAGTAGTCATGAATTGATAACCCGTGATAGAAGTTTGTATAGAAGCATTCATTTGGAAATTAGCATCTTGCTGCTGCATCTGCGACCAAGGGTTGGTATAAGCACTTTTTTTCATTAAAGTAAATCCAATAGGCGGTATGTTTGATTGCGGTGCAGTTGTATTTCCTATCGGTCCATCCAAGAAAGTCAATTTATAGTTCAGGTTTCCGTTTTCTCCTAAATCGGCATTATTCGGAAAATTCCAATTCAATTTATAATTGCCTTGAGCGTCCACGCTTGCTTTTAGCGAATGTATTTGTATGGTACTCGCTACTTTGTCGAGGCTGGCATTCAAGGAGTTTATCAAGTTTTGCACAGGTTGCTTAATGCTATCCAGTTTATCTTGAGCTTTCTTCTTTCCATCATCGCCACCAAATATTTTTTTGATAGCATCCCAAACTTTCTTCAAAATACCTAAAAGCCCGCCTACTGCTCCAGCTATTCCTGCTGCAAGCACGCCCGTCAATACTGCACCTAATTCAAGCAATGCGCCTAAATCGGCAGCGATTTCGCCAGCCGCCAACGCTTCTGCTAAGGCTTCTGCTAGTGTTTCGGCTACTTCTTCTACAGCCTTACAAAGCATCCTGCCAGCTAGTTTTGCAGCACCTTTTTTAGCCATTTCTAAAGCAATAGCTTCATAGAATGTTGGACTTTCTAAGAGTTGTTCCACGATAGCACCCATATTTTTTACGAGTGTACCCATGATAGCTCCAGGCAATCCAGATATCGAAGTAGGAACATCAACATCTAAAGTCATCTTGATACTTCCGCTAGTAATAGTATAGCCAGATATGGTAAACTTATAGTCTATTTCTAATGGCGTATTCATGGTGCCATTGCCGTTATCTTTGGGGCTTTTGCCGCTTTGCAAGGCAGGCGTGAAAGAAGATTTTAACTCTCCGAACATGGAAGAGACAATAGCTCCACAGCCACCCTTGCCCGTCATGCTGTTGAGTTTGCTAACCATCTTAGCAATAGCGTCGAGTTCTTGACTATCTAATCCATTGATTTTTGTAATAGAAAAACCGCCCGATTCGCTTCCTTTTGTCCATTGCCACTCAAAACCAAATTTTGGACTCTGATGGTTATAAGTTCCCGTAAAAATCCCATTGCCATATTGGGCAGTAAAAGAGCCAATAGGTGTAGTGAAAAGTTTTAGATTATCAACTTCAATTGCAAAGTTTGCGCCACCAACTGTGCCAATGGATAATACGGGAGATTCTAAGGATATGAAAAATATTTTAATCACGGTTACAGGAGTTACTACGCCTGTGCCTTTATCATAAGTGCCACCGTAACTTCCCGAAATAGCCACACCATTTTTAGCAGCATTAGCATTGCCTGTGATTACATCTACTTTAATGTCAAATACGTATTTTTCAAATAAAACCAACTCAGTTTCTAAGTGATAGCCCGGCTTGAATACCGTTAGTGCATTGGTTTTTGAAGTAGTTGTTGGTATCGCCCCTGACTTATTAATTATTTTTAAAGGATTATCATAAGTAAAGGTATAATTATCGGGGTCGGCGATGCCCTCTGTACTGAGATAATACATCGTTCCTGATATAAATCCAATCTGTTTGGTCACATTATCTACCCATTGCCAAGGCTCTTTAATGACTTCTTTTACAAAGTCATTGAGCGTCAGCATTGGCGAAGCATCCAAAGCAACTAAGACTAAGCGAGGTTTACTATCTTCAAAAACCACATTGCCGCTGAGTTGTATTTTCGTACCTGTCGAGAATGTAAAATCAATAAAGCCACCAATGGCAATATCCAATTTTGCAGGCACTTCGGGTTGAGGAGCTTTAGCCGCTTTATAGAAAGTTTTATCAATACAAAGGTATAGTTCTGCAAAATTAATTCCCGTCATCCCTAACGGCTTCTCTATGCTAGACGTAGGCGAGCCAACGGTCAAATCCAGTACTGCCAATAGTTTATCGTCATTGACAATCAAATCTCCACCAAAAAGGAATGGCTTAGAAAAGGCAGTAAATGAGATACTTCCGTTTAATTCGTATTGATTGTTGTTGGTGGTATATTTAAATAAAATACCTTGTCTGCCGTCTAATCCGCCAAAGGTTAGAAAATTGAACAGCGTGATAGTGGGCAATTGTGCGTAAAAATAAGCGGAAGTGATTGGCGTGTTTTGTGCGCCTGTTTTTTTGGTTCTAAATCCGTAAAGCACCAATGAATTGACGGCATCGTTAGCGTAACCAACCGTGATTAAAGAGTTGAACAGCGTGATTTTAGTAAAATCAATGATTACCCAAAAACAAATCCCTGTCACGTCGTCTCCAGAGAAGGCTTCTGAAAATTGAGTGGTAAAGTCGGTATCTATATCCGCACCTACTTTTATTCCGACGGTTGGCGTAGGCGTAGTCCCAACCATAATATCTTTTTCGCCTAACGGAAAAGAGGTGGGCATTAGTTCTCCTGCGCTTGAACCGCTGGCAGGAGCGGTTGTTTTCCCTTGTAGGCTGCCAATTTGCTTGAGGGCATCCAGATAAGAAATTCCAGAATCGACGATGGGTGGATTATTATTTGGTTGAGGTGTAGAGGTTGTATTTTTTTTAGCCATTCTAAAAAATCCAGCACTTTTTACATCTATGGTCAGTTGGCTAGTAGTCACGCCAAACAACGCCTTGATGATGTTGCCGACATTGATAGTTCCCGAAAAATCAAAATAAATAATCGTCGCATTATTAGACATGAAGTAAGCTGCGGTGAGTTTTGCTCCCGTCAATGCCGTATTTAAGTCTGTGCCGGGCTTAACGGAAAGGCGGCAGCCCAAAAACACAACTTGCTCTTTAAAAGAAGGATTGCTAGGAGTAGCTTTAGCACTGAGGTATTGATAATAAAAATAAGCCTTATCTATGCTAATATCCTCAATAATCGGTATGGGAATAGAGATGTTTTGCATCTCTCCACCAAACTTGATTAAGCGATATTCACCCGTCGGGCTTAAATTTTTAGCAGCATCCGTTTTTGAAATTGAGCCAGAAAATTTGGCAATTTTCAAAGGGCTTCCCCCTTCGGGAAGCACGACGTTTAAATCGTTGAAGCGGTTTTTTGCCACTTCTGCCAAATCCAAAGCACAACTTTCCACACTAATAGAAAGTGTAGTATCATCGTAAGAAGTTTGAAATATAATAGGTACATCTTCCACCACTAAGGAGGTGCTAATGCCTATACTATGGGCTTCGCTACTCATAATTCTTGATTATTTTTTTAACAAAGTGAGTTAAAATTGCAATCCCAGAAAACAGTAACTATCCGACCTAATTCGTTCTATAAGGCATACTAATCCCTCATTACGACAAAGTACATGAGTTGCCTCATACTTCATCGTTTTGCGATTTTTCAATCTTATACAGAGTAAACTAGGTCGAACAGTGGTAGAAAAAGTATCTTATGCCTTTGTGCCTTTTACTGCGCCCGGTACGGCTACTGCGCCTGTGCTTCCAGCAATATACTTTCCAGTAGCGAACTGAATAGAAATACTCTTTATCGCAAAGGCTTGTTTGACAGGGGCGGCTCCAGCTACGCTAGGCAGAATACTTGCTGGCGGACTAAGCTCCAAATAAAAATTGTCAGGAAAAGCAGACGTAGAAGCATCATCATAAGAAGCAGCGACCCATGCTAACATAGGTGTATCATCTGTGGGGGGCGTTTTAGCCACCTCAGCTTCGTTATAAATAGTTAATAAATAAGGATTTTCAACAGAAGGTTTGCTTGTAGGTATTGCTACTGATACGTCATAAGTGTCATCCATTACAATGACATCGGTTTTAATGTTACCATTAACAGCCATAATTGTGAAATTTTATAGTTTGAAAAAATATATATTATAAAATAATAAGAGAACCAAAGCAGTAAGATAAATGCAATCGGTCTGTTAAGACATAGATTTGACCTTACTACGCACTGCGTCAATAATGACATAGTACTTTAGTTGTCTAAAGTATTCAGAAAAATTATTTAATGACTACAAGGATTATAAATGATTTCAATACAGTGAAATGAGAGGTTGAAAATCCATAAAGGTTCTCCAATTGTACAAAAAGACCTTTTTCTAAATGGTATTGATATCAAAGTCATAGAGCGTAGGTAAAACAAACTTCTCTATGCCTAATACTTAGTCCCATTTAGGCATAATGCTAAATGCGCCTTATTGCTAGGCTAACCTAAATTTTCCTTAATAGCTTTTGATGATTACAATTATATGAATTGCAGTTGTTTAGGATAGTGGTATTTTCTAAGAAATGACAAAAGCATTAAAGACTAAAGAATAGATAATTCTTAGTGCTTTAATGCTTTTATATTAATACTTGAAAATAAAAGAGAAGAATAAATTTTCTTCATTTTATTTGGTTTTAGTTTAATAATCTGTAATAATGCTTAATATTAAAATATTATTCTACAATAATAGATAAAAGCAAATATAGAATTATTTTTAATAAATAAAAATATATAGCCTACAAAAAACACAATCTTTTCAAAAAAAAGACCATTCACCAAATTTTGAATTGGGCTAATGGTCTTTTAAATTGATGCTTTGAGATGTTTCTAATTCAGATAAAAAGTATTCCGAACGTAGTTGAGACCCGTAAAAATGCCTGTTCCTCCTTTTACATTGGATTGAATAGTGCCAGGGGTAGCGAATGGATTTCCATTATTTTGCTCTGCGCTCGAAGTGGTTTCTATAAACTTGCTATATGCTTCGGTGATATGAAAAAGCGTGATAATAGCGGTATCTCCCACCTGAAAAACGGGCGGCCCACCTACCACGATTTGGTTATTTTGCCCTGTAATGAACTCGTCATCAATCAGGAAAGCAACTTTCAAACTATCTTTGGTCAAGTTTGTCTTGTGATACGTTCGGTAATAAAAATTGGTTTCCGCAGGATTATCCGTATGAATAGTCAAAACAGAGAGCAAAGAATCTTGGAAAGGAATCGTCTGAATACTATCCAAAGGCACAGGTTGCAAGAGTCGGGTCGTAGCCGTCAATTTTCGACCGAGCGAGTCGGTGATTTCTAAATTAAAATCATTATCAAAATCGGCAGGCACGAGAGTACTCGAGCCATAATTGAAAAACTTACCTGACAGAAAATCAAAAAATAAGCCTTCTTCCAACGTATCCACTTGATTGCCATAAGAAATAACGACCGTTGCGCCACTCACTACGGGCAAATCGGTAGTTAAACTTCCAAAATAACTCACCGTTTCCGAAAGGACTAAACGCATCGGTTGCCCAATCTCTAGGTAGCATTCTACCACCAATTCGCTCTCAAAATCGGGTAAATTTATATCTATGTTTTTTTCCAAATTACAAGAGGCGGTCACTAAGATTGCACCTAAAAATAAAATGATGTTACTAATTTTCATTTGTATATTGCTATGTTGTCAGCCATTCTCTGTTCTATTTTAAATCAAAAAAATGGCTAGTTTGTATTAGATAATATTCTGTTTTGTGCGCCGCACACAAAACTACTCAAAACCAGTACGTTGCATTTTGCACCATACATTTTTTTTAGAATAAAGTCTATTAATGTATTTAAGTCAAAGCCTTCTCATTGTCCCTAAAAAGAAAAATTCCAAGTAATGGACGGCAAAACAGGAAACAACGAAACTTGCTTAGGTTGAAATTCGATTTGCTGCAAATCCGTTGTACTCAACGGCTGCCCTCCATTCGCTTCTATCAATTCGCTTCTATTGTCATCCACATAAATAAAGTAAGGATTGCGTCGGTCATAAGCATTGTAAACGCTGATGGTCAAGTCAGACGAACCCCATTTGTGGTTGAAATTAATCACAAAACCCAAATCCAAACGATGATAAGCCGGTACTCGGTAGCTGTTTCTATCCGTATAAGTCGGGATAATTCTAAAATCCTCGCCCACAGGACTTTGCAAAATAAAATAGCCCTCTGGAACGGTAGAAGCGTTCCCCGTGCTATATACCCATGACCCTGTAATGGTGTATTTTTTATTGATTTCGTACAAAACCACCACAGATGCGTCATGGCGACGGTCGAAGCGATAAGGGAAAGGTTCGCCATCCAAAATATCTTCAAACTGTCTGAAACTCCACGCCAAAGTATAACCTATCCAGCCTGTCAGTTTGCCGTTTTTCTTTTCTAAATATATTTCATTGCCATAGCTCCAGCCTTTACCAAATACAAATTCTTGATTGAGTTCATCATTCACAAATAAATTCGCATTGTCCTTAAAATCGACTTGATTGCTCAACCATTTGTAATATACTTCATTGCTCAAAAGGTAATCTTTGCCAATAGCGTAGGAAATTCCTGCGGCTACTTGGTCAGAAAATTGTGGCGCAACTACGTTATCCGACGGATACCAAATATCAGTTGGCAAAGATGCTCCAGAGTTGGACACCAAATGAATGTACTGATACATTCTAGCATAACTTGCCTTCACGGATACGGTTTCGGATAAGCTATATTTTGACGCAAAACGTGGTTCGATGCCGTAATAAAATTTGCCATCGTTGCTAAAACCTGATACTCGAACGCCAAAATCTAACTTCAAATGGTTATTGACTTCATATTCGTCAGCTACATACATCCCAAATTCCCACGCTTTAAATTCCTGCCCTGCATTAAATTCGATAATGCCCGACTCGCTGTTAGCGTTCGCTCTACCAATATCGAAAGTGTGATGCGTAGCACTTGCGCCAAACTGTATAAAATGTTGATTATTGGGCGTATATGAAAAATCTACCTTAGTAGCTTGGTCTCTAATCCCCGAACCGAGTTCAAAACTAAATTGCCCAAAAGCATTCTCTAAAGTATAGTCGTAATCAGAAAAAGTATAAGTCGTATTCATAAACAACTTAGAGTTGAAAACGTGATTCCATCGAGCCGTACTCGTAATATTTCCCCAATTGAAGTTAAAGTTGAAATCATCGCTGCCAAAAGTAAAAAAGTCACGACCGAAATAGCTACTGATATAAATTCTATCATTTTCAGTAATATCGTAATTGGCTTTGGCATTCAAATCATAAAAGTAATAACCCGGAATAGTAATCGCATCGGGGTTATCTTCATTCGACCTATTGACTTGATTCGTAAAAATATCCACATAAGTCCTCCTTCCTGATACGATAAACGAACCTTTGTCTTTTACAATTGGGCCTTCGAGCGTCAATCTAGATGCAATAAGCCCTAGTCCACCTGTACCAGAGAATTTTTTGCGATTGCCATCTCTCAACCTCACATCAATGACAGAAGACAAACGACCGCCATACTCGGCAGGGAATCCACCTTTGTATAATTCCACATTTTTGACGGCATCAGAGTTGAACGTACTGAAAAAGCCAAACAAGTGAGAAGCATTGTAAACGGTAGCTTCATCCAGTATGAATAGGTTTTGGTCCACGCCGCCACCCCTTACCAGCAGCCCCGAAGTACCTTCGCCGCCCGACTGAATGCCCGGCTTGAGCTGGAGCGTTTTGATAATATCGACCTCTCCGAAGAGTGCCGGGAGTTTTTTAGCTTCCTTTGTAGTGAGTTTTGTCACACTCATTTGAGTGTTGTTCAAAATCTCTTTATTTGATTCGCCCGAAATAACAATTTCGTTGAGTTGCTCGCCCGAAGCGAGTTCAATGTCAAGTTTTGTATCTTCGGTAATGGTTATCTTTTTTTCGATGGATTGATAACCCGTGTACGAAAAAACGATTGTAATTTCCTTATTGGCAGGTATTTGTACAGAATAAAATCCGTAAGTATTGGTAGTAGTACCCGTAGTCAGTGAAGGAATATAAACGTTTGCTCCAATGAGTGTTTCGCCAGTTTCGGCATCTCGGAGCGTCCCATTTACATTATAATCTTGACTGTATGCTTGCAAAAAAGTAAAAAGGACTAAAAGCCCTGTGTAAAAGTATCTCATTATACTTGTTTAAATTTTGTATAGGGGAATGATAGAACGATGATATATTTTTTTAAAATGAGGTTGAAATTCATCGCTACTAGAATATTCCGTGTAAAAAATATGATGCAAAGATGGTAGTAAAACGAAAACTATCCTTTAATTGTAGCCGAATTTCGACCAAAAAATGTTACATCACGATAAGATTAACATTAGGCAATGAGATTGGTTGATATAAATTAAAATTGGTAGTGGAAATACCTTATAAGCGTCATTTTTATAAAAAAAGAAGTAATATAATTTTCAATTAAAAAAAATCAAATCAACTGATGTCATTAACTTCCAAATGCTCAAAAACATTATACCTGATTGAATGTTAATAATTTTGATTTTAAAAAAAATAATAGAACCACAGACAGGAATATTATTTGTATTTTCCATTTTCTAAGTAAGCATTAATTGAATTTTAACGTTTATTAAACGTAAGAAAAATACTACATGAACCATTCTAAAACACTTGGCGAACTAAATGCCGCAGGTTATCAGTCAAAATCCATCAAAGAAGAATTGAGAGCCAACCTTATCAAAAGGCTAAAAAATAAAGAAACCGTTTTTGAAGGTATTTTGGGCTTTGAGGATACGGTAATTCCAGATATAGAGCGAGCAATACTTTCGAGGCACAATGTGTTGATGTTAGGCTTGCGAGGCCAAGCAAAAACTCGAATAGCTCGAATGCTGGTGCAATTGCTCGACGAATACATTCCGGTGATAGCAGGTAGCGAAATCAATGATGACCCCTTGCAGCCCATTTCGAGGTATGCAAAAGATTTAATTGCCGAAAAAGGGGACGAAACCCCCATTGAATGGCTTCATCGAGATGCTCGTTATGTCGAAAAACTAGCTACGCCCGATGTAAGCGTAGCGGATTTGATAGGAGATGTGGACCCCATTAAGGCGGCTACGCTCAAATTGCCTTATTCCGACGAGCGAGTGATTCATTTTGGATTGATACCGCATTCGCATCGAAGCATTTTTGTTATCAACGAATTGCCCGATTTGCAAGCTCGTATTCAGGTGGCGTTGTTTAATATTTTGCAAGAAGGCGATATTCAAATCAGAGGATTTAAATTGAGAATGCCGCTGGATATTCAGTTTATTTTCACCGCAAACCCAGAGGATTACACCAATAGAGGAAGTATTATTACGCCTTTGAAAGATAGAATCGAGAGTCAAATTTTGACGCATTATCCGAAAACTATTGAGATAGCGAAAAGCATCACGACGCAAGAAGCACGCCTTGCCGCCTCGCAGAAGAAAAATATTGAAATTCCAGATGTAGCAACTACGTTTTTGGAAATGGTATCGTTTGAGGCTCGTAAGTCAGAGTTTATTGATGAAAAATCGGGCGTTTCGGCTCGTTTGAGTATTTCGGGTCTAGAAAATCTGGCAAGTACTGCCGAGCGCAGAATGCTCATCAATGGCGAAAAATCAACTTCTATCCGCTTTACAGACTTTTGGGGCGTGATTCCTGCCATTACTGGAAAGGTGGAATTGGTGTATGAAGGTGAGCAAGAAGGCCCCGTATCAGGTGGCTATCAACTTGATGAATAAGGCATTGAAGGATTTGTTTTTGAAATATTTCCCGAACCCTGAAAAAGTAAAACGTGGCGAAAAAGACCCGTATGGAGCTATGAGAATGTGGTTTTCGTCGGGCAAAACAGTGGATTTACTGAATGATGATTCTAATCAGAAGTATGAAGCCGAATTGAAAAAAGTAGCTGGTTTGGAGCGTTTGGTGGATTCTTTGAAAATTCCTAAAGGACAAAAATTGCTGTTTATGGAATTGGCATTGCACGGACTGGCTGAATATCAGGTATTGAATAAAGACATTGTGGAACAAAAAATGAGTTTCCGTGATTTGTTGGCGAATATGTTTGATGAAGAGGAAGACGGCGACGACGGAGATAATTTTTATTAGGAAACCTTAGTACCGTGTTTCAAAAGTTTATTTATATACTCCAAGGTAGCTTGCTGCCTTGTTTACATTGAAAATCAAAGTACAATGGGGCAAGCCACCATTGGAAAAAAGATTAACTTATTTTTGAAACAGTGTACTTAGTAAGGCCAAAAAAATAATCGCCTTTTTCGATAAATTTTAATAGAAATAATCTATCCCGTTAAGGAATAGATTATTTTTTTTGAAAAATATTATCGAAAAAAACCGAAGAATTATCATGGAATATTAAACCTTCATCGAATTTTGAGGTCTATTGAAACAAAAGAAGTAACCAAACGCACTTTTAGGCGTATCCTTGTATTGTGTCGCATTGGTTTTAATTATTTCGACACAACTACTTCTTACAATTACAACAAATCATAACTACTTCCTACTTCATTGAAAATATTTTTTTTCAATTGAATTTTATACTACAAATCAAATTTTTATTAGAAAAGCCTTTAGTCAATAGAGTTCTGGCAAGGAGGTTTCTATTTGCAATTTTCAGAATTATATTTCTTAAAATTGATTATAATGTATTTTTAATATTTAAAATTTTAAAAAAAAGAATAAAATTTGTCACGTTTTGATTTTTAGTATCCTTTACTTAGCATGAAACACAACAATTAAATATATTTTAAGAGAAGATATTGAATGGTAACAATCAAAATAGACATCGAAGAAAAAGTTCATCGAATATTTTTAAAATTTAATCGGGAAAAACAAGGGTTTAATATATCCGAAGTGACCACAGACCATTTTTGGCGTACTTTTTCGATGTATATCAATGTTCTTACAATTTAAAATCTTGCTATTAAAAACAGTTAGTTTTTATTTTTTATAAAAAAAATGATTTCAACAAGATGCTTTAGACACCAACTATTTTCGGGCAAAGTTTCAATTTGATTTTTTTCAATTTGAAATCGTCTTTTCAAACTTATTCCAATTGAGCTATTAAATTTAATGATTTGATAGACAGTTATTTAACAGTAACTGAACGGACTTTCTTTGCCAAAAAATGGAAAAGTATTTTAGAAATCAGAATTAAAAACAATTTTTTCACACATTAATTTTAACATCTAATGAAAAATTTATTCAGTTTCGCAATTGCTATTGCATTCACACTTTTCACTATTTCATCCTTATCCGCACAGTCGTGCAAGAATTTAGTTAAAAATAACGGAGCAAACAAAGCCTCTACTCATTGGCAAACACACGGCAGCACTACCATTGCGAACTTAGCCGGTGGCAACAAAGCCTTTCAAGTACTCGAAAGTAGCGCACATTTTTATCAAGACATCGCAGTGCCTGCTGGCAAAAATTCGGTTTATCTCGGTGGATGGACACGAAATAGTCAAGCAAATGCGACTACGGGACACGCTTACTTATATGGTTATGTGATGGACGGCAGCGACAAAATCTTAGAATATATACAAATAGGCGTTCAGAATAAGACTATGACATGGAAATTTCAAGGCAAAAAAACGGCGATGACTTCGGCGGCTAAGAAAATCCGCTTGTTCTTGAAACGCTCTAGCATCAACGGGCAGAAGGATACTAAAAACATGGCTTATTTTGATAATGTAATCGTTTCGTTCAATTGTGAGCGCAAAACGCCAGAGCCAGGTGCAAGCAATAAATGTGAGAATAAAGTAAAAAATCCGCAAGCAAACGGTGGCGAAACACACTGGACAAAATTCGGTAGCGCAGCGATAGCAACGTTGGCAGGTGGCAACAAATCATTCAAAGTAATGGACAGCGGCGCACATTTTCACCAAGATATTGCCATTCCAAGAGGTAGCAAAACCGTAAATATTGGCGGATGGACTCGCAATAGTCAATTGAATGCGCCAACAGGACACGCTTACTTGTATTGTTATGTGATGGAAGCGGATGATAAAATCATTGAATACATTCATTTTGGCGTAACGCACACAGGTATGAAATGGGAATATCAGGATAAGACGGTAACGTTAGATTCAAAAGCTAAAAAAATACGTTTGTTCTTGAAAAAATCATCTAAGAATGGCGTAGCTGATACGGGCAACAATGCGCATTTCGATAACTTGATAGTTTCGTTCAACTGCAAACGCAAAACAAAAGAACCTAAAAAGTACTAGACAGAAAAACAAAATGAAAACAGAAGGGCGGATGCGTAAAAGCATTCGCCTTTTTTTATGTTTCTTCTTCTTCGTTTGGACTAGGCTGATTTTGTGCCATTAGAAGTATTTCGAGCCTTGAAATTTGTTCTTGTAAAGTATCAATCTTTTTTTCGAGAGTAGCGTTGTTGTCCATCGTCATTTCATCTACAAAGATGGCATTGGCAATAGACATTCCGAAAACACCACCTAAAAGCACTACAATCGCAAAATACAACCTTGCCATATTGATTTGAGTAGCAGTCAGCGTAGTGCTTTCTGCAATCGTGGCAGGTATTTCGTTCCAGCCTTCGAGCGTAAACATCTGAAAAATGGTAAACGCCGATAAAATAGGGTCGCCAAAAAACTGCGGCAAAGTACTACTGAAAAGATATGTAGTGAGTACGGCAAAGATGAAGTTGAGAAAAATAAGCATCACAAATACAAAAATAGAAGCCCGAAATGCCCTAGCTAGACCGACTAAAATATGTTGGAGATTGGGGACAAACTGAAAAAAACGGACTACCCTCAAAAGCCTAAACAACCTAAAAATAGTAATAATGCCCGCACTTTGCGTCATTGGGATTAGACTTTCCAACAATAACGGCAAACTAAATAAGACTATCAAAAAGTCAAACTTATTCCAACTGAGGCTGATATAAGCTTTGAAACCTAACTTTCTGATTTTGATAATTGCCTCTATCGTAAAATATAATACGAATACAACATCGCAATAAACGAGCAAAGAATGGTTCTCCAACTTGGGGAATGCCATTAAGAAAATAATAAAAGCATTGAGAATGATAACGGAAAGAACTATCTGCTCTTTGAGGAAAAAATCCTCAAACATTCCTCTTATTCCTCTATTTCTAATATAATTGATAAATTGATTCACAGGCTGTTAGGTAATCGGCTTCGTTTATAAATATCCGTGCAAATATAAGTTTTTAGTAAAAAAAACTTACTCTTTCGTCTTACCAATAAACACATTGACGTTAGCATTGAGCGGATTGCCCGAAGCTCTTCGGTAAGCCACAATTTGCCCTGTGTGATAAATCGCATCTGCAACAGGGCCATTCAATAAATTCCAAAAAGGAAATTCGGAAGATTTTTCGCCACGTTGGAATACGATTTTATAATCATCAAAATCCTTTTTTTTGCTATTTCGCAAAATGTCGCTCGTCATTTTCATGTTTTTGAGGGCTTGCGCTCGCATTTCGGTTTGCGATAAATTTTCTTCGGGTCGAGGGCGAATGTTGGGTTGCTTAGAAACGGCATTCAAAATAGTCTGCGAAAGATGGTACAAATGCTCCAGCGTTTTGCCAGCCGAGCGAGAATCTTCCGATGGTTTGTACTCATAATCCTTTTCGGTAAGCCCTTCCGTTGCCCAATAATAGCGATAGCCCAACCCATCAATAGTTCGAGCCAATACATTGCCTGTGGTATAATCATCGGGCGCAGCAGGAATTTCGTGATATGGCAGTTTGTTGGATGTTTTTTTCATTTCGCTTTTTGAGAATTGATGCAAGTCACTAAGAATAAGGAAGATACAATGATGATAAGAGTTGTTCTCATGGATTTGATGGTTTTATCGGATAAACGTTTTTGTAAAAAAAACTATCCGCACGGATAAATTTTGCAAGTTGAATATTATATAAAGTAAAATGCTAATAATGTAAATATAAAAAAAGTCGCTACTTCAAGATAGAAGTAACGACTTTTTAGTATCTCTCTTTTTTATAAAAACTTAATTACAATGATTATTCCATGAGAAAAAAACTAAAATGAAGTACCTACTTGATGGTTGATACGCCACTTATACGCTTTTCAAATATTTATGTCGTATAAGAAGGAGCGGTTGATTTTCAGTCTTGAACCCATCAGCAGACAGGTTCAAATATTTTATTTTTTTGTAAAACTAGACACGTCAGCCTCAATACGTCTTAATAAAATGAAAAGCGTATTATTTCAGGACTGGGACATCACTACAAATAAAAAAAGGTGCGAACAGTTCTAAAACCGTCGCACCAAAGAAAATTTAATATTTGTCTTTTGTTTTTATTCTTTTACAAATCGAGTGGTATAATCGTACTTTTCATTTCTAATCGTCAAAAAGTATAAGCCGCTAGATAAAGATTGTACATTCAATTGGTAATTGCTTAAATCTGCACCTTTTGGCAAATTCTCTTGCTGTACTACTTGCCCCAAAGCATTTGTGATAATCAAATCACCATCAAAATCAGCGTTCAACTGAACAGAAAGTCTCAATTGACCAAATGTAGGGTTTGGAGAAATAGTTACCTCTTCAAATATCTCTTGGCGGTCATTGACGTTAGTTGCTACGTTTCTGCAAAGCCCTTCACGCAATACCTGACCACGAATTTCGCCATTCGCATTAGCGGCAGTGTGAATATTTACATAAACTTCATCGTTTCTGAACATTAGCTCATTAGACGTTGTAAAAGCAGTATTGGCATCTAAATCCGTCCAGTAACCAAATGCGCCATCTGCCGTACCTGTCATATTGAAACTACTGCTGATATTGTAAATTACGCCACCATTTATACCTGCTTGCGCATTGTGGAAGTGTGCGCCTGTGATATTGCCACTCAAGCCCGAAACCACTACCATATAATGTGCATTGGAACGGCCTCTATCTATCGAAACAATACCGCTACCTTGTGCCGTAGTAGCTACCGAAGGTACTTCTTGCCCGCCATCCAACGATACCACATAGCCTTCTCTTACTATTCTACTCAATTGTCCACGAGCTTCTCCATTCGGGTTAGTAGTAGTATGAACGTTGAGGTAAATACCGCCAGTCAATAATTTATTCAAAATAGACAAGTCGGAAGTGATAGATAAATCAATGGTAGAAGTAGCATTGATAGCAACTCCTAAAAGAATACCCGCACTCACATTTACTACTACACCGCCGCTTGCGCCTATTGCACCTTCGTGTAAGTGCGCTGCCGTCATTGGGCCGCTTAGCCCGTCTAACAACGAGCGAGTAAAAATGGTATCTAAAGAAGGAGATACTTCTACTATGACTAAGCCTCTTGCAGAAGAGTTCATTACAGTGTGTGGCTCTTGTGCTACATCCATCATGCCATCAAAAACAAGGTTGTTGTTCGTGGTTAATTGTCCTCTGATTTCGCCATTCGGATTAGCTGCGGTGTGGATGTTTACATAGACTTTTCCTGCCAATAAGCTATCCATCAGACCTGCTACGGCAGAAATATTGACCGTGCCTACTAGCGCATTTCCGTCTATCATATTGCCAACCTTGCAGAAGAATATTACCGCCAAACACTAACTATCTACGGAAAGATGTATGCGGTAGCTGAACAACCGGCACCCTTGGCAAACCTAGGGGAAGTCTATTGGATGCAGCATGATTAGTTATAATGCCTTGCAGTACAGTCAAAAAGCGCTCTATTTATCTGAAAAATTCCAGTTTAGGGCTGGCGAATTTAACTCCGACTGTGCTTAAGTATGCTTGCAGATTTGGTTGAGGATTATGATTTGGCATATAAAAACCTGGAAGGGTGTCTGGACCTTAGTAAAAGAATTGGAGATAAAGGTATGGAAAGCATGGCTTTGGCTAAGAAAGCCTTGATTGGAGATCTGATTAAGCCGGATTCGGAAAACTTATCTGATTGTAAAAAAGCCTTAAAGTTAGCACAAAAAATATCTTCCATGAGAGAGGCGTCCATGGCGCTTTCCTGTCTGGGTGAAATTTATCTAAATCGAAATAAATACCGACAGGCGATTAAAGCTTTTTCGAATTCCCTAAAGCTGCGATTAAAGCTGGATCAAAAAATGATGGCCACTGAAGCAAAAACTGATATTTGTCATCTTTACTTATTGGTAAATAAGAATAAGAAAGCATATGAACTCGCTTCAGAAATTGCAGTGTTTTTAGGTACTGGAAATCTTTACGGTACCGATAAACCAATTCTGATGTTTTATATATGTTATCAAGCTCTTAAAGTAAATGGTGATCCAAAGGCAGAAACGGTATTAACTATGGGTTTAAATTATCTTCAGGAAACAATTGATAAAATCCCCGATGATGAATTTATGCAAAAATATACCAATATTTCATATATCCATGAACTGAAAAATAATGGGAATAGCTTAAATTGGTCCTCAGAAAATTAAATTTCCACCTCTCTTGACCTGTCTCCTTAACCTTTAATTCATAATTTTTAGTTACCCTCCGGTTTTTAGATGGTTGTAGTAAAATAAACCAGTCTGTTTAAGCCGGTATAGATGCCTTTCTAATACAAAGGTATTAGATTCCTCCCGAAGGAAAATTAAAAAAACATGATTTCTAATACTTCTGTACGATGTTTCTAAATTCAAAATCGTAAAGAATGATTTCATCAATGTAGTAAAAAAAGGTGAAATGTCGTCCTGATCAATAAAAAAAAATTATGATGTAAAAGACTTAATTTGCCTCCATTTGATTCGGATAGATTAATAATTTGAATAGAGATGAAGTGTGATGGTATAAGCTGCTAGAAGTAACTGAAAAACCTGTGAAACGAACTTAAATCCAAGTTGGTTTTCTAGATATGAACGGAGTAAAGATATGAAAAGAAGATTAACATTAATAAAGATATGGATATTTTTGAAGTTTTCTGCATCTAATCAAAAGATGGTTTAAGCGCTGCAAGAAGGAAAAGAAACCTCTAAATGATACAAGCAGCTTAGGAGATAACCCAATTATCATAAATACTTACGATCACCTTGAGTGTTTTGGGTCGTATTGTGGCTTCCGGAGCAATATGGGATTTCAGATTTCTGACTTTCAAAATATAGGTTATAAATTGCAAACAAGTTATATGCCTAAAAATATTTTAGCCGTTTTTAATTGCATGGATTCTTTTATATGAGACAGCCACTTGGATACAGGCAGTTTCTCATTTCGGTCAAAGTAAGGACTTTAACTATTTTGGGGTTTAATTGAAAACTAAACAGCGATAGTTGGCGGGTATAAAAATTGTCAGCAGATTTATAGTCGCCATATTTTTCATTTGTTTTTTTAACTCATATTCATGTATGTTTTTTAATCTCCAATTTTTTGAACAAATATAAGTAAGGAGTATACCATATGAAATTAGTACTGAAGATATCCGTCTATTTGAGTGTTTATCTCTTTATATCAGGTGTTTGTATAAACTTGATGGCAGCAAGCAACAATCATTGGTCGTTTCAGTTTCCGAAACCCCAATCCACCACAAAAATGACTGGCAATACCGGGATGAGTGATGGAACTGGATCACCGACTATTAATATCGCAAAATGGTACCGAGGCAAACTTTATATGGGTGGACGGTGGGAGAACTCGCTAAATCCAAATGAACCTGGAAAGAAGGCGTCTAACTATATTTGGTACCTTTGGACCTGGCATCCGAAGTTAGGTTATGAAGCCATTGCCTGGCGCCATACGGCTCAGGGTGGTCCCGGACCCCATGGTATTTTAAATGATTTTTTGTTCTTACCTGATGGTCGCTTGGTTGTCGGTGGTGAATTTAAAAAAATTGGCAATGTGAATGGACATACATACCATCGTGTCAAAGGACTTGCTATTTATAATCCAAAAGAGTTAACTGCCAACCGGTGGACACCACTAGTAACCTCTGTTCAGCATAACAGTCCAGGAAACATCCAGACCTTAGCTTATGACCCGCAAGCCAACGATTTATGGGTTGGGGGTAGTTTTCAGGGTTTCCGTATGGAAAAGATGGAGCAATTTTGTTTGGGGTTCAACGGTATGATTTTGATACTATGCAATGGAAAATCATGGTGCCTGGATTAAGAGGCGGTAGAGGCTTAAGAAAAATCAAGGTGGATACTTCAACCAAACCGTCCACCATATATATGGCTGGTCGGTTTACTCACGTCGATGGCAATGGAATAGAACCGAGAGAATCCAATGGAACATCCCGATATTCAGTTGGTTTTGCTGCCTGGAAAGAGGATGTGGGCTGGATCAGTTTTCCAAATAAATCAAATAGAAAATTGGGTAAAGAAGGGCCGTTACAACGTGCCAGTGATTTTGCATTTTTTGATAGTGTAAATGTGTTTGACTTTTTGGTTGACGGTAAAGATATCTGGATCGTTGGTGCTTTTAGCCAAGGGAAAATCAGTAATGGAAAACCCTTGAGAGGAATTGCCAAATGGGACCATGCCAAGCAGATGTGGGTTGATCCAACCGGTAAAGGCGGTTTGGGGCGTGAAGCTTATGCAATTACCAAAGCTGCTGATGGGAAAATTTATATAGCCGGTGCTTTCGGTGGTATGAATGGAAAGAAGTTCTTTGATGGTTTCAAAAATGGTGAAAAAGCGAATATGGCGATCTCTTTCGATCCGAAGACCAAAAAATGGGAACAACTTGGAGATGGTCTGAGTGGATATAGTATGCCGGTAGCTAAAGTGATAACTCATGGTAATGATGTGTTTTTTTACGGTACTTTTCGTCAGATCGGAATCAAAAAAAATAAAAAAAATGAAAGCTATTATCTGGCCCGTTGGAATAGTACCATTGACTTTAGTAAAGGAAAAGTTCCTGATCCCGTGGGAGCTGATAATCCTTATACCTTAACTGAACCCAGTGTTGATGCGCCAATGGTCAAAGAAGGTTTGGAACATTGGTCCCGTGTTTTTCAGCACCCTCCAAGGATGTCCGGTGGTAAAACAAAACAATCCGGTAAAACCGGAATGGATGATGGTGTTGGTCAGCCTGATGTGAAAGGTTTGGTATGGCACGGAGATACTTTATATATCGGTGGTAGTTGGGAAGTCATGAAAAATGAGCGTTGGTTTGTCTGGTCTTATAACGCAAAAAAAGGCTGGAATCCTATTGGGCTAAAAAAGAAGACCAAAGAGACGGGCTGGGATTCTCCACCGGAAGGGCTAACACTCCGTGATGGTTTATTATACGTCTGGGGTGCCAATAATAAATATAAAGGCTTGGCGACCTGGGATCCAAAAACAAAAAAATGGTCAGAGTTTGTCGGAAAATACAATGGAAAACCTGTCAAGGGAAATGCTGTGGTTCAAGGTAATCCCGCTATTAATGATGTCAAATGGGACAATAAAACCGGTGACATGTATTTGGTTGGCTCAACCAGGATTGAGGTATAAAAAGGGTCACAAAGGTGGAACTGTTCCTTCTTCAGTTATTCGTGTAGATAAGGATAAAAATTACCATCCAATTGGATTGATGCTGATCGCTGAGATTCCGAGTAAGCCGATTAAAGGTATTTATACGATGTATATCGATGAAACCAAAACGCCTTCTGATTTATATATCGGTGGCACATTTGGTACTGTTGGAGCGGATTCAAATCATAAAAACCTAGCGTACAATGTTGCTAAGTGGGATCACCAGGCAAAAGACTGGAAAGCTTTCGGACAAGGTATGTATAGAAAATTGGGTATGAATGATAAGCGGATATTTCCGAATGGTTATCCGGGATTGCCCGGTCAACCGGTATATGGATTTCCAACCTTCCTAACGGATCTTTTCCCTCGGGTTCCGTGTAATGACCATGGATAAGGACGGAAATATCTATGCCGGTGGTTCTGTCGGTATTCTTGACGATAATACCGACGTGACCAAGCGCATCGAAGCTTATGGAATTGTTAAGTATGATAAGAATAAAGACATGTGGGTACCGGCCGCTATCAGTGGAGGCGTTTCCAGAGACGTCTTCGACATGACCTGGCTTGATGGTCACCGGTTATTATTGTCAGGTGGTTTTCTTTATAGTGAAGATTTTAGCCTTGTTGAATAACGTGGGAATTTTGGATACAAAAAACTCGAAAACTTTCTCCCCTGGGAGGTGGTTTATATAAGGGACATACCGGACATGTTTTATCGATGAATGTTCACCACATTGTAAATAAAGATGGGTATTGGTTCGGTGGTTTTTTCAAATATGCTGGTGTTGATAAAAATTCATTAAGCCAGGCACCTATTGAGAGTAATTATATTGCACACTACAACCCAAATGAAAATCTTGATCCAAACGCAGGTCTGACGATTATACCTCCAAAACCCGTGAAAGGGGTAAAAGGGTTTAGTAGTGAGAGCAGAAAAGTAACCCTGGAAGCCAAAGGTATTGCAAATTCCAAAGGAACTGTGATCTGGTATACTAAGCAAAGAAATGGTGAGTTTAAAAAAGCCGGTCAAGGATTGAAATATAATGCTAATATTAGGGTTAAGGGTGGTATGAAAAATGTTATCTATTTTGTTTCTGTGAAACTCAAGGATGGTACCGAAGGAGGCAAAATCCCTGTTACCATCATTATTGATTCACCTTAAAAATCCATTCTGTCAGACTAACTTAATTGATAGGTTAGTCTGTTTAACTATACCTAAATTTTCTGTTCCTCGTCCAAGCGATATCAATCAAAAAACCCTTGTCAATTTAGGGTTCTGACCTTTTCCTTTAATAAAAACGATTTGGATGATTATATATCTATCGTATTCCGTATCATCCTGTTAACGAACTTGATTTTTTATCCTATGAATACAGTGCTTTGTCATTCTGAGCTTGCGAAGAATCTCTGACCGAATTAGAGATCCTTCCTCGCAGGCTCGTCAGGATGACAAAAGTAAGTTCGTTGCAAACATTTTGCCGGGGACCGGGATCAGTACTCGCAAAGGGGCCCAATAAAATGAATGAAAATATAGTAATAAGACAAATAGATTCTCATCTTCGGTCCAAATGACAATTGTGTACGATAAATTATCAAATAATGTAATCTTTTGAATATTGTATCCAAAATTCTTTTATTAGGTTAAAGAGAAACAACATAATCTTCTATTAATTGTTATTAAATTGAATTTTTCAAAAGGGCTGAGATAAGAGGTAACCTTGTTTTTCTAACTGGGAAATTGATGGGGATTTATCCTAAGTTCCAAAAAAAAGCCGATGCATTTTTGTTTCAGGCTTATGGTAAGCATTGTCAGAAGTTTCTGAAGGATTGGTTGGTGCCTGGGTTTGGGATGCTTCGAGTGCTTATGAGAAGGTCGTAGGGACCTGGATGGGAAAAAATATAGAACAGGAGGGGGGGGTGAGTTGGGGTGAAGCCAGAATTAGAAGGGGGGGGAAAATGGGGGGGGGGGGTGTGACCGAAGGTGAAGTGGTCGTTGAAGCGCCTTCCCCAGGCTATAACTGCAAGGTGATTGAAGGTGTGTTTCTTGGAATTGCAGGAATGTTTGATGTAGAAGGTGGGAGTGTTGAACAAACTAAGTGTGTAAAAAATGGTGATGACACTTGTGAATACACCATCAAATGGTAGTAAAGTAGAGAAATGATTTTAGTGTGCCGGCCACCTTTTGTCCGGCCCCGGTGTTTTATAAACTCTAACCACCACCCTTTCCAGTGTTGACTTTACTGCCTGGATTGGTACTTCATTTCGGTGGAAAATCCCTGCTGCTAAAGCTGACTCAGCTTTCGTCTTATCAAATACTTCTGAAAAATGTTCAACCTTACCTGCTCCACTGGAAGCAATCACCGGAATGGTAACCGCATTTCTAACCGCATTGATCAGCTCAATCTCGAATCCGGAATTGGTGCCGTCTTTATCAATACAATTTAATAGTATTTCGCCCGCACCCAGGGCTTCACAAGCTGTAGCCAGGGAGACCGCATCCAGATCACGACCTTCCCTTCCCCCTTTTACCGTACATTGATACCAACAGTATTTCTCTCCATTAGGCCCCCGGTCTTGAGTTTCAATAACATGATGTGAAACCTCATCAGGGGAACTGACATATACTTTTTTAGGATCAATGGATATCACGACCGCCTGGGCACCGTAAACTTCCGAGATTTTTTCAATGGCGCTTTTACCGGTTTTTTGGCCGGTTTTTAGGTAATCTTCGGCTATATAGACAGCATCACTGCCAATTGAAATTTTATCGGCTCCGGATCTGAAGTACTCGGATGCAACATCTAATGCGGTATAGTATTTACCATCTTTATCAGTGAAATCCCGAATACCCCCGCCAATTGTCAATGGAACAAAAACATTTTCCGATGTCTTTTTTAATACGTCAATCATTGGCATGTCTTCCAAAGGGAAATCCCTGAATCCGGTGATGTTTAAAAAAGTAATTTCATCAGCTCCTTGCTGATAATAGGATTTTGCCAGTTCAACCGGTTTACCCATATTTCTGATATCACCTTCTTCGCGGACATCATACTGATCACCTTTTGTAACGATCAGATCTCCGTAATCATTAGCCCTAACATCGAGACAGGCGATAATCCTTTTGGTTAATATAGTTTTTGTTGATCTGGTGACCAGGTCAATCGGTATTGGAGCATTCGAAAGAAAGTTTTTAGGATCGTCAAACCCACTTGCCCGCTTTTTTTCAGGATGGAATTGGGTTCCCATGACATTACCTTTTTGAACGGCACTGACAAATTCGATATCATAATCGGTTGTTGTTAATATGACAGATGGGTCTTCAGCATCAACATAAAATGAGTGAACGAAATGAGACGTTTTCCTCTCCTGTAAGTCCATCAAATAGTGGTGATTTTTGTTTGATATGAATCCCATTCCAGCCGATATGCGGAACAGCCGAAGAAATATCAAACCTTCTGGATTATCCCTGAAAAATATTTAAACCTTCAATATTTCCGCTTTCTTCACTCTTTCCAAATAAGGCTTGCATTCCCAGGCAAATGCCAAGAAAGGGACGGTCAGCCTGCAGATATTTTCGTAGCGGCTCTACCAACTGTTTTTCCTTCAGAATCCGCATCATGCTTCCAAAACTACCAACTCCCGGAAAAACCAGTTTTTCAGCAGCATCGATATCGTGAGCATGGGATACCACCTTGACATCATAACCTAATGTTTCAATGGCGTTTATCACACTTCTAACATTCCCTGCTCCATAGTCCAATACTGTAATCATCGTTTTTCCTGTATTTGAATTGGTTTATAAATATCATGCTTATTAAAGGGGGTTACTATTCATTGTTAAGACAATACTTAATTGTCAATCTCCGTCAATGACATGAGGCGAGTACTATAACGTTATCAATGAGTTTTGGGCAATGGTTTTGAGAATTTTTTAAATAAGACTAAATAAGTCATGATTAAGGTCAATGTTGTCTACAGATAAATTGGTTATTTACATCCATTGAATTCATAATAAAAGAAAACCTGGTAATCCCTGAAATTTTAAATTGGAGTTTTTATGACTACAGTGACGATTTTAAATCAAACCCGACAAAAATTACGTATTGGTCTTTGGATAAAAAAATTAATGATCTGTCTCAGTATCAGCCTTTTCATGATATGCAGTTAATTAATCCCGGTACTTTTGAATTTAAACTACCTAAAGATGTTAATCCCAATGATATAAATGTGGCGCTTACCAAGGATCATGTTTACAAAAAAGGAAAGTTGGGGTTTAAAGATGTGCTGATTAGTGAATTGATAGACGTAAAACCAGGTGGTGAAGTTGAAGTAAAAGGCTCAAAAAATAAGGGATTTGAATTATTTGTTCATTAGACAATCTTTGAATAAACCTCCAGCAATAATCGATCTCTTCGGAGATCGATCTTATATACCCTCTCTTTCTCGCAATTTATTGAAAAATAAAAAATAGGGATTATGCCTCTGCCCAAAATAAATATACTTAAGGATACCTTTCCAAATTCTTAAGTCTCAATCAAATCCCTTTTCGAAATCTATTGATTATAAGTTCATATTGTGCAAGTACATAACACAAAGAAGGTTTGGATGGCTATTTTTAAACAAAATAACCTTCAGATAAAGCATTGAATTAAATATCTTATGATTACAAAATAATAGATATTGATATGTCGAAAATTATTATAAATATACCGTTGAAGCAGTTTGAATATCTCAGTCACTCGTGGTGTAAATGTATTTATGTCCTAAAAAATACAGGAAAATTTTCTCGACTTCTTTTTATCTGCTTTTGTGTGATTGTTTCTTTCTTGGATATTGAGGCCGGTGAACAACCAAAAATTGTAAATGGAAGGTTAGATATTACTCAATGGGATTTTGAACAAAATGGATTGATAAACTTAAATGGGGATTGGGAGTTTTATTGGGATGAATTTGTTACACCAAAGATTACTCGGAAAAACAAAAAGACTACAAATCGCTATTTTACAATCCCAGGTATCTGGAATCGGTATCAGTTAAGTAACGAGTACCTGCCTGAAGATGGGTTTGCTACTTTTCGGTTACTTATAAAAATTAAAGAAACAGATCGGAAATATGCAATCCAGTTGCGACCAATGGCTTCTGCATACTTATTGTATATTGATGGTAAACCACTTGCCTCAAATGGCCGGGTGGGAACCAGTAAAGCGGAATCGGATCCATATTGGGAAAATCGATTTATAACTTTTCGTCCCGATAGTGAAACCATTGAGCTGATCCTTTGGATTTCAAATTACCATTTGGAAAAAGGCGGTCCCTGGACTCCGATAGATTTAGGCCCAGCTGATCAATTACAGGTGCAACAGCGAAGGACATTGGCGATTGATTTATTTCTGATTGGTGCCATTGCAATAATGGCTTTTTATCACATCGGATTGTTTTTAAAACGACGACAGGAGCGATCGACCTTATACTTATTTCTATTCTGTTTCAATATTGGTCTTCGTCAGGCAGTCACTGGCGAACGGTTTTTATTATCCCTCTTTCCGGGGATAGATTGGGAAATCATGATTCGCCTTGAGTTTTTAACTCTATTTTGGGGCGTACCGCTATTTCTGTTGTTCATTCATAGTCTTTATTCTCAAGCCTTTTCAATACGTGTTTTGAAGCTTTCCGTTTTTCTATCAATCTGTTTTACGATTTTGTTGTTACTCCCGGCAAAGCTATTTGTGCATACGCTGATCCCTTTCCATTTTTTTACGATTCTGGCCCGTTGTTATATCGTGATGGATTTAATCAGAAGTATATCATCTAAATAACATGAGGTGATGATTCTTTTCCTGGGTTGCTTGGCAATGTTCATTACAGTTGTTTTGGATATTTTCGAATCGAATCAATTGATTGGAATTGGAGGTTTGATACCACTGGGAACCTTTTGGTTACTGCTGGCGCAATCCTTGGTCCTGGCCGTACGTTTTTCAAATGCCTTTACCAGGGTCAATGAAATGTCGGAAAGCTTGGAACAAGCTAATGTGGCTCTAAAAAAAGTGGATCGGCTGAAGGATGAGATACTGGCAAACACAACTCATGAAATTCGAACACCTTTGCACGGTATTATCGGAATTGCTGAGTCCATGATGGATAATGTGGAAAGTGAGGATCGGGAGAATCTGGATATTATTATTTCCAGCGGGAAACGTTTGACTGCTCTACTTAACGATATACTTGACTTGTCCAGGATTCGGGAGGGTGATCTGAAATTAAATATCGAACCTGTCAATATTAGAGAAGTGGTTGATTTTGTTTGCCGATTATCACTTCACTTAATCGGAACAAAACCGATTGAACTCAACAATCAGGTATCGAATGATTGCCCTGCTGTAGATGTTGATGTCGATAGATTTCAGCAAGTTCTATTGAATGTGATTGGAAATGCCATTAAATACACTCATAAAGGAGAGATTGTTATAACTGCAAAAGCAGTTGAAAAAAAAATTCAAATCTCGATCTCAGATACCGGCATCGGTTTTCATCCAAATGATAATGAAAAAATATTTCAAACATGTACTCAGCTGGATGGATCAGTGACAAGGATGAATCAAGGTGCAGGATTAGGTTTATCGATTACCCGGCAGCTACTGGAAATCCAAAAAGGTTCCATTACGGTAGAGTCACAGCCGGGTTATGGGACAACATTTAATATTTCCCTACCCATTGCCGAAGGATTACCAAAGGGCCACTCGGATTTGCTGATGACACCGGCTGTTGAGGGATTTTACGGCAGCAATAACGATCTTCAAACGCACCTAACCTATCCTCCGAAACTGAATCCCCAAAAAATACTGATCGTTGATGATAACGTCATGAATTTGAAGGTTGTCTCACAGTTTTTGAGTCATGCCAACTATCAAATTTATCATGCGGTTGATGGTGAAACCGCCTTGGAGATCATCGAAAAGTCAGGAAAACCTGATTTAATACTTCTGGACATTATGATGCCAGGTTCATCAGGTTTTGAGATCTGTCAAAAAATTAGGGAAAAACACTCAGCTTACGAACTCCCCATCATTTTTCTAACTGCCAAAACACAAGAAACGGATATGGAAAGAAGTTTTTTTCTGGGCGGGAATGATTTTTTAACCAAACCCTTCAGTAAAAATGAATTGTTGTGTCGGGTTCGGAATCAACTAGGATATCTGCAAGCGGCAAGTCGGACTTCCGCTTTACTTAAAATCAGAAGAGAATTGAGTAAATTTGAAGATAATGCCTTCTGCTTCCAAAAATGGTAGACATTCTTTTGGGAACGAATTGGTGGGAATTTGGGGTTCTATTAAGAAACAACAAGTTATTAAAAGCATATCCTGAAACTGATTCGCCTCCTCCTTTTCAGTTCGAAAGGGGAGAATCCCTTGAAAAAGTCAAATCGTGAGCTATTCGATAACGGGGATGGGGAGTCAGAGTTAATTGTTAATAACATGGTTGACCCGGGCATTTTTTGGTCAGGGGGCGTGGGAGGGGGGGAAAGTGGTGGGCGGAATCCAAATGAATTTGAGGAGTATTTTTTTGCTTATATCGAGACCTAATCAGTCGATATTTCAACCTTTCTAAGGATGAAGTTGAATTTGTTAAAGGTCTTATAATGGAGGCTCAGTAAGAAAAAAAAAAAGGAAAAACCAAAGCATAGCAAACCAGGCAAGAGCAAAGTGAAATCGTTAACCAGTTAATTACCAAACAGGACAATATATTGTATATTCAGGGTGGAGGAATAAGATGGGGCTAACAAGTCCGTATTCCACTATATATTATGATACTGACCGGTGACGACGGAACTATACAGGGAAGAAAAAGGGGGAGGAATACCTTTAGGAAAACTGGAATCCTTTTTTTCGGAGAGCTATCTATTACGAATTCATCGATCCTATTTAATTAATCCTTCCAAAATCAATAAAGCCAATCCAATCATCAACCGTGCCAATAGCGAAGGCGGCCATAATATGGTGATAAAAACCAAAACCGGTTCTTTAATAGAAATCGAAATATCCCGCTCAAAATAAAGCAGTATTGATTAAAAGTTTTGCTGTTCTTAATTAGTGCCTGGACGAGAATTCCATTTTTTGCTTAAAACCCGGTAATTGGGTAACAATCTGGTATTTATAGATTTAAGTCGTTATAAAAAGTTGTACTTCTTGCTACCAGTGTCGCAATTCATTCCAAATTATCTCTTTTTGTTCAGATACTATGTAACATTTGACCCATTCTATTGTACCAATCAAAACAATTAAAATAGATTAAAAGAAGAAAACACATAGGAAAAAAACGACCATTCCCAACAGTTCCAGCCACCTATTTTGCATAAAAAACACTTTCTATGTATCTGAATTAATAGTTTAATTAATTAATCAACCCAGTCAGGCAGAACCATTAACGACAAGAAGTTTGTATTCCCTTCTTTAATTTGATATGTTTTGGAAAATTTTTTATCCAGTTAAAAACATCGAGGAAAGTATTCCCGTTCTTTTGCTGAAATTCAATTTCAGAAAATCAATTTTCAATTATGGGGGAAAGATGAAATTAGCACAGTTATTACTTATTATTGCTTCATTGTTTATATTAGTTTTTGTTAACTATAGCTGTTCCGGTGGAGGAGATGGGGGATCGGATAGTGGCGGTGATAATGGTTCAGAAACCGGATCAATTACTTTATCCGTAAGCTTCGGGCAGGTGAACAATCAGTCAGTTATCGCTTATAATGCTTTAGGTACTGTTAATGATGTGGAGGATGTAACGGTGAAAGTGGTGATGACCAGCAATCCTGCGGAAGTCGTTGTTGCCGAAACCAGCATGACTGAAATTACTCCTGGAAACTGGCAGATTACCTTAACCGATGTACCTGCCGATATCAGCCTTAATTTTATCGCCAATGCTTATGACAATGTCCCCCAGGCGATATTTACTTCTACAGTCACCCGGATAATCAGCAGCACCAACAACAACGATTTTACTTTTTATATGGAGGCAGTGGATGATGGTCAACAACCGGTTTTACCTAAGATCGTTTCAGCCACCATGGCGGAGGAGATGTTAGTAGGTTCTGCCGGTAATACCATTTCCATTAACATCGACTATGCCTCTGTCGTTGCATATACTTTATCAGTGGCCAATGGAAGTATTACTTCTCCAACCTTAACCGGTTTGCATGACCCATCCTTATCATTGGATATCCTTTATACTGCACCTGCAACAGCGGGGACTGACAGTCTAAATATCATGGTTAAAGATCCATCCTCCGATGATTCGGTGAGTGTGACCTACCCGATCAATATTGTTGAAGCACCAATCGGAAATAGTACTATTAGCGTGGTATTCGGTCCAGCCATCACCGCGGCTCATTTTTCCAGGAGTGCTGATACCCTGTCTTTCGGTATTACCACAGATCCTACCTCGGATCTATCCTATTCGGCTTCAGGAACCGGTAGTTTTTCATCCATAACGGGATCAACTAATCCGATACTGATTGATTTCTTTGCTGATGATAATTCCGGCGATGTGACCATAACAGCAACTGATATTAATAATGGGATTTCGGCCTCGCTAACTCGAACCATTGCAGTTGGGGATTTTCCTTTTACAGTGATTTATGATCCACCAGCAGGCAATTATATTAAGGGTGTGGCTGCCACAGGTATGCCCGTTTCCGGATTTGTAAATGTTAAAGGTTCTGCGGGGAATGTTGTATCAACAAATATTGAAACTGACGGTTCTTTTTTGCTGAATGTTGAAACACTAAACCCGCCATATATCCTTTTCGCTAAAGGTACTGCCTATGGTCGATCAGTAAGTTTATATTCGACAGGTATTTTGAAGGGTAATATCAATATAACGCCAATTACCAGCTGGATTGTCTCAAAAGCTTTAAATGGTGATCCTGCTGAGGCATATGAAAATTGGGATGCATCTTCGGATTTGATTACGATTGGCGGAATTGTGAGTGCTGAAGCAACTGTACAAAGCCAAATTGCAACTGTTTTGGAAGCCTATGGTATTCCCTCGAATGTCGACCTGATGACTTTTGAATTTGAAGCCAATCATTTGGGGTTGGATGCCGTATTGGATTCACTGGAAATTACCTTTGATTCAAACAATATTCCTATTATTACTAATAATATCACGGGAACTCAAATCACGGGTATTCAATCTTTTGATGAAAGTGAGAAAGTTGATGTGGTAATGGCTATCGCTGATAATGTGGCGATCAATGAAATATTTAATATTGCAAAGGAGCTTTGGGCTGTATCCCTTCCTTCTGCCGAGGATTTAAGCAATGATATTGCACCAAGAATAGCAGATGATTACCTGGGGCAGGGAAAAGAAAAAGTAGATTTTCTGGCACACTTGCTTGGCGATGAGGGATTGCCTATCGGTTTTGATTTTTCTGTGACCATTTATAAAAAAATGACAGCCGCAGAACTAAACGGCTATGAAAAAGGTTACTGGACTAGGACTAGTATTAAATCAGGCAGCATTACTTTTGTGAATTTAGACTCTTTTGTGTTTAATGGAGCCAACTGGTTACTTTATGGAGATAGGAGGTGGATAACTTTTAGGGCAGCTGCTATTGCTCAGCAAAGTGATGTTTTTGGAGAATCACCTGATTTTAAAAGTGGTATAAAATTCGATTTGGAGGATCATGGCGATTATGCACAAAACCAGGGAGTTCTTTCTGGAATTTTGACCGGACCAGGATTACCTGTTGAAGGATTGATACTGGAAAGACAGGATCTGGAAAAAGAGTTCCGTTGGAATAATAATGGTCATTGGAGTGATTATTATGAGTTTATAGCTGATCAAGTAATTGAAGATATAGAAGAAAATGCAGAATATGAAGTTAAGTTTTATGATGTATCTGCTGATGAAGTATCTCTTGCCAATGAATCAATTTATATAATCTCTACAAATATTTCAGGAAAACCATTTTTAATAGCTAACCTTACTTCGGAGATGTTCCCTGAAATATTAACACCAGAAACATATTGGATATCGGATTTAAGTCTTAATACAGGAATTGAAATTCAGTGGAATAAACCTGTACAGTCGGCAGGTTGTTGGGCACGACTATATTTAGGGAAAGATGGCGCTATGGTTCAATATGTTGATAACTTATTTAATAGCGGAATGGATAATTCATCTAGTACCTTTGATACTTCAGATATTTCCTTTGAACCATCATGGGGAAATGCTTTTGTGGCAGTATTAGATGTTTTTGGTAGGGTCGTTATAGCTGGTAAGTCTCTTCAGAGTGTTGTCAATACAAGTGTCAACGCCAGAATTGAAAGAACTGTCGACGCTAATTCTGTTGTTACTGATAAAACCGGACTTCAATTCAATATCAATGGGGGTAATAATATCTCTTTTAGCGATTTTGGAATTAATTCGGCTATTGTAACAGGACCGGGATTACCCATAGATGGTTTGGTAATGGAAAAGCATCAATCTGAAGAGTGGTTCAGTATTTTTGGTAACGATGGTTCAAATTTTTATGATCTAACAAACGATGTCGTTACTGCCGATATTTCAGGGGATACCGGATATGTTATTAATCTTTATGGGGAATCTGCTTCCATAGTTACTTTAGCGAATGCAGTCCTTTTGACAAAATCGACACCTATTTCAGGAAAACCTATTCTGATTGCAGATCTCACTTCAGATTTATTCCCAACCTTGATTTCTCATACCACACATTCACTAGGTAATTTGAATATTGGTGGCGACGTCCTTGTCGAATGGACGAATCCGATTGGATTTTGTTTAAATTCCCATGGCGTCAGTTGGGGTGAGGATGAAGGGGAAAGTCTGGACATTTATAACTGGGAAAACTGTTCAAATACGACATCAAAACTTTTGACACCTCCTTTAATACCCTGACGCCTGACTGGGGCAATATTACCATTGAAGGCAGAGATTTAAATGGTGTTCAAAGAATTTTACACTGGGAGTATAGGAGTCTATAACCATGATTGCATTGTCAGTTTTATTTTCATCATTAAGTAGGAAGTTAATTTTTAAGGAGATCGAAATCAATGATAAAAGAAAAGCATTTTAAAACAGATTTTTACAAATTTTTGACTTTAATTGTAATAACAGTCTTTCTGGTTTCCTGTGGGGCTGCAACTCCGAAACTTGCTGGCGTTCAAAACAATGGAAACAAGAAATGGGAAAAACAAGCTCCAAGTGGAACCTGGACGGGCTTATCTACTTCTGAAGGGAAACAGTTATATGCAACCCAAGCTAGTTCCATTTTCGGACCTTTTAAATCTCATCAGATTGATCCTCAGACCGGTAAAACTATTCAGAAAAGACAATCAGTCTCAGTGAGTTTGATTATGGCGATTACAAAGGAGCGGTACATGACCATGGAATATTATACTACCACAAAGATGATCAGCTTTCTGCCGTGAAAGACGGAAAAATTCTTTATTCTGTGCCGGCTGAAGATTTGGAATTATTACTCTTTGATCAAGGTAAAAAGCTGACGATGTTTAGACTGGATAATGATGATTTCATCGGTATTGATATGTTAACCGGTGACGTGCGGTGGAAGTCAAAATTAAAAGATGATTATGGTTCTTTTTTTCAAATTAGCCAACTAGATGATAAACGGTTATTTTTAGTCTTCAAGGATAATATATTGCTCTTTGATTCTCAAAATGGATCATTGATTATGAATACCGAGTTTGATTTGGACTTTTTTGTTTATGGTGGTGGTTTTCATTATTCAGCCTTTATTAGAGGTCCGTTCAAAGACCCAAGCAATGAAAATGTTGTGTATTTTACTTCAAACGGAATCATTGCCATTGATAGCAAATCAGGGAAAACAGATTTGGTCGGTAGAGGATATTGATATCGCCGCAGGAGAAATACAGCCTGGATTTTTTAGTTCCAGACTTGCTGATTTTTTCGGAATAGCGCCTTTGTTTATGGGGGATGATAAGTTACTAATTCACGATTATGAAGGTGAAATTACCTGTTTAAATCGAAATACCGGGGAAAAAATCTGGAGTGTGGGAGAAAACCCTGTCTCATCATTGAAGCTAAATAATTTGGGCGTTTTAGTTAAATTGAGAAAGGGCTACTTCGTTCAGTTCGGAAACAAAGGGTAATGGTCCATTCGGATATAGAATTCTTGAGCCTAATCGAAAAAAATTAAAGAAGTATTGATAGATGTCCCCCCCCCCCCATATTTTTGAAGTTCATAATCTTGAAAAGCACTTGCTGGTAGGTGCTAATGGTATTTATGAAATTTCGATTGAATATGAAATAGTTTCAGTTTCCATAAATTTCAGATCAAATTTGGCTTTACTTGAAATTATAGATTCAATGATTTTTTTCGCCAAAACAATAAGGATATTTTACTTTGGGAATTCATTCCAAATACTTGTTTTTCGTTCAGGCATTAATTGACAGAATTACATTTAGAGAAAATAGCTTTACTACAGGAACGCCTTTTAGGGTCATCGTTTGAAAAATAGAATACTTTTCCAAAACTACCTGCCATAACCTTTGCAATTATTAACAATATTTTATCCATATAAAATCATGAAAAATATCTGATTCTGCATTCTTATAATTTAGAACACCATATTTTACTTGAACGCCGGCAATTTGGGGACACGTAACAACCTGGTATTAAAAGTTTAAGTCTTTGCAGCAATTTGTACATGTCCCCAAATTTCCTTAAAAATGGGCCGTGGTAAAAAACAGGTTGTTGAAAGTACTTTCAATAACCGTTTTTTTATGTAAATAAAATGCGGTTCTAAAATTGACAGTTTCCTGATTCTTGGTAAATAATATGTGACTGTAGATATCGTTTTTGAAAAAGCCGGTGATTAATGGTAAA
>CALNYY010000031.1:0-15634 GCA_942490835.1 uncultured Saprospiraceae bacterium
ACAATCTTTAATTTCCTTAAATAATACATGGTTAAATCTGAGCAAATGAATTCTGTGGGAATTGTTTTTGGCTCTTTTTTTTCAATTTTTTTGACTTTTTCAACTTTTTTAGAACTAAAGAATTTTAATCTGGCAAAAAAGCCTTTAACCTGATTTGTGTGTTTAGAGCCTATAATTGGATTGTCCTCAAATCCTTTTTTGTTTTTTTTGAGAGGGAAAGTAAATATTTCTTTGGTGTTATAGGGTATCCCTTCTACTTCTTTCTTAAACGCTGTAAAAAACCCCGGATTTTTTGCCAGTTTTTTTCGGGCATTTTTCGATAACTTACAACATATACTTTTCTTTTTCTTTTTTGGAGATAGAAATTTATCTTCTCTGTAAAGTTCTCTTAAACGTTTTTCTCCAACAGGTTCAGGATACTTTGTATTAAGAGCTTTTCCCCGATTTAACGCTATATTTACGTGAGTTATCTTGGAATCTGTAAAAGTTTTAATCGGAATAGATGTGGGAAATTGCGAAAAAGCAATTATATCACCCTGGCTGATAACAGGATTTAATTCTCTTTTGTATTCAGCTTTATCATTTTTTATCAGCTTTTTGAAAAGCGTCAACAAGTTCTTTTTTTATCTTTTTAGCGGATTTTTTTGATATGGTGATAGAAAATTTTATCCTTAAAGTTCCTGTCCAGAAAAGACTTTTACCCTGTCTTTGTTATCTCTTGTGCGTTTGGAGTTACAAGCAAAACGCTGTCATTAAAATCATCCATAAGATCTTCATTTGCCATCGCAAACCGTCCTGAAAACTTTTTCCGAAATTTTCAGCGACTGTCGGCTGTTCGTACAATGAAGCCTTAAACTCCCTCCAAAGGGAAGTGCAGAAGATAATTTAGTCATGTTAATAATTTACAATAAATGCTAACGTTAAGGAAGAGCAGCGAATTAGCTATACTGTACCTGCTTTAGGAAATCAAGTTTACAAAGGAGAAGTCCACATCATCGGCAAAGAATTTAATACCGAAAATAAGACCGTTCGCATTCACGGGCATTTGGAGAAAGAACGCCCGAAATTTATCAAAGACCTGTTCATTGAAGCAAAGGTTTGGTTAACTGATCAGACCGTTCAAGCATTACCTGAACAGGCAATCATTAAAGATGGTGCTTCTTCTTATATCTATGTAGCGAATGACCAAGCGGAAGGCGAGGAAATAAAATTTGAACAAATCATGGTCATACCCGGCACAATAGACAAAGGTTTTACTGCGATCAAATTAATTGATTCAATTCCTGATGGGATGCGGATTGTGACGGAAGGGGCTTATTATGTGTATGCTCAATCGAAGGCGGGGGAATTGGAGCATGAGCATTAAGAACCATTTGCACTATGAAAAAAGGAAATAAAATTGTAAAAGAAGTTGTCCGCATCACACTGATGCGGCAGCTTTTATTGGAATACTTTCTACAAAAAAATGGCCATAATAATAAAAGGCATTTCCCTTCCTTATCAGGCGAAATTTTAATTCAAAAGAATTGATTCTAAAATAGTAATTGATGAAAAAAATAAAAATCGAAATACCTGTTCTATTACCATCAATACCTGATGAAAAAGACCAATGTGTAACTCTCCTTATCGAAAATTTGGAAAACGAAAGCGGTGTAGAGAAAGCTCATGTTGAGGATGGAAGCCCAGCCCAAATATGCATTCACTACCACCCAGATATAATCTCCATCAATAAGGTAAAAAAAATAGCTGGTCAAACTGGAGCAGTTCTAACCTACCGTTTTCAGCATGCTTTGTTGAATGTCAAAGGTATCCGACATCAAAGACATGCCCGCCGAATAGAAGGCAAACTACTTGAAATAGAAGGTATTATAGAAGCGGCCGCTTCTGCTTCTGGTGTGCTACGTTTGGAATGGGATACGGAAAAAATAAAGGAAGCAGATGTTATAGCAGTTATTGAAAAAACAGGATTGAAAATCAGCAAAGAAACCAAAGGTGAACATGATAAACATGAACATGAAAAAGGTGATAGTCATGATCATGTCCACGGTGGTATTCTGGGAGAAAATACGGAACTGTATTTTGCTATTGGCAGCGGTGTTTTTTGGTTGACGGGTTTAATCCTTTCTTTTCAATCTGGTATTCCCGAAACGCTGACTATCGGGCTTTTTGTCGTTGCCCTCATTTTAGGTGGCTATTTTACGCTGATGGAAGCCATTGAAACCATCCGCAAAGGAAAATTTGAAATTGATTTTCTGATGCTGGTGGCGGCAGCGGGTGCAGCTTCGCTCGGCAAATGGGAAGAAGGTGCTTTACTTTTATTCTTGTTTAGTCTTGGACATGCTCTCGAAAACTATGCAATGAATAAAGCCCGGAAATCCATTGTTGCCCTGTCCGATTTAGCGCCTCCAACTGCATTGGTCAAACGTAACGGAGAAACCGCGGAAGTCGGAATAGAAGAAATGACGTTTGGCGACATTATCGTTGTTAAACCCAAACTTCAAAATTGCTGCAGACGGTGTGATTGTGAATGGAAGTAGTAGTGCCGTCAATCAAGCACCAATTACGGGCGAAAGCGTTCCGGTGGATAAACGCCCCGTCAGTAATCCTGAAAGGACTTTTGACCTACAGAATCTTTCTGCTGAAAACAGAGCATTTGCTGGTACCATTAACGGTAGTACCGCCCTTGAGATAAAAGTGTTGAAACTGGCAAAAGACAGCACTTTATCAAGGTTGGTTGAATTGGTCAAAGAAGCCGAAACACAAAAGTCACCCACCCAGCAATTAACCGATAAATTTGAACGCTATTTTGTTCCAGCAGTATTAATTTTAGTCGTGTTATTACTATTTGCTTTTTTAGTAATTGACGAACCATTTTCTCAAAGCTTCTATCGGGCAATGGCGGTACTTGTAGCGGCATCTCCTTGTGCATTAGCTATATCTACTCCAAGTGCAGTATTAGCAGGAGTAGCCAGAGCTGCCCGTCAGGGGGTATTGATAAAAGGAGGTCGACCTCTGGAAGACCTCGGTGATTTGACAGCGGTGGCTTTTGATAAAACGGGAACTTTGACTGAAGGCAAGCCCAAACTAACCAAGGTTATTCCTTTCGGTAATACCGACAAAGAAAAATTACTGACAGTTGCCGTTGCCGTAGAGGAATTAAGCGACCATCCGCTGGCAGCAGCTATTGTTGAAGGCGGCAAAGCAGCGTTGGGGGAAAGGACTATTCCTGATGCTCAAAATCTTGAAGCTTTGACAGCAAGAGGTATCAAAGCTCAATTACAAAACAAAACAGTTCATATTGGCAATCGCTTATTATTTGAGGAACTAACAGGCAAAAAAGTACCAACTGAGATAGACCAACAAATGTCAGCATTGGAAACGGACGGGCATACTGCAATGATTGTCCATCAGGATAAGGAATACCTGGGAATTATTGCTGTTATGGATGTGGCTCGTTCCGAAGCCAAATCTACGCTGACTGCATTGAAAAAAATCGGTATTAAAAGAATGATTATGTTAACAGGAGATAATCAAAGAGTAGCAGATGCGGTAGCCAATTCCATAGGAATTACTGACCCTATGGGGAATTTACTACCTGAAGATAAAGTTAGTTCTATTGAAAAATTAAAACAGGAGGTAGGTAAAGTAGCTATGATTGGCGATGGGGTAAATGATGCTCCCGCCATGGCAAGAAGTACGGTCGGCATTGCGATGGGGGCAGCAGGTTCGGATGTAGCTTTGGAAACGGCAGATATTGCTTTGATGGCAGACCGATTGGATAACCTTCCTTTTGCAATTGGACTAAGCAGAAAAGCGAAGGGGATTATTAAACAAAACCTTTGGATTAGCTTGGGTATGGTCGCCATCCTTATCCCGCTGACCTTATTTGGAGTCGCACAAATCGGTGCAGCGGTAATTGCTCATGAAGGGTCAACGCTGGTGGTAGTGGCTAATGCGTTAAGGCTATTAACTTATAAAAATTGAACCGTGAATAAATCAGTATTCAAGATAGTGAAAATGGACTGCCCTTCGGAAGAAAACATAATCCGTATGAAGTTGGACGGCATGGAAAATATCAAACATCTTGACTTTGATATTCCCAATCGGAAGTTATCCATTTTTCATGCGGGCGAAGTGACAGCTATTGAGACTGCAATTGCTGAGCTAAATTTAGGTGCAAACCACATAGCTACTGAAGCAGCAACTGAAACCGAATTTGAGAAAGACAACAATCAGAAAAAACTACTTTGGGTAGTGCTCATAATCAATTTCGTATTTTTTGTGGTGGAAATGACAACAGGGTTGATTTCCAAATCAATGGGATTGGTGGCAGATAGTTTGGATATGTTAGCCGATGCTTTTGTTTATGGTATTAGTTTATATGCTGTTGGAGGAACGCTCAAAAGAAAGAAAAGCATCGCCAAAACTGCTGGTTATTTTCAAATCGGACTTGCAGCTTTTGGTTTTGTGGAAGTATTGAGGCGGTTTTTGGGTGTCGAGCAATTGCCCAACTTCCAGACCATGAGTTATTGTTTCCATCTTCGCACTTACTGCGAATGCTATTTGTCTGTATTTACTTCAAAAATCCAAAAGCAAAGAGGAAGCCCACATGAAAGCAAGTTCCATTTTCACCTCTAATGATATTGTCATAAACCTTGGCGTAATTGCTGCCGCCGTTTTGGTAAAATGGTTAAATTCTGCTATCCCCGATTTGGTTATCGGAATCATTGTTTTTGTAATTGTAATACGGGGAGCGTTACGGATTTTAAAACTTTCAAAATAATGGAAAAAGCAAATGAAATTTTAGAACAAAAAGCTGTTCGCATCACACCAATGCGACAGCTACTATTGGAGTATTTTTTATTTAATGACGGAACATTCGGTTTGATGGAATTGGAAGAAGCCTTTCCAAAATCCGACAGGATCACCATGTATCGAACCCTCAAAACATTTGAGGAAAAAGGTATTATCCATAGCATTGATAATGGAACAAATGAAGTGAAATATGCCCTATGTAAGGAACATTGTACGTCTTCCAATCATCTTGATCAACACCCGCATTTTCATTGCTTAAAGTGTAATCAAATTACCTGTTTGGAGAATGTTTTCATTCCGTCAATGGAACTTCCTGACGGCTTTACCGCTAATGAAATTAATATGACCATTAAAGGAGTTTGTAAAAACTGCCAAGGGTAACTTTGCAATTTCATTGCATTTTACTCCGCTTTATATTTGTAAAAAAAACATGACCAGTCAATTATATCTTTTTCTGTTTTTGGTGATCTATTTTCTGATTGTTTTCTTCCTTCGGTCTTACTTGCTTTGGAAAAATACGGGAATCAACCCCATGACCTTTGATGGAACAGATGATGCGCATGGGTATAATGGTAAACTTTTTAAACTAATTTCACTGCTGGAATTGATTGTAGTGGCGATTTATTCCTTTGGTGGAAATTGGTATGAGTATCTATTGCCTTTTTGGTATTTAAAAAACAGCAGTCTTCAAATAATTGGTTGGGTTTTATTACACACCTCCCTAATCTGGGTCTTTACAGCGCAATTACAAATTTCTGATTCGTGGAGAATTGGTATTGATACTAATAACAAAACGGCACTAATCACAAAGGGGCTTTTTTTCCATCTCAAGAAACCCCCCATTTTCCTGGGTATTATGATTACCAACCTTGGCCTGTTTTTGGTGATTCCAAATGCCTTTACTTTATTGGTAGCTGCACTTTCTTTTTCCGCTATTCAAACACAGGTTAGATTAGAAGAAACTTTTTTGAAAACATCGCATGGCAAAACATATGATGATTATTGCCAGAAGGTAAGAAGGTGGATATAAATCAAAACCATTTTGACCACTTTCTCCAACAAATGCTTTTAGGGTGTTGCCCAACAACTTCCATGTTTGAATGACATTAAATCTATTTTGATCGAAATAAAACAGCTAATTTTGGCCGATTAGCAGGCATTCTTAAACAACTTTCTAATCAATACTTTCACATGAGAAAAAACGTGCTGCTCTTTTTACTATTCTCTCTTTTGCTTTTTTCAATGGCTAATGCCCAAATAACCTTTGAAAAAATTGAAGACTTCGAATTTCAAGATGAAATTTCCTACTTCCGAGGCATTTCATGGGTAGATGTGGACAATGATTTTGATCTAGATGTGATGATTTCTGGCGAAAGCGGTACCCCGCCAAATACAGTCAATGAAACGGCTATTTTTTTGAACGACGGAACTGGCGTTTTTACAAGGAGTGAACTCATCACTTCTAGCCAAATGGGAGCCTTTACGCATGGTTGGGCGGATATTGAGAACGATGGCGACCTGGACGTTTACATTGCCGCGACCTGGAACTTTGGAGGAATCAATGAGCTGTGGCTAAATAATGATGGGACCAGTTTTACCAATGTGACCACTAGTGGTGCTACCCCTAATGTGGCCGCACCATACGAAGGTACCGTGAGCTGGGGGGATTATGATGCAGATGGTTATGTGGATCTCTTTCTAGCCCGCTGGAATCAACAAACCAATATTGTATATAAAAACAATGGAAATGGCACTTTTTCTACCGTTAATCTTGGCGCACTAACCACCGACCAATCCTGGACCTCTGGCGGCATTTGGGGCGATTATGATAATGACCAGGATTTGGATATCTATGTTTTTAATTACCAAAACAGCAGTGGTGACCCCTGGAAAAATGACTTGTTTGAAAATAATGGAGATGGCACTTTTACCAAAAGTCTTTTTGCAGGGGAGGTAGTTATGGATACCTTCAATACCCGTTCGGCCAATTGGGTAGATGTCAATAATGATGGTTGGTTGGATATTTTTGTCGCTAATCAATCGGCAAGCAACAAGCTTTATCTTAACAATGGGGATGGAACCTTTACGACTCAGAATATTTTTGGTGGCAATACAACCTGGTCTTCGAATTGGGGCGATTTTGATAATGATGGCGATCAGGATTTAATAACAGTTGGCTTAGGGCCGCATGAATCCTTTCTTCTGGCAAATGATGGACATGGCAATTTCACCAATGTCTCCAGCGACCATTCCAATATCTTTCCCTTGCCTTTTAGTAGTTCCTTATCCACAGGGGTAATGTTTGCCGATTATAACAATGACGGCTGGTTGGATTTACACATCACCCAGCCCAATACCTCTGCTGATTATCTATTCGAAAATAATGGAGCAGACTGTATCTCCTGGTTGAAAATAAAGTGCACAGGAACCGAATCGAATTGGGCTGCTATTGGCACGACCATTCGGGCAAAAGCAACTATCAACGGCAATGCCGTCTGGCAAATGCGACAAGTTTCTGCCCAAACCTCCAGGCCGGGGCAAAATCCAATGTGGGCGGATTTCGGTTTGGGCAATGCGGGGCAAGTAGACTCACTTGTGTTTGAATGGCCCTCGGGTGTTGTTTGTGTTTTTACCGATGTTCCCATCAATCAGTTTGTTGAAGTCGTAGAGACATGTGAAATGATTACCATTATTGATGCGCCCCCTATTCCTGGAGTAAATGAAGAAATCGTGAGCTGTCTAACCGAGGAGGATATACTGCTTCAGCCGCCCTCCGGTGAGCCAGACGGATCATGGTTTGCCTCCTGTGGAGATTGTATAGATGAAAATGGTTTACTGATGACCTCCACCTTACTATCGGGGAACTATGAGGTATCCTACAAAATGGGAGGTATTTGTGGCTTTAGAGATACTATTTTTGTGACGATTGTACCAAACCCTGAACTGACTATTTCTAATGATACGACGGTTTTAGAAGGGACAGAAATCGAGTTGTTTGCCGCAGGAGCAGAGACTTATGTTTGGACACCATCCTCCGTTTTGAGTTGTGGAGACTGTGCTAATCCCATTTTTACGGCCATTGAAGAGACGACTTTTAGCCTGACTGGAATCAGTGAATTTGGTTGTCAGGATACGACCTCTGTAACAGTCTTTGTCAATCCAGAACCTGACTTCGAAATGCCGAATATATTTACGCCCAATGGCGACGGGGTAAATGATATTTTTAATGCCGTTTTTGTAGGCGATGTGTTTGACAGCTACCATCTACAAATTTACAACCGCTGGGGAAAATTGATTTTTGAATCTACTGACCCTACTCTGGGGTGGGATGGACAGCAAGCAAACACCCTCTCTCCTTCTGATGTATTTGCTTATGTTTTTACTTATGAACTAACCAATGGGGAAAGCGGTATTTTGAAAGGAGACGTGACTTTGTTACGATGAAATTTTGGACGAGAGTGTAAAAAATCGTGGCAGATTTTATGAAGGTCTTACTCATCACATCTGACGGTTCAACCGGGTTCAGAAAGGATTGGCCAAAGGTGCTGGAGGCAAAGGCTTCTATAAAGCGTATTCTCAAAGAGTATCCTTTTTTGCAAGGCTTGAGTATTGATATGTTTTTCCATGGAAATAGAATCCATGCCTGTTGATATCTTTTATCCCTTCAATCTTTTTCAGCGCAGTGGAAACTCTACTGACACAGCCCCCACAAGTCATTCCAGTGATTTTATAAGAATGTGTCATAATCATTTTTCATACAAAGAAACGGCAATTATGCTCCTTTTCATTACAAGTTATTGGGTATTTGTTACATCATTTTGCATCCTGGATTTGATCCAAGGAGTTTCTCCTGGTACCAGTCATTTTTTTAAATGCAGTAAGAGTTAAGCCCGTAACCTGCTTAAACTGGCCGGATAAGTGTGCCTCGCTGCTATACCCTAAATCAAAGGCAATTTCTCCAAGGCTAAAACATCTACTTGTTCCATCATTCAATAAATCATCTTTGTATTGATAATCAATTATTTCCTACAATGGAACTTCCGAATAGTTATATTCAGCAAGAAATGAATATGATGATAAAAGGGATTTGTCCGAATTGCCAAGAATAAGTTTGCAATTTCATTGCATTGAAGACTCTCTTAAATTTGTATTTTAAAATGGACAAACAACTAAATGAAGCTATCAAGTATTACGATGAATTTTCCAAAGTCTATGACTGGCTGTCGCCAAAATGGTATTACCACCAAGCCAGAGCCTATGCTATTGAGCAATTAGCTTTAAAGTCAGGTGATACTGTTTTAAATCTGCCTTGCGGTACGGGTCAAAATTTTGAATATTTTCAAAAACACCTCAACGAAACAGGGTTAATTATTGGGATTGACCTATCAGAAGGGATGTTGGAAAAAGCGAAAAGAAAAAAAGCCAATAACGACTGGAACAACATCAAAATCATCAAAAAAGATGCTACACAAATCAATATGGAATGGGTAGCCAATCATTTTAATAGTTCTGTAAAAATAGATGCTATTCTTTGCGACTTGGGCTTATCAGGTTTTCTTAATTGGGAACTGGTCATTGATAATATGCTCAACCTATTAGAGCCGAACGGCAGATTGGTCATTATGGATTGGTATATTCCAAAGCCGACTTTGAGAGGAACATTTATAAAATGGATAGGGAAAGGCGAAGTCAATCGCCCTATCTATCAATATTTAAAATCAAAGGTTGCGAACTTTGAAGTCAATACTTCTTTTAACAGAGGGGGCGTATTTGTAGCAACTGGAATTAAATAATTTTATAAAATCAATAATCATGTTAAAAATTCATCACGAACCGAACACCAACATTATAATGACAACTGCCATTAAAAAATTAGACCAAGCAGACTACAACCGACTATTGCCTATTGTTGAGGGCATCATTAAAAAATACGGCAAGCTACGCTGGTATTTTGAAATGGAAGATTTTGACGGCTGGACAATGGAAGCCTTGTGGTCAGATGCTAAATTTGATTTTAAACACCGCAACGATTTTGAAAAAGTGGCAATGGTTGGCCGTAAAGATTGGATGGATTGGATGACACAATTAATGAAACCTTTTACGAGTGCCGAAATTAAGTTTTTTGAATTGGAAGAACAATCTGCGGCGAGAGCATGGATTAAAGAATAAATAAATAAAAATTATGAAAGAATTTTTAGACCAATGGGGCGAAGCAGCCTACACTTCGGTTGGCTTTTTTTGGATGGCACTTTGGGCATTTATTTTGGGCTATTTTGTCAGTAGCTGTATTCAGGTTTTCGTGACCAAGAAGCGAATGCAAGATACAATGGGAAAAGAAGATACGAAAGGAGTTTTATTAGGAACATTTTTCGGTTTCATAAGTAGTTCTTGCAGTTTTGCTGCATTGGCCACGACCAAAACCCTTTTTCAAAAAGGGGCAAGTTTTATAGCTTCTCTCGCTTTTTTACTTGCTTCCACAAACTTAGTTATTGAATTAGGAATTATCATCTCCATTTTCCTTGGCTGGCAATTTGTCGTGGGAGAATATGTTGGCGGACTGTTACTGATTATTATCTGTTGGATGTTGGTTAGATTAATTAATCCTAAGAAACTAATTGAACAAGCCCGTAATAATTTGCAGGAACAAGGCGGCTCCAAATCAGAAAGCGATAAAGATTGGAAAGAAAGAATGCGATCTTCACAGAGCTGGGCAAGGGTAGCCAAGCAGTATGCAATGGAATGGAAAATGGTTTGGAAAGATGTCACACTCGGTTTTACGATTGCTGGGGTTGTATCTGCTTTTATACCTGATAGTTTTTTTCAAACGCTTTTTATTAATAGTGGCAATGGTAATACTGATTTTAGTTTTCTGACGCTTGTAGAACATATTATAGTCGGTCCCATGACTGCCTTTATGACCTTTATCGGTTCAATGGGAAATATTCCATTAGCAGCATTATTGTTTGGAAAAGGAGTGAGTTTTGCCGGAGTAATGGCATTTATTTTTAGTGACCTCGTAGTATTTCCGGTTTTGAGAATTAATGCAAAATACTATGGCTGGAAAATGTCTTTGTTCATTTTAGCTCTATTATTTACTGCCTTGATTGGAACATCTTTGACCCTTCATTATACTTTTGAATGGTTTAATATCCTTCCCGACTCTTCCGCTACTAAAATTACAGAAACAGAACATTTTAAAATTGATTACACTTTCTATCTGAATATAGCCTTTGTGGCGTTATCCGCTTTTTTGGTGTATTTAGGATTTTTTAGAAAAAAGGCTAGAGCAACCCAAAGAAATGGCACCAAAAAGTAGATGGATGGAGAAAGTTTTAAAATACTTGGCTTTTATATGTTATGCCTGGTTAGCAATAGGATTAACGCTTAAATTTTTAATATAATAGCACATTCCCTCCAACAATTTTAGGTACTGGCGGTTTAGCTACTATGTGGGAAGTGGTTTTGCAGATGTCGGAGTGTCATTGTTGGCTATTTTGAATGCGGTTAAGGTTGCAGGATGAATTAGAATAAAAATAACATCGAATTAAAAAAATAATCATCTTTGCGACGTGGAACTGAAAAATAAAATAATACAAACATTTCATACATACGAAGTATGGCGACGATTTATATAAAATCCGCCGTCTTCAAACAAATTAGGCAATTCTCGGTAAAAAATCTTGCATAATGCTATAATAAAAGTAAAAACGATTGCCTATTCAGGAGAAAGGGGCGGAAAAAGTTACTGTTATATTTTATAGCGCAAGTTACAACAAAACTTCCGATGCCATACTCTGACATTGGCTGTTCTACTTCCGAAGGATTAGAAACGACAAGCGTCTGGCAAAAATCAAAACCACTAAAGCCTGCATTTTCAAGCATAGTAACTGTTTCCTCGGTAGTATGAAAATGAGCATACCAATAGACATTATCGGGAGCTTTTTTAGCTTCATACTTTTTTGCAACGGCTCCGTTTTTATCCAATAAACCGATGATGATTTGTCCACCAGGTTTAAGTACTCGATAAACTTCACTGTACGTTTTTCAATATCGTATCAACAAAACAGTCCACCACCACCATAAGGATAAAATCGAATTGACGGTCGGCGTAAGGCAGGTTTTCAGCCACCCCTATTTCAACGTCAATCCCCCTTTTCCTTGCCATTGCAGCCATGTTGGGTGCAGGATCGATTCCTTTTTGAATTCCCAGTTCGGCAGCAAAACGTCCTGTGCCGACACCCACTTCAAGCGTCTTTGCCAGCCGGACAAATTGTTTTAACCGCCAACAGATTCGCTTCGATAAGCATTCTCATGTTCTTCAAACCATTGGTCATAATCGAATGCTGTTTTATCAAATAAATTATTCTCTGCATTCATTCTATTCGATTTTGATATTATATTGTTTCTTAAATACTTCAATGGACAAAGGATATTTGCTCAGGATACCGTTATGTTTTGCATTTTCCTCTGTCATTCGATGCTTTGTAATTTCGACCGTAAAAGTTAATATTCCCTGTTTTTTAATGTCATATTTAAAAATGAATTCTCTTTCTTCTAAAGGCTTTAAGTTATTATCCGAGAGTTTTTTAGCAACCGGATACCATTGCCATTTTTCTCCTATCAGATGTTGTTCTTCATATAGGATATTGCCTCGGCTATCCACCAAGCGGAAGGACACTAAAAAGAACCGCTCCGGGTCTCCTGTTGGCACAGAATGACCAGCAAAGCTGTTTTTAACTTTAAGTGAGTAATCAATTGTTTCTCCGACCGAATACACTTTTTTAAAGCTACTCTCTGTGATTTCCATGCTCTCCAGTCCTTTTGCCTCCATATCAAAAAACTTCGGGATACCGGAACCTGGAAAATGATGAAAATGCGATAATCGTTTTTCCGTTTCTGGGTGGATGGGACGCTCTGTTTCGGGCATGTGGCAGGAGATACAGGTTTTGCCGCTTTTTTTTGCCCAATTATTATCCCATTCATCACCTGTTTCAAAGGTGCAAACCAAAACGGGATTCAGTTCATCTACCACATTATGGCAACTGATACATAACTTCTCTGAAAGGAATTCAACGTCTTTAATCGTTTTATGTGGCGCATTTTTAGTCCCGTTAGTACCAATCACACTCCCATCCCGAACATGACAGGTCGCACAGGTGATACTATCCTTCTGAAGTTTTCTATCAAAATGGGGATTGATTTCTTTTAAAGGTGTTTTATAATCTCCATTGATAAGTCCTGTCACAATAAATTCCTGTTGATTCTGAAGGGGAGTATGGCAATTCAAACAAGCATATATATCATCTTTTTTCCATTCCGCTTGGAACTGTAAATCCTGGAACGCAACAGCATGAGTAGATTGTTTCCATTCATGATAGATTTTCTGGTGGCATGCGCCACAAGATGCTGCACTTATTGATTGAAGACCAAAAGGTATTTCCTGGTGAGGAATTGCCTTTTCCCAATGTTTGGTTAATGGAACAATATCATCAGCAGGTTTTTCTTTTGGCGCTTCATTACAATTAGGCAGCACCAGAAAAAAGTGAAAAGCAAGAATGCCACTTATGATTAGAAATTTTTTATTCATCCATATTTGGTGTTGAACATTTTACTCAAAACCCATATTTGTTTTAAAAGTAAGTAGCCTGATTTTATTTCCGTGTTAGATACCCCATCAATGCACTACCTAAGAAAATAAAGACAATGCTAACTATACTTCCAAGTCCAAGAAGGGGAACAAAGGTTAAACCGTGACCGACCGTACAGCCTGCTGCCACGCTCGCTGAAGCACCAAGCCCAAATCCTCCAAATAATCTTTTTCCGATAATATTTGGTTTAGGAAGAGCAAAATGTTTTTCATTTTTGTGGGAACACCAAAAAGCCCCCCAAAGGAATTCCCAATACGAATAATAATCCCCAGGTAATAGAAAAATCTACAAGGTCAATCGCTCGGAATAATGGACATTCCATAAGGAATATGTGAAAGTATAGCAGACATCCAGACTAACACACCCAAAGCACCGATGCTCAATCCGGTTTTTTTCCAGCCCCATACAGCTCCACTGGGCTTTTTATCTTCTTTCCTCAACAAAATTAAAATTAGGGTAAGCGCTATTAAACTGACAATTGTAGGGGCAGCAAATGCTGCTACTTTTGACGAAGAAAACTGCCAGATAGGATTTTGGTTTAAGAGGGTGATACTTTGTCCGGCTTCTTTGACAAACGCCAAGAACCCCTTTTCCAGCAAATATACCCCAGCAACAAAACCGATTACTGCGAAGATTGCCCCGGTATTTTTCTCCCCGATTTTATAGAAAATTCCGGCACCACACCCAGCAGTGTAATGCATGAATATTCCAAATAAAAAGCCCCCTAAGATATTTCCTACTAAGTAGAGTGGGGGTAAATAAATGTTATTAACTAAGGTAGCTGTTGATTCATTGTAAATGAGAAATGTAAAGAGGATAGGTAAAGCAATTATCTGAATGAGGATAGCCAGAATATAGCTCTTTAATTTTGTGGTGTCCTTTTTTCTGGTCACATTGGAAAATCCTGAATTCATACAGAACTGTCCCTTGACGGAAAAGTATCCGTAGAAAAAGCCTAATATCAATGCCAGCGTTATCATAAAACATTAATTTCATTTACCGATTAATTCCACCCAAACGTCCCACCACACAACCATTTTGAGCTAAATCCCTTTGCAGTCAAAAGCTGCGCAGCTTTAGCCGACCTTCCTCCTCCCTTTCCGCAAGCGGTAATAATGAGATCACCTTCCTTTAGTTCGGTTGCCTTATTTTCGAGTATATCAAGTGGGATATTCATTGCTCCCTCAATATGCTGTTTTTTGTATTCTTCGCTACTTCTGACATCGAGAATCAATATCTTTTCACCAGATGCTATTAGATGTTCTATTTCATTTTTAGAAATACAATCATTTTCTTTTTGAGTTTTTGTCATGGTAATTGGTTTGTTGGATTCCATCCGTATTAAAATGATTATTGAAGATAAAATCGTTAAAACCCCGATAGAGCCAACGGCCCAATTGATGCCCAGTGAGTCGGCGAGAATACCGGTCAATAATGCCCCGACCGCATAACCGAGGTCACGCCACAGACGGAACACACCTATGCTTTCAGCCCTTTGCTGGGGATGGGCATAATCCGCAATAGCAGCTAAAAAAGTAGGATAGACAATGGCAGTTCCGACACCCAGCACCACAGAAAGGGCAGCAAAATGGAAAAAGCTGTTCGCATATATCATCAGGAACAAAGCAAAACCTTGTACCAACATGCCCCAAAAGAGCATATTCTTTTTATTGAAGTGGTCTGCCATTTTTCCGGTAAACAATTGACCCAACCCCCAGACTATGGGGTATAGTGCGACGATTTTTCCAATCTGTTCCAGATTGAAATTTTTGGTTGCCAATAAAATCGGGAACAGGCCCCAGTCCATCCCGTCATTGAGGTTATTGACCAATCCCGCTTGGGAAATAGATCCCAGGTTCTTGTTTATCCAGGTGGTTTCCCAAAAGACATTTTTCAATTTTGGGAGGTCGCTCGTCTTCGTCTCCGTATTGACATGGTGAACGGTATCCTTTACCAGCAGCCAACTGGATATCAATCCGATGAATGCAAAAGCAATTCCCAGATAAAATGGATATGGTCGTACGCCATATTCTGATGCAATCCAGCCCGTCAGAAAAGCGACACCACCGACAGCAAGGTAGCCCGCCGATTCGTTCAAGCCCATAGCAAGCCCCCGGTTCTTTTCCCCAACTAGGTCAATTTTCATCACGACCGTACTCCGCCATAATACC
>CALNYY010000032.1:0-4678 GCA_942490835.1 uncultured Saprospiraceae bacterium
TGAAGTTATATTGTCAACTATATGGGGATATCATCTGTAATTTTAACTTAAGATTAAAATATTCGCAACCATTTCATCTGTGTGCATCTTTCTTCTGTGATTCACATCTCCAAAGCTTTGAAAAAGCCGGTGTTTGTATAAAATCATAGACTCATGGAAACGGAATTAATCATATATTCCGTCTGCATGCTCCCCTACATCAGGAATCAAAAACTCAGCAGTGGAATATTGAAATCAGGAACAATATCTGAACTCGGGCATTAAATGACCAAACATTGCCGGTTGAATACTGAATGAATTTTTCCGAAAATTTAATTGCTATTTTAGTTCACTCAAGCACAGGACGTCAAAGAAAGGAAAGACATTCGGTTGTATATCCAATAGCTGATGTGGCCGATGCTATTGAGGAACGATATAACTTTGTCGGCATCATAGTCGGTCTGGTTTCGGGTTTGTATCTGGGTCATTCTGGGTTTTGAATATAAAAAAAAATTATTGTTTTTTTTCGACCGCCTCCTCGGTCAGTGTTGATGGTGTCTCCGTTGGTGGAGTCTGCCTCTTTTTCCCTGTCTCGACAGTGAACACTTGAAGTTTCTACCTTGGCGTTCTGTTTCTTTCCCATATAGGTAATCCGCACAGGAGTCCCTAACTTTACAAGCTTCATCCTATCATCAAGGACGGCGCTGCCCCAGACCATCATCATACCGGTCACGGTCTCGATGTAATATTTAGCACTGAGGTCGTTGGCTTCGTCTTTAGGCTCGGTGTTGATGAGCACTCCAAAGATAGCATCGCCTTCGTTCTCGTGCTTCCAGATGCCCGGCTCGACCGGGTTGAAGTTAAAGTCTTCTTCTTTCACTTTTTTCACGCTCCGTTTGTTTTTTTATATATTAAGGGTTTTCCCTCGTTAATCAGGGGAAAACCGGATGAGTATTTAAGGTTGGTTGCCGTCGGTGTCCTGTGCGAATGCGATTGATCTCAAGATGCCACTCGCAATCTTTGAGCGGACCTGGCTGTCATGTTCAGGCCACGTAAGCGGCGTCTGACTTTTTGCCGTAGCATCCCGCTCGATCTCGTCGCTAACACGTTTAATAATCTCATGAAATATGTCATTAACAATCTTTTGCATCTCATTATGTATTACCATTCTGGCTACCTCCGGGCGCTCGCCCTTTCACCCTCAAAAAGGGCGAGGGTTTATCCTTCGTAGTAGCCTTCAAGTGTGGCTGGTCGCCAGGCGGGACATGTATAATCCACGTCATCTCTGGTTTAGTGCAGACTTCACGGTATTGGCAGGTTGGACTGGTTTTCGGTTGCATGGGGATCGATAGTTTAGATTTTTTGGATATGTCTTCTATCGATACGTAATATATCACCGGTTCTTTTTAGTTTTTCGATGATCTCCACAGTCTTATCTTCATCAATTCCTTCATTGTTGGCCTTCATGATGATTTCATCGACTTGGATCTTTTTACGTTTTCCATCATCAAGCTCTTCGATGATTTTCTTAATTATTCCTATCTTATTTCTTTGGGATGATGAGATGCCAGTATAGATCTTATCGACATCCACTTTTCCGGTATCTTTATCAAGGCCAAATGCTGTCAGTGATAATGTCATCAGTTCGATGGCTTTTTGGGCGTCCCAGACAGTCACTTCATCTCGCATATGTAGCTTTGCAGAGGCCTCAGCCATTCTTATCAACCCTTCAAGATGTCTGTGTTTTACCCCTATTGGGCCGTTCTGGGAACTCTGGGCTCGCACGCCTAAAAAGAATCTCTTGATTTCATCTCTGGCTTCGTCTGAGAGTTTGGGTTTAATATTAAGCGACACATAACAAATATAATTTTTCAATAGTTGAAGCGGGATCTCACGTTCGTTGGTGTCATCGATATTGGTGTGTTTGTTGAGGATAGCATCGGCTATAGTCTCATCTTTGGCTTTATCGGGGATGTCTCTTATTGGAAATATCAGATCGAATCTGCTGATTAAAGGTGTTGGTAAACCGATTTGTTTGCTGATAGGTTCGAAGTTATCAAATGAGCCGAGCTTTGGGTTGCCGATCATGAATACCGGCGTTCGGGCTTTGAGTGTTCCGTGTACCTGGGATTTGTCGATGTTGATTGTACCGTCTTCCATTGATTCATGAAGGTGTGATGTGACTTCCTTATCCATCTTATCAAATTCATCGATTACGATGTGGCCTTCGTTGCAGAGTACCAATGGGCCGGCGGATAGGACACGCATGTTCAATGTTTCATCTTTTTCAGCGCTTGCAGTCAGACCGACTCCTGATGCGGATGCGCCAACAGCTTTCTTGCATCTCCAGGATAAAAGCTTGACCTCGTTTCCTACCTGGCTTTTACCTCCGCTCGGATCGCCTATCAATAAGATGCTGAAGAATTCCCTTGCACGTTTGCCTTCTTTGGATTGTTTAGGGGTGCCTTTCACAAGGTAAAGCAGGACAGCTTCTTTTACCTTATCGATTTCTTTTAAGTCTGGAGCGACGGACCTGACAAGCTTATTGAAGATGTCTGGGGTTTTTGATAGCTCTTCAAATTCTTTGATTTCATCTGGTGTGAAATTTGTCTTTGTCAAATCGTCCTCAAGGCTTTCGCAGTAGTTGGCCTCCAATATCCAATCTACATCGACACTTTTCCCGCCTTTTGTATAGATCGGCATTTCTTTGAGCATTCCGCTGATTTTTATAGGTTTGCCTGGCAGGTATTGCTTTTGTCTGGTGTTGTCAGTGAGGTCGTGTTTAAGCAATATAGCCAATCTTTGCGGGACTGTATCTTCACCAAGGTTCTCGAATGGTTCTTCGAGAGATAACATCTGTATGTCAATCATCTCTTTTGAGATTGATGTGAATTTGTTTTTTCTGCCGCAGTTGCAGCTTGCGGGCTCTCTGAAATTTTTGTCCAATTGGATGAGGGTTATAATGTTGCCGCAAGATGGACACTCGAATCTTGCGCTCTTTATTCTTGGTTTAACATTGGTGCGGTTCTTGACATGGCCGTCAGTCACTATAAATCTGTTGATGTGGTGGCTTCTTATATTTCTTATTGGGATTGAGAGGTTATCATGGAGGTTCTTTACCCTAATCTCAAAAATAGTTTCTTTGTCCAGGTCTAAGATTTCTTTTACTGCAATTTTGAAAGCTTCAAAGGTTTCTTTAGGATGGTCAATGATGGATTGAGCAAGGTCGATTGAAAATCGACAGAGTTTTCTGTAATTTATCTCTAAATAATTTTTTCCAGTCCTGTGATTTTCCATCAAGACATCTCTATAATTCCCTTCAATAAAATCTTTGAATTCATTTATTTGTTCTGTGATCTCCATTTTCCTATCATGTGTGAATATTTATTTGTGCAGGTTGAGCATACTTTTCCAACAGCAAAAGTGTGATAATTCTTGCCTGGCTTTTCATTTTTCATTATCAAGCGATTGCATTGGTAGCATCTGCCTATTGAGTTGGCCTCTTTACTTTTTAACTCATTGAACTGTGATTTTGTGGTTTTATAATAAGTGTACCATTTGTTGGATCGGATAGTGATTGGTGATAGAAATTCATCTGATTCGTATCTTCTTAAGATTGCCTTTTCTAAATAATTGATGGCTTGATCCCAATCAGATGTCAGTTTAAAAAAAATCGGTGTTTGTGGTGAATTGGGATATATCGTCTTCCAGAATCTCGTCATAATCCGGTATTTTGTGTCTTCCCTTTTTACCTCTGTCACAATTCCTTCTTGAATGAATTTAGCCAATAATCGTCTGATATAAGTCATGTTGCCCAGGCTAAGGAGTTTTGACAATTCTTGATATGATGAGAATTTCAGCACTGATAGGCCATATAGAATTCGAGATGGATATTTCTCAACTATGAAGTTCATGTATTTCTTGAAATTGAATAGTTGATCTGGGGCGGAACTTACGATGTCAGCAATTGTCTTGAAGATCTCAATGTCGAAAGGGGTGTCGCTTTTAATCCTTACCACCCCTTTGGTTTTTATCTAAATCAATCCTTTGGATACTGTTTCGCAGGTATGCTTTTTGCTGACCAGTGAGCGGGCCTTGACCGAATTCTATGATTACGTGAGTGTGGTCTATAGAAATGAGCCTGCCGTATTTAGCTTTTGGCCTGTAGAGGTCTGATTCGAGAATCCAAAGGATCACATCCTTGTTCAGGAATATACTAACTCCACTTTTCTCCAACGATTCCACATTTACACCCTTAAATCGAAAGGTTTAAATACATCAAAGAACAAGCTACATCATGGGTTGATGGAGCCAGTTCTGCTGGTATTCTGATGGGGATCGGGTCGGCGATGGCCGTCAATCCCTTTTATTGCTCTATACAATCGGATTCTTCGACTTTTTCTATCTTCACTCTGTCGCCAGGAAGGATGTCGCTACATTTTGGAATAGTTACAAGTTTTTGCCTATTCCCTTTGTTCATCCAAACTTTGCCAGTGAATCCCATAATATTCACACTAATATTACATCATCTATTTAAAGATTTCGGTAGTAAAGAATATAAATACGCAGTCTATACCTCTTATGTACAAACTAAAAAATTGGAAGTGATCTAAAATTTGGAACTACTACCATCCTATGTATATAGTAGTAGTTGTTATCGTCGATAAAAAATATATTTTACTCTGTACATTAGTGGTAC
>CALNYY010000033.1:0-9708 GCA_942490835.1 uncultured Saprospiraceae bacterium
ACCAGCGGATGCCCCCGTAGGCGCTGATCATGTTTGGCACAGGTGTCCGGCCTCTGCAGCGGCAAACATATCGGTCTTTGTCACCAGATAGGCGATCTGATATCCACCCCAGTTGTGGCCCTGCACGCCTATGCGATCCCTGTCGATAAAGCCCTGGTCAATCAGCTTAGTGACGCCCGGGATCACGGAATTATAGCAGCTTTCTCCAGGGTATCCGATGCGATAATGTACATCCGGATTAAAGATGACATAGCCATTGTTTACATAAAGCGCATAATTGATTGTAGAGCGTTCTGGTTTCGGATATATATGGTCGTGCAGCTCAGTAGAACTTTTTTCATAAAAATTAACGATCATCGGATATTTGCGATTTGGGTCGAAGTTCTCTGGTTTGAAGAGCAGCCCCTCCAGCTCAACACCGTCCAGCGAGGTCCAGGTCATGAGTTCAGTTGTTCCCCAGGAATACTCATTTTGTTGTGGATTGGCCTTGCTGATTTGCTTTGAGGATGTAAATGAAAGGTCAGATAGCAGTAAATCCGGGAATCGTTGGAAGCTTTCCGTGGTGTAAACCAGGGTCTCACCTTCAAGTGCCTTGGTGGGGCGGAAAACTGTTGGCCTCCTTCTATTAGCTGAGTTGGCCCATTATTTTTCTTCAGATTTAGCATGGCATATCCCTCATCCCTGGATATTTCATCGTAGGTGTGCAACAAAATCTTCTGCTTGGGATCTATCCAGCGCTCCCGGCGATCGAGTTTGAGATAGCGGTACACTTTCCTTCTCTGCCCTGGCATTGGTCAGATTTACCGGCGCATTCTTACCTGTCGGATCGACACTCCAGATATCGTACCGGTCATAAATCAGCAACTGTTCATCCTGCTCTGTCCACCCGGCGATTCCGTAAGGAGATGGCGGGGTGGGTGCATCATGAATTTCTTCAGTAAAGGAAGCCGGTAAAGACCTGGTAAGATTATTGGTTTTTCCAGTCTCAAAGCTGATAGGCATACCAGCAGGAATCTTGCGTGTCAATCCAGTAGAAATACTTCCCTTTTGGGGAAAGACCATACTGATAGCTCCTCAGGTTTTCCATAATTTTTTCCGCTTTACCTGTCGCCAGCTGAACCTGAAAAACATCGTTCCGCAATGGGGAACCTTCCCAGGAAATGTGCTGTTGATATCTTTTCATTGGCCATTCCAATAGCAAAGTCTGCATTTCCCTCATCTGCGATGATCACTTCAGGCATTTCCTCATTGGCTAGCTGAACAAAAACCATGATTGCCTTGTATCGTACCAGCAGCGAAAGGCTTTTTCTGGTCTTTGTTTCACTTCAATATTTTGCTGCGTGTAGAGTCGGGATCTTTATAGTTCCAAACTTCCACATTGACGATTTCTTCCTCCAGCAGTGTGGTATCGGGCAGCTGCGGTGTAGGAGCGATTCCAAAAAATAGCCTGTTCCCATTTTCTGAAAAATACAAAGTGTCGTGCTCACTGATCATCCAGCCTTGAGGCACAAAGGCATGAGTAGTATCCAGAAGCAGGATGGCAGAGTCCTGTTTTGGCGTCCAGTGATAGATGCCGTGATGCCTGGTGGTATGCTTTGCCGTATCGAGGTCGGCAAGAAAAGCCACCTGATTTCCATGTTCGTCGAAGGTGAGTCGCTTGTATTTGCCTTCATGGCGAAATAATGGTTGGAGTCTCCGACTTTTTACAATCAAAATGATAAATCCCCGGCAGAAATGTGCTGTCTCCGGTAGATTGAAAAACCAGTTGATGGTTATATTTAGAAAATTTGTAATCGATCACATAGCGGAAAGTATCCTGCCTGGTCGATTTGAGATCTCGCAAAATAAGTGTGTAGCCATTTTCATCATTGTTGGGTTTTGGAACGATTTTCAGGCTGTCAGCAATGGTGGTATCTTCGGGAACTTTGAGCGGATCAAGCAGATAGGCAAGATGTCCTGACCACTCTTCAGGAACTGAGAATGATTTAACATTGGGTATTTTCTACCATGGCTTGGTTAGCAAGATTGAAAATAGCCAGTGTATCCTTGGGAAGATCCTCCTTTTCCACCTTCTGCGCCGCATGGCTTTCATCGAATCCAACAATGGCGTGATGGTCCAGGTTAAATATTTTGCATCCCAGGTAAAAGTTGCACCTTTCGATCTTTCAAAGCGTCCTTTTTCTATACCCGCTTTGTCATAAATCATCAAAGTTGGATCTCCCTGACCGGGTTGCAGCCGGTAGCTGACCCAATTGCCATCATTGCTCACCTGCACATTTCTAATGGTATTCCATGTATCATATGTGCTGTGATCCAGTGGTTTTTTAACTGATTGACTGAACATTAGCGTGTATGTACACAGAAATAGTAAGGTCAGGAGATATTTCATATCGATTTAATTGCAGTTAGAAAAGGGCGAATTTAAAGGGCGTAAAAATTAAAAATTAGAAGCGCCGAAGCAATTCTTTGTGGAATTTAATTATATTAAAAATTGTTTTTTTTTGGGATTTATGAGAAGAGCCATATTAGCCGTAACCCTTTGTCTGTTTACAGCAATGCCTGTCTTGGCTGATGCAGACAGAATTGATAGCCTATCCATCGCCTTAACAAAATCTGAAGATACCCTAAAAGTCAACGTGCTGCTGGAGCTTGCGGCTGAATATGAATATGTGGACCATGCGAAAGCACTGGATTTTGCTACCCAGGCAAATGCATTGGCAGAATCGATCAATTTTAAGACAGGAGAGGTGCGCAGCCAATACGAGCTGGCGATCATTCATTTTTTGAAAGGGGACAAAGATCAGAGGCCTTACCTGCCTTCAGACAGGTTTGAATTTGGCCGAGCAGGTCGATGATAACCTGTTTCTGGCCTCCGGATTTTTTCATTTGAGTCACTATTTTGAGGAAGAAGGAGACTTTGCTGAAGCGATCAGCTATTTAAATCGGGCACTTGCCATCTATGAGGAAAGGGGTCAAAAGCTAAAAATATCCCAATGCTATTCCGGTTTTGCAGGCATTTATAAAGCGCTTGCACAATATGAAGAGGCCATCAGATACAATTTTATGGCCCTGGAAATTAAGGAAACAATCAATGACAGGCGTGGCATTTCCATAGTGCTTTCAAATATTGGCGGTATCTATCTGCTTACCTCCAAACTTAAGGAGGCCGAGGAATACTTCACGAAAGCCCTTGCCATGGACCGAGGCAATGATGACATGGAAGGCGTCGTTTACAACCTGACCAGAATGGGGGTGGTCAATCAAAAAATGGAAAAATTTGACCAGGCGCTTGCCTATTTTGATACGACTCTGGTGCTGGCCAGGGACCTGAACTTTAAGATAGATGAATCAATACTTCTTGGGAACATCGGTTCGACACTGAACAGCATGGATAGATATGATGAATCCCTCAGCTATCTTTTCCAGGCATTGGCATTGAAGAAAGAACTTGGGAGAATTGGCAGTGCTGCTCATACCTGCAATGATATTTGTGAAACATATCTGAAAATGGGGGACATCCCCGAAGCAAAAAATATGCCCTCCAGGCCATCCAGCTGTCTGAAAATGTAAATGTGGACCAGCATCGGGTAGGGCTGTATTTGCTGGCAGATTGTGAATATGCCCTCCAGGATTATCAAAATGCCTACGACCACCTGGTACAGGCGAATGTCATTACGGACAGCATTTTTACTATGGAATCTGAGGCCAAAATGCATGAAATGGAGGTGAGGTATCAGTCAGAAAAAAAAGAGCAGGAAATAGAAAACCTCAGGGCGATCAATGAAACAGCCCGATACAGAAACATAAGTTATGCTGGGGCTGCGATATCTTTTTTTATTCTGGGCGGATTGCTCTATTATGTGCAAAGGCTCAGGATCAGACGTAATCGGCAATTATTAGAGAAAGAAAAAGAGCTGGACCGGATGAAGTCCCGGTTTTTTGCCAATATCTCACATGAGTTTCGAACGCCCCTGACGCTCATCCTCGGCCCTCTGGACGATTTGATAGAAAAAATTCAGCAATTAGATGTAAAAAAGCAGCTGAAAGTGATGAAGCGCAATGCATCCAGATTACTTGATCTTGTAAATCAACTCCTGGATCTTTCAAAAATCGAATCAGGAAAATTGGAGTTGGATGTATCCAGATCTGATATTATTGCCGTAATTAAAGGAGTTTCCATGTCCTTTCATTCCATGGCAGAGCAAAAGCACATCAACTTGCAACTGGATGTTCAACCAGAGTTTCTGGAGTTCAGCTATGACCGGGCAAAGCTCGAGACCATCCTCACGAACCTGCTGTCAAATGCCTTCAAGTTTACCCCCGAGCATGGCAAAATTTCCATTCAGTCTTGGATGCAGGTAAAAGGTGACGGCAGCATGTACAACATCAAGGTGTCGGACAGTGCGGAGTGGCATTCCGGCCGAAGAAATAGATCAGATATTCAATCGGTTTTACCAGTCCGATAACAATCAGCTTTCACAACATGAGGGTTCAGGAATCGGCTTGGCGCTTACCAAAGAATTGGTAGTGCTGCATGGAGGAATCATTACAGCTACGAGCACACCTGGGGTAGGCACACAAATTACGGTGCTTATCCCAATGGATCTGCCGCAGCTGAGACCTCCGACTGATGTTCAACGATCAACTGCACCCGGAATAAAGGTAGAGCCGGATGACACCGGAACTCTTTCTGAGGATTCGATCTTGCAAAATCCGGAATTGCCGCTCATTCTCCTCATCGAGGATCATCCCGACGTGAGGAATTATGTGCAGGATACATTGGGACATCAATACAGGGTTCAGCTAGCTGTCGATGGGGCTCAAGGTGTTGATAGTGCTTTTGAAATCATTCCCGACCTGATACTCAGTGATGTGATGATGCCGAAAATGAATGGCTATGAAGTGTGTCGCACATTGAAAGGTGACCCCAAAACCAGCCATATTCCCATTGTTTTGCTAACAGCCAAGTCTGATTCGGAGGATAAAATAGCAGGTCTGCGGACCAGGGCAGATGATTACATTACCAAGCCTTTTGTGCCTAAGGAGCTTTTGGTCAGGGTAAAAAACCTGATAGAATCACGCAGTCTGCTCCGTGAAAAATACAGGAAAGAGGGTGTGCTGAAACCAAAGGACATTGCCGTGACCTCTATCGACGAGCAGTTTCTAAATCAATTGATTGAAGAGGTTGAGAAGAACATTGGCAATGAAAAATTTGGTGTTGAGCAGCTGGGAGAACAACTGGCTATGAGTCGTTCTCAGCTGCACCGCAAGTTGACTGCACTGATTGGCGATTCTCCCAACCAGTTTATCCGCAGCTTCAGGCTGCAAAGAGCGCATGATTTATTGAAACAGAAAGCAGCTACTGCGGCGGAGATTGCTTTTCAGGTGGGCTTTGGAAGCCCGTCCTATTTCAGCAAGTGCTTTCATGAAAAATTTGGCTATACGCCTTCTGACATTCAAAATCAGTAGCAATTACTGCAAAGACCACTCTGGCATAGGCCTGAGCTTAAGACCAGTGGAGGAGATACCAGTTGGTTGTCGATCTGTGATTGGGCAATAGTCAGTGGTCATTAATTAATGTTAAATTATTCCCTTCAATTGTTCCGTTTAATATGCATAGATGGTAAATTGATTTGCCGTTATTTTATTCAGGTGTTAAGAATGTACACCATGCTTACAGTTCGTAATCCAGAGACTAGGAAACCATGAAAAAGATCATAGTTAAATAATTACACCAAAAAGTGCTTCAATAATGAATAAATCTGTAAAGATTACACTAAAAGCCATTTTCGTGCTATATACTTTTTTTTTCTATTCGTGTAATTCAGAGAGAAAAAACGTAAATCAAAAATCCGATAATTTGAAAATTATTAGCTACAATGTCTGGTATGGTTTCACCAAAGTACCGGAAAGAAAAAAGGCATGGATTGCATGGATGAATGAGCAACAACCTGATATTGTTTCACTTCAGGAGCTTAATGAATATACAAATCAAAAATTAGCTGAAGATGCCAAAAGTTACGGCCACGCTTATTCTGCCTTGTTGAAGGAGAATGGATTTCCAACAGGTGTCACTTCACGATATCCCATAGAAGATATATATAGAGTCATAGAAGGTTTCCATCATGGCTTACTGCGGGTGAAGATCCGGGGTATATACTTTTACGTTATTCATCTACACCCTGGCAACTGGGAAATCAGAAAAAAAGAAATAGATCAAATCCTAAAGGATGTTGAAAGACTTCCTCCCAATACAGGAGTAATCCTTGCCGGAGACTTTAATAACCTCTCTCCACTTGATTCGGTATTTTATGCACATGGAAGGCTGGAACCTTTTTTCAATGAAATGGATATAAAATACAAAGATGTAAACCTGAATCAGGGTAAACTTGATTATTCAGTGATTCAGGAAGTAATGGATTTTGGATTCACTGATCTTGAAGCCAAGATGCGTGACTCTTCCTATGCTTTTTCAGGAAGCTTCCCAACATTGATTGAAAAAGAAGGCGAACATGGAGATCAAAGACGACTGGATTATATTTTTGCATCTAAAAATTTGGCAAATAAGGTAACTAAAGCCAATATCATTAGCACTGACACCTCCCTGATCTTATCAGATCATTTGCCTGTAGTGATTGAATTGGATTTAGATAATTAACTTTCCTCGATACATATGAAACAGGTATGAGGTTAACCCAGAGCTGGTTTGAATTTGGATGTACTTCAAATTTTAGGGACGTAAATTGTCAATTGTTAGAAAATTATGGAAAGAGATTTTTTATTATTTATAGGAATAAATTGATGAAAACGACCACCAACCAAAGATTAAATGCATCGAAACGCATTTTTATCAGCACTGTCAGACTCTCTAATAACCTGCTTTCCCAAAAGAAAGATCGTTTATTAACTTCAGAGGCATATAATTTTTAGTAATTTGAGGTTTTAGGACAGACTGCCTTTAGCGCCAAGAATGGCATGAGCAAGCTGATAAAAGGGATTAGGGAGAAGTAGGTACATTAAAAATGCTTTTACATGAAATTTCAAATAGTAATATTCTTACCAATTATAATTTTAGGTGCTTGCAATAGCCCAAAAAAATCTGATATTACCCAACAACCAACTCTAGCTGATTATCAAGTTGGTGAAAAATGGGTCTGGAAATATAAAGGCGTAACAACGGAAGGAGAAGTACGCTCTGATGGGGAAGATACAAGAGAAATAGTCAGTGTTGATGGAGTTTTAGGTATGACCATCGGAAATGATACCATTCCCGTTATTGACATTGTGAAGCCGGAAGAAAGCGAAACACCTAAGTACGACTGGCCTCTGGAAGTGGGTAAAAAGTGGAAATATGAGAATAATTGGACAAGTCAGGATGGCACAACGGGAAACCAAAGTCAAGATGCTGAGATATTATCATACCAGGAAGAAACTGTAGATGCTGGAACATTCATGGCCTACACAATTAAATACACAGGTAAAATCACTAATTCGAGAGGATATAGCGCAAATGAAGAGGAGGTTTGGTTGTATGCTCCGGCATTGAAAACCTTCATTATGCTTACTCAGACTCAAGGTGATTATGTATACGTAGAGGAACTAATCGAATATTCAAAACCTGAATAGAACCCTCTAAATCATTCATTTAGAGCTTTGGCATCCAGTTAAGTTCAATAGTTGAAGCCGAGAGAATTAAACCATATCTAAACGACATTGATTCCGGGTTAAAGAAACATTTCATGCGTGACGGAACAATTTTGTGAAGTTCCTGGATTTCACCTGATATTTAAGAAAATTTTTGGGGTTTAGTCACAAATGCAGATTGGTATTCAAGGTGGATAACCCCAAGTACAGCATATTCGAGGAATCGCCTTGCTGGGACTTTCACTATCCAATTTCCATTTTAAATCAGTCCTTCTTCCTCCAGCGACTCTTTTAGCCTGGACTGATTTTCCCAGAACCTATCCTCGATTTTTTGCATGACATCATCAAATGCTGCATTGTCTTTCAAAGGGTTTATGAGCGGGTCAATTTTCAGAAATATGAGCATCCAGTATTGAAAATTATCCTGCATTGCAAAGATGTTGAATTGTTCAATGGCCAGGTCAATTTTTCCCTCATTAGCAAATTTCACAGCCAGGCTCGCACTTTTGTAGATGGACTGGTCATTTTCACAGTACTCTGCATAAGCCTGGTAAAAATCCTTTGACTGTTCATCGAGACCCATCTTTTCATAAACCTTACCAATTCTGATATTTTCCTGAGGGTAAATATCGAGTCCATTTGCTTCTTTGGCAGCAACAAATATCTTATAGTAATGAAAAGCACTGTCATAGTTTTCTTCGTAAAAGTAGAATTTCGCCACTTCCTGCAAGATGTCTAAACGGTTGGTGTCCTTTTTCCATTCCTTAATTAATGATCGTTTGGTCCGTTCAATATTAGGTTCCTTGGCGTACATGATCAAGGCCTTTACGTAAGGCGCATAGTAGTTCTCTGGATTGTGGTTAAGTGATTTATTGATGTACATAATCGCCTCATCAACAAAACCATTTTGGATGAAGGCATTGCTCAGGTTTAAGTAGAGATAGCTCTGGGTAACAGAATCATTGGCTGCAACATCAAGCTGAACCCCCTTCAGGGCGTACTCCAAGTATTTGCCAGAATTTGGGATTATACGAAAATAGAAATCCGCAAGCATCTGTATTGCAAAAGATGAATTAGGATTATACTCCAGAGCCTTTTCAAGGTGTGGTAGCGCCAGTTTGTACTCCTTTGTTTGTATGTAGTAAAAAGCCTTGGCTACCAGACTCTCGGCAGATTTTGAATCATAAAGCAAGGCCTTGACTGCATAACTATTAATCTTTTCGGTGTACTGTTTCTCTATTTGGGAAATTTCGAGAAGATAGTATGATACAGCGATGTTGGCATAAGCCAGGGCGAACTCAGGATCCTGTTCAATCGCTTTTTCAAATAATCCAATGGCTTGTTGAAGTCCTTCATGCGTTTGTGAATTAAAAGGATCAAGTGCCTGGAGGTAATAATCATAGGCCAACAGGTTTTCAGTCGGTTTTTTCTCTATTAGCTCAAGCTCCGAAGGGGTTACTATAACTTCAATGGAGCTGACGATATTTCGAGCCACTTCATTCTGCAATTCAAAAATATCAACGACTTCCCGGTTATACTGCTCCGCCCAGAGATGTCGGTCGCCTGAAGCCTCAATCAACTGGATATTGAGTAGTACCCGGCCTCCAACCTTCTGGCCACTGCCTTCGACGAAATAACTGACATTGAGTTCTTCAGCTATTTCAGGAATGGTTTTATCGGAGTTTCTGTATTTTTCCACAGAGGATCGGCTGATCACCCGCAGGTCTTTAATCTTTTGCAGGTTGTTCAATGTTGATTCCATCAGACCATTGACAAAATACAGGTTGGAAGAATCACTGCTCTCGTTTTTGAATGGCAATACTGCGATGGATTTATCAACAGGCCCTGCAACGAAATCAGAATCCGATTTTCCGCTGAAGATACCGGAGGCGTAAGCAAGGATGCCCAGCAGGACTACCGCCACTGCTATTATCGACCATTTGACAATTGGGTTTGCTCCGGCGACATTGGTGTCCGGCGTCTCAATACCGCCAAGCTCATTATTGGAAACAGCATACACTTCCATTGGTTTTGTAACGTTTTTCAGCTTATGTGGCTCCATGA
>CALNYY010000034.1:0-13161 GCA_942490835.1 uncultured Saprospiraceae bacterium
CGAGATCAGCGATTTTGTTTTTCCGCCCAATTATGATGGGATTGACCTACCGAAACTGGCTTGTGACGACAGTACATCACCCTCGGTCTTGGCGGATACAAGTATTACAGGTATTCCATTGGTAAATGGCCTTGATCCATTTACCAATGCCTGCCGCTATTCATTTTTCGTAACTGATAGCATAACCAATGTCTGTGGTCGCCATTTTGAAATAATGCGGGAGTGGACTGTTTTCGATAACTGCGACGACAATATTTACAAGCATACCCAAACCATAATAATTGCTGATGAGGAAGGGCCTTTGTTTACCATCCCAGACACCATCCATGTCAGTGAAGTGTTCCCTTGTGGCTCAGAGTCTATCCTGCCGCCGATCGATCTTCTTCATGAATGTTCTGGATTTGTTGTAAAAATTGAGACGCCCTGGAACACACATTTTACTAATGGTGCGCTAACGGGCGTGCCCCAGATTCCTGGAACCTACTCAGCCATTTACACCGTGACCGACTCATGTGGAAATACCAGCAGTGATACTGCAATTATTAGTGTGAGTAATATTGTTGTGGTGGATTGCCCTCCAGCAGTGACCATATTTTGCCAAGAATATTTTAATGACCTGCAAGCAAATCTTGACACCGGTAACTATGTAGTTTTAGCTCCATACGGTTACCCCGTATTTGCTGCCAATTGTGAGCTGGAATTGATAGAGCATGTAACCACCAATGTGGATTCATGTGGCAACGGCACCATTGTTCGGGATTTTTCAACAGTAGAAGGAATTGGCAGTTGTCAACAAATCATCAATGTGCAGCATGTTTCCGATTTTGTGGTGGAATTTCCTGAGAACAAAGACATCGAATGTGGGCAAATCCCAATCGACTATGGCCAGCCAGCATTATTCAACAATGCATGCGGATCATTGCAGGTCGATTTCACAGATCAAATTTTCACCGATGTCGCAGATGCTTGTTATAAAATTGTGCGTACCTGGACGGTGGTCAACCCATGTGTAGTCGGGGTCGAAATTGACCAAGAAGTGGAAGAAGATTCAGAACAAGCGCTGGACTTTTCGGGCTGCCTCGACATCAGTACGCTCGAATGCGATCTTGATGGCGACGGCGATTGCGACAACCGCACCTTCAGAGATAGCTGGGCTATCTGCAACCTGCCCTCGGAAAACGAAGTCAGCAATTCCCTCTCACCAGATACCGACCCTGACCCAAATCCATGGGACGGATATATCAGTTACGAGCAAGTCATCAAGGTCAGTGATACGGTTGATCCTGTTTTCCAGAATGGCTGCGCTATCCCTGATGTTTGTGTCAATACGAATGACTGTACCTTGGATTCATTAATCCTTCCCCAACAATTTTTTGATGAATGTTCCCCATTAACATCTTTGACCGCAAGCATTAAAATTAATGGGGTCTGGCAATCGGGATTCGGCCCTCATCTTGATGTCGAAATAGGTGAATATGAGGTGCGGTATGTGGCTAATGATAATTGCAATAACCAAACGGCCTGCGAGACAACGGTGAAGGTGGTGGATTGTACGCCGCCTGAGATTACTTGCTTGACAAATATTACAGTGGAATTAATGTTTGACCCATTTACTGGAGAGGAATGGGTTAACCTGTTTGCAATAAGTTTAATAGAAAGTTATACGGAGAGTTGTTATGGTAACCTAAATTTTTCATTTCATCCATTTTTTAATGAAAATGAAATATTATTTAATTGTAATGATTTAGGGCTTCAGACGGTTGATATTTGGGTAAATGATGTCAGTGGTAATCAAAATTCATGTACGGCATCATTTGTAATAATTCCAGCCCAATGGGTTAGCGATCCTTGTTATGGTCCAAATCTATATTTTGAAGGTACTGTTGAAACTGAAGATAGCCATGGAATAGAAGGTGTAACGATATTGACATCATTAGGAATAAATATGGCAACGGATATCGATGGTTCTTTTGTCTTATTTCCTCCAAACGAAGACCCTGTAACTTTCACTCCTTTCCTCGACGGAGATGACCTTAACGGTGTCACTACTTACGACCTTGTACTCCTCACAAAACATATCTTGGGAGTTGACCCTTTGGACAGTCCATACAAACTCATTGCTGCCGATGTCAATAATTCGGGGACAGTGACCACATTCGATGCAGTAACCATCAGAAAGTTGATCCTTTTCAACATCACGGAATTTCCAGATGTGAACTCCTGGCGGTTCGTGCCGAAGGATTATATTTTCCCTGATCCAACCAATCCTTTTGTACCGCCATTTCCCGAGAACAAATCAGCCGATCCATTAACCTCCCCACAGGTTGATTTTATTGGAATAAAAATGGGCGACCTTAATTAAAATTTGGGCAAGGTGTCGGACGCTTTGGAAGCGTCCGACACCTGAAGCATCCCACACCTAAAAGATTATCATTACCAGCCCCAGCATTCGCATTGGAATATTACCTTTATGCAGCGAACACTTATCTAATCAAACATTAACAAAATGAACAAACGCTGCATTGCAAGGCTGGGCTTTGCCTTTTTAATGGTTCTTTCCATCAACCTTCCCGATTCATTTTCTCAGAAAAATCAACCCACAAAAACAGGCTACGACGAGTTTTATTACAACACCATGCAATGGCGGCTTGTGGGACCATTCCGCGGTGGCCGGGCTGGCACCATTACCGGTGTCAATGACAACCCTAATCTTTATTATATGGGTACGGCAGGTGGTGGTGTTTGGAAAACAAAAGATGGTGGCAATACTTGGGGCTGCATCTCGGATGGTTATTTCGGAGGCTCTATCGGCGCATTGGCTGTGGCAGAAAGCGACCCAAATGTCATCTATGTCGGTGAAGGAGAACAGACCGTCCGAGGCAATGTCTCCTCCGGCAATGGCCTTTGGCGCTCAACCGATGCAGGGGTCTCTTGGAAATATATTGGCCTGAAAGGCACTGAGCATATTGGTCGCATCAGGGTGCACCCGACCAACCCCGATTGGGTGTATGTGGCAGCTATGGGCAACCTCTGGATACCCAACGAAGAGCGCGGTGTGTACCGCTCCAAAGATGGCGGCAGCACCTGGGAAAAGATATTGTATGTCAGTGACAAAGCTGGCGCTGTTGACATCATCCTCGACCCCAACAACCCCCGGATCATCTATGCTTCCACCTGGCAAATCAAGCGCAACGGCTACCGAATGGATAGTGGCGGGCCAGATAGTCACCTCTGGAAAAGCACCGATGGTGGTGATAACTGGGAAAAAATGACCGATCGCCCAGGCCTGCCAAAAGGTGTCATTGGCATTATCGGAGTAACGGTTTCGCCTTTAAATTCCGATAGGGTGTGGGCCATTATTGAAGCTGAAGACGGCGGCATTTTCCGCTCAGATGATGCAGGCAAAACTTGGCAGAAAACCAGTGCCAACAGGTCGCTTCGGCAGCGTGCCTGGTACTACTCCCGCATTTATGCCGACACTCAAAATGAGGATAGGGTTTATGTTATGAACGTTGATTTCTGGCGCTCCAACGATGGCGGCAAAACTTTTGAAAGCCTCGACACGCCCCATGGCGACCACCACGATCTTTGGATTGCTCCAAACGACAATGAACGCATGGCTGTGGCCGATGACGGTGGCGGGCAGGTCAGTTTCGATGCTGGGGCAAACTGGACAACTTACCATAATCAACCAACTTCGCAGTTTTACAGGGTAACTACTGACAACCATTTTCCATTCAGGATTTATGGCGCCCAGCAAGACAACAGCACCGTCAGGATATTGCACCGCTCCTCGGAGAGTACCATTTCCGAGCGGCATTGGGAGCCATCGGCTGGTGGCGAAAGCGCGCACCTGGCGCCTGACCCATTGAACAACGACATCGTTTATGGCGGAACTTATAAAGGGTATATGATGCGGGAAGACCACTCCACCGGGCAAACCCGATCGGTAAACGTTTACCCCGACAACCCTGCGGGCTCTGGTGCGGAGGTGATGAAATATCGTTTCAATTGGAACTTCCCCGTCATGTTCAGCCCGAACGATCCGAAGAAATTGTATGCTACTTCCAACCATGTTCACGTGACCTACAACGAAGGCCAGACTTGGGAAGTCATCAGCCCCGACCTCACCCGCAACGACCCCGAAACGATCAAATCATCAGGTGGTGATATCACGCAGGACAATACAGGTGCAGAGTTTTACGCCAATATTTTTGCGATAGCAGAATCAACTCTTGAGCCTGGGGTGATTTGGACTGGCAGCGATGATGGCCTTATCCATGTCACACGCGACAATGGCAAAACTTGGGAAAATGTAACCCCGAAAGGTTCGCCACTCCGCAATATGATGAACTGCATCGATATCGATCCTTTTGAAAAAGGAGGAGCTTATGTAGCGGCCACGCATTATAAATTTGGAGACTATACACCTTATATATATAAGACAACTGACTACGGTAAAACCTGGAAAAAAATAACCAACGGCATTGATCCGAGTCATTACACAAGGGCAGTCAGGGCCGACCCCGTTCGAAAAGGATTGCTCTATGCCGGCACCGAATGGGGCATGTATATTTCATTTGATGATGGCGAAAATTGGAAGCCATTTCAGTTGAACTTGCCAATTACTTCTATCCGGGATTTACATATCAAGGATCAAAGTTTAATCGCCGCCACGCACGGCAGGAGCTTTTGGATGATCGACGACCTTGGGCCTGTCAGGCAAATAAACAATGAGGTGGTTGAAAAATCGCATCATCTATTTGAGCCAAAACCAGCCTACCGTATGGCACAATCAGGTGGTTGGGGGGCGCCCAATTATAAGCTCGTTGGCGAGAACCACCCCAATGGAGTGCTCTTCAATTTTTTCATAAAAGACTACGACGAAAAAAAGGAGGTCACGCTGGAAATTTTTGATGGTGAAGGAAACAGCGTCAGGAAATTCAGCAGCAAATCAAAAGAGAAAAAGGAGAAGTTGAAAGTGGAAAAAGAAAAGAACCGATTCGTGTGGGACATGAGGTACGAAGGGTTCAAGGAGTTCCCGGGCATGGTGCTTTATTCCTCACCCAACAATGGCCCGAAAGCAGTGCCCGGCAACTACTCCGCTGTACTCACAATCGAAGATCAAAAATCTGAGACGTCATTTGAAATAACAAAAGATCCACGCCTGCCTAATACGGATGAAGACTACCAAAAACAATTGGACTATCTGCTTGCTGTGCGCGACAAGGTCAGCGAGGCACATCAAGCCATGATCGATATCAAGAGCGTTCGGGACGATATTGAGTATTTCAAAAAGAAACTGGAAGGCAAAGAGAATTTTGAGGAAATACTAAAATTGGCCACAGCACTGAACAAGGATATGTCGGTCATCGAAAACAACATCCACATGACCAAAAACCAAAGTCGTCAAGACCCGCTCAATTTTGGTATCAGGATCAATAACCGCTTGGCATTTCTCATGGCCGACCAGCAGCGGGGCGACTTTCCGCCAACCGATCAGGCGGAAGAGGCCAGGCAAAATATCACGGCCGAATTGGATCACGAGCTGAAAATACTGGACAAATTGCTTGTTGAAAGGTTGACGGAGATCAATGAAAAAGGTAAGGAGTTGGGCGTGCAGATCTTAAGCGAGCGATTGGTTAAGAACACAAGACCTTAAATTGAAAATGTATGTTTGATTTATTTAACAAAAAAGGCCGAGCAAATACACGGCCTTTTTTGTTTTTAGCATACTTGACACAACTGGGTCAGTCTTTTTTATAAATGAATAACGTTCCTTTATTATCTCTAATTAGTAGGTACTCCCCACATATAGTTACACCTCTATGAAGGTGATTTTTATCTAAATCCAATGTTTTATGCCATACAACTTTATTTTTGCCCATAGAATATATTCCAACCGTATCAGGAAATGCTCTGAACCTATTTTTGGTGCCTATAAAAAACAATTGTTGATTTGAAAGGTGTGAGAATTGAGCATGCCACTCAAAATTTCTTCCTCCTCCGTCCCGAAGAGAACTAAAATCTTTAATTAAATTAAACTTTTGAGTCAAAATATCTATTTCAAAAACAAACCCTGAAGCAAATGTCAAAATTTTGGCTGCGACATAATCAATATGAAATACTGGTCTCAATCTTACTTTAAATGGCAATAGGTCATTGAATGAATCTATTTTCCACATGAGGACTCCAGACTCAACATCGATCCCCATCAAAATTGAAGGTTCTGCCCACACAAAAAGCATATTGTCATAAACACCTATAATTTGCTTCACTTGTCCTTCTAATTTATCAGGATTATCAAGTCCTCTCAGGTTAGATGTATCAAAAAACCAAATCAATTCTCCATTCAATGTATCTATGCACTTTACTCCTTTTTTCAAATGGGACGATCCATTATTTTTAACTAATTCAAAGTGATTTAAAAATAATTTATTTTCATAAGAATACATCATTGCTCCAGAATTCTTAGACACCCACATAATTTTTTTATCTACGACATCAAAAAATCCATGATTTGAAGATTTTATTTCTTTTAAAATCAGAAACCTATTATCAATAACAGGGGCATTAAGTTTGAATTTAAAAATTTTTAAACTTCCTAAATCCATCAATCCACCCTTTACCTTATTTATTATGACTCCTTCTTCCGATCCTTTAATAGCTAATATGTACTCGTTATTTATCAAACGTATGTTTGTTATCGAATCATCTTCTTCATGTAAATGTTGAACATTCATTAAGTCCGAAAATGGGCTCAAACAAAGAACTCCTTCTTTATTTTGCCAAATCAACTCATCACCTACTGCACAAACAGCACTATATTCCTCAATTAATATTTGTTCAACAAGAGAATACATAATTATACTTTATTAATGCACTTTCACAAAATAGAACCCAGTTTTCGAAAGTCTGAAAAAAGTGTCCTTTCAAGTTTAGCGCCAGCGTAACTTGAAAGCAAATCACTGGCAGTTGAAAACTGCCTTTTTGGTATGCATGAATCCATTCTTTCCCGCTGCATTTATATCACCCGCTCCACCCCTCCTTATCCAAACTCCGATACTGTATAGCTTCCGCCAAATGCTCTATCTTAATATCCTTGCTCCCGGCCAGATCCGCACTTGTCCTCGCTTCTTTCAATATCCGGTCATAAGCACGGCGGAAAGTTTCTGCACTTCCATTGCCTTCTTTAGCAAAGCAGATCCAGCCGTATTCAATTGACAAACTTCCAGTACCATCCGGCTCGGCATTTGGGCATTGCAGACTATCTCTTTGTATTTTTTAAATCAGCTGAATGAATTGATTATGAGTAGTTTGTATAATAGCATCTAATAATCAACTAACAATGGGTGGTTTTTGCCAAAAAAAGATTTCTGAATTCTCTATTGCACCTTCACCAACTTTCCAGTTTTTAGCACCTTGTTATTCTCCCTGACCCCATAAAAATAAATACCTGGAGGTTGATCATCCATCTTTAGATTGTTCCAGCCTGAAAGGATCGGCTGTGTTTTCAACAATTGACCTACCGAATTAAAAAGTGCCACCTTTGCATTATTTGGCAGATAATCATCCACAACAACATTTACACTTTCTTTACAAGGATTAGGGAAGACGGAAATGTCCACATTAGGAACTGGTGAATAGGTTGGTACAAGGCCACAGTCAATGGTTTCAAGGCAGCCGTCATTGGTCACTTTGACCAGCCAGATATGTTTATCAGCTCCCTCTGAAACTGTGCCGCCAGCAATTATACTCCCACTTGAGAGAACCCCAACCCCAACGAAACCATGAATGTTATTATCAAAAGGTGGTAATTCATCGTGCCTGTCATATCTTGACCAAATACTGTCACCTTCAGGCGATAGTTTCATTAGCCAACCTACACGGTTATCGGGTTCGTTTCCAATTTGTATTAGACTTTCTCCAGCTGCGATATAATTCCCATCAATAGTTGGTTCGATTTCCCTGAAAATGATTTGGACGCTCAAATTTTTTATAAAACCATATTTTTTTGTCCAGATAATGCTTAAGTCTTGGTCAAGTTTTGAAAAGGTAGACTTAACCTGGCTGTCAGATCCGTCAACATTTGCAAGACCATATATCATTATACCTCCATCGTCCAGGATTACCAACTCTCTTAAATAGCCAATAGAAGGGGTAGGGGTTGAATACCAATCATCCAGCAATGTCCCATCTAAGTGAACGAAGTACAGGACGTTCCTCGCTATTCCAGAGTTATTTGAAAAAAGACGCTGTACGCTTCCTGCAACAAGTACTGAGTCATTCAACATTTCTACATCCAACATGTTGCCATTTAACTCATGATCACCATATAAATTTTCCCAGATAGTTTCTCCCAATTTGTCCACCCATCTTATGTAAGGCCTAACGACTAGAGAAGGGAGTTGAACAGTGCCGTATATAATATAACCATTGTCAACTTCAAGGACATTTGAATTAAAATTGCTGACTAAATTCGAATCTGCATATTCTTTTATAAAATCAATTTCAAGGTTGTTATTCATTTTTATGAGCAAAGAGCTATGCCTAAATATAGTAGCAGCATTAAATGCAAATCCGCCATCAGAAGTTGGGATCATTTTGCCCCAATATTTGTCCATTGCTAAATGGTCATTCAGGGAGTCAAATATCATTTTGTGTTGCAATAAATTGCCCATAGTGTCATACTTAACTACAAGTATGCCTTGCATAGAACTAATAGTTGTGTCATAAGCAAGCCCTGCCCCATAGATTGTGTCATTATGGACAATCATTTTGTACAATTCATTATTTGGGTATCCCAGGTCGTCTATGATATTGAAACCAGGTTGTTGAGCAATAGAAGATGTGTTCAGAATAAATATTAAAAATAGAGGTGCGGAAAAATTAAATTTCATGATGATTTCGTTGAAAGACAAGGCATGGAAAGTTCCATGCCTTATCACTAAAATTCATGGATAAAAACAACTTTATTATTTTCTACAAAACCATTTTCTCCCTTTGTCTCCACCATATAAATTCCGGGCAACAGAGATGAAGTGTTTATTGTTATTTCGGTCAATCCTTTTGGCTTCTTTTCGAAAAGGTATTGTTTGCTCATTTAAGCTATAAACAGTAACAATAAGGTCAATGTATTTCATCTCTCTCATTGCAACTATATTGGAAAGTAAAAAAAGAACAGTTATGACAACTTTAAATGGAATTCTTCAGACTATTTAAGTTGTCATACCTGTTCTCGTTACTATCCACTCCACCCCTCCTTATCCAAACTCCTATACTGTATCGCCTCCGCCAAATGCTCTATTTTAATATCCTTGCTCCCAGCCAGATCCGCACTTGTCCTCGCTACTTTCAATATCCTATCATAAGCCCGGGCGGACAATTTTTGAACTTCCATCGCCTTCTTTAACAGAGCCGAACCAGCCGTATTCAATTGGCAAACTTCCCGTACCATCCGGCTCGGCATTTGGGCATTGCAGACTATCTCTTTGTATTTTTTAAATCGTTCACTCTGTACTTCTCTTGCATTCATTACATCTGTCATGATTTCCTTGCTGCCCCTTTTAGATGGTTCATAATTGGAAAGCTGTGAATAACTGACCGGTGTAACTTCTACATGTAAATCTATCCGGTCGAGCAGTGGCCCTGATATTTTGCTTAAATACCGTTTTACTTGCGATGGGCCACACACACATTCTTTTTCTGGGTGATTATAAAATCCGCAGGGGCAGGGGTTCATGGAAGCAATAAGCATAAAGTTGGCTGGATAATCAATGCTCACTTTTGCCCGTGAAATCGTGACTTTTCGTTCTTCCATGGGTTGTCGCATCACCTCTAATACAGAGCGTTTGAATTCTGGCAATTCATCCAAAAACAACACACCATTATGTGCAAGTGAAATTTCTCCTGGCATTGGGTTGGAACCTCCACCGACCAAAGCCACATCACTTACCGTATGGTGTGGCGAGCGGAACGGACGATTTGATATGAGGGAAGCATTGGCAGGCAAAATACCTGAAACAGAATGAATCTTCGTGGTTTCCAATGCTTCGTACAAAGTCAGCTGCGGAAGGATGGTCGGCATCCGTCGGGCAAGCATGGTCTTACCTGCACCTGGCGGGCCTATCAGAATAGCATTGTGCCCTCCAGCTGCAGCAATTTCGAGGGCACGTTTTACATTTTCCTGTCCTTTTACATCAGAAAAATCAACTGAAAAGATCTCCTGCTGATCTGCGAATTCTTGACGAGTGTCCACTTTAACTGGTTCCAATTCTTTTTTTCCCGTTAAAAATTCTATCGCCTCCAGCAGGTTTTCTACACCATACACCTTAATACTATTAACGATGGCTGCTTCCCGTGCATTTTGTTTTGGTAAAATGAGCCCTTCAAACTTTTCTGCCCTTGATTGAATGGCAATTGGCAAAGCTCCTTTGATGGGACGCAATCCGCCATCAAGGCTCAGTTCGCCCATCATCACATATTTATCCAGATTGTCAGGAGGAATTTGGCGGGTGGCAGCCAACACACCGATTGCAATAGGTAGGTCGTATGCCGAGCCTTCTTTTCGAATATCAGCAGGAGCAAGGTTCATGGTCATTTTCAGGCGGATCATTTCATACTTGCTATTGGTAATAGCAGCTTCAATCCTCTGAAAGCCTTCCCGTACTGCGTTATCGGGTAGGCCGACCATGTGATAAAATGGACCGTTTCCGCTATGCATTCCACCTGCATTCACTTCCACGGTTATTGTTTGGGCATCCACGCCATGTACGGCGCTGGCAAAGGTTTTAACTAACATAGGTTCTCAAGGTTATATTCGAATTAGGCGACCGACCAACTTTTGCTGCACGAACGCCATTTTGGTTTTTATCAATCAAATAAAGTGGGCGGTTCTGGAATCTCAAAATGCAAATCGGGGGAATTATTATTTACCGAGTTTACCAGCTCTGAAACCCTGTACATTTCAAGTGTCCCGTCTACAGGTGTTTTTAGCATAGGCAATATTTCATCAAGGTCTTCAGACTCTAACCATGCTTTTTGCTCCTCCCTGGTTTGCAACAACACTGGCATCCTCGTGTGTATGCCCGACATTTCAAAATTAGGGACAGTCGTGATAATTGAAAATGTCTTCAATCCATAATCCCCTTTGTACCAAACATCCCACACTCCTGCAAACATGAGCAAGCTGCCATCTTTGGCAAAAATGCGATAAGGTATTTTTCTTACACCTTCTCTTCTCCATTCATAAAAACTGTCAGCAGGAATGAAACACCGCCGCTTCCTGATCGGAATCCTGAAAGAAGGCTTTGTTTCTATACTTTCTTTTCTTGCATTTATAAGCCTACCACTATTATATCCGTCATTTGACCAATGCGGGACCAAGCCCCAGGTAATATACTGCATCCGTTCTGGTTGATCATTCGTGACTACATAGGCATGCTGGGTTGGAGCAATGTTATAACTCACCCTTACCGTTTCAACCGTTTCAACAAACGGAAGCTGTTGTTGTAATTTTTCCTTTGATGTAGCTAATGAAAAACGACCACACATATATTCAAGTAAAAAGTAAAAAGTAAAAAGTAAAAAGGCAAGGGTCTACTTTATCTATTCGCCTTTCTTCTTTTTTACATGATTCAATGTTTGAAACGGATAGTTGGTATTAATTTGAATCCACAGTCAAAGCAGATTCATTAACATCAATCCACAACATAGTGACTTTCTTCCACAACAAAAAAAAGCAGTCTCAAACAATCCGTTTTTTTATGTTACCAACACCTCTTTTTTCCAATATCCCTAAAGGTATAAAAACCAATGATTTACCAAAATCGACTTTCCACGAAACTTGTGAGCAAACCTGTGGAATCTAGCTATCTTTATAAACACTCATCAAGACAACACGTGTACTGTTTGTATTTTCATGGACACATGAACCTATTTTTGTGTGTAATACACATCCTTTATTCACAGTTCGAATATAGTTTTCAAATTCCACAGTGCAAGTATTTATCACCACATCTGGTTACCAACATGGCGTTCATAAGTTTACAACTCCTTGATTTATAATTAATGTTGGCGTTGAAAAGATGTGGATGTATGAACAGTAAATATGGAAAATGTAAAGTGGAAATTTAAATTTAGTATTTACCCACAAACTAACACCCCTAATAATAAGGGAGGAAATAGATTTAAAAAGAAAAATAACTAATATTATTACATGTGACAGTCCTGTGTATTTAGCTCAAACAAAACAATTTAGTTTTGCCTTAGTTAGAAAAGCCCCAAAGCCCTTATTCTTAGATTTTGGTTTATGAAAAATAAAGCAACTCTTCAAACGCCTAAAGACCATTCCATCAGGAAACCAGTAAGGATTTGGCTTCTCATCGGTGTAGTCATGGTTTTTTTTCAAGTCATTATCGGGGGCGTTACCCGGCTTACTGATTCTGGTTTGTCTATTACAGAATGGGCCGTTATCCAAGGTACACTCCCGCCAATGAATGAGGCAGCTTGGCAAGAAGCATTCGAACTATACAAAATTGCTGCTCAAAAACAGTTTGAGTCATTACATGCGGATATGACCTTACCAGAATTTAAAGTCATTTTTTTCTGGGAATACTTTCATCGGCTCTGGGCACGCACTATGGGATTTGTATTCTTGATTCCTTTTATATTCTTTTTAGTAAAAAAATGGATGCCCGTTTGGTTGTTGAAAAGGTTGGGGATTGTCATTTTACTCGCCGCACTGGCAGCTGTGTTTGGTTGGATAATGGTAGCCAGTGGGCTCAATAATGATAACCGAACTTGGGTCAGTGCCTATAAATTGGTGGTACACTTAGGAATAGCAACATCCTTGTTTGGGTATTTGTATTGGACATGGCTGAGGGCAGCCCAGCCAATTACTGAAGATAGCGCCCATTCCAAGTTTAAAAAAATGGGTTGGGTAGTTGCAGGCGTCTTATTCCTACAAATCGTTTTAGGAGGCCTTATGGCAGGAATGCGGGCAGGTTTAATACATCCCCACTTTCCAATATTTATAGAATGGGATCGCTTCTGGTTTGCTTTAACTTCAACACCTGCAACAGGTATAGATCAAATTGTAAATTATGAATCAAGTGCTTCAATTAAGGCATTTGTGCAGCTTCTCCACAGAGGCACAGCGTG
>CALNYY010000035.1:0-2981 GCA_942490835.1 uncultured Saprospiraceae bacterium
AATTGCACTTTTTCAATGAAAACGCAAGAAACTCCCGTTTCAATCCCACAGCTACGTCATTACGTGCGATTTCGAAAATACTTTGAGAAAAGATGTAAACATAGCCAACTTAGATGGCGCAAGTGTTTGCGCCATGATCGGACACTTTGGGAACGATGAATCCCGATTTTGGTCACCCCTTACATTTTTGGTCACCCTTGACCATTAAAGCGAAAGTGAGTCGAAATCGATATTTTTAAAATTTTTCGTGAGAAATATTTGCGGGAAAAGGTGCGAAACGCCCGGGATAAGATGCCAAAAGCATCAGAATTCAAATGTCACACTTTGGTAATGAGATATTCCATTTTTTGTAACCTTCAATTAGTAAAACAGTGATTACACAGGGGATTCACCAAAAACGCATTTTCTCAACGTAGAAGTATCCCACTGATTCCCTGCTGCGTGCGCCATCCAATTTGGATCTGTGCACTATTGGTTACGTGAATAGCTGTCGTGCCGATTGCATCTTCGGAACTGTAGGATTGAAACGGGAGTTTAACTTTTTGACCCAAAAATGAAACTCCCGTTTCAATCCTACAGCTTCGAGGGTACATGGAAGCTGCGCAATCCCATGCCCAAAGATGCTTACAGAGCCAACTTAGACGGCGCAAGTGTCGGAATTTTGATAGGACACTTATCCGATGAGAAATTAAGTTTTTGGTGACCCTCAAAAATTGCACCCAAGAGTCAATCAATATCTTGTTCCCGGAATTTCTCCACATTAAAAGCTCAGACAAGAGTGCGAGTAGGCATTCTGGAATCACCATTCAAAGTTCTTTCGATTTAGCCCATGTTGTTTCTGAGCACAGTGTTTTCACAAAAAAATGTGGTCCCATTTTTGGTTCGAGGAACCCATAGGTGGTGTTGTTACAGAAGCCAAGTCAGATTCCCGAGTCAAGGTGTCGAGTGCAGTTTTCCAACTTCCCCCCCCACAACCATCACGAATCAACCCAACAAGGTTCAAAAGGGTGTTCTTAAGCCCATAAGCGAGGATCGAGATTTCAAGTCAACTCAAAGGGAAAATGGTCTCCCTTAACAATTTTGTTAAGGAAAAATACAATCTCGAAAATTTTATCTAATTCCTCAGGAATAAGTCGTAGCTGAAAAGTCTTTTTTGATCTTTATTTACTGGGAGCAGGAAAAGAAATCTGAAAAAGGAAAAGAAATTGGGTCCTTTCTAGAAAAAGAAATGTAAAACAACTTTTTAAGGCTCAAAAAGGCTCAACCTGAACACTTTGTTAAGGAAAATGCATTCTCGAAAAGTTTTACTATTTCCTCAGGAAAAAGTCGTAGCTTAAAAGTCTTTTTTGATCTTTATTCACTCGGAGCAGGAAAAGAAATCTGAAAAAGGAAAAGAAATTGAGTCCTTTCTGAAAAAAACAATGTAAAACAACTTTTTTGGGCTCAAAAGGCTCAACCTTAACATTTTGTCAAGGAAAATGCATTCTCGAAATGTTTTTCTCATTCCTCAGGAAAAAGTCGCAGCTTCAAAGTTATTTCTGTTCTTTATTTACCACGAGCTGTAAAAGAAATCTGAAAAAGGAAAAGAAATTGGGACCTTTCTGGAAATAACAAATGGCTCAACAGGAAACACGCAAAACACGCAAAAACACGCCTTCGCAAAAAACACGCATTTCATTAAATCAAAAAACACGCAAAAACACGCAAAAACACGCAAAAACACGCAAAAACACGCAAAAACACGCAAAAACACGCATTTTGTTTTTCTATTGGATTCCCTCATTAAATCAAAAAACACGCAAAAACACGCAAAAACACGCAAAAACACGCATTTTGTTTTTCTATTGGATTCCCTCATTAAATCACACGCAAAAACACGCAAAAACACGCAAAAACACGCATTTTGTTTTTGTATTGGATTCCCTCATTAAATCAAAAAACACGCAAAAACACGCAAAAACACGCAAAAACACGCAAAAAACCCGCAAAAACACGCATTTTTTTCCGAACCGGAAAATCGAAAATTATAAATGATTTCTCAATTCGGCACCTTTTTGCGTTATATGTAGGGGTGTGGTTGGTTGGAATCAGTCAAGCTTCTGTATGCGGTTGGGCGACCTCGGTCAAGCTTCCGCCTGCAGTCGTGAGGCTTTTTCCTTCCGCCCCCCCTGCCCTCAGGTAACGGTACGAAGGCTGCCGTTTCTGTTGCACCCTTATATATCGTACACCACAAAAGCGTAGGCTTCGGCTGTTGACCGGTTTTGTACCGTAATGCATATATAAGGAATCCCTTGGTAGCAAGGCTGTATGTATATCGAACAACCAAATTCAATTTGATTTAGTATGGTATGCATACGGGGTTGTTTTCGCAAATATGGATAGGCCTAATCAGATGCATTCGGTCAGAAAAGGCTGTTCGACGCCATATTTGAGAAAGCTTCATGTTGGCTCAGTTGGCTTTGATCTCTGCTAAGCTAAGTATATTGTATATATTGTTACAATATTGTTGCATAGTGCAGTTCCTCGGTGTAAGACCGACCTGCATCCATGGCTCGATTCCGCAGAGCTTCATAATGGAGTAACACAGGAAACGCTGAGTATCTGGACGGCTTGACCTCTTTTGAGGCCAAGTCTAAGGGTAGCCCCACTCGTGGTCGATTGTGGCCCGTCAGGTTCATCTCCTGTGCCATCGATGAAGTTATGTGTGCTCGACTGGATGAAGGGCCCAGGCTTTCATAGTGATTGAACGTGTGCAGGACGTAACCTTATGGTAACCGACTGCACTTTGCACTATATTAATATAATGTATATATATACAGTGTTTAGTTTAGGTCAGGGTTGACAAAAAAACAATTGCTCGATATACATGTGTTTGAGAACGTCCTTTGAGGCGTACCATCACATGGTGATTGCACTCTCGACACAAAAGGAGGAGTATTCTTTCTTTTGTTGCCATGGTTGGGTGACCAACCTAATACGTG
>CALNYY010000036.1:0-2172 GCA_942490835.1 uncultured Saprospiraceae bacterium
AATTTTTGCTCTTATAGCTTTACTGCATGACTTAACGTACGGATATGGAGGGTATGGCGGAAATGGTGGTGATGATGACAATGGAGACGAAAGTGGGTCGTAGCAATTCAATATTTTGGAAGTATTTGGCTGTATTTATTTTGGTGGTGTTTGCTTGCAAAACGGATAGGCTTTTTGCGAGCAACGGCAATAGAAATTTGGTTAATAACTCACGTCAGTTTTATGTATTTCACAATGCTATAATGCCTTCAATCAATGCGGTTGGTCTCGGTTCGGGAGTGACATTAGCTTCTTGGGATTTTGGGAATTTAGGAATTGATGTCAGCCGATACCAAGTTGGTAGTTATTTTGTTCAGGATATAAGAATTGACCAGACAAATATTACTGAGCCAAATAATTTTTCCGCAGAAGTAATTGGGGATATTAACAAACTTGGGTTAGTTTTCATTGTTTCAGAAGAAAGCAAACTGGGCTATCGCCATACGGCTCTTCTAGAATTAACTCAGTTTCAAGGATATGGTGAGTTTAATATAGAGTTCGATCAAGCAAATACGCTGATTAATGCTAATATCCAGACGGTTGTAGCGAGATTTTGGGTTGGGCCAACATTTCCTTTAAAACTTGCAAATAATTTGGATTTTAACATCCAGCTATTATACGGAACTTCACTACTCCACCAGCAACATAATGCTGAGAATGTTGAAATTACAGGGGAAGATTTATCCGTAGAAGAGATTGAAGCGTACTCGGAAAAAGCGTTGAACGACTTGGGGTGGAAAATTAGTGATTCATATATTCGGATTTCCTTTGGGATATTTTTCTGATGATTTTTTCAAGCGTAAATATCGCTGTGATAGGCACAGTCACCACTGATTCCACCACCGACACCTTGGGAACCGTAGCACAACGCACCGCTACTTCCGTACAAAACGGTTCCTTTTACCATAGCAACCAAATCCAAACCGCCACCATGGTAACGGGTACAGACGGCAAACTCAAAGCCCGCATCCGCCACCTACCCTACGGCGAAGTCCACGCTGAAACGAGCTATGAGGAAGACAAGGTGCCGAGGAAATATGCAGGTTTCACCGGACAAGAAGAAGACCCCGAAATCGGCCTTGTTTATTACAAATTCCGCTACTACGACCCCAGCCTAGGCCGTTTCATTAGCCCAGATTCCATCATTACAAACCGAGGATTCGAGGCCAGGGACTTCCACCGATACATGTATGTAAAAGGCAATCCCATCAAGTACACTGACCCAACAGGCCACAGCCCTTGCGGTATCCTTCAATTCATCTGTGATGCAGGGCAGGATATTTATGAAGGTGCCGTACACGAGGGGGAAAAGGCGGCAGAGGCTGCAAAAGATGAAGTCGAAAAAGCAACCCAGGATTTTAAAAATCCTGCTGCTGCGCTTGATCACCATTACACAAATCTTAAAAATGAAATAGAACGTACTGATTTGAATATCAGTATGTCTTCGGACAGTGAGGATGAAGATTCAGGGGGAATTGATTTTGGCTGGATGGATGATTCAATTCCCGACGACTGGAACGAGTGGTGGATGAATCATCATGATTCGGCAAAACGTGAACGAGGATTTTTCTTCAATAATGCAGATCAGAATTGGCGTCATAGCTTGAGGCACACTATTGGGCATGAAGATTTTTGGAGAGGACTCGCAATAGGAATTGTTGCCGTTGGAATTTATCTTGGTTGTGTCGGTTTTTGTGCGTATGGCCTGGGTTTTGTAGCCGGCTATGTTGCTGAATACGGTATGCAAAATCATGTTGAAGGATATGAAAATTACGATTCTAAAAATGGAGAAAATGCGACAGGCGATTTAGACCTGGATGAAAATCAACAATCACGTTTTGAACGGGGGGTCGACTATGCAATGTATGCTGGTACCGCAGCAAGTATTTCACAACTTGCAATGACCAATACTGTCAATGCAGAAGGAGTTGCTAATGAACCTTTTAAAGGTAGTTTTTTGATGACAATGGGAATGACTGAAAGTCAAGCGTATATGGCCACTGTGGCGCTAATTGTTCTGGGAGCTATCTATGCATATTCTGAAGATGTTTCCAACCCTGAAGACTAGTATAGAAATGATTTACCTTTTTCCAAATTTCACAAAGTACACGTTCACAATACTTTTAGAGACCT
>CALNYY010000037.1:0-52458 GCA_942490835.1 uncultured Saprospiraceae bacterium
AAAGTCTACTACAGGCGATCCTGCATTTGATAGCAAACTAAATGAACTCCTCACGTTTTCCATCCCAACCATAAATGCTACGGAATTGAATGATAAAAAAGGAATCGTTCAATTATTTGATGCAAGAGAAGAATCAGAATACAATACCAGCCATATCCCCGGAGCAATCCATGTTGGTTTTGAAAATTTTGACAGCACTCGTTTTAAAGGAATTAAAAAAGAAGCGCCAATTGTGCTTTACTGTTCTATTGGATATAGGAGTGAAAAAGTCGGAGAAAGGTTAAAAGAAATGGGTTTTTCAAATGTCCATAACCTTTACGGTAGCATATTTGATTGGGCCAACAAAGGCCTTCCATTGGAAAATTTAATTGGAGAAAATACACAAGAAGTCCATACTTATAATGAGGAATGGAGTCAGTGGATAAAGAATCCCAAGATTAAAAAAGTGTGGTAAATTTAAGTGCGGGTTCCTATTTTTTTCCACCCCCACCTCACAGTCAACAATAAACCAACGAAGATCAATATGCCTTGCCAAAAAGGCAGGAAAGACACCACCCAAATCCTCGTCCGGTCGAGCACCCAAAACACACATAGAAGGCCAAATATCATTGTGATAAGGCCGGTAATTTTATCAAATCCTGGTATTTGATTCAAGTCAACATTTCTCCTGATGAGATAGAGCGTCAAAATCATTGAAAAAATTGGCAACACCTGGGTGAACATATCAGTCTGCATGATGCTGCGTTTTTCAAAAATGAAAAAGTACACGCTCAGGGTAACCGCAAATATCCCTGGTATGCAAACGAGGTAAATCAGTGTAGAATAAAGGTAAGTCCAAGGTTCGAGGTGACCTTCTCCTTTCCCCAGAATCCCCGCCAATAAAGCCGTGAATGGAATCAAAAGAAAATAAGACAAAACCCAAAACGGATTTTCAGACAATAGCGTAAAGAAGTCTTGAAGTGTCATGTTTTGAACTTTGGCAGTATCAGATATCCAACAATAAGGTCACAGGATCTTCCAATAACTGCTTCACTTTCACCAAAAACGTTACTGAAGTACTCCCGTCAATCACCCTGTGGTCGTAGCTAAGTGCAAGGTACATCATCGGACGAATCTTGACCTCTCCGTTCACTGCCATAGGGCGCTGCTGGATGGTATGCATACCAAGGATAGCGCTCTGTGGCTCATTCAAAATTGGCGTGCTCATCATTGAACCGAAGACTCCACCATTAGTAATGGTAAATGTACCACCACTCATTTCTTCAAGCGTCAGTGTGCCGTTACGGGCTTTCCCTGCCAGTTCTTTTATTTCCTGTTCAATTTCCCCAAAAGTCTTGGATTCTATATTTTTCACAGGCGGCACAACAAGCCCATTCGGTGTAGATATGGCAATTGAAATATCTGCATAATCGTGGTAAATCAATTCCTCTCCATCGAGGATGGCATTTACATCGGGCATTTCCAAAAGTGCCTTGGCACAAGCTTTTGCAAACAATGACATGAAGCCCAATTTGATACCATTCTTTTCTACAAACTGTTCCTGATACTTTTTGCGCAGCGCCATTATTTCAGTTAAGTCCACTTCATTAAAAGTAGTCAACATGGCTGTTGTATTCTTCGCACTCACCAATCGCTTGGCAATGGTGCGGCGCATACGGCTCAGCTTTTTGCGGGAAGTATTTCTGCTGAAGGAAGTGGAGGTGGCTGGCGATGATTTTGGAAATGCTTCAGGCTTGGTGCTAACTGGAGCAGCAGGTGTTTCATTGGCTGCACGCAGGGCATCTTCTTTCGTCACTCTTCCCCCTTTGCCTGATCCCTTAACGTCTTTCAGGTCATTTTCCTTAATAATTTTGGCAGCAGCTGGTGATGGATGGCCTTCTGCATAAGACGGCTTGCTATCATCTGTTGCTTTTGTGGCCTCTTTAGCTGGAGCTGGAGCAGCCTCTTCTTTTTTATCGGACGAACTGCTATCATTGTTTTTTGCTACCGAAGTATCAATTTTGGCAACAAGGGCACCTATTTCGAGATCATCGTCCTCAGCGGCAACGTGTATCAACTTTCCTGCCGCCTCTGCGGGAAACTCAAGCGTTGCTTTATCCGATTCAAATTCACAAATGGCCTCATCCAGTTCGACATATTCGCCATTTGCTTTCAACCATTGGGAGAGGGTTACTTCTGTTATGGACTCCCCGATGACAGGGACTTTCATTTCTACAATACTCATTTAGAGATCGGTGATTTGTGACCAGTGAATAGTAATTAATTAAATGCCAGTTTTAAATCACTATTCACCAAAGGCCGCAAATATAGGCTCAATTCTGATAAAGGAATTTATAAACTTTGGCTTTGTTGTCTTTGCCTTCGTTAGCGATGTAAAGTGTGCCATCATTATCGAAACATATGCCCTCAGGTTGGACATGCACCTTCTTCTTTAATTTTTGCAATTGGAGAATTTTGCCTTCAGGGCTCAATACCAATAAAAGTTTCCCTTTTGAAGAAGTAACATAAACATCTTTTGAAATTGGGTGGATAGCTATGCCAGAGGGGCTAAATTTCAGCTCTTCTGGGTTTCCAGAAAAGTCTTCATTCAGTTTGTCAAGATCGTCGTGATTTTTTTCCATATGAGCAATGTATTCTTGTATATCCGGCAACGTGAGTAGAAATGCTGGAGCATAAAGCATAGCCATATTGGCAATGTCAAAACTATAAATTGCTTTTTTATAAGCATCGCCTCCGTTTTCACCCTCCGCATATTTGCCTTTACACCCTACTAATAAAGCATGGTTTCCCGCATCGTAAGCCAGGCCTTCCACATCATTTTCCTTATTCAAAAAAGACTTGACCTTGTGGGTTTCCAAGCTATCTGTAAGGTAGTTTTTTACTTGGTAAATAGTACCGCTGCTTTTGATCACATAAGCATCGCCACCAGTTACTTCAATCCCTTCATAGTCACCCTCATCCCAAAATCGGATTTCTCTTTCTATTTCCCCATTTTCTTTATTAACAAGAAAAATAATCCCTTCCTCATCGTTCACTGCTGCCAAATACTTCCCATCAGCTGTCATACTAAGGCCGGAAATCTCTTTTAAAGATTCCGGCATATCAAATATTGCATTGGGCTGATTGATATTGTACGGAAAAGTAGGGTGTTCACCTAAGTCTCCATTTTCCAACAATGGAGGAAACGAAACGAAGCATGTAAACAAGGCTACTAAGAGAGAATTTGTCATAAAGAATATTGCTTTTCTTGAGCGTTATCGCTCGACTTTCATGAATGATTAGGAATTACACAAAAAAAATTGAATACAGCTGCTTTTTTGTGTTAATCCAAAAACAACGAAGAGGTTATCGTTTTAAAGAGTACAAAGGCAACGATTGCGCTAAAGTATAAAGTCGAAGTGACATGAAAAAAAGGTTGTTCAATGCAACTTGGACAGGCAGGGCAAAAAAAAAGTCGTACCTAAGCGGGCACGACTACTAACAAATTATAATCTCATGAAAATAAACGATATTGAATTAACCAATGTACCCAATAGATTGTTTCACTTAATCAATAGAAAATGAGGAGGTTAGCTGTGAAATAACACATTTTAACAAAAAATAAGGCATATGCAAGACATTTCAAGAGTCAACATACTCAAAGTTCTGGCGAATGGTAGTCTTCAACAAGAAGACTTTTTAGCGAGGGAAGAACCTCTTGAAATCAGATTGGGCTATGAAAAACAAGGTATACGCCATCAAAAAAGCATATCCGTAACTATGCGCACCCCCGGTCATGATGAAGAGCTTGCGCTCGGCTTCTTATTTACCGAAGGTATTATTTCATCATTTTCTCAAGTAAATGACATTTATGTTCCCAAAGTGAGACATAAAGAGGCACGTGAAAATATTATAGTAGTTGAATTGAAATCTGGAATGGAGACAGACCTCAAAAAATTAGAACGCCATTTTTATACCTCTTCCTCTTGCGGTGTTTGTGGAAAAACATCCATTGAAGCAGTTGAGGTGCAATGCCCATTTGAACGGCAAGAAGATTCTTTCAAAGTACCTTCCGCATTAATACATCGCCTTCCTGACTTGCTACTGGAAAGTCAACCTGTTTTCGGAAGTACGGGCGGCTTACATGGAGCTGCTCTTTTTAATCAAGATGGAAAACTTTTGTCTGCACGAGAAGACATCGGCAGACATAATGCAGTGGACAAACTCATCGGGAACAGTCTAAAGAATAATAAAGTCCCATTGTTCGACCATGTTGTTTTGGTAAGTGGCAGAGCGGGGTTTGAATTGGTGCAAAAGTGCGCCGTGGCTGCTGTTCCTATCATGGCAGCAGTTGGCGCCCCATCCAGCCTCGCTGTCCAGCTAGCCGAGGAGGCAGGCATCACACTCATTGGATTCCTCAGGGATGGACAGTTTAATATTTATACACATGCTGAGCGAGTGGAACTGTGAAATGTTGCCAATCTGAATTATATATAAAGTCTTACTGGAATTCACTTAAACCAAAGTCCAACCCTTTTGTTAAATTGCGGCCTGGTGATGTACATTTGCACCGCTAATTTCCTAACCTTTTTATCCTAAATTAAGACATAAGATGGTAGGTAAGAGATATTAGAGAACGATTGAATGCTAATTGCTTGAAAATCTAATATCTATTTTCTAATGTCAAATTGCTTCTCTTTCGATATGAGCGACACTTTGTTTTACGACCGTTTTGCCGACAGGCACATCGGCCCCAGCCAAGAAGAAACCGCTGAAATGCTAAATACGATTGGTGTTTCATCGCTTGACCAATTGATAAATGAAACAGTCCCTGACGCCATCCGAATGGAAGGTGAATTGAACTTGCCAAAGGCACAGACGGAGTTTGAGTATTTAAGAGAATTGAAAGAGGTAGCCGACATGAACAAGGTGTATAAATCATACATCGGCCTTGGCTATTATGGGACTATCACACCTTCTGTTATCCTACGGAATATTTTCCAAAACCCAGGATGGTACACGCAATACACGCCTTACCAAGCAGAGATTTCACAGGGCCGTTTAGAGGCATTACTGAATTTCCAGACCATGGTAAGTGACCTCACTGGCTTTCCGATTGCCAATGCGTCCCTCCTTGATGAAGGGACTGCCGCAGCGGAGGCGATGGCCATGTTTTATGGGGTAAAAAACAAAAGGGTGAAAAGCGACCCTGCCAATGTCTTTTTTGTGGACGAGAAGGTATTTGACCACACGATTGATATATTGAAAACACGTGCCCAGCCGCTCGATATTGAAGTGGTGGTTGGTGACTGGCAGAGCTATGAATTTACCGATAAAACTTTCGGTGTACTGCTGCAATACCCTGCGAAAAATGGTGCAGTGGAAGACTACAGGGCCTTTACTGAAAAAGCCAAAATAAATGAGGTTTACGTGACCGTGGCAGCTGATATTTTAAGTATGGCGATGCTGACTCCTCCTGCTGAGTGGGGTGCTGATTGTGCGATCGGTAATACACAACGCTTCGGCGTTCCAATGGGATTCGGAGGGCCACACGCAGCCTATTTTGCCACTTCTGAAGATTATAAAAGGATCATTCCTGGTAGGATCATCGGCGTCTCTGTTGACACACATGGCAATCGTTGCCTTAGAATGGCTCTGCAAACCAGAGAACAGCATATTCGTCGAGAGAAGGCAACGAGTAATATCTGCACCGCCCAAGCATTGTTGGCCATTATGGCCGGTATGTATGCCGCTTGGCATGGCCCAAAAGGCATCAAAGCTATTGCTGGTCGGGTTCATGGCTATGCTCAGATTTTGGATAAAAATCTCCGGGCATTGGGTTTTGAAATGGCAAATGACTATTTCTTTGACACCATCACTGTAAAAGTAGATGAGTATGTCATTGACAATGTCCATCATTTGGCGAATGCCAACCAATTAAACTTCCACTATTCAGAAGATACTATTCAGATCACATTGGATGAGACAACGGTGGAAGAGGATATTGATCTCATCGTGAGCTTATTTTCACAGGTAAATGAAAAAGAACATGATGTCGATTTTGCTCCTGTAAAAGGTGTTAATATTCCTGTCTCGCTTATTAGAGACTCGGAGTATCTCACACATGAAGTGTTCAACAGCTATTATACGGAAACTAAAATGATGCGCTATATCAAGCGATTGGAAAGCAAAGACCTTTCGCTGACGCATTCCATGATTTCACTGGGCAGCTGTACCATGAAGTTGAATGCTGCTTCTGAGTTGTTCCCAGTTAGTTGGCCAGAATTTGCCAATATGCATCCATTTGCACCGGAAGATCAGACGGAAGGCTACCAAGAAATTTTCAGGGAACTCGAAAAATATCTTTGTGAAATAACTGGCTTCACAGCGTGTTCACTGCAACCCAACTCTGGCGCTCAAGGCGAATATGCAGGCCTCATGGTGATCCGAGCTTACCACATGAACCGAGGTGATGACCAGCGCAATGTGGCTTTGATTCCTTCCTCAGCTCACGGCACCAACCCTGCCAGTGCTGCTATGGCAGGCATGAAGATCGTAGTTACTGCGTGCGACGAAAAAGGCAATGTGGATTTGGAAGACCTCCGCGCAAAAGCATTGGAACACAAGGAAAACCTCGCTTGCCTGATGGTTACTTATCCATCTACGCACGGTGTATTCGAAACTGAGATCAAAGAAATCTGCCAGATAATCCACGACAATGGCGGCCTCGTTTATATGGATGGCGCCAATATGAATGCACAGGTTGGATTGACCAGCCCCGGCATAATCGGTGCTGATGTCTGCCATTTGAACTTGCATAAAACATTTGCCATACCTCACGGCGGCGGCGGTCCTGGCATGGGACCCATCTGTGTGAACGACAAACTGGCTTCCTATCTGCCAGGACACGTAATGACCAACACAGGCGGCAATTTGGGCATTCCTGCTATTTCAGCTGCACCTTGGGGCAGCGCAAGTATCCTGCTCATTTCGTATGGCTACATCCGTATGCTCGGCAAAAAAGGTGTAACAGATTCTACCAAATATGCCATTCTGAATGCTAATTATATGAAGACTCGTTTGGAAGGTGCTTATCCTATTTTGTACTCAGGTGTAAAAGGCCGTGCTGCGCACGAAATGATTATAGATGTGCGGCCATTCAAAGAGTTCTGTAGTGCTGAAGATATTGCTAAACGGCTAATAGATTATGGATTCCATGCACCGACTTTGAGCTTCCCGGTTGCTGGAACACTGATGGTTGAACCAACCGAAAGTGAAAGCAAAGATGAACTCGATCGTTTCTGCGATGCCATGCTGGCTATCCGAAAAGAAATAGATGAAATCGCCTCCGGCAAATATCCTGCTGATAACAATCCGATGCACAATGCACCGCATCCCGTGCAGCAGATCACCGCAAATGAATGGGATAAACCTTACTCCCGTGAGGCTGCAGCTTATCCACTTCCTTATTTGAGAGAAGGATTCAAATTCTGGATTTCAGTGGGCCGTGTGGACAATGCATTTGGTGATCGGAATCTGGTTTGCACTTGTCCGCCAATTGAGGCGTATATGGAGGAAGAAGCGGTGGCGTGACTCTTTTCAAGGCTAATGAATAAGGCTGAGCGGTTAACCGCTCAGCTTTATCTTTTTTAAAAACCTCACTCCCGCTCCAACCCCCTGATCCTATTTTGCGTCTGGATTTTAGAGATTTTATCACGCAGAAAATTCGCCTCGTTTACTTCCAAGTTAGAAAAATACTGCAGCCCGCTACCAATGACGAGCAAAGCAAACACCATCAGTAGCATGAACATGGCAATGAAGGTGACTGCGATATTGAAAAACAAAATGCCTTGTTCATCGTCCAGTAGGAAGTTCATGCTTAGGTAATCGAGCAGGCGGAAAAGCAGGTTCTCACCAAAGAATAGGAATCCCGAATCAAGTATGGAGAAAAATAACACCCCACATGCTGTGAGGAAAAAGGTGAGTCCCAGCATTGGACCATAGTTGCCGGTAGCTAAATTGTTATTACGAGCCAATCCACGAAATACGCTTGCTCCCTCCGATACCATTATTTGTGACCACATGAATAAATAAGAAAAACCAATTAAAATGAGAAATGGCGTAAACCACTGATTGGTCAATACAATAAGGTTAAACAAAATGACGACAACCAATATTTTCATGAAATTCACAAAACCAATTTGAAAGGTATTGTTGGGTCGACTTTCTTCGCCTTCAAAGACTGGAGCATCTTTTTCCACCAATGTGTGCGCTGTAAATGCAACGCCTGTAAATACAAGGCAATTTATCGAAAATAGCCAGGTGTTGTATTCATTCACAAAAAACTGCGGCAATGTGCGTATGGTGCCAAACATATATTCATGAAAATAGAATAGTTGAGTCAAAGAAACATCTGCTAAAAGGAAGGCTCCGAGACAAAAGACACCTGAACCCAGCACAGCTGACCATAAGATCGGCCGCATATTTTTTTGAAAGAAAAGGAAAGTATCCGTGAATAGCTCGCCTGAAGTTTTGGTGGAAGTGTAGTCCACTTCCCGGAATTGATCAGGGTTTAATTTTTGGTTTTTCAAAAAATCCTCCATTCCCATTTTCGCTTTTCTATGAGGGAAAATGACAAAATAGAAAAGCACGAACCCCAGACAAAGCAAAATGAAAAATCCTCTTAGCAGATCGGGCGCATCGGTATAGCGGGTCATAAAACTCTCGATAAACCCTGCTGCGATAAACAAAGGCACCGTTCCAATCATGATACTTGTGCCTCGGCGAGCTGCCATCTGAAACGACCGCATCCTCGACAAAGTACCTGGAAATGCCAGCCCACGTCCGATGGTGATTCCTGCCGCACCAGCTATCACAATGGAAGAAATTTCAAATGCCCCATGCATCCACACAGCAAGGAAAGATTCCCAAAACAATCCTTTTTCAATAAAAAAATACTGGAACGTACCGAGCATGATACCATTGAACAACAAACTACCGATCGTACCGATGCCAAAAAACACCCCAAACAAAAATGTAATCAGCGCCACCAACAGGTTATTGAGCGTAATGCCAAGGAACATATTGAACTCGCCACGTTCTTTGTACACTGCCATTGGGTCGCCAGACGAAATATTCTGATTAGTCATTTCTACATAAGCATCGCCAAGTATGGACCGCAAGAATTCTGGTTCAGCGGCACACGACAACATCCCTATTGCCATTGCCAACACAAACAACAAAAAAGAGAACAATAAGTCGTACCGAGCCTGATAGACCAGCAAAGGCAATTCCTCTAACCAAAATGCAGCAACCTTGCTGCGTTTCGATTTTTTTCCTTTGTAAATTTTGAAGAAAATACGTTGAGAAAGACCATTCAGGTAAACCCTCACCGAACGGTTAGGATAAAAAGTGCGGGCATAAGACAAATCGTCAGTGACCTGTATGAAAAGGTCATTGAGCTTTTCAGGAGCATGCCGTTCACCAGCGAGGATTTGCTCGAACTCCTTCCATTTCTTCTCATTTTGTCTGATAAATGTTGTTTCTCGCATGGGCAGGGAAAGTGGTTAATCAGGTAAAGATGCAAAGACAATTGTCTCAAAGCGAAAGTACAAATTCCTGCTGGTTTCAATATTTCTGAAATAGGAGCTATTTCTGGTTTACTTTTTTTAGAGCCTGTAAAATGATTCTTATTACGTTTTGAAAAATAAATAGCATTAACTTTACGTCGCCAAAACACTATGTTGAATGGTTGAGGATGTAATAAAAACTGCTTTGAAAATGAAAGATAAGAACGGTGCAAACCTTGTAGAAAAATTCAATGAAAAAGGGGAGAAACTCAGCCCTCTGCTTCCTGAGGATCAAAAAAATTTCTTGATTGATATCGATGGTACTATCTGTGACGATGTTCCTAATGAAGAGCCAGAACGGATGGCTTTGGTTCCTCCCTACCCAGATGCTTTGAAAATTATCAACAAATGGTATGGCGATGGCCACATCATCACTTTCTTCACTTCTCGCACTGAGGAACATCGTGAAATCACAGAAGAATGGCTAGTAAAGCATGGCTTCAAATACCACGGCATCCTCTTCGGAAAACCACGAGGCGGCAACTATCACTGGATAGATAATCATATCGTTAAAGCTACCCGATTCAAAGGGAAATTCACTGACTTGGTTATAAAAAATCACGAGATAGAAGTATTCGGACATTGATTTTGGGGCATTGCATGTTAAGCGCATTTTGAGGCAAAACGGCATTGGGAAAGATGACTCCAATGCCGTTTTGTATTGCATTATTTGGGAAAACCATCATATCGCAAACCATTTGTCAATTTTCATCATCTCGCCGACAACTACCTGATTGTCAGGTAAAAAAATTTCCCTACCTTGTTTTCCTAAATTCTCTTCTTTCATAAAAAGAAGTTGTTCAAAAATTCCTGTCGAGTTGAAAATTCAGTCTATTGAGGAGTTTTTGAACAACTTCAAAATCAAGAATTATGGAACAACACTACATTACCCGATTTATTCTTTTAGCTGTGTTTTCAATATTTGCACAAATAACAAGTGCTCAAGTATATGTGAAACACGATGCTGTCGGTAATAGCGACGGCACATCCTGGGCAAATGCCTACGAGTCAGTCGAAAAAGCGCTTTCCAATGTAACCTCCGGTGAGATATGGGTAGCCGCAGGTACCTATAAGCCCGGCGGTGCGACTCCTGACAACCTTTCCGTCTTCAACATTACTGGCAATATTGCCTTATACGGAGGCTTCAATGGGACAGAGACAATGCTCTCGCAGAGAAACCCTCCCGCAAATGTGACAACCCTTTCTGGCGACCTCAACGACGATGACATTGTTGGAGACTTTTCACAGAACAAAAGTGACAATACAGTGCATGTCATTGTGGTAGATGCCGGCCTTACCAATATCGTAATTGATGGATTTGTAATCAATGGAGGCCACACTGGGGACGATAATTCGCAAGAGGGATACTTCTGGCAAGGTGGCGGAATTTATACCGAAAGCCCTATAACTGTCAATCAATGCAGGTTCACAAATAACTTTGGCAGATCTGGAGGATCCATTTACATCCCAGCATCTGCGAGTGGGTCAGAAGTTACTAATACCGTTTTTACAAGCAATGCTACTTCCTCCCAAAGCTCAGGTATTTTTGTTACTGGAGTGAATGAGTTCTCTATGTCAGGTTGCACTTTTTCTTTGAATCAAACTATTCGAGGTGCATTTTATGTGCTGAACTCCGACAATGTGACAATTGACGATTGTGTATTTGAAAACAACACGAATACAGATGGTCCAGGGGGAGCTATGTGGAATTTCAACAGTACAAATGTGTCCATTTCTGATACTGAATTTAAAAATAACAAAGCGTTAAATGCTGGGGCTATATATTACAGTGGGGGAGACTTGATGAATATGGAAGGAGCAGAAAATTTTGTCCTAACGGACTGCATTTTTACTGATAATTCTACGACAGACAATGCCGGGGGAGCCATGCGTAACAACGATGGCAGTTACACTTTGGATGGGTGTGTTTTTCAGGGCAATAGCTCAATTGGGTCTGGCGGCCATATCCGGAATGATACTGATGGCGACGAGGTAGTATATATTGATTGCCATTTTGAGGATGGAGAAACAAGTGGTAATGGCTATGGCGGAGCTCACACGTGCTATGGCTTGGGCAATTACACTATTTTGAACTGTGAATACGAGGGTAACACTACCCCTAATTTTGGGGGAAGTTGCAATATAGGATTTGGAGCTACAGCCTTATTCGATGGGTGTACTTTTTATGAGAACTCTTCTACTGGATCTGTTGGAGGTGCTATAGCACTACAAAATGATATGACTGCCCTAACAGTAAAAAATTCTGACTTTTTCAATAATACTGCATCCAGCAGTGGAGGTGCAATTTGGACTGGGTCTACTGAAAGCAGCAATAATGTGGTTGTAGATAATTGTGAATTCTGGCAAAATGCATCGGAGGGGTTTGGCGGCGCCATAAATACAGTAGAACGTGGACCTGGCGAAGGTTTATTGACTATCAACAACAGCCTATTTGCTTTCAATTCTTCCAGTGATCAGGGCGGGGCAATAAGCATGGTTGACATGGATGGATCGATCACCAGCTCAGTATTCTTTGTCAATTTCGCAAATGGTGACGGAACAGGCGGAGCCATTTCTATCAATGCTTCTGATTCGAACGATGTGGTAGTCAATGTTCTGAATTCCACTTTTGCTGATAATGTGGGTAGCTTGTCTTCTGGCATTGCTCAATGGACAGGAGATATACAGGCCTCATTAACTACAACTGTTCAGAATAGCATATTCAGGCAAGAAGGAGACATCAATTACGCGGTCGAGGGAGGTACGCCAGTATTTATTTCCAATGGTGGCAATATGTCGGACGACGGAACTTTGCAAGATGTTTTTACTGAACCCACTGACTATAATTTTGAAGAACCCGAATTTGAAGATCCAGGAGATTTCAATTACGCGCTGAGTGTTTCCAGCCTTGGCATTGATGCTGGGGTATCCGCTGGAACGCCCGAATTTGACATTCTCGGCAACCCTCGGATCAACTTACCTGACATAGGTGCTTATGAAAACCAAGAAGTGACCAGTACGAAAGAGACGTTGTTGGAAAACAAAGGCATGCTGGCCATTTCCCCAAATCCAGTAAGAGGCACTACTGCCCAAGCCACACTTTCCAACGACTGGACAGGTGAATTACAGGTACTGGTAACTGATCTGGCTGGACGCCTCGCTTTAGAAATGAAAATTGACAAGACATCTCCAGAATACCGTTTTGAAATTTCGCTTCAAAATGTTGAAAAAGGCATTTATCATGTGGCTGTTTCAAATGGCGAATATTCTGTAATGGAAAGACTTTTAAAAATTTAGAAAAGCATCGCTTTCAAAGAATACGACTTGTCAGGTTTGAGTACTTGGCAAGTCGTTTTTATCATAAACGTCAACCCTAATTTGAGAAAAAACTAATACTCAGTAAAGGTTAATTGCATCAAAATTAAAATAAGCCATTTCAACCCGCAACTTCAGTTGTGGGGCAAAAAACGAAAAGACCTATCAACCGTTTTAACGGTTTTGAAGGAAGTCCTTTGGGTGGAAACGGTTGAAACCGTTGAGATTTTCACATTCGTTTCTCTACCCACAACTGAAGTTATGGGTTAATAATTTTGATGCAATCAACCTGTTCTCAATATAAAAAATCTCAATTTCTATATCCTTGTTAGTGGGTCATTTTACATTATGCTATGGCAAAAACTAAGCAACATACCAGCTCTGCTTTAGATCATATAAAATCCATTCTCGCACTTCCCTTTATGGTAATCATCGTGATCCCCTCGCTTATTTATCAAGCTACTCACGAAAAAGAATTGAAAGTGCTGTCAAGCCTTTCCCCTCCGCTTTTGAACACCCTTGGCGTTGTGTTTTTGATTGTAGGCATGTTCCTGTTCATCAAGTCGATAGATTTATTTATCAAAATTGGGAACGGCACTTTAGCTCCCTGGAATCCAACAAAAAAATTAGTGGTGAAAAGCCTGTACAGGCATGTGAGAAACCCCATGATAATGGGAGTAGTGACCATTTTAATATCTGAAGCTATGCTATTCCAATCTGTTTTTCTTTTAGGCTGGGCACTGATTTTCTTCTTAATAAATCAAATATATTTTGTACTGAAAGAAGAACCTGATCTCCTCAAACGATTTGGAGATGAATATACTAAATACAAACAAAACGTGCCGAGGTGGCTGCCAAGATGGAATGGCTGGAGACCAGAAGACGAGTAACTACCTACTTACCACAGCGCCATATCGCTCCAATATTTTATCACATGCGTCATTGAGCATATGGTACACCTTCTCAAAACCATTGTCATCCCAATATGGATCAGGTACATTTTCATTTCTCCCAGGGTTTAGGAAATTCATAATGAGATGTACTTTTCCTTCATGCTCTTTGGAAACGGCGTTGCGTAGAATATCACTATAGTTGGAGCTGTCCATAGCAAGTACGAGGTCAAAGCGGTCGAGGTCAGCAGGCTTAAATTGGCGAGCACGTTGGTCGGTAATGTCTACCCCATGTTTTTGAGCCGTTAAAATCGAGCGGCTATCTGGCAGGTCACCTATATGCCATGATCCCGTACCAGCAGAATCAACTGACCAGTCAAGTTTCTTTTCTTCAATCTTTTTTTTCAAGATGCCTTCGGCCAATGGGGATCTGCATATATTGCCGAGGCAGACCATTAGAACGTTCATCGTTGTGGATATTTATACGGGTAAAAAGTAGTCACGTTTTTTTATCAACAGAGCATGCAGTACAAAAATACACATACCAAATGGTGTTTTATTGTCAACCCAACGGCAAGCAGCGGACTTGTTGGAAAACGTTGGGAAAAAATCTCAGATCTGCTCCATTCTAACGGGATCACTTTCGACACCTTATTTACACAAAGAAAAATGCATGCCGCAATATTGGCTGCCAAAGCCATTGAAAATGGATGCCGAAATGTTGTTGCCGTTGGAGGCGACGGAACTGCTCATGAAGTGGTCAATGGAATTTTTAACCAAAAAGCATGTAATCCTTCAATCATCACTTTTTGCCTGTTGCCGATTGGCACAGGCAATGACTGGATAAAAACGCATCACATTCCTAAGAAATTTCAAAAATGGTTGACCTATTTCAGAAATGAAAAAACAGCATTTCAGGATATAGGTGAAATCTCCTATCAAGAAAACGAAGCCGCCGTAAAACGCTATTTTATCAATGTGGCAGGACTGTCATTTGATGGTTACGTGGCATGGAAAACAAAGGATGGCAAAAAGGGTTTATTCAAGTCATTGCATTACCTAGAGATGACAGCCCGATCTTTATTTGGATTCAAAGCCCCATTCTCAATAGTGAAATTCAATGACCAAGAAGTGAAAGGTCAATTACTCACCATCAACATCGGAATTTGTAAATATTCTGGCGGGGGAATGCAATTAGTCCCACATGCTATTCCGCACGATGGCCAATTGGCCATGACCATTGCTGGAAAGATCAACTCTTTGATGGTGTTGCTGATTTCACCACTTTTTTATTTGGGGAAAATAGGGTGGCATCCAAAAGTGCATTTTTTCAAAACAAACCAAATTTCTGTTGAACCACTTGGACAAGCAACTGTTTGGGCTGAAGCCGATGGCGAGTTTTTGGGCAATGCACCTGCTTTCATTACTATTTTGCCGAAGGCATTAAAAATAATTATACCTTAAAAAATTACTTCATGAAAAATAAACCCATCAAAAAAGGAGACAAAATTCCATCTTTTTCATTGCCCAATCAGCATGGAGAATTGGTGTCGATTGATAGCTATTTTGGAAAACCATTTGTGCTTTATTTTTATCCAAAAGACGATACGCCTGGCTGTACAGCTGAGGCTTGCAGTTTCAGAGATGCTTATGCAGAATTGCGAGGTTTGGAGGCAGAAGTAATTGGAGTTAGCGCTGACAGTCCTTCCTCCCATTTAGCATTTGCAGAGCAGTATCGTTTACCATTTGTATTATTAAGTGATGAAAAAAACAAGGCGCGGAAATTACTGGGAGTCCCAAGTGGCATGTTTGGCCTTGTACCTGGCAGGGTTACTTATATTGTGGATGCAGACGGGATTGTACAACATGTTTTTGAATCACAACTTCAGGCTACCAGGCATGTGAAAGAAGCTTTAGACCTTTTAAAATCATAGTCCCAAAATTCATGTATGCACTATTTTTTATGAAGCTATTGGCATTAACTTAGAACTTATTCCCACCTTTGCCGATCATTTTACCAACAGCAGGAAAGTAAAGCGGCTTTTGATTCCCTTTACTGTCCATTGTTTTAAACAAAGCTTTATTATAATGAAGAATTATTTGATTTTATTGATGCTATTTGCTGTTTGCTCACAATTTAGCTGCAGCAGTTCAGAACCAAAATCTGAAATTGCTGAAACTACTGATTCTGAAGCTACTGACCCGGAATCAACAGCCACTGGCGATATTGATTATGATGAAATGGCTCAAGAATTTTGCACCTGTATGCGGCCGTTGTATGAATTTCATGAAAAGGTAATGCAATTGGTTGCCGATGGCAAACAAGAAGAAGTAGAAGCACTAAGCGATGAAGCCGAGCAAACTCAGTTGACGGCTCAATCTTGTGCTGAAGCTGTAGAGAATAAACATGGAATAGTGGAAGGTGAAGATCAAGAAATAAAAGCTACAGAAGCTTTGGAACGAGCTTGCCCCGACATCATGGAAATGTTGAGCGGTGGAGATAGTTTGGAAGAATAAAAAAAGAACTAAAAAGCCCTTGGCTCAATCTTCGGCCAAGGGCTTTTTGTTTTAATTTCCGAATCCAATGCTATTGAAAGTCTCAATTATTCGGCTATCACCGCCAATGTTGGCATTGCCTTTCACTTCTATTTTAAGATCATTTTCATACGGGGTAGGATCGGTTATCGGGCTTTGATAGTAAAGAAAATAGATGCTGTTCGACAAAGTTTGGATCTCACTCTGGATATTGAGGAACATTTGTTCCAGCCCCGCAACATCATCTGCTTTAAAATATCTCTCATTCACTTTAGCCAACGCCTGAAGCGCCCCTTCATCAAGATCAGGACTATTCAGTGCAGCTACATAGGCTCTTTTATTTCCAAGTGCATCCAGCGCATCGTTAAGGGTTACTGTTTGAGACGCATTATGCCGTCCGTCTGTAAATATGACCAAACTGCCATCAACAATTCCATCAATAGTATAATTGTCTTGCCACAAATCCGCCACATCAATTACCCCTCCATACAAATTGGTTGAGTTGACCAGCCCTGTTTCAGGAATACCGTTAATTGCACTAATCAATGCTTCTTTGTCAGTGGTAAATGATTTCACTTCCACTGTTTCGGAATCAAAAGTGTAAATAGCAATTTCCTGCTCTGGTAGTTTTTGTTGGATGAGTGTTTTAGCGGCATCTTTTATTTGTGGCACCAGTCCTTGGACACTTCTGGTAATATCCAAAAGTAAAACAGTTCGGAGCGAAAATGGGATATTACTCCTGCCAACACGCAAATCGGCTTCAGAGTCAATATTCCCATCGTTTTCTGTCACAATAAAGTCGTCTTGAGTCAACGACGCAACTCCTTTGTCATGATAATCGGTAACCTGAAAAAGCACTTGTACTGTGCGGGATTCAGGAAGTACACCAACTTCATATGAGTGTAATCGATAAAATTTTGAAAGGTCAGAGGGAAGGAAGTCATCATCTTTGTTGCAGCCAACAGCTACAAGTAGAAACAAAGCAAGAAAAAATGGAGTGGAAATGGAGAAAGTCTTCATAATTAATGATTTTGGATAAAACGAATTGTAAACCTGAGTTTGGTATACCAGTAATGTTAAAAATTGGAAAGGCAATACGTAATGGAAGAGGGAGAGCTATTCCCTTCTTCACAGCAAGGCTTGGATTTTAATCAAACCTTAAGAAAACAGGGTCTTAGGTGCTTGGTAAAACAGGTATTTAAATGATGGGAAGAAAAGACTTCCACCCCTATTGATCAGATTGTGAAGGCCGATAAATATTCCGTCTCCATTTCTCGGAATAGTTTGAGCAGGTGCTTGGATATTGCCCCAACCTTGCCATCACCAATGATCAGATCGCTCAATTGGACTACTGGCATCACTTGTTTAGTACTACTTGTAATAAATGCTTCTTTAGCTGTTTCAAGTTCGTTAAAGGCAAGATTACGTTCTTCTACTCGATAGTGTTTTCGGGCGATTTCAAGAGTCTTTTTTCGGGTGACCCCCTTCAATATATTTTCGCCTGACGTTACAATTGTGTCGTCTTTATTTACAATAAAAAAATTAGCCCTAGTTGTTTCATGTACCTGCCCACCAAAATGGAAAAGCACATCTTCAGCACCGGCAGCTTTCATCTGCGGCAATAAATTGATGCCAACGATATAGTTGATAGACTTGGTGGTAGGAAATGTACGGTGGTACTCATGAAGCATGAGCTTAATTCCCTTATCATAATGAGTGTTAGGATAGGTTGGTGCTGGGGCTATCAATAATAACAAATTAGGCACAGAAGGCGTATATCCATTCTCGGAATACCCACCCGTCAATACTATTTTAACGCCTGCTTCCGAAACGCCATTGGCTTTGATAAGCGTATACACTTGACGCTTAAGTTCTTCTCTATTAAAAGGTAATGACAATTGGAAAGCTTTTGATGAGTTTTCAAACCTGTCAAGGTAATCATCAAAAAAAAGTGGGTATCCTTGCTTAACCACGAAATAATCAAATATGCCGTATCCCCTCAAAATCGACAGGTCGGTGATACCTATTGCAGCTTTTTCTTTTAGAACCAACTCACCATTTATGGAGTAATATTTTATCATTTGCCAGCTATTCTCAGGAGTAGTGTTGAATAAAAAAACCTTCGGCAAAGGTAATCTTACCGAAGGTTTTGGTGGGATGGGGCAATTAAAAAGGTATTGCTTTTTACACCGCTTTATCTTTTTCTAAAAGTTGAAATCCGTTGCCGTGGATGTTGACAATTTCAAGGTTGTCATCAAGGCTCAAATATTTTCTGAGCTTGGTTACGAAAACGTCCATACTCCGAGCAGTAAAGTAGTTGTCTTCTCCCCAGATTTTTGTGAGGGCTTCTGCACGGGTCAACACGTCGTTGATATTCAAAGCGAACAAACGAAGCAACTGCGCTTCTTTCGGAGACAATTTATACCGTTCTTCATTTTCACTTTCTTTATTAAAAGTCAATATCCGCAGTGGATAGTTGAAGTGATACTTACTGATAAAAAACTCCTTGATTTCTTCTTTTGGGTCTTCTTTCTGCATGGTTCTCTTCAGAATAGCCTGAATGCGAAACAACAGTTCTTCCGAGTTGAATGGCTTGGTAATATAATCGTCTGCACCAATCTTGAAGCCTTGCAGCACGTCTTCTTTCAATGTTTTTGCTGTTAAAAAGATAATTGGCATGCTGGTATCTTTCTCTCTGATTTCTCTTGCTACTGTGAAGCCATCTTTCCTGGGCATCATGACGTCCAGTATGCAGAGGTCAAAGGTTCCGTTGTGATAGCTTTCGAGGCCTTTGATACCATCGTTGGCAAGGGTCACGTCGTAGTCATTCATTTCCAAATACGAGCGGAGAACGTCTCCAAAATTCTGGTCGTCTTCGACCAATAAAATTTTGCCACTTGTTGTAGAGGTCATACTATTGAGTTTTGTATTGATTTAACTTTTTGTATCGGGGTTAGTAGGAAAAAACAAAATAAAATCGCTACCCTTTCCTAATTCACTTTTCACCTCAGCTTTTCCTTTGTGCGCTTCCATCATCGCTTTCACATAACTCAGGCCGAGACCAAATCCTTTTACATCATGAAGGTTGCCAGTGTGCACCCTATAAAATTTTTCAAAAATATGTTTTTTGGATTCTTTGGTCATCCCAATGCCCTTGTCGGAAACAATAACTTCAAGACCCCCAGAAACATTGCGTGTAGCTACAGATATTTCAGGTTGGTCCGGTGAATATTTGTTTGCATTGTCCAGCAAATTATTGATGATATTAGAAATATGGGTCATGTCACCTTTCACTACGGGGTTCTCTGCACGGAGGTTAGCACCCACCTTTCCATCCTTCTTTTCTACTTGCAGTGAAATATATTCCACAGCATTGTTGATAACCTCATGCATATTCACATCGGAAATATTCAGTGTAAAGTCCTGCCTATCGATCCTCGCCATTTGCAGCACCTTCTCCACCTGATTGTTCATCCGCTTATTTTCTTGCCGAATTATGTCAGTGAAGCGTTTGATTTTCTCTGGCTGGTTGATTATCCGAGGGCTTCCTATACTATCTGAAGCGAGCGAAATGGTGGCAATTGGTGTTTTGAACTCATGGGTCATATTATTGATGAAGTCGTTTTTCATCTCTGACAATTTCTTTTGCTTGAAAATAACCGAAATAGTATAAGCAAAACAGAACAGGATGATGGACATAAAAATAATAGAACCAATAAGTGTCTTGGTAACCGAACTCCAGATATAGCTGTTTTTCATCGGAAAATAAATCATCAAAAGCCCTGGAGATTCTACGTCATTTTTGAAAAGGCTAACCTGATAATCGGAGTTGTACAAATTTTTGTACCCAGCCAAAGTCGTTTGCTCTTTTTTGTCCTCTACTACATAGCGAGCATCCGCAATTACAAAACTATTCCGCCCATTGTCAAAAACGCCGTATCGGTATGGTATGTGAATTCCCCTGTCATGAAATTCAGTTTTAAGGAAAGCATCTAACTTTTTCAATTGGATACGGTCAACTATGGGAACAAAATCCTGCTCTTGATTCATGCTGACCCACTTCGTAAAATTTTCTGCCCGCTCTCTGGTACAGTTGGAGCAATCGCAGGAATTGGCAGAAATGAACAGCTCCAACCATTCTTTCTTGGAGAGGTGGACATGTCCTACATCGTCTGTGTGACCATGAGTCATGTCGAGCGCCACTTTGATCTCACCCTCCTCCACTTGTGATCTGAATTCTTCCTCATAAAACTCTCGAAACCAGCCGTTGTCCACATTTTGCATCACTTCAAGGCTTTCCTGATATTCCAGTCTTTCAGCTACTGTTTTCAGTGCCTCAAACACACGGCTCTCGAATTGAGCCTCATTCGCTTTCAAAGCATCCAGCACCCAACGGAGCTGCATGCCCGCAACACCAATCAGCGCAGCACTCATCAACCCAATAATTAACCAGATGACTTTTTTATTCATACTAAAATGATGGAATCTTTTCGGAAAGTTTACTCGTCCCTTTGTAGGGCTTCAAATTTAAAACATTACAAATTTAACATTTCCAGATCGGGTTTTGCTCATTTAACACACATTTAACCTGTAGAAGAGAAAACGATGCCGAGCCTCAAAAAGCGCCCTTTACTGGCTGATAAGCAATCGATTTTTTATTGATTTGAAAAGCGCTAATTGGTTTTTTGCCCTGATCAAATTATGCGATGAGTATTTTGTTTTATAATAAATATCGCCTGCCAGAAAATCGGTCAAGAAGCGTACAGTTTGCATCAACGTGAGCCAACAACCACTATATGGCAGCGCCAATTTTTCCTGCTCTGATAATTGGTCACCTATCTCCGAAAGAAATCCTTCTGATAATGCTTCATAAATATCCAATCTCATTTCCACTTTGGCGATATCAGGTTCATCTTCATCAGATAAAGTCGAAAAAGTACGCACCATATCCCCAAAGTCAGACAAAATAATACCCGGCATTACTGTGTCCAAGTCAATTACGCTGACAGCCTTTCCTGTATTTTTATCCATCAGCACATTATTGATTTTGGTATCGTGGTGGGTGGCTCGAATGGGAAGCTTAAGCCGAGCGACTTTATCAAAAAGGCCTTTATTTTCAAAAACGGCACTTATTTCAGATTTTGCTATTGAAACCCGACCTTCTTTCGCTTTGCTCAATTCGGTTTCAAAATCAGACCACCGCTTCAATCCATTATGGAAATATGGAATCGTCACCGATAAGGCTGAAACATCAATATTTCGAAGCCCTTTGGCAAACTGGCCATAGGCCTTTGCTGCCAAATAAGCTTGGTCTGGAGATTCTACTGTTTCGTATGCAATTGTGTTTTCAAAAAAATTGAAGATCCTCCAGTATTCTCCGTCCTCGTCCACGTGGGAGGTTTCTCCTTTTTTAGTAGGGAAGGTTTTCAAAATTTCGAGCGGATAGTCTTGGGAAGAAAGATGGTCAGCAACGAGCTTAATATTTTGCATTACTGCCCCAGGCTGTTTGAATATTTGCTTATTGAAACGTTGCAAAAGGTAGGTAGTAGTCAATTCGCCTTTTCTGATACTGACCTTATAAGTGTCATTAATATGACCGTTGCCGTGAGGGACAGCTTCGGCTAATTCATCAAAATCGAAAAAATGGCGAAGGATATTTTCCATGGTGTTCCATCTTGGGCTACCCCCATAATGGAGAAGGATACTTGCCTGCAGCTGTTAGATCTTTGAATGCCTGCTGCACAACAGGTTTATCTTCCTGATAAGTGACGCCGTACCATTTTTCATTATTGGGCAAAACGGTAAACCGGCAAGTTCCATCATTGATAAGCTTATTGGCAAAGGTAGAAATGTAAAATTCAGCCTTGGGATTGGAAGTATTGGCTGCCACAAATGCTTGGAACTCATTTTCCAATAATTCAAAAAGCTGTGGGTGGAATCCCCAAAGGTTCATGGACACCAGTGATTGACTGTCCAAAGGCATCCTCCCATTTTTCCCATCGTAAAATACACCTTCTTCAGAGTCGCTGATACCTGTGCATTCGGTAACCGTTTTCAGCACATAATCTTTGTCCATCGAACAGACCCCTCTTGATACGGCTCCATTTTCTGAAAGAGTGTTTTCCAAAACATATCCCACCATACTATAATGGTCCGCTGCGCAATCAGCATTGAGAAAATCTGCCATTTTTTTGAAACCAGAGTAACCATAAAAATCATCCGCATTAATGGCAACAAAAGGCTCATTTACAACATTCTTAGCTACCAAAATAGCATGGGCGGTGCCCCAAGGTTTTTGCCTTTCTACTTGATCTGAATGTTGTGGAACGTAAGCATCCATATCCTGAAAAGCAAAGTCAATCTCAGTTTTGCCTTCCCAGCGCTTGGCAATTTTCTCTTTGAATTCAGCTTCAAAGTCATGCCGAATCACAAAAACTACTTTTCCAAAACCAGCTTTGATGGCATCGTAAATAGAGTAGTCCATGATGGCTTCACCAGCCTGACCGACTTCATCCAATTGTTTGAGGCCGCCATAACGGCTGCCCATTCCTGCTGCAAGTATTACTATTGTTGGTTTCATTGTCTCAATGCTTCACAGTTTCATTGTCTTTTGAAACTTGGCGATGAAGCCATGAAACCGTGAAACAATGAAGCTCTATTTAAAAGCCAAACTTAGATCATTTTTTGAAAACAGGTCAGGCAGGTTCAAGAATCTGCTCGGTATGACGCTTTGATTCTACCTTTTCAATCACTTTTTCGATAACACCTTTTTCATTGATAACGAATGTTGTTCGGATGAGCCCCATGTATTCTTTACCAAATGTTTTTTTCATACCCCAAACGCCGTAGGCCTTTATGGTACGCATGTCATCGTCCACTAGAAGCGGAAAAGGAAGGTCATGTTTCTTGATGAAATTCTGGTGCTTTCGGGCGCTGTCAGGGCTTACACCAAGTACGGTGTAGCCGTCTTTTATTAGGCCACTAAAATTATCCCTGAGGTTACAAGATTCTACGGTGCAGGTAGGCGTATTGTCAGCAGGATAGAAATAAAGAATGAGTTTTTTACCAGCGAAATTTTTAAGAGAAATGGCATTATCCTTTTCATCGGTGCCATGCAGTTCTGGGGCTTTATCGCCCGCTTTTAGATGTGTCATTCAGTAGTTACTGTTTGTTTAAAAAATGCAAATATCGGAACAGCAACTACTGAATAGGGTTCATCTAGCGAATAAAGTTTTTTTCAAAAACCGTTTCGTTGCCAACCGCATCTTTGACCACCAGTTTCAGCATATGTTCGCCAGGCCCAACCCGCTCATCAAACTCATAAATAAGCATATTGCTCTTTTTGTCGTATTCCATGAGTATCCAATTTTCATCCACATAGGCATTGTACCTGATCGCCTGAACCGGGCCTGTTGTAGCCACATTGTCTTTTACCGAAAATTTCATTTTATTATACCCTTTCATATTATGCCGGAAAGCGACCGGTTCCACGACCGGGGCTTTTTGATCTACCATAATACAATAGTCACCGAAGCCCCTCACCTTGGCTCGCAACATCCCTTCCTTCCATTCACCACCACAATTCCATACATCTCCACCTTGGCAATAAGCTACAAATACTTTAGGTTTTAATTCTGCGGGTATAGACTCGGTTGGACGAATACCGATGTCAAAGTATTTGTGAACAGGTGTGCGATAATTGTGTAAATGATGAACCTGCGAGTAGCATCCATCCGATTTGTCGGAAGTGGCTTCATAATTCATATAGAGATTTTCATATAAAGTACCTTGCGGCAAATGAAGATAGAGACCTCCTGTCCGTATTAGGTTTCCTTCATTAAAAGGAAGAATATAATTATAAGTGGTGCCCGAAACGGGGGTAGCAGGAATTTTCCCTCTTTTTACCCAAAACTCTAATTCAGTGTCATTCCCGGCAACGTCTGAGGCCACCAGTTTGACATGACTTGTCTTATTTTGGTAAAGTTCGACGACTCCGTTGTTCACCATCTGATTGTAAATAGAGAGTTTATTTCCGGGAAGATTAAAGCAACGGTTGAAATAGCTCTTTTTCGTGACTCGCTCCTCATAGTCGCAATGTGCATTGATGTAGAGTGTTTCATCAAAAGAAAAAGACTCCATATCAAAGTCGTAGACCAACTCGTCGTCTTGGTACATTTTCAGGGAATAGATTCCATTCCAATTGCTTACTCGGTCGAAGTGATCATATACTTTCAAAGCAAAACCCGCCCGCCATGCAGAAATAGATAGTGTATCTCCCTTGATGCGGTATTTTCCGTTTTTTATTTTTAATAAAGAAAACTCCTTCGTTCGCTGTTCTTCCAGCTTATCATTAAGGTAATACACTTTCAGTGCATGCATTTTGGGCTTAACGTTATCGGTGACGCGGAGGCCAAAAAGCAATGGATTTACAGGTTTCTGGGAATTGGTTTCCCGAACTTCAAAATGCAGGTGTGCCCCATTCGATGAGCCTGAATTACCCATTACTCCAAGCTGTTCACCTTGCAAAACAGAAAAGACTCCTTGCTCAGGTGTTAAGTCTACCTCGAAAGATTTTTTGGCATACTGCTGCGTCTTTATATAAGATTCCAGCGCATCGTTAAAATGGTCGAGGTGCGCATAAACAGTCGTATAACCATTTGGGTGATTTATATACAGGACATTTCCATAGCCACTTTCATCCACCTTTATTCTTGAAATATATCCATCAGCCGAGGCGAAGACGGGATCACCCGTCACACCTTTACTCGATTTAATATCAATCCCAGCATGGAAATGATTGGGGCGTAGTTCCCCGAAAGTACCCGACAGCAATAGCGTGTGAGATACAGGTGCGTGGAAATAATCTACAGGGTATTTTCCTTCATTAGGCGGGTGAGGTGCCTTGAAAGCCCATAGAAATAGAAGTAGTGTTGAAAGCTGCAATATCCTAATCATGACCTCAATCGTCTTTATAGTTTTTATCAATAGAATTGTAAATGGGACGGTTTGGGTATCCTAATGCTGGGCAGGTAGAGCAAATTTAATACTCATAGCCAACTTTTATAATATTAAAGAAACTGTTTTGAAATATAATTTTTGGGAAATATGAAATGCTTCTATACCGATTCCGAAATGGTTTGGAAAAAAATAAACCATTTCTACATCGGCATACCCTCAAAACCAATGGTTTATGGAAAACCAAATTCCCAAACCACTTCGTTTTGAGTATATTTCCCAGACGAGGTATTTAAGAGCGAGGTACCATCACTGCGGCTCCGTAAATTATTGTTGCACGGGCAATGAGAGGCGCTCATATCAATACCAACGTTGATAAAAAACAGCTCTTGACTAAGGGGGATTTTAAAATTACGGGGAGGAATACAACCTATCTTTTCAAAAAACGTCCCAATTTTTCAAACTGCCCAAATGTTTTGTCGTAGAACCTCCTACTTTTGCGACCTTTTTTTAGAAGTTTCGAGTTTTGAATTTTGAGTTAGTGAGTATTAAATACTCAAAACTCAAAACTCAAAACGCTCTAACTCATATTACATGTATCGTACACATAATTGCGGAGAGCTGCGAATGCAGCATGTTGGACAAGAAGTAACCCTATCAGGCTGGGTGCAGAACACCAATGACCTGGGCTACATGATGTTCCTCAATTTGAGGGATCGATATGGCATCACCCAACTCACCTTTAACGAAGAAAATACTTCAAAAAATTTATTTGAAAAAGCCCGTACGCTGGGCAGGGAGTTCGTCATCAAGGCTTCTGGGAAGGTGATGGAAAGAGCTTCCAAAAATGATAAAATCCCAACCGGCCATATTGAGATTCTAGTAGAAAAGCTAGATATCCTCAATAAATCCAAAGTACCTCCTTTTACCATAGAAGACAAAACCGACGGTGGCGATGACCTTCGCATGAAATACCGTTATCTCGATATTCGGCGCACACCTGTGCAGCAATCACTGATATTCCGAAGCCACGTTGCCATAGAGACAAGGAAGTACTTGGCGGGTGAAGGTTTCATTGAAGTGGAAACTCCAAACCTCATCAAGAGCACCCCAGAGGGTGCACGGGATTTTGTGGTGCCAAGCCGGATGAACCCAGGGCAGTTTTATGCATTACCACAGTCGCCACAGACTTTCAAGCAGATATTGATGGTAGCTGGCATGGATAAATATTTCCAGATCGTGAAATGCTTCCGTGATGAAGATTTGCGAGCTGACCGCCAACCTGAGTTTACGCAGATAGATTGTGAAATGGCTTTTGTGACAAGAGCGGAGGTACTCAGCACTTTTGAAGGTTTGACAAAATATTTGTTCAAAACAGTCTGCAATATTGATCTGTCTGACTTCCCACTCATGGAATACGACGAAGCCATGCGCCGCTATGGTTCTGACAAACCAGACGTAAGGTTTGGAATGGAATTTTGCGAATTGAATGACCTCGCCCAAGGGAAAGGTTTTGGTGTATTCGACAGTGCGGAATTGGTTGTCGGAATTTGTGCTGAGGGACAAGCAGAAAGCTATTCCAATAAAGACCTGAAAGGGTTGACCGAGTGGATGCAACGCCCGCAAATTGGAGCGAAAGGTTTGGTGTGGGTGAAAGTAAACGAGGACGGCACTTTCAAATCTACTGTCGGAAAATTTTATAGCGACGAAGACCTGAAAGAATGGGCTGAAAAGATGAACGCCAAACCCGGCGACATGCTGCTCATCCTTTCTGGCGAAGCTGAAAAGACCAGAAAGCAACTCAACGAGTTACGCCTCGAGATGGGTCGCCGTATGGGACTGATGAAAAAAGGCGACTTCAAGCCGCTTTGGGTCGTCAACTTTCCATTGCTCGAATGGGACGAAGATGCCGAGCGTTTCCATGCCATGCACCACCCATTCACCGCCCCACTACCTGAAGATGAGGCAAAAATGCTGAGTGGCGACCATGAAACAATGAAGAGCCTGAAAGCCAATGCCTATGACCTCGTCATCAATGGCGTGGAAATCGGTGGTGGCTCCATCCGTATCCATGACCGGGCATTGCAGGAGAAAAATTTCAAATTATTGGGCTTCACGCAAGAAGAAGCAGAAGCGCAATTCGGTTTCTTGCTTGGTGCATTTGAATTTGGCGCTCCGCCGCACGGTGGCATTGCCTTCGGTTTCGACCGTCTCTGTGCTGTCATGATGGGACAGACCAGCATTCGTGACTTTATCGCTTTCCCAAAAAACAATATGGGTCGTGATATGATGATCGATGCACCTTCGCCGATTGATGGTGGGCAGTTGGAGGAGTTGAATTTGGAAGTGACGGTGGAGGAGAAAGCAGAAGCGTAATTATTAAAAGATATATTTTGGGAAATGCCTGCTTGCTGTGTGAGTGGGCATTTTTTATTCTTTATTTTTAAACAGTTCTCTATTTTTTAGATAGGATCCCATAACCTTTACAAGCTGCAAGTTGCAAAAACTAAAGAGGGTTAAACACCTCAACCATTTCCCTTCCCACTCGTTCCCTCCATATATTTGCACACCCATTTTCAAACCTATGCATGATTTTATAAAAAATTTAGAGGAAAACCTCCAGCGCCCCCTCCCCGGTCATGAAGCCCAACTCAAAATGGCGCCGGTCTCCCGCCGGAGGTATGTGACTGCACCGGAACATGCTCGACATGCTGGGGTGTTGGCTGCATTATTTCCCAAAAATGAAGAATGGCATATCGTACTGATTGAGCGAAATCCAAATGACCGGGACAGGCATGGAGGACAGATCAGTTTCCCTGGAGGAAAAGTGGAACAGAGTGACGATACCATGCTTCAAACAGCCCTTAGGGAAACAGAAGAAGAGGTCGGCATACCGCGAAATGGTGTACAAATTCTGGGCAAGCTGAGCGAGCTATACATTCCTGTTAGCAATTTTCAGGTACATCCTTTTGTCGGCGTTTTGGATCAACAGCCAACATACACATTACAAGAAGAAGAGGTAAGTCGGGTGATAGAAGTGCCTATTTCTCATTTTCAGAATGAAACCTCCCGGCGGGTGATCGACATCCAAGTTAATAGGCACCTTTCGATGAAGAATGTCCCCTATTTCGATGTGGAGGGAAAAATATTGTGGGGAGCAACAGCGATGATGATAAGCGAGCTAGTAGAGGCCTTATGATCGCTGTTTATCTATAAATCTCTTCCAGTCGTCACATCTCAATGCCTTTCTTTTCAATTTCTCCTACTTTTGGAAAACATGTTGTTCGCTCAACAAGTTGTTTATAATATAAAAGCAAATAGTATTAATCCATGGTTAACCGCGCTTCTTCCCAATTTAAAATAGACGGCATCCTCGGCATCGTGCTGTTGGTTGCATTTTTTGTAGGTATCTTTTTCATCATGTCAGGCGTATTCTGGGTGCTGAAATGGGTGGCACCAGTCCTGCTACTGGCTGCATTCATAATTGATAAATCTGTGGTAATCAATTATGGCAAATGGCTCATTAGTTCGCTCAAATCCAATCCATTGTTCGGCGTCGGAGCAATTCTCTTTACAGCTATTGGCTACATGGTGGTGTTCCCGTATTTATTTGCAAAAGCATTGTTCAAGAAAAAAGTGAGAAAGGTAACGGATGAATTTGAACAAAAGCAAAAAGGCGAGTTCGTTGATTTTGAAGAAATCAGTAGTAAACCTAAGAATGAAGAAATACTCCAATTGCCGCGTCTCGAAAAAATGGAACGCAAACAAAAGCAGCGGGGGAGTGATTATGACAATATGTTTGAGTAGGATCCTCCGTGTTCCTTTGTGACTTCTTTGAGAAACTTTGTGGAAAAGTTCGTTATGCCACAGAGGAACACGAAGAAGTCACAGAGGAACACAGAGCATTTACCCCTCATTGCATTGGAATCACCAGCCCAAATCATTTTCCTAAAATGATCCTTTCCGTAGCTACAGCATTTCCAGACTTCAACCTAAGCAAATAAACGCCCGATGGAAAATCCATGAGGTTGAGCGTAGCTTGCGGGATACTCGGCAGCAGTTTATTTTCCAACAAATGAATGCCATTGATCGAATATAGATCGATCAACACCTCGCTTTGTAACTGACCAATACCTTGCACTTGCAAAAAGCCATTTGTTGGGTTTGGCAAAATTTCAATTTGAAAACCATTCACTTCCACCACAGCATCGAGCCAATTGGTTCTAAAGCTGAATGGAGCTGGCGTTGTACCTCCACAATCATTGAATGCGGTTACCCGCCAATAATAAGTGGTGAACCATTCCAATTCAAATGGAAAATCAAGTGACGTGGTGCCAGCTGCTAAGTTCTCATTATGAACGATGTTGTTGAATTCATCATCAGTCGCAATTTCAAATAAATAGCCAGTTGCCCCGATAACAGCATCCCAAGTAAACATTGGCTGAAACCAGACATCTTGCTCACCATCGGAAGGCAGCAACATGGTGGTGGCTGGTGCTGCTCCAATGATTGTCAGATTAATCGTTTCTGTTACAGCATTAATACCGTCCGTTCCCTCAATGACGAGTTGGTAAGTGCCATCATTCGGGCCATTTAATATAATCTCAACATCTGCAGCATCTCCAACAAATACAGGGTTGGTAGGGAAATCAATCTCAATTCCAGCAGGTAGATTGTTCACTGACAGCTGGACGCCCGTATCTTCAAAACACCCATCCACAAAAAGGCTAGTAAGAATCGTACCTGTGTTACAGGCTTCGATTTCATCATTTGTAAAAAAGACAAAATCCTCTTCCGTGGTAAAAGAATGAATTTCGGGATCTGCCGAATCGCCACATTCGCCCATTGAGGATACCGACCAATAATAAGTTGTGCAATATTCCAATATTGGTGGAGCTACAATCGAACTGATCAAAGCTATTTCACCATAAATAATATTCGTGAATTCAGGATCAGTGGCAAAAAACACCTGATAGGTAGCATCGTCCACATTTTCCCATTGGAAAGAAGTCGTTATTGGAACATCCACCGCACCAGGCAGCGGCATGATTACAAATGGCAAATCAGGTGGTGTATTTACTGTCCATTCGAGGGTAGAGGAGGCGCTGTTCGTACCGTCGTCGGCAATGATATCTACATCGAAAACACCTCCCATTGTTGCTCCAAATAACTCTACGGTCACTGTTGACCCGGGAGCAGCTGGATTCGGGTCAAACGTTGCCGTCGCCCCAGGCGGTAGGCCATTTGCCGATAGGCTGACCCCACTTGTGTCATTGAAGCCTGTGCCCAATTGAAGGGTAAATGAGGCTGTTACTGATTGGCAATTCTCTATTTCCAAAGTTGACAATCCAACTGAAAGGTCATCTGGAATCAATGTGCAGATTTCAAGTGCCCAATTCTGGAATGTACCTCCATCTTGATTGGCATTGTCATGTATAGTAATTGTCCATGTGCCAGCGGCATTTTCTCCATTAAAAGCAGAAAGCGTTTCGCTTGGCTGGAAAGTACCCTGCAAAGCTGGTGGAGTCGTATTGCACATAGCATCAAGCTCAGCATAAGTACTTATGGCCTGATCATCGAAAGCCAATTGCGCATTATCGTTTGGACAATTCCCTCCACCAACATTATTCATCAACTCAATAGTAGTCCCGGCAGGAGAGGTCAATCCAATACTCAAATCGCTAATCCAAGAATGGGCAATAATAATGTCATTCACGTTCACATCGTCAATGATGCCGTCATTCACTACCTCGATAGTGGAAGTAACGGTAGGCGTACCGCCCGAACTAATGTTTTTAGGAATATCTGTTGAAATGGAAGACGCACATGAAGTAGCAGCTGTGGTAAAGGAACGGGTTGCCGACCAACCGCTTTCCCCGCAAATGTTTTCTCCTTTTACCCGCCAATAATATTTTTCCAATGAAATGAGCAGGACCGTTGCTTCGAATTCAGCAATGTCCAAATTTGACGCACTCATTATTATGTCCGTAAAATTGTCATCTGTAGCCACATCAATAGAATAGGTCGTATTAGGGCTTTCTTCCCATGAAAAAATCGGCATGAGTCCTATCCCATTGTCACCGTCGGCAGGAATAGTCATGGTTGGAGCAACAGGCGCACCATTAGTAAGAGTAAGCGTTATGTTGATAAAGTTAGATTCTGTTCCATCGGTACCCAATATTGTAAATTGATAGATACCCGAAGAAAGTGCATTGGTATTGGTGATCATCAATGTTGTACTGCCTCCAGGAGCAATTGGGTTTTCAGAAAACCCGGCCATCAATTCGGCTGGCAAACCATTGATCGTCAGGTCAACATCAGTTTGAAAATTGGCACTGACCGTAACTGTAAAAAAGGCAGTGTCTGGCGCGCAAATTTCTGCTACAGCAGGCGTCGCTCCCACCGTAAAATTGCACTGCGTATCTTCCCGGCCATCCAAGACGACAAGGCCTGTATCGTCTGGATCGAGCCAATCTTTTAGGCGTGTAGCTGGCGAGCCACCACCTTCCCACGAGGAATAAAACCATCCATAAGAGTCAAGATCATCATTCCCACATGCAGCCCAACCGCCATGCAATTGACCCACCACTCTTTTTTCATTATTAAATAAAGGAGAACCAGATGAGCCGCCTTCGGTAGTACCAAAATCCCAGTCTTCCACAGTTATGTGCGTACCAGAGGGATCAGGCATATTGCCCAAATAATCACTGATGAACGTTGGTTCAAATTCGAAACTAATGCGTTTTTCATCAGTGCTAGGATGATGGATGGCAATTACGGTATCCTGCGGTGCAAAATCTTCCGCACTCCATCCTGCATAAAAAGCATCGGCAGTTAGTGACACAGGATCGTCCAGCTCGACGAGGGTAAAATCTGAACTGCCCCAGCCAGCACGAAAAATAGCGCCTGTGTTGAAGTCAGCCAATGAACCATCGCCGGGACTTCCGCTCTGCGGAGTATTTGGCTGACGACAAGTACTATTGAAAAAATTCCAGTAAGCTACCAACGAAGGGGCGTTGCCATTATTGATGCCGCAGTGATTGGCAGTCATAAAATAGGGTGTGCAGTCCTGCCGGACATTATTTACCAAAAACCCCGTGCAGAAAGTGCCACCACCTGTGCCGATAACTGCCACTGACTGGATGATGTCACGATATGCATCTACAATTTCCCAACCATCCGCTTCTCCGCATATCACATCCAAATTGCAGGAGCCAGAAGCCATCTCTGAAAAACCGATAAAGTCATGGTTGACAAATTTAAGTTCCAGCTCCAATTGAGCCCGATTGCCAGCAGGCACTTGCACCTCGATGACCAATTCTTCGCCATCGAGCACTGGTGTCCAAAGTTGCTCATGTTCCTCATTGTCGGCTGGGGTAAATGGCCCCATTACCTTGCGCTGATCTGGCGAATAAAGGATGAGGCTACCGCCGCTGGGCATGTGGTATTTTGTAAAACCAAGATTCAATGATTTTGCCCTTTCGGAAAATATGCGCAGGCGCCATACCGCATTGCCATTGGAGAGTATTTCCCAATTGCCGTGGGTATTTGGGGAAATATCCGTTTCTAAATTCACCGCAAACCGCGGAGCGATGCCGGGACCTCTCCGTTCCAACTCGGTAGCCAGCAGGGCTTGATTGTCTTGGCTCGGCATCCGTACTTGTTCTATCTGGGAAATGGGTGTTTTGGTTTTGGCGATCCGGTCATCATTTTGTGCATGCATAAAGGAGCAGGCGATCACCAGCGCCAGCAGAATTGGGACTCTTTTCATTGAAGGATAGTTTTGTAAAGTATCTTTTGCTCAAACAAATGTAGGTCATTTGCCCTATGGGTTGTTCGGTCAAAACATGGATATGACTGTGACGTGACAGCAAAGGAGCAAGGTGGCAGGTATTTATTAGGTGCCTGCCATCTGATCAAAAATTCCAATTTCTTTTTATCAAGTTCAGTTTTTCCGAACTGGGATGGATTATGTTTGTATCCAACATGGCCAAATTAATTGGATGAACTACTGGCCAAAGTGATTAAAATTATACCTTTTCAATTTTTGGCAAGGAAAAAAGGCAAGCCTTAATCTGTTGAGGTCGTTGTCACTTTTCGGAGATGTCCACCTTGGATGAGGCTTTCCTTTTCTTGCTCTGAAAAACCATTGCCTGACATGAAAAAGCGTCGCTTTTTTCCCCACTGCTTCATTATCCTTTTTTCTATTTTTTTTATGCTGCCGTCCGCTTATGTCCAAAACTGTTATGTGCAGTTGGATGATGCGTCGGGGTTTGAGATAAGCTCCTTGCAGTTGTCTTCAATTGAGAACAAAGCTTGTGAAATAAAAGATATTATTGATTCATCTGGATTTCTGAATCAATTTAAGGTTTACAGCTATGGGTTTTATTTAGATTTAGAGTTTTATAATGGGTACTCATATCCGACAGCCTTTCTTGATCTTAATAGCCATGTATCCACTCTCAGCCCTTATTATTTACTGCTCGCTCGACAGAACGATTCAAAAGGAATATGTACTAATTATTGGGTGGATATAAAGCTTCCTGAAGCTGCACCCTTTGACTGCTTGGATGAAGAGGCAAGAAAAAGCCTCTCTGAAAAACTCCAAATATTCGCAAACGAATATAATACTGGGCCCTATTTCATCTCCAATACTGAGATTCAGGTATTGGACAAGTTGAAATGGTATTTACACCAGATTATTATTTGTGAATGCAACCTAATAAAAAACTCATGTGGCTTTTGCCCTCCAGCGGATGTTCTGCTTGGAGAATTAGTTGAACAGGGATTTGCATATAAAAGAGTAGAAAACATTAAGGAGCTTTCTGGATCTGGCACTTCTTCGAGCGGGATTGTTGACTCATTAAAATCAAGTTTTGCAATAGACTTTACACCCGATGGGGATTTGCCCGTGGCATATGAAGAATATTCAGATTTAGCAGGTGTTCAGCTCGATGTTGCAAGTGAAATACAAGATTATAAAACTGTCTTGGAATCTGCTGGTATAACAGGTAAAGTTTACATTTTAAGAGAGGAGGATATTTGCAATTCTGATGTTTGGAATCAAATGGAAACTGAATCAAATGATGCTGGAGGTCTATATGATTTTATTGAATGTCATGTACTAGTAAAAGAACCTACCGATTCCACCAAAGGAAAATTATACTCTCGATACCGCCTTACAAGAGAAACTAGTGCTAATAAAAGTCCAACCTTAATTTATAATGCTTTAAAGTTTCTTGGTAATGCTGCAATTGATGTTGGGGTTCAAATGATTACCAATTTTATATTTGATGATGAGGTTCATAATTTCCAGCAAGCGTGGGACAAAACAAATTTATATGGTGCTGCATGGAGCGGTATTTCAGCATTTATTCCTTGGAAAAAAGTTGTTAAGAAAAAAAATGGCAAAGTAATGAAGTACGCTGTAGATGGATTTGCTTTTGCCGTGTCTGAAATGCTCAATGCAAAAGAATCTTATACCTATTTGGACTTTGGAAGGGATTGGATTCAAGGCGCAGGGTTTTCTTTTTTAAGTGAGTTGGTTATTGCAAAAGTTGAACACTTTTATCCCTTGATAGCAAAGTCTTTGAAAAAACTTTGGGATATTATTCCGGAAAATGGAGTCGGGAAAACAGTACAGGAGGTAATAGAGCTGGTTTGTTTTAGTTTTTCAGGATTTGTTGAGGAGTTAAAAGATGCGTATCAAGCATTGTTCAGGTTTCCTTATTTGAGAGATATTGAGGAAATTTTAATAGTAAAAAATCTACCAAAAGGGTTAAGACCAGAAGATCCAAACGTGTATCTAAACGAAAGTTATATATTAACTCATTTGCAAAAATTTGATCAAGGTGGTTCATATATTGTTCCTACAGAATACTTAGATGAGTATGGAAGAGTTCTTATTGGTAGACCTGATGGACAATTTTTATCGCCCAAAAGTGAAATTGACGAACTTTTAGCCAAGGCAAATGGAGATATATCTGTTATAGAACAAGCATTAGCGATTCCTCAAGGCTTGTGGCATGGAAAACAACTGTCAAGAATTGATGTTCCTAATACCTTCGCTCACAATAGACGAATTCCAAATGGCAAAGAAGAAGGTGCAAATGATAAATGGTTACCAGGAGGTGTTTTGCCTACTGGATATTCGGAAGCTGTAATAGATCAAATTGTATTTGGAAACTATGTTGAAACATTAATAACAAATTGATATGAAAAAAATATTTGAAAAACCATGGAGCTATAGCCTTTATGAAGAAGGTGAAGAACTGTATCTGAGTGTATTATGTGGTTCTGTTGGTTTATATGAGATAAAAATAAAGCTAAATAAGGGAGAAAAAGAAGAGTATTATAAAAATGGAGAAGAGTTTATTAAGAACTTGTCAAGTGAAATCAGAAAAAATCCAAATTCGTTTTCTCATCGGAATTACTGAAAATTCCACCGTTGGAATGGCGCTGTGGTCCAGTGCCATTTTTTTAACCGTCGTGCAGTTGAGTGAGCGGCTTTCAAGAACTTATAACTTATGCTGACTATGAAAATGAAAATAGAATAGCAACTTTTAGTTCTTTTGAAATAATATTGGAAGATGTAGAGGCCGAGGCGGTGTTGCTAGGAGTTTGTGCTGGAGAATTTCTAAATGATGTTTACTATCGAAAAAGTAAGATTGACTCAATAAATAGAGTTTTATGAATTTCAATATTGAGGTGCCCATTCTATATGGTTCAGTTACCATGAAATAGAAATGGCAGAATTGATGAGTAGTATATTTTTGCTGGACAGCAAATTTGGCGGCTTGGAGAAGAAGATATATAATGAAGTTCCAGCAGTATTATTGAGTGGGCGATTTTTAGGGCTTATTGTTATACTGAGTGGAGATGGGGAATATGATTACAATCTAATTGTTCATGGAAATTATAAACCTTAAGGGGTTAATTTCCAAAGAATGCAGTTAGATGAATATTTATATTTCCTGCTCAGAGATGGATTAAAAGAAACTAAAGAAATAGATATAATAATGCCAAAATCATTGGAAGGCAAAAGTGAGTTTTTATGAAAAAATTATTTTAGGCTCTGATCCTCCGCTGGTGCGGATATTTCAGATTTTTGGACGAGAATAAGCGAGACGAAATCTATATATCCAAACCTGCAAATACAGGTAAAAGACTTAAATGGAGTAATTAAAATATACTAAGATGACAATCACCTCTAACGACCCCGTAGCAGTATGGCACTTTAATAGCAAAAAGTCTAATGCATACTTTAAGTATAGTAATAGTGACTTTGGTTGTTATCCAATATGGGTATTTTGGAACTTAAGAAAGGCCCTAAATATTTTACATACCTATAAAATCCTACAGGTTAATAAATTAACGTTTTTGGGTACAGAAGAAGTTATTGTTGAATTAAAAGAAGTGAAAGATGTAGACGAAATCTTTGACATTATAGTAAAAAAAATAGATACTATTAAAACATCTCCTTCAATAAGATTTTCGGGACAAACTATTTTAGTTGAAGATGGACAAGAGAAGAGTTATTTTGATATAGTTGAATTTCACTGTGGCTTGAGTTTGGGGAGTTTTAGTATTACTTTATTTTCTGACTGTTGGGTGCCCATAGATCGTAATGATAAATTACAAATTGATTTGGCAGAAAAGTGTAGCCCAATCTTAAGTAAAGCTTTAAAAGAAATAAAAGGATTGGAATTTGATTCTGTAGACCCTGATTCAGGCGAGGAAAATACAGATGAATTACTTCCTCAATTTGGCTTTAAAGTGTATCTGTATGACTCCGCAATAAATGAAATAGGTTACAATCGATTGTCGAAAGAGGATAGGCAATATATCGAAAAACATTTATGGAAAAACAGAATGCTTTATCCCGCCTAATCGAATACCTCCACTGGTGCATGACTGTGTCCGGTTCTATATATTATACAGTAGATGAGGACTTTGTTATGTCGCAAATCTTTATCAAGGCAAAGACTGAAGTTTTTTGGAACGGGACAAAGTCCAGCACAAACGGGTTTTCAGAAGCCATTTTAGGTTTGTCTAATTCTAATATACCATATTCTACTTACCCCTTTTACCCTGGGCCATAGTTAGGGGTTATATAAGTGAGTTATCTTAAAATAACTAAACATGACGCAACGGTATGTTTTGAATAACGGCTGGATTGTAGGCAAAAAGGATAATGAAGCCATAAGAATTTAGATGGCAGGCATCTTCGAGATGCCTGCCATCTGGGGGCAAAGTCCCGCAAGAGCGAGCCATTTAAAATCAATAGCTGATCAAAATGGGGAACAGTTTGAAATTATCACTGAAGGTCAGATACCCCAGGTTTTTAAAGATTATTTTATTTCTAAAGGAATATTATTTAAAGAATCATTTATCTAATGAGTTTTCAACCTGAATTAATTTTTGAATATTCAAATGAAACTTTGTCCCATCCATTTGAAACAAATGCGATTAAATTAATTGACAAGTTAATGGAAAACGGCTGGGATCTAGGTGTGGAAAAAAAAATATTTCTCTTAGATAAAGGAGAGGATTTCAATTTTCTTGCATTAGATGTAACACTAACCAATTTGTGGTTTGCATATGACTTAATTAGAGAAAAGGAAAAGAATGGAGAAATGATTAGAGTTAGCCTTGAAAAATTAGACATTAAAAAAAATATAGATGTCCACTTCTACGAAAAAAAAGAGCCTTTTATTAGGGTCGTACTAAATGAAACCGATAATGACTTGGATATATCCGATCCTTTCAAAGAGATAAGTATCTATGTGAAAAATATTTACAAGCCTATTCTTGAATGGGCGACAATTATTAGTGTAAAATATATTTCAGGATATGATTATAAAGTAATAAAAGAAATCACAGGGCCTGATATTAAAAAACAGATTGAAAGTAGTTTAATTTAGCATTAAATTAATAAATAATTTTAGGGAAAACAAAATTACTCAAAGTTATCCGTCCTACTAAAGACGCCTGTCAATCGCCCTCACTCCCCTGACACAAACACCTGCACCCCTTCCTTTTTGAACCTTAAATAAGCATCCGTCACCATTTCCACGCTTAATGCTGTTGCCCAGGCATCGGCTACAGCGCAAGTAGGGGCAACCACAGAAACGATTTTTTTATTGGTAATACCATAACCTGTCCGTGGGTCAATGATGTGTGAGTAGCGCTTGCCGTCATGCTCCAAAAAGCGGTAGGTGTCGCCGGAAGTAGCAATGGCCTGGTCAGCAATTGGGTGGGTGATTTCTTTGAGTTCGCCATCTTCATAAATAGTACGTTTAATCTTCCAGTCAGATTGGCCAGGTGGTGGGCTGCCTGCGGCGATGTCGCCACCGCCATCAACGAGCGCCCTGGTGACACCACGTTTTTTTAATATTTTCATGGCTTCGTCTACTGCATATCCTTTGGCTACACCACCAAAATCGAGGCGAAGCCCAGGCTGTATAATTCTGACATCCTGGCCATTTCCCAACTTCACATACTTAAAGCCAGCCGTTGCCTTAGCTTCGTTTATTTCGTCCTCGGTAGGAATAGTTTCCTGTCGAAATGCCCGCCGCCAAAGTTTGGTCAATGCGCCTGACGTAAAGTCAAAAGCGCCCTCCGAACGGTCGGTTACCTGACGGGAAAAAATCAGGACATTGTACAAATCGTTACTGGCTCTGGCCCACTCGCCTGTGCCTGCCAGTGCTGACAGTTTGCTGACTTCACTGTCCTCTCTATAATCGCTGAAAACTTGCTCCAACTCAGCTACCCGTTCGAATGCTTCTTTTGAAACCCGTTCAGCGAGTGTGTCGCTTTCAGCATAAAGAACAATTTTAAATTCTGTGCCCATGTGCGGCTCGGTGAATTCAAAACGGGTGAGGTTGGAGCCGGGAGTGATGTAATCGGTGGAGTCGTATTCTATTTGCTTTCTCAGCAAGTTATTGCTGGAAATTAATTCAAAAGAATCTACAGGAACAATATTAGAAGCATAATCCAACAAAATATTGCCATTGTATGGGAATTTTGTCGGAGTTCTATAATAGGCTTCAAGAACGATATATCTATAATTTTCAGTGGGCTTTAACAGGAATTCATGGTCTTTCCATTCACTATGGATAATCTCTCCTGTGACTCCAAGTAATTCTGTTCTCTGACAATATTCATGACCACCCCATACTCGTAATTGGATTGGAGCAGTATAGTTGTACATTTTCCCATTGCTTGATCGAGTAGGGCTCAAGTAATATAATGATCGCGCCAAAAAAATACTAAAAGAGTATTCTATCCCAGCTTGTAAAGGAGTGCTTAGTTTTTGAGAAATTCTCTCCCATGTATCATTTTCCCTTACCACAAGACCTAAATAGGTATATCCATCATAAGGCTCTGTCACAACACCATAAGGATTGTTTTCTAAAAGATGGATGTCAGGCGGCGTTTCATTATGAAAACCACAATCAAACCAGCCATCAGGTAATTTGCCCCCGACATCACCAATCGCTGGCGTCCCCTCAAAAGAGGGATTAGTTAAAAAAATGACACCATCTTGCCCATCGGCATTTTGCAAAAAAAGAAAACAGAAAAATAAGATTGGTAAGAAGTTTTTCATGGTTAAATATTTTTGGTTTTAGTTATTTGCAGTTGGCCATTGGCCAAAAGCTAAATGCCAATAGCCAACTGCATTAATACAGAATCAAATCACCTTCGTCTTGCCCGGCACGGCACATGGGTACATGCCGCCGGCATCAGGTAGCACAGGCGGTTCGGCATCCCAGGCAAAGCGTTCGGGCATGATACTTATTTCTGAGTTGATGGCGGCGTCCCATTCCACAACCTGACCTGAGTAAGTGGCCATTCGGCCCAAAATAGCAGTCATGGTGGCGATGGCGCCGTTCTCGGCATCAGCATATTTGTAGTCACCTTTTGCGACAGCATCGAACAATTCGTCATGCTCCACTTGGTATGGGTTTGGGTCTTTACGGCCATCGTGTTTGAAAATCTCATGGCCACTCCGTGTGAGTAGTACGCCCGGACGTGGCGCCGAGCCATTCGTGCCTTGGAACGATTCCGTTACCCGGCTCAATGTGCCTGGCTGGTGGCGGCACTGGCTGAACATGCGTGTGCCGTCGGCATATTCATACTCCAGAAAATGATGGTCGAATATTTCACCAAAATCTTTGCCTACACGCACCTGACGGCCACCCATTCCTTGTGCTTTTACAGGATGTCCTTTTTTCACCCAGTTGCTCACATCGAGGTTGTGGATGTGCTGCTCACAAATATGGTCTCCACATATCCAATTGAAATAGTACCAATTTCGCATTTGGTATTCCATTTCGGTAAGCGGCCTGCCTGCTTTTTGGGAATACTCTTCCCGTGAGCGCACCCATACACCATCATTATTCCAGTAAACATGAGAAGTCACAATATCTCCGATTGCTCCTGCATGTAGCAGCTCCACCCATTTGCGGTATTCTGTCTGGTAATGGCGCTGAAGGCCGACCACCACGTTGAGTTTTTTCTTTTTGGCTTCCTCCGCCGCAGCCAGCACACGGCGAATACCTGGGGCATCAGTGGCTACAGGCTTTTCCATGAAGATGTGTTTTCCTTGCTTTACCGCCTCTTCAAAATGAATTGGGCGAAAGCCAGGTGGCGTGGTGAGGATCACGACATCTGCCAATGGAATGGCCTTTTTATACGCATCAAAGCCACTGAATTTGTGTTCCTCCGGCACATTGATTCGGTCTTTCAAATTGCCTTCCGCGCCTGACCAGTCAGAGATATCATCAGCAGTAAGAGTATTATAGCAGTTGTCCACTTGATCGCGGAAAGCATCGGCCATGGCCACCAGTTTCACATTTTCTTTTGTGAGCAATGCCTGCATGGCAGCGCCTGTGCCGCGGCCGCCACAGCCGACAAGGGCTACTTTGATGGTGTCGTCTCCATCAATATTCGCTTTGGCTGCGAGAATGGATGGCACAAGCAACGTACCCGCTGTAGCCAGGCCAGAGGTTTTCACAAATTGACGGCGGTTTGTTTTTTTATAAAATGGATTTGACATGATAAGTTGGATTTGTTGTTGAAGACCTAATGATCGGAAAAGATTTTTGGATGGCAAAATTGGAGAGGAAGAGAAGGGCTTCAATTCTAAAATCATTCAGGGTTTCCTGAAAATAAAAATCCCGAATGCTAATGAATCGAGCATTCGGGATTTCCTATGTTTATGTATAATATCAATCCTTTCGGTTGCCTTGAGCGCCGGTACGGCTTTGGCGGCGCTCTCTTATTTCTTTGAGCAGTTGTTTTTTAAACTCTGTCTCAATTCGTTGCATCATAGCCACTTTTCGGACAGGAATCACCTCCATGAACTGCAGCACATAGTCCTTCTTTATTTTCCCCATTTCCTGCTCCATTTCAAGCTGGTTCATCACAAAATCTTTCACTTCAGCATCCGACATCAATTCCAGTCTTTTGCCGCGCAGGTCGTACTTCTCCCGCAACGATTCCCGCTCCTTTTCAAATTGATTGTATAGCGGCCAAAATACTTTTGATTCTTCAGTAGTCAACTGCAATTTTTCAGTGAAGAAGGCAATTTTAAAATTTTCGATTCTTTCCTGCTGACGTGGCCCTTGCCTGCCCTGTTGGGCATTTACGGTTGTTCCAATTGCCAACATCATTGCCAATCCAAAAAATATCTTTTTCATGGTTTATTTATTTTTTAAAATTTTCAAAGTAAGTCTTCTAAGTCTTCGACCGATAGGTCGTCCAAAAGTTCTTCGAGGAGTTCGTCGTCACCATCGAGATTGAGCGTAGGTGACATATTTTCGCTGTCATCAATATGCTCTTCAAACAGTGCAACGTCAAAATCGTCTATGTTTTCTGAAATATAATTATCCAATGCTTCGTCTGGCACTTCGCTGAGCAAGGCCGTAAGAGGTGCGGGATTTTCACTATCAGCAGTAAAATAAATTCCAGCAACCAACAAAATCGCAACCGAAGCAATAGCCACTGCATATCGTGGCTGAAACAGCCCTTGCAACATTGTTATTATTTCATCTACCCAATTAGAAGATGGCTCCTGATAAATAACTGGTTTTTCTTTCACCTTATCCATCACCATATTTGGCAAGGACTTAAAATAGTCTTTAGGTATTTCAAAACCTTCAGGCCTATTTTTCTGCTTGGATAGGAAAGGCGATAGTCCTTCCAGTTCTTCTCTTATGTCGTTATTATTATTCATGTCGTTCAATATTCCTGTTCACAAATAAATAGCTTTCATACTGCGTCTGCCATGCCCTTCACGTAAGCTTCAACTTTTTTTACAGCATGATGAAACGAGGCTTTTAGTGCCCCTTGAGTTGTCCCTAAAACTTCAGACATGTCAGCATAACTCATCTCATCAAAATACCGCAGGTTGAATACCAATTGCTGCTTTTCTGGCAAATTAATAATGGCTTCTTTCAGCTTTGCTTGAATTTCATCGCCATCGAAATATGGATCAGCTTGGATTTGATTAGCGAGACTATTTTCACCTTGATCCAAAGACGCTGTCATTTTTTGTTTTTTCTTGTTTAAAAAAGTGATAGCCTCGTTGGTCGCAATCCTATAAAGCCAGGTATAGAGTTTTGATTTACCCTCAAAATTGCCAATGCCTTTGTAAATCTTTATCAGGCAATTTTGCAAAACATCATTCGCATCGTCATGGTCAATTACCATTCGCCGAACCTGCCAATAGAGCCTTTCTTGATAGGTCTCCATCAATAATCTGAAACCCTGCTCTATACCAGCGGTATTGGACACCAGGCCCAATATTTTTTCATCCACCTTTTCGACCGTTAGCGTATTCAAATTTTTATTTTGATTGTCTGAGCATAAGGGGCATTAGTTGCGGCAGCAAATGTGCACCCTATATTGACTGCTGTTTATCCAAACGGTTTAATCCGGTCGGAATTTTTCAAGGTAAAAATATGTAGCGTTTCTTTGCCTGTCTTCATAAAAAATAACCATATGAGTTTAAAACCATTCCTCCGGGTTGATGACCACATCACTATTCATCTCGCAAGACCCGAATTGGCCCAAGCCATTTTTGAAGTTGTGGACAGCCAACGAGAATACCTACGCCAATGGCTACCTTGGGTTGACCTCACCAAAAACATAAGCGACACCCAAAACTTTATCAAAGAAAGCATGCAGCACAATACCAACGGGACACGCCTCACTACTTTCTTTATGGTGGAGGAAAAATTGGCGGGCTCAATCGGAGTGGTGAGTTTCAACAAAGACAATAATAGCTGTGAGGTTGGATATTGGTTAAACAAAGAATTGCAGGGGCAGGGAATCATGACCAAAACATGCCGGCGATTTATTGACCATCTTTTCAGCGTTAAAAATTTGAACAGGATAGAAATCAAGGTAGCTTCAGCTAATTTGAAAAGCCAAACCATTCCAGAGAGGCTTGGTTTCATAAAAGAGGGCACGCTTAGGCAGGGGCTTTATATGTATAAAACATATTTTGACATACACTTATATAGCTTACTTCGATCCGAATGGATTCCTCCAATGTGACTTTGGTCAAAAAAATTGTTTTAAAAATCAAATCAATTGAACAAAAATTTGGATTTAAACTTATTTGTTTTATTTTTGCAACCGTATTGTTGAATTTGTTTTAACCCATCCTAAAAATTATTAGTCATGATCGGAGAAGACCGCATAGAACTAAACAATCGGTTTATCAAAGTTTTTCAATTATTGGAAGACAGAGGGGCCATTATCAAAAATGACCGCAACGGAAAAGGCATCGGCGATGTCGCTGAAAAGATACTCGGCAACAAAGGCTACGGTCACATTATCCGTGCATTCCTAACAGAAAATGACAAACGTGTCATCAGCTATTCTCAAGCAAGAATGTTCTGTCGTGAATATGGTATCAATGAAGATTTTCTGCTTGATGGATCAGGGTCGCCCTTTGGATTTGACCTTCCCAAAAGCAGCAATAGTGAAAGGAATGCTTTCTCAAGCGGCAATATCCTTTTCACAACAGTAGAAGCATTTGCCGGCAGCACATTAGGGCCGGATAGTTTTGAAACGGAGGAAAACTCTTGGTTCTCCTTACCAGGCATTTCTGGCAGCGGTTTAGTTGCTTTCCAGATCAACGGTAATAGTATGGAGCCCGTCATCAATAACCATGACCTCGTCGTTTGCCGAGAAGTGGAAAGGTTGGAGGCTGTAAAAGACAATGATATTTATGCTGTAAAAAATAACGGCTCCTTATGGGTCAAGCATGTCCAGCGCATTTATCATGGAAATAGAATTACTCACATTAAAATGATTTCTGCCAACCATCTAGAGCACGATCCATTTGTGGAAGAAGTGAACATGCATACTAGACTATATAAAGTCATCAGAAAGATCAGTGACTTTTAATAATTGACTATCATCCTTATTTAGATAAAAGATTTCTCTGCTTATGCCCTCTCTGGGCATAGTTATCCTGCTGTTTTTTCGAATTGCGCTCCCGGACCATATATGGTTACGGGAGTTTGTTTTTTAATGCATTTCTGAAACTCATTTCTTTTTATTCCAGTAGCTTCGCCCTTCCTTGAATGCAGATGTGATGAAAAAAATCAGCCGGAAACTATTCTATATCCTACCCCCTGCTTTGCGATTTTCAGCAAGGCGACTACTCTATTTGCCTCTTGACACTTTCGAATTGCTAACAGGGCAAAGAGACAACCTAACGCCCCCAAAAGGCATGATCTATACGGGAAGTGGAAACTTCAAAGAAGTAGGCACGAAGCAATTGGGCTATTTAAAAGAATACTGTGGATTGACACCAGAAAGTGCAGTGCTGGACATCGGAAGCGGTATCGGCAGGTCTGCCATTCCCCTTACTCAGTTTTTAAACATTAATGGTCGATATGAAGGATTTGATGTGGTGGAAAGAGGTGTTAATTGGTGTACTAAAAACATTAGCTCTAAATTTCCGAATTTCAATTTCAAATACATTCCACTCAATAACGACCTCTACCGAAAAGACGGCACGGAGGCACATGAATTCAAATTTCCTTATCCTGACAACTCATTCGATGTGATAGTTGTGAATTCAGTTTTCACACACATGGTGGATACAGAAGTGGAGAATTATTTTTTGGAAATGGCCAGAGTACTCCGACCCAGTGGAAGAATTTATGCTACCTTCTTTCTCTATGAAGAAGGTGAGAATAATTTCCCAAAAGGATTTGATTTTCCTTTTGATTATGGCCACTACCGGTTGATGGATGATGAGGTGAAAAGCGCCAATGTGGCATTCTCTAAAAGCTACTTACAGAAAAAATTGGCTTCCAAGAATAAGCTACAAGTACAACATCTTTTTCTCGGATCATGGCGAGGTGCATCAAAAGAAGAAACCAAAGAATTTCAAGACATCGTAGTAATTGAGAAATAGGCCAATAAAGGCTATGTCCATTTTTCGCTAAAGTCAAGCAACTTACCCAATTGGAGAAAAGCATTCTTCCATTCCTCACTTACATAAACCCACTTCCCTTCCCGATAACCCTTGTTCATTTTGTGATAAAGGTTTTGGCTTTTCCAAAGTTCAGGCCGTATGCCCAGCAAAGGAAGCGCTTCCAATATTTCATTCAAAGACTCAATCCGTTCAACAGTGGTGCTAACATTTTGCAATTCCTTGAATACTCTTTCTCCAGCAGCCAAGCTGAGCCCTTCCGTATCGAGCAATTGCACTTTCCAGCGACTAATCTCTGCTGCCAATTCCTTCATTTTCAAAACACTTATTTTCCCATTTTCAAATAACTGGCTTAAATCCCTGTTGACCACAAATTGCACAATATTTTTCCAGCCCTCCGTTACAGGGATATGACTGTCTTCCAAGGCCGTCATCAATTGATAATTATCATCAAAATAATTCCTGATGACAGACTCGACAGGTGGGAGGTTTTTACTGACTACAAACTGTAATAACTTCTGTTTTTCATCTTTTGCCAAGTCTTTGAAAGAAAATCGCTGAGTACCAAATTTTTGCAAGAAATTGATAACATCTCCAAGGTCTGAACTATCAAAAGCGAGCTTGATCTCTTGGTGAAATTGATCGAATGCCTCCCTGCCAAGGTCAAGTGAAACACTCCCGATCATATTTTGCTGACCAAGATAGAGAACCGCAAAACTGAATTGTTTTTTTGCAAAATTAATTTGAGATGTGATCGTAGTGCGCCCAACTACCAGCCTCCTTACGCCCGCCACATGGCGCTCAAAGACTTCATTTTCTACCCAATAATGCAAAAATTGATTGCCCTCTGCTTCTGAATCGAATAGTGCAGAAGCAGCATATCTAATGCCTACTTTATATAAATTGGACTGCGCTGGAAGCACATTCTTGCGATAGCTGAAGGCTCCATTTTCATAAACATTACTTGGAGCTTTCTCCAATCTCCTTTCAAACTCCTCCCTGAAATCTATATGCGTTACGTACCTCGCAAATTGCATGGCTCGAAGGGCATACTGCAGCACCTGATCTGTTTCAATGCCTGAAATTTCTGTAAAAAACCAGGCACAGCTGGTGTACATTAACATGGCATGATGCTGCATTTCGAGCAGGCGGATCATTGTAGTTTGCTCCCGCTCCGTCAGCTCTTTTTTCGCATGCTCCTGGGTAAAGGCCAGGGTATTTTTTTTATCCCTGTTTAAAATGAGTGCTATGTAACTATTGCGGGTCGCCCAGATATCATTCATCAACTTCGTCCCTTCCTGCTCATAAATCAGGTTCATCTCGTCCCTCAGCCAATCCAACGTATCACGAAGGGGTTTTCTCCAAGCTTGATTCCAATGTCCTTCGCCACCAGTTTTGCATCCACAATCAGAGCGCCAACGCTCTATGCCATGGGCACAGCTCCAGCTACTATCTTCATGAATCAAAACCTCATACTCAGGAGGATGTTTTTCTAAAAACTCCCCGTAGTTAGTCAATTGAAAGCCTTGCTTTTTGATATACTCCAAGCCCCAGGCCAGCGCCATCTCACCGTGTCGGTGATGATGGCCGTAACTTTCCCCATCAGTTGCTATATGCGAAAGTTGAGCTGAATCGTCGCCATCAAATACCCCAGTCAGGCGATTGGCAAATGCCTCTCCACTGTTCAGCAATTTCTGGAAGGCCACATCTTTTGAAACTTGCCCGTCATAGAAAAACAAAGCAATGCTCTTGCCTGAATCCAGTTTGCACAAATAACTCCGGCGAGGGTCCACGCTTTCGTTCAGTTCATTCCAATCTTCAGTATTGATTTTTTTAAATGCCCTGGCTTGTCGCGGAGCGAGAACTGTAAATTTAATATCGTGATCGGCAAGCACCTCCAATGTCGCCATATCTACTGCTGTTTCAGATAGCCACATGCCTTCTGGCTTCCGCTTGAAACGGTGCTCAAAATCTGCAATACCCCACTTAACCTGCGTCTCTTTGTCATGTGCATTTGCCAGCGGCATAATGAGGTGGTTGTACACCTGAGCCATAGCGCTCCCGTGGCCTCCAAAATGCTTTTGACTCTGTCGGTCAGCCTCCAATATTTTTTCATAGGTGACAGGGTCTGATTGCTCCAGCCATGACAATAAGGTAGGGCCAAAATTGAAACTGATCCGAGCATAATTATTTACAATTCGCCTGATCTTTTCATTGCCATCAAGGATACGTGCAGCGGCATTTGGAGCGTAGCACTCAAAATTGATTTTTTCGTTCCAGTCATGAAATGGGAATGCCCCCTCTTGCAGTTCTACCTTTTGCAGCCAAGCATTCTCACGGGGCGGTTGGTAAAAATGGCCGTGTACGCAGACGTATTTATTATCGGGCATATTTGTGCATCATTTGAAGGCAAATGTACTGTCTTGTTTCTTCTTTTATCAATCTACCCGACCCATCCTTTATTAGCTATTATTTTTTCTTAAAAAACTGGTGCAACAAAATACTGAAAAACACGACCACTCCACATCCGATCGGATTGAGCCAGAGAAAGCCGAGGTCTTCTACGCCATCCGCACGATCGTATAAGAAGATGGTCAATACGGCGGCTTCTCCAATCAATGCACTAATAAAAACAGGTGTTCCTCCAATTTTTTTAAGGCCAAAAGCAACAAAGAAAATACCCAGAATAGTACCGTACAACAGCGACCCAACGATATTTACCGCCTGAATCAGGTTTTCAAATAAAAGAATAAATGAAGCGAAAAATATGACCAATGCGCCCCAAGCAAAAGTGAGCCCTTTGGATACTTTGAGATAATGCTCATCGGAAGCATCTTTAACTAAGGAGCGCTTGTAGACATCAATCACAGAAGTAGTAGCGAGCGCATTTAATTCAGAGGCAATGGAAGACATGGCAGCACAGAAAATAACTGCAAGGAGCAGACCGATCATGCCCCTCGGCAAATAATTGACCACGAAAGTGATAAACACATAATCCTTATCGTTTGCTTCCAATTCTTTGCCCGTATCTGCTGCATAACTATCGATCAACTCGTCAACATCATTTCGGAGTTTCAATTCTTTGTCATTTAAATTAATAACACTCGACTTGGCAGACTGAATCGCATTATCATCCTGCCGTCTTTGTGCATCCACCAACTTCAAAACCTCCTGTTGTTTTTCATTAAAAACCCCATCAAATTCTTGTTTGATGTCTTCCACTTTTGGGCGGTAAGTATCGCTCTCTTCCAGCATCGTCAGATTGGCCTTATTGTAATGAACTGGCGGTTTGGTAAATTGAAAAAACAGAAATACCAAAATCCCTGTGAACAACACAAAAGCCTGCATTGGCACTTTTATAAAACCATTAAACAATAACCCTAAGCTACTCTCTTTGAGCGAACGACCTGACAGGTAGCGCTGCACCTGCGACTGGTCCGTCCCGAAATAGGACAAGAAAAGGAACAGTGCTGCTGTCGTGCCAGTCCAGACATTGTATCGTTCTGTCCAACTAAACTCGAAATCGAGTGCATCCATTTTTCCCATTGCATCAGCCACCCCGACAGCATCCATCATCGAAACTCCCTGTGGGAATTGGCCAACAATAATAAACGCAGTAGCTACCAGCCCCAGTAATATGACGATCATCTGCTGCTTCTGTGTGACACTCACCGCTGTCGTCCCCCCAAAAACGGTATAAAAAGTGACCACTGCCCCTATCAGCACAATCGTAGTTTTCAAATCCCAACCCATAATATTGGCTAATACAATACTTGGCGCAGCAATGGTAAACCCTGCTGCCATACCTCTTGAGAAAAGGAATAAAATAGCAGCCAATGTTCTGGTTTTCAAATCGAAACGACCTTCCAAATATTCGTAAGCCGTGTAAACATTCAATCGGTAATAGATCGGTAAAACAAAGATGACCAGAAGAATCATCGCTAATGGCATACCGTAATAGAACTGGACGAACCGCATCCCGTCGTCGTAAGCCTGTCCTGGTGTGGAAAGAAAAGTGATGGCACTGGCTTGTGTAGCCATAACTGACAGACCAATGGTCCACCAGGTGAGTTCCCGGTCGCCCATAAGGTAGCTTTTCACGCTGCTCACATTGCGGGTTCTCCAAACTCCATAAGCGATGATACCGATCAACACGGTGAACATGACAGTCCAGTCTATCCAATGCATTCTATTTGGCTGTTAGCATTTGGCTATTAGCTGTTGGCTTTTATAACATAAAATGGCTAATAACAAACGATTAGAAAATTAACAAGACGGGAATTTTGAGGTGCAGTTGCAAAGGAAAGGGAAAATGTGGACTTTTTGACCGTTGGAAGTCTGTGAGTAGATTTCAGCTAAATTTCTTTTGATACTCCACAAAATCCAACACCTGTTTGATGCATGCTCCGATTTCTTTCTTGACCTCGTGCTCCCAAAAGCGAAATACCTGATAGCCCATTTGGGCAAGTTCGGCATTCACTTCACGGTCACGCTGCATATTGCGTTCTATTTTTGGAATCCAAAATGCTCGGTTGCTTTTGATCTTTTCCCGCTTAGTTGACCAATCGTATCCATGCCAAAATTCACCATCCACGAAAATGACAATTTTTAGTTTTTTAACAACTATGTCGGGTCGACCTGGCAAGTCCTTTCGATGAATGCGGTAGCGCAACCCAGCATTCCAAAGCGCCTTCCGTAACCGCATTTCCGGCCGGGTATTCTTACTGCGGATTTTCGACATCATCCGGCTGCGCTGGGCAGAGGTATAGAAGCCCGCCTCCTCCTCAAAGCGGGGAACCTGTATCTTTTCGGTGGGGAGAGGGTATTTGTGCATGATGATGTGGAAAAATGAAGTGTTTAAAATATGCTAAAAATCCTGCTAATTGAACATTGAATGTTCAATTAGCAGGATTTTTAATGGGCTGCCCTCAAAATCTACCAACTACCTCACGGCTTTTCCCGATTCCCCAGCGCCAACAAATTCGCAAAAATCCGATAAGCTCCGGTCACACCGGGCGGCAATTCCCGAAACCAGGAGTAACCGGTATAGACGTAATAGCCTTGGCCGTATTTGGCGACGAGCAGGCCACCGTCACGGGCAGGCTCGCCTGGGTCATTGGAAGAAAGGATAGGCGTGAATTCTTCTGACCATTCATCCGGGAAATAGAGGCCACGTTCTTGTTCCCAGTTCTCGAAATCTTTCTGGGTGATTTTATTGGGATAGTTTAGCACAGGATGATCGGGGGCGAGGAAGCGCACTTCTGCTTCTTCCACAGTCACTCGATCACGGGAGAGTTTGAGCGGGTAAGGTGCTATTTCTTCCATTGGCAGGACGAGGGAGCGATTGGTGTTGTACTGCACAACCATGGTGCCGCCTTGCTCCACATATTCCAATAGTTTAGGCTGATGGAATTTCATACGATCAACTACATTATAGGCTCGGACGCCGAGAACGATTGCATCGTATTGCCTCAAATTCGCAGCTGTAATTTGGTTGTCATCCAACACATCCACCCCATAACCTATCTGACGGAGACTTTCAGGAATTTTATCTCCAGCTCCCATGATATAACCAATTCGCCTGCCCGCAGTTTTCAGATCCATTTTTGCCACTTTGGCGCTGGCGTCTTGTAAAACCGTCTGAGTAGGGATGTGGTCGTATTCAATAACCGTCATTTTATCCGTGTATCCTTCGCCATCTACATTGGCGAGCGGAACAATGAAATTTTCATCGCTATTTTCCGGAGGAAACAATTCAAATTGAAACACTTGCTCTTCGCCTTTCAGCTTCAGCTCAAAATCAATTTTCTCTGGTTCAATGCGCCAACCCTCTGGATGGCAAAGAGTAATATTCCCGCTGACGTCTGCACGGCCAGATTTTACCAAAACAGGAATAGTGCGGGATTCGTGTTCAGTAAAAAGATAGACATCGCCAGGCAGACTAACTGAAACGGGAGGTGTAATTTCAAATGGACGGTACACCTCACCTTTTACATCGTCATCTTCTTTATAAATCACTTCTTTTTCAATAGAAATTGGTTCATCGGCCACGATTAAATTAAAGCGCACTTTGAATGTTCGAGGTGTTTCTGGGAGGCCACGCAGTAACTGATCTTCGACATTGTACATACCCAATTCCCATTTTTTATTGAGCCAATATGGATTGGTGAGCGGGAGATCGGCGGGCAGGGTTATTTTTTTCCAATACTTCAATCGTTGGTTGTTTTCCAAAGTCGTATTGATAGCCGAATCCAATCCAGAAGGAAGATAGTCCACAGAAATGAGGCGGCAGTCCACCGACGAGCGGTTGATAGCCTCGATTGCCAACTCGACTTGTTGTCCAGGAGTTGCTGAATAGTCATCCGCAACAGCCTCTACAAACAACCCCATACAGGCCGAAATCACTCGCTGTATTTCTGCCGATTTTACTTTTTTCCAATATTCATCTTCTAAATTTTGAATCATTGAATAGGCCTTCATGAGCTGCGGAACAGATGCAGCGGGCTCTTCATAACTGAAATTTTGCAGTGTTTTTTTCAACAACATGCCGATTTGCTCACCACCTTTTACCCTCGTCCAAGATGTATTGATTCCTTCAAAGAGATTAGCGTTGTCATTGAGTTCATCTCCTTTGATGAATTCGAGGTACTCCAACTCTTCCCCTCTTGTACCGACACTACCAAAGCCTTGCGAC
>CALNYY010000038.1:0-14531 GCA_942490835.1 uncultured Saprospiraceae bacterium
TGCTGCCAATTCAGGACTTGATATGCTTGCTGGTCAAGCTTCAAAACTTGGACTCAATCTCAATGCAGGTGAATTTGTAAACGTGCAGATCGGTATAAAAGGCACAATCATTGAACCGAAAATTGATGTCAAATTGCTTGGTACTGATGGCGAAGCCAAATCGACTCAAGAAGTGGTGTTGGGCGCTGCTAAAGACGCAGCTAATGATGCAGTAGATAAGGTGAAATCAGATGCACAAGATAGACTGAAAGCAGAACAAGATAAACTCGTTAACAAAGCCAAAGCGGAAGCGGACAGCCTCGCCAAAGCTGCAACAAATGCTGCCAAAAAGAAGGCGGAGGAAGAAGCTAAAAAAATAGCAGATGATGCTGCCAAAAAAGCTGCCGAAGAAGCCAAAAAGAAATTGGACGAGGAAGCCAAGAAAAAGCTGGAAGAATGGAATCCATTTAAAAAGAAAAAGGGTGGGGGAGGATGATGGATTCAGACGAGTGTGGAAACCAGAAAGGTATTTCATTTAATACTGTAATTATTATTTGTTTGGTCAAATAATAATTACAGTAGTGCCTTTCTTGTATTCTTTTCCCCATTTGCAAATGCCCCCTCCAACTTCCTACCTTTGCCTTCTATACCAAATTTCTCACCTGTTTACCAATCAAGAAAAAATATTGAAAAGTTTTGTGTTGATTGATATGGATTATCTGGCAATTCAATTTTCTAATGCTCTAGTGAATACGAAACGGCTAATCTTTCATCTCTACATTTCACATCAAACATTGAGATTATGAGTAAGACCCTACAGGAAATTATCAAAGAAAAAATTTTAGTATTAGATGGTGCAATGGGCACCATGATCCAGCGATATAAACTGTCGGAGGAAGATTATCGTGGAGATAGGTTTGCAGAATGGCCATCTGATATTCAGGGCAATAATGATTTGCTATCCCTCACTCGGCCAGACATTATCAAAGCCATTCATTGTGAATATTTGGAAACGGGGTCTGATATAATCGAGACAAACACTTTCAATGCTAATGCATTTTCACAGGCAGATTATGGGATGGAAGAATTATCCTATGAATTGAATTTGGCGTCAGCTAAAATTGCAAGAGCTGCCGTTGAAGAATTTAAACAAAAGACGCCAGACAAGCCAAGGTTTGTGGCAGGTGCTTTTGGGCCGCTTAACAAAACACTTTCACTATCGCCAGATGTGAATGATCCTGGCTATAGAGCAGCCAAATGGGACGATGTAGTTCAAGCTTATTATGATCAGGCAAGAGGATTGATGGATGGGGGGGTTGATATTTTTTTAGTTGAGACCATTTTCGATACACTCAATGCCAAGGCTGCCTTATTTGCAATTGACAAGCTGTTTGATGAATTAGATAAAAAGCTACCGATCATGATTTCGGGGACTATAACTGATGCAAGTGGCAGGACTTTAAGTGGACAAACAGTTGAGGCATTTTGGATATCTGTGAGGCATGCTAAGCCATTTTGCATAGGCTTAAATTGTGCTCTTGGTGCGATGGAAATGAGACCCTATCTTGAAGACCTCGCCAATATTGCTGATTGTTATGTCCATGCCTACCCAAATGCTGGCCTCCCCAATGAAATGGGAGAATACGATCAGACGCCGCACGAAATGTGCAATTTCATTGATGACTTTGTAGAAAGTGGATTTGTCAATATTGTAGGAGGATGCTGCGGGACGACGCCTGATCATATTAGGAATATGGCGGAGCATGTTTCAAAGTATGGAAAACCTCGGCAAATTAAACCCAAGCCAGGATATTCTATGTACGCTGGCCTTGAACCATTAGTCGTCAGGCCAGATTCCAATTTCATAAATATTGGCGAGAGGACGAATGTAACTGGAAGTCGCAAATTTGCTCGATTGATAAAAGAGAATGATTACGCAGAAGCCTTGTCTGTTGCTCAACAACAGGTGGAAGGTGGTGCCCAGGTTATCGACGTGAATATGGATGAAGGCATGCTCGACGGTAAGGCTGCGATGGTCAAATTCCTCAACCTTGTAATGGCTGAACCAGACATCGCAAAACTGCCTGTCATGATAGATAGCTCTAAATTTGAGGTCATAGAGGCTGGGCTAAAATGTGTACAAGGCAAATGTATCGTCAACTCGATTTCCATGAAGGAAGGTATAGATGAATTCATTCGGCATGCAAAATTGGTTCGCAGGTATGGCGCAGCTGCTGTTGTGATGGCATTTGATGAGCAAGGCCAGGCAGACACAATTGAAAGGAAGGTTAGCATTTGTGAAAGGGCATATAAGATTTTGGTAGATCAAGTTGGGTTTATTCCTGAAGACATCATTTTTGATCCAAATATTTTTGCGGTAGCAACTGGATTAGAAGAACATAATGATTATGCTATCAACTTTATAGAAGCGACCCGTCAGATAAAGGCTAAATGTCCTGGTGCAAAAATCAGTGGCGGAGTCAGTAATTTGTCATTCAGTTTTAGGGGAAATGATCGGGTTCGAGAAGCTATGCATTCCGCCTTTTTATACCATGCGATCAATGCAGGAATGGATATGGGGATAGTGAATGCAGGCATGATGGAGATTTATGAAGAGATTCCAAAAGACCTCCTTGAGAGGGTAGAAGATGTCCTTTTCAACAGAAGGAATGATGCAACTGATCGCCTTTTGGAAATAGCTGAGTCGGTAAAAGGGAGTGGCAGTAAAGGTGTCCAAAAAGACCTTGAATGGCGAAAGCAGCCAGTGACTAAAAGGCTTGAGCATGCTTTAGTCAAAGGCATTACTGACTACATAGAAGAAGATACGGAAGAGGCTCGGCAGCAGTTCGAAAGGCCATTGCAAGTAATCGAAGGTCCATTAATGGATGGAATGAACGTTGTTGGCGATTTGTTTGGCAGCGGCAAAATGTTTTTACCCCAAGTAGTAAAATCTGCTCGTGTAATGAAAAAGTCGGTAGCCTATTTGACACCATATATTGAGGAGGAAAAAGCGGCAGGAGGTGGCTCTGCCAAAGGCAAGATATTACTTGCTACCGTGAAAGGCGATGTCCACGACATTGGTAAAAACATAGTGGGAGTTGTACTTGCTTGTAATAATTTTGAAATAATCGACCTCGGAGTTATGGTATCCGCCCAAAAGATTTTAGATGCTGCCCGAAAAGAAGGGGTAGATATGGTAGGCTTGAGCGGGCTCATTACGCCATCTCTGGATGAAATGGTTCATGTTGCTAAGGAAATGCAGAGGCAGGGGTTTAAGATGCCTCTTTTGATTGGTGGTGCAACTACTTCAAAGACCCATACCGCTGTGAAAGTTGAACCACAATATGAGGGCCCAGTCGTTCATGTTTTGGATGCGTCAAGAAGTGTGGCTGTTGCTTCTTTATTAACTTCTTCTGATGAAAATGCGAAAAATAATTACATCATTGGCATCCGTAAAGATTATGACCGAATAAGGGTGCAAAGAGCGAATCGTACAAGTACGAAGAAGTACTTAACATTAAAACGAGCAAGAGACAACAAGTTTGAATTTGACTGGTCAAATTATTCGCCTCCAAAACCTGACTTTTTGGGTGTCAAGGTTTTTGACGATTATAGCATTGAGGAATTGACCTCGTATATTGATTGGACACCATTCTTTATAAGTTGGCAAATGCGTGGGAAATATCCATCGATTTTCGAAGATCAAAAGATTGGAGAGGAGGCGAAAAAATTATTCAACGACGCTCAATCCATGCTTAGAAGGATCATTGATGAAAAATGGTTAACTGCAAAAGCTGTTATAGGATTGTTTCCTGCAAATGCAAATGAAAATGACAGTGTAACACTTTTTGCTCAAAATGGTGAACCAACTTCTACTTTGCATTTTTTGAGGCAACAAGCTGAATATGCAAAGGGCCAGCCCAACTATTCCCTTTCTGATTTCATTGCACCGATCTCTGCTAATAAAACTGATTATTTGGGAGCGTTTGCTGTTACAGCAGGAATTGGAATAGAAAAACAGCTGAAAAAATTCGAAGAAGAGCATGATGATTACCAGGCCATACTGCTTAAATCCTTGGCAGACAGGCTGGCGGAGGCCATTGCAGAAAGAATGCATGAGAGGGTACGCAAAGAATTTTGGGGATATGCATCTGATGAAATATTAGATAAAGAAGCATTGATTAGTGAAAACTATGAAGGCATTCGGCCAGCACCCGGCTATCCTGCCTGTCCAGAGCATACGGAAAAAAGAACCTTATGGAATCTTTTGAAAGTAAAAGAAAATACAGGAATGGAGTTGACTGAAAGTTGCGCAATGTATCCCGCAGCATCTGTAAGTGGATGGTATTTTTCACACCCTGACAGTAAATATTTCACCATCGGTCAAATTTCGAAGGATCAAGTAAATGATTATGCTGAAAGAAAAGGAATGTCACCTGCAAAGGTTGAAAAGTGGCTTGGGTCAATATTGAATTATGATGTCTAAAAAGAAGTGGAATAGCTGTTATTTTATTGCCACAGCATTTTGCGCCCACTTTTTATGTATCGTTTGAGGTTTAACCAAAAAGCAGCAAATAGATAAAAAACTATGGGAGACCCGAGCGTAACAAAAGACAAGTAAATAAAATATAACCGAACCCTTGCTGTTGCTACTCCCATTTTCTCTCCTAAATAGCTGCAAACTCCAAAAGCTGATCTTTCTAATATGTCTTTGAGTCTTTTCATTTTACAAATGTAATCAGTGCAAACAAAAAAGGCAAAACCGGAGTCAATTCCACTTTTGCCTTTTAATATGATTGTTTAGTCAAAATTACTGTAGTTGCACTTCTTTCTCTTCTATCATTTTTCTAATATTTATGAGCGCATAACGCATTCTGCCTAATGCAGTGTTGATGCTTACTCTTGTAAGAGCTGCAATCTCTTTAAAGCTCATGTCAGCATAATGCCTTAAAATGACAACTTCACGTTGTTCTGGGGGCAATTTGTCAACCAACTGGCGGATTTTGTTATGAGTTTGGCTGCGCATAATAAGCTGCTCCGCATTTGGCTCATCACTGCTGAGTACATCAAAGATGTCAAATGTGTCAGTAGGATTTACATGCTGCCGTCGTTTTCCTCGCCTGAAGTAATCAACACATAAGTTGTAGGAAATACGCATTGCCCATTGGCTAAACTTGCCTTCATGGTTGTATTTACCACTTCTAAGCGTTTTGATGATTTTGATAAAAACTTCTTGGAAAATGTCTTCAGCAAGCGCATCATCCTTTACAAAAAGGTAGATGGAAGTATAGATTTTTTGCTGATAACGGTCGAGTAGAGTCTTGAATGCCCTTTCGTCTCCATTGAGGTACTGGGCAATGAGTTGGTGGTCATTAACTGGCGTAACTTGCATAACTAAATCAAAGATTTTAGTGATTAAAAATGTTTGAGGCTGATTTAGTGTAGAAGTTTTACGCTTATACTATACTTGTTTTAATTGAAAAATTAAGAAAAGGTGATTGTGGAAATCAGAGTGTTTCTTACAAAGACGACGCCAAGATAGGTAATTCACTATAGAAATCTCCAAATTCATCTGTTTTAACATTAAATTATTTTAAACATAATACCTAAATTGACAGCTATTTTACTTTTTCTAAATTGAATACGCACAAATAATAGCAATTTTTATTTTCCAGACAGGAATTTGGTCGAGTGGTTTTTCCACAAAATAAATGATTGCCGTTTGGCGGTCATTTGGTGTAAAAAACTATGTAAGGACTTGCAGATTAAAGAATCATCTCTATTTTTGCCAAACCACTCATTCTCGCTACATTTGCCTGCTTTAGGTTAAAATATTCTGGAAATAACATTTTTTATTAACATCCAATGAAAAGAAAGCAGATTGTAGCAGGCAACTGGAAAATGAATATGGACTTTGACAAAGGTAGAGATTTGACAATCTCTATACTTAAAGGTCTTGGTCCTCTCCAATCTCAAGTTGTTATTTGCCCTCCATATATTCATCTTAATTACCTTTCTGTATTAACGAAAGGGATTTCCAATTTAAGTTTAGGTGCACAAAATTGCCACACTGAAGTAAATGGAGCTTTCACTGGGGAAGTTTCTGCTGATATGTTGAAATCTACTGGCTGTGATTATGTGATCATAGGCCATTCTGAGAGAAGAGAGTACTTTGATGAAAGCGATGAATTTTTAGCTAAAAAGGTAGATGCGGCTTTGGCAGTTGGATTGATACCAATTTTTTGTGTCGGTGAGAAATTGGAAGTTAGAGAGGAAGGAACACAAGAAAAAATAGTTGGGAAGCAATTAAAAGGTGGACTATTTCACCTTGATAAATCACAAATTTCAAACGTAGTTATAGCATACGAGCCAGTTTGGGCAATTGGTACTGGTAGGACTGCCAGCCCAGAGCAAGCTCAGGAAATGCACCAATTTATTCGAAAATTCATTTCGAAAAAATATTCTAATGAACTAGCAGATTCAATCCCCATATTATATGGAGGAAGCGTAAAACCGAACAATGCTAAGGAATTATTTGCTAATAAAGATGTAGATGGTGGCCTCATTGGAGGAGCATCTCTGAAAGCAGATGATTTTATAGCTATAATAAATAGTATCTCAAACTAATATGCACCTTGAACAATAGGTCAAATTATTTCATTATGAAAAAACTTATACTCTTCACTTTTTTTACTACAATATTGATGTCGCAAGGAGTGCAAGCTCAATGTCCACCTCCAGGCTATCCTGTGGCTGGGGATGATTGTGCCTCGGCCCCTGCTCTTTGTACAGGTATCAATGGATATTGCGATCAGTTAGATGCCAATAATATTCAAAGTAATTTCCCAGGTTGTCCAAATAACGTTCTCAATAATGATGAATGGTTCTCTTTTGTTGCCTGTGGGACTGAAATATCCATTGAAATAACACCTTCCAATTGTCAAGGTACAGGTGGTCAATTTGGAATGCAAGGTGCACTTTATGAGGGGGGATGTACAGCAGCAGTTGCAACACAATGTAATTGTACAGAGCAATCATTTACGTTGACGGCCAATATCAGTCCGGGACAAACTTATTATATCGTTTTAGATGGTTGTGCTGGTGATATCTGTGATTATGATGTTGCAGTGCTTAACGGTTCAACCCAACCATGTAACCCGCCAGATGGGATTCCTGAAGGACCTACTGAAGTATGCCCGGGTGCAATTGTCAATTATACTATTCCTGTAGGGAACGCAGATAATTATACTTGGACAATTGATAATCCCTCTGTAGGACAGTTTATAGGAATTCCTACAGGATCTTCTGTTGATATTATGTGGGGCCCTGGTACTGGAGTAGCAAATATTTGTACCCAAGGCATAAATGCATGTGGCCTTACATCAAATGTCTCGTGCTTACAAGTAAATGTGACAGCTATACCTCCTACAGATGAAGCAATAGAAATATGTATTGGCCAGTGTGATGAATGTGCGGGACAGCAATTTTGTGCTCCTGGTGTTTATCCTGTTATTCTTCAGAATTATTTGGGATGTGATAGTTTGATAAATTGTAATGTCACCAATATTATAGTAAATAATCCTCCATTATTTCAAGAAGAATTTTGTGCATTCTACTCGTATGATGTGTGTGGAAATTCATACTCACAGACTGGAATATATACAACAACATGTACTAATTACCTAGGATGTGATAGTACAGTGACGGTGGATCTTGCCATTTTTGATCCAGCTGCTCTAATTCAGGAGCCGATTCCAACTCTTGAATGTGGTGTGGCTGATACAGTGCTCTTAAATGGTGCTGCATCCCCAATTGCATTAGCACCTGGTGCTACTACAACATATCTTTGGACAGGCCCAGGAATTGTTGGGCCTAATGACTTACCCATAGTGGAAGTTGATACACCAGGAGAATATTGCCTAACTGTTACACATGCTAGGAATGGCGTTGAATGTGAAGCAATGACTTGTGTAGATGTCACTGTTGGTGGTTCTGCTGTATTACCTCCAACGGTTAGTGGAGAACCTGACCCTTGTACTGGTCAGACATATATATATACAGCAGCTTCCAGCGGAGGTCCTGACCCTGATGGATTTACCTGGACAACGCCAAATGGAGTTCCTTTTACAACAATATCATCAGATACGATAGAAATAACATGGAATACTGCCGTGACAGGAGACCTTTGTGTTTCTGCATATAATATATGTGGACCAAGTACTCCAACTTGTATAGTTATTGACGTTTTGGAAACCCCGATTGATCCGCTTGTATCAGGACCTGATTCGGTTTGTGCTATTAACCAAACACAAGTCTATATGGTCGACAATCCTCAAGCGAATGTTACCTATTCTTGGACAGTACCTCCTGGTGCTTCATTTAATGGTTCTGGGGAATCTATAACAGTTAATTTTAATGGCTCAACTCCTGGAATGGGTGAAGTATGTGTGACATCATTCAATGATTGTGATACAACGCTGCCAGGATGTGTACCTGTAATAATAGGCGTATTACCTCCAACCCCAATGATGACCGGGCCAACCAGTGTTTGCTCCAATGGCACTGGTTATATATATTCTGTCTCCAATGGAGCTCCGAATTTTGATTATGTATGGACTGTTCCAGCAGGAGCTACTATAATAGGATCTGGGTCAAGCATTGAAGTAGACTTCAATGGAGCAAGCACAGGGCAAGTATGCGTGACCTTTGTAAATGAATGCGGAACAAGTATGCAAACATGTATGAATGTTACTGTGATTCAAGTTCCCACAGCAGTCCTATCTGGAGCTGGAGATATTTGTGAAGGATCAAATGAAACGGTAAACTTGACAATCACTTTGACTGGTTCCAGTCCATGGGACGTAGTCTATACATTCAATACTACAGACACAACCAATTTAACAATTAATAATAGCCCATTTACCTTAACCGTATCTGAAGCTGGATTGTACGAACTAATATCTTTAAATGGCTTAGGCGGTTGTAATGGTTCAGCGAGTGGAACAGCAACTGTAGTTGAAAATCCATTGCCAACAGCTACTTTAAGCGGTCAGGATACAATATGTGCAAACAGCGGCCCTGGTGAATTGGAAATCATTCTTACGGGTACAGCACCCTGGACAGTCACTTGGGAAGCCAATGGAAATTCACAGGCACCTCTTGTAATAAATGCTTCTCCATATACTTTAAATGTACCTCAATCTCAGGCAGGTAACATTATTTTAACAGGCGTTACAGATGATAACGATTGTGAAGGATCTGTTTCAGGTTCAGGTGAAGTGACGGTCGTTAATGCGCCAACAGTAAGCAACGTGCAGCGGATGTGTGAGCCTACTAATACAAGCTATACTGTTACAATTACAATTACAGGTGGCGATGCTACATCTTATTCTGTTACTCCAGCAAATGGTACATTGATTGGAAATGTCTTTACCAGTAACCCAATCCTTTCTGGATTAACTTATTCTTTTACAATAACCGATGCAAATGATTGCAATCCAGTAATAGTTGACGGCTCATTTGAGTGCAACTGTGAAACGGCTGTAGGAGAAATGGATTTAACTCCAATTGACACTTGTGGAAATGGCCCAGTAGCAGCCATTTACGATGATACAAATGAATTTTTGGATGGAGATGATGCGAGGGTTTTCATCTTGCATAGTGGAAATGGCGCCTCTATTATCAATCCAATAGTCGGGGAGTACCCAACTCCAGATAACATTATTTTCGATCCAAATACAATGACTTATGGTACTACCTATTACCTATCGGCTGTAGTTGGTAATGCAAGTGGTAATTCAGTAGATCTTATGGATGCCTGTGTAAGTGTTTCTTTAGGTACTCCAATTACCTTCTTTGAAATTCCGTCCGCTACACTAAGTGGCCTTGCAAGTACCTGTTTAGGAGATGATGCTGATTTAACAGTTGATTTTACAGGTGAGGGACCATGGAGTATCACATTCGATGACGGTACAGGAGAAGAAACAATTAACGGTATCAACTCCAATCCATATACTTTAACCGTAACACCTGACACTTCGGGATTAATCACATATTGCTTGACCGGAATGTCTGATACTAATTGTGATGGTGATGTAAATGGTTGTGGCGATGTAACAGTTAACACAGGTGTAGCTGTCACAAATGTTGATTGGAATTGTAATGCTACAGCTACTGCCTATGTTGTTACTTTCACGATTACAGGTGGTGATCCTTCCTCATATTTTGTAACGGGAGATCCAGGAACATTGATAGGTGCAGCATTCACGAGTGATGAAATTCCAGCTGGTTCAGGATTCAGCTTTACTATTGATGATGCGAATAGCTGTGATCCTCAAACCGTTTCCCAAACTGCTATAGTTTGTGACTGTATTACGGATGCTGGCGTTATGACATTAGACACCGTTTCCATTTGTGGCGACGGACCTATCACCGTTCCAGTTGCTGACAGTGTGGAGTTGGATGCAAACGATAACCATATGTATTATTTACATACTGGTGCAAGTACATCATTAGTTGGGGTATTGGCCATAAATAGTATTCCGGAGTTTTCATTTGATCCAAATACAATGAATTATGGGGATGTTTATTATGTGTCGTCTGTGGCAGGCAATGACGATGGAAATGGTGGTATTGACCTAAATGATCCTTGCCTATCGATTTCAGCTGGCACGCCAATTCAGTTTAATGAAATTCCTACTGCTACCATTGATGGTAGCATAGAAATATGCCCAAATGGAGATGCAGATCTTACCGTTAATTTAACTGGGGATTCTCCTTGGACAATCACGATAAATGGGGTCGTTTATGATAGTATCGTCGGTTCACCATTTACAGTAAATGTTACGCCGGGAGTGACTACTACTTACCAACTAACAAATGTGACTGATGAGAATTGTTCGAATGATATAATGGATGAAGAAACGGTTACGCTTCATGAACTTCCTACGGTTGCGCTTGACAGTGAAGTTTGTAATAATACAGCAACAGGATATTCTGTTTGCTTTACTATAACTGGAGGTGATGCGGCAAACTATGCCGTAACACCTAATACTGGAACGTTAATAGGCAATCAATTTTGCAGCGATGAAATTGCAAATGGAGCCGGTTATTCGTTTTCAGTTTCTGATGGCTTTGGATGTACTCCTGCGGTTATAAGTTCACCAGGGGTTGATTGCCCTTGTATTACTGCCGTTGGAGATTTTACTGCTGCTCCGCTTAGCCTGTGTAGAAATGAAATGACCCCAGACAATATAGCTTATGACCCAACTAATGAGATGTTAGATGGTGATGATGAAATTTGCTATATCATTCAAGATGCTACCAACACTGTAATTGCGTCAAATCCTACTGCGCCTGTATTTGGCTTCAATCCAAATACGATGAACATTGGCGAAACCTACTTTATCTGTCCAGTGGCTGGAAATGATAATGGTAGCGGTTGCGTTGATGCGAGTGATCCTTGCTATGTAATTGGTGGTTGTGTAGAAGTAGTGTTCAATCCGCTTCCAACTGCAATTCTTTCTGACACTATAGATATATGTGCTGGGGCAACAGGTCAATTGGAAATAAACTTTACTGGAACGGGCCCTTGGGATTTGACATATATGAATGCAGGCGGTTCACCTCAGACTGTTACGGCGAACACCTCTCCATTTATGTTGGATGTCAGCCCAATGAACTCTACCATTTTTTCTCTAACTAATGTTGTAGATGCAAATGGATGTGCCAATACAATCTCTGGAAATTCTGCAACTGTGAATGTAAGACAAGCACCTACTGCTTCCGCTCCTATATATGATTGTAATACATTAGAAACAGAATTCACTGTTTCATTCAATCTTGTAGGGGGTGATATGGCGAGCTATACAGTTGATCCACCAGGAACAATTGTTGGAAATACTTATACCAGTCCGTTCTTCCCTTCTAACAGTTCAGGTACCATCTTTATAGATGATGGGTTCGGATGTGGGCCAACTGCTGTTCCTTATGCACATGTTTGTGATTGCTTGACGCAAGTCGGAGATATGGATACTGACCAATTGGATATTTGCGTAGGAGATGGTGCATCTGCTATCTACGATGCCACCAACCAGGTTCTTGATCCAAATGACATTGTCATTTTCCTTCTTCATTCCTCTCCTGCACCACCAATCGACCCAGCAGGAATATTAGGATTTAATCCTATTGCACCTGATTTTAGTTTTATTCCAGGCACTATGCAGTTTGAAACGACTTATTACATAACTGCTATAGTTGGAAATGACGATGGAAATGGAGGAATTGATCCATTCGACCTTTGCCTGTCAATAGCTGCTCCATTTACACCAGTGGTATTCCACGATCTTCCGGATGTTTCTGTTACTGGGCCAAGCGCAATTTGCGAAGGTGAAGAAGCGACCTTAGTATTTCAATTAACAGGACCAGCACCTATTACAGTTAATTATTTATTGAATGGAGTTGCAGCTCCACCTTTATCTGTTCCATTCACCGGAACAGTACCGCTTGATGTGCCGTTGCCAACTACAACTACTGTGGAATTGGTTTCAATTACTGATGGAAATGGATGTACTAATACATCTTCGCAAACCATAACTATAGATGTGAATCCTGAAGTGGAAGCCGGAACAGCTGGCAGTAGTCCTACCTTTTGTCAAGGTGAAACACAAGTCGTTCAACTTGCAAGTTTATTGGTAGGAGCTGATGCTGGAGGTACATGGACAACTTCAGGAGGACAGGTCGTTCCAAATGGGTCTGTTAATGTTGCATCTTTGCCTGTAGGGACTAGTACTTATACATATACCGTAACTGCTTTAGCTCCTTGTTTGGATGATCAAGTTACTGCGGATATTATCATCAATCCAAACCCAGTAGCAGATGCTGGTGCTGATCAGTTACTTGACTGTGATAATTTGACGGTACAATTGGGTGGCACTAACACAACGCCTGGTGTTACTTATACTTGGAGCGGTCCAGGCATTACAGATCCAAGCCTTCAATCACCTGTAGTATCAGAACCAGGCACCTATACTTTATCTGTAATAGGAGCAGGCGGATGTGTTGATTTTGATTTGGTAGATGTTGAACAAAATGTCACAATTCCAGATCCAATATATAGTGTGAATGATGTAAGTTGTTTTGGAGAAACAGATGGATTTGTTGTAGTTGAAAGTGTAAACAATGGGGTTCCACCGTTTTTATTTGCCATTGATGGAGGGCCTTATACTACCCAGCAAGCATACTTAAACCTTGCTCCAGGAACACATACATTGTCGGTTGAGGATAATGCGGGTTGTGAAACGACAGTCGACTTTGTTGTTGATGAGCCAGTTGAAGTGACTGTTCAATTAGATGGAAGTTTCACAGGAAGCGATCCTGTAATTCAGTTAGGCGATAATGTTAATTTGAGCATTTTGACTACACCTGGCTTGAATTCTCTTGATACAATTATGTGGTCACCAGCTGGTGCTGATTCAACATGTGTTGGATGCCCAACTATAACCGTTGCGCCAGTCCAACAAACTGCCTATACGGTAGTTGTTGATGCTAATGGATGTACTGCGGAGGCTATATTAACAGTTTTCATCAGTAAGGACAGACCGGTATTTGTACCAAACGCTTTCTCGCCTAACGAAGACAGTGTCAATGACAATTTAACCGTTTTCGGAGGAAAAAGTGTAGCAGTGGTTAAGTCATTCTTAATATTCAATCGTTGGGGAGAATTAATGCACGAATTGCGTGATTTCCCACCAAATGATTTGAGTCTTGGATGGGACGGTACGCATAGAGGCGAATTCCTAAATCCTGGTGTTTTCACTTGGTTCGCTGAAGTAGAGTTTACAGATGGCTCTGTTGAATTGTACGAAGGTGATGTAGTATTGATAAGGTAGAGAATATTAACATTCTAATAAATGCAATCCCGAGTAATCAATTTTGATACTCGGGATTGTTCATTTATAACGGTATCATAATTTTCTTTTATGTTTGCCTCCTAATTTTCAACCAATAAAAATAGTAGCAATGGATTTCAACACAATATTTGAGGGAATAAAAAAAAGCGCTGACAAAGCAAATACTATCGGAAGTACTTTGAAATTTGATTTTGGAGATGAAAAAGTCTATATCGATGGTACTGGAGCAAGTAATGTTGTTTCAAATGAAGATAAAGATGCAGACTGCCTAATCATCGTATCTAAGGAAAATTTTGCTAAACTGACCAGTGGAGAGCTCAATCCAATGGGTGCTGTTATGACGGGTAAGGTGAAGATTAAAGGAGATATGGGAGTTGCAATGAAACTTCAATCTCTGCTCGGATAGGTGGCATTAATGCCTAATTTACAAAGAATTTACTATGAACCACTTGTGTTTTAAACGATTTCCGCCTAATTTTGGCGAATCTTAAAAAGTAGTTTTTGTGTTTATTTGTTTGGGTTAGAGACCCTTGCTTTCAAAGCAAGGGTTTTCTTTTGCCATCATTTACAATATTCTACCTCTTTGTCATTTTAGTTTTTTACTTTAAGCCCTACTTTTGCACATCCTAAATCTCAAATTGA
>CALNYY010000039.1:0-174605 GCA_942490835.1 uncultured Saprospiraceae bacterium
TGTAACCTAACAATAAACCTTCGTCCTTTGCCAGCTTCCTTGACCACACGGCTCCGTCCTTGTCGGTCACTTTTTCAAAATGGTCAATCACGGAGAAATCGTAGTTTTTTGGAATAATATCTTCCCCAATTCCCTCGGTGATATAGGCATAGATTTCCTTCTCATCGATCTTGCCCGTTTCATGATAAGCTTTCAGGGTGGAACCGTAAGTATCAATCGCCCAGACCTTAATATTTGGATTTTTTTCTTTCAGAAATTTGCCAGTTCCTGTGATCGTGCCACCCGTGCCAGCACCTACCACGAGGTGGGTAATCTTGCCCTCCGTCTGTTCCCAAATTTCCGGGCCTGTACTTTCATAATGTGCCTGACGGTTGGCGAGGTTGTCATATTGATTGAACCAATAGGAGTTCGGAATTTCTTTCGACAATCGCTCGGCAACTGAATAATAACTCCGAGGGTCATCCGCTTCCACATTGGTCGGGCAGACAATTACTTCAGCGCCTAATGCCCGTAGCAGGTCAAATTTTTCTTTCGATTGTTTATCGTTAGTGGTGAAAATACAGCGGTAACCTTGCACACAGGCAGCGATGGCGAGACCCATACCTGTATTGCCGCTGGTGCATTCGATGATGGTGCCGCCCGGCTTGAGTTTGCCTTCTGCTACTGCTACTTCGAGCATTTTCAGCGCCATACGATCCTTGATGGAATGCCCGGGGTTAAAGGTTTCAATTTTCCCCAAAACCAATGCTGGCACATCTGCCACGGTCTTGTTGAGTTTCACAAGCGGCGTATTGCCGATGGTTTCTAATATGTTTTGGTAGTACATGGTTGAGTTTTGAGTTAGGAAGTTTTGAGTTTTGAGTATTAGAGTTTTGAGTAGTTATAATTCAACTCAAAACTCTGATACTCAAAACTCAAAACTGAATCCGGCCGCAAAGGTAGGAGGATTTGGGTGGAGGTTTAAAAGGAAATTCAAAATTCAATATATGAGGATCACATCGAATTAAAATTCCAAAATTTCAGCAAACCAATTTATCTTTCAGTAACAGTGTGAAAAACAGGAAATTGGGAAACCCAAGGATTTTTTACACGTAACTGAAAATTAGCCTGAGATTATTATTAGGTTTTGTAGCGGAATGTTAGATTTGTGTTTTCCTTATTACTGGTATATTTTTACTCATCTCACATTAATTTTATTTTCTTCCCGAACCCGATTTTCTGAGAAAACGTCATGATGTAATTCAATTCTGATATTGGATCCTTTTTAATTGTAAAGGTTAATTCTGTGTTGGAATGTAAAACATTGAGTTGTAGAAATTCTTAGATATCACACTTCTAGCGACTTTAGCTAAGGTGGTTTAATTGGCCCTTTTTTTTCAATTATATATTTAACTTAAAATTTATTTTAAATGAAATTATTTCCTCAATTAGAGTATCCCTCAGATGGCCTTAAGAATTTTGCCTCTTCAAGAAGGCGACATGGTTTTCAGATGAAGAGTCAATTACTTTCAATTTTGTTTTTTTGCATGATTCCTATTGCTGGAATAAATGCTCAAAATACACCTATTGCTATTGATAATAACCCAACAAATGATTGCAGTGGAACTGACGCATGGGATTGGTTTAATTTTACCCCTGTAGTACCTACTACAGAGGCTGAAGGAGTAGCTACTAGTACAGGTTATGTAACAATCAATGTAGATGTGGGATACGTAGGTCCAGATGTAACACCTGATTTTACAGGTACCCTCGTAGGTGCAAATACAACGGATGGAACTACCTCCGATATATGGACTTTTACTTTTGATCAAGCTTTAACGAATCCAGTATTTGATGTAAATAGTTTAGAAAATGATACAGAACTCTGCTTTACAGATTGTTCTGACAATCCACTTACCATTACTATATTGGGAACGTCTCTTGACCCAGGGTCTTCAGGCGCTCATTGTGTTACCAGCGGGACAAACTTCATACAGATAACGGGAACTTACAGTTGTATTAAAGTGACAGGTACAGTTCCTGATAATGACCCTTATACCTTAGGCATTGGAACCTGTTTGGAGGAATTACCATGCATTCCCCCTGTAGCCCCACAAACCACTCCTTTTGATGACCCGCATTGTTATGGCGAGCCAATGCATACCAAACGGCGTGTGCAAGTAGGAAAAGGATCTGGGCCAAGCCCAATGCCACAGCCCGGGGATGAAACGGTCTGGCGGTTTTTGTCTTTTGCGCCTGGCCCCGGAAGTGATGTGAGTGCTCACAGTAACGGTGAATTATTTACCGAATCAGACGACAATGATGAATTTGACTTTGGCAATAATGGTAATTCACTTCGGACCAAGCAGTTTGCTACTGGCCTGAATGGCAACCCCATATACGGTACTTATACTTTCGAGGTCTTTATAAGGAAAATTGCTGACCCAACTTGTGTGAGTCCCAATTATGGGCCTGTTGAAAAGACGATTTATCCAAACCCTGATGCGCCAGTTCCTAATTCAAACCACACGGACAAAGAATTCTGTTACGGACAGGCGGCCTCTAATAACTGGCCGGACGTGGGCGTGATTGTCGAAAATACCATCTCCGCCGACGAAAGGGTGGTGTGGCGCCTGACCGGTGCCCCTGCCAATAGTGACTATTTCGGTGGCGTAGGTACGATGCTCTTCAAAGGAGCTGCCTGCAACCAAAACTCGGTCAACTTCGGGGATGAGCTCCGTGTGGCTACTGAAACACGGGTCATCAAAGCCAGGACGATGTCTCCGAAGAACAATGCGAACCAACCCGTTTATGGCACCTATACCTTTATGGCCTACGTGGAAAACTGTGCGACTGGGTGTGTTTCACCGGAAGTAGGACCATTTAGTATTACTATCCATGAACCACCAGTAGATCCAATACCTGGTACCACTATGAAGATGTTCTGCTGGGGCGATCCAAATATTTCTCCTAGCCTGCCAGGTACGGGAGTCAACGTTACCAATACCCTGGTTGGAAGCCAGCGGATAGTTTGGGAACTGGTTTCGGCCCCTGCCAACAGCGACCTTACGCCAGGGTTGTTGAATGATGATTGCGCAGGCCCTGCCACCAACCTCAATTTTGATGGAGAAATAGGCATAAGAAATAGCAGTAAGGTAGTTCGTGTAAATGATGTAAGCGCCGTGAACAACATCGGTGATCCAATAACCGGCGATTACGTATTCAATGCCTATATGAAGGACTGTGCGACTGGCTGTATATCGGGAACAGTTGGCACATTCACTATAAAAATAAAACCAGCACCTCCCTGCAGTATCAACGGCCCTCTTTCAGTTTGCCCGAATTCTCCAGGCCACATATATGACGGCCCTGCCGGATTATCATATGCCTGGACAATATCTGGAAACGGCACGATCAACGGTGCAACCGACGGCCAGTCAGCTACAGTTGATGCAGGTGCGGCGGGCACTTACGACCTGACCCTGACGACCACAAACGGAGATGGCTGTGAGAGCACCTGCTCCATTACTGTTGCAGTTGAAGACAACATAGACCCCGTGATTACCTGCCCGGCGGATGTGACAAAAGAATGCGACGAGAGCACCTCTTCCATCTGGACGGGCGTGGCCACCGCTACCGACAACTGTGCCATGCCCCCGGCCATCTCTGAGTCAGACGTCAGCACGCAGGGCGCCCCCGGCTGCCCGTACTACAAGTACACAATAACAAGGACATGGACGGCAGACGACGGCAACGGAAACACCAAGTCCTGTGACCAGATCATCACCGTGGACGACACCACTGGGCCGGACATCACCTGTCCGGCAGATGTGACGGTGGAATGCGATGCCGATCATTCCCCTGCCAACACCGGCTCTGCCACCGCAGTGGACAACTGCGACACGCAGCCCGTTGCCATTGCGAGCAGCGATGCCACCACACCCGGCAACTGTCCCAAGGAATGGACGATCACCAGGACGTGGACAGCCACCGATGTATGCGGCAACAGTACCCCTTGCGACCAGACGATAACCGTGGAAGACACCACGCCGCCGGTGATCACCTGCCCGGCCGACGTGACGGTGGAATGCAGCGACGACCACAGCTCTGCTGCGAACGGCGTTGCCACGGCCACCGACAACTGTTCGGCGGTGGGCGACATCACCATCGGCGAGTCCGATGCCACCACGCCCGGCAGCTGTGCCAAGGAATGGACGATCACCCGTACGTGGACAGCCACCGACGAGTGCGGGAAATCCAGTTCCTGCGACCAGACAATAAACGTGGAGGACACGACCGCACCCGTGATCACCTGCCCGGCAGACGTGACCGTGGAATGTGATGCGGACAACACTTCCGCTGCCACTGGCTTGGCCACGGCCACCGACAACTGTTCCGCAGTGGGCGACATCACCATTGGTGAGTCCGATGCCACAACTGCGGGTGCTTGCCCACAGGAATGGACGATCACAAGGACCTGGACCGCCACTGACGAATGTGGACAGTCCAGTTCCTGCGACCAGACGATCGACGTGGTGGACACAACCGCACCCGTGATGTCCTGCGGCACGCTGACCGTGACGCCGAACGCTGATGGCACATATACCTTGAGCCAAACCGAAATAGACGGCCTCGGCGCCGGTTCTTCCGACAACTGCGGGAACGTCACCTTCACCGCTGCACCGAGTTCGTTCGACTGTGCCGACGAAGGTGCAAATACCGTGACGGTGACCGGAACGGACGAATGCGGCAACAGCAGCAGCTGCGATGCAACGGTAACGGTTGAACCCTACCTGACAATAACAAGCTGCACTGCAACGGACGAAACCTGTGCGGGCGCGGGCGACGGCAGCATTGCAATAGTTGCCACCGCACTGGGCGGACAGGTTGGCTATTCTGTTGACGGGGGGGCAAACTTCCAGTTCAACGGAACGTTCAACAACCTCACCCCTGGCACCTACAACATTGTGGTGAGGGTGTTCGGCATAGCCGAGATATGCGAAAAGACAGAAACGAAGACCGTCGGTGCAGGAGGTCAGCCACAGGTATGGCACAAGGATATTGACGGGGACGGCTACTCGGACGGCAACACCCAGACAAGCTGCTCGCAGCCAACGGGCTACATCGCCAATCCGCTTGCTGGAACCGACTGCAACGACAATGACCCGGCCATCAACCCGGGCGCAACCGAAACCTGTGATGGACTGGACAACGACTGTGACGGACTGCTCCTGCCAGGTGAAACCGATGCAGACGGTGACGGCTACATGGTCTGCGAAAATGACTGTGACGATACGGACGCTGCGGTCAACCCCGGTGCAACGGAAATCTGCAACGGCATCGACGACGACTGCGACGGATTGGTGGACGAGGGCGTTTCAGGCGGGCTGACCTGGACAGGCAACGTGACCTTCACCACACAGGCGGAAGTGGACGCATGGCTGGCATGTTACTCCATCATTGATGGCAATCTGACCATCATGGGCGGCGGAATCACTGACCTGTCAAATCTGATAGGCCTGGAGGAAGTTACAGGGCTCGTATTCATCTATGCCAACGGCAGCCTCGCCTCCCTCGACGGGCTGGACAACCTCGCCACAGTAGGCAACGGGCTGTCCATCTACTACAACTTTGCACTGGCAGACTGCTGCGCCATTTATGACCTGTTGAACAACAACGGTGTAACGGGCAGCATCATGATATTCTTCAACGCTTCCGGCTGCAACAGCCAGGCCGAGATACTGTCCAACTGTGCGCCACCAGTTACAGGCGGTGGGAACAACAATGCAGTTGGTTGGGACATGAACACGTTCAACGACCTGACCCTGTTCCCGAACCCGGCGTCCGGGGAAGTGACCGTGATCGTGAACCGTAATGCACCTATGGCTACTTTGAGAATGATGGACATGCTTGGAAGGACGGTCTTTGAGCAGGAACTTGCAGAAGGGACCGAGAGGGTGGAGATAGACCTTGGCAATGGCCGGTTTGAAAACGGGCTGTACCTCGTGACACTGTTCGAGGCCGGAGAAATGAAGACCAAGCAATTGGTCGTGCAGCGATAAGTTTAGAACGAACTGGAGTTTTGCTCTTGTGAAATAATCAGGGCGGCTAAGCTACATGCTTGGCCGCCCTTTTTTGGTTCATCTTGCGAATTCGGGTTTAATGGTGCATGGCGCTGCCCTATTGTTTCGCGCCTTGATAGGCCAAGGGGAGCGCCGCTATGCGCCGCGATATATCACATTTTGTAGAGCTACCAAGGGGGAAGTCGCTCTGCGCCTTTAATCCCTGATGTATGATTCGCATATAGAATCAATATTTTACAACTCTCTCAGTAATGGAAGAGATTCCATCGAAAACAGTCAAGAAGTAAATGCCGGGAGCTAAATCCGTGACTTCTACCAAAGCTGCATTTTCACCTTGAATAGCATTTTTTTCAAAAAACAAAATAGACTTGCCCGTTACGTCTGTCAGTTCAAATTGGACTGGCCTGTCTTTTTCAACATGGTATTTAACATGAACATTTTCCTTTGAAGGGTTTGGAAAAATGGAAAGCACCTCAAATTTATTTGACATTAAATAAATGGAACGGACTGGTGAAAAATCTTCCGTCCCGTCCAAATCCACCATTCGTAGCCGATAATAACTTGTTCCAGGAAATGGGTTCTTGTCCACCAGATTATAATAGAGATTGGTGGCCGAATTCCCCGCCGCAGCTTTTTCAGCTAAAGAATGAAAGTTGACACCATCATTCGATCTTTCCACCACAAAATGACTGGCATTCAATTCAGAGGCTGTGGTCCAATTCAAATCCGTAGTGTTTTCATTTGTCAGATTTGCCCTAAAATCTACAAGTTCTACTGGTAGAGCAGACGAAATATTGACCGTATAATCTTCTGATTCTCCCCAAAATAGCCCTGTATATGCATCTGGTGGATAAAGGCCATCTCCTTCCCACCTGCTTCTTACCCGCATTGTGGTATTGCCAATTGTTGCGCCCCCTGGGACAGTTATCGTACCTGTATTAGTTTGAGAACCTGTATAAGGCAATTGAAATTCTTCTCCAGCATCAGCGAATGAACCATTGTTGTTGAAATCAATGAAAACGGAAATTCGTTGAGCATAATCGTTTACGGTGACCGTGATAGTTGGCGAGCTACTTTGTGGTAAATCTGGAACAGTTTGGCCCGACGTATAATCCTCAAAACCAGTATAATCTGTACATGAGTTGCCCACATTGTCAAGTGTTCCTAATTGTACCCGATTGATACGCATATATGGATCCGGAGAGAAGTTACTGCATTGAGTGATTTGTGGTAGTTCATAGCATGTGGACGGACAATTTACAATATTGATAGTGTAGTCTTCAGTCTCGCCCCAATTGTATCCATCACAGGAATTGGTAGGATAGCCATCCCCCCAATATCGAGATCTAATTCTCATTGTAGTATTCCCTGTGGCAGCTGAATTGGGAACATTGATTACCGATGCTTGGGTAAGGGCCGTTGTATAAGGTATTTGTATTTCTTCATTTGCGTCATCCATATCACCATCTTGATTGAAATCAATAAAGATGGTTGCTCTTTGCTGGAAAAATTCATAAGTGAAAATCCCATAATCCCCACTGCCTATGTATAAGTTTGGGACACTATGACCTGAGGTATAATCTCCATATCCGCCGCTTGAACATGTATTGTTTTGATTATCTAAAATGCCCAATTGTACACGATTTATTCTGTCACCACCAGAACAGTTTGTAGTTCCAGGAGTGCATACACATTCAGAAGGATTAGTTTCCATTGTCACTTGCAAGGCCGTGGAAGTGATATTTTGACTGGCACAAGTTACTTGGCATCGGTACCATGTGGCACTACTTTGATTAGCAACATAAGTACTTGAGGTTGCCCCAGAAATATTTGTATAAGAGCTATTTGTAGGGGAAGATTGCCATTGAAATGTATATCCTGAAGAATAGGATTCACTCAATGAAAGTGTAAAATTCTCGCCATCGCAAACAGGATTCTCCGAGGATTGGGTCGTACTGGCTGCTGGAGGGCAGTTGAGTACTGTTGTGAAAATTGCACCTGTGGCATAAGCAGAAGTGCTGCCGCCGCAATCAGTTTGTACCTGAGCAATGTAGCTGACTCCTGTATTGAGTCCAGTCATCGTATAACTGGTGTTCGTGGTGTTAACAGTAGTCCATGAAGCAGCATTGTTAAGTTTGTACTGAACATTATATGAAGATGCACCTCCTACAGCTGTCCAGTTTATTGTAGATTCTGTGCTGCCAATGCCTGTAATCGTAATGCCTGTTGGAGCACCGCAAGAGTAGGTTGGGCAAGCTGAAAGGCAACCAAATATATTATTGTGGTAATGCCTGATTGTATCCGCTACTTCACTTCCAAATCCCAAATTGAAATCAATTCCTCCATTGGGACTTAAATGACAATAACTCATGATCGTACCTTCTGGTCCTATTGGATTGGAGCAATTCCCACCGCATGATGCGTCATTATAACCTGCATTTGGCCCACAACAATCAACGGGGCGATCTCGATCAACTCCCCATACGCAGGCGTGTGTGTGTGGTGAACCATGATTGTGTCCCAACTCATGAGCCATCACTTCAACTGTCCACGAGTAGGTTGGCACAGAACTGTAGGAAGCATTTATATTGGAATAGCCATAAGGCGTACCACAAATACCGGGGCGGTATGCAAGTCCTCCGATATTATTCCCGCCCAATGCACAGAGCATAGCAAGATCACCTGTGAATGTGCCTCTGTTTGCGACAAAAGTATTTAATGCAGAAGATGAGCTGCTAGTAGAATAGTTGTCTTGCGAGACCCAGACATAAATCTGAGAAATTTCAATGGTCAACCCATCTCCAGAAAAGTCGTTGTCGTAAAGAACATCCACTTCAGCGAACATCGAAGTCAACCAATTGACTGTGGCAGTGACAGTTCCCTTGTCCTGATAAAGAGCATAATCAGCTTCCAAAAATTGACGGACACAATGTGGGAGAACCATGCTTTTTTCACCGCCTTGTTTTTTGGGAATCTGAATGTCAGGTTCTGGGAGCAAGTCTGCATCGCACTTGAATTCAGGCTTATATAGAAGATCTTTATCCGCATAAAGGATGTACTCATCTTTATTGCCTTCCTTTTCTAAGCGACCCAAAACCAAGGTTCCGACCTCTGCATAGGAAACCATTCCAAATACCTCGTTTTCAAATACACTGAAAGTAGCAACAGATTGCGGGTTTCCTTTCAAAATACCTCTATAAAATGCGCCGGGTGTGTAGCTAACAGGTTGACCATTCGATTCATTAGTCACCACGGTAAAATCTTCTGCTAAAATATTAACCTTGATCAATTCCAATTCAATGTTCCCATTTTTATACGGAAGCGACAATTCAATAGCGCTTGGGCCAGCATCCATCAGCGATTTATTTGACGCCGTATTCAAAGTCATGAAAGTGGCTTCACTGACGGCTGTTTGTACATTTTTGTCAGATATGCTGGCTGTTTCTTTTTGGAAAATTGAAATGGGAGAAAAAACCTCATTGTCTGCCTTTGCCTTAGCAATAACGTTTGAAATATGACCAATAGGCTTAGTTTGACTAAATAAGGAAGGGATTTGAAAGAGAAAAAAAAGGCCAGCGATGATTCCGGCCTTTTTAAGTAATTGATAGCACATTAATAAAATTTTTAATTCTTAATCGGTGAAATGAGAGGAAGTGATTTGTCCAAAAGTTTCTTGTGCTTTCTAAGTCCGTTAGACTTGCGAAAATGGGTTAATCATTAGTCGCATGTTTATCTGTTTTTTGACATTTTGTGACTAGCAATATTGTAATACAATACTTAATCCAAAGTATGTCTTAACTTTCCTGAATGTTTTTTTCACCTGACTAAATTTACGATTATGAAAAATTCGCTTCTTGTTATTTTTATGTTTTCCCTTCCATTTACTGTTTTCTCTCAAAAAAAATTGACGGATAATACCTTGCAACTGGATGAATCCAAGGCTCGGCCAGACGCCCAAATCGAAGATATGTCCTGGTATGCTCAACGATGGGAAGGCGAGGGTTTTGGTGCTTATGTAGAAGAGAATTTTTCGCCCCCTAAAGGCGGAACTATGATAGGGACTTTTCGCATGGTAACCGAAGAGGGGCCATCGTTTTATGAAATGCTTTTGATCGAGCCGGATGGTAATTCATTGGTTTACAAGGTGAAGCACTTTCATCCTGATTTTACAGGCTGGGAAGAAAAGGATGGGTTTGTGTCTTTTCCTTTGGTAAAAATTGAGGGTAATAGGTATTATTTTAATGGCCTTACTTTTGAAAGAAATGGCGATGAATGCATTCATTATCTTGCCATGAAACAAAAAGATGGGACCCACAAGGAAATGACGTTAACTTATCGGATGGTTAGATAATTTATACTGTACCATAATAGGTTTTGTGCAAATGAAGGAAGTTGATAATAGGTTGATAAAAAGTTTATAAAGGTTGAATATCAACTTTTTATCAACCCTTATAAACCTATATATCAACAAGCATGATTTGCACAAAACCTAAATTGGCCAAGTATAACTTATTCCTCAAATCAAGAACAAGTATTGTATGCTAAAGGCGTATAGCCAAAAGCTAATTGCCAACCGCTAAAAGCAATCCACAACCCACTGATTTCTTCAAAGTAAATGTCTTTTCGTTGTTTCCTTTCTGGTCATTCCGTGTTATTTAAAGAAAAACATGACGCATCAATTTTTCTTTAAAATAAAAATCTGCTATTTGAAAAGACTGGTTTTGGTGCTACTTCTAATAATGCCCAGCTTCTATTTTTTGGATGCACAAACTGAGAACCTGGTACTTAATCCAGGCTTTGAAGAAGTCATTGAAAATAAGTCGCCCCTCCCGAAATGTACTTATGCTAAGAACACGCTGCCAGTCAATAAGAGGCTTGAAAACTGGCAGACCTTTGAAGGAACAACACCTGATTTAATTTTATGGGAAGAAGGTTGTTTTTATCTGAAGCCGCATAATGGTGACAATATGATTGGGCTAATTACCTACCACCCCGGATACGATACTGGCTGGAGTTATGATTACCACGAATTTGTCCAAGGAAAATTAAAAGCACCTCTTCAGCGAGGAAAGACCTACCAAGTTGAATTCTTCATTAATCAGGACGATTCTACAGCAGTTCATCATTTAAAGGGTGTTTATGGTACCAGGCATCATCAGGAGATTATTCCAGGTGCTGCTAATAATTTAAGTATTTGGTTTTTAGTAAATCCCCTTTCTCCCAATGACTATATGTGGGATTTTGTACAATATGAATCGGTGATTCCTCAAGTTCGATTTTATGAGCCTGTTTCCACCGAGCCAGGTGAATGGAAGCGGATGAACAAAAGTTTTGTGGCCGATGAGGCTTACCAATATTTTGTGATCGGCAATTTCCATAGAGACAAGGTAACCCGAACCAATATTCCTAATAGCGAAGCCATTGATTCTTTTAACCTGAGCAAAAACAAGTTTTGGGAAAAGAAAAAACGGGTTGCCTATTATTGTCTGGATGATATTCGAATTTACCAGTCCGCTATTGACATCCCGAGTAAAGAAGCAAAAGTGAAAATAGATTTGGCAAACAAAGATGTTTATACTTTTCAGCATGTCAATTTTCAATCAGGTAAAGCCACACTACTTTCTTCATCCTATGAAGAGCTTGATGACTTGATAGCTTACCTGCAACAGAACCAAAATATTAAAATAGAGATAGGTGGCCATACGGACAATGTAGGTAATGAAATGAATAACCTTTACTTGTCTGAGCGACGTGCAAGAAGTGTATATGATTACTTAGGAGAGAATGGGATTGAAGCCGATCGTCTTTCATTTAAAGGATATGGAGAAGGGTCGCCAATTGCTGAAAATTCCTCAGTAGAAGGGAGGAAGTTAAATCGTAGGGTGGAGGTAAAAATCATTCAATGACAGCAACTTTCTTTGCATAGAGATCACATTGGAAAACTGCAATAAACCCTAATTTTTCATAAAATTTCTCTGCATACGAACCTGTTGTGGTTTGTAGGGTAAAGCTATCGATGCCAGCATTTAAACCATCTTCAATCACTGTTTTCATTAAACTCGTACTGACTCCCATTTTCCGGTAATTGGGAAGGGTTGCTACGGCGTAAATTCCAATGCATCCTTGGTGGATAAATGCCAGTGTTACGCCAGCCGGTTCATCATTAAAATAGCATAGATAAAATAGATGTGTATTGCTCCTAAAAGCTCTTTTTGCCCCTGCCAGCAAAACAGGATACCACTTATCAGCTTCCTCATTATTAGTGATAAAACCTTTGGATTGGGTCTGGCAAAAAAGCTCAATATCAGATTCGGTCTGTATTCTTTTTATAACCAAATCAGCATTTGATTGAATATCAGTAGGTAACTTAAAAAGCTCCATAAAAGTCATGGATTCAGTATGTTCCCATCCGTGGCTTTTAGGAAAATCAGGAGCTATTCCAGACCAGTCAACCACATGCAAAGTAAATTTTTCGGGTACTTGTTCGATTGCTTCTTTGTCAAATAGAAAGGCCGTTTTAAAATAATCGAAATGGCTGTGACAGAGGATCAAACCCGGTTGCTTTTCAATACGGTCACGGTGATGGGAAATGAATGATAGCCTGTTGTCGAAGAGTTGTTGTTTTGTCATTATTTTCAGGTTTCAGGTTTCAGGTTTCAGGTTTCAGGTTTCAGGTTTCAGGTTTCAGGTTTCAGGTGTCAGGTGTGCAGAGATAGTTGTAAGATGGCGACATCATGCCATACACCATCAACGAAGCCGATTTTACTTTGGAAGCCGACCATTTCATAGCCTAATTTTTTATGGAATTCAATGCTTGTAACATTAATTGCCATAATGCGGGAGACGAGGTGTTTGTACTCCCAATTTTTAGCTTGATCTATAAGACGTTGCATGAGTTGTTTGCCCATCCCACCACCAGTGTGTTTGCTGTCAAAGAAAAGGGAAATTTCTCCAGCATATCGATAACCTTCCTTCCAGCTATATTTCTTTAAAATTCCATAGCCTACTATTCTCCCTTCTTTTTCAACTACCAGCAAGATTTCTCGATCTTCAAGCTTGTCCATCATTTGCACAAAAAAATTAGGTTTTCGTACAATGGTATCTTGCGTGGCTTTGCCGAGGTATTGATTGTAAATATGAACCAAAGCTTCGGCATCTGAATGAGTTGCGGTTCGGATTAGGATAGACATTTCCTGTCGATTTAATTGTCTTGAGAAAATACAGCATTTACAGCCTGCACAAGCACCGGTTTTTTTGTGCCATCCAGCCAATTTAAAATTGAAATAAGGTCTTCTTCACGCATAGATGTACAACCTGCTGTTGGTATAGATGGTGCTTTCCAAATATGCAGAAAAATACATGATCCATTCCCTGGCTGATTATCGGGATTATGGTCAACCAAAACGCCCCATTTGTAAGGTGGTCCAACATTTAACATTTGTTCGCTGCTGTTCCAGTCTTTCTCAACAAAGGTGTTATTTACCAATTGATTATAAAATTTGGAGTTAACATCGTCTACACATTCTACAACCTCAGAAATATGTAAATATGGCATTCGGAAATGAGTGGTGTCAGATGGAGTTGTACCAAAAATTGCTTTAAGCGAGAAAATGCCCGCAGGGGATTTTCCGTCACCTTCTTTCTTCTGTTGTCCATCCTGAAGACTGTGTTTGCCAATTCCCCATGCCAGGCCATTTCGTCCAAGCAAAACAAGGACAGAATCGCCAATTTTTGTCCATCCTTTGTCTCCTTTCTCATATCGCTCCAATATGGCATTCGTGCTTGTATCAGTTTCAGCCGATACGACAAGTGCCTGATGAGATTCCTTCAAGTCTGGGACTTGCCAAGGCTTTATTGATTGGAAGGATTGACAGGTAGTCAACAGTTGTAAGGAGGAAATAAAGAAGAAGAATCTTAGCATTTATGGGTGATTTTGGGTGTAAAAATAGCGAATTGAAACGAGTGATTTTGAGATAGGTATTCCAGATTTTAACCGTCAAACCGTCAAACCGTCAAACCGTCAAACCTTTCACCATCCAACAATAAGATTGAGCAAAAAGCGGCAAGGACTTAAAATTGAGGATTTTCAGGTCTGGATCTAAGGAAGGATATTTTTCAATGTTGTCATCTACGATTTCTCGAATAGCCCGCTTGATTTTTTTTTCTTCTATTTTGCCATCATCGACAAAAACTGCAAAGCCAAGTGCCTTGAAATAATCTGTTTCCAAAATTTGTATTAAAAGATGGAAAAAGTCTTTGTCAGGTTTTGGGACAGCAAAATAAAAAAGGCATCTACCAGCAATAAATCCCGGAATTGAAAGGGCTATTTTGTCATGGCCATTTTCAATATACCAGGGCATGTTAGCGATTTCCTGTTCAATGATCAATGATACTTTTTGGTGATCAATAGGAGCTGTAATGCCGAATGTCGCCCGCACCTCGTACATTTCTTTGAAGTACTTTTCTTTTGGCCGGTCCAGCAGGTTTTGGAATTCCTTTCGGAGGAGTTGATTTTTCTGGAGAACATTATTCCCATCTTGTTCAAATGCCACCCGATGTGCCCGCTCTAGGGCTTCCATCATATATCCTTCCGGTTTGGTCAAATAATCGAGCTTATAGCAGAGATAAAGTAGTAGATAAGTAATGGCGACGGGATAGAGTTGCGTGTTGAGTATGCCATGATCAATCTCGTTGAACACAGACTGGATTTCGGAGACGACAAACTGATATTTTATCTCCTTTTCCCATTCTGGTAATTCTCGCTTTATTTGAAGGTCAGATTGCTCCAATGCATCAAATTCATCCAACAGCAGGTCATCCAGTTTATCAGCTTGGGTAGCTAATTCTTTTAATGCAGCATAAAGTTTAAATGGAGACCCATCGATTGTATAGGTGTCGAAAATGATAGAGATTTCGTTTTCGGGAGTAATGCTAAACCGACAATATTTAAGTTCATAATTCTTTTCGAGAAGCCGCCTCATGAAGCTGGTTTGCAGTTTCTTTACCTTGGCAATATTTGCTTCTGCATAGAGCTTTTCACTATTGCCGTATCCCTCTATTTTCTTAGATCCTTGATATAACTCAAAACGTACTTCTTTCTCCTCGTCCCAAACTTTTACATTGTCTTCTTTCTCGTTTTTCAGGTAATTAAAGAAAGCTTTATAGGAAGCTCTGAATTGCTCCTTTTCGAAATGTTGGACGGCCTGATCAAATGCTTCATCCTGCCCTGATGTGTGGTAAATATCAGAGTACCTGCCAAACCGGATGTTAGGTTGTTCAGGTCGCTCATTATTCCCAAATATTCGATCAAAAAAGGACATGTGATATGCGGTTTGACGGTCTGTTGGTCTGTCGGTCTGTCGGTATGTTGGTTTGTTGGTCTGCCGGTTTGTCGGTTTGTCGGTCTGTTGGTGCTAAGGTTTGTGGTTTTTGACTTTTTAATCGGAAGTTATAAATTTCACTAATCACTAATCACTAATCACTAATCACTAATCACTAATCACTAATCACTAATCACTAATCACTAATCACTAATCACTAATCACTAATCTATTTTCTTCCAAAATCGGCGGGTATTTCACCCCATTTTTCAGTTTTCCATTTCAATATTGGATTATCATAAGTATTTGTTTTAAGCCAGGATTCCGCCCTTGCAATCAAATTGTGCACAATGGCCGTTCGGCCATTTTTCACCAAAGTCGTTTTGCATTTTTTGTTTTTAACCCAAAGCATGGCGTTTCGGGAATCAGTGTAAATAGGCGTGCTTTTTCCCTCTTTTTTGAACATAGCCAATGCATGTACAATGGCTAAAAATTCGCCAATGTTATTTGTACCTAACTCAAATTTTTGGTGAAAAAACTGGTATTGCGATTTGGTGTCAACACCCTGGTATTCCATCACGCCTGGATTGCCACTGCACGCTGCATCCACACTGATGCTATCCCACACAATTTCATTTTGGTAAAGAGAAATATCACCTTTTGGTGCTTTTGATGAAGCTGATCCAGGCGCTTGTCCCTTTGCCAAAATGCGAGTATCCATGTGGTCAGAAGCATTGCCACGGTAGGCAGCTTCCGCTTCTTCCTTTGATTTAAAACTTTTGTAACGTGCTGCTGGGTAGCCTTTGATTTGCAGTTGGCATTGTGCCCATGAGTCATACACGCCAGGGGTTACTCCCTCCCAAACCACATAATATTTTTTACTTTTTGCCATATATATTATTGAATGTGGCAAATGTAATAAGGGGGAAGGAGTAAAAAGTAATTCTGTAAGAACTCCTTTGGAGAAAGTTGAAATTTAAAAGTGAATGAAAAGAATTCGAATCTTCTTTTCTAATGCAAGGAAGCTTTGTGGAAATTCGCTGGAGTTGGATTGTTTTGTAGCCGATGCTTGTACCATTGCTGGCCTTCAGTTGTGAATTGACACCAAACGGAACCTACTATTGTAGCTGTGCAGAAGATCGCTAAAACGACAATGAGGAAGTTTTTTGCATGTTTCATTTCTGTGATGTTTAGGTTAGTTATGCAAATAATGAGTGTCGTTGTTTTTCCAAATAAATGAAGTTTTTAAAGTGTAGAATTTGGACGCATCAACTTTGATAAGTAACGCTTTATTATAGACAGTCCCTACTTTTGACCAATGAGTCCAGAAAAATATCACATCGCCCAACTGAATGTTGCCCGCTTAATTGAACCGTTAACCTCTCCGAGGTCGAAAGACTTTGCTGATGGCCTCGAACCAATCAATGCTTTGGCAGAAAAAAGTCCTGGATTTGTTTGGAGGCTGAAAGATGAAGAAGGAACTGCCGGAGCGACCAGTTACCGCCCATTCGATGATGATTTGATTGTTGTCAATATGAGTGTTTGGGAGAGTATTGAAAGCTTACGTGCATTTGCATTCTCTTCTGAACATGTAGAGTATTTGAAAAGAAGAGCGGAATGGTTTAGCAGAATAAAAGAAGCCTATGCCGTCATGTGGTGGGTGGAGATCGGTCATCAGCCAACTATAGCTGAGGCCATGGCCAGGCTAAAATATCTTCGTTTGAAGGGTGATTCAGAAAAGGCATTTTCATTTAGGGAAATATTTCCGGCGCCAAGTTTATAATTGAGCTAAAATTGGGTAATCATTTAGATTTAGAACAAAAAAAAGCAGCACCCATGAGGGTGCTGCTTTTAAAAACCTAAGGTATTATTTTATGCTTCTTTTTTTGAAGCCAAGATAATTAGGTGTATTAGGTAAGCCAATGCTGGACCAGCCAATAAGCTACCTGGAATATCAGCACTGGTCATTTCATATCCAAACAATCCTACAGCAAGTGTGAATACAATTGCAACACTTACCATTACATAGGCTAACATTTTTCCGAAGAGCGGTTTTTCAAATGGGATACCACTTTCGAAACCTGAAACACTTGCTTCCATTCCAGCTATTGCAACCTGTTGGCGCATTACGAATACCAATCCGAAGGAAAGCATAATCAGTGCAAAAAGGATCATTGCCCATTCGCCCATGGTTGGTACGGCAGCATAAGCGCAAATTACACCATTACAAGCATTGCCGATAGTTAATGGCGTTACCAATGGATTTACGGTACGATTAAAATTCGCTTCAAATCCTACGAGGCTTTCATGCAAACCATCTAAACGGTATAGTCCTGGAGAAACTTCCGTCAAGGCCGTTCCAACTGGGATTGGATTCAATGCATTGTCATATAGTTGACCTGAATTGTAGCTTACTAATTCCCATGTCTCACCTGGATTTGAAACGATAGTAATGAAGTCATGGAAATGAGTAGCTTCTTCAGTAACAGGGTCTATAATATTTTCTGGATCGTTACAATCGCAAGGATCAGATATATTAGGTAAACCATTTCCGCTTGAATCAACGATACTGATTTTAGGAGTAACTAATGTTGTAAAGCTAAATGGGCCTTCCCAACCGCTTTTTAAAACCCCACAATCATTTTGAACATAAACATCGTAAGATGTCTGCTCTGTCAAACCATTAAACGTATGAGGACTTGTAACACCATTAGTTACTGTTCCTGTGCCTTGTCCAGCACCAGCTGCAGTCAATTCAATATTGCTATTGTTGCCACCTGAGTTAAAATTAGCTACTGCGGATATGTCCATTACATCAGAAACGCTGATGTCTGTTGGAGCGTCACAAGAAGCTAGTGTGGTGAAATTGTATGGCCCATCCCATGCGCTTTGGACTCCATTAGCGCAATCTTTCTGCACATAAACATCATAGCCAGTGGCAGGAGTAAGGCCACCGAAAGTGTGCGGGTTGGTCACATTGTTCGTTGTTGTACCTGTACCTTGCCCGGCACCAGCAGCAGTTATTTCTACATTAATTGATTCCCCACCTGCATCAAAATTTACATTAGCTGAAACATCGAGAATGTTATCAATGGAAATGCCGGTTGGAGCTGGGCATATAGGGTTTGGATCCCAAGCGCATATATTGAATGGGCCAATTGAGTTGCTGCCATATTCAAATGATCTTGCATAAAGGATTTCACCAGGCGTAAGGCCATTCAAGTCAACTCGTGGGAAAAGACCTGGGCCATCATCATCATCACATTCTACTAGTGATAATGTGCCACAAACTCCACTATAAACCTGCATTACCCAATCCGTTGGCCCACCAGCAGCGCTCATTTCAATCGAAACTTCACCACTATAAGGAACTGTAATGCTGTACCATACATCAACACCACTTCCAAAGAATCCACAACTTGGATTAGGAGTCTCGCCAGAAGCAGTTGCACTTTCGTTTGTTCCTAATGTCTGAGTAGTGCAGCTATTAGGTTGAACGGCCAATGTTTCAGCACCAGTACATAGATCATTTGCAGGAGGAGGAGGAGGAGGAGCAGGTTCAAAGGCACAAATATTGAAGTCCCCAGTTGCATTATTTCCATATTCCCAGACCCTTATGTAAATTACATCACTTGGAGTGAGGCCAGTTAGTTCCAGTAATGGGAAGAGGCCAGGGCCATCATCATCATCGCATTCAATTTGTGACAACGCTCCACAAGCACCGCTATATGCTGACATAGCCCAATCTGTTGGGCCGCCAGCAGTGCTCATTTCTATTGTAACATTGCCACTTGCAGGCACGACAATGCTGTACCACACATCCATGCCACCACCAAAATTGCTACAAGTTGGATTTGGAAGTTCGCCAGAAGCAGTTGCATTTACATTTGTCCCCAAAGTTTGGGAGGTGCACATATCAACTTGCACAGTCAAAGCTTCAGCATTGGCACATAAATCATTGGCCGGTTGTGCAAATGCCATGCTGCTTGTACATGAGAGCAGCAGAATATAAAGACTCTTATAAAGGAGGTTAAATTGACGAGGTAATTTGTATTTCATGAGATCTGATTTTATACTTTAATTAAAAAAGGAATGAAACAATTTAAGGCAATAGCCATAGTGCTTACAACTAATAATTACTGTTGCAAGAGCGTGTTCATTTCTTCTTTTATAGTATTTACTTTATTAGTGTATTGAGGAAAAGCTTGTAAAGCGTCCGCGTGGGCAGTATTCAAGGCATCCCCATAAACGCCAGTAATCTTGTTGGCATGTTCAGTACTCCAATCGAAATCATGATTTCCAATGTCGTCCAGAATAATTTTCAAAAATTTAATATTGATTGAATAATCAATCTGGGAAATAGTACCCTGCTCTACCTGAGCGTCTAACTCTATGGCTCGATCAGCCAAACGGGTTTTGGCAATACTACTGGAAACATAATCCTGTGCCTGTAGAGAGGAAATTGAAAAAAGTAAGAAAACCAAAAGGAAGAAAGAATGCCAAAGGAAAGATTTTGGCCTTGGACGTGTAAGTCTGACTTTCATGTGAATTACAATTTGATATTGGTTAAAGAATACGGCCAAGTCGAAAGTCAGTTTTCAACCATCAACTAAGGCTTTTACAATGAGTAATTTGGGGTACTTATCTTTCAACCTAAATATTTGGATAAAACGCATTGCACAAATCTTGATACTGCAGGGCGTATTGCCAATATGTAGATGTACTTTATTCTACTATTTGTAAATCGGTTGGAATGTTTCAGGCGATTTGGAAAAGTAAAGTTTTGATATTGTGCCTGTTAGATAGAAATGGAAATTGAAATATAAATCGGAAGAGGGTAGTATTTCAAATCAATTGCGACAAATGTATAGAACTTTAGGTTATTATCCTGCAATTTTTCATCATAAAATCAATCTAAAATAATATTGAAAATCAGAGAGTTGCGAAATAAATGCTAAATAGAAGTCATTTTGTATTAACAAATATTTTACCAAAAGATATGTAAAAGGTATAAAGTGTAAAATAATGTTTCTGAACATGGTTGAAGATGGAAAGCTAGTTTGGTGTAAGTTGCGTCTCGTCCATAATCCTTGCTACAGGGTACAGTTTGTGCGTAGGTTCATAATGCGGTGTTTTAGAATAAACCCATCCCAATTGTGCCCACATGTTTTTAGCAAATTCAGGGTCACTGTTTTTCATTTCTTCAAGTTCAGTTTTGATTTTTGGATTTTCTTTTAAAAACTCGGCAGCTATATCCTCAAATACATATGCTGAAAATCCCTCTTTCTGTCCCAATATCCCATCAAAGAAATTCCATGCAAAATAGCTGTCCGGAGCCTGCGGTTCGAGAGTTTCCATGATATACCTTATTGCTGGCTGGTCAGTCTTGATCACATAATCACCTTTATTGTATGTCCAATTGCGAAGTTTTTTGCTCACTTCTATACTATGATGTAGATAATGACCCTCATATGCTGGCCTGTCTTTGTAATTTTCAATGTAGTAATGTTCAACTTCCAATTCTGTGTCTTTTTCAAGCTGATACATATCTACGCCATTCCACTGCAATCTTTCTATTACGGCATCATACGCTTTGGGAATAATGTAAGCTGCAGGTTTTTCGATTTCCAGTTTTGGTTGAAAGTGATTCCAATAGGGGATCGCTTTTTCAAAAGGAGCATCACGATCGTACCACAATCTGTCAAGGCCAGTTACCTCGCTTGGTTTATATTTACCTTCATATCCTTTGAATAGAATGGTGTCAGCTTTTGATCGATTGATCTCCCAGTCAACAGGGATCAAAGATTCCGCACGATATTCCTCGATTGCTTTTTTTCTGATCTCAATAATTTCTTTTGATCTTTTATTAGTTTCTTTTAACACGACATCCATAAAAGCATAGGTTGCTTTCAAACGATCGGGGTAGGGTTTGAGCATATGTGTTTCAGGAACGAATGCAATGCAATGATGTATAGCGCCGTACCCTGAGCCATATCGGGGGGAATCATTGAATCCAGGAATCCCTTTGTCAGGAGTTGTGCCCCATACATTTACATATGGAGCCATCTCCCAATTCTGCTCGTTCATCTTTTTATATAGAATTGGAAGGAGATCTTCCCTTACATACTTTCCGAGCACTGTCCCTAATTTATCTTCTTGTGTTGTGAGCATCGTCATAGTATATTGATAGTCAGCGCCATTACTCGTATGGTTGTCGATAAATAAGTCAGGCTTCCAGTGATTAAATATTTGGTTGAAAGTGCGGGCGTTTTTTGAATCACATTTGATAAAATCACGATTAAGGTCAAGATTTTTGGCATTGCCACGAAATCCATATTCAACAGGCCCATTCTGGTTTGCACGGCTATGAGATCCTCTGTTCAGGCCTCCTCCGATATTATAAAATGGGATCACCACCAAAACCACATTTTCTAAGTTGGATTGCAAAACTGGATTTTCAAGATAATTTCTGACAATCATCATAGTTGCATCGACCCCTTCAGGTTCTCCGGGATGGATTGCATTATTTATGAAAAGGATTGCTTTGCCGTTTGCTTTAATCCTTTGCACATCAAATTCTTGATCTTTTGAAAGCACTGCGACATGGATCGGGTAGCCAGCATCCGTCATCCCCCATTCGCTCAGGTTCAATTGATCATGTTGTTTGTCTAACTGTGTGTAAAATGAAATGGCCTCAGCATAAGTGGCTGTCGCTTTGTTGTCCTTTTCATAGGGTGAAAGTAAAGCCGACTGCGCAGAGGAAAGAATTGGAAATAGCGTAAAAAGGATAAGGGTGATTCGAAGCATCGAGAAAATTTTTCCAGCGAATTTACTGCTTTGCCCGAAAATAAAAGAAGTTTCATCGCTCAGTGAATTTTTTAAAAATTAGGCTTTTAGGTGAACCTGCCCCGATTTATTGACATATTTAAAAATATACCATTTGTTTAAATGAAGAAATAAAATTTTCATTTTGCAATTGTCCTTCTCAAACCATAACTTTAGCTATCTGTTTGGATTAGATAAAAGGATACGGCAAAGGGTATGAAGCAACAGCGATTTTTGCACTACTTACAATACGAAAAAAGGTTCTCACCTCACACACTCAAGGCATACAAGAATGACCTGGGTCAGTTCATTAAGTTCCTTCTACATACTTTCGAGATTTCAGAATCCAACCAAGTCCAGCATTTCCACATTCGTTCATGGATCGTGCATCTTTTGGAGAAAGGAAATACCACCCGTTCCATCAATCGGAAATTATCCTGTCTTAAAACCTATTTCAAATTTCTTTTAAAACAAGGCGATCTTGAAAACAGCCCAATGGCCAAAGTCCTACCTCCAAAATCTGGCAAGCGGTTACCAGTTTTTGTAAATGAGAAGAATATGGAGTTTTTGTTTGACAATGTGGATTTCGGCGAGGGGTTTGAAGGAATACGCAATCGATTGATGATGGAATTATTGTATTGTACAGGAGTACGGAGATCAGAGTTGATTGGGCTGAAAGTTGGAGATTTGGATTTTTCAAACAATCAAATTAAGGTGTTAGGCAAGGGAAATAAAGAGCGGTTGATTCCAATGGCCACACATTTAGTACGGCTTCTCAATAAGTATATGACAGAGAGAGCTTCTATAGAAACAATAGATAGCATGAAGCAGCTACTTATTGATGAATCTGGAAAACCAATGAAAGGTTCAAAGGTTTATAGCCTGGTGAAGCGATATTTATCGGCTGTTACAACACTGGAACAACGAAGCCCACACGTGCTTCGGCACACATTTGCAACTCACTTGTCCAATAATGGGGCGGATTTGAATGCAATCAAGGAATTACTTGGCCACTCAAGTTTGTCTTCTACACAGGTTTATATGCATAATACCATAGAAAAACTGAAAAAAGTATATACCCAAGCCCATCCAAAAGCGAAATCATCTTCTGCATCATGAGCGAGCAAGCAGCCCTGCAAAAAAGCTCATATGTATCAAAATAAATTTTATAACCTTTAAATCAACGTCTATGAAAGTTCACACCGAATCAGTCCAATTTAAAGCAGATAAGAAATTAGTAGATTTTATTGACCGTAAGGTTGGAAAACTAGAGCAATACTTCGATCGGATCATAACAGCCGATGTAAAATTAAAATTGGAAAACACAGGTAAGGTAAAAGATAAGATAGCCGAAGTTCGACTTGATGTGCCGGGTCAAAGCTTATTTGCTAAAGAAATACATAAAACATTTGAGCAATCGATAGATGAGGCAGTCGATAACTTGCGAAGACAACTCACTAAATACAAAGAAAAAATGCGGACTCAAAGTGTGGTAATTCGTTGAGCATCAGGGGCTGCGAAATAAAACCTATAAAAGGCTTGTCTTCAATCTTGAGGGCAGGCCTTTATTCTTTATTGGATGATAATGAATAGTATAGATTTTTTTTTGAAAATCCTTTTGTTTCCCGTCAAAATTTATCAGAGAATCGCTTACATTTGCGCCTCCAAAAAATAAGAGGAAAAATTAATATCGAAATTTTGATTTTTCTTCAAAAAATCTATCTTTGCGGGCGTTTTTAAAAAAGGCGCTTAAAAAGCACAATAAGTTCTTTGGAATTTTAATCAAAAAAGGAGCGTAAAATGCCAGTATAGCTCAGTTGGTAGAGCAGCTGATTTGTAATCAGCTGGTCGGCGGTTCGAGTCCGTCTACTGGCTCTTCTTAGCACAAGGTTCATGCTTGTGTTCGGGGGGCGCGCCGGAGTTGGAGAGCCGGGGCAGACTGTAAATCTGTTGTCTACGACTGAGTAGGTTCGAATCCTACCGCCCCCACATTTTTTATTTATTGAAATAATAGAAGATGGGGCGATGACAGAAGTTCATTAAGTCGATACAATAGTAATTGTCTTGTTGTTTATACAACGCTCAAATTAAAATCATCCTTTTTTGATAAGCGGGAGTAGCTCAGTTGGTAGAGCATCAGCCTTCCAAGCTGAGGGTCGCGGGTTCGAGTCTCGTCTCCCGCTCAACGGAACAAGTCGGGATACCTCCCGTTTTGATGCATGTTGGGAGTTGCAAGTTGTCGCAGGTGAAAAAAAATGATTCAATTGCGAACAACTTATGACTGAAAACGTACAAACTGCAACTCTGCCAATGTAGCTCAGGGGTAGAGCACTTCCATGGTAAGGAAGGGGTCGGGGGTTCAATTCCCTTCATTGGCTCCAAGCACAGAAAGTTATTCGCCGGAAGCACTGCCCAAAATTTGCTTTACTGCTGGCTTTTCCTTTCGTTTTGTGCAAATTATTAATTCTTATTCTTAACCAATTTTTTAAGGTTTTAAAATTTTTTTTCCGATGGCAAAAGAAACTTTTCAAAGAGACAAACCGCACGTCAATATCGGTACAATTGGACACGTTGACCACGGCAAGACCACCCTCACGGCTGCCATCACTGTTGTTCTATCCGGAGACGGTCTTGCGCAATCAACTTCTTATGACAGTATTGACTCAGCTCCTGAAGAAAAGGAGAGGGGTATCACAATCAATACTGCTCACGTAGAATACCAAACTGCTAATCGCCACTACGCTCACGTTGACTGTCCTGGTCACGCTGATTATGTGAAAAACATGGTAACGGGTGCTGCTCAGATGGATGGTGCAATCCTCGTGGTTGCTGCTACTGATGGCCCTATGCCTCAAACCCGTGAGCACATCCTTCTTGCACGTCAGGTAGGTGTTCCTCAGCTTGTTGTTTTCATGAACAAGGTTGACTTAGTTGACGATGCTGAAATGCTAGAACTTGTAGAAATGGAAGTTCGCGAATTGTTGAGCCAATACGAATTTGATGGCGACAACGCTGCGGTTATCCAAGGTTCTGCATTGAAAGCTCTTGAAGGAGACGCTGGTGGAGTTCAGGCTATCCGTGATTTGATGGATGCTGTTGATACTAAAATCCCTGAGCCGGTGCGTGTGACTGACAAACCATTCTTGATGCCTATCGAAGACGTTTTCTCGATCACTGGTCGTGGAACAGTTGCAACAGGTCGTATTGAGCGTGGAATCATCAACTCAGGTGAACAGGTTGAAATCATCGGTATGATGAAAGAAGGTGAGAAACCACTTACTTCTGTAGTAACGGGAGTTGAGATGTTTCGTAAAATCCTTGATAGAGGTGAAGCTGGTGATAATGCTGGTTTGCTGCTCCGTGGTATTGATAAAGATGCAATCCGTCGTGGAATGGTTATTTGCAAGCCTGGTTCTGTGAAGCCTCACAAGAAATTTAAATGTGAGGTTTACGTATTAGGTAAAGATGAAGGTGGTCGTCATACACCATTCTTCAATGGCTACCGTCCTCAGTTCTACTTCCGTACAACTGATGTTACTGGAGATGTTAATCTTCCTGAAGGTGTAGAGATGGTAATGCCTGGCGATAACGTATCACTTGAAGTAACCTTGCTGAACACAATTGCAATGGAAAAAGGTCTTCGTTTTGCGATTCGTGAAGGTGGCCGTACCGTAGGTGCAGGTCAGGTTACAGAGATTATCGAGTAATAATACTTGACATACAAAGTGTTTAAATGATAATTAAGCATCCCTTATGTGGGATGCTTAATTTTTCAGCATTTATACATTACTGAATACGGGCGTAGCTCAACTGGTAGAGCGACGGTCTCCAAAACCGTAGGCTGAGGGTTCGAGTCCTTCCGCCCGTGCAAAGTAGGTTTATGGTTTGTTAATCAATCCAATAACTAAAAACCAAAAACTAATATTAAGATGGAAAGCATAAAGTTATACGTCCAAGAAAGTTACAACGAATTGATGACTAAGGTGACTTGGCCAAGTTGGCCAAATCTCCAGCAGACTACTGTTGTTGTACTTGTTGGCTTGGGTATTTTTACCTTGCTTGTTTTTATTATGGATGCGATTTCGAAGTTTATTTTGAATGACATCATTTATCCTGGGTAAAAAACAAAAACAGTTTCATGTCTGAAGAAAAAAAATGGTATTCACTCAGGGTTATTAGCGGTAAAGAAAAAAAGATCAAAGAGAGAATTGAGTTGGAAGTGCAAAGAAGCAATTGGTCGGATTTCGTTACACAGATAATAGTTCCTACCGAAAAGGTCTACAAAATCAGAAATGGTAAAAAGGTCATTTCTGAAAGAAATATTCTTCCAGGTTACATCCTGATTGAGGCTGAGCCATCAAGACTTTCAGGTGAGATTGTGACCACTATTGCTAATATCCCGAATGTTATCCATTTTTTAGGACGGAATACGCCAATGCCTATGCGCCAAGCTGAAGCAAATAGATTGCTTGGTAAAGTTGATGAGTCACAGGACGCTGGCGAACAAATGCTTGAGCCATATCTTGTTGGCGAAACGGTCAAAATTATTGATGGACCTTTTTCAGATTTCGTGGGTGATGTTCAAGAGATTAACGAAGAAAAAAAGAAGCTAAAAGTTATCGTAAAGATATTTGGACGTGGTACAGAGGTCGAATTGAATTTTATGCAAGTAGAAAAAACACAATAACCAGTAGATTGTCCTGACTTTGGTCAGGGGCTTCCCAATTGCTGGCAGTTTATAAAACAGATTTTTAAAATGGCTAAAGAAGTCGAGTTTTTAATTAAGATTCAAGCAAGAGGTGGACAGGCCAACCCTTCTCCTCCAATCGGACCTGCATTAGGTGCGAAGGGTGTGAACATTATGGAATTCTGTAAGCGTTTCAATGCTGCTTCTCAGGATCGTATGGGTCAGGTGCTGCCAGTACAGATTTCTGTATTTAAAGACAAATCTTTTGAATTTGTCATCAAAACTCCTCCTGCTGCTATTCAGCTGATGGAAGCTGCTAAACTCAAGAAAGGCTCTCCAGAGTCCAACCGTCAAAAAGTTGGTAAGGTGAGTTGGGATCAGGTTCGCAAAATAGCTGAAAGCAAAATGAAAGACCTTAACTGCTTTACTGTTGATTCTGCCATGAAGATGGTAGCAGGAACAGCTAGAAGCATGGGTTTGAGAGTTGATGGCGGTACTCCCCCAAATTGATTTTTGGGAGTAGAACAATCACTAAAATTTAACAACGAGGAAGCTAGGGACAATGAAGTTTGTTCCAGCGCTATTACCTCAAAACATTTTTAATAATGGGGAAAATTTCCAAAAAAAGAAAAGCGGCCAACACCAAGGTTGACGCTGACAAACTTTATAGTTTGGAGGAAGCAATGGGACTTGTGAAAACAGTCAATACGACCAAATTCGATGCTTCCGTTGATTTGCATATCCGATTAGGGGTTGATCCTCGTAAAGCCGATCAGGCTTTGAGAGGAACTGTAACCCTCCCTCACGGAACCGGTAAGACCAAGAAGGTTGTGGTTTTCTGTACTCCAGATAAAGAGCAGGAAGCCTTAGATGCTGGTGCTGACCATGTAGGATTAGATGAACTGATTACCAAAATTCAAGGTGGATGGTTAGATTTTGATGTTGCAGTTGCTATGCCTTCTGCCATGGCTAAAATCGGTAGGGTTGCACGTGTACTCGGTCCTCGTGGATTGATGCCAAACCCTAAGACCGGGACAGTAACAATGGATATTGGCAATGCAGTGAAAGATGTAAAAGGCGGTAAAGTTGCTTTTCGTGTCGACAAGTATGGCATTATCCATACATCGGTTGGGCGTGTATCCTTTGACCCTGACAAGTTACTTGAGAATGCTAATGAGATCATGACCACTTTGGTGAAAATGAAACCTGCATCTGCTAAAGGAACTTATATGAAATCCTTGACTGTGGCCAGTACGATGGGCCCAGGCATTAAGGTCGACACAAAATCAATTCGCTAATTCGCATCCATTAGCCAATTGGCAATGGATGAAAAAAATAATTAGAAATGACTAAGCAAGAAAAAGCAACTGCCATTGAGGAATTGAAGGAGAAATTCTCCAGCAATGATTTCTTTTATGTAGCTGATTCTTCAGCAATGACAGTTGAGCAAATAAATTCTTTAAGGCGCTTATTTTTTGAGAAAGGCATTGAAATGAAAGTGGTTAAAAATACACTTGCGATCAAAGCCATGGAAAGCGCTCCTGAAGAAAAAAACTATTCTGCAGTTTATGATTCTTTGAAAGGGCCTTCTGCCTTGTTGTTTACGGATGTAGCAAATGCTCCAGCCAAAATCATTAAGGATTTCAGAAAAGAAAACAAAAGTGAAAAGCCTTTAATCAAGGCTGCATATATCGATACTGCGGTTTACCTGGGTGATGATAAAATGGATCAGTTGGCAAACCTCAAATCAAAAGAAGATTTGTTGGGCGACTTGCTGACCCTTTTGAACTCTCCTATGAGCAACCTTATGTCCTCTCTTGGTTCAGGTGGAACCAATGTTATGGGACTATTGAAAGCACTCGAAGAAAGAGGCGAATAACCTGCAGTTTGCAGTTTATGGTTAGCAGCAACATAATGACTGCTTGCTACCAACTGCGGGCTGCCATTGGATACGGCTTCCAAGTTTTTTAACGCATATATTTTTTAAAAATTCAAAATCATTTAAAATGGCTGATTTGAAAGCACTTGCAGAGCAGTTAGTAAATCTTACAATCAAAGATGTGACTGAGCTGACAAATATTATGGAAGAAGATTATGGTATCAAACCTGCAGCTGCTGCTGTAGCTGTAGCCGGCCCTGGTGCTGGTGGTGGAGATGCCGGTGGTGGAGAAGCTGAAAAGACTGAGTTCGATGTAGTTCTTGAGTCTGCTGGTGCAACTAAGTTACAAGTTGTAAAGGCAGTTAAAGACATGCTTGGCGTAGGTCTTGTTGAAGCTAAGAAATTAGTAGATTCCGCACCTGCTCCAATCAAGGAAGGCATACCAAAAGACGAAGCTGAAAAGATCAAAGCTGATCTTGAGGCCGTTGGTGCCCAAGTTGAATTGAAGTAATTTCTTCCCCATACTCAGAACGGGGCAGAAAAGCATTTTCTACTAAATTTTATCAATGCTGATTCAGAACTTTTCTGCTACATACAGATTTTAAACGCATTAGGCTTAGTTGTCTTGTTTACCAAGACGGCTAAGCCTGTTGTCGTTTCCAGTTAGCAGAATATTGAATTGGTATATTGATCTATTGAAGGATAAAGGCAGATTTCTTATCAATTGTCGGCAAGGGGAATCAAACATCATTGTAAGCCAACAATTATTAGGCACTTAAGAACTAAAAATGTGCCACTCCTTTCTTACTGTACTATGATGAAAAGACTATTGCCATATAAAACTGGCAGGTCGAAAAGGCAGCATCTTTATTATCATCTATAAATATTTATTCCAGATATGACATCACTTGATAATGTCAATTATACAGAAACAGGCAGGATTACATTCGGAAAAATCCGTCTACCTTCTGAACATCCAGATTTGCTGGAAATCCAGTTAAAATCATTTCAAGAGTTTTTCCAGTTGGAAACTACTCCTGAAAACAGGATCAATGAAGGCCTATACCGGGTGTTCATGGAAAATTTTCCAATAACGGATGCCCGAAATATCTTCGTCCTGGAATTTCTGGACTATTATATTGACCCTCCCAGATATACCATAGAAGAATGTATGCAACGTGGGTTGACATACAGTGTTCCACTCAAAGCAAAATTGAGGTTGTCGTGCAACGATGAAGAACACGTTGATTTTGAAACCATCGTTCAGGATGTGTTTCTTGGAAACATCCCTTACATGACTCCAAAAGGCACATTTGTGATAAATGGAGCTGAAAGGGTGGTGGTTTCGCAGCTTCACCGTTCTCCAGGTGTATTTTTTGGTCAAACCTATCACCCAAATGGAACTGCTATATTTTCAGCCAGGGTGATTCCTTTTAAGGGTGCGTGGATGGAATTTGCGACAGACATCAATAACGTGATGTTTGCATATATTGACCGTAAGAAAAAATTCCCTGTAACCACGTTGCTCCGTGCAATTGGGTTTGATACGGATAAAGCCATTCTCGAGCTTTTCAACCTTTCTGATGAGGTTAAAAATGATAGAGATAGTCTTGAAAATGCCATTGGCCGAAAACTCGCAGCCAGAGTGCTTCGCTCTTGGACCGAAGATTTCGTAGATGAGGATACTGGAGAGGTGGTTACTATTGAGCGGAATGAAATCATCCTAGAACGTGATGTAGTTTTAGATGAAGATAATATTGAACAAGTACTTGAAGCAGGCTTGGCAACTGTAATCTTACAGCGGGAAGATATTGAAGAAGATTACAGTATTATTTACAATACATTACAAAAAGACCCTACCAGTTCAGAAATGGAGGCGGTGAATTATATCTACCGCCAGCTGCGTGGTGCTGAGCCGCCAGATGATGAAACGGCAAGGGGAATAATTGATAAATTGTTCTTCTCCGACAAGCGTTATAACCTCGGTGAAGTAGGTCGTTACAAAATCAACCGCAAGTTGAAAATGGAAACGTCTATTGAAACGCTTGTTTTAACTAAAGAAGATATCATCGCTATCGTGACTTACTTGGTTCGTTTGATGAACCAGGTGGCTGAGATTGATGACATCGATCACTTGAGCAATCGTCGTGTACGTTCAGTAGGTGAGCAATTGTACGCTCAGTTTGGAGTAGGTCTTGCAAGGATGGCACGTACGATACGTGAGCGAATGAATGTGAGGGATAATGAGGTATTTACACCTATTGACCTGATCAATGCTCGTACCCTTTCCTCCGTAATCAACTCCTTCTTTGGAACAAGTCAGTTGTCACAGTTCTTAGATCAAACTAACCCCCTCTCAGAAATTACGCACAAACGCCGTATTTCTGCTCTTGGACCAGGAGGTTTATCAAGGGAAAGAGCTGGATTTGAGGTGCGTGACGTTCACTATTCTCACTATGGGCGACTATGTACCATTGAAACTCCGGAGGGACCAAATATTGGTCTTATCTCCACGCTTTGCGTACATGCAAAGATCAATAAAATGGGTTTCCTTGAAACACCTTATAGAAAGGTTGAAAAAGGAATTGTAGATATCAAAAACCCTGCAATCTATCTTTCAGCAGAAGCAGAAGATTTCAAAAAAGTAGCACAAGCGAATGCACCTTTTGATGACAAAGGCCATTTCGTAAACGATAAGATTAAATCACGTGAGCATGGTGATTTCCCTGTTTTAACTCCAGAAGAAGTTGAATACATGGATGTAGCACCTAACCAGATTGTTGGTGTCTCCGCTTCATTGATTCCGTTTTTGGAAAATGATGATGCCAACCGTGCCTTGATGGGCTCGAACATGCAGCGTCAGGCAGTGCCATTGATCCGTCCACAATCTCCGATTGTAGGAACAGGTTTGGAAGGTAAAGTTGCCCGTGATTCTCGAATGCTTATTAATGCGGAAGGAGAAGGTGTGGTTGAATATGTTGATGCAACTGAAGTGGTCATTCGTTACGACAGATCAGATGAAGAACAGTTAGTTTCTTTTGAAGACAACCGTAAAACATACAAGCTGACCAAATTTCTCCGTACAAACCAAGCGACGTCGGTTAACCTGAAACCGATTGTACGTAAAGGGCAACGGGTCGAAAAAGGTCAAATACTTTGTGAGGGATATGCTACTCAAGATGGAGAATTGGCATTGGGACAAAACCTGAAAGTAGCCTTCATGCCTTGGAAAGGTTACAACTTTGAGGATGCCATTGTTCTTTCTGAAAGGGTAGTGAGGGAAGATGTTTTCACCTCTGTACATATAGAGTCATTTGATCTTGATGTAAGGGACACAAAACTTGGTGAAGAGGAATTAACGAATGACATTCCTAACGTGAGTGAGGAAGCTACCAAAGACTTAGATGAACACGGAATAATCCGCATCGGTGCTTGGGTCAAAGAAGGTGACATCCTTATTGGAAAAATTACTCCAAAGGGTGAAACGGATCCTACTCCTGAGGAAAAACTACTTCGTGCCATCTTTGGTGATAAAGCTGGTGATGTGAAGGATGCTTCCCTTAAAGTGCCACCCTCGACAAGAGGTGTTGTGATTTCTAAACAATTATTTGCTCGTGCAAAGAAGAGCAACGTACAGAAAACACAAGAAGCAGAAGTACTTACAAAACTGGATGATTCTCATGCCATTGCGACAAATGAGTTGAAGACAATTTTGATTGATAAATTGTTGATGTTGGTGAAAGGCCATGTTTCACAGGGAGTCAAAAGTATTTATGGTGAAGCCATGATTCCAAAGGGAACCAAATTCAGTACAGAGCTTCTACGTACAATGGAATTCACCCAGCTTGATTACAGTGGCTGGACCGATAGTGACAACACCAATGGATTGATTGCAAAGTTGTTGCACAATTACAGCATCAAACTCAATGAAGAGGTTGGGCGCTATAAGCGTGAGAAATTTAATATCAGTATTGGTGATGAGTTGCCAGCGGGCGTATTGAAATTGGCGAAGGTGTATATTGCCAAAAAGCGCAAGCTTAAAGTGGGTGATAAATTAGCTGGTCGCCACGGTAATAAAGGTATTGTTGCCAGAATCGTTCGTTTGGAAGACATGCCGTTTACGGATGATGGACGACCAGTAGATATTGTATTGAATCCACTTGGTGTGCCTTCAAGGATGAACCTCGGACAGATTTTCGAAACTGTACTTGGATGGGCAGGTGAGAAGAAAGGGGTCAAATTTGCGACACCAATCTTTGATGGAGCTTCGCAGGAAGAAATTGAAGAATACATCCAAAGCGAAGGTTTGCCTTCACTTGGTCAAACCCAACTCTACGACGGTGATACTGGAGATCGTTTCCACCAGCAAGCTACTGTGGGTATTATCTACATGTTGAAATTGTCTCACATGGTAGATGATAAGATGCACGCACGTTCCATAGGGCCTTACTCTCTTATTACGCAGCAGCCTTTGGGTGGTAAAGCTCAATTTGGTGGTCAGCGTTTTGGGGAGATGGAGGTTTGGGCATTGGAAGCCTTTGGAGCTTCAGCCATCTTGCAAGAATTGCTCACCTTGAAGTCAGATGACATTATCGGCCGAGCAAAAGCTTACGAAGCCATTGTGAAAGGTGATGTATTGCCAGAACCTAATATCCCTGAGTCATTCAACGTACTTGTTCACGAATTGCGTGGGCTCGCATTGGATGTGAAATTTGATTAATCTTTGCTGTTGGCCGTTGGCTGCTTTTTAATCAGCCAACGGCTAGTGGCCAATAGCCAATAGCTAATATGCCTTTTAAGAAAAAAACAACGATTCCTGCTCCTGATTTCGATCAGATCACGATCAGCTTGTCTTCACCAGACGACATTTTGGAGCGGAGCTATGGAGAAGTTTTAAAGCCAGAAACCATTAACTATCGGTCTTATAAGCCTGAGCGTGACGGTCTTTTCTGCGAGCGGATTTTTGGTCCGGTCAAGGATTATGAGTGCTATTGTGGGAAATATAAGCGTATACGTTACAAAGGGATTGTGTGTGACAGATGTGGAGTTGAAGTAACAGAAAAGAAAGTACGTCGTGAGCGGATGGGACACATTAAATTGGTTGTTCCTGTTGTTCACATTTGGTTTTTCAAATCTTTGCCAAATAAGATTGGTTACTTGCTTGGAATCCCTTCCAAGAAACTCGAAACACTCGTTTATTATGAGCGTTATGTGGTAATCAATTGGGGAATTGCCCAATCAGATGAATCTGAACCATTGGCATTGCTGACTGAGGAAGAGTACATGGATATCATAGAAACGCTGCCACCCGAAAATCAGCAGTTGGATGATGATGATCCAAATAAGTTCGTAGCTAAAATGGGTGCAGAAGCAGTTCGGGATCTGTTGATGAATCTCGATCTCGACCAATTATCATACGATCTTCGTCATCAAGCGGCCAATGAAACCAGCCAGCAGCGTAAAGCTGAAGCCTTGAAGAGATTGAGAGTTGTGGAAGCTTTCCGTGAAGGGCAGACCCGTATGGACAACAGGCCTGAATGGATGATTATTCAATACCTGCCAGTTGTGCCACCTGAATTGCGTCCATTGGTGCCATTGGATGGTGGTCGTTTTGCCAGCTCTGATTTAAATGATCTTTACCGCAGGGTTATCATTCGTAACAACAGGCTTAAGCGACTTTTAGAAATAAAAGCACCTGAAGTAATCTTGAGAAACGAAAAGCGGATGCTTCAAGAGGCTGTCGATTCTTTATTTGACAACTCAAGAAAATCAAACGCTGTAAAAGCAGAAGGTGGACGTGCCCTAAAATCTTTGAGTGATATTCTCAAGGGAAAACAAGGTCGTTTCCGTCAGAACCTTTTGGGTAAGCGTGTTGACTATTCTGGTCGTTCGGTAATTGTTGTTGGTCCAACCCTTAAACTACATGAGTGTGGTATACCTAAAGGGATGGCTGCCGAGCTTTTCAAACCTTTTGTTATCAGGAAACTGATTGAAAGAGGTATTGTAAAAACTGTTAAGTCAGCCAAAAAGCTGGTTGATCGCAAAGACCCAGTGATCTGGGATATTTTGGATAATATATTGAAAGGTCACCCTGTAATGCTCAACCGTGCACCTACGCTGCACCGTTTGTCCATTCAGGCATTCCAACCAAAATTGGTGGAAGGTAAAGCGATCCAGCTGCATCCACTTGTTTGTGGTGCATTCAACGCGGATTTTGACGGTGATCAGATGGCGGTACACGTACCATTGAGCCATGGTGCTATTTTGGAAGCGCAGCTGTTGATGCTTTCAGCTCACAACATGCTCAACCCTCAAGATGGCTCTCCGATTACGCTTCCTTCACAGGATATGGTTTTGGGATTGTACTACATGACAAAAGGTAGAAAGACAACTCCTGAGCATACTGTAAAAGGTGAAGGTGGAAAATTTTATTCTCCTGAAGAGGTGAGTATCGCATTCAACGAAGGTAAACTGGACATGCATGCGCACATTAAATGCCGTGTGCGGATTGAAGACGAGAAAGGGGAGATGGTAAATAATGTGATTGATACGACTGCTGGTCGTGTGCTTTTCAATCAAGCCACTCCAGAGAAGGTACCATTCATCAATGAGCTACTGACTAAGCGTAACCTGAAAAAGATTATTGGTGGCATCATTACAAGAACCAGTTTTGCAGAAGCAGCTGAGTTCTTGGACAAAGTAAAGGAGCTTGGTTTCATGTGGGCTTTCCGTGGTGGATTGTCTTTCAACTTGGGAGATTTGATCTCACCTTCTGTGAAAGAGAAAATCCTTAATTCTGCACAGGAAGAAGTAGATGAAGTTTGGGAGAACTATAACATGGGGCTCATCACTAACAACGAGCGTTACAACCAGATCATTGATAAATGGACTTATGCCGATAATAGGATTACGGACGCACTAATGAAAGAATTAGCACAGCATAAGCAGGGTTTCAACTCTGTATATATGATGCTTGATTCTGGTGCAAGGGGTTCTAAGCAGCAAATTAAGCAGCTTTGTGGCCTACGTGGATTGATGGCAAAACCTAAGAAGTCAGGTGATAGCGGGGGAGCGATCATCGAGAATCCGATCCTTTCCAATTTTGTGGATGGACTATCGGTACTCGAATACTTTATATCCACACACGGTGCTCGTAAAGGTCTTGCCGATACGGCATTGAAAACAGCAGATGCGGGATACTTGACCCGTCGTTTGGTGGATGTTGCTCAGGATGTTGTTATCATCGACACAGATTGTGATACTTTAAGGGGTATTGAAACATTTGCGTTGAAAGACAATGAGAAAATCATTGATCCACTTAACAACCGTATCCGAGGCCGTTATACACTCCATGATATTTATCATCCAGTCACAGATGAATTGATACTTAAAGCAGCTGAATACATCAGCGATGATATTGCTCAATACATTGAAGATGAGGGCATTGAGTCGGTAACTATTCGTTCCGTTCTTACCTGCGAAACGAACAGAGGTGTATGTGGTAAATGCTATGGTAAAAATCTTGCAACTGGACGTATCGCCGAAATGGGTGATGCAGTTGGTATTATCTCAGCACAGTCCATCGGTGAGCCTGGTACCCAGTTGACACTTCGTACTTTCCACGTGGGTGGTATTGCTTCTATCTCGAAAGCAGAAAGTGAGATTTCTTCTAAATTCGAAGGTAAAATCGAATTTGATGGTATCCGAACTACAACCTATAACGAAGAAAGTGGCAAAATCGAAGTGGTCATTTCCCGTACAGGTGAATTGAGGTTAATGAATCCAGAGGGTACAAAAATGTACGTTACCCACCACATTCCTTATGGTTCAACTTTATTTGTGAAAGATGGCCAGAAAGTGGGCAAAGGAGATCCAATTTGTGAATGGGATCCTTTCAACGCAGTAATTGTATCAGAATTCACAGGTATCACTCAATTTGATAGTATCGAAGAGGGTGTGACTTTCCGCCTTGAAAGAGATGACCAGACTGGATACGCCGAAAAAGTAGTTATTGAAAGTAAGAACAAGAAGAAAATTCCGGCTATCAAGATCGTATCGCCAGATGGCGAAGAACTACGTCGTTACAACCTGCCAGTAGGTTCCTACATCTCAATTGAAGATGGTCAGGAAGTTATTGCAGGACAGAAAATAGTAAAGATTCCTCGTAAACTTGGAAAGATCCAGGATATCACGGGTGGTCTGCCAAGGGTAACTGAACTCTTTGAAGCACGAAATCCATCTAATCCAGCCGTTGTTTCTGAAATCGATGGTGAAGTGATGTTTGGAAAAATCAAACGTGGTAATCAAGAGGTAACGGTGCAGGCAAAAGATGGCCAGATCCGCAAATACCTCGTTCCACTTTCCAAGCACTTGCTTGTACAGGAAGGTGATTTTGTGCGTGCAGGTACTGCTCTTTCCGATGGTACGGTGACTCCAAAAGATATCCTTGCTATCAAAGGGCCATTTGCAGTACAATCTTACTTAGTGAATGGTGTTCAAGAGGTTTACCGATCACAGGGTATTGCCATCAACGATAAGCACATTGAAGTAATCGTGCGTCAGATGATGCGTCGTGTAATGATTGAAGATTCTGGAGACACTACTTTCCTTGAAGGTGAAGCGGTTGAAAAATGGAACTTTATCCACCAGAACGACTGGATTTATGATAAGAAAGTCGTTACGGAAGGAGGTGATAGCTCGAAACTCAAGCCAGGTGCTTTGGTTTCATTGCGCCAGATCAGGGAAGAAAACTCTTTCCTCAAGCGTAACGACCGCAAACTGGTACAGTTCCGTGACGCTGTTCCTGCTACATCAAGCCCAATGCTTCAGGGGATTACCCGTTCATCTTTGGGTACGGAGAGCTGGATTTCAGCTGCCTCGTTCCAGGAAACAACTAAAGTACTTAGTTCTGCAGCGATCAATGCTAAGCCAGATCAACTCTATGGTCTGAAAGAAAATGTGATTGTTGGAAAACGTATCCCTGCCGGTACTGGTCTCCGTAAATACAATGACCTATTCGTTACCAGCCTGGAATCACATAATTCATACAAAGAGCGCAAAGCGTTGATGGAAGAGTACGAAGATTACGAAGATTAATAATCGTTAGAAATACTGAAATAGAAAAGGGTAGTGCGTTTGCACTGCCCTTTTTGTTTATCTTTTCTACTGTTTGATTGATGAGAAATCCCAGAACTCTTTTTTTGATAGGTCTTGTGATAATTTTTATCTACAGATTCATTATTTATTGGTCATTTTTTTTGAAACCAATTCATAGCAAGTTAGCCAGGCCGTTGCGGTTTCCTCATTCCAGTCGTCACCAAGTCCTTTTTCTAAAGTCCAGAGTAGTGCTTCGCCGACCATTTCATAATGTATAGGTTGAACACCATAGCCCTCATGCCGCTTAGCTAAATCAGTAATCTTCTGTTCGTAACCCTCCAATCTATCAAGCTTAGCAACCATGGACGAAAGCATATCAATTAGTTTTTTATATTGCTCGTCCATATTGGAGGGAAACATACGCCTTATTTCAGGATGGTTGTGGAACAACTTACTGTAGAAGGCATCAGCGACCAGTTCGGGCGGTACTTGATGTAACAGCCACCAGCTTTTTTTTACTAAGTTAATTTGTGCATTGGTCATTGTTGGTCATTGTGAAGGTTTTTCATTGAAAATCGAGAAAGTGGAAAATTTCAATTTTCGATGTCATTGTCCCGTTTTTTATCTATCAAACCATTTCTTAAACACTGGTGCCTTTTCCCTACTCACATCTACTGTTGTTTTAACAGGTGCTTTCAAATACAGTGTTAGCTTTGGGTTTTCGTGGGGTTTCACGCTTTGAATGTTTTCAATGTTCACGATACTCTGTCGATTCGCTCGATAAAACTGCTTCGGGTCGAGCAGTTCCTCCACTTCTTCAAGAGTGTTGAAATCGAGCATATATCTGTCACCCCCAAAAGTGTGGATGTAATTCAGGCTATCTCGTATGATAGCAGCAATATCCTTAGTGTTTACAGGTACCCATGTGTTCCTGACGCTGACGACAAATTTTTCCTTATAAATAGGTAGGTCTGCCGTTGGGGATTGCATGGCTTTTAGCAATTCCTGAAAATCAGTAGGTGGTTTCATCTGACCTTCGGTCTGATTCCGGAATTTTTCGATGGCAGCTGCTAATTCTTCTATATCAATGGGCTTTAATAAATAATCAATCCCATTGACCTTGAAGGCACGCAGCGCATACTCATCATAAGCTGTTGTGAAAATAACAGGGCAAGTGAGATTGAAATGCTCAAAGATTTCAAAGCTTACACCATCACTCAACTGGATGTCCATAAATAGCAAGTCGGGCTCAGCATTTTGCAAAAACCACTTCTTGGCCGTTTTTAGGCTAGGCAAAACTTCGACTATTTTCATATCGTCTGCCACAGCAGCGATTTTCGCTTGCAATTCACGAGCGATCAGAGATTCATCTTCGATGATGACTGCTTTTATCATATCAATGGAATTTTTATGGTAAAAAACTGTCCGTCTTCCACCACCACTATTTCCTTATCCGATAAGTATCTATAAAAAGATTTCAGGTTAGTCAATCCGCGCTTATTGCTTGTTTCCACGAATTTCTTCTTTTGCAGGTTATTTCGAACAACGAGGTAGCCTTCCTCTTCCGAAACATCTACCACTAAGGGTTCTTCTTCGTCAATGATATTGTGCTTGATGGCATTTTCTATAAGGTTTTGCAAAGTGACAGGCACTATTTTTCGGTGGAAATCAGCTTCATTCACTTTGAAATTGACTTGTAAACCTTCACCGAATCTCGTCTTTTGCAATTTCACGAAAGATGCTCCAAATTCCAACTCTCCTACCAATGGCACAACTTCCATTTCACTACTTTTAAGAATGTAGCGATAGGTCTTGCTCAAACTGTTTAGAAATGTAGTAGCACCTTTTGGGTCAATAGAAATAAGGCTGCTCAGAGAAGTAAGGGAATTAAAAAGAAAGTGTGGGTTCAGTTGTTGGCGGAGGCTTTCATACTGTACCAGCGCTTTTTCTTTTTCGAGCAATTGGGCTTTGCTTTGCAAGGTTAACAACTGTTGTTTTTGGAATTGGCGATTGCGGTAATAAGCAAATACTGCTGCCAGTATAGCCATCAAAAACAGTCCCCAAAACCAACTTGTTTTATAAAAAGCTACTTTTACAATGAGTGGAATGACGAGGGCTTCCGTGTCAGGCCTATCTTCCAATTTCACTTTAAAAGAATATTGCCCAGTGGGTACATTCGTATAATTGACCAGACGGCGGTTGCCTGCTCTGACCCAACGCTTGTTAAGCCCTTCAAGTTGGTATTCAAACTTGCACAGTTCAGGGTGAGTAAAATCAAGCGATGCAAATTCGAGAGAAAAATACCGACCATCTGCAGGCACAACGAAAGATTGAGAAATCTTCAGCACACTGCCGAAGTACCGTTCCTCGTCGTTAACCTTAAATGAGGTTAGCGCAACTGGAGCATTTCTAAGGCCAGGTATTAGAGAATCGGGATGGAAAGTGTAATAACCTTCATGTACCAGCAAAAAAATGTGACCATCATCCAATTTTCCTATTCCTAAATTGGCCACTGGATACCCATCTTTTTTCCCGAAGGAGAGAATTTGGTCAGTGTTCACATCCAATCTGCATAGATTTTTTCCAGCGACTACCCATAGGTCTCCATTGTTATCTTCCCTAGCCCAAACAGCATAATCTGAAGCAAGACCATCGTTCAACGTATATTTTTTCAACAGCGTGGGCGGCTCGGTAGTACAGTCGAAATGCAATAAGCCTTGTTCCGAACATGCCCAGACATCACCATTTTTATCAGCATAAAGGCTGTTTACTCGCATTGAAGTCAGCTCATCGGTGACCTTCCCGCTGCTATTGAGGTAAACGAATCGATTTTCACGAATATGATAATAGCCGTATACAGTTTGGTCTCGTCCTGCATACCATGGTCTACCCAATCTGTCCGTTTCCCAAAAACCGATGATGTTGGTAGGCAAGTCATCTGTCTTTGTGGTATCGGGCATAAAATGTACAGCCTGTCCTGTTTCGGGTATATACCTGAATGCACCAAAAAATACGGAACCTAACCAAATATGCCCGTTCCCATCCTCAGTCATTTGGGTGTAGTAATTTGTACCAACTTCAGATGAAATGACAGGTGGCTGGAGAGGAACTTCCAATTGAAGCGTCAATGGGTTGAAGCGATACAGGATGTGCCTGCCCAATACCCAGATAGTGCCGTCCCTTGCTTGCATAATGTCCCTTACCTGTAGGTTGCTCTCATCCACATTGGGATGGATTTTAAATGTTGGAACAGTAGTCTTGCCCGTTTTTTTATCAAAAACATGAAGCCCGTCTCCAGCATACATGCCCGTAAAGCGAAAACGACCTTCCTGGTCCTCAAAAATGGTGGAGATCCACGAATTTTCCTTTGAAACTGGCAGTCCTGATTTGACAGAATTGAAATGGAATTGCCTGGCTTGTATCTGGACACGAAGGAAATTGCCTTCGTTGCTCAACCACAAATTGCCTTGTCGGTCAATATATAGACTTTGCATGGCACCTTTAGGGAAATCGGGATAGTTTTCTTGGTCTTGGTTTATGATTGTGAACTGCCCTGTTTTTTTGTTGAAGATGCAAAGTCCTTTGTCTTCGCTTGTTATCCAAAATTCTTCATTGGATTTCGGGAAAATAGAGTTGACCACATTGACCCCGTCGGGTGCAAGTGGGTTATCTTCAAACATGTACTGCTTCCATTCCTTCGTCCTGCGATTATAATGGCGAAGTCCGCTGGCCCATCCACCCACCCACAGGCCATCGTCTTCAGGGAAAATGGCGTAGGCTTGGTTCAGTCGAGTACCGTTAGATGCAAATTTTTCAAAACGATGCGAAGTGGCTTTCCCCGATACGGGATCAAAGTGGTAAAGGTCGTCACGGGTTGCAATCCAAAAAAGGCCATCTTCATCCTCCCAAAAATTGAGTGCAACATTGTAATTGGGAATTTCCTCTGGAGTTAGGTGTGGTGCCGATTGTGCCGTTACAAGGTCATAGATTTTGAAATCTCCAGTTTCTTTATTGAGGTGTGCCAGTCCATAATTGTCAAGCCCAACCCACAGCTCCCCCTTTCTATCAAAAAATAGGCGCCAGATGGGTGTGGTCTTGATTTTTAGGTTTTCAGTGAAAGGATAGTTTCGGAATTGCCCCGTTTCCCGGTCATAGCGGCTCACTCCGCCTCTTGCAAGTCCCACCCACATATTACCCGCTCTATCTTCCGATATACAGCGGACATGATTGTTATAAATAGAGGTTGAATCGCCTGGGATGTTTCGGAAAAAACGAAAAGAATGTCCATCAAATCGAACCAGCCCTTCCCAAGCTGCCAACCAAAGGAAGCCTTTTGTATCCTGATAAATATCACCAATAGCAATGGCATTCAGCTCTTTGCTATCACCAACATGCTCCCAAGTGAGTAGCTGCCCTTGTTGGGCAAAACCTTTAGCAGACATTACTAAAAATACACACCAGATCAAGGATATTTTTAGGTTGGTAAACATGAAGCGAAGGTAAGGAATGGACGAATTGAATCGGATTTTTTTTAATTGAAATGGATCTGAACTGAAATGAAGTGTGGCAAAATCAATATAAGCCGTTTTGAGGAAAAAGTTACGTTCGTTTTAGCTCCTTTAATTAGGTTTATCAAAACAACAAATGCACAACTCTAAAGAGCTATTCAAAAAAAATCCATTGAACTATTGGTTAACCTCTTTTTCCTGCAAACTTGCCCTTAAACAATCCATAAAAAATTCATTCTCTTCAGGTGTGCTGATGGACACACGAAAAGTATTTTTAAGTAGGGGAGAGTGAGAGGTGTTCAACACTTTCATCCCATTTTTTTCAAAACCACCTATGAGTTTTTGAAAGGCAGTGTCATTATAAATGCGAATAAGCAGAAAGTTGCCTTTTGACTTGAATACTTTTAGTACTTGTTTGCTAAAACGGAAGTTCAGGGTGCGGAACATCCATTCCCGCTCAGCGATGATGGATCGTACCTGATCGAGTGACCGCTGCAAAAACTTGTGTGTGAACAGCGCTTCCCTCGCAAAGGCAAGTGAAAAATGATTGATGGAAAACATTAGCATCAGCTTTCTCACGATAGCGGCAGTCTTCGGTGCAGCACAGAGGTAGCCTAACCGCAAGCCAGCTATTGGGAAAGCTTTGGAAAAAGAACGCAACACAATCAGATTGGTATATTTTCGAATCAGTGGCGTGAAATCAACATCTGCAAATTCAGCATATACTGCATCAAGGATAATTAAGGAATTTGGATTAGAAGAAAGAATGCCTTCAAGTTGTGCCTGTTCAATGGTATTCCCAGTGGGATTATTTGGAGTGGTAATGAATAGCACCGATCCAGCCCCCAACGTTGGCATATTTTCGAAGTCATATTCCAAATCCTTTCTTAACAGCCAAGGTTCATAAGCAATGTTATAGGTTTTACAGTGGTAATCAAACAAGGTGTAAGTTGGTTGAGCAATTACGATCCGCTTGCCGTTAAGGGCAAAATAATTGAGCAGTGTCGTAATGAAACTGGCTGAACCTGGCCCGAGTACAATATGCTCGGGATCAAGATTGCAGTAGTTGGCTACCAGTGCATCAATATCGCTGTTGTCGGCAGAAGGGTAGCGGTTCCAATCACAACCTAAAAGATTGTCTGTCACTTTCTTTTTTAGTGGAAAATAAACATCTGTTGGCTGCTCATTTTTATCTAAGAATAAGTGGGCCTTTGCCTTTAAAGGAACAATGCGGCTTTGTGCCTGCTGTAATGTCTCGTTGAAAAAAAGGTTATTCATTGCTGGTAGATTGTAAAAGATGGATAATCTGATTAAGGTGTAAGAATAATGGGCAGTATAAACCGCCCATTCCCAATACTTCATTTGGTCTTAATTGGCACAAATGACTGCCAACACAGTTTCGTCTTCATATGTGAATCCGAGAAACCCTTCCCGATGATAGTTGATTTCCACACCACAGCCCGCTTCGAGAGGGGAGGACAAAATGTCATTTTTGATTGAAAAATTGCTCTCTTTTAACCTTCCGATCCAGTGGGTAGCTGGTTCATGTTTTTCAAACCGGTCTTTGTCTTCCTTCCCGATAATATCTTCGATCTCCCTGCCAAAGAACAGTTTCAAAGCATTTTTATCATCGTTGCTGATATCTTCGATGCGATCAATAACCTGGAAGATATGATGGAAATGACGGTAGCAATTTTGAAATCTTTTGTGAAAATCGGGTTCGTAATGGTTGACATTTGGTTCGATAAGAATAAATGTGCTTGGATTCATTTCCTTTATCTTGCAGATAGTATCCAATCGGCGCAGATCAGACTGGATGTGGTGTAAAGCAAGTGAAGCGTTGACGATGAGTTTGCCTTTGACATTTTGGATGGCAGCAAAATCTACATTTTCTACAAAGTCATTTATTCCATCAAAATTGATATCAAAAAGAACCTTTTGGTTCAAGGATAGAATGTTTCGTTCGGCCATAGCCAATGCATCTGCATATGGTTCGATACCGATAACATTCAATTGTCTCAGATGCGGGAGGTATTTGGCCTTTTCAATGATGTTGATTATCTGAGTACCCTGCCCAATGCCTATATCAATGAGCGTTACTTCTTTACAGCCCTTCATCTCATCCAGGATGGCATTATTGGTTATGTGCTGACTGAACTTCACGAAAGGAAATTTCTCAATAAGAATGTTGAACAGCTGGATTTGGGAAATTTCATATTTGCCGAGGTAAACATTCTCACTGATGAACTCAGAATTGATCCCAGTAGTGTCCGGTTAAGGAATTAAAATATGTAGCAATCCTCAATAAGGATAGTGGTTTTGGATAAAAAAAGGTTGTGAGCGATTTAAATCAAAACCTCCATCAATCTTTGTATTTCAAAAGAGAAATACAAAATGAGAAAAGGAAAATTTGTCTTTGCCCAGTTAATGTCCTTGATACATGCCGAAGAATTTTCACGGTGCGTCAAGAAATACAATGGTAATTACCGGATCCGTACGTTCACTTGTTGGCACCAGTTTCTTTGTCTGAGTTTTGGTCAATTGAGTCATCGGGAGAGTCTGCGCGACGTTGTTCTGTGCCTTAATTCACATGCCCCGAAACTGTATCACTTAGGTATAGCCAAGGGCGTAAAAAAGTCCACTTTAGCGGAAGCGAACATTGTCCGTGATTGGCGTATTTATGAAACCCTGGCAATGAAGCTGATTGTAAAGGCCCGTAAACTGTACCGACCGGGCAACGAGACTTCGATAGAACTGGACAATGTTGTTTATGCTTTGGATTCGACGACCATTGACCTGTGCCTGGATGTTTTTTGGTGGGCAAAGTTCAGAAAGCACAAGGGGGCCATCAAATTGCACACACTTTTGGATGTCAAATGTGAAATCCCAGCATTCATCCATATCACCGACGGTTCGGTGCACGATGTGAATGTCCTGGACATTATTGATTTTGAAACAGGTGCCTTTTACATAATGGACAGGGGATATGTGGATTGGGCACGTCTTTTCAAGATCGAAACGGGCAAAGCGTTTTTCACTATCAGGGCGAAAAACAATTTGGCCTTTACCCGGGTCTACTCCCGAAAAGTGGACAGGGCCAAAGGGCTGCGCTGTGACCAGACCATCAGGCTCAACAACTTTTATGCTGCCAAAGATTACCCGAAATACCTGCGCAGGATAAAGTTCTATGACATTGAAAATAAAAAGCACTATGTCTATTTGACAAACAATTTCGACATCCCGGCAATGCAGGTTGTCATATTGTACATCAACCGCTGGAAGGTGGAAATATTTTTCAAATGGATAAAGCAACATTTAAAAATCAAGAAATTCTGGGGTGAATCTGCAAATGCGGTAAAAACCCAGATTTGGATCGCCATCTGCACCTTTGTGCTGGTGGCTATTTGGAGGCAAAAACTGAAAAGTTTACATTCTTTAAACGAAATATTACAAATTTTGAGTGTATCTCTTTTTGAACAAGTACCTCTAAATCAATTACTTGTGGGCGGTCTCAAAAACAATCCTAAGGACGCCCCTCATAATCAATTGAAAATGTGGGACTTATAACCGGACACTACTGAATTGATCCTTTTATTAAGAGCTTTGATAAATAGGGTAGCCAATAATTTTTCAGAATCGTTTTCCATGCCTTCTTTGCAATAAGCAAAAAAGGATTCGATTTCCTTTTTTATTTGGTTTTCAAAGTGAGGTGCAGTTCTCATAAAGTTGTTTAGGGCATTGTAAGTGCTTAGTTGGATTGATTGGCTCATGATTTAAATTATTTTAAATGATTCAATGATAGATTTAATCTTCTTTTGAAAATCAGAAACTTGTTTTAGTTCTTTTTTTCATTTGATGAGCCAAAGATGTGGGCAGGCTCAGGAGATGAGCTAATTTTTGAAACTGACCCTGCTAGGATTACTAATGAACGGGGGGAAATACAAAACGAAGCGGAAATAGAAATAGAGAATGAGGGTACAGAGGTTGCAATAGATCATTACTAATAGATGCCCATTTTATTAATCATCTATGGTAACAGATTCTCAAACCAACTCCGTTGGCGCAGCTTTTCAACTTGTTTCTGGAATTGACACTGAAAACAAAAAGGGTAATGCGTTTGCACTGCCCTTTTTGTTTTTGGTGGTGTGTCAAATGTAAGGCTGTAGCTGGTGCTGGACTGAGCCATGAAGAAGATTGGAACGGGGCACAGTCTGGCATCAGCAGGTAGCCAGTTATTTTAAAGCTCTTTTAACGAAGAAATTAATTTTTTCCATGGTCGGGTAATTCTGTTGGGGTAGTATCCTGTAAAGTGTGTAAACCTTACTGAGTTGTGTCCCGTTCTAAAGATGCTAAATTTGGATTAGAAACTGGGTGCAGCTAAGTGTCAGCGAAGATGATCGACATATACATTGTTACTTTCTGAAATCTTTATCAAGCTTATAATCATTAATTTTTTCGTCAAATTTCCAATACCCAGTACAATCACCCCATTCGGTTATATCTTCTACTCTTGCATTTACATAATCAAAGAAGAACATATACTTCCTCCCATCATTGATTGAATCTGGAGGTTTTCCAAATAATTCAATTGCCCGCTGTTTAACTTCTTCATACCTCTTTCCCTCTATAGACCAGTCTTCTATTACAGCTGTTGGGAAACTACTGTCTGGGCAATACAATATTTCATCTGCTCGAAGATGTTTTGCAATTAATTTATTGCATTTTAAAATACGTTGAGCTGTTTCTTTATTTTTGATATTTGCATATCTATGTTCAGGAAGATGAGAGATTATAATGCTATTTTCATAAACCTTGATTGTTCCGATGAAGCAATCTATCCAATTGTCATATCCATACAATTCTTTTGGACGAGGTTTATTAACACGTAATGACTCCCAAATCCCTTGAAGTGCTATTGGGTTTACTTCTTTTTCGCAGCTCCACTTAGATTTATTTTTAACTTGATTGTCGAGGTATTCTTGATATTCATATTTTTTGGATTTTTTTGCCTCTAATACATCACTCCAAGTATTTATTGTATCAGGAAGATTGACTGCCTCTTCGATTGTCAGTTCGTGCTTTATAATTCCTATTATATCAACTCCCATTAATTTTTACAATTTATTGCAATTAAGTCATTGATATGTACATCAGGATGTACATATGCAACTATATCAATTTATACTCCGATGGTGCAGGACGATAACCCATTTTAAAGATGAATAGTCTTTATGATTAAAAAGCTTGGTAAAAGCCAACAGTTATTATTGCTTTAATATCCACCCATTTTCAGATTGCTGTATTTCTCCTTTTTTGTTCAGCCGTTTTAATATACGGACAATTTTATTTTCTTTAAAACCTGATTTTAAACTTAGTTCTTGAACGGAATTTGCATCGTGAGTAATAAAATTCAGAATTATTTTTTCATTAGATTTTCCTCCATCAAAAAGATGGTCTAATAAATTCAACGTAGCGGATTTGCCTTTTTTATCCAAGTATTTTTTAAAATTATCATCCAGAATTTGCTCTACGGTCAATTCGTTAATATCGGAAATATTTATGTCAGGCATTTTGTTGTTGGCTATTTCTATCAATGCCATATTTATTTTTGTCAATTCCCTTTCCCTATCTTCAAATTTGATCAAACTCAGTTGTTCTTTTTCTTTGATACGGTTGTATTTGCTCTTTAGTAATAGAATGACCTTTGATGATTTTTCATGCTCTTTATAAAACTTGTCAGCTTTTTCCAAAGCCTCGCCGGTTTTACCCTCTTCAATTAATGTTAATATTTCGGTTTGCATCTGATTCTATGTAAAATTCAGGGTTATGGTTGTAAATGAATGATGAAAGGTTCATTTCGGAATTAGTGCAGTCCAAGGGGTCATGACCCCTTGGAAATAAGCTGGCCATGATCGATTCCACATGAACAGAATCATGTATCATTCATTTGACAGCACTTCCATATTCAGTTCTAAAACAAAACAAATCTAATAAAAAATAGCTGATGTTAATGCTAAGTAGCATGCCATCTGCTCACCCCTTCGTCAATTGAATCCCATTCACGTATTTTGAACTTTTATCCATCCGATACGGAAATTTAGTAGAGATATGATGTGCCTCTTTATCCAGCTTTTCTGCATATTTCAGTTCAATCACGAAGGCATTTTCCTGCATTTTTTTTCTTAAAAAATTAGGACGCAATGCACCGACCCTGTAATAGGAAAGCTCCTCGTCGAAAGTGAGCCGGAAGGCTTTGTCGGCGCTCAGGAAATAGGTTCTCTTATAACAATTGATGAGTGTTGGGCTGAGCATACTGATGTCTTCCCGAATGGCTGGCGGCAAATCCGATTGATTTAAAATGGTTGAAATATTTGCCGTGGAAAAATTAGTATCCATTTCAAATGGATGCAGATCAAAAGTCCATTTTGTGCCGAGCAACCCAGATTTGATTTTATATTCTAATTTCGGTTTTTGTACTTTTTGGAATAAATCACCATACCACCTGATGCGTACTTTTTTCCGCTCAGCGATTCCAATTTCATTGTCACGATAAAATTTGAGCGCAGGTGTATCGAAATAAATATTATTGATTTGGCGAGCCGAAAATATTTCCCTAAAAAAGGCAGGATGTTGTTTTATGCGGGCAAGTATCGCAGTACTGTCTGCTGATTGGATGGTGAACTTGCGCTCGTACCTAAATGTGGATGACTTCGTTTGATCCATTAACACTGAAATTGAAGGACTGTTGTCAGATGTCTGGTTGGTCAAATTAAAATGTAAATAAAAATAAAAATTAAAATTGGCCTCCTACCAAATTGCAAGCAGCTTCAAAGGCCGTACAAGCTACATTTTAATTTTTATTCTCATTTTTATTTTAATTAATTATTCACTTACTGCTTTTACCAAATTCGACCCCGTACATTTTTTCTTTCACCTGATCAGATGTTTCCTTCAATATGCCATTCAATTTTAAAGAAGAGCCTATTTCGATAAGATGATCAACTTGGCAATCTATGAGCTCAACATCCATTGCCACAATATGAGCAGGGCCAAATTCCGGCTTTTTCTGAAAGGCGGTAAAACAAAGCTTGTTGTTTTTCAAAATGCAACTGGACAAGTCAAAAGTTGATTGATCCTTGCTGGCAATAGCTATTTCGCAATCCATCACACTAATGTCTGTGGCCATGATGTGACTGTCTTCTCCCGCGCTAATACCTTTGTCGCTTGCCTTTTTAATAGACACATTTTCTATCATCAATTTTGATCCAGAGACATCAATCGCATCGTTCCCAATATTTCCAAACATGCATCCCTGAATAGTGCCGTTTACAAAATCGCCGTCGAAAGCATCTGCCTTAATATTTGAAAAAATGCACTGCTTCATTTCAAAATACGATTTCAAAATATTCAATGCATCCTCGCACCTGTTTTCGCTGAAAGTACAATGACTCAACATTACATCCGACTGATAAAAATTGATTGCCCCAGTAACGGACCAACCATAAGTGCTGGGATTGGAGAGACCACTGAATTGGCAATGTTTTAAAACCGAAGTATCCTGAGCATTCAATACTAAAACGCCTGCTCCATATCCAGTTTTTGAATAAATTTCAACAGGATTGGCTGGAGTACCTATAAAACGAAGCGGAGAAAAAGAAAAGATCGAAGTGAATTGGCTCATCAACTCAATGCGACAGCCGGGGCCTGCCACAAAAGTATAACCAGCAGGTATCGTCAATGATTTTTCCAATTGCCAATGCCCAGCTTTGCACGTTATTGTTTTTTTCTTTTTATCAAAAACCAGAAACTCAAATTCATGGGCATTGGGCTTTTGCTGGAATGGGTCAGATTTTACGAGGCCACCCCGCTCAGGATTCCAAGGCAAGATAACTTCTTTTTTTAAACGGCTGCTTCCCACAATGTTATAAGTCAAACTGATTTTAAGTATATCTTCCCCAAAATCAAAACCCGCCTTCCTTTTGCCCTTATTGGTAAATAAATTCTGGTAGTTATTGTCCATCATAAATGTTACTGTCTTTCTGGTACCAGGCGGAAGGATTTCTGCATTATTTCTTTTTGTAAAAATTTTATCCTCTTTATAAACCAAGTGTTGTATCTCAACGGAATGCTTACTAAAATTATCGATACTCACTGTAAATTCTCGGCCTTCTATTCCCATGAAATTCACTCTCAGGCAACGGGCAGGGTTAATCCGCTTTTGTAAAGTTTTTTGATTGTGGATGAGCAGGTTTTCTGGCCATTCATATTTTGGGAAATGCGTCTGCATCAATGCTACCATGTCATTGAAGCCGGGCCAGTTGGTCAGCTTTGCAATGTATTCATCAGAGGTGACTTCCTCAACGGCTTTGACATAAGCACGTTGGTATTCAACATCAGACCGTGTATTATGGTAGTCAACAAAGTTGTATTTTTTTACACCTGCATTCCCATCAAACCCTATTGGTTCAAGTTTGGAAGTGACCGGATTGTAATAGACTCGATAGTTGTGTGGTGCCATGGCATGGTCAGCTCCGAGCAAGTTGGTAATAGCATGATATTTTGCCAATAGCTCAACATCGAACACTTCACTTGGCAATTTATCCCTGTTTATAAATTCACGAAATAGCGCAGAACCAGTAAGAAACTGTTTGTACAGTTCGCTGTCGGCAATCACTCTTTTTTGGGAGAAAGGGATAACGTTCACTTGTTCATACGGCGGGAATTCAAAAAACTGAAGGTCGGGAATGGTTAGTTCGCTATCAAGAAATGCAGCTCGCTCTTCCCACATCAGCCCTTCATCGAGCTTAAGAATGATCCCTTCCCGCCGTTGATTGCGTTCGATCAATTGTTTGTCAAAAGCTTCCTCTAAAGCATATAGGCCAAGGTTTTTATATTCTGAAAAAATTTCCCCTTTTACTTTTAAATTGAGCGTAACAAAATGGTATTGCAGATTTATAATCCCAGCATCTGCCAATACCTGTTGATATAGCCATTCACCCACATAATTTCGGGTTTTAGGTCGGTGCAAGGAGAATTTGTTCATTCCCTTCAGCGCATCTTCATTTTCAAGCTTTACCCTGAATGACCATTCATCACCAGTCAAGTGATCCGTCCAATCGCCTTTGAGGCGCATCTGCATTTTATATTCCTTTCCCTTGAAATAAAGTTTGGCTGGCACGAGATCGTCATCACCTGATAACAGTACCTCATTTTTTACGGCATGATCCCTTTTTTCTTTTAAGGTGTTGAAATGTTTTTCTGATATTATTATTTCGATGGCCTCCAAATCAGTAGACGATGACCAAATATTAGTCGTACCGATTGGCGATTCATTAGCATAAAAATCGAAGCCCCATATACCTATGACTTTATTTAAGTCATTGACAACAAATAAATTGAGGCCTCTCGATTCTGCCTTGTATAATATTGAATTCAAATTCAGCTGGCTGAAGCTGCCAGATAAATTACCGGCACTGATAACTTTAGCGTCCTGCCATTCTAAGGAGGCTTGCGTTGAATCCTCAACGGCCTCTTTTATTATTTTCCCATTTTTGAAAATCCCGACGTAGGCCTGCCGAAGACCAATTGCTGCAAGGGTGTCTCCGTTGATGCTTTTCAGAAATTGCCTTGTTTCAGCATTCATTTTTTCTGAAGCATCATCATTTACGCTAAGATAAATGGTGTGGTCGTTGAAATGCTTGAGGATGTCAAAGAAGGAAAGATTTTCAGTCTGTAACGAATCAGGATTCGCCAGTGCATCTATTATGTCAGCAGGTTTTTTTTCAACCAAATCAACAAACAGAATCACTATTGCCAAAACGCCCAGCACACCTGTTAAGTATAGGATATTTTTTAACAAAGAGGACGGCTTGGCTGGTTTGATAATCATTACTAAAATTTTAGCAAGCCCTTATAGCATCTCCAAAAAGCTGATGGATACATTTGGGTATTTTCCCCGAACTTCATTTTTTGCATTCAGTAAAGATTCAGGTGTTTTGAAACTAACAATAAATGCGAGCTCTGTTTGTGCAGACTGCTCATCAAGACGTCGCAGTTCCAATTGGTCGCAGTGAGCTTCCAAAATACTGATGAGTTGTTGAACGTCCACACTTGCTGAGGTTGAATCAAAATGGAGGATCAAGTTTTGAATCACTTCCTGTCCACGTTTCCTGTTGATAAAAATCACCAACAAACTGAGCCCAAGTGTACCAATCACCGTTACCCAAATCTGCCCGGCCCCAATTCCCAAGCCTATTCCTATTACCATAAAAAAGAAAGCGAGCTCCTCCGGTTCTTTGATGGCGGTTCGGAATCGCACTATGGACAATGCACCTACCAGTCCAAGTGAAAGGGCGAGTGAAGATTTGACAATGGTAATGATGAGCATGGTCGTGACACCAACCAGCACAAAAGTCTTTGCGAGAGCTTTGCGGTTGGACAGTGCGTTTCCAAAGCGTACATAAACATAGCCAACGATAAAAGCCAATATGGCGGTTAGGATCAACTGTACTAAAAAAGTGAGCAGGTTAATGGGTTGGTCTGTGTTGCCAAATAATTGTTCTAAAAAGTCAAGTTCAGGATTCATCAGGTGGAGTAAATAGCTCCAATTTACAGGAAGCTAACTGTTAATTAAATTTAAGTTTACAAAGGTCGCAAAAATTAGGGTTTGGCTCGCAGGTATAGGGGAGCAATATTGGAATCCCAGAACGAGGCGGTAATTAATTTTTTTTCTGATTGGTGAGCGAGTGGCCTAATTTTGTAAATAGCGATTCTTGTTCTTTGCGCCCCTTTTGTGATTTCTTAGTGAAACTTTGTGGCAAATTGAGCTATTTCACTAAGGATCTCAAAGAAGGCACAGAGGATCTCAAAGCCTATTGCAGCGAAGTATGGCGTGCTAATCACAACCAAAAACTACAATGAGTATCACATCAAAAATCATATTCAACGGGAAGACTTTTCAAGCCGATCTATTAAAGCCGATTGACATTTCCATTCCCTTGAAAGAGGGGCTCGATCAAGTGAATTGTTTTTACGCACCGCCGATGGAAGCGGAGCCTGTTGTCGCTGGAGATTTTATCGGATCAACAGCGAAAGGAGGCCCGCTCAATTTCCTCAATATCAAATTGAACCCGCATGGTAACGGGACGCATACGGAGTGCGTTGGGCACATTGCTCGGAATACTGATTTTGATACTGACCGCCCAATTCTCTTCACACTTAATCAATGTTTGACTCAATTTCATTTCTTTGCTAAATTGGTGACGGTATTCCCAACCAAGCAACCCTCCAACGGCGATCGAGTCATTTTACCTGTTCAAATAAAAGAAATACTGAAACCTGGAGAAACGGAAGCGTTGATCCTGCGTACCATGCCCAATGATGAGCAAAAATTGCGGATGAATTATTCAGGAACTAATCCGCCTTATTTACATCATGAAGCAATTGAGTATTTGGTGGAATGCGGTGTGCAGCATTTTTTACTTGACCTTCCGTCGGTGGATAGGGAAGAAGATGGTGGAAAGCTTTTGTCGCACAGGGCCTTTTGGCAATACGACCTTATGAAAACCAAAAAAAATAATCCTGGACGACAAAACTGTACAATCACAGAGATGATTTTTGTACCTAATCAGATCAAAGACGGTCTTTATTTGTTGAACCTGCAAATCACCAGTTTGGAAATAGATGCCAGCCCCAGTAAGCCTGTTATATACCAGTTAGAGAGTTAGAGAGTTTTGAGTTATTGAGTTATACTCAAAACTCTGATACTCAAAACTCTGATACTCAAAACTTAACCGTGAATCCATCCCGCTCCATATCACATTCTCCTATTTATCGGGAATTTCGGGCCATAGAGGCTACGGAGTGGCGGACGGTTATTCGGTTTTATGAGGAGTTTGAAGACGTGTTGCCCGATCTTGAATTTGAGGAATATTTTGAAATGTTGTTGGCTTATACGAAGGCCTTATTTGAGGTAGGAGATTTTGATAAACACCTTGAATTGGCAGATAAAGTCATTGAAGTGTCCATGTTGAATAACATCAAATTTTTCAATGGAGAGGATGTTCTTCAACTCACTCTTTTCAAAAAAGCAGCTTCCAGTTTTCAATTGTACGAATACGAAAAATGCGATTACCTCCTTCGCGAACTCCTGAGAATAGATCCATTTGATACTGATAGTGCTTTGTTTCTGAAAAAATGCTTGCGACAGATTAATTCCTCCATTGTTCAGAAAGCTAAAGCTGCTTCTATATTGCTGTTGCTGATCAGCGCCTTTATCATTTGTCTCGAAGTTGTTGTCGTAAGAAATTTTTACCCAGATCAAACGGCCTTTGTCGAAACGCTTAGAAATTACAGCCTGCTAAGTTCTGTGTTGATTCTTATTGGTGGACATCTCTTCCATTACATAAGATGTAGCCGGGAAGTAGATAATTTTGTTGGGCACTTGAAAAAGCGGAAAAGGAAATATTAGTGAATAGTGACGAGTGAATAGTGAATAGTGATGAGTTTTTCTATTTTACCGTCAAACCGTCTCAAATCCTCCCCAGCCCCATGATTGCTTGCTGATTTTCTGGATTGATCTTTAAAACCCTTTCCAAAAGAATTTTCGCTTCATTTTTCTTTTTTTGTAAAATCAGGATAGCAGCTTTATTGACCAATGCTTGTTCATAGTCAGGGTCAAGGGCAAGGGCTTGGTTATATAATTTTAAGCCAGTCGGTATATCACCAGATAAAACTTTGACAAAGCCGAGATTGCTGAGCGCAATTGGGCGTTTTGGATTTTCGGATAATACCTTTTCAAAGGTAGTTCGAGCTTCTTCAAGTTTATTCAACGCTGCCAGAATGACTCCTTTTTTTTCCAAAAAATCAAGATGAAGAGGCAATTCAACTACCGCCGAGTCAATGAAAGAAAGTGCCTTGTCATATTGTCCTTTTTGAAAATAAGCTTCACCGATTCTATATTTTGACCAGGCATCAGGTTTTTGGTTTGCTGTTAGTTGTGCTGCAATTTCAATTAATTGGTCAACATCATTTCGCAAAAAATAATAATGAATTGTTGCGTTCAGTTTTTCATTGCTCGATTCAGAAAGTTGCAAATAATATTGGGCGCTATCCAATATGATTGAGGAAGCCAAATATTTGTCATGCATGGCCAAATAACCTTTAACCATGTCCAATGGGGTAGCAGAGGCTTTCGTTAACAATTCCAATCCAAGAAATTCTTTTTTACTATTTACTGCTGTATTTTTTTGCTTTGGGATGCTGATGTTATGGTCTGTGATTTTGACATGCGGGATGTCAATGCTACCAGATTTGGGCATGTGGCAGCCAGTGCAATTGTCGCCGTTCTTTTCCCTTTTATAAATGGGCAAGCTGCATTTTTGGGAATTATGGCAGCTTTTGCATGCATTATTGAATTGGCTTTTTGTTGTAACTTCTACGCTGTGGTGGGGGTGGTGGCAGGTGAGGCAAGTCAGGTTTTCATCTTCAACAAAACATTTGCTCAGCCTTAACCGATCTGCCTGCGAAGCCATGATAAAATGCTCGTGGCTATCCGTATATCTCGGTAAATAAACATTCATTACTTCGTTCAATTGCATGCCAGGCTTAAAATCAAAAAATGATTTTCCGGCCTCCGTGACAGCAATCCCTTGCAGGTGGCAACGCTGACAAAGATCCATCTGCAAATCACGGGGCAGGTCGCTTGGGTTAATTATGGAGTAGTCAATCGCATCGGATGTATCGACTATTATCCCTGCCAATTTTTCTTTGACATGGATTTCTCCCGGACCGTGGCATCGCTCACACTCAATACCCGTAGGCATATTCTCGAATTTATTCAAAGAACCTTTTACTTGTTTTGGGAAATGGTTGTGGCAAGTTATGCACTCATCTGTCAACCAACGATCAAAACGACTATTGTTTTCCCGGAATCCAGGTGCCATATCCCATTTTTTGTCCTGCGTGTACCAGGTTATTGGAGCTTGATAAATATAACCGTTAATATCAATAATGTGCGAATTGGTGTGCTGACCTGAACCAACAATATAGTCTATTTTTTCTAACCGTTTATGTACAGTATCCTCTCCTTCCAGCCGATATTCCAGCACATATAGAGCAGTGTCGTTTTTTAAAAAAGGATAATAAAAAAAGTCATTAAGTGAATCATATACCACTGCATGGCTTCCAAATTCCGCATCGGATTTTTGTCGGCTGGCATGGTGGAATGAGCGTCCCATACCAGTGTGGATGAAAGTTTCATACACATTATTGTGACAAGACCGACAAGTGGCCATGCCAACATATTCAACATCTCCCACTAAATTTTTATAGGGATGGGTGTCTGGAATGTCAGGGTCATTTTTGCAAAAATTGAACACCCAAATACTGAAAATTGCAAATAAGAGTGCGTAGATATGTTTTAGACTAAAGCGCATTAATGGAAAAGACACAATTAATATCGAGAGGTTGGGCTTTTCAAATTGACTCTAAGCCTTACCTTGATTTCAAAACGTATTTTTGCCCAAAATTAAATAGCCATGCCAATATCTACTAAGAAATGGGTGACACTTGAAAAAGGGGAGACAAAAGATTTGAAATTGTTCAAAGCCAGGTTTGATAAAGTACGAAATCCCAAAACCGGGGTGGAGCTGGATATTACGATGCTTACTGGAAACGACTCGGTCAATGTTTTTGCCTTGACGAAAACAGGAAAAGTAGTGATGATTGATCAGTACAGGTTTGGCATTGAAACCTATATCCATGAATTGCCAGGTGGGATCGTGGACGATGGAGAGGACCATCAGCAAGCTGCAAAAAGGGAGTTGATCGAGGAAACTGGCTACACGGCTAAAGAATGGTATTATGCTGGATGTGTGGCCTCCAATCCTGTATTTATGGATTCTTTTATACATCATTATGTAGCTGTTGGTGCAGAGAAAACATTAGAAACTGCTTTAGAAGATGGCGAAGATATAAGCGTTATAGAATTGCCTTTGGAGCAGGTGAGGAACATGCTTCGTGATGGCGATTTTTTACATCCTCATTCTGTGAGTGGAATTTTAAAGGGATTGATTCATTCGGAGGAAATTGTATTATAAAATTTTTGGAATCAACTTGCCTCTATCCGTCCGTTTTCTACCTTTGCCAAAACGCTCCATAGGAGTCCTGTAAACAAAACTCAATACTCAAAACTCTAATACTCAAAACTCTAATACTCAAAACTCTAATACTCAACAGCATAAACTATGTCAAAAGTCCTTATAATCGGCGCTGGGGGCGTCGGCCGAGTAACAACCGTGAAATGCGCACAGCACCCTGATGTTTTCTCAGAAATATTATTGGCCAGCCGTACCAAAAGCAAATGCGATGAAATAGCGGAATTTACAAAAAAAGTCACTGGTCACAAGCATATAACCACAGCTGCTATTGATGCAGAAGATGTGCCAGCATTAGCAGATTTGATCCGTTCCTTTGGCCCTAAAATGGTCATCAACGTGGCGCTACCTTATCAGGACTTGACGATTATGGATGCCTGTCTTGAAACGGGGGTTCATTACCTTGATACGGCCAACTATGAGCCTAAGGAAGAGGCCAAGTTTGAATACAGCTGGCAATGGGCTTACCATGACCGATTCAAAGAAGCAGGCCTTTTAGCGGTGCTCGGTTGTGGCTTTGATCCTGGTGTGACAGGTATTTTTACAGCACGTGCAGCTAATCATTTCTTTGATGAAATGCATTATCTCGACATTGTGGATTGCAATGCAGGTGACCACGGCAAGGCTTTCGCTACCAATTTCAATCCTGAGATCAACATCCGAGAAATCACCCAAAAAGGGAAGTATTGGGAAAATGGCCAATGGGTGGAAACCGAACCATTCGAGATAGGTCAAAAGATCAATTATCCTGATGTTGGGCCCCGCCAATCCTACCTGCTGTACCATGAAGAATTAGAGAGTTTGGTGAAAAACTACCCAACCCTGATACGTGCCCGCTTCTGGATGACTTTCGGTGAAGAGTACCTTACACACCTCCGTGTGATCCAAAATATCGGTATGGCCAGCATCGAGCCTGTGATGTACCAGGGCATGGAAATTGTGCCGCTCAATTTCCTGAAAGCAGTATTACCGAATCCTGGCGATCTGGGTGAAAATTATACAGGTCAGACCTCCATCGGCTGCCGCATCCGGGGTATCAAAGATGGGAAAGAACGCACGTATTACATTTGGAACAATTGCAGCCATCAAGCCGCTTTTGATGAGACTGGTGCACAAGGCGTCAGCTACACCACCGGCGTACCAGCTATGACAGGCGCCATGATGATGATGACTGGGAAATGGTCAGGTGCTGGCGTTTTCAATGTGGAAGAGTTCAACCCAGACCCGTTTTTGGAAAAGCTTGGGCCACATGGTTTGCCATGGAAGGAGGAAGTGGATGTGGATTTGGAGTTTGAGTATTGATCCAATTGGTAAAGAATTACTGTGTGTAAAACAAGAGATGTCGCCAAATTAAGATTTATCAAAAAATAGGCTACAAAATGTTTTATTGTAAATCATATTGTTTTATATTTGCACATCATGAATAAACAAGCGTGTTTTTCATGAGCTTTTAATAAAAAATATTGCTGGTGTGCGAAGTAGAATCCTTTCTTTTCTATTGAAAGCTGAGACTTTACTGCTTAGAGTAGGTAAGCTTTTCGGAAGCTTTTATAGCATTTATAAAGTCTTTAAATTGTTTTTGTAATCAAAAAATAAGTACGTATAAACCCCCAGAGATCTGTTCTTCTGGGGGTTTTTCTTTAAAACGAAAACCAAATATTAGTTCAATTCACTTCAATCCCAGTCCTCAAAATTTCATTCAAAAAAGGATCACCTTCTTGCAGTCGACTTGTTGGAAATGTATGGGTTTCGATGGCCAGATATTCTGGTAATAGGTGGAGTTTGCGAAAACGGTCTTTATCTATTACTGTAACGCCAATAAAATCATCACCAATCAAAGCAATATCTATATCGGACCATTCATGCTGTCTGTTTTTTGCAAAAGACCCAAATAGAAAAGCATGGCGAACATTTACGCCTTCTGATTTAACTGCTTTTAAATATTCCTGGGCAATTTTTATAGCAATTGATTGATTAACCATGATTTCAATTGTGTGACTTCTTCCAACACATCCTTTGTGAATTCTAAAGTACAGAGTTTATAAATTGTAAAGTTGTAATCCGGATATCGCCCTTCCATTTGAAAGTCGTTCATCTTATCTAAAAGTAATAGATTTTCTTGGGAAATTGACAATTTAGTTTGTCCAGCAAGCCTAACAAGGTTATGTGTCCTTGGAGGAAAGTCCCCAGTATTGTCCTTTACCCAAAGTGCTTTCAATAACTTTTCCAAAGTCAAATGTCCAAAAAAAAGTGATTGGGGATATTTGCCATTATCAAACAGACTCTTAGCTACTTCCCAATCCTTTTCTGAGGATGTTCTCCAATACTGGATATGGTCAGGTTTAGTCATTCATTTTATTTACTGACAAATTTAGTAAAAATGCTCTCATTCATTCGAGAATGAATAAAAGGCAAATACTTTTACTTTTGCTCTCAAACAATTTTGCTAATATTCATGCCGCCACCTAAAATAATTGCCTTCGATGCTGACGATACCCTCTGGGTAAATGAACCCATTTTTGTAAAAACACAGGATAGGTGCAAGGAGTTGTTGTCCCTTTATGTGGAGCCGGAACGCATGGACGAGAAACTGTACGAGACAGAAATGAAAAACCTGAGACTGTTTGGATATGGGATAAAGGGCTTTATGTTATCGATGATCGAGACTGCTATAGAGTTGTCGGATGGAAAAATTATCGGGAGTGAAATTCAGCGGATTGTCGATTTGGGGAAAGAAATGTTGGAACATCCAATCCATCTTTTGCCAAATGTAAAAGAGACAATTAATGCATTGAAAGAAGATTTTGAATTAATGGTCATTACCAAAGGCGACTTGTTCGATCAAGAAAGCAAGGTGGCAAGGTCAGGGTTGGCAGATTATTTTTCAAGGATTGAAATTGTCAGTGAAAAAGATCCTGCAACATATGACGGCGTATTTTCCAGAAATAACATTGATGTGAAGGAAGTATTGATGATCGGGAATTCACTCAAGTCGGATGTGCTTCCTGTTTGCGAGCTTGGTGGTAGAGCTATTCACATTCCTTACCACACAACGTGGGCGCATGAAACGGTTTCAACCCACCACGCAAATGGTTTTGAGTATGACGAGCTGGCTGATATTTCCATGCTGCCTGAATTTTTAAAAGGATTAAAATAAAATCAACCATGAAATTTTGGCAAAAACTATCGCCAGCCCAAATAAAGGAGCGGGTTTTTGGAGCATTGGAAGAGAATGTCAATTATTACGAAGAAGATGTTTTGGGCGTGCCAGCCTCGCATTTGGATGGCAAGGTGTTTTACCAAAACGCACCATTTCTGCAAGATGCACCTTTTATATCCACAATGGTGCACAACCCAAACCACATAGGCTGCCATACATTAGGGAATTCGGAGAGTTTTTTCAAAGGCACACAGCAGATCGAAAAAGAGGTGATCGAAATTTGTGCGGTGGATATTTTGAACGGAGAGGCTGGTCAACACGACGGATACGTTGCTTCGGGCGGGACAGAAGCTAATATGCAGGCCATCTGGATTTACCGGAATTATTTTATGCAGGAGCAAAAAGCATTGCCTTCCGAAATCTGCATTATTACCTCTTTTGATGCACATTATTCTATGGCCAAAGCAGCCAATGTGTTGAATGTAAACTACAAGGCAATACCAGTAAACGAAGAAAATAGGAAGGTTGAATCGGCAGTATTTGAGCAGGAATTAGGAGCGCTGCAAAAACAGGGCATGAAATATTTCATCGTGGTGGCCAATATGATGACAACGATGTTTGGATCGGTGGATAATGTTTCCATTTACTTGGATGTTCTGGAAGCAAAAGGCTGTGAATATAAGCTGCATGTGGACGGTGCGTATGGCGGGTTCTTTTACCCTTTTTCTAAAACTGGAAGTAAGCTGGATTTCTCCAATCCAAAAGTTTCCTCCATTACGCTGGATGCGCATAAAATGGCGCAAGCACCTTATGGCACAGGTATTTTCCTGACTCGAAAAAACCTGATTCAGTATACAAATACAAAAGAAGCCAGTTATGTGGAAGGAGAAGATTTTACGCTTATTGGCAGTCGTTCCGGTGCTAATGCAGTTGCTATCTGGATGATTTTATCCAGTTACGGACCTTTCGGTTGGAAGGAGAAAATTTATATTTTGCTGAAAAGGACGGAGTGGCTTTGTGAGCAATTGGAGGAAGCGGGAATAGCTTTTTATAGGCATCCTAAATCAAATATAGTTACGATCAAAAGCGAATTTGTTAATCCAGAAATTGCCAAAGAATTTGGGCTTGTGCCTGATAATCACCATGCTCCCAAATGGTATAAGATTGTGATTATGGAGCACGTGCATATCGAAAACCTGTTACCGCTTTTGGATAAATTAAAATCGTAATGCTTTATGGATTCAAAATACAATAGAGCAAAGACCCCCGCTTTTATTTTAGAAGAAGCCCTGCTCCGCAAAAACCTGGAGCTCATCGCCGATGTGCAGGAGAGGGCAGGGGTGGAAATCATCTTGGCACTGAAAGGGTTTGCGATGTGGAGCGTTTTTCCATTTGTAAAAAAATACCTGAGCGGAGCAACGGCCAGCTCCCTCAATGAGGCTCGATTGATTTTTGAGGAAATGGGCTGTAAAGCACACACTTATGCAGTAGCTTATTTACCAGATGAAATGGAAGAGATCATGGGCTACAGCTCTCATATGGTCTTTAATTCCGTAGCACAATACAAGCGGTTTCGTGACGGAAAGAATGGTGTCAGTGCTGAAAAGGCTGCAAATTCGGGCATCTCTTATGGCATCCGCTGCAACCCGGAATACTCAGAGGTAGAAACCGAACTTTACAATCCGGCGGCACCAGGTTCACGTTTAGGCGAAGTGGCTCCAGCCTTTGAAGATGGTTTGCCAGAAGGAATTGAAGGGCTGCATTTTCATACCTTATGTGAATCCAGTAGTTATGATCTGGAGAAGACCTTGGCAGCATTCGAAGAAAAATTTGGCCACTTAATTCCTCAAGTGAAATGGGTGAATATGGGCGGTGGTCATTTGATGACCCGAAAAGGGTATGATACAGATCATTTAGTTAAAACCTTAAAAGCTTTTAAAGAAAAATGGGAAGTGGATGTGATCCTTGAACCGGGCAGTGCAATTGCCTGGGAAACTGGCGTTTTGGTTTCTACCGTGCTCGACATCCATGAGAGCCGAGGCATTAAGACTGCCATAATGGATATTTCTTTTACTGGCCACATGCCTGATACTTTGGAAATGCCCTATCGCCCGAGAATTACAGCCCCCCCCAGCCCCCCCAAAGGGGGGGAGGATGGCAAAGTAGTGGGTGGGGCTTATAGGATAGGAGGCGTGAGTTGCCTTTCGGGAGATTATATGACGGAATATTCTTTTGACCAGGAATTGAAAGTGGGGGATAGGTTGATTTTCGAAGATATGATCCATTACACCATCGTTAAGACCACCATGTTTAATGGCGTTCGCCATCCAGATATTTGTATTTTAAGAGAAAATGGCGAAATGGAAGTTGTGCGGAAATTCGGGTATGAAGATTATCGGGATAGGATGTCGTAACTTGAAGTAAAAAGTAAAAAGTAAAAAGTAAAAAGTAAAAAGTAAAAAGTAAAAAGTTCAATTTGTGTCAGGCAAAGAAATCTTCGAAAAAGTAAAAAATGAAATTGCGCCGATCTACGGATCAGGCGAGGCCTCAAGTATTGCTGCAATTGTTTTAGAAGATGGGTTTGGAATTAAAAGAAATAACCATGAAACTGGTTTTATAAATAATAACCAATTAGCAGCGGTTGAAGAAATAATTTCCCGCCTTTTAAAAAATGAACCTGTCCAATATGTCCTGAATAAAACCATTTTTTACGGGTTGCCATTTTACGTTGATTCTAACGTATTAATTCCACGACAAGAAACAGAAGAATTGGTCGCATGGATATTGGAAACAATTCAAAATAAAGGTGGCGATGAAATACGTGTTCTGGACGTTGGAACAGGGAGCGGATGTATTCCGATTGCATTAAAAAAGAAAAGACCGTCTTTTTCAGTTGGAGCATTGGATGTTAGTAGTGGAGCGCTCGAAGTCGCAAAAAAAAATGCAGTATTAAATAATGTAAATATTGATTTTTGGGAACTGGATGTATTAGATGAGAAGAATTGGAATAAACTCCCTTCCTTTGATATTATCGTGAGCAATCCGCCTTATATTGCTGAGGTAGAGAAAAATATGATCCCTGAAAATGTGCTCCAATTTGAGCCCCATTTGGCTTTGTTTGCAGGAGGCAATGATGCGTTGGTTTTTTATAAAAGAATCACAGAATTTGCAAAGAGGAATTTAAATACAGGAGGTTGGCTATTTTTCGAAACCAATGAATTTAATGCAGAAGCTGCAAAAGAATTAATGGTGAAAGGAGGTTTTGAAAATGTCGAACTAAAAAAAGATTTAAATGGAAAGGATCGAATGCTCAGGGGGGATTTAATTACTAATTACTAATTACTAATTACTAATTTCGTCATTCGTCATTCGTCATTCGTCATTCGTCATTAATCCCCTCCCGCTTTTTTGGCTTTTGAATATCCTTTGTCCAATAAATAATCCAAAACTTTATCCCGGTGGTTTCCTTGTAAAATAATCTCCCCATCTTTTACGGTGCCGCCAACTCCGCATTTATTTTTAAGCGCTTTCCCCAATTCTTTAAGACTGTCATCGCTGCCAATAAATCCAGTAATTAAAGTGACTTCTTTTCCTCTTCGTTGTTTTCGGTCGATCCAAATTTTTAATGGCTGTTTTCCCGCTTCCAAGTCATCTATTTTCTCCTCTTCTTCTTGTGTGTATTTGAAGTTGGGATCGGTTGAAAAAACAACGCCGAATATGTTTTTATTCTTGCTCATTTATTTTGAATTGTTGCTGGAAGTTGTACTTCCAGTGCGATATTGTCGGAAGTACAACTTCCGACAACGAGTTGTTATTTCCCTTTAAATATTGGTATTCTTTTTTCCAGAAAAGCTTGTACGCCTTCGTGATAGTCCTCTGTTTCGCTTGCCTCAATTTGCAATCTATTTTCCATATTTAATTGCTGCTCTAAATTATTGGTCATCGAAGCATTGAAAAGTTGCTTTGTCAAAGCCAAACCTTTTGTTGGCATTTTGGCAAGACGTGAAGCAAGTGCATTTACATTTTCCTCAAATTCATCAGATGTGAATACTTTATATATCATGCCCATTTTTTCCGCTTCACTGGCGGAAACTTTATCGCCAAGCATCGACAATGCGAGTGCTTTATGGAATCCAATTAATCTGGGTAAAAAATAGGTGCCTCCACTGTCAGGTACCAACCCAATTCCGCTGAATGCCTGAATAAAACTTGCCTTTTCATTTGCCACCACAATATCGCAGGCCAATGCAATATTAGCGCCAGCACCGGCAGCCACGCCATTCACGGCTGCTATCACAGGTTTTTCAATAGACCTGATTTTCTTGATGATCGGGCCATAATGTTCCTCCAAAATAGCTTTAAATCCAGGGTGAATTTCAGGTGTTGTGACTTCCACAAGGTCTTGGCCAGCACAGAATGCTTTGCCTTCGCCTGTAAGTACGATGGCACGGATAGTATTGTCAGTAGCACAGTCATCTAATGCTTCCTGACAAGCTAAAGCCATTTCTCGGTTGAAGCTGTTGTATGATTTTGGGCGATTGAGGGTGACGGTGCCAACGCCGTTTTCTTTTGTGAGAAGTATGGAATTCATTTTAGTGATTGGTAATTGGTGAAAAGTGATTTGGAGAATCGTGTGTGCAAAAATAACTAATCACGAATCACTTCAGGCATTTAAAATAATCAAATGGCTCTTTACAATCTTCGCATTTAAAAAGAGCCTTACAAGCAGTTGAACCAAATTGGCTTACCATTTTTGTGTTAGTAGATTCGCATTGTGGGCATTTTACTATTCGCTCGCCATCCAATAATGCTTTTTTGTCAAGGCTCGCTTCGAGCGGTGCAGCTATGCCATATTTTTCCAATGCAATTCTTCCTTTTTCGGTAATCCAGTCAGTGGTCCATGCTGGTGATAAAATATTTTTTACCGTTGTATTATAACCTGCTGAATCAAGTGCGATTTTTATTTCTGTGGCAATAGTGTCCATGGCTGGGCAGCCAGAATAAGTCGGCGTTATTTTTACTAAAACATTATTTTCTTCAATATTAATATCCCTTACAATACCCATGTCCATTATGGAGAGGACAGGTATTTCTGGATCGGAAATATCGTAGAGTAATTTTTCTATTTCTTTGTTCATTTAAGTTTTGAGTTGATGAGTATCAGAGTTTTGAGTTTGATAACTTACTCAATTACTCAAAACTCTGATACTCATAACTTTATTACCAAGTCATATTCGGGTATGCCCGTTGCATGTATTGCAGGTCTGCCAAAATATATCCAAGGTGCTCAGAGTGGATGCCTTTTTTGCCACCAGAATGAGAGAAAATATTTTCCGGTACGGTCAGCGTTGCTTCTGTTAAGAGCGATTTTACGTTTTCGAAATACTGTGATTTTATTTTATTTAAATCAGCTCCGATACCCAGTTCTTTCATTTCTTTTTCCAGTGGCGTTTCTTCGGTCAATTCATTTAAATAGGGAAATAAATAATCCACAGCAGCCTGCATTTTTTCATGGCTAATATCCGTTCCGTCACCAAGACGTTTGACCCATTCGGATGAAAATCGGGTGTGGTATTTTACTTCTTTAATGGATTTATTGGCGATGGCAGCAATCGTTTCATTCTTGCTTTTACACAGTTGTTCCAATAATAAAATGTGGTAGGCGTCAAAGAAATATTGTCGGGCAATAACGTGCGCAAAATCAGTATTAGGTTGCTCCACTAATAAAGCACATTTATATTCATGCTCGTACCGAACAAATGCAATATCATCCTCAGAAGAGTCTCCTTTTAATTCCGCAGCATATTGGAAATAATTGCGCACCTGTCCGAATAAATCTAAAGATAAATTGGTCAGTGCAATATCCGTTTCCAAGCTTGGTCCGTGACCGCACAATTCTGAAAGCCGATGCCCTAAAATCATGGCATTATCGCCAAGCATCAATAAATAATTATAAAGTGAATTATTAGTCATTATTAATTAGTCATTAATCATTAAATATGTTTCACTCCCTCCGGCATGGTATAAAATGTCGGGTGGCGATAAGCCTTATCCGCTGCGGGTTCAAATAGCTCGCCGCTATGCTCAGGGTTGGAAGCAATAATTTCTTTGGATGGCACAACCCAAATGCTCACGCCTTCCAAACGGCGGGTATAAACATCACGGGCATTTTCAATCGCCATTTCTCCATCAGCAGCATGCAAGCTGCCTACGTGGCGGTGCTCCAATCCATTTTTACTGCGGATAAATACTTCCCAAAGTGGCCATTCTTTTTTCATGGTATAGTGATTAGAGGATTAGTTATTAGTGATTGGAGATTCCTGGTAACAGGTCACCAATCACTAATATCTAAACGGCTTTTGCTATTGAGTGATTTGCTTTTTTCTCGGCATGTGCCATGGCGGCGTCCCTGACCCATTCGCCATTGTTCCAGGCAGCTCGGCGGGCATTCATGCGTTCTTTGTTGCAAGGACCATAGCCTTTTACGACCTGCCAGAATTCCTCCCAATCTATTTCCCCAAAATCATAATGTCCTCGTTCCTCATTCCATTTCAAATCTGGGTCCGGCACTTTGATGCCGAGGATGTCAGCCTGTGGGACGGTATTGTCCACAAATTGCTGGCGTAACTCGTCGTTGGTTTTACGCTTGATTTTCCATTTCATGGATTGCTCCGTATGGGTTGATTCGGCATCTGGTGGGCCAAACATCATCAGCGATGGCCACCACCAGCGGTTGAGTGCATCCTGTGCCATTGCCTTTTGAACTTCAGTACCTTGACAAAGCGTGAGCATGATTTCATAGCCTTGCCGCTGGTGAAAACTTTCCTCTTTACAAATCCGCACCATTGCCCTGGCATATGGGCCATAGGAGGTGCGGGTGAGCATGACCTGGTTGATGATGGCAGCACCATCGACCAGCCAGCCAACAGCACCCATATCGGCCCAGGTGAGGGCAGGGTAGTTGAAAATACTAGAGTATTTCGCTTTGCCGGAGTGCAATTGTTCATACAGTTCGTCACGGCTGATTCCCAATGTCTCGGTGGCGCTGTAGAGGTACAGCCCGTGGCCGGCTTCATCCTGGATTTTGGCAAGTAGGGCTACCTTTCTGCGCAAAGAAGGGCATCGGGTGACCCAGTTGCCTTCTGGCAACATGCCGACAACTTCCGAATGGGCATGCTGTGAAATCTGCCTGATATGCGTTTTGCGGTATTTTTCAGGCATCCAATCTTTCGGTTCGATGTTTTCGCCTCGGTCTATCCGGTCTTGAAATTCTTTTTCTAATTGATCGATATTCATCATATAGCTTTTGGCCCTTGGCTGTTAGCAGATAAAGCGAATAGCTAATTGCTAACAGCAAAAGGCTGTTTATCCATCATAATCCACCACCACTTTATCTGTGGTCGGCGTTGATTGACAAGTTAAAATATATCCTGCATCCAATTCCTCTTGCTCCAGTGCATAGTTGACTTGCATCTCCACTTCACCCTCCAGCAATTTTGCCCGGCAGGTGCAGCAAACACCGCCTTTACAGGCAAATGGCAGGTCAGCAGATTTATTCAAAGCAGCATCCAATATATTGTCAGTGCCTTGAGCGAGCTGAAATTTAAGGCTTTTTCCACCTTCGTAGATAGTTACCTCGCTGGTTTTCCCGCCAGCAACTGCTGCCGATGATTTTTTCTTGAACGTGCTCTGGCCAGTGGTGTTGAACAGTTCGAAGTGGATCTGCTTTTTGTCTACCTCTCTTTCGGTCAAATAATCACGAACGAGGAAAATCATATCCTGAGGTCCACATAAGAAATAATCGTCGATGAGGTCTTTGTCGAGGATGCTTTTGAAAATGATGTTCAGTTTGTCATTGTCAATCCGGCCATCAAAAAGCGGGATGTCACGCTCTTGTTTTGTCAGGAAATGGTACACCTCAAAGCGATCCATGAAGAGATTTTTCAGTCCTTCTATTTCCTCTTTTAAAATAATGGAATTGACTGTCTGGTTGACATAAAAAAGCTTGAACGTGCTTTTAGGCTCGGCGATCAGGTGTGTTTTTATAATAGAAAAGATAGGCGTGATGCCACTACCAGCAGCGAAAGCCACATAATTCTTCTGTTTCTCTTTGTCTATTTTCACAAAGAAGCGTCCATTGGGAGGCATCACTTCAACTATATCGCCTTCTCGCAAGGTTTCATTGGCGTAGGTTGAAAAACGCCCGTCGTCAACCTTTTTTACCGCTACCCGCCATTCATTGTCAAATGGAGAGGAGCAGAGCGAATAGGTACGCCTGACTTCTTCTCCTTTAATCATGGCTTTCAGCGTGAGATGTTGGCCCTGTGAAAATTGAAAATCATCTTGCCATTCATCTTTTACATCAAATGTGATGAGCGAACAATCGGGAGTAGTCTTATTGATTTCCTTAATAGGAAGCGGGTAGAATTTGGTAGCCATTTAGTGCAACTAACTTTTGTTTGCACAAAACTAACAATTGTTAGTTAAACTTGTTTAGAACTCGATATAAAATTACATTTTTCAGTTATTAACTCAGGTTACGCCAAGGGATAAATATGGTTATTCATCTCTTGAGACATTGGGCCGGATCATTACCCGATCATTTGTGATCACCCTGCTCGGCCCAAAGGTTTTTTAAAGGGGCGGTTAGCCCGCCCCAGGCGGGCTAACCGCCCCTTTAAAAAACCTCAAGGAGCACGCAATGACGTTGCCAAAAACACAAGGGTTGATGCTCCGCAAATTATCAGATGAGAAAAGATTGGCAGACATATTATGCCAAGCCGATCCATCTGAGTAACATCAGTTATTAATTTCTTTTAACAATAAAGGTGGATTCATCACCCACTATCATGGGCGTTTGCTTGAACGGCTGAGTCGCTTTAGGAACTGCTTTCTGCAGATAGCTTCCAATTTCTGAAAGGGTAATGTTTACATCCCGATCTCCATCCGCCTCGCCGCTGGCGCAGGACTGTGTCCTGTGCCGTGTTCTTAGCGCCATGTAACTTTGTCACAGAACACAGTCCTGCGCCAGCGAACCAATGGGCGAATCCATTTTTTATTCATCTGTTTCTTTCACCTCTATCTTCTCTTACCTGCCCGACCATTTCAGCATTTGTCCACCTTGGTGGTTCAGGAATTACTCCAGGACAGTTCAGCACACCCCTTGGATTACCCTGCTGCCAGACTCAGCCTAGTGGCAGCAGGTTCTCCATATATTAGGAATTGATCTTTGTTAAAAATTATTTTGAATTAGCATGATTTAGGGCCCAATCAAATTTAACACTGTCAGTATTTGTATTTGTCAAAATCGTATCTTTAAAGTCAGCTCCGTTGACTATGGCTTTACTAAGATTGGCATTAGTTAGATTAGTGCCTTTAAGACTGGCATACTGTAAATCAGTATTACTAAAGTTTACCCCAGTAAGATCTTTGCCATCAAGGTTTTCTCTTCTTAAATTAGGTTTGATGTCCATATTGTTTTTTCTCCAATCGTTCCAGCCTTGAACATTTATCTCACCATTAATACCTATTAATTTATGGATGTGAGCACTAGATTCTTTGGGCTTCTCAGGTTCTACCACTTTTACCAATCGAACTCTAGCAGGAAGGGATTTAAAATTGTACATTTTACCCCCATTAGCAAAATTTTGATACCATGCCTGATCGTGCACATTTTCATTTTCATCATCGGACCAGTAATAGCTCTCTTTAAAATCTCCTTTTTTACTTACATACATTGTATTCAATTGCTCCTTTGTTGGAAGCTTCCAATCTTTATAATCAGCCTTCTTTTTAAATTTAGTTGAAGCTACATACCATGTAAAATCATTTCCTCCATCGTCATTCTTTTCATCCTCTTTCTTTACAAGAAGCGTACGCCCAATTCTAATACCATCTTCCATTGTTGATTGTTTTTTTTATAATTTAATAAATGCTATTAATTGAAGTTGCTGGGTACCAATGTTTCGAAATGTAAGTTTTGTAGTTCGACCAAACGTTATTCCGTTTCACTTACAAAATTGTATTTGTCGCAACTTGATAAAAATAAGTGCCCAAAATAATATTTACACCGCATTTCTATTTAAAAAACATGATAATTTTATGAAAATTGTGGCTTCTTATCAGCTCTTTATTGCTTCTAATTAGCCGGTAGGATGATCCTGCACCAGCAACAGTACATAGCACATCACTTCCTCAGTCCATCTATCAACATTCCTGTAATCTGCCTTTCCAGTTCCAATTGATTGAAATCCTTGTGCTTGGAATACCATGAATATAGCCAGCGGAGTGTGGAGAGTGTAGAAAACAGCGCAATATCCACGTCTATTTTGTTGAACTGTCCAGTGGCTATGCATTCGGTGAGGATTTGGCGGAAGCCATCTTCATAGTTGTCACGAAGAGTGAGAAATTCCTGTTTGGGTTTTTCATCAAGATGTACCCATTCGCCCGTGAGAAGGGAAATGGCGTCAGTGTGTTCGACCGTGTAGTGCACATAATCTGCAATGAGGCGTTCCAGTTTTTCCACCGGCTTCAGTGAAGATGATTGCACGTCCGCCATGCTTTTGGTGAAAAGCTTTGCCATATCCATCAGCAGCTCTTGCAACAGTTCTTCTTTATTGGAAATGTGGTTGTAGAGACTGGCAGCTTTTACGCCAACGGCTTCAGCGAGGTCACGCATATTTGTGGCCTTGTAGCCACGCTTGCGAAATAGGTAGGCAGCCTGGTCTTTTATTTGTTGGCGTTTTGATTTCACGGTGCGAAGTAAAAAGTAAAAAGTAAAAAGGCAAAAGTATTTCAGGTATTCCTTAAAAAACAAAAACGGCTTCCCTGAGAAGAAACCGTTTTATATTAATCACTATTCATTCATCATTCATCATTCATCATTCATCATTCATCATTCATCATTCATCATTCATCATTCATCATTCATCATTGATCATTGATCATCACTCAATCCACCATCTTACCCCAACATATCCTCTTGCGCCCACCAAAGGAGCCCATACTTGTAAGGCATTGAAATACTCTCCAAACGGGTTTTCCCAATCAACGATGGCGTGGTCTTGTGTGAAATTCGTTAAGTTTTCCCCACCCACATAGATTTCTAACTGTTTGAAACGACGGGTCATTTGGGCGTTCAACAAGCCATAAGCCGGGGCGTTTCCAATAAATTCAGATCGGTCAGCATAATTGGGTGGCAGGTGTTTTTCGTCCATAAACCGTTGTTTGCCAGTGAACTGGATATTAGTATTGAACATCCATTTCTCATCCGGCGTCTCATAATTAAGCGTCACTAATCCTCGGTGGCGGGCAGTAAGTGGTCTTTCGATGGCGTCGCTTTTAGTGAAATATGTCGGTGGGTTATAGGCGGTTTTTACGTCATTGAGCTTGTAGGCCAACTTCACATCAAACCCTTTGAAAGCGCTCCAGCTACCGAGCAAAAGCATACTGTTTGCATAACTCTTTCCGTCGAGGTTATAGATCAGCATCGAGCCATGTTGGCTTTCCATGTCTACAACGATTTGGTTATTGAAATTGGTGCGGTAGAGGTCCGCAACGAAATTGGCATTTCGACCAAAAAGGCTAAAGCTTTGGGTGTAGTTCAATCCTAAATTCCAAGCGTCTTCCATTTTCAATTTTTCCAAAACCTCAACTTGTGTATTGGTGGCCAAAATGGGAAGGTTTTCTGCTAATACTTGTGAGCTGCGCACTCCCCGTCCAGCACTCAACCTGACAATGCTGTTTTCCGTAAAGTTGTATTTTAAGTTCATCCTTGGTGTTACGAAAGCACCAAACGTATTATGGTGGTCAGCCCGAACTCCAGCAATAGCTCCAAAACCGCTGCCGGGACTATTGTAAACATATTCCGCATATGCCCCTGGCATTACTTCTTTACGGCTAAAGTCGGCTTGGTTTAGATATTCTTCGAAGTTGTCGTATTCGATGCTTGTGCCAAGGTTCAGGGTATGAGCCGTCGTACCCAAAAAGGTTGAGAACAACAGGTTGGCATAGAGCCTTTTCTGGTCGCCGAAATGGGTATTATGCCCAAAGAAATTGTCCATTTCCTGCCAGCTCGCATTGTAAATGAGTCCAATGGATGTCACGGGCCTGTCAAAGCCGAAATAGCCAAATTTTCCAAACAAATCGATACGTTTGTTTTGCAATTTGCTGCGGTAAAATGCCTCTGGGTTTGACTGGTTCTCCGACATTATTTGTCCACCTTCCCGCTCGTCGTTGATGACTTGAAGGTTCAGTTGGGTACTGAAATTATCAGACCGGTAAAAAGAGCGGAACAGCCCGTTAAGGCTTCGTTTGGTCTGTTGGTCGAGAAAAGTGTCACCATTGTTATCAAATTCGCCCTGAGTGGTGCTACCGTGCAGAATCACTCCAGTGCTGAGTTTGTCAGTCCAGTTTTTATTCCAATGGACATTGGCTTCGCCCCTTTCAGTTGTTGAGCCAAATAGATTTACATACAGCGGCTTATCCTGCCAAGGCTTCACCAACTCGATATTGATCTGCCCTGTTATAGACTGCGGGCCATTTTGCACGGTGCTTGCCCCTTTCGACACCTGAATACCAGAAACCCAAGTGCCAGGTATGTTTTCCAGCGCAAATGGATAACCGAGACCGGTGTATACTGGCCGTTTTTCAACTAAAAGTTGTGAATAAATTCCCCGCAAGCCGAGCATCATGATTTCCGTGGTACTTGTCACAGCATCAGCTTTCATCACGTCCACACTGCCGCTGGTTTCGAAGCTCTCTGCAAGATTGCAACAAGCTGCCTTTTTTAGTTCGCAGGCGGAAATGTTTTCCGTATTAAGAGGGTCGAGGGTCGAGGTGAAAACATCATTGCGTTGCCCTTCTATCTCGACAACTTGAAGTTCGGCGATGCCTTCTATCTTGATATACGCCGTATCTTCATAAGGAAACATTTCTATTAGTACAGGATCGTACCCAACATAATTGATTTCCAAATTGGCAGTTTGATCCATTTTCGGCAACCAAAAATCGCCGTTTTCGTCAGTGATGGTGCCAATAGTAGTGCCTTCCCACTGCACTGTGGCAGCGATCAAGTTTTCACCATTTTGGTTAAAAACGTTTCCGTAAAGTAGTTTGTGTGCGTTGTCTTGAGCTTGAGACCCTGTTAGAAGTAAAAAGTAGAAAGTAAAAAGTAAAAAGTACTTGGCTGCAAATGCAGCGGATATTTTTCTTGTAATTAAATATTTGTAAAAATGCTTTGTGTTATTTATCAGTGTCTTCATGGAGTACATTATTAATTGTATTGTTCAGATGAACAAATACATTGTTAGAGATGTATTTCGACAAAAAGAGTAACTGAAAATCTAACAGAGGAAAGACTGGATGTGTGGCAGCAATTCTTTGCCGAAGGGTGGGGGAGGAAGGTTTAGCTCCCAGAGTTGAATCGCTTTTTGAATGATAGCTGTTTCAACATACGAAAAGGAAGAAATGGCAGAAGAAACAGTTGGGATGTTGATTTTGAAATCAAAAGAAGAAGAAAGATAATCAACATCAAGGTTTACATATTCTGAGGCGCAGTTTGGGCATTCTTGCGTACTGTGTTTGTTTTGAGAATCGCTTACCTCAGTTTTACAGCATATAGCCTCTAACGCCTCAGCATCACCATGACAACCATATAAGCAGCATACACTTAAACCACAAGATGCAACCAGTAAAATGGCTGTCATGAAGGTAGTAGTGATATGTCGAATGGTTTTATGCACGATGTAATTTTTGCAAAGATAACTTCAAAGTAAATGCCAAGGCTGTTAAATTGTTGGTTTTGTAATTTTTTTGCTGAATTAAAAACCAAATATTTTAGATGCATGAAGCTCCCAACCTTGAATATTTGAAACAGAAATTAAGTCATTTGGGTGGAATATTTGTTTTGATGTATAACCTTCTTTGGTTGGGTCTTTATAAACGCAGATTTGAGAATTTACTAAATCAATAATCCATGCTTCCGGAATTCCTGCTTATGCGTAAAGGGGTATTTTTAATTTTTGGTCCTTTTCAAGAGTAGTATCTGAAACTTCAATGATTAGGTGAATATCCTTTGGAGAAGGTTTTCCGCTTTCATAAAAGTCCTCCTTAAATTTCAAAATAGCTACATCGGGTTCTGGTTCAGAATATTCATTTAAACCAACCGGGTTTTGGATGCTAAGAATAAAGTCGTCCGAAAGAATTTTATTAAAAAGCCAGACTAAGCGGTTGACAGTAGCGAGGTGTTTGGTTCCAATTGGGCTCATGTGCAGGATATTTCCATTGATCAACTCCACCTTGTCATTTTCGGATAATACTCCAGCCTCCACCATTCTGTGGTAGTCATCTCTGGTGAAAAGTTTTCGATCTACCTGTGAGGTCATGCAAATTATTTTACCAAAGATAAAAGAAATAAATTGGCAGGCCAAGCCAAGCCTTACCCTCTTACACTGCTCAGTGTGAACTTCTTAACTACGGAAACTGCCAAATGAAGTGCCACGCCAAACAAAGCCCAAAATATCATTCTCGCTCGACGAATCAGTCCGAATGTAATGCCCAAAGCAGCGGTGTAACCAAGTATGTCAAGTGCAGTACTGATACCCAATTCGTTCACACCCAAACCCTGTGGGATGATGAAGAATATGGTCGCACTCGTTGAAATGAATCCTGCTACTGCTGTAAGGTCGAAGAAGTTTGGAGAAAGGCTGAAAATCATGAACATGAGGTAAATCTCCACTAGATTAAATGAGCGCCCCATAAATTTAAAGAAGAAAGCTTGGAAAAACATTTTTGGAGGCACGGGGTCATTGCGGTATTCTTCAACGATTTTTAATTTCTTCAAAATATAACCTGCAATTCGGGAAGGTGCAGAGGAAAGTGAAAGCCAAACCATGGCCACAGCTCCTATCGCAAAAAGGCTTGCAACGATAAGAAGTGGATAAAACAATGCAGCATCTAATTCAATGAGGTACAAAGTGGCACCTACACAAACGGCAGAAAACAACATTCCTGTCGTTGCATGAATCAACCTATCAACAACAATCGCTCGGCTTGCTGTGTGCCAATCCAACCATTGAGTGAGGTGTTTAATCTTATGTGGCTCTCCACCAAGTCCAGCCAGTGGGATGATGGTATTATAGGCATCTCCTGTGAGCTGGTTATACATCAGATCAGGAAAAGATACTTTACCTTTTACCAGAGTGCGGATGCACATTGTATTTGCCAAAATCCAAATTATGGCGACGCTGAATACTAAAAACAACTTGTTGCCAACAGCGGCCATAGACTCAGCTACGACATTCAGTTCCATATTGAAAATGAGCGCACAAAGGATGGTAACCCCCAACAGATAGAAATAAATAGGATCTATTTTATCAAAAATAGTAGAGGCAGCTCCTTCTTTTTGCATCGCTGATGCGGTCACAGATTTTGAGACCATGATTGCAGTTACGGTCGTTCCCAATAATGCCAGCCAGAACATGGCTTTATAAAGAAATACTATGCAGAAAAGAAAAGTCACGAAGGCAAGCATATCCTGCTTGTTGAGCTCTCGCCAAAAATTGAAAAAGCGGTCTAGTAAAGCAGATGTGCTATTCGGGTTATTCGATTCGGGAATGAGCCTGGCGGGGTTGATGTCATGGCGTTGATTGTATGCGAGCGACCCCATTTGCGCCAGCATATAAATAGCCAATGCGGCAAGCATCACAACAGCAAATAAATAAACCTGAGAGCCGGTAGCTTGCCAAGCACTGATGCCAAGCGCTTCAAAGAATATGATATACCGCAGGTTACTGGCAAACTGTTCATACCAAGAACCGAATTTTGAGGTACGTAAGGTAAGGCGGGCAAGTTCACCATCACATCCGTCAAGAATAGAGGCAAGTTGAAATATCAAAGCGCCTATTGCTATCTGCATGTAGATGCCGGAAGCTGCAAACCATGCGCCGACCATGGTCAATAAAAAAGCGAGGGTTGTTACAACATTTGGGCTTACATTGAATTTGGCTAACAAGAAACTGAGGCGGGTAGAAAATACCCGATTGATTTTCCGGCTAACCCAGCCATCGCTTGGGCGCACTAATTGGCGCATCAAGCGGCGTTCGGCTTCTTTTTTCATGCTGGGGTTATCCACATCTTGCCACATTGGTTTATCCAATGAAACTGCCCGGACACCGCTTTCATCAATAAATTCTTGAATAATATTGCTGACTGAATTTGCGCCATTCTTGGCAAGCTTTCCAACCCTTTTTCCATAGTTATTGGGAAAATAGAAAAGACCAGTGTCAACCAAGTCATATTTTTTGATCTCCTTCCCAATGTTGTTTATAAACCCTTCTTTTGAAGCGACCTTGGTCGCATCATCCATGTCGAAAACATCATCCAATTCTGGATCGCAAGCAAGCGCAGGAAGGTGAGGTTGTTCTGCCGTCTGCTCAATAAAATCTCGAACTGTATCTGGGGAGAATATATGGTCGGACATGGTCAACAAAAATGGCCCGTCAAATCCTTCTGCTCCCGACCCAAAAGAGACACCGTTCCCTTTTTCATAATCAGGACATTCCACATATTCAATATCGATATCTTTCAATCGGCTCAAACTCTGCATTTCAGGGACTACCTGATCACGATAGGCACCTACCACTATTCTGAAATGTTCGACACCAGCAGAATGGAGCGTTAGAATTGCTCTTTCCAATAGTTTAAGTCCTCCAACTTTCATTAAAACCTTAGGCTTGAGGACACCACTTTCACGGAAACGGGAGCTTTTGCCAGCAGCCAGGATAACTGCATTTTTAACGGTGTTTTGGGAGAGATTACCTGACAGTGGCTTTTTGGCAGGGAATGTTGCCGATGATGAATTCATTCGTAAAATATTGTGCGTAGTTATTTTCAAATAATTTGGCCGTTGCTAAAAAACTTCTTTGTAAATCATTCTTCCTCCAAAAAGTTCTAGTAAAAGTTGCTGCTCGACCTGTAAAAACCAAAAAGGTTTATTTCATTTTATTGACTGAAAATCAACCGTTTTTAGAGGGTTTGAAATTCGGGCGCAAAGGTATATACAAAGTTTTGGAAAAAGAAGGGATGGTTGTATTGATTCTTCAGTCGTAGAAGTTTGGTCAGAAATGGTAGATTGTTCGTCAATTTGAAGTGCGGCAGAGGGCAGCTCTAATGTGATTTTTGTACGTGAAAAAACCGGTAATTGTTCCGTTCGAGCCTTTAAAAGGTGAAACAGCAATTTGTTAAAAACGGGGAACAAAGTGATTATCCTTTCAACAGCTTTTTCACTTCATCTACAGCCTTATTAAATCTTTCTGTATAAGATCCTGAAATCTCAACGTAAGGAAGATTCCTGCTAACCAACTCATCTTTTATTCTTTTGTATTGACGTTCTCGGATATCAGAATATCCACGAGTTCCATCATCAATCCATGGGATATCTGGAGAGAGTAGCAGAAACAGATCATATCGGCGCAGGTGATTCATTTCAATAATCCAAGTAGGGCACTGTCCCATGAAAATTTCACCCCAAACTTCTGTGACGATTAAATCTGTATCGCAAAACAATACTTTATTTGCTTTTTCGGCAGCTTTATCTTCGCTAACTAATTGGCCACCGGCGATGTGGGCGAAATCCATTGGAGTAAGATCATCGCCTCTTTCTTCGCTGATCTGCCTGCCGTATTCCGACACCCAGACTGTTTGAAAATGCTCTGCTAATTGTTTTGAAAGCACTGTTTTTCCCGTTGATTCTGGCCCAGTCAACACCACTCTTTTTATGAAGTAAGAGCGAACTTGTTTTGGAATATATTCCCAATTTTCAAAAGGTGAGTTTCTTATTTTAGAAGCTGATATTGGAACTGTAGCCCTTTCTTTGTCAACCAAAACATGTTGTGCTTGTAAGCATTTTGCCAATTCGTCTCCATAATCTTCAGATGTGAAAACGATATCTATTCCATCCGGGCAATTTTTTAGGATAGTGTTTGTCCAAATTTCCCAAAAATCTGGATGATCGGCAGGCTCTTGTGGATTTTCGTCGGTTACATGTAGAACCCTGAGATGCGGAAATAAAGCCTTCATCCAAGCATATCTGAGCACCCCTTTTATTGGCTCACTTTGGATGCTGCATACCAAAACTGTCAACTCATCTACTTGCTTTGCTGCTGTTTCAATGAGGAATTTATGTCCGTTGTGAGGAGGCATAAATTTGCCAAGTATCAAGCCTTTTGTAGTAGCCATTCTTTTCTCCATTGATAGTATCCCGAAATTGCCATAAAAAAGAAAACAAGGTATAAGACCATTGTCAGGTATAGGTCTTTGTAAAAAAATAAGCCAACATAAACGGCATCCACTGCAATCCACATCAGCCAGTTGTCGAGGACTTTTCTCGCTAGTAGAATATTAGCGACCAAACTCACTGAAGCTACCGTTGCATCCAAATAAGCCACATCTGTATCGGTAAAATTATCAGATAAATAGCCAAACAGCAGGACAGAAAGACCAATTGTGCCGGCTACATACAGCCACTCTTGCAGTGTCAGTCGACGTATGGGAACATTGCCTTCATCGCCTTTTTTTCCGTGCAGCCAAAAATACCAGCCATAAATACTTTGTACAAAAAAGACCACCTGAAGTGTCATGTCAGCGTATAACTTATTTTCATAAAAAACAAAGAAATAGGCAGTTACGCCAATAATAGCTGTGGGCCAGCACCAGATGTTCCGCTTTACAGTCAACCACACACAGATCAGTGAAAAAATGGTGGCGAATAATTCAAGAAAAGTAAATCCCATAAGTGAGAATGTGAGATGGTGTCTATTTTAGAAATACCTAAATGTCGATTCTTCTTCCCCATTGCGAAGATCATAGCCAGCAGTGATCAAGTGGCTAACTGGCAGTGATACGGAATTGGTTGATTGAGTATTGTTTTGGATGGCATAGGTTAGCCTAAAATTATCAAGAACATATGTAGCAGAAATACCAAATCTTGAAGTATTGCTAAAAATGTCAGCATTGGTATGTCCGTATAGCAACCCAATTATATAGGTGTCTTCAATAAATATATTTGCCTGCAAGTCAATGGAATAGTTTTCTGCGATATTTTGAAAGGACTGGTCAGGCAATTGGTACACATTAATATATCTGAATAAAGCCACTGGTTTGATTTTCATCCCTGCAATAAAAGGTTGAACCGTACCGATATGCAGGCTATAAGGATTTTCTCGAAGTGGATTGATGTTTTGTGCGTCATCATCCAAACCTGCTGAAGCTTCGAATAAGTTGATAACAGAAAATCCTGCAAAAAATTGATCAGCTTTATAGTAGATTCCAAAGCCACCGTCTATGGATACAAAATCGGAATTGACCGAGGAAAAAATACTATTTGTAACATCAAAATAATTCAGTCCCACCACTGCTCCAAAAGAAAGATCATTCCCGTTTTGCAACTGGAACCGGCGTGACCAGGCTGGGCGCAAGTTCACTTCCCCTATATCACCTGTTCGGTAAAATTGAAAGGTAAGTCCAAGACCTCCTCTTTCAGTTGCACCTTGCATGTTCACTAAAACAGATCGGGAAACAGTACCTTCTGAGATGAAATTGCCAAAATAGGTAGCCTCAAACCCTGATGCCTCGACGTAAGACGAAAACGCCGGATTGAGAGATAGAGCATTCATTTGATATTGGAAAAGGGAAGTACGAAGTTCTTGTGCATTACAAATACACAAAAAGAAAATCGCAAGTCCAGTCAGACATGATTTCAATAGCAGCATGTATTCAATTTTGGCCGAAAGCTACGAAAATGGTAAAAAGAATCATGGTTTCATGGTTATTAGGCAAATTTCAATACATAATGGAGTAATAGAACTATGAAGCCATCCTGCTGCTAATTTCGATTAAATCTAAATAAATTATTATCCTTCGGAAACAAGCTTGTCTTCTTTCTTAAATGCAAACGTTTATTAAATTTGCGGCAATTTTGGAAATGGGTAGAGTTGAAAGCAAATTCATTTAACTCATTTTCATCAAAACCTATTGAAAACGAGTGGTTTAGGATCGGCGTTTTTCTTATGTGATTAAATTCATTATCGTCAAATTGTGAGCTGGAAACTTTGTATTGACTACTGATTTAGCGATACATCTTCTGCATAAGCCGCAAATTCACCTATCCTACACTTTCTTTCAATTTAATTTCATCCCTGCTTTAAGTTTAGCAGGCAATCATTATTTAAGAATGAGAACGGTTTTTACGAGGTTTTTCCTCCTATCTTCATTCCTATTCCTTTCACAATCCACTTTTGCGCAAGCTAAAGACAGTTCCGGGAGCAGCATGCTTGTAATAACACTATTGATAGTAGTGGTGCTTATTGCTTTTTCGGTGATCGTTCAAGTAGCAGATAACCTCATGAGGTTGGAGGCGCAAAAAGCTGGTGCCAATGTTGAAAAAAGTAATTTTTCTATTTTCCCAAGATTCAATGAATTATTTGGAAATAGGAAACCAAATTACGTAGGTGACGGTGAAGTGACCTTTTTGAAAAAAGGATTTGACGTCAAGTTGGAAGGAAAGGCAAACAATACTATAAAAGATGCTAATGTTTCCACTTTTGCTGTGAACCCTCCGAATTTCAGGGGCATAGCACCCATCCCAAAAATGGTGGTGGAAGTTGGCAATAATGTTAAGGCTGGCGACCTTTTATTTCATGATAAAAAAGTGACCAACCTTAATTTCGTAGCCCCGGTCAGTGGGGAAGTGATAGCTGTAAACCGCGGCGATCGCAGATCAATTGTTGAAGTTGTGATCCTCGCTGACAAAGACCAACAATTCCTTGAATTGCCTTCTTTCGATTTGGAAAATGGCAGCCGTGAAGAATTGGTCAATCATCTGCTAGATACAGGTGCCTGGCCTCTGTTCAGACACCGTCCTTACGACACCCTTCCTGAAATACACGACATTCCAAGGGATATTTTCATCAGTACTTTTGATACTGCGCCAAACGCTCCCGATCTTAATTTGGAAGTGTCTGGCAATGAAACTGCATTTCAAAAAGGACTTGATGTATTGGCAAAGCTAACAACTGGAAGTGTCCATTTGGGCTTGAGTGCCAATGGTGATAATCCTCCGGCTGCTGCATTTACAAATGCCGACGGAGTTGAAAAACATTGGTTCAGCGGCATTCACCCTACTGGAAACGTTGGGATACAAATCCACCATATTGCTCCTATTACACCCAAATGTTCCGTTTGGACTTTAGGTGTTCAAGAAGTTATTACACTTGGTCGGATATTCACTGAAAATCGCTGGAATACAGAACGCCTTATTGCATTGACGGGAGCTGAATTGAAAGAACCACATTATGCCCGAACTTTTGCAGGAGCTAACATTGGTGACCTTTTGAAAAACAACCTTAACAATGACCATGTGCGATATATCTCAGGAGATGTACTATCAGGTCAGAAAAAAGGAACAGCCAACTTTGTCAATTTTTATGATGATCAGATTACGGTGATTGAAGAAGGTGACTACTATGAAATGTTTGGATGGTTGTTGGCGCCAAAGGCAGTTCCTACTGCTTCAAAGTCTATTCCTACTGCTTCTATTTTCCCAGATACATTATATAAAGGTGACACCAATATGCATGGTGAGAAGCGAGCTTTTGTAATGACTGGCCAATACGAAGCGGTTCTTCCTATGGATATTTACCCACAGCATTTGATGAAGGCTGTATTGACTAACGATTATGAAAAAATGGAAGGCCTGGGGATTCACGAGATTGTAGAAGAAGACATTGCTATTTGTGAATTTGTATGCACTTCTAAACAACCGCTTCAGCAGATACTGCGAACAGGGTTGGATATGATGCACGAACAAGGATAAAATAAGTTAGGTAGTAGGAATTGGATATTGGATATTTCCCAATACCAAATACCCTAATACCCAATACCAATTTTATAAATGAACAACTTAATAGATAAAATAAAAGGCTTTGAGCCTGACAAAAAGACCAGCCCGTTTTTGCATACACTATATGATGGGTTTTTCACCTTTTTGTTTACACCGAACCACACTACCAAAGGTCCAGGTGTACATATGCGTGATCGTATAGATTTGAAGCGTACAATGGTAATCGTTGTGCTCGCACTTCAATTGTGTTACATTTTTGGCATGTACAACATTGGGCATCAGCATTTTGTCGCCCTCGGCCAGCACACTTCATTTATGGCAGGGATGCATCTTAAGCTTGCATACGGCCTAATACAAATCTTGCCAATTTTTGTTGTAACTCATGTGGTGGGATTAGGGATTGAATTTTATTATGCTGCCAAAAAAGGACATGGAATTGAAGAAGGATTCCTTGTCTCGGGGGCACTTATCCCTCTCGTTATGCCACCTGACATTCCGCTTTGGATTTTGAGTTTGGCTGTTGCTTTCGCAGTTATTTTGGGTAAAGAAGCATTTGGTGGTACTGGGATGAACGTATTAAACATTGCGCTGCTTGCACGTGCGTTTGTGTTCTTTGCTTATCCGACTACCATTTCAGGAGATCAATGCTGGATATCAGGAATTGAATTCGATGGCGCCATGGCATTTGGTGAAATGTATGGCTGGGCGCACGGATTCTTCGACTGGATATTTGGGGGGCTTGGGATATCAACTTTTGGTGCGGGGGGACTTTCAGTTGCCGATGGATTCACTGGTGCAACCCCTCTCGGTCTGGCTATGAACGGTTGGACTTCTGTAACGGATGTTTATTCTCCTATGCAAATGTTCTGGGGAACTATTCCAGGTTCTATTGGTGAAACGAGCAAACCGCTTATCATCATGGGAGCATTGATGCTTATTGCTACTGGCATAGGCAGCTGGCGGATCATGTTGGCTGGATTGATCGGTACAATAGGAATGGGTATGATATTCAATGCATGGGGATTCGACGCTTATATGGACATCCCTTGGCATTATCATTTGTATATGGGTAGCTTTTGGTTCGCAATGGCTTTTATGGCCACCGATCCTGTGACAGCCTCTGGTACGAATACTGGGAAATGGATTTACGGTATTTTTATAGGTGTGATTGCAATGACAATAAGGGTGCTGAACCCTGCCTATCCTGAAGGTTGGATGTTGGCGATTTTGTTCATGAATGTTTTTGCCCCATTAATTGACCATTATGTCGTGCAGGCGAACATCAATCGCCGCATGAAGCGTGTTAAACAAGTAGCTTGATGATTTCTATTCTTAGTACATTGTTTGTGGTTTAATTATTTCCAACAATAAACTAAGAACCAAGAATTAAAATCTAATAACCAATTTCAATGCATAATAACAGATATACCCTGATGTACATCATAGGCATGTCGCTAGTGGTTGCCGTCATGCTTGCATTTACTTTCTCTGGATTGAAACCAATACATGATGCAAATGAGGCGGTGTTCAAGAAAAGAGACATACTAAGTGCGGTCAAGGATCAACTATCCATTGATATCGCCAATGCACCTACTGAAGAAGTACTCAGCCTTTTTGACAGTAAAATGGAACAGTTGGTTATTGATGCCAATGGAAAAGTTGTAGAAGGGGCAAAAGCGGACGACATTGATATGAAGCAAGAAGAAAAAAAGCCCGCTGCTGATCGGTTGTACCCTGTTTATATTTTCCAAGGTGAATCTTCTAAATACTATCTGGTTGCAGTTCGTGGCAACGGACTTTGGGATAAGATTTGGGGCACTATTGCGATCAAAGATGATTTCAATACAATTGCAGGAATCACTTTCGATCACGTCACGGAAACTGCTGGTCTTGGTGCTGAAATCAAAGACAGTGAAGCTTTTAAGAGAGCTTTTATTGGAAAGAAATTGTACGACGAAAATGGAGAATATACCTCTGTAGCAGTAGTTAAAGGTGGTGTTAAAAAGCCTGACCATCAGGTGGATGCGATTGCCGGAGCTACCATTACTTCAGATGGTGTTACAAAAATGATGGACAAAGGCTTAGCGATCTATCTCCCATATTTTGAATCATTGAAAAAATAAATGACTGAATGACTGAGTGAGATTCGATTTAGAATTCTCTCATTCAATCATTCTTGCATTCAAACAATATCCATGTCAGAAACAGCAACACAAGTGGTTCAAGAAAAAGAACCCATGTTTGGAAAAAAGGAGCGCAAACTCCTTACTGACCCGTTGAACGACAATAACCCGATTACCGTGCAGGTATTGGGTATTTGTTCTGCTTTAGCGGTAACCTCAATGGTAAAACCTGCCGTGATCATGGCCCTTTCGGCCACATTCGTAATGGCATTTTCCAACCTCACTATTTCTTTTATGAGAAAAGGGATTCCAAAGCAGGTTCGTATGATCGTGCAATTGGTGGTGATTGCCTTTTTGGTGACCCTGGTTGAGCTGGTGTTAAAAGCAGCGAACTATCCAATTTGGAAACAACTAAGTGTCTACATCGGTCTCATCATCACGAATTGTATCGTAATGGGACGTTTGGAAGCATATGCAATGGCCAACAAGCCTTGGCGCTCATTCCTTGATGGACTCGGCAATGGTGCTGGTTATGGTATTATTCTCATAATGGTTGCAGTTGCGAGGGAAGTGTTTGGTAAAGGAAGTTTGATGGGTTTCAAAATCATTGGTAATACGCCTGAATATTTAATTGACACAACCACCAATCCGTTTTTCGGGTGGTACATGCCAAATAATATAATGGTGTTACCTGCAGCAGCACTGTTTGTAATCTGCATCATTATATGGGTACAGCGTGCCCGCAATGCTAAATTAATTGATATTAGTTAATTGGTGATTGGTGATCAGTGATTAGGAATTTCCTAATCACTGATCACCAATCACTACTCACTATTTATAAAAATGGGCGAATTATTAGATATATTCCTCAAGTCAATTTTCATGGAGAACATGGTTTTGTCCTATTTTCTGGGCATGTGTTCTTTTTTGGCTGTTTCTAAATCAGTAAAAACTGCTGTCGGGCTTGGAGCTGCAGTTATTTTCGTATTGACATTGACCGTTCCAATCAACTGGTTCATTAATGAAAAATTGCTGGGAGAAAATGGCTTGTTTGGTATGGACTTAACATTCTTGAGGTTCATCCTTTTTATTGCTACGATTGCTGCTACAGTGCAGTTAGTGGAAATGATTGTTGAGAAATTTTCACCAGCCTTATACAATGCGCTGGGCATTTTCCTTCCACTCATCACAGTAAACTGTGCCATCCTCGGTGGTGCATTGTTTATGGTGGCTCGAGAATACAATTTTCCTGAGGCAGCTACTTTCGGGTTCGGATCGGGATTTGGCTTTTTTATCGCCATTGTTCTGATGGCAGCCATCCGTGAGAAAATCCGCTATAGCAACGTTCCAGGACCGCTTCGTGGCCTTGGTATGGCATTCCTTATCACTGGTTTAATGGGAATGGCTTTTATGGGATTGATGGGAATCAGTCCAGCAACATATTTTCAGTAAAAAACGAAATAGTAAATGGTGTTTTGTTCACCATTTACCATTCATCATTTACCAATAGTAATGATATTTTTAATTGATTTTGCTTTTATAGGAGGTAGCATTGCAGCCTTTTTGGTTGTAATTCTTATCCTCACTTTTGGCCTTCTAACAGCTCAAAAAAGACTTGTACCACAAGGCGATGTGAAGATTATTGTAAATGGCGACGAAGACAATCCATTGGTAGTAAAGCCAGGTGCAACATTGCTTGGAGCATTGTCGAATATGAATGTGTTCCTGCCATCGGCATGTGGTGGAGGTGGGACTTGCGCCATGTGCCGCTGTAAGGTTGATGAGGGTGGAGGAGATATCCTACCTACAGAGCTCAACCACATCAGTAGAAAAGATGCAGCTGATAATGAGCGCCTTGCATGCCAAGTAAAAGTTCGGGGTGATATGAAAATCCGTGTTCCTGAAGAGATATTTGGTATCAAGAAATGGGAATGTGAGGTAGTTTCAAATTACAACGTGGCTTCTTTCATTAAAGAGTTTGTGGTCAAGCTTCCTGAAGGCGAAGAACTGGATTTTGAAGCAGGTGGATACATTCAAATTGATGTACCTGAGGTTGAAACAGATTACAAAGAGATAGACATTACTTCCCACCCACGGATGGGTAAAGCGCCAGATGAATTCCAGTCAGAATGGGACACATACAAGCTCTGGGATTTGAAAATGAAAAATGCGGAACCCATTTTCCGGGCATACTCAATGGCCAATCACCCAGCAGAGGGAAATATCGTGATGCTCAATATCCGTATCGCTACACCACCTTGGGATAGGGCAAAAAATGGATGGATGGATGTAAATCCCGGTATTTGTTCATCTTATGTTTTTGATCAAAAACCTGGTGATAAAGTAACTATATCTGGCCCTTATGGTGAATTTTTCATCAAGCAGACCAAAAAAGAAATGGTCTATATTGGTGGTGGTGCAGGTATGGCGCCATTGCGTTCACATTTATTCCACTTGTTCCATACACTGAAAATTACGGATCGTAAAGTTTCATTTTGGTATGGAGGCCGAACGAAAAGGGAATTATTTTATGTGGAAGATTTCAGAGCGATTGAAAAAGAATTCCCAAATTTCAAGTTCTACATAGCATTGGATAACCCACTCCCAGAAGATAATTGGGTTGTGAAATCTGATATCAATGATCCAAAAGGAGATGGCTTTAAAGGGTACGTTATGCAGATTGCTTATGAGCAATATCTGAAAGATCATCCTGAGCCAGAGGAAGTAGAATACTACTTCTGCGGTCCTCCAGCGATGAACGCTTCTGTTATTTCTACCTTGGATAAGCTTGGCGTTCCGGAAGAAAATATAGCCTTTGACGATTTCGGAGGTTAAGATTCTATCTGAATCAGATATTCAAATGGCTTTTGGTTGTTCAACCAAAAGCCATTTTTTTTAGATTACTGACTGGCATCAATGTTGCAATTTAAGTAAACATAATCCTCCCTTATTCAATCTCCCTCTTTATAGATTTTTATAAAAACTGAGCCCAGAAGCTGCTTGCTTCCATTCAGTTTCGTTTAAAATAAGATAACCATGAAAAGATTCCCACTCTTAAGAATCCTGGGCATTGGTGTAGCCATGCTAATATCTGTTTCTTCGTTCGCACAAATTCAGTTCAAACTTCATTGGATGGAAACTGAGCAGCAATGGGGCGTTTTTGCCAGATTGGAAGAAGGCGTTCAGATAAACCCTTATACGATTGTTGGTTCTGGTCAAGTTACAGTAGTCGCACCAGTAGGTGTAGCATTCACTGGATTTAAAAACATAAGCGGTGAATGGCTTCAAAATGCGGTTATTTATACACCCGAAGAGAACCCAGCGTACAACTATATCTCCTTTGGATTGATATCAAACTATCCAGAAATTGTGCTGCAAGAAGGTGAGGAAACATTGTTGTTTACATTTGCCAATAGGAATGAAGATTGCCCGGCTTCACTTGAATTGATAACGCCGAACGACCCAATGGCTATTTTCCCAAACTCTGCTAATGCAAATGCAGGAAATGATCTGTCGGTCATGGATCCTACCAATCAAAAGATTTATAATTTCACAAGTGTCTATATGCCTGATGCATGGAATTGCCATCCTGGGCAAACTGTCGCTTTAGGCGAATACAGAAAAGGAAAAGAAAGATATAAGCCCAAGGTTGCTAAACCATAATTCACTAGTCTTGTTCATAAATAAGAATTGAGGATATGAGAATTAGATTTTTCTTTTTGAATAATCAATTTTTTCAATTCATAGCCCCAGTTATGGACTTAAAAAATTGGTTTTTCAAAATGGAAAAGATTTTTTCAAATACCAATTTGTTATTTGTGAACAAGACTACTGATTACCTATTTATTTGAGTAAAGGCTAAAGGAAATGCAAACGAGGGGGAAACTCCCGTTTGCATTTTTGTTTTTATTTCGACTTATTAATTATGTCATTCAGTCCTTAATCATCGCTACTTTCATCATCGTCACCATTTTCATCATCGTCGTCGTCATCTTTAGTATCTTCATTCCAAATATCTCTGACACATATATACTTACCATCTCTTTTTTCAAAAATTGAGACGTATTTGCCAGTATGGGTACTTCCGTCGGCAGTCGTCACTGTACTTTTCCCAACTTCAACAGCAATATCCCCAGCTGCCCAGACATTTACTACTTCAAATGCGATAGTTGCGCTTGAAGTATCGTTCATTTCAGCTTTTATCCTTTCTAAAATGGCTGCCTTCCCGACTATTGGTGGCTCACCATCAGGGAGATTCACGGCATCCTCTGCGTAATATGCAACTACCCCTTCAGCATCCTTTGCATTTTGAGCGACAGCATAGGCATCTTCCATGGCCTGTAAATCAGCTTTAATTTGATCCATATCGAGTGGAGCAGGAGCTTCACTTGGGGATGTGCAAGAACTTGCGAAGAGCAGAATTACCCCGACTACGAACAGAATTGATTTGACTTTCATATTGTTTTGATTTAAATGTGAAAAGATCTTTTTTTTGACAATTGGAAACTAAAAGATGGGAAAGATGCGTGGATTATTTGGGATATTTCAACTATCCCTTGAATTGAGGTCACAAAGTAGATAAATAATATGAATTGATACGTATTCCCAATTATTTACATGCCGATAAGGCTGGAAGCCAAATATTATTTTTAAATAGAAACGAGGTGCTCTGCCATTATTACCGATCATTTCCGCTTTCCTCTGCCACACCGTCCGAATTTTCAGGCTGGAACGAATTGTGTTAAAAAATCAAACCTCACAGTACCCCTGTGAAATGCTAAATTTGCCGCCTGATTTTTTCAGGACGAAACAAAAGACATTAGATTACGGCAGGTAGACAATGTGCCCATCCAAAGCAGTGCTTCAATTGCCCGTATTCTAATCTCTCCATATATTTTAATTATGATTGGTATATTCAAAAATATTTTCAAAAATAAAAGTGAGCGGGACTTTAATAAATACAGCCCCATCGTGGATGCTGTAAATGAAGAATTCGAAAAGCTGCAAGGCCTCAGCTTGGATGAATTGAGGAATAAAACGGTAGAATTCCGCAGCAGGATCGCCGACCACCTTGCTGGTATTGACGAAGACATCAATTCTACTCGAAAGGAAGCAAACAACGAGGAGGATGTCCATAAAAAAGAGGAATATTTCAAAGAGATTGATGAACTGATAAAAGAGCGTGATAAGCACCTTGAAGAAATCCTTTCTGAAATTCATGCAGAAGCATTTGCAGTTGTAAAAGAAACGGCTCGCCGATTTACCAATAATTCAACTTTGATTGTTACAGCTACACAGCATGACCGAGAGCTGGCTGCCAATCAGGCAAAGGATTACGTAAAAATAGAAGGAGATAAAGCCGTCTGGAAAAATAGCTGGAATGCTGCTGGAGCAGAAATTACCTGGAACATGGTTCATTACGATGTCCAGTTGATTGGCGGGTCTGTACTGCATGAAGGTAAAATCGCCGAGATGCAAACTGGTGAAGGTAAAACGCTCGTTGCAACGTTGCCTGCATATCTCAATGGCCTTTCCAGCCAGGGGGTTCATGTTGTAACCGTCAACGATTACCTTGCTCGAAGGGATTGTGAATGGATAGGGCCAATTATGGAATTCTTATTCCTCACAATTGACTGCATCGATCGCCATAGGCCTCACTCTGAGGCACGTCGCAATGCTTACAACTGTGACATCACTTATGGCACCAACAATGAGTTTGGGTTTGATTATTTGAGGGACAACATGGTTCGCTCGCTGGACGAAATGGTACAGCGGAAGCATCACTTTACCATGATAGATGAGGTGGATTCTGTATTGATTGATGATGCAAGAACACCTTTAATTATTTCAGGGCCAGTCAGTGAAAGTGGTGAAGAACAAGAATATAAAGAACTACGACCAGATGTTGAAAAGCTGCTTGCAGCGCAACAGAAATTGTCGAGCCAATATTTAGCGACAGCTAAGAAATTGATTGATGAGGGAGATGATAGTTTTGATGAAGAAGGTGGCGGAATGGCATTGTTAAGAGCCTATCGCTCATTGCCTAAAAATCGCCCGCTTATTAAATTCCTGAGTCAGGAAGGTGTGAAAGTTATTCTGCAAAAGGCAGAGAATTTTTACATGCAAGAGAATTCTAAAAATATGCACGTGGTAGATGAGCCACTGCTGTTTATAATAGATGAAAAAAACAGGCAGGTAGAATTGTCTGATTATGGAGCAGAGTGGTTGGCAAAAGGAAAAGGTGACCCTAATTTCTTTATCATGCCGGATATTGCTGAAAGGATGGTGGAAATTGATAGCGATGACGAACTGGATGAAAAAGAGAAGGAAGAAGAAAAGATTAAACTTTCGCAGGATTTTGCAGTAAAGTCACGACGTCTGCACGCTATGCAGCAGCTTTTAAAAGCGTATACTTTGTTTGAGAAAAACGAAGAATATATTGTAATGAACGGTGAGGTGAAAATTGTAGATGAGCAAACCGGCCGGATGATGGAAGGCCGTCGTTATTCTGATGGACTTCACCAAGCTTTGGAAGCAAAGGAAAATGTGAAAGTGGGTGAAGCGACACAGACTTATGCCACGGTTACATTACAGAATTATTTCAGGATGTATCACAAATTGTGTGGTATGACGGGTACAGCCGAAACGGAAGCAAAGGAATTATGGGACATTTACAAACTGGATGTTTCAGTAATTCCAACCAATATGCCAGTCATTCGGGACGATACAGATGATGAGGTTTATAAAACAGAGCGAGAGAAATTCAATGCTTTGGTTGAAAAGATTTCGACGCTTAGCAGGGCTGGTCGCCCTATTTTGGTCGGAACTACTTCAGTTGACATCTCTGAAAAACTGAGTCGCTACCTTAGCATGAGAGGGGTGAACCACGAGATTCTAAATGCTAAGCAGCACCAACGTGAGGCAGCTATTGTTGCAAGAGCTGGGCAGCATGATGAGAAAGGGCATGGTAACGTTACCATCGCCACAAATATGGCGGGGCGTGGTACGGATATCAAACTTGGAGCAGGGACATTGTTTGAAGTAATTGATGTCAAAAAGGATAGCAGTGCAAAAGGCGGTTATTGGTATACCATCCGCCAAGGCGGGACTGGAATTGAGACGACCTTAGACGAATCACACGAATTCTGGATAGCATTTCAATTAAAGCCAGAAATGTACAATTTGATCCAGAAATCAGAACTTTCAGCTCAAGACAGTAAAAGATTACTCGTGGGAGGTCTCGCTATAATAGGAACTGAAAGACACGACAGCCGAAGGGTTGACCGCCAGCTGAGAGGACGTTCTGGACGTCAGGGCGACCCTGGATCTTCCCAGTTTTATGTTTCATTGGATGACAAACTTATGCGCCTATTCCAAAGTGAACGTATCGCAGGTCTGATGGATAAAATGGGGCATCAGGAAGGCGATGTGATCCAGCATGGAATGGTGACCAAGAGCATAGAAAGAGCTCAAAAGAAAGTAGAGGAAAACAACTTTGGAATTCGTAAACGCCTCCTTGAATATGATGATGTAATGAACATCCAGAGGGAAGCTATTTACAAAAAACGTTATAATGCTTTGAGTGGTGAGCGTTTGCAGGTTGATCTTGATAATATGTTCAGGTCTATGACCGAGAATTTGGTTGTTCACCATAAAATGAACGAGGATTATGATGGATTCAGAAGGGATTCATTGAGTATTTTAGGGGTTGATCCTAAGGTTACAGCTGCCGAATTCAATGAGGCTACGGAGGAGGAATTGGCAGAAAATTATACCGAACAGTTCATTGAGTTTTACCATAAAAAAGAGACGGGGATTATTAACCTGCTTTACCCTACCATAAAGAGGGTATTTGAAAATGAAGGACAGCGTTATAAGCGAATTGCTGTTCCATTCTCTGATGGCAGGAGTAAAATGTTACCTATCTCTGCCGACTTGGAAGAATCAGTAAAGTCTGGAGGTAAATCCATCATGCGGGATATTGAAAAAGCAGTCACGCTGTCAATCCTCGATAATAAATGGAAAGAGCACTTGCGCTCAATGGATGAAACCAAAGAATCTGTACAATCTGCTTCGTTTGAGCAAAAAGATCCATTGGTAAAGTATAAAATGGAGGCTTATAAATTGTTTGAAGATTTGATCTATGAAATAAATGAAGAGGTCAGTTCTTACTTGTCAAAAGGAACTTTGGTATTACCAGAAAATCAGCAAGTACAGCAGGCAAGGGAGCAGCGGAAAACGGATATGAGCAAAATGAGAATGAGTAGGCCGGGAGAAGGTGCTCCAGATGCCGATGCAGCACGTGCTAGAGCCGCCGCCGAAGGTGTTTCTCACCAAGCAAAACAAGAAACGATCAAACGTTCTGAAAAGAAAGTTGGGCGGAACGATCCTTGTCCTTGTGGCAGTGGTAAAAAATTCAAACAATGCCATGGAAGATAGGGGAGTGGTGAGAGCAAAGGGCAATGTGATGTTGCCGAAAATATGAAAGGTCGCATCCACTGAAGCGGAATTGGTATTGTTTCGATAAATAGGCAGCTTTAAATAGGCTGCCTATTTTTGTATAATTATCTCTGACTACTAACTATGAAGTTTGTCCTTCTTTTTTTCTTAATAAACATCCTAACCGTAGCATTTCCGCAGGAAGCTATTCTGCTGAAAAACCCATCGTTTGAGGGGAAGCCAAACTATGGTGTTGTTCCGGGTGGCTGGCGAAATTGTGCATTTAATAATGAGTCTCCACCTGACCTACACCCCGTAGAAAAAGGACAGTTTCAAGTGACACGGCTACCAAAGGATGGGGAATCCTATTTAGGACTCGTCGTTCGGGATGTCGGCACTACAGAAAGTGTCGGGCAAGAATTATCTCAGCCGTTTACGGCAGGACAATGTTATTCTTTTGAATTATTTCTTTGTCGCTCAGAAAAGTTAATTTCCATAAGCAGGGTGAAAAGAAAACCTGTCAATTACAATCAACCAGTTTCGCTTCGACTATGGGGAGGGATGAGTCCTTGTGGCCAGAAATCACTGCTTGCGGTTTCTTCTCCTATTGAAAATATTGATTGGGTCAAATATACTTTTCAATTTAAGCCTGAGGAGTCATTCAACTGGATCGCTTTAGAAGCCTACTATTCAGAAGATACTCAAGGGGCATACAATGGAAACTTGCTACTTGATAATGCATCACCATTCATTCCGATCGATTGTGACACAAAAAAATTATTGATTTCTCCAGATACGATTGAAATGCCAGTTTATAAATATGAAAACCATAAAATAAATGATAACACCCCATCACGTATCTTTCATTCTGGGCAAAGTCGACTTGACCATTATTTAGGATTTCGAGTGGTTGAAAATGCTGCTGGAATTAAAGGTTTGATAAAAGAAAATTGTCAGATCGTAGGATTTCTTTTTGGCAGTAGTCGATTCGTAGATGATTTGGGGCTTGGCTTAAAAGAAATTGCTATAAATGTTCAGCGACAGGAAGGTGCAATAATTTTGGATGTAGGCCTTGTTCACATAGGAGCCCCATTAACTAAAAAACGGATGAAGCAAATTAAGAGGACATTTAGAGAAATTGGCTTATCGAAAAAGTATTACCGAATAAATAATTTAAAACATAAAGATGAACAAGGCCAAACATGGTCATGTGGGCAAAATGAACTTTGGATTCGTATCTATGAAAATGCCAAAATCAAATGAAATGAATAGCTCGCAATTTGTTTACTTTGCAACCGCTTTACTTAGCATCTCATCATTACAAAAAACAACAACTTAATAAAATGAAGAATCTATCACTTGCGCTAAATATCATCTTATTATTAGCTGTGGCCTACCTCTACGTGGATCGTTTTTCTGGACCTGAAAAGGCTGCAACAAATCCAACAACTGAAGAAAAATCAAATACCTCTTCTTCAAAAATCGTTTATCTTAATATCGATACGCTGCACAGCAAGTCAAAATCTTATCAAGCCACAAAGGATGAGTTGGAAAAGGCCTATGAACAAATGAGTGCTAATTTGCTTTCAAAAGAAAAGGCATTTCAGAAAGATGTTAATGCTTATAAACAGAAAGCTTCAAGTGGTACTTTGACGCCTAACCAAGCAAAAGAAATCGAAGACCGCCTTTCAAGAAAACAGCAAGAGATATTACAACTTCAAGAGTCTTCCTCGATGGAAATGCAAAACAAGACGAATGAATTTGATCTAAAATTCAATAATGCAGTAAAGAGCTATGCAGATTCAATACGGCTTGTTAAAGGATACGATTTTGTTTTGCTTTATGGCGGCGTCATGAGCCCTATGCTATCTGCTGACGGTTCACATGATATTACAAATGCGATAGTAGACTTATTAAATGCGAATGAGCAATAATCCATTTCCGACACCATTTCTTCAAATGAGATTTTGAAAATAAGTTGGGAATAGTATTTTACATTCTTATCTTTGCCGTCCGAAATAAAAAAGCAGCAAAGGTTGCTTAAAAAATATATCGCGGATTGGAGCAGTTGGTAGCTCGTTGGGCTCATATCCGCCGGATGGCGGACGCAGATTCGAGCAGTTCCATTTTAGAGAAGGAAACCCTAAGCCAAAAAATATATCGCGGATTGGAGCAGTTGGTAGCTCGTTGGGCTCATATCCGCCGGATGGCGGACGCAGATTCGAGCAGTTCCATTTTAGAGAAGGAAACCCTAAGCCAAAAAATATATCGCGGATTGGAGCAGTTGGTAGCTCGTTGGGCTCATATCCGCCGGATGGCGGACGCAGATTCGAACAGTTCCATTTTAGAGAAGGAAACCCTAAGCCAAAAATATATCGCGGAGTGGAGCAGTTGGTAGCTCGTTGGGCTCATATCCGCCGGATGGCGGACGCAGATTCGAGCAGTTCCATTTTAGAGAAGGAAACCCTAAGCCAAAAAATATATCGCGGATTGGAGCAGTTGGTAGCTCGTTGGGCTCATATCCGCCGGATGGCGGACGCAGATTCGAGCAGTTCCATTTTAGAGAAGGAAACCCTAAGCCAAAAAATATATCGCGGAGTGGAGCAGTTGGTAGCTCGTTGGGCTCATAACCCAAAGGTCGCAGGTTCAAGTCCTGCCTCCGCTACTCAATCAAAGGTCGTTCGGTTTTCCGGGCGGCCTTTTTTAGTTTTACAACCTCAAATACCATGTTCACCGTTTATGTCCTATACTCCCCGTCGCACGACAAAATCTATATCGGTTACACCTCTGATTTAGAGGCCCGTTTCGCCTCCCACAATTTTCTTGCAAAAAAGGGCTACACCGTTAAGTTCAGGCCTTGGGAAATATTTCATACCGAAGTGTTCAGTACAAAATCCGAAGCCGTGAAAAGGGAAAAGCAGCTTAAATCCGCTGCTGGCAGGAGATGGATTTGGGAATTGCTCCTTAACGAAAAAAAATAAGCCCTTTCCATGTTCGTTGGGCTCATATCCGCCGGCTGGCGGACGCAGGTTCAAGTCCTGCCTCCGCTACTATTAGCCTTGTAAGTCATTGATTTACAGGGCTTATTTTTTTTCGGTCAATCTTCCTCCTATGCTATGCTTCTTTCCTTATAGTTATCAAAGTTTCTTTTTTACCTTTATAAGTTTACTTAATATTTAACCTCACTTCTATAATATAGTGCTCAAATGATTTTGATAAGGGTTATTTAAAGCAAGACCTCAAAGCTGTTGAAATACTCCACACTATTTTTCTAAATCTAAATGATCATTTCAATACTGATAATAGGCTGACATTTGAATGAAATAGACTTTTTTATTAGAATTCGGTCTCTGAATGGTTCTTCGGGTCACCAAAAATTTGTGTAATTTGAGCTCTTCAATGTTCTGGTCAAGAAAATTTTTGCGATGAAAAGTATGCTAAACCTCATGCACAAGTATTGTTTTTGGATTGTTTGCTTGCTCTTCTTTCATTGCGTTTTGCCAAAATTTTGTAGCGCTCAATGCAATCTTGGATCCATCACCTTCAATGTAGTAGACGCACCTGAGGCAGATGTCATCGACTTGATTTGTGACTATGGACAAAACGGATATTATGTCGTGATCGGCATCACCGGTGGCGACCCGTTAAGTTACACTGTTTCTTCATCAATATCAGGTGTTTTGACCGGGCCTCCTTACGTTTTTACTAGCGACCTTATTCCATCTGGAGAGCCATACCAATTTATAGTGTCCGATGCTAATTTATGCGGTGAGGTTTCCTTGGAAGGTTTATCTATATGCATTTGCCCCACTTGGACAGGAACTATGGATATCTCACCATTGGAACTTTGTGAAGGGGATACCGCTACAGCCTTGCACAATGGCGATGAGGAATTGGAATTCAATGACGTATTGACCTTTGTGCTACACGATGATATTAGCAACACTCTTGGTACAGTATATGGCACCAATACCTCACCTGATTTCGATTTTGCCCCACCCCTCGTAGTTGGTCAAACCTATTACATTTCTGCCGTGGCTGGTGATAATGATGGCGGCGGAGGCGTTGACCTTAATGACCCATGCCTCTCAGTTTCCTTTGGTACCCCCGTTACATGGAACGCCCTTCCAACTGGCAATTTATTGAATGACGTTGCCATCTGTTCTGGCGATTCAGCTAAATTGATTTTCACCTTAACTGGAAATGGACCATTCGATGTAATTTACTCGGATGGCATTCAGCAGTTTGTTTTGGAAAATATTGACAACACGGATACCTTGTTCGTTTCACCCATTATCACTACGACTTATACCCTTCTGTCGGTCGAGGATGGTTCGGCAGCAGGCTGCTCTTCTACCTTGGACAGTACTGCTACAGTTATTGTCAATGAGCCTGTCAGCCAAAATATGGCTGCCCAAATATGTGCAGGCGACAGCATCCTGCTTGGTGGGGCTATGCAGACCCAACCGGGCGTTTATAGCGATACCCTTAACACAACGGCAGGCTGCGACAGTATTATTTACACAGCTCTGGATGTCACGGCACTTGATACAATGGAATTGATTGATACGAGCTGCGACCCTCTACAGGTGGGGGTTTTTGGGGAAACATTTACGAACCAGAATGGCTGCGACAGTGTGATCATTACGACCGTTACCTTTTTGCCGACAGATACGGTTGCAGTAAACGACACGAGTTGCGACTCGACAAAGGTGGGTGTTTTTGAGGAAACATATACAAACCAAAATGGCTGCGATAGTTTGGTCATTACAACCATTACTTTTTCAGAAACAGATTCGACCTTCCTGACAAATAGCACTTGCAACCCAGCACTGGCAGGTGTTTTTGAAGTAACATATACTAATCAATTGGGCTGTGATAGCTTGGTGACAACGACTGTCTTTTTGTTGCCCAGTGACCAGACTGAATTGTTGGAAACGACCTGTGACCCAGCTCAATCGGGCATTTTTACAGAAATTTTGAACAATCAATTTGGATGTGATAGCACTGTGATATCGACCGTCGTTTTTAAGGAAGCAGATTCGATCTTCTTGGTTGACAGCACTTGCGACCCTGCCCAAGCAGGTGTTTTTGAAGAAAATTACACTAACCAATATGGCTGCGATAGCGTAGTAACGACAACAGTAGTATTGTTATCGAGCGATATAACGGAGTTGACGGGTACGAATTGTGACCCAGCTCAGGTAGGTGTTTTTACGGAAATATTGACCAATATAAATGGCTGTGACAGCACTGTTATTACGACCATTACCTTCTCGGAAGTGGACTCAACTTTTTTTACCAATACTACTTGTGATCCTTTAATGGTAGGCGTTTTTTCAGAAAACTTCACCAATCAATATGGATGTGACAGTGTAGCCACGACAACTGTCGATCTAATGCTGCCTGACTTGACAGAGATAACTGGGACAACATGCGATCCCGCACAAGCAGGCATTTTTACAGAAATTTTGACTAATCAATTTGGTTGTGACAGCACCGTCATTTTAACTGTAACGCTTTTGTCTTCCGATGAGACATTTTTGGCAGCTACCACTTGTGACTCAACACAGGCAGGTGTTTTTACAGAAATTTTGACTAATCAATTTGGTTGTGATAGCACCGTCATTTTAACTGTAACGCTTTTGTCTTCTGATGAGACGTTTTTGGCAGCTACCACTTGTGACTCAACACAGGCAGGTGTTTTTATGGAAATATTAACCAATCAAAATGGTTGTGATAGTGTGGTGACTACAACTTTTACGCTATTGCCAACTGATGAAACCTTCTTAACGAACACGACATGTGACTCGACACAAGCAGGCGTTTTCATGGAAATATTAACCAATCAAAACGGCTGCGATAGCGTGGTTACTACGAATGTCAGCTTGTTGGCTCCCGATGAGTGCAATGTCGAATTTTCATTGTCAGTAGCCCCGATTCCATGTGGCAATACGGAGGGCAGTATTTTGATAGATGTTTTATTAGGCCAGCTGCCATTGGATTACTCCTATATCAGTACAACAGGCAACAACGGAATAGGAACTTTAACTGCCAGTCCGTTCATCCTTCCTCAATTGCCTGCTGGGCAATACACGGTGACCCTTACCTTGCCAAATGGCTTATCAAATGTTGAAGAAGTTGAAATTGTTCAAGCTGTTCCACCTCTTGTAACTGTAGAAGTAATCACCAACTTGGATTGTAGCGGAGTACCTAGCGCTGCCCTATTAGCCAATGTATCAGGTGACTTCCCACCATACTCTTTCCTTTGGTCAAATGGAGCCATTACACCGGATGTTTCAAATCTTGGAGCTGATACATATGTGGTGACTGTTGCAGATACTTATGGCTGTGAAACTATATCAGAAATAACCATAGTAGCTCCATCCAATATTGAAATAATGTTAACGGTAAACAACCCTGATTGCTTTGACGCTAACGGCGGATTTGTAGAAGTAGAAGCGACTGGTGGCGATGCTCCTTATCAATTTTCCCTTAATAGCAGTGATTTTCAAAATGATAATTTTTTCAATGGCTTATCTGCTGGAGTTTATCAAGTCATCGTTCAGGATGCAAATGGTTGTGAGATTTCCGAATCGTTTGTCATCAACGCTCCGATCCCAGTCGATGTTGAATTAGGAGATGACGTGTCCATAGAATTGGGCTCTGGCGCAATAATACAGGCCATTGTGAATTTTCCTGATTCCTTGTTAACCTATATTAACTGGTCCGGCTTCGGAACGGAATTGGAATGCCCTACCTGCCTCACCCAGACAACCTTGCCATTGGTAACGACAACTTATTCGATCGTTATTGAATCAATGGATGGGTGCATTGGCAATGATGACATGACCTTATTTGTGGACAGGAATCGGCAAGTATTTATTCCAAATGCATTCAGTCCCAATGGAGATGGCATAAACGATGTGTTCTTTCCATTTGCCAAAGAGAATGCAGTGTCAAAAATCCATTCATTCCTCATCTTCAGCCGTTGGGGGGAATCTGTTTTCGAGGCGTTTGATTTCCTGCCAAACGATCCCAATCATGGATGGAATGGCTTTCATAGAGGCGACCTGATGCAACAAGCTGTATTTGTTTGGTTTGCTGAAATAGAATTCATTGATGGGCAGGTAGTATTATTTGAAGGTGAGGTAGTGCTAGTCCAGTGATTTTTTTAATATTAATGTAAATGAAAAATTCAACTATTTCTTTTCTCAGCTTCTGTCTGTTTCTGCTCTTTTTCGCTTTTTTGCCATCGAAATATGTTCAGGGCCAATGTAACGGCCCAACCGAGCAAGTTTTGCATACTTCTGGGACTGCATATGTTGGATGCACTGAAGTAACAGTGGCTCCGTTTGGATCAGCAGGAAATTTTTCTGGCCCTCCATGTTTTGTTGGGCCACATGGGTGTGGCTTGACTGGTTCTGGAGGTTTTACTTTTACTTTTTCACCTCCGGTGGCAGGCGTGGAGATTGATGTTTTTACACTAGACAATAATAATGGAGATGTAGAGGAAATGCTCGTTGATGTAAATGGTAGTTTTTATCCTATCACCAACCCAGGGGTTCCTGACGCCTGCCACCCTGAAGCAATCATTTGGCCATCAGGGTCGGTCAGAGGCCCCGTCGATGATACTGGGGCGTGGAAGGAAATTCCAATTACCGGAACCATAAATACTTTAAAGGTTGAAAACAATTGGGTCAGTGGGTTCCCTGCGGGTATAGCTGTTAGGATATTCCTGTGCTGTTTGGCTTGTGAAACCAATGCTGGTGAAATTATTGCAAGTGCGCTCAACCTTTGTCCCAATGACCCTGCCACCTTTCCACCTGCTGAACAAACTTTTTTGGATAGCGATGACCTCTTGCAATACATCCTTTTTTCCGATCTGAACGATATTTTGGGTAGTATCATCCAAACTAGCAATTCGCCTGTATTCTATTTTGACCCAACCACTATGTCAACAGGTGTGACCTACTATATTGCCGCAATTGCTGGCAACGACCTGAACGGAAATGTTGATTTAGATGACCCGTGTTTGGACATTTCAAATAATATTGAGGTTATTTGGCAGCCAGAGCCGACTGTCACTTTCGTTTCTAATATTACTAATATATGCCCTGATAACTGTTATGATGTGGGTATTAATTTTACAGGCAGCCCCCCATTTCAATTGACAGGCGAGGTCACAACAGGCCCCAATATTATTTCCACTTTTACTGAGACTTATCAGGACATGACTGGTACGCTTAACATATGTTTACCGAGCAATACTCCAATCGGTACTGTCACTATTCAGGCGACAACTCTGACAGATGCTAATTGTACCTGTAATTGAATAACTCTTGAAGTAATTATAGGGAGAATATACAAGACATTCGATTAAAAAATAGAATTTAAAAAGATGATCACACCAAAGAATTCAGTTCAAATCCAGATGCCATGAAAAGGGAAATGCAGCTTAAATCCGCTGCTGGCAGGAGATGGATTTGGGAATTGATATTGAAAAAGATCCCAATACTGGTGATTGTTAGAAATTTACCTCCATTCTAATACTCTTTCACTTATAATTTTTTATCGCTATATTTAAACCGATATTTTTCATTTATTAAAATTAAAAACAAACCAAATGAATATCGGATTTGACCCTCGCTTCATCGGCAACGACATCATTGTCGAAATGCCTCGCCTCACCCCTGAAATTTCAGCTACCGTTTTGCAAACACCAGACATGAGGGATTTAATTTTCCTTGATTATATCCATTATACGATTGTCATGAACAAGAGTACCCGTCAGCCCATTTTTGCCGCTTCTAATATTGATCAAGCTTTGTTTAGACATACTGAAAGGGGTGACAATTGGAGAGTAGATTCTCGTGCTGGTAGAGATAACCAATTGAATAACGATTACTACAAAAAAAACGACTGGGACAAAGGCCATATGGTCATGAGGAACAACACCGCCTGGGGTGCTACTCAGCATGAGGCGCAGACTGCGGATGATGAATCATTTTACTACACCAATGCAGCTTTTCAGCATTTGAACATGAATCGGGACGAATGGCTTGGGCTTGAGGAAGAGGTTGTTCGAAAATTTGCAGAAGACACAAACGACAAACTGATTGTTTTCACAGGGCCCATTCATGGAATATTGGATCGGCAATATGAAAGAGGATGGCATGATTCAGTCCGCATTCCATCTGGCTTTTTCAAAGTAATCTGTTACCATGCGAAAAATAGCCCTCACCCAAAAAAATTAGGGGTAAAGTCATTTGCAATGTTTCAGGATGAAGAAATTATTAAAGATCAGCGTGGACGTAGATCAATTAAATACAAAGAATACCAAGTTACCGTCAGTGAATTGCAACAGATGACAGGATTGGATTTTGGAGTAGAGATATTTGATACCAACCCTCTTTTCTACTACGACCGGGAAGAAAGAAGAGAAGATTTCAATGTCGGAATTTTTCCAGAGCGAATTCCAATTGATAATGCGACCAATATTATTGACTTTGATGATGTGAGGTTGAATCAGGAACATTACGAATCAAGGAATGTTGCGATTATTTCTGCTATGGTAAATCCCAAAGGAGATGAAAAAACTGGAGAATGGGTTACCATTTTAAATCGGACTTCCAAAAGCATAAATCTTAAAGGCTGGCAAATGTTAGATCAAAAAAATAGGAAACTTGAATTGAATGGCACTATTAAAGCTGGCGAATCAATAACTTATATGGGCAAAGGTTTGGGCAAAATAAAATTGACCAATAGCGGGGGAAGCCTGCGCCTGATCGACAAGGATCCTTGTCTGATAGATCATGTTACCTGGACAGGTTTAGATGTCGGAAGGTCGGAAGGGGTAGCGTTGTTATTTAATGGGTAGGTTTGAATGTCGTAGATGTTATACTTGGCCAATTTAGGTTTTGTGCAAATCATGCTTGTTGATATATAGGTTTATAAGGGTTGATAAAAAGTTTATAATCAACCTTTATAAACTTTTTATCAACCTATTATCAACTTCCTTCATTTGCACAAAACCTATTATGGTACAGTATAAAGTGCATTTTTGATTAAGCACTTAATTACAATCATACTCAAACACGACCTCCCAACCAACATAGCGCATCAAGGTTGGGAATCCTTTGCCATTATATTCATATGAATAGTCTCTGGTTGAATAATTGCCGTAGTCCTCATTGATGTCAACGGTGGAATAGTAGTTTTGAATTTGAAAATTATTAGGAGAAAAAGAAGAATAGGAGTGAAAACTATTGAACCAAATAAAAGTTATCGGTAGTCCTTTGATAGCACTTGCAAAGTTTTTTTGGTTGTCAAAGTTTGAGTAAGTATACTTCTTTTTTTGTTGCGGAACAGTCCAAAGGATTTCGTTTTCAATGCTTGCCAAATTCTCTCCATCATATTCAAATGTATAACGAAAGTTGACCTGATTGGATGAATCAATAACTTCTATTAGGCGGTCTTGATCATCATATTTGTACAGATTGTATTCTTGTACTGAACCATCCTGAAAATAAACGGTGGTTTGGGTCAATAAATCACCTGTATAATCATGCTCCATGATCCAAAAGTTACTTCCGGGAGGATCTGTAATTTTTGTCTTCACTGCCAATCCATTTTGATATTCATAAAAATAATAAGAGGTGTCTGGTGTTGACATAAATGGCCCTTCTCCATTAATATAATAATTTCCACCCACCTGAATTCTTTCGATTCTTTTTATAAAACCATAGTCATCGTAAGTGTAATTATATGTTTGACTATTTGCGGCATTTGGATTCATGAATGATTGTTTAATGAGCAAACAAGGTGGGCTAACAATAACAGGTGGTGGTGGGTTATCCTGCATACATGAAATAGTCATCATTACAGTGAACAAGAAGAATGAGCAATACTTTGTAGACATAAATGTGGGTGTTTTTATTTTCTCAAACTATCGAAATGAAAAACGCATTGCGCTTTGTGAATAATTAACAGTGTGGCTTTTATTTCCAAACAAAGGTGTTCATAATCACGGCGGGCATATCGAAGTATTGGCAAGATTATGGGCGGGATAGTGACATGGAGTAGCCGGAGGTATTGAAAATATGAGCAATTCGGTATACACTTGTGGTAGATTGGACATAATGGTAGCTAATTAGCCGAACATCTTTTTATGCTGTCCTTTATACCTTTGGCTCTATTAAACGTTATAGTTGTGAATTTTATACTCAAAACGAAGTGGTTTGTGAAATAGATTTTCTACAAACCAATGGTTTTGAGGATATGCCGATGGAGAAATGGTTTATTTTTTCCCAAACCATTTCGGAATCGGTATAAATCAAGTACCATGAGATATTTCCTGTTGTTTATCAGTCTTTTCGTTCTTTCCACTTCCGGAATCGCTCAATTCCAACCTTCTCAAGAGGGGCTAATTATAATGGTTAGTGATGGCACAGACAGAGGAAGAAATAGCGGTGTAGCCCCCAAAAGTGATATTCCAGCTTCTTACGATCAAATTGGACAAAAAGGTGATAGTCCTGCTAATGGACTTGCTTTTACTGATCCGATCCGTGAATTAGGCATGACTGACTGCATACAAGCTGCCGCTTTTTTGGATCGCCCTAAATATGGAAAGCTTGGATTTATGTTGATTTTTTCACTCAATGATTCCATAGGTGGGCAGCAAGGTACACATACTGCTGGCGGCAAAACCTATAAAGGAGTCTATAGGTTGATCAAGCAAAAAACATCCTCTTCAGAAGTGGTGCCTGCTGGAATGACTTCTTATAGAATAGAAGGGACATTCTTCTTGCTGGGTATGTCGTAAATGGTTTCAAATAGGTTTTTATCAATTGGGCTACGAGCTCGAAAAGCAAATTCGAATTATTAGCCTTTTGCTTTTCAGCAAAGTCTTTAGGCATCTTATCTGGTTCTGTTTTCCACTATACCGATTCCGAAATTGTTTGGGAAAAAATAAACCATTCCGGAATCGGTATATCCTCAAAACCAGTTGTTTAAGGAAAATCAAATTCCCAAACCACTTCGTTTTGAATATAACTTTGCCTTTGAAACAGCTACCATGCAAATCAACGGACAACCTTTTCGAACAATCTGGGTTCATCCAGATAATCCCTTAATCATTCAGATTATTGACCAAAGATGGCTTCCTCATGATTTTATCATCGAGGACTGGAGAAGCCTAGATGATGCAGCCATTGGAATCAAAGATATGCATGTTCGGGGTGCGCCTTTGATTGGATCGGCAGCGGCTTATGGGATGTATTTGTCACTGGCCAACGCTCCATCGAATAACAATTGGGATTTACATATTAAGCAAGCGGCGGAAGAATTATTATCTACCAGACCGACAGCAGTTAACCTTGGCTTTGCTATTAACAGAGTAATAAAAGCAATTTCCAATTTAACAACAAAAGAGGAAATGATGGAAGCTTCATTAAAGGAGGCCAATCAAATTACAGAGGAAAGCGTAACACAATGTAAAAGTATTGGTGAGTTTGGCCTTGACCTCATCCTTGCATTACACCAAAAGAATTCTGGCACCATCAATATTCTTACGCACTGCAATGCTGGCTGGCTCGCATGTGTTGATTACGGTACAGCCACAGCGCCTATTTACCTTGCGCATGATAAAGGAATTCCGATTCATGTATGGGTGGATGAGACTCGGCCCCGGAATCAGGGAGCGAGACTTACGGCTTATGAGCTGGGTCAACATGGTGTACCCCACACCATTATCACAGATAATACAGGAGGCCATTTGATGCAGCATGGAATGGTAGACTTAGTAATTGTAGGGACTGACAGAACAACAAGGGAAGGAGATGTAGCCAATAAAATTGGGACCTACTTAAAAGCCTTGGCTGCCAATGATAATGAAGTGCCGTTTTATGTTGCAGCACCTTCTTCTTCTATAGATTGGAATATTAGGGATGGAATAAATGAAATACCTATTGAATTAAGAAGTGAGCAGGAAGTAAAATATATACAGGGTTTGGATAAGGATAAATCACGGAAAGTTCTTTTAACACCTAAAGACAGCCCTGCTGCCAATTATGCTTTTGATGTAACGCCTGCAAGGTTTGTGACTGGGATAATTACTGAAAGAGGAATATGCGACGCAAATGAAAAAAGTCTGATTGAATTATTTCCAGAATATAGAAACTCTATTTAACAAAGTGCTGATTTGTGAAGCACTGGTCTCATCATTTGCTTGTAGTTAAATAAAAAAGCGAACTCATTCTTTTCTACTTCTATTTTTTCTATTGTTACAGAAGGCAAAGGTTGAGGGGCCGTAAGTGATGTTTGATTCTTATTGGTTTCTATTAAAGCTGAAGTATTTTCTTTGTTAGGAAGTGTATCTGATGATTGAGCAAAAGAGGATATGCCAAGAAGCAAGAGAAAAATTATGGCGATGATACTTTTAAAACTGTTCATGTCTAAGGTTTGAACTTAAGTGTTAGTGTTTGTTTATTGCTGATTAAATAATTGACAACAATGTTGCCGAGTTTGGCACAATCCAATGATTTATTTCGATTATAAAACGGAATTTTACAAAATGTGACAAGCAAAGAATTTGATATTTTTATTAAGTTATTTTAAGTGCTCTGTTTTTCCAAAATAACGTGACATTTTCTCGGAACGAGTTTTTTTCTTCGAATTCATTTTCTGGAAAAGAACAAAAAAAGCCCATCTTAGCAGATCGCTAAGATGGGCTTCCTTTTCAATTCAAAGGAGATTACAAACCAGCCTTTTCAACCAAACCATTCATCCACTCAATCAATTCAGCCGCTGCGAAGCTATCATTCATACGATTGTCAGATCCAGAAATTTTTAGAAGCCTTGGAGTATAAATGGTTTCATTATAAGTCTGTCCTCCTCCTAATTCGCAGTTGCCATCATGAATGGTGGTAGTGACTGATGTAAAAGCAGTATAAGAAATTGAACGCTCTTCATTTTCCTCTTCTTCAGCCTGCACCAACTTTCCACTTAAGCAGTCTTCTATTTTCAGGTAATGATCGAATAGTTCTTCTTTGTCAATATTCAATACTGACTGGCCGGCAGAATAGTACAAGTATTCAATTTCTTCCTCGGTCCACTCTACTGATTCAGGTAATTGAGCTGATTGTTCAGGGGTAAAAGAATAAGTTCTTAGATATCCTCTTTTATCTATTATAAACCCGTTTCGAGTATTAGTGGCCAGATCCAAACGGCTATAATGAAATACAATCTTTTCCGAAATGGTAGTGGTAGCTTCCGAAGAAGGTTGGAATTCGAGGACTTCTTCCTGGTTTTTTTCACAAGACAAAAAAGTAAAAACCAATAAAACTGCAAGGAAAGGTAAAAGTGGATTTTTCATACTTAATTCTTTTGAGCTGGCAATCAAATTTTGAACACCTCAAATTTAATCTTTTTTAGCGAGGCTTGCCAGACAAAAATACTTTGTGTCTTTGCTGCACCATCTGGCGGGTTCTTTCGTTATTCCATTTATTAATGTCCATTTATGAAATACAGCATTCCAATTTTTCTTTTTGTTTTATTTACTATTTCTCTTTTCGGGCAGTCATGGCAAGGCAATTGGGTTGGTACACTGACCCAAGATGGCAAGACTGATGAATTTATATATTCTGTTTCGCTGGAGCAAGAGGAAAGTAAAGTATTTGGAACGGCCACCTCAGAAAGTTCGAATGGTGGGAACAACGCAAAATTTGAAATTGGCGGAATCTGGGACGGGAATATCCTAACCTTGCAGGAGGTAAAACAACTCGAACCGCCCAATGCCCGTTGGTGCCTCAAACATATAAGGCTGCTACCTGTCAATGAATCTGGTACAATAATCTTGTCTGGCACCTGGGAGGCAGAAGGGTGTACACCCGGAAGATTGGAATTGAGGCCAGAACATGCTTCCTCTTCTATTATAACTCCATCAGGCGATCCAGACATTATTGAAAATCAACATACTATCTTTGGAAAGTATACTGGAACATTATCCCAGAGTGACCGGGATTACGGATTCTATTTTGAACTTTGGTTAAATGAAAACGGAACTGGTCGGTCCAAAATCACATCAGATGGTGAGGGTGGTAATGCAGAGCACCAATTGCTTTGGACTTTTGACAAAAAAGAAGATCGCTTGTTTTTTGAAGAATTAAAAGTGGTTGACCGCTCAATTGCAGACTGGCCTTGGTGTCTCAAAACAGCTACGCTTGATTTTACTAAAGAACAAAACCGACTCTCGCTCAGTGGTAATTGGAAAGGCTATATTGAAGGATTTGATACAGAAACAGGTGCATGTGCTCCAGGTAAAGTTTATTTAGAAAGGCCAATTTTTAGAAAAGAAGATTTGGTTCTTCCAAAGAATGAAATACAACAGATCAAATCCTTAGTGCCCCAAGGTGTTCAAAATTATGTGCATCAAAAAAAGCGGGAAGTGCAAGTTGATAGGGTGTTGGAGGTGAAGAGTGAAACAGTACGTGTTCGGGTTTGGGACAATGGCATTATAGATGGAGATGTACTGACTCTATTTGTGAATGGAGAAAAAATATTGGAAAATTACAGAGTCACTCGCCGAAAACATGAAACCATCATCAAACTGGACAAACCCACCAATTACTTGATCTTGCATGCTATCAATCTTGGAAGTATTTCTCCGAATACGGTCGCTGTTTCTGTAGATGACGGTTTTGAGGAACAAGTGGTGATCATGAGTTCCAACCTCGATAAAAGCGGAGCAATAATGATAAAGCAGTTTACAGTTGGGGAAAAATGAATTCAAAAGTAGCTGCGAGTTGTACGTATAGTAGAATCACACCGGAAGTACAACTTCCGGCTATTCTTTTACTATCAAAAAATTTAAAACCCATTTCCTAAAAAGTTCAAAATCAATAGGCTGCTCCAGACTTTGGATTCCTGCATCAACCACGTCCTCTCCAATCCTCTCTTTCCGCAACAACATCAACGCTTCATCATATTCTTTGGAAAATTCAGGGTGAGCCTGAATACCCAGCATATTATCGACTTGAAACATGCCAACTGGACATTTTTCCATGCTTGCAAGTACTGTGGCATTGGGAGGCAGTTGCTGTACTTGATCCTGGCACATCATTAAAAGGTTCATTTTTTCCTGAAAAGGGGCCATCCAATTTTCTTCTTGAGTGACTTTTAAGCGATGTACCCCAACACACCACCCGTTTGAAGATTTGGCAACTTTGCCTCCCAATGCTTCTGCCAGTATTTGATGTCCGAAACAAACGCCTACATATTTTTTCCCAGCCAGCTGAATTTCTCGAACAAAGGCTTTTAGTTGTTTGATCCAATCTATATCATCGTAAACGGATAGCCTCGATCCATTTACAATATATGCATCGTACTCAGCTGCATGTTCTGGGAAATGCCCATCGCAGACGGCAAAAACATCAAACTTTATTTCAGGGAAAAGCGAAGTGAACATATCTGGATATTCGCCTTGTATATGCCGAAGGTCATCATTTACATGGTCGCAGATTAGAAGTGCGGTTTTCATAGATCAAGGATTGAATGAGAGATGGATTGAAGGATTGAATTAACTACTCGTTTTATTAGCTGCACTTTAAATGAAAAGACTTCGGCCTTGTCAGCGCTTCAAATCCCAATTTTGAAAGCGTACATCCTTTTCCAGAATCTTTTACACCGGTCCAAGCGAGTGCTGGATCGAGATAATCGCATCTGTTTAGGAAGACCGTTCCTGTCTCCAATTGGTCGCCGAGATGGATGGCTGCTTCTGCATCATTTGACCAAATGGATGCTGTCAATCCATATCTGCTATCGTTCATCAATCGAATGGCTTCGGCGTCATCTTTCACTGGCATGATACCGACGACTGGGCCGAAAGTTTCTTCCTGCATAATCTGCATGCTGTGATTTACATATGTCAAAACCTGAGGCGCAAAATAGGGCGTCCCTTTTTGGTGTCTCGGAAAATGATCTGGATCGATCCAAGCTTTCGCTCCTTTTGATATGGCTTCGCTGATATGGCCTTGTACAAATTCGGCAGCCTTACTCCTCACCATTGGGCCCAAAGTGGTCTCTTTAAGCAACGGATTATCCAAAACATAGGACTTAGTCATTTCTACAAAACCTTCCACGAAAGAAGAGTAAAGATGTTCGTCTACATATATTCGTTCAATGCCACAGCAAGACTGGCCAGAGTTGAAAAATGAACCATCCACCAGGTTTTCGATTGCTGAATCCAGAGTAGCATCCTTTCGAACATAAGCTGGGTCTTTTCCGCCCAATTCTAAACCAGCCGTGATAAACCTTTTATCTATAGCCTGTTGAACCGCTCGGCCACCAGCAACCGATCCGGTAAAGGCGACATAATTAATGCGATGGTCAGCAATAACTTTAGCTACTTGGCTATGTGATAAATGAAGGTATTGAAAAACCCCAGTCGGGATGCCTGCTTCTTCAAATGCCATCGCATACCTTTCTGCGCATAGTGGTGTTTGTTCAGAGTGTTTTAGAAGAACGGTATTGCCTGCAAGCAAGGCTGGGATAATAGCATTGACGGAAGTCAAATAAGGATAATTCCACGGAGCCAGCACGAACACAGTGCCAACAGGTTCTCGGCGAATAAACCGATTGAATCCATTCAATTCGCCAACCTGAATATCAGCAAGCGATTGCTCAGCAATACCCATCATATATTCCGCCCTTTCCTTAAATCCTTTTGATATTTCAAAACCAGCATATCGGATTGGTCGTCCCATCTGCCAGCTGAGTTCTCGAGCGATTTCAGGTGTGCGATCAAGAAAATATTGGAGCGCCTTTCGGCAAATGGCAATCCGTTCCTCCAGGCTTGTATCTTTCCATTCCTGCCGAGCAATCGCTGCATCATCAAGCGTTCGCTCTATCATTTTGGCATTTGCCATTTCCCCTTCCACAAAAATGGAATTGTCAACAGGGCTGATAGTTTGAAAGGTTTTTTTCATGAAAATAGCTTTGCTTAAAGGTTCGTTTGAAGCTATAAAGAAGCCTTGCAATATTACACGATAATGTTGTTTCTGTTGTAAAAGGCAATGTTCTCTTTATTTTATTCTTTCGTCCGAAAACCGTATTTTTGGAAAAATTTAAGTGCATGAAAGATAAGCTTATAGAAAGGATCACACTAAACCCTTTGGTTTGTAATGGCAAGCCAACTATCCGCAATACGCGATTTACTGTAGCACAAATGCTGGAACTTTTGGCAGCTGATATGAAAATAGAAGAGATTCTTGAAGATTATAGCTATATCGAACGAGAAGATGTTCACGCTTGCCTTTTATATGCTTCTAAAATGGCCAGTGCACAATCCATTATCCCAATCGCAGCTTGAATAGTTGAAAATGAAGTTTATTGTTGATACTCAACTTCCGCACCGTTTAGCTAAATTCTTATCGGAGAAAGGTTTCGACACTATCCACACTACTTTCTTCCCTCAGGGACATTTATTGGATGATAATTCAATTCGAAAAATTGCCATAGCTGAAAATCGAATAATAGTTTCAAAAGATAGTGACTTCTTCGACTATTTTTTGATTAAAGGAACGCCTCCACGCATTTTACTGCTTCGTTTTGGGAATATGAGTAACAACGATTTGATTGCTTAATTCGAAACACAGCTTACGATATTAGAAAAAATGTTTATTGAGAATGAGGCAGCACTTGTGGAGTTTTTCCCTGATAAACTGATCCAATTCTGACAAAAATCTACTCAGGCGTAACATAAGCCGCTGTTATCCCTCCATCTACCAAAAACTCTGTTCCAGTAGTATAAGAAGAATCATCAGAAGCAAGATAAAGCACTGCCTTCGCCATTTCCTCGGCTTCGCCAAAACGGCCCATCGGTACATGCACCAACCGTCGTTGTTTCTTCTCTTCTGTGTTTAAAAATTTCATCAAAAGTTCCGTGCGTAGTGGCCCTGGGCTGAGCGCATTTACCCTTATATTTTCACGGGCATGTATGACTGCCAATTCACGGGTCATAGAAAGCACAGCTCCCTTGCTGGCAGTATAAGCCAGTTGTGGTGTTGCTGCCCCGAGATGTGCAACAAAAGATGCCGTATTGATGATTGACCCACCACCAGCTCTTTTCAACGCTGGTATGCCATATTTGCAACCAAAAAATACGCCTTTTACATTGATTGCATATGTAAGATCAAAGATGCTTTCCTCTGTTGATTCTGCATCGCCATCATCATTGTGCATGATACCCGCATTATTGAAAAGGACGTGCAGTGCGCCGTATTTCTCTTCTGCAAAAGCAACCATCGCTTCACAATCAGCAGCTTTTGCCACATCCGCATGAAAGTAACTGGCTATTCCACCAACTTCCCGAATTTCATTGGCGACCTTTTCACCTGCTTCATCATTAATATCTGTAATGATGACATTAGCTCCTTCCATTGCAAATAGCTTGGCCGTTGCTTTACCTATTCCGTTGCTACCTCCAGTAATGAGGGCTGTTTTGTTTTGTAATTTCATTTTCAGGTTTCAGGTTTCAGGTTTCAGGTTTCAGGTTTCAGGTTTCAGGTTTCAGGATTCAGGTTTCAGGTTTCAGGAGTCAGGAGTCAGGATTCAGGTTTCAGGATTCAGGTTTCAGGATTCAGGATTCAGGATTCAGGTTTCAGGTTTCAGGATTTAGGTTTCGGGAGAATTTTTCTGACTCCTGACTCCTGAAACCTGACTCCTAAAACCCTGACCCCTTAATTTCAAATTCTCTCAAAATACCGCTTCCGTTCCCAGTCGGTCACAGCGGTACAATAAGCTTCTATTTCTTTGTTGTAAAAATGGGCATAATGCGCCACCACATCTTTTCCAAAAACCCGCTTTGCAAATTTGCTGGATTCAAAATTGGCTACAGCGTCTTTTAAAGTATAGGGTACTCGTGGAAGGTGTTTTGCCGCATATATATCTCCCTCAAAAATAGCAGGAGGTTCGATTTTGTTTTTAATTCCATCCAGCCCGGAAGCCAATGAAGCAGCAAAAGCGAGATATGGATTGCAGTCAGCGCCGGGGATGCGGCACTCGATTCGGAGGCTGTTCCCTTTGCCTACCACCCGAAATCCAGCAGTTCGGTTATCGTAGCTCCAGGCCAAACGGGTAGGTGCCCAAGAGCCATCCTGGAATCGTTTATATGAATTGATGGTCGGGGCATAAAATGGCATGACATCGGGTACATGCGCGATCCAGCCTCCTAAAAACCAGCAGAAAATATCTGACCCAAGTACGGGTCCAATTTTTTTCTCACCAACAAATGCATTTTCTCCTTCTTTCCAGAGGCTCATGTGAATATGACAACTGGATCCTGCTTGATCTTCATGGTATTTAGCCATGAAAGTGACAGAAATTCCCATACTATCGGCGAGTTCTTTGAGGCATTGTTTAAAAACAACATGGCGGTCGGCCATTTCCAAAACTTCTGCATAGCGTACATTTAGTTCATGTTGGCCGATTCCCCATTCTCCCTTAGAATTTTCGACAGGCACACCAGAGTTTTTTAAGTGCCGACGGGCTGCTGCCGTGTAATGCTCAGTCCGACTACCTTGCATGATGTGATAATCTTCCAAATACCAGCCTACGGGTTTTAGATCGTGATGGTGTTTTTCGTGGGCTTCACGGTAACTATTTTCAAAAACATAATACTCCAATTCTGATGCTGCAAAACAATCGAAACCCGTCCTTTTTGCAGCCTTTATTTGTTTTTGCAAAATAGAGCGTGGTGCTTCAGCGGTAGGTTTGTGGGTCTTGTCATTTTCAATATCACAGAGCACTAAAGCTGTTTTTTCCAGCCAGGTTGCTTCCCGCAATGATTGTAGATCAGGGACAAGATGAAAATCTCCATAACCTAATTCCCAATTGGCAAATGTATAGCCTGGAACTGGCTCCATTTCCATATCAGTGGTGAGCAGGTAATCACAGCCATGAGTACCATCTTTGACAGCGCTTTCGAGAAAGAATTCCGCATCGAAGCGCTTTCCGATTAGTCTTCCGTAGTGGTCGGTAAAAGCCACTACGATGGTTTCAATATCTCCAGATTGTACTTTCTGTTGGAGGTCGGGAAGGGAAAGCTTGCCTTTTATTTTCATTGGGATGCGATTGATATGCAAATATGTGGATTTTCGGGTAGATCGCGTAATTTTCTATCTGTTCCAAATTCAATGTTTATAAGCTGCTTTCTTTTTCTCACCAACTAGTTGTTTTTACCAGAAATAATCGTCGACTTTTGAGACAGATTTTCATTTGTCAAAAACAACAAAAGAGCGTTCAAAATGTCTGTAATCAACACATTGAAATCAGCCGAAATCATTCAGCCAGGGGACTTTGAGGCGCATGAACATTGGTATCCCAAAGCGTTGAATGCGACTATCCATCCGATGATCAGCTTTTTCTTAAATCTGGATAAGGAAAGGATTATCTCCAGATATTGCCATCTCCATCCAGCTGTCAAAGCAGATAAGCTTCGAGAAATTTTGGAATACCGTCCAAAATATTTCCTTTGGGCTGGTGCCGATTTATTAAATGTAACTTCAGCTGGAGGCAAGCGACAAATGGTGGTGATTGAGAATAACTCTTGTCCTTCTGGACAAAAGTCTATGCCACTTGTGGACGACAATAAAGACCAAGGCAGTTATCGCTTGATGATCGAGCGCACATTCAAGCCTTATTTGAAAGGACTTCGGAAAAGTATTGAAGGCGGAATAGCGGTGCTGTATGATAAAAATCCAATGGAAGCGTCTGGTTATGCTGAAGTGATTGCAGATGTGATGGAAGAGCCTGTTTATTATGTACCATTTTACATTGATGACAAAGACCCGCCTGCTCAATTTAGAGATGGGGTATTATATGTCAGAGATTCCAATAACGAATTTGTACCGATCAGGGCAGCATTTAGGTATTTGACCCAAAAACCTTGGAACAGGCTGCCACTTCATACGAAAACTAAAATTTTAAATCCCGTTGTGGCCTGCCTGACTGGAGGCAGGAATAAAATGGTAGCTTCTAAAGCCTATGATTTTTTCAACGCAGAACTGATCCCAAATGGATTGAAGATCAATACGCCCGAAACTATTTGGGATGTGAAGAAAAATGAAATTCCATTATGGGTAAAGAAAATGGGCGGGCAAGCTGTCATAAAAGTTCCTTACAGCAATGCAGGACAGGGTGTTTATACTATTGTGTCTCAAGCTGAGTTGGACAGTTTCATGGAATTGGAATTTGATTACGATTTATTCATTGTCCAAAGCCTTATTGGCAACTACCAGTGGAGCAGCATTACTTCTGTGGGCAAGCTTTACCATGTCGGCACCATCCCCAATCAAAAGAATCAAACCTACGTGGCGGACGTGCGCATGATGGTAAGTGCGACCGAACATGGCATCCGGCCACTTTGCACCTATGCCCGTCGGGCAGAAAAGCCATTGCTGGATCATATAGAAGAAAGCACTGATAGTTGGAAAATGTTAGGAACCAATCTTTCCTATAAGAACAAAGACGGCTCATGGAACAGTGATACCAACCGCCTAATCTTAATGGATAGAAGAGATTTCAATAAACTTGGAATCGGGCTGGATGACCTTATAGAAGCATATATTCAAACGGTGCTTTCAATGGTTGCTATCGATAAAATGGCACATACACTTTTCAACAAGCATGGCAAGTTCCGAATGAAACTGTTTAAGAGCCTAAATGATGATCAGGGATTGATTGATGAAATAAAAGTTGATTGATGCTGAAATATAAAATGCTGATCCTTACCGATCACAATAACCACAGTTCTGAAAATTCTCTTTATGCATTTGTACAAGCCATCAGGATACACCACCGATGCGCTCAGGTAGATGTAGCTACACGAGCCAATCCGCTAAATGACCTCTTTTTTATTAAGCACATGTCAAAATCCTTGCATGTGGTCACAGCTGACGAAAGCTTTGCTTTTAATGAGGATGGCAAATCATTCAAAAAAAATATTCATCGGGAATTGATTAGAAGTTATGATGTGATTTGGCTTCGGATGCCACCGCCATTATATGTTGATTTTCTGGATTATTTAAAAAGTGGATTTCCACACCTTTTAATTATAAATGCCCCTGATGGTATAGTAGAGACAGGGAGTAAAGGGTTTCTGACAAAATTTCCAGAGCTGTGTGCTCCAATGAAAGTATGCAAAACTGTGGAGGATATCCTATCGTTTAAATCCCAATTTCCAATAGTGCTGAAGCCTTTTCGTGAATATGGGGGGAAAGGTATTGTGAGAATAGATGAAGACAAAGTTTGGATAGGTAAGGACGAAACGGATCTTACTTCATTTTTGGAAAAAATTCAAGAAGAAGACTTTGAATATTTAGGGGTAAAGTATTTGAAAAATGTAACTCAAGGTGACAAAAGAATTGTTGTGGTGGATGGTCATATATTGGGTGCTTCGCTGCGCTTGCCCAGTGACGGATCATGGCTCTGCAATATAGCCATGGGAGGGCAATCCGAAAAAACGGAAGCTGATGAAGACGAAATTAGAATAGTCGAAAAGATAAACCCCGTGCTGTCGGATATGGGAATCATAATGTATGGAGTTGATACTTTAATGGGTGACGATAACACCCGTTTACTGTCTGAGATAAATACAACAAGTATCGGCGGCTTGCCACAAATTGCCCAGCAGTGGGATAAACCACTTGTAAAGCAGGCAGCTGACTTGATTTGGAATTATATTGTTAAAAACATTTAAGCAATATGCTTTTACAAACTGAAAGTAACATTAAATTCATTGACGAATTGGATGTAACCACCGCACCAAAAGGAGAAATAACCAGATATTGGCTCAAACTGGTTACGGATGGAATGGGGCTACCTATTAACCTACCGATCATTGTAGCCCGAGGTCACGAAGATGGGAAAGTGCTTGGCTTGACAGCAGCGGTACACGGCAATGAACTCAACGGGATTCCCGTCGTGCAGCGTCTTTTCAATGAAATAGATATTAACCAACTCCGTGGAACTATTGTTGGAGTTCCAGTTGTGAATATCCCTTCTTTGCTTCGCAAAAAAAGACGTTTTATTGATGGGACTGACTTAAACCACATCATGCCAGGCAAACCAGATGGAAATGTCAGCCAAGTATATGCGTGGCGCTTTGTAAACAGGATCGTAAAAGAATTTGATCTCCTGATAGACCTACATACGGCAAGCAATGGACGTATTAATTCATATTACATCCGGGCTGATATGGGCGACCCAACTGTTCAGAAAATGGCAATGCTGCAAAATGCTCAAATCATCGTCCATAACCCGCCGAATGACGGCACTCTGAGGGGAACGGTCAACGACATGGGAATCCCTGCCATCACACTTGAAGTTGGGAATCCGAATACCTTTCAAAAAGGCATGATCCGAGATGGCCTGACCGGTATCCATAATGTTCTCGGCTATTTTGGAATGACAAACAGCGAAGTTGAAGAGCCTGACGAGGAGACAGTTTTATGCAAAGAATCCTTTTGGATGTATTCGGATACTGGAGGCATAATGACCGTTCATCCAAATGTAACTGAAATGGTAAAAAAAGGTGAAACGGTAGCAACCATGCGAAATATCTTCGGTGATATTGTCAAAGAATACCATGCTCCAGAAGATGGAATTGTAATAGGAAAAAGTACGAGTCCAATCAATCAAACTGGCGGGCGGATTTTACATTTAGGTATTTTGAAATAGAGGGTTAGCTTTTTTTACTGTGTGTCAGCTGTATATTGCATATCTTTTTTGATTTAAGATTAACGAATACATGATTTAAGATTTTTGATTTGACAATCATTTCATAAAGAATAACCAAATTGCAAGAATGAGGTATTTATTTGTTTTCCTTTTATTTTTCTTTTGTCAATCTTCCATTTTTTCTCAAATAAATCATTGGGAAACAGCTGTGTATGCCGATGGTATTTGGCATTATCAATTGGGAATAAATGAGCCGCCTTCTTCTTGGAATACCACTGGTTTTGATGATAGTGCATGGTCAGAAGGGCAGGGGAGCATTGGTTATGGAGATGGGGACGACAATACGATTGTTCCTAATACTGGGTCTTTGTATATGCGCCAGAAATTTGCAGTAGCGGACAAATCCAAAATCGAGATGGCAGCGTTTCATGCAGACTTTGACGACGGTTTCGTTGCATATTTAAATGGGGTAGAAATTGCAAGAGCTAATTTAGAAGGAACTCCGCCTCCATACGATTCTTCTACGCCTAATCTTCGAGAAGCAATAATGTACAATGGCGGATTGCCCATGGTACATTATTTAAATAGTCCAGAAATTCAACAAATTCTAAATGAAGGAGAAAATGTGTTGGCTATTCAAACGCATAATTACCAAGGTGCTTCCAGTTCGGATATGACCTCTTTGTATTGGCTTTCTTTTGGGATTACAGATGCATCGAATTTTTACGGACCAACACCAAACTGGTTTAGCAATTTTGGATTTGAAACTGCGCTTCCGATCGTTAAAATAAATACTTGGGGAGAAGATATTCCTGACGAGCCTTCCATCAACGGAGAGATGGGTATTATTTGGAATGGCAATGGTGTCATGAATTCGAGTTTTGGAAGTCCCGATGAATATTTTGGAAATATAACGATTGAACGGCGAGGGCAAAGCTCCCTTTTTCTATTTCCTAAAAATGGATTTACCATAGAAACCAAAGATGAAAATGGAGCTGATGAGGATGTACAGTTTTTGAATTTTCCGGAGGAAGAAGACTGGATATTGCATGGCCCTTATTCGGACAAGACATTGATTCGAAATGTGTTGGCAATGCAGGTCGCTAACAATATGGGACAGTATGCCAGTAGGACGAGGTTGGTTGAATTGATGATTAATGAGGAATATGAAGGCATTTATGTTTTAATGGAAAAAATCAAGCGGGATGAAAACAGGGTAGATATTGCCAATCTGAAACCTGAAGATATTTCTGGCGATGAATTGACTGGAGGTTATGTTTTTAAAATTGACAAAGGCGAAACCGATTGGTTTTCACAATACGGTGTGGTCAATAATCCTGGACAAAAATTGCGTTTCCAGTACGTATCACCAAAACGATCCCAAATTCAGCCTGAGCAAGAAGCGTATATCCAGTCCTATGTAGATAGTTTTGAGCAAGCAATTTTTTCTCCTACTTTTTATTACGGAGGAAAAAGATATGATGAATATATTGATCTACCTTCTTTTGTCGATCATTTTATCATGGCTGAACTCACCAAAAATGTGGATGCTTACCGGATCAGCACATATATGCATAAGGATAAAGACAGCAATGGAGGTTTGCTAAAAGCTGGCCCTGTTTGGGATTTTAATATTGCTTTTGGAAATGCAGATTATTGCACTGGTGATGCTGAATTTGGCTGGGTATACAATGTTCATTGTGGAAATTCCAATCCCTTTTGGTGGACCAATATGTTTGAAGATGAAGCCTTTGTGAATACGCTGAAATGCAGATGGCTCGAATTAAGAAACAACGCACTTCACATTGATACTTTATTCTCTTTTATCGATGAAAAAACAACCTTGCTAAATTCAGTGACTGAGAGGAATTTTGAACGTTGGCCAGTATTGGGTGAATATGTCTGGCCTAATCCGGTAGTAACGGGTTCTTACCAGGGCGAAGTCGATTATTTAAAAGATTTTATAGCTGCTCGAATTTCGTGGATGGATGAAAATATTTTTGGAGAGTGTCTTCCCACAAAAATTGTGGAAGAAAACGATTCGCCAATAATTAATATTTTCCCCAATCCTGCAAAAGGACAATTTAATGTTCAATTAATTAATAAATATAATTTGGTTGATCAAATTAGCTTATTAAATGCTTTGGGTCATCCAGTGGCAACGGTATCAAAGTCAAATCTTGATCAATTATTTATTTTTGAAACAACAGGAATAGCTCCCGGAATTTATTATTTGCAGATAAATATTGAAGAAAATTTATTTATTGAAAAAATTGTCCTTTTAGAATAATTAATTTCAATTTTAATTGACTTTCTTATTTAATCTATACATCACTTTAAACCCACCAATCCACGGGCTGTATTCCAACTTAGATGAAATCGAAGAACCGAAAGAGTTTGAACTTGGTGCATTTACAAAAAGATTAGAAACCATTTTCCCACCTCCTAATGATACGCCAAAATCGCCGAGCCACCAATAAATCTCAGCCTCAAAAAGAATGGTTAAATCTCGAAAATCCCTTCCCGTCCTGTCATTAATTTCATGGAGTACGTAAGTGCAGATTTCGTCTCCATCATCATTGGTCGTCGTTTCAACAGGAACTGAAATTTGTTTTCGATTGCTCGTGATAGGAGTTCTCAAAGCTGTTCCCAATGTGAAGCCAAATTGCTCATTTATTTGATAGTTGAGCTTGATCGGAATCTGCAAAGTAAGCAGTGAATACTTGGGTCTTCGTTCATAGTCTCCAAAATCGGAAAGGGTATTGGTAAATGTGCAGGGGTTGGATCCTACGAAAGGTATAATGGGAAATGTATCGACAACCCCAGTTGGTTCGCCGAGTACAGTACTTACTGATCTTGAATGCCACATTGAAGTAGAAGTGAATCCAAGTCCTGACCGTAGAGAGACTTTTTCATTGAGTTGCCAATCAATATTCATCCCGAAAGCAAAACCTGGATAGGTTTCAAAATCATTTCTTGCAGTTATGGTGGCATTGTATTGCTGCTGTATAAGAAAAGAGTCCGCAAGGTTCCCGATATAAGTGTTAGATAAAATGTCTCCCGAATGAGTGACCTCTTCTGCAATATGATGGTTGCCCCCAAAATAAAATTGAATATTTTGAGAAAAACCTAAAAAATAAAATCCTGCGAATAAAAAAATTAGAAGTGAGCGCATAATAATTTAATGATCAAGTCTGGTGATTAGAAAACTGTCGTTAATGATTTCCAGCAGCTGGCGAATTAACTCGCCAGCTGCTGGAAAAGATATAGTTGTTGGAATTTGGGGGTAAAGGAAAAGTCATTTTTTTCATTCTCCCAAATAAAACCCTTTTACATCACCTGCCATCTGCACCAACGACGGTTTATTAATATACATCATATGCCCTGACTCGTAATATTTCATGGTGATATTCTTTTTCAAATCTTTATCCAAAAACATATGATCAAGTGTATATTGAGTCGCAAAGTAAGGGGTTGCTAAATCATAATATCCATTACAAATTAACACTTTAAGGTGTGGATTTTTGTGCATTGCATTTCTCAAAGTTTCTGACACATTGAGGTATTTATTTTGCACATTATTATAATTCCACGGTTGCACTTTCCCTGTCAATATTTCATAAGGTAAATCGTTTTTATACTCCAAAGTGCGGCGTATGTGATCGTTGACAGCCATTGTGTATGGCCCATAAATAGCTTTATTGTAGCTTGGATCAAACTCATATCTTTCTTTTGTTCCGTCATAATCCACAGCCGTAAAGCGACTATCCAATCTGCCAACAGTAAGGCCTTCATCTCGCCTTAATTCTTTTACAAATCGATGAATAACCGGCCGTAAATTGGCTTGTAAGGCATACTCCTTTGAAACACCCATATAGCTTGACAGCTTAGTAGCAATGTCGCCTTTTTCTTTATCGGACAAACGATCTCCTTTTGTCAAGGCCAGTGTGTATTCATTCAGCGCAAAGTCCTCAACCTCCTTTAGCAAGTTTTGTAAATTATCAAATGATGGGTCGAGTTGTTTGTGATACCATGCGGTGGCAGCATAGGTGGGTAAGAACAGCGGATAGGGCAGGTCATTGCCAATTTCAAATCTCGCAGTTTGAAAGTTTGTGATTTGTGAAATAAGAATTAAGCCATTGATATACAGACCATAGCGGTCTTGAAGGTGGCCTGCTAAACCACAGGCACGGGTTGTTCCATAACTTTCGCCAGCCAGATATTTGGGAGAATTCCATCGTTCATATCTGGTCGTGAACAATCTGATGAATTCCCCAACAGATTCAACATCTTCCACAAATCCAGTAAATTCTTTTTTATCTGTTGAGTCAGCTGGTCGGCTGTAGCCCGTCATCACGGGATCGATAAAAACGAGGTCTGTGTATTCCAGCCAAGAATATTCATTGTCCACTACTTGATAGGGCGGGGGAGTGGCGTCACCTTTGTCGGTCATGACAATACGCTTCGGCCCTAAAGCTCCCATATGCAACCAAACAGAGGAAGAGCCTGGGCCTCCGTTGAATGCAAATGTTATTGGACGATTGGTGCGTTCACTTTCATCTGTTTTCGTATAAGCAACGAAAAAGATGTTAGCGCGGGGTTTTCCATCTTCAGATGTGAGGGTAGTGTATCCTGTAGTTGCATTATAGTCTATTGATTTCCCATTAGAAAATTTAAGAGAATGCTTCGTAACAGAATGGCCATATTGTTTGGCCTTCATCTTGTCACTGTCCATTTTTTCATTTTGGGAAAAAATGACAGTGCAACAAAAAATCAAGAGAATAGAAATCGTGGCGAGCTTTTTCATGTATTTGTATTTGTTAGCTCGCTAAGTTAGAGCATGTCTAGTTTTTGTACAAACTGAGAATCAAGAGTTTAGGGTTTTGGAGATGAATCAAAGATGGAGTTTAGCGAGTTAAGCGACCGATTTGATTCAATGTCAAGCTCATAAAATATTGTTTGTCAGGAAATAGAAATCCCAGCCATGCTCTTAGAACAAGGCTGGGATTTGATAATAAGGGGAAAGGTTTTTTTTTAGAATCCTGTCGGGCGGCTTTGTCGCCCGACCGGGAAATGTGGTGGTTCTATTTTTAATGCAATTTAAACCTGACAGGCAAATTATATTGTACCCTAACTTTCCTGCCACGCTGCATCCCAGGCCGCCATTCAGGCATTAACTTTAATACTCGGAGTGCTTCCTGCCCGCAACCAGCGCCGATGTCACGTTTGATTTCTGGTTTTGAAATACTTCCGTCTTTTTCAATAATGAAACTAATGACGACCATTCCCTCCACCCCATTTTCTCTGGCAATGGCTGGATAGCGGAGATTTGTTGCCAAGAAATTCATCAATTCCGAATCCGAGCATAATTTCCTTTCCTTTTTTGATATGCTTGCGTCATAACATTTCCCAAAGAGTGGCATATCTTCTACAATCACAAACGGTATCTCATCATTCACAATTTCAGGTTTTGGTAGAGGAGGTTTGACTGGAGTGGGAGGTTCACTCCCTGTATTATTCGGCGAAATATCCTGTGTTGGCTCTGCCTTTGTTAATTCGATTTCGGTGCTGATGAATTCCGGGACTTTCGATTCGATAATGATCTTGTTTTCGACAGTGGGCTTCGGTGGCGGTGGCAATTCCGCTTTGGGTTTTTGGTAGGTTCGAGTAATTTCCAACTCGACTGGGATGGCGTTGTCGTCGAATAGGTCTTGGTAAACTTCTCTGTCTGTTGTCCAAGAAAAAGCTGCCAGCATCAGGCAGAGTGCCACGACATAACCAATTTTTAGATTAATGGAGCGCATCTGCTCCAAACGAGAGACATCATTTTTTTTCATAGCCTTAGATTTTGATAATTGAAAGGATTGGTTTTCGGAGGATTTTATTCCTTAGTTTGATTGAAAAGATGCGGCATATTTTTTTTGTGGCGTACCAAGGTTGGGTTTTCTACTTTTGCGGCCAATTCAATAATCGCAACTCTCAATTTTGCAAATTAACAGTGTAGCAATTTGATAAATTTTTCAAAATACAAATTAGAGAATGGCCTAAGAGTCATCATTCATAAAGATATCAGCACCCCAATGGTGGCAGTGAATGTGCTATATGATGTCGGAAGTAAGGATGAGCATCCTGATAAAACGGGATTCGCTCATCTGTTTGAGCACCTTATGTTCAGCGGCTCTGTCAATGTACCTGATTTCGATGAGCCAATTCAGTTGGCTGGCGGCGAAAACAATGCATTTACCAATAGTGATATCACCAATTTTTACGACCTGCTTCCTGTGGAAAATTTGGAAGTAGCGCTTTGGCTGGAAAGTGATCGTATGCTTCAGCTTAATTTCAGCGAAAAAGCTTTGGACGTGCAGCGTAAGGTAGTAGTGGAGGAATTCAAGGAAACTTGTTTGAATGAGCCATACGGCGATGTGTGGCATCACCTTTCGGATATGGCTTATAAAGTTCATCCTTACCAATGGCCTACAATTGGTAAAATCCCAAAGCACGTTGAAGATGCGAAATTGGAAGACGTCAAATCCTTCTTTTTCAAATTTTACCAACCCAATAACGCCATCCTCGTTATTGCAGGAAACGTAGAACCAGAGGAGGTATTGGCGAAGGTTGAAAAATGGTTTGGAAGCATTCCTTCCAGAGATTTTAAGATTCGGGAATTGCCAAGTGAGCCGATTCAAACAGCAATTCAAGAGCGCTTGCATGAAGCCAATGTACCTGTTGATGCGGTTTATCTCGCATTTCATATGTGCTCCAGGACCGATCCGGATTTCCATGCAATTGACTTGCTATCTGATATTTTGGGCAATGGCCCTTCTTCCCGCCTTTATCGCCGATTACTCAAAGACCAAGAGCTGTTTTCTTTGGTGGACTGCTATATTTCTGGAAGTATCGAACCGGGACTTTTTATTGTGGAAGGAAAACCTTCGAACGGGGTTTCATTGGAGCAGGCTGAAGAGGCCATTTGGAAGGAACTTGAATTTTTGAAAAATGAACTCATTCCAGCAAAAGAATTGCAAAAGATCAAGAATAAGTCTGAATCGACGCTGGTTTTTTCTGAGGTAAACATTTTAAATAAAGCCATCAACCTGGCATTTTTTGAGGCTATTGGAGATGCTGGGATGATAAACGATGAGACTGCTAAATATCAAAAGTTAACGGTTGAAGATATTCAGCGGGTAGCGAGAAAGGTATTAACGAGGGAGAATTGTTCGAAGCTGATTTATAAAGCGAAAGAGGTTAGTGAATAGAGATTAGAGACCAGTGACCAGAGACCAGAGACCAGTGACCAGAGACCAGAGACCAGAGACCAGAGACCAGAGACCAGAGACCAGAGACCAGTGACCAGTGACAAGTTGGAATCTTTCCTTCAGTTTGTATAGCGAAATGCACAATTTCGCAAGTTCTTTTTCATCCCGCCGCAGGTGGGATCTGCATTATCCTGATTTGCTGGCCTAACGTGCTTTCATTTTGTTGCAGATTCCGCCGATGACGAAATGACAAAATTCCAGATTCATTTCAAGTTGTATTCATTTCAGTTTAAATTACATATTGTCGTATGTAAGAAAAATGCTTGAAATTATCCACTTTGCTCTCTACACTCTACACTAAAAAAAAAGCCCCTCCTCAGCGAACCGAGGAGGAGACCAATCCCAAAAACCGAGTTACTAAATCTTTGGTTTATATTGTTGAATGAATCAACAATCCACTATTATAACATTGTCATTTTCTTGGTAGCAGTGTGTTTTGGCGTTTCCAATCTGTAATAGAAAATACCTTTCGTCGGCAATGCTTCCTTATCCAAACTGATTTCATGGTAACCTTTTTCATAGCGGCCATTCAGTGATTTCACCGTTTTACCCGCCACATCGTATATGGTCAAAGTTGCATCAGCTGCTTCTGGCAATTGGAAGCTGATCATCGTCGCATTGGTGAATGGATTCGGAATATTTTGGTACAGCTCAAAAACTTCTGTTGTAAGTGTTCCACCATGCTGGCCAAAGGCAAGTACTACAGGATGTGTCGTTCCATCTGCTTCATAGGCTTCAGCGTCTGTCAGCATTGAGCCCATTCGCAATGCTTCATTCAATGATCCATTTTGTTTTGCCACAAAATCAATACTGAATTGAAGCGCCTTGTCACCCATTTTTGATTCCAATACCCTGAACCAACTGCCAGTGATGAAACCATCTTCCAAATGACTCATCCCGAAATTTGTTTCAATCATATCCATGCCTGGCGTCAATGACTCAATGGCCAATTTATCAGTATCAAAACCAAGTGTAAACTGATAGCCAAGAATCGAAGCCAGATCAGCGGTGAACTCTACTTTCACTTTTTCGCCTTCGGCAAATTGACGATCCATGATTTGGAAAATCACACCTTCCTTCACTGTGCGGTCTTCAATATTTGCATTTGCATTTGCAACTGCTGTATTGTTGAGGTCACCAATTTTTACAGCTTTAAAATCAGGAATCTGGCTGCCCGTATTAAGGTTGTTGACGTTGTAAACTTCTGGAAATGGCTCAGCAAAAGGATTGGCTGGATCAGGGAAGCTATAGTTGCCTTCCACAAATCGCCAAGAAGTATTATTGCTGAAATTATCATCAATGTGAAGGATCACCTTTCTGATGGTAACAACATCGCTTACAGTAACAGAGCCACTGTTATTCGCATCGGCAGCAATCAATTTATACGGAGAGCCAAGCGGCTCAATGTTGAGAATGTGACGCTGCAATAAGTATAGATCGTAAGTAGTGACGCCATTTAATGGGTCCTCATTCAGTTGAGGAGTCAAGGTATAATCATAACCGAGCGGCACGTCATCAAAATTGAAGAGGCCAAAGTCATTTGTATAAACCATGCTGTTCATATTACCATTCAGTTCCACCATTACGTCCTGTACACCTTCATTGCTTTCATTTTCGATAGCTCCAGTTACAGCAATCAATGGACTGCCACCGCAAGCATTCATATTGTCTTGGACAGTGACCGTTGTTTCACAATAATCTTGGTTGCCAGCTTCATCTGTCACCCAAACCTGTACTGTATTATCCCCTACATCATCACATTCGAATATTGCTTGAGTATCTGCTGTATTTGGAGAAAGAGAAAATAGCAAATCAGCTCTTTCTGTACAGTTGTCAAATGAAGAACCTTCTTCCAATTGGCTAACATTCACCGGAACCATACCGGCAGGCATTATTTCGATAATGAGACCACTGTTGCAAATTGGTGTTGGCTTTTTGCAATCGACAATGCTGAATTGGAACGTACAAAAGCCTGTGTTTCCACAGCCATCGTTGGCTGCATATGTGATGCTGTGTGTTCCGGTAGGATAGTTATTTGTTGTGTTTTGTCCCGATCCTGAGATAGCATATCCGATAGGGTCTGCTAAGCCATCATTATAGAGGTCAACAGTCCAGGAATAGGTTATCAGGCTATCATCAGTACAAGAATCTGTAGCACTCACAGATAAGTCTGGCGCAAGGTCAGAACAGTCATCTTTAAAGTTACAGAAAGTAAGATTGTCGCACATTGGGAATGTTGGGCCATCCGTATCCATCACATTGATGGTTTGTGTATGTGTCCAGATACCTGGGCTGTTCGGATTATTTGCATCATATTGACACCAATCAATTACATACCAGGTACGTAGGATCTTTTGACATGCACTTGCAGCCGTCAAAACGATATCAGGTTCTTGACCTGAAACCAATGAAAAACAACCAGTTGACGGTGGGTAGCTTGGTTCACCTGTTACCGATGGATCAGTTGATGCGTTGCAAGAGAACACGGTTGTATCAGCAGGGAAAACAATACTTCCACCAGTGAAAGGATTATTATTTAATACGGTAATAGTCTGGACACAGAAGTTGGTAGCGCCAGCAGGATCAGTGACTGAGTAAGTTCTTTGGATCGTACCTGAACCACAAGTAATCTGTCCAACATCTGAAACTTGAACGACCAGATTAGCACCACAATTATCAAGTGCCAATCCATCATTTGCACCTTGATCGGCAATGTCAGTCACAACTTCTCCAACTAAGTTTGGATCGTTATAATTTTCACCACAAAGTAGTGTTGCATTTGGAGGGCATGTGATGGTTGGACCATTGATGTCTTGCACATCGATTTGAACATTACAGGTATTGCTATTGCCAGCGCAGTCCCACACTCTTAAAATAGCTCCGATAGTTGTTCCAACATCTGCGCAACAGAATTCAATATAATCTCCAAATACTAAGTTGTCCGGATTGTTACAGCTATCCGTTGCTCGTGCCACTTCAAATCCATCTAAGCAACAATTATCGGTACTGCCATCGTCAAAGGTAGTGGCATAAGCAAACCCGTATCCTGTATTGTCAAGAGCAACGACTGTATGTGCATCACATACTGGTGTTGGTTGAGTCAGGTCTTGCACTTCTATTGTAAACTGAATATTGGTAGCATTTCCACATCCGTCTGTCACTTTCACATTTACATCATGTGTCCCAATTTGAAGGCCAGGAGGAGGAATTTGTCCTCCATTCCCTGAAATAGGGCCTGCGGGCGTCGAGATGAAAACTGTATAGTCAGAGCAATCATCAACATCAACAGAAGGAATGATTGGTCGTGCACGACACCCTGGAAGGTTGCCATTTGCAATCATATCATCCAATTGGCTGACCACCGGAGGAGTTGTATCGGTATATTCGATCAACTGTGTGCAAGTCCAAGGGTTGTCAATGAAATCAAGCGGCAAGCACCAGTCCATGATCGTCCATGTCCTTATAACTTTATAAGAAGCACCGCATCCATTGATAATCATGTCGCTGTACTGGGAAGTAATATTACAGACTGAATTTTCGCCTGCGGTAACTTCAAACGTCATGGAATCAATTTCAACGGTTGGGTAGCCTGTTTCTTCTGGACTAAAATCAGGGTCAACACCATCTATACATTCTATAGCAGTGTTGGCTGGGCAAACCGGTGAAAGGTCAGTCAAAAGAGTTCTTTCAACAGTAACTATCTGATTGCAGTAGCTAACATAGCCAAGCTCATCGAGGGCTGACCAAATCCGCATGATACTAGAGCTAAAGGTGTCTTGGCATGTGCCATGGGTTACCATGTCCACATAATCATAAGTGAAATCATTACAGTCCGTAAATGTCGGATCTGGAATTTCTCCACCTTCTGAAACTGGCCGGACGTCAGTTAGGCAACTCACCGTAAGGCTGTCGCAATCTTGGATGTAGGGGCCGCTCTTATCTTCGATAAAGGCATTGCCCCATCCCATCATTCCGGTTTCTGTATTTGTAATAGTGTATTGGATTGTTTCGCCCACATAATAATAGCCGATGTAGTTGCTGCCAGTATTTTCGACATCAACTACAAAATCATCATAGCAGCCGTAGTTCCCTTCTAATACCATTTCTGGCAACAAGAACATTTCACATGTCGCTGGAATGGAAATGTTCAGGTCATCGTCGGTAACGATGGCTGGAGTGTTGGGCACGTATTCATTTATAATAATTGAAAATGAACAAGTGTCCGCTGGGTAAGGGAATACAAAACCCGTGTCATTCGCTACAAATTGAAGAATAGTGGTTCCGATTGGAAACACATCTCCAGAAGTGTATCCGGTACCATCGATTTGAAGGATTTGAGGTTGAGAAGGATTGCCATTGGCACTGGCGAACACCGTAAAATTCACTTCTGTTTCACATTCACCGGGAGATAAACTCTCCACGATATTGTTTGGACAATAGAGAATTGGTGTGTTTTGAGCAGAAATGCAGTTTGCAAATAATAAAATACAAGCAACCGCCACGGAGGGTAGAACTCGTCTCATGGGACTCTAGCTTTTGGTTAAAGAATAAATCCGATTATCAGTAGACTGTTAGGAATGCTTGAATAGCAAGAATGCTCCTCAGGGCATTGCCCAATGGTCACTGTTTAGTGTAATATTTTGGTAAATGGATTTGACGGAAATTCGATAGGTAGGAGAAATAGGAGTCCCCAACGTTACCTGTCCATCAAAAAAAGTGCGGCTAATTATTTTATGGTCGGAAAGTTATCTCTGTTGTCGTGACGAAGTTTGGAGAAAGTCGTTTAGGTGAGAATTCTTCGTAGAATAATATATTTGGATAATTATGATGCAAAGGTAACGGGGTGGTTCATTTTTTACTTACCCAGCATGTGGTATATTTTTAATTTATAAAAAAAATTATTTGTAAAGGTGCTGGGAGGCACAGGGTTTGGGCGGATAATTGACAAAAATAACTTGTGATTAACGAATCGTGAATTGAACCAATCTTTAACTTTAGGGATCATTCCAATTTTTAACTAAACCCTGAATAACATGAAACAGCTTTACTTATTCCAGCTTGTAATTTTCCTATCCTTTTCAATTACTGCACAACAAGAAGAGTGGGCGCCAATTGGAGCAACTTGGCATTATGAAACACAACATTTCTTTGGTGGGCCTTATTTGCCAAATAGAATTGAATGTGTGGGAGACACAATAATAAATGGCCAATCGGCAAGAGTGTTGGTTTCCGAGAGAGTTTTGTGCAATGCTTTGTTTGATTGGGATTTAGTATATTTCACTTTTAGCGAAGGAGAAAAAGTTTATTATTACAATGATCATCAAGATGAATTTCAGCTTTGGTATGACTTCACTGTAGAACCAGGGGAGGAGTGGTTGCTTTTAACAAATTATGTTGAAAGTGACCCGAGTTGGGATACGACGCATGTTCGTGTAGATGCTGTAGATTCCGTGGATATAAATGGTTGTTTTAGAAAACGATTACTGACCACTTTTTATACGATTTCCTACTATCAACCAGTAGCTGACACTCATTATCTACCACAGAGAGAAATAATATGGCCTATAGGGGATTTATCTAGTCAATTGCATACTGAGAGTGGGTTTTGCGATGGCGATTATGCCATTAAGCTAAGGTGTTATGAAGATGTCAATTGTGGACTTTATAAGTTGGTTGATTATCCCTGCGATACCATTATTCAATGGACGAATGCGGATGAGCAATTCGGCGATTTCCGAATTGAGATTTCGCCTAACCCTACTAATGCCAAATTAGACATCAAATTCCCAGTCTCAATAAATGAGGTTCAAATTGCAATTTATAGAATAGATGGAAGACTTGTTGAATCGATTCCAATTATCAATGGAGCTGAAAAAATTAATATTGATCTTTCAGCCTATGCAGCTGGAATATATTTAATCCAAGTTCATGAAAACGGAATTCCCATTGCATCTGAAAAAGTGATTAAAAATTAAAGCAAGTTTCCCGATCGGGTAGCCGGCGTCATCCGATCGGGAAACTTCATTTCATCGCACCACCGAAACTCTCTTCACGTATTTTTTCCCATCAATATTCATCGAGATGAGATAAATGCCATCTGACAAATCAGTAAGATCAAGAGAAACCAATGCACCTCTCTTTTTTTCTTTTTTGATCAGCCTTCCTGCATTATCATGAATTTCAATAGCGACTTTTTTATTTGCCCAATTTTCATTTTCAATAAATACCAAACCAGTAGTCGGATTTGGGTAAACGGACCAATCGCCCACCATATCTTCACCAGTGCTTACGATCATGTCTACCGTCACTTGTACGACGATGGCACAGCCATTGGCATCCACAACGATTACAGTATAAGTACCAGCCTCTAAGTTGGTTGCAGTTTGCGTGTCCTGAGGCGGATCGATTCCCCATTCATAAACATAAGGAGGTGTCCCTCCAGTCGGGGTCACGGTAGCCATACCATCGGCTTGGTTGTTGATTTCGGGCGTCGAGGACATCGAAGCAGTCAAAGTATCTGGTTCAGTGAGAATGGCGGTAGCTTCTTCCGTACAGGCATTTTCATCTGTAATTGTTACGGTGTAAATGCCTGCTGCCAAGCCAGTTGGGTTGTTGCTATTTGTTCCGGGCACATCCCATACATAGCTAAATGATCCTGTGCCACCCATCGCATTTATGGAAATGCTTCCTGTAGTATCACCTGCGCAAGCGGGATGGATCAAATCAGTTTCAATGGTAATTACAGGTGGTTCTATAATTGTAGCTTGGGCAATTTGTTCCTGTCCATTGGCATCGGTCACGGTCACTTCATAATCCCCCGCTGGAAGATTGGTTGGATTACTGCCACTTGCTGCGGCTGAATTCCACTCATAAATAAATGGAGGTGTTCCGCCAATCGTAATTACTGAAATAGAACCAGTCGCAGTTCCATTGCAAAGAACATCTAAAGCGTCTAAATTCACTCCTGAAAATTGGGCACTATAAGAAATGGTATTTGACAATGCAGAACACTCCAAAGTGACCATCGCCACTGCATATTCACCACCTTCTATGGGGCTATAAGTTGCCGAGACTGCTCCCGGTATCAACTGACCATTGTGATACCATTGCCAAGTAAAAAAGGAAGGTGCTGGATTTCCTGGATTTGCTTCTAATATATCTCCTGCAATCAATGAAATGGATGGTTCATAAATCAAGACGGTCTGGTTATGACTCTGGGTTGCCAATGTTGGAGTAGCCGTGAAAGAAATGGTAAGCGGGTGGCTGGGATCTTCCGAATTAATAAAATTAAAATTGCCACCAGTTGTGTTGCCAGGAATGGTAAAATCACCAAAAAAGTCGTCATCTCCAATATTGTCTTTGTCCCACACCTCTAAAGTATAGGTTTCGTCAACAGACATGCTAAAAGAAACAGATAGCTGCACCGGCGGATAATCTTCTACCCAACCTGAAGTGTAAACAGTGGTGCCGACTTGATTTTTGATTTTGATATAGGGGTCGGGCTTATTATCGCAAATTGGGCACTCATTCCAAATTTCAGGTAGGCTTTGTACCACAAAATTGCTGATGGTATTTTGGCTGGTAGTCGTTGCATCCAATGATATTTCATGAAAGCCAGCACCCGTTAGAACAAGTGGGTCAGGGTTTTGAGCTGTTGAAAATTCTGCCCCATCCAGTTTCCATGAGTAGTTGGTAGCGCCGAGTAAATTATTAGATAAAACAATAGTCGCTGGCGAACAGGCCGTATCAGGGGAAGCTTCAAATATTTCACCGGGAGGCACTGGTACTTCACTGTTTTTAGAATAAAAGAAGGAGCGAGTATCGAAGAAACCCTGTCTTCCGCAAGCGGCGAACTCTATTCCATCGTCAGTTATCGAAACTAAATCCTCTGCAATGATTCCTGTTAACACATCTGGGTTAGGAATTTCTGTAAAATCAATGACTTGGTTGAGTGATACGTCGATCCGGTAAATTCTGGAGATGCTATAAGTTCCAAAGTTATTTGGCTGTGATCGCCGATGGATAGATAGCAGCGTACCGTCGTTGGTGAATTCGATTCCCGCTGTTATATCGTTTACTCCCTGTATATCTATACTCATGCTGCCAATCAATTCACCATTGCTCATAGAGAACCTGCGTATGACCCCTCCAGTCTCATTTCCCAGCGACTCCGCTCCGCTTGCGTAAATGACACCATTGTGGAAAGCCAAATTGGAATAGGCGTCACCACTCACATATGAATGCCTTTTTTTCCATAACAACTCACCATCATTATCGAGGTGATACATGGTAAGTGAATCTGTAAATGCATTGAGCACCAGCACTGCATATCCTTCTGAAGTTGCAGTAATATCTTTTACCTCCTCAAATCCACAATTAGAGCAACTACTATAGACTTTGCTCCAAACTGCATTTAAGTTAGCTGTGATTGAAAAAACAGAAACATCTTGAAAATTCAGGCCAGTACCGCCAGTAGTTGCTGCAATAAGCAGCTGGTTTCCTTTGCTGACCAATGCGGGTGAAAATAACTGATTGTTGGTCGGTTCCGCACCGTCGTAGATTTCACTATTGATGAGCAGCAGCGATGGTTCTGTCGCTATTGTAAATACCTTTTGTAAGGTATCAGTTTGGGCACAGTGGTCGCATTCACCTGTGGCAATAATATTTCCCGCAGGATCAAATTCCATATCTAAAATAGCTGAATTGCCAGGAATGGTATTGTCGAGAAAGAAGTAGTCGATTATGTCTCCGGCATGATTGACTTTTATCATAAAGCCGACTCCATTCCATTCTCCCCCCAACACATAAGTGTCAGAGTCGATTTGTAGGATGGCATTGCTGCGGTTGAGATCGTTAGGCAATTGGCCAAAAACTTCGTGATAGGTTGTTTGTGAAAAAAGATTTGAAAGCAAAGCCACAAAAAGGGCAAGGGTAAGTACTTGTCGTTTCATAAAAAACATGTTCTTGATGTGAAAAAAGTGGTATTAGTACTATTGGGTATGCCTCAAATGTGGAGCGGCTGTAAATATAAAGGATGTAGTTTGGTTTCGTAAAGAGGCAAGAATGATTCTTTGTGCATAAGGCTCATTTCCGAACAATTATTGCCCTATTTCATAAATCAGAAAATAATTGAAAAAGGCTCAAAAATCTTTTATAAAAAGATTGAAACTCCGCGAACCATTGGCTGAATTAGATGTCTTTCAGGAGTATTAAGAAATCACCAAAAGTAAATTATGAAGTTTGTATACACCTTCTCGCTATTATTGGCGTCCATCGCCATATATTCTCAGTCAGCGAATATCCAGGGAAAATTAGTTGATGAATCAGGAGAGGCAGTCATTTTCGCCAATGTTGCCTTGTACAACTTTGCAGATAATAGCCTTGCAAAGGTTGAGACTACCGATGAGTCAGGCATTTTCAAAATGAGAGGGCTCGCTCCATCCACCTATAACTTGGTAGCCACATTCGTTGGTATACCTGATTTAAAACAAGATAATATTGTATTGAAGGAAGACGAGCAGCTCGATTTGGGACTTCTTTCATTTGCTCCTGCTTCTGTTGAATTGACCGAAGCAACAGTTACAGCTCAACGTGCTATCGTGGAGATCAAACCGGATCGAACAGTTTTCAATGTTCAAGGCACCATTAACAGCACTGGCTCTGATGCTATTGCACTACTTCGCAAAGCGCCGGGAGTTACGGTTGATAATAATGATAATATCAGTGTGCTTGGTCGATCAGGCGTATTGATTTATGTGGATGGGAAGCGACTGCCTTTATCTGGGGAGGATCTTTCAAATTATTTGCAAAACCTACCAGCTGATCAGATAGACCGAATGGATATTATATCTAATCCTGGAGCCAAGTATGAAGCAGAAGGAAATGCAGGGATTATTGATATCCGATTAAAAAAAGATAAAAGCATTGGAGCAAATGGCAGCTTAAATTCTACTTATAGTATTGGAAGGCAAGACAGAGCCAATATTGGTGGCAGTGGAAATTATAGAAACAAGAAACTCAATGTTTTTGGAGCAACCGGACTCAATCATGGTGGGGGATTCATGGATATGAAGTTTCTAAGCTATCAAAATGGGTTGCTTTTGGATGAAATCAACAACAGAGCACATGAATTCAAAAGTTATAATTACCGTCTCGGTACTGATTTTTTCTTAGCAAAAAACCATACACTTGGTTTTTTAGTAATGGGGGGGCAAACTGACCGCTCAAACGATGCATTCAATGAAATACGCATTTCAAAACAGGATGCTCCAAATTCCATCGACAGTATTTTGATTGCAGACTCTAATGCTGATGCAGATTCAAAACAGAACACGTTCAACATCAATTATCGTTTTGATAATGCTAAAGGAAGAAGTTTAAACTTAGACCTTGATTATGGAAGGTATGAAACCGATAGCAGACGTTATCAGCCGAACCAGTATTTTGATGCAAGCGAGGACAACCTGCTCACAGAAGTCATCAATAGCTTTGATACACCTACCGATATAGATATTTATACTTTCAAAGCAGATTTTGAAGAAAAATTATTTGGAGGAAATTTGAGTATAGGTTCAAAATTGAGCAGGGTGGTATCTGATAATACGTTTTTAGTATATGACGTAATCGATGGAAATGAAAACCTTGATGACCGTACTTCCAATTACTTCAAATATGATGAAAATGTGTACGCTGGATATGTGAATTATGCACGAAAGTTGACGGATAAGTGGAATATTTCAGCTGGCCTTCGAGCTGAACAGACTGATGCCACAGGTGATTTGCAAGCTTTTTTGCCAGAATTGCAGGAACCACCAGTTGAATTGAATTACCTCAGTTGGTTCCCAAGTGCGGGTTTGACCTGGCAGGTGGCCGAAAAACACAATCTTGCATTGAACTACAGCCGTCGGATCAACCGTCCCGACTATAATGTACTCAACCCGTTCAACAACCAGATCAGCGAGCTTTCCTATCAGAAAGGAAATCCTTTTCTTAGGCCTGAAATCGTAAATAACTTGGAATTGGGTTACACGATGGCCTACCGTTACAACTTTAAAGTAGCCTACAGCCGGACGATGGATCAGATTACACGTTTAATCGCCCCAGACGAAATTGACCCAAGGGCAGGCTTTATTACTTGGGCTAATCTGGCGGAACAAACTATTTGGAGCTTTAACCTGAGCGCTCCAATTGATGTAATGAAAGGTTGGAATTCTTACCTCAACCTGAGTGGATCACATCAAGACAATCAAGCTGATTACGGCAACGGGGCCACAGTTGACCTTCAAACTTTTACTTATAATATTTACATGCAGAACACGATTGATTTGCCTGCCGGATTTAAAGGTGAAGTTTCTGGATGGTTTAATGGTCCTGGAATATGGGGGGGCGTTTTCAAATTTGAAACAAGTTGGAGCCTTGACCTTGGGATTCAGCGTAAATTCTTAGACAACAAAATGAATGTCCGGTTGAGCTTTAGCGATATTTTTTATGAAACTGGATGGAGCGGCTATTCTCGTTTTGATGGTCTTTATAGTGTTGGGGCAGGGAACTTTGACAGCCGAAGGGCAAGCCTTAGTGTGAGTTATAATTTTGGTAATCAAAACGTGAAATCAAGAAAAAGAAGAACTGGGCTTGAAGATGAAGCGGGTAGAATAGGAGGAGAATAGTAGACAAGGCATACAGTTAAATAAAAAAGCCACCATAAATTCTTCTTAAAGGTCTATGGTGGCTTTTTACGTTTGCCTGAAGTCTGATAAACTGAAATATTTTTGGGAAATTATTCTTCGTCAGGCAAATCAAAAATATGAGGGGCTGATTCTGTTTCTTCCAAGCTTTTCTCTTCCATCCGATCCAGAAACTTAATGGACTCCTGCCAAAATTCCTGGAAAGAAGGTTTAATGTATTCGTAAAAAGTTTTCATTTTGCCTGGAAATTCTTTCAGCACAGGATAAGTCATTGAGGTTTCCTTTGTGTCGTCACTGATCACATGTGACTTCTCTGCAAACCAGACAAAAAGTGTAAATACGAGTGTATATAGGGCGGCTAACAAAAAACCGCCAGCTGCCTGATTGACCACATTAATGTTTGCTTTCTCTAATGCGGTTTCCAAAAACTTAGCGATCAACCTTATTATGATCATCGTGAGGAAGAAGGATAACAAAAAGCCAAGGACAAAATTGATAGGATTATCAGATTTGAGGAGAGAATCAAAAAATCTGGTCGCAGCAGGTGATAATTTAAATGCAACGGCAAGTCCAAACACAATAGAAAAAATGGTGAACACCGTTTTAATAATGCCCCTTGAATAGCCCTGGTAGAATCCCCAGCCAGCAAAAATCAACAACAATCCATCTATTATCATACTGTAAAATTAAGGGGGCTTTGAGTTTTTAAATGCTAAAAATATTCCAATGAGACAACTTGACAACTATGTTTTACGTATATAAGTATGTTCTAAATTGCTCAAAACCAAAAAATTAGATTGAACAAAGATAGTTGGATGAAAATTATTTTGGTGTAATTTTCGACGATGTGAGGAATAGTACATTTTAATTGATACATTTGTTCTACCAGCTCCTATAGTCCTTTTAATCAAAACTTGACCGCTTTCAACAAATGATCTTCCCTGTTCAATGATCGCATTAAAAACAAGTTATTATGAAGGCATTGTCAGCTCTTAACTCATTTTTTATTCTGATTTTCTGTTTGTTAGCCACAAACTTGTCCTCTCAAACCTTTAGTACGGATAATTCCGAAAGTAATTCACTACCTCTGGTTTTTATGTTGGGTGAAAAAAGTCAGGCATACGAAAAGGTAACGCCTAGCTACCAAACGCTACTGGATGCATGTCAGGGTGATATGCCCGGAGCGTTCCAAAAGCTCTACAGCATGATGAAAGAAATGGAGGCTTACGCCGAAATGGCGGATTATGATTTAGATGGCGTAAATGCTTGGATGCATTTTTTCTGGAATGAAGATGGCTCCGTGGATCATATTGGATTTCATTTAAAGCCAAATTCAAGAAATATCGAGGTAGAAGATTTTGAACTATTTCTAAAGAATTTCGCCTCACAATATAAATTCCCACTTGCGGTTAATTCCCAATATGCCCATTATTCTACTTTCTCATTTCCAGTACGATAATCCAATAAGTTAAGCATTTAAGTTAGGCATAGTAGGCGTATTAGTTGCTAAAACTCTTACATCATCCCAACACATCTCCAATAGCTTTGGTCAGCACATCCATGTCTTCCAATTTACCTGTACTTATCCTGCACCAATTAGTGTAAGGCGGAAAAGACCGCCCAACCCTGACGCCTTGCTCTTGCATTTTTTTGTTGAATTCAGATATGTCCATTCCCGTTTTAAAGAACACAAAATTAGTATGACTTTCTGCGTAAGGAAGGTTGAGGGATTCAAGACATGTGGTGATTTTATTTCGTGCTTTCCTATTCATCTCCAAACTGAACTCATAAAATTCCTTCTCATCCATCGCTGTAATACCTGCGTGTAAGGCAAGTATATTTGGTCGGTCTGCCTGACATTTTTTGATCCTTTTAATAATGTCTGGCCGTGCAACCAAATATCCCAACCTAATGCCGGCAAGCCCATACACTTTAGAGAAAGTTCGTGAAACTATTACATTTTGATTGTCTTTTACCAATTCGACCATTGATGGGTAGCCGGGTTCTGTGATGTAATCATAATAGGCTTCGTCACTGAAAACCATGGTTTTTTTAGACGCTGATTCACAAAAACTTCGGAGCTGGTCGCTTGGGAGGATGGTGCCTGTTGGGTTGTTGGGGTTACATAAGAAAATCAAACGTGTATTTCCAGTTATGCGTTTTTCCATTTCATCCAGGTCAAGGACAAGGGTTTCTGAATTGACAGGAACTCGATTTACATGTGCACCAAAATTTTCAGCATAATATAGCATGGTTTCAAAGGTTGGCTCTCCAGCTATTACTTCTCCACCATTCAGGCTATAGGCCAATGCCGTAATCTTTAATGCCTCCGTGGAGCCAACAGTTATCAGGATGTGCTCAGGGGTGACCCCTTCTTTTTCTGCCAATTTTTTTCTTAGGGTGGTTCTGTCTTCCCAAGGATACCTGCAAACTGCATCAAAGTTGTCAATCAATGCCTGTCTGACTTTTTTAGAAGGACCGTAAGGGTTTTCATTTGAACTTAGCTTTATCAATGATTCGGGTGGAGCATAAAAGGTCTCTTGCTTTGAGAGATAATCATAGAATGAAGAAAATCCGGTTACGGATGTTCCTGCTACTGTAAATAAACCTGACGAAAGTCCAGCTTTCTTAATCCACTGACGCCTGTTGAGTGTCATAACTTTAGAATTAGAGTGATTAAAAAAATGATTAAAATATAAAGCTTGAATGCTCCGACTCGGAGATGTTGGCTAATATAGCTGGTAAGGTAGTAAAAAAGGGTAGGAAGGCGATAAAGGAAAAGCCTGAAAAAAGAAACCCGGCCGCTCTTCAATAGATTAACGGCCGGGCCTTCAAATGCCTCTAAATATGTCTTATGGTTTAAAAGGGTGTTCAGGGAAAATAATCTTTCGCATTATTTTAAAGGCCAACTACTACATCGCAGAAGCGTTTGCCTATTGATTTTCCTCGAAACCTAAGTCCTGAGAGCCAGTAATTTTTGTTAATTGTAGGGGGCTCAGTGGAGCTTAATTGTAGAAGAAGAATGATCTTCTCTGTTTGATAAAACAAATGTAGAGCAGATATCATATGCAAAATGAGACAAATAGGAAGACTTGTTAATCAAAAAATGCATATTATTGCGTTGATTATTATTGACTAATATTTTAATATAGTACTGATAATCAATGTTTTAATGTAATTCTTGTTTAATAGTTATTTGTTACCCAATAATCGCTGAATATGGTAGGCCAAAAACTGATAAAAATCTTACAATCACTAGAGCCTGGAGAATTCAAAAGGTTGAAAAGGGCGCTTTCGTCGCCATATTTCGCAACCAATCCAAGATTGTTGGCCTTGTATGATTATCTGAAAAAGTATTATCCAGAGTTTGATGAGAGCAAGTTGCAAAAGGAAAAACTTTACAAGAAACTATATCCCGATAATGATTTCAATGAAAGCGTCCTCCGTGTACTAGTGCGTGAATTTAGTTCCGTAGTCGAAGACTTCCTGATCATGGAGCGGCTCAAGAAAAACAAGTATGAACGGAAAAAACTGCTGGTAAGTGAATATGGTAAAAGGAATTTGTATGACTTGTTCAAAAAAGGTACAGTTGAATTGCTATCAGACCTTAATGACGACCATATTAGGGATACTGAATATTTCAAAGGATATGTTGAGTTGTATCAGGATTATTGTTTTCATCCAATGACAAATAATAACAATGTGAGCGATGATTCTATAGAGCACTTGGCTGAATCACTAGATTCTTATTTTGTTATGGCAAAATATAGGCTTACACAAATTTTGAGAAATAGAAATTCAATTATAAAGCAAAAAGTTGGCTATCGATATTTTGACATGATTGAAAAATCAAGTTTCGGTCTTGTTCATGAAAATAAGATTATCGAATTATACCGTTTAGTAAATAAACTTCATGATACTAACGATAGAAAAGTATTTGTTTCTTTTGAAAAAATGTTTTTTCCAGTTATTAATAGGATACGTAATATGGATCTTAGAGTGATTTATTATTTAGGTCTTAATTATTGCATTAGACAATTCAATATGGGTAAAGTTGAATATTTGCAAGATCAATTTGACTGGTACAATATAGGGATTGACAATAAATTGCTAGTCGAAGATGAAAAAATGAGCCATGTTACTTTTAATAATATTGTAACGGTTGCTTGTTATTTAAATGAATTTGAATGGGCGTTTAATTTTATTGAACAAAATAAAAAATTTCTTGGTAAAGAAATAAAAGATGACGCAATTAATTACACTAAAAGTGTGATATGTGTTTATCAATATAAATTTGAAGATGCTTATTCTTTGTTGTCAAATCACAGCTATAAAAGTGAACTGCAACTATCAAAGAGGTCTCTGACAATTCGAGCTGTATTTGAGCTATTTAGACAGGACTCGTCATATTATACAAGCCTACAGTCTCAGATAGAATCTTCTAAGAAGTTTATTAGTAGAAATAAAATGTTTAGTGAAAGAAGGATACAAGCTAATAACAATTATTTCAAGATTGTTGAAAAATTGTCAAAAAAAATGTGGGAAAATGAACGAAAAAGAGCGATAAGAAATTGGCTGGCCATAGAGCTAGAAAAAGAGAAAAATATTGTATCAAAGAAATGGTTGAAAGACCTTTCGAAAACAATATAAGCAGGCTACAGAATGTAGCCTGCTCATATTGTTATTGAATAGTTTCTTCTGTAATTACAATCCCCCCTTTAATTTCCTTCTGCTCTTTTTCAGTAAGTGAAGCTTTAATAAATTTAATTAGAGAACTGTTCGAGTTCTTGATAGTCGTTTTCATAAATAATAAAGTTTGTGAGCCTCTGCAGTTTTTTGCAATGCAGCAGTTCGTTTAATTATTGATTTTGTTTTTATGTAGCCAGCGATAGAGTAGGCACAAGGCAGACGCTTGGCCAATAGTCCAATGAATGAGATCGGACTTTTATCCATCAAAATATTTGGGTAATAGTATTTAAGTAAAAACAGAAAAAATTGAGGTGGGGGATGAGTGCATAATAACTGTAAACAGCTATTTCAATTTAATCATAGTTTTATCTTTTTATTCAAAATGGAATCGTCTGAATATAAATTCCAGTGAATAATTCAAGGGTATATGGTGTTTAAAAAAGTGGGAATTTTAATACGGGGAGGAAAAATGTAAGTACCTCCAATTTTTCAAAAAACGTTCCAAAATGGAATCTCGTAGGAAAGGTCTGTATAGGTTGACAAGTGGAAAACCTCATTTTTGGATAATTGTGACAAGCTAATCATACATATTGCTGGGGCTGGAACGGGATATACTCCCGAAAATTTATCTTTGCCATAATCAAAAACAAAAACTATATGAAAAGAGTGACGCTCAACTGTTTAATATTCCTTTTTGCAGTCCTTCCTATTGTGCTTTCCGCACAACAAACCTTTCCAAGAAATAATGTTGCTGACCAAAGGGATGGTCTTTATGCCTTCACAAATGCGACGATCCATAAAAGCTGGAACGAAACGTTGACCAATGCCAGCCTTGTCATAAAGAAAGGCAAGGTTGAAGCTGTGGGCCAGGGGATAAAAATACCTGCCGGTGCAGTAATCATTGACCTGAAAGGAAAGTCGATTTATCCCTCTTTCATTGAAATATATTCCAATTATGGAATGCCTGAAAGCAAACGGGAAGGAGGCAGCAGTTCCAGAAGTGGGACTCTTTTTGAGACAAACAAAGATGGGGCATATGGCTGGAATACGGCCCTTAAGCCTGAGTTTAGGGCACACCAAGTTTTTGAAGCTGACCAAAAAAGTGCAAATGAGCTCAGAAAGAATGGTTTCGGTTCCGTCTTGACCCACAATATGGACGGAATTTCACGGGGAAGTTCTGCTTTGGTGACACTTTCGGATGAGCGTGAGAATGAGATGATTGTAAAAGAAAGGGTAGCACATCATTTTTCATTTAGCAAGGGGAATTCTCCTATGCCTTATCCAAGATCATTGATGGGCTGCATTTACCTTATCAGGCAGGCATATTACGATGCCGAATGGTATAGTAAAGAAGGGCACAGAGAAGAAACAAATCTTTCATTGGCTGCATGGAATGAGCTGAAGGATTTGCAGCAAATATTTGACACGGGGAACAAACTGGAAGTGTTGCGTGCTGCAAATTTGGGACGTGAATTTGGCGTAACTTATTTAATAAAAGGCGATGGCGATGAGTACCAACGATTAGAGGAGATAAAAGCAACTGGTTCGTCCCTGATTTTGCCCTTAAACTTTCCATCAGCATACGATGTGGAGGACCCGTATGATGCTGTTTCGATAGATTTGGCTGATATGAAGCATTGGGAGCTTGCACCTACAAATGCTGCAAAAGTAGCCGGTGCTGGAATTCCCTTTGCATTGACGCAACATGGTTTGAGCAAAGGCGCTGATTTCTTGGCAAATGTGAGGAAGGCGATCGAGTACGGTTTATCGGAAAAAGATGCGTTGAAAGCACTCACTTATACGCCTGCCTTGTTTGCAAAATGCAATGATGAATTAGGCTCATTGGATAAGGGGATGCTCGCCAATTTCATTATAACGGACGGAAATGTTTTTGAAGAAAAAACCAAAATTTATCATAATTGGGTGAAAGGCAAACCATTTGTTATCAAAGCTTTAGACGAATTAAGCATTCAGCCTGGAGCTTATTTATTGACTGTTGCTGACATGGCTCAGGTTCTGGAAGTAAACGAAAAAAGTGGCAGCTATGAAATAAATATTGTGACGGATGATACAGTGAAAACAAAGGTCAAAAACAAAATCGAGGGTGAGCGAATCACCTTGAGCTATAAAGCTGCTGGAAGCGATAACATGACTCGTTTATCTGGATCGGTAGGTACTGGAAAATGGATTGGTTCAGGTCAAGATGGAAATGGCAATTGGGTTAGCTGGGCATGTGTTCGAACTGGCGATTTATCCGATTCAGCAGGTAAAAAAGAAAAAAAGGGAAATGATAAAAAGGAGGATCAGTCAGGTTCTGATGAGTTAGGTGAAATTACCTTTCCTTTTACTGCTTTTGGATGGACGGAACGGCCAACGCAACAAACTTACCTATTAAAGAATGCAACAGTCTGGACCTGCGAGAAAGATGGAATTTTGGAAAATACCGATGTATTGATGCGGGATGGTAAGATTCAATTGATTGGGAAAAATCTCCGAATGGAGGACGCCATTACTATTGACGCAACAGGCAGGCATGTTACCCCGGGCATCATCGATGAGCACACGCATATTGCCGCCAGTCGGAGTATTAATGAAGGGTCCTCTCAATTCAGCAGTGCTGAGGTGAGGATTGGAGATGTGGTGAACAGCGAGGACGTTAATATATACCGACAACTGTCTGGTGGCGTGACTACTGCTCAGATACTGCATGGTTCTTCCAACCCAATCGGTGGGCAAAGTGCAATCATTAAATTTCGCTGGGGTTATGCTCCAGAGGAATTGAAATACGAAAATGCCAAGCCCTTCATCAAGTTTGCATTAGGTGAAAATGTAAAGCGTTCTCGCAGCAGTAGTAATGATCGTTTCCCAAATACAAGAATGGGGGTAGCACAAGTCTATGAAGACCATTTCAATGAAGCTAAAAAATATGGCGAGTTAAAACGAAGCGGTAAACCCTACCGACGTGACCTGGAGTTGGATTGTCTGCTGGAAATAATTGAAAGCGAGCGATTTATATCTTGTCACAGTTATCGTCAGAGCGAAATCAACATGTTGATGAAAGTGGCTGAAAAATTTGATTTTAGGGTCAATACATTTACCCATATTCTGGAAGGATATAAGGTTGCCGATAAAATGGCCGAGCATGGAGTAGGGGCAAGTAGCTTTTCCGATTGGTGGGCTTACAAATACGAAGTTTGGGAGGCGATACCGCATAACGGAGCGATCATGCATGAGCAGGGCGTCACCGTTGCTTTTAATTCAGATGATAGTGAAATGGCTCGCCGACTCAATCAAGAAGCTGCAAAAGCTGTTCGCTTTGGTGGGGTAAGCGAAGAAGAAGCACTGAAATTTGTGACATTGAACCCAGCTAAATTACTTCGAATAGACGAGTATACGGGCAGCATTAAAAAGGGAAAAGATGCAGACTTAGTCGTATGGAGCGATCACCCGCTTTCCATTTATGCAAAAGCCGATCTGACCTTTGTGGATGGTATTAAATTTTTCGATCGTGAAGAGGATATTCAAAAAAGAGCTGAATTGGCTACGGAACGGAATCGTTTAATCCAAAAAATGTTGGCGGAGAAAAAGGGCGGTGGAAAAACCCAAAGACCAAGTTGGCGTCGTGGTACCCATTATCATTGTGATAGTGAAGAGGATGAAGGGAATTGATAAGGTATGGTGTCAATCTCTCAAGTCCGTTACGGGCTTTTTCTTTCAACAAAACCAAACTATGCAGCGTCCTGATTATAAAAATATCAAATTCGATCCAAAAGCGATTGATACCCAGGAATCTACAATTTCCCATTTTCAGACTCCAGAGCAGATTGAGATACCTTCCCGCTTCGAGCCCAAAACGTATTCCCATCAGCATTTTGTCTCTGGAATTCCGCCTTATCTTGGCGGCCCCTATTCGACTATGTACACTGGTCGTCCATGGACCGTTCGGCAATATGCTGGCTTTTCTACAGCGGAAGAAAGCAACGCATTTTATCGTCGAAATTTAGCACAGGGACAAAAAGGCCTTTCCGTCGCTTTTGATTTGGCGACACACCGCGGATACGACAGTGACCACCCAAGAGTAACAGGTGATGTCGGGATGGCAGGTGTCGCTATTGATTCAGTGGAAGATATGAAGATTTTATTCGATCAAATACCGCTTGATAAGATGTCTGTGAGCATGACGATGAACGGTGCGGTTATCCCGGTTATGGCATTTTACATAGTGGCAGCAGAGGAACAGGGAGTCAGGCCTGAGCAGTTAAGCGGTACCATCCAGAATGATATTTTGAAAGAGTTTATGGTTCGAAACACTTATATCTATCCGCCCCAGCCAAGCATGCGGATCGTGGGTGATATTTTCAAATATACTTCCCAAAATATGCCCCGATTCAACTCTATCAGCATCAGCGGATACCACATGCATGAAGCTGGAGCACCCGCCGATATTGAGCTGGCTTACACTTTAGCCGATGGCCTGGAATACATTCGGACAGGTATTGAAGCGGGTTTGGATATTGATGAATTTGCGCCAAGGTTATCTTTTTTCTGGGGCATTGGGATGAACCATTTCATGGAAATAGCCAAGCTGCGTGCAGGGCGGTTGCTCTGGGCAAAAATCGTTAAACAATTCAATCCCAAGAAAGATAAAAGCATGTCCTTGCGGACGCATTGCCAGACCAGTGGCTGGAGTCTTACGGAGCAAGACCCATTTAATAATATTGCACGCACGTGCATCGAAGCCATGTCGGCTGCGCTTGGCGGCACACAGTCTTTACATACCAATTCATTGGATGAAGCGATCGCTCTTCCGACTGATTTTTCAGCAAAAATTGCTCGTGACACACAGTTGTTTTTGCAAAGAGAAACAGGTATTACCAAAGTAGTTGATCCATGGGCGGGCAGCTATTATATTGAATATTTAACAGACCAACTCGTGCGACGAGCCTGGACATTGATAGAGGAAGTGGAGGCGCTTGGAGGCATGGCAAAAGCAATCGAGCAAGGTCTTCCAAAGCTCCGAATTGAGGAAGCTGCTGCAAAGAAACAGGCTAGAATTGACAGCGGGCAAGATCGTATTGTAGGCATGAATATTTTCCAAACGGATGATAAGCAGGAAATAGATATTTTAAAAGTGGACAACTCCGCAGTTCGGGAATCGCAAATTGCAATAATCAATAAAATGAAAGCAGAGCGGGATGAGGCTGCCGTGCAGGCGGCACTCGAAAGTCTTTACAAGTGTGCTATCTCCCCCTCCTTTGGCGGGGGGCGGGGGGAGGCCAATCTGCTTTCAGCAGCAGTTGAAGCAGCAAGACACAGAGCTACATTAGGTGAAATCAGTGATGCAATGGAGCGCTCATTTGGAAGATATGTGCCAACGACTCGCTCGGTTTCCGGTGTTTATAGCAAAGAAATAAAAATGGACGACTCTTTTAAAAAAGCCCAACAATTGGCAGATGAATTTGCCGAAATGGAAGGCCGCCGCCCCCGTATTATGATCGCCAAACTCGGACAGGATGGCCACGACCGAGGTGCTAAAATCATTGCCACTGGCTTTGCCGACCTTGGTTTCGACGTAGACATTGGGCCACTTTTTCAAACTCCAGCTGAAGCTGCTAAGCAAGCAGCTGAAAATGATGTACATATCTTGGGAATCAGTTCCCTTGCAGCAGGCCACCGAACACTCGTACCAGAAACTATAAAGGAATTGGAGAAAATCGGAAGAGGGGACATTCTCGTCGTTGCAGGTGGTGTGATTCCACAGCAGGATTATGATTTTTTATATGAGCAAGGAGTTGCTGCAGTTTTTGGCCCCGGAACAAAGATTGCGGATGCGGCGATTGGTGTGTTGGGGCAGTTGATGGATTAAGTGAATGGAAAACCATCTGAAACAAAACCAAAAATCAAACAATGAACAATATAAATACCTATTACCCGCCGGTCGGATTCTATTTCAGTGTTGGCTTTCAAGGCATTAATAATGACGATGCTTCTTTTCAAGAAGTCAGTGGTATATCAGCCCAAATCGAAACGGAGAGTATAGTTGAAGGCGGTGAAAACCGTTTTGCGCATAAAGTGCCGGGAAGAACAAAATATCAAAATTTAGTTTTGAAAAGAGGGCTGATGAAAACCAATGCTGCATTTGCTAAGTGGATTTCTTCGACGCTTAATGATGGGTTATCAAATCCGATTCAACCCAAAATTATTATTGTGAAATTATTGAATCAGGATGGCAAACCTGCCATGAGTTGGATATTTCATGATGCGTATCCTATAAAATGGAATATTTCGGGAAATGACCAAAAGAAAAACAGTATTGCTGTAGAAAGTATTGAATTGGCTTATACCTATTTTGAGCAAACCCAAACTGGAAATGATTTAAAATTTGATTCCTGAAAAATTAAGAAGCTGTTTTAAAACCTCAAGCACGTCTGCGAAAATATCTTTTTACCCCAATTTCCCTTTGATTTTCGTCACGTATCTATGGATATGTTCCTCAAATCAAAAGAAAATTGATGCAAAAATCTTATCCTCTCGTCAGCACTTCAGGTTTTAAAACAGCCTCTAAGATTTTACTCGACCGCCATAATATCCTGCATAAGTCTTTAATCAACTTCCTCATTTTCAAAAGGAATTGAGTTGTTGAATATGTTTTATATACTAATGGAAAAATAGTTGATGTGATCTCACCTCTTTTCCCAATTTATCCAATCTAATTTTCTCTTCGTTCACAGTCCGATTCGCCTCGTTTAGCAAGTGGCCTAAATTTATTAGGCTGTTTTTGGTTTTTTTAGCGGTGTAATTATCCAATTGTAATTCATGCCAAGGATTGTACTGCAACGCTATTAATACATTGCCTTTGGTCATAAAAAGCTAAATATGAAAAATCGAAAAACGCTAATTATTATAATATTAATACCGATTCTGCTTATGGGGGTTTGGATTTGGATGGTGGGCTTTAATACAGGAAAATATTCTCGACAGGAAACACCCTTCAATGTGCCAGGAAGAATTATCAAAAGTATGACGGAAGGAGCAGTGTCTGATGAGCATATGCAAAAATTGGCAACTAATTTTGAGCAATTGACAATCGGGAAAAAAGCACCTGAATTTGCCCTGCCTGGCCAGTTTGAAAATGAAACTATTTCACTATCCGATTTTCAGGGTAAAACAGTTCTTATAGAATTTTGGGCTTCTTGGTGTGGGTCATGCAGAAAGGCCAATGGCTACTTGTGGGATGTTTATGAAAAGCATCATAATAACAATTTTGAAATTATAAGCATCTCAATGGATCATGGGCTACGTTCATGGAAAAAAGCTATTAAGAAAGACAACCTTCCTTGGCCACAGGCATGTGACGGCAAAGGCATCCAATCTGAAGTATTCAATCAATACGGAGTAAATAGTTTGCCACGCAATTATCTTTTAGATGAAACAGGGAATATTATTGGCAAAGATATGAGCCATAAAGAAATTGATGTATGGTTATTGGAGCGGGGTTGATTTTTGTTCAAACACGTTACGGCATTGCATTAAAGTCGGTACTTCTCCCTTATAAATTCATGTAATTTGCAATCCTTAAGCAAGCAACTTGCCAGAAAATGAAAATATAATATCTGATGCACCGCCCAAATCATTTATCTTTAATCCCATGAAAAAATACCGCACCAACGGAGCCATAGGCGCCCTCCTCGACGAATATGAAAAAGCCCTCAACGAATTACAGTTAGTTATATCGAGCATTTCTCAAAAAGAACTCACTTCCATAGTAGATACTTTAACGGAGGACCCTGATTGCCGCTCCATTCAGACCATATTGACACATGTGGTCAGGTCGGGCTATGGCTATGCAATCGTAATCAGGAAATGGCTGGGAGAGGATATTGATTATTTGGAGAGAATAACTTTAGGATCTGTTAAGGAATACCAAAATGCACTCAACAAGATGTTCCAATTCAATGTGCAATTTTTCGAGGATTACCCCGATGTTAAACTAGAAGAAATGGAAAGCCAAAATAAAATAAAGGTTACTTGGGGTCAGCAATATGATGTGGAGCAACTGATGGAGCATGCTATTGTACACATATTGAGGCATCGGCGCCAGATAGAAAGGTTTTTATTGAAATTGAGATAAGATGAAAACCATAACTTCTTTCTTAGAAAATTATCTACCAAATAAGGATGTGTCAGAATTGGCAGATTGTTTTTCCATTATTAAAATAGTCAAAAAAAAAGAGTTGTTGATCTCTCCTGGCCAATCAACGGCATTTATTGCATTTATTCAAAGCGGTGCGTTTCGTGTTTATTTCATTAATAATGATGGGCAAGAAATTACCGTCTGGTTTTCTTTTGCAGGAATGATGGTTACGGATATGTTGGCCTATTTTAAAAATGGGACTGCTCGGTTTCATGTTGAAGCTATTGAGGATAGTCAAGTATTAATAGCTCAAAAAAACCGCCTTGAAAAAATGTATTCCAAGAATCCAGATTTTCAAAAATTTGGAAAAGAATATGTTGAAATGGCATTGGTTAAGGTGATGGAACGCATGTTATCTTTGCAAACCAAAACAGCAGAAGAACGTTATTTGGAATTATTGGACCATCCTGATTATTTGCAGTCAATACCTCTAAAACATCTCGCCACTTACCTCGGAATTACCGACACTTCACTCAGCAGGATTAGAAAAAATATTTCCAATTGATGAATTCTTGCCAAATGGCAAGAAAACTCTAATTTGTTGCCCATTTCTTTGTAGTGAAATTAATTATCACTAAATTCATAGAAATGGAATATAATAAAACCCTTTATCCTTTTACTCCTAAAAATGTAAAAATAAATGGCGCAAATGTCCATTACATTGACGAAGGTAGGGGACAGGTCATAGTTTTTTGCCACCCACCAATTGCGTCTTCTTTTATGTATCGGGAATTTGTAAAATTGCTCAGCAAAAATTGCAGATGTATTGCTTTTGATTTTCCTGGATTTGGATTGTCTGAACCGCCAGCTCACAAAAATTACAGTATAACAGCTCAAGCTGATTTTATTGAACAATTTATAAAAGTGCTTAACCTGACTGATATTATTATTTTGGGACATGATACAGGCGGCCCTTCTGCGTTTAAAGTTGTGATTGAAAACCCTACATTATTTAAAGGAATCATTTTAACAGATACCATAATTTTCCCGACCATTGAATATCCTAAAATTGATAGAATGTTAAGTGTTGTAGGTAGTCGATGGTTTCAATGGTTTAATTCGAAAACTAATTTGATAGTAAGACTTACCTATAAGTTTGGAATTATGACACGAAAACTGTCTGCGCAAGAAAAACAAGTATATTATGCTATGTTTTCTGATTCTCCTAAAAGGACAAGAATAACTAATGTACTTTTTAGTTTAAAGCAAGAAAAAGAGTTTATGCAGTCAATAATGATGGGATTTGAATCAGTAATAAATAAGATGCCTATGCTACTTCTTTATGGAGAAAAAGACCCTGTCGCAGAATTAGGAATTCCACATCGAATTCAAAAGATGGTAGATAATGCAGAATTATTTTTAATAAAAGGAGAAGGACATTTCCCGCATGAAGGCCAGCCAGAAGAAATGTGCGAACTTGTTTCTAATTGGCTGGAAAAATATTTTAAGCTTTAAAACAACTACTGAAAACAAATTATCCCGATTCCGAAATGGTTTGGGGAAAAATAAATCATTTCTCTATCGGCATATCCACAAAACCAATGGTTTGTGGAAAATCAAATTCCCAAACCACTTCGTTTTGAGTATATTTTAAAATTCTAATAAGTTCATATTTATGATCAGGAACTTAAGTGTATTTAATTTTGAGTATTCATTAAATAGATAATTGTAAATACTTATATCTTTTATCATGAAAAATTTAATTCTTGCAATCACTTTTATTTTCAATATACAAGCATTGATATCTCAAAATGATTTTTCAAAAACAGAAAAATACTTTGATGGATTCTATTTAGGTATCATTGCTGGTTCTCAAAATGTTTTTGGTGGGTCATTCGTAGATGGAAAAGATGTGTTAGCTCAAGAGTCTCGTTTTGTTATCGAAATTCCGATTGGGTATAGGCTTCAATTTTTTAAAAACAAACTGGTGGGTGGAGCTGAATTATCTTTTGGAATTACGGATGGGGATTTAATGCATAACGATCCAACTGTACCATTAAATATTAAGTATAAAAACAACAGCCAATTTTCTTATGGATTAATAGTAGGGTATGTTTTTGGTAAACAAAAAAATTGGACAACATTCATTTATGCCAATGAGACTAAAAGGAAATTTAATGTATTAATAAAGGATGCAAATTATACATTTAATCAAACGGATAAGCAGGGCATGTTACGGTATGGTCTGGGGTTAGAGGCTCAAGTTTTTAGGGGGTTGCATGTTTTAATTAAAGCTGGAAGGTTGAGTGTGGATTTTGGAGATTTGGAAACGAATATTGATGTAGAAGATAAATATGATTTTATGGCTGGTGCTATATATCAATTTTAGGTTACCTGATTATTTATGCTCTTTTTCAAAAGCTGTTAGCCGTTGGCAATTTGCTTTTGGCCAAAGTCAAATGACCTGTATATAATTGCCATTTTTTATTTAGCTAATTACTCATTGTCGTTAAGTGTATTTTGATCTTTTAAAGCAGCCTCTTAGAACTCTGGGCACCGATCAATCTTCATTGAGCCAGCGTTTACAATCGGCCGTAATTCGCTGGCTGACGAATAATAGCCTTGGAAAATCTACGCTCATGCTCATGGCTAATTGCGAACCTTCAGGCCTAATTTCCTGAATTGAATCAATACTTACGATGCATTGGCGATTGATCCTGAAGAAACGTTCTGGATCAAGCATGGAAATTAGATCCTCCAGTGTGTGATCTACAACATATTTTTTCCCTGATTTTGTTATTAATAGTACAAGGTCGTCTTTATAAAATCCAGCAATTTGATCAGTTTGGACGACCATTAGTTTGGGGCCAGATTTGACCAAAAACCTGGTTTTGTAATTGGATAATGTTTGAGGCACTGTATTTTTCAATTCTTGTATCGACAAAGGTGGTTCTTGCTTCAAACCATTCTCTACTTCTGCCAATTGATGTTCTAACGAATTGATATTATTGCTATACGTTTCTGAAAACTCATGAAGAATTGCCATCGCTTGTATTGGTGATGTCGATACCATTTCTTCTATTTCATGCATTTTGGCTGGTAAAAATTGCCGATCTATTTTCTTGCGGATCCCATTTAACTGTTTGATTGCCTGTTCTTTGTTTTGTTGTTCTGCTTTCAATTGAGCTTTTTGCCAATTGTCTAATAAGAGGTAACCTATTTGAATGCTATTGATTACTTGAACAATCAGAAATCCTGTGGCAGTAGCTACCATTAAATGAAATATGGAAAGTGGATTATTGCTTCCTAGAATGAAATTCTCATAGGAATTCAAGATTACGTAAGTGCTTAAATAGAGCAACACACCGAATAGAGTAGTTGAAAGCACTTGTAGGGCGAGGCGTTTGATCGTACCTTTTTCCCAAGGGAATTGTTTGTTCAATTTTTTATTTACAAACCAGCCAGCCTCCCAAATCAAATAAATGGTAGATCCAAACCATAATACTCCATACCATTCAAAATCAGGTGGTTCTCTGAATTGGGACATCATAAAGAGCAGGAAGCCCAAATAAAGGGTCAGAAAGAACGGGAATAGGTAACGGATCCAGGTATTTAGTTTCGTGTTCATGCACAAATGTAAAAGAGTCAATCAAAAAAAGTGGATGCATGTACTTCAGGAATTACAAGTATAGCATCATAACTCCAAATCAGTTTCTCAATCCCTTTAGGAAGTGTTTTGAGCTGTTTGCTAAAAAGCAATTTTCTTAATGGTCGAACATCAATTACAGCCCAGTCAGTGGTAGGGGTAGCTTGTAAAACTGTGCTAAAATCTATTTTATCCAAATAACTGGCAGGGTCATATTCTGCGAATTTGTCATCGTCACTTTTGCTGAAAGGGTTTGATCGGTTTTGTGTCCCTTTGCGACCGATTACATACATATGAAAGGACGAAGTACCTTCTTGGCTGGCTAGTTCAGAGATGAAATTGCCAATGTCAAAAACATTGAGCCCGTTCAGGCCTCTATATATATGGTTTGCACCAAATTTGAACATCACCTTTGGAGATTCTCCCTTGGCTTTTGCTGCAGAATAATATTTCATGAAATACCTTTTCATCATTTCTGCTCTGGTACAGTTCGATTCGTAACCCTGCCTGGTAAACCACATTCGGTAAATATTAACACTCTTTTCCAACTCATTGATCAATTCTACAGAAGCTGGTTGATCCGAAAATGCATTTCTAAGTTTCTCAAAATCAGATGGTTGGATTACAGCCAGCAATGATTTGCCCGGATTTTTACTTTCAGCAGCTTCTTTGAAAGTGCTTTCGGCCATTTCATAATACTCGTTTGCTACTGTTTTGGCTGTTGTCTTTTCAGCCTCCATTTCCAGTTTTTTGAAGAACATGCGAAACGAGGCAGCAAACTCCTGATCAAGCCCCCATATTAGCTGCTTCCCTTGCGGATTATTTTTCAATACATTTCGAAGTATGGTGCATTCTTCCTGATATATGTAAAATGGAATGCTCCACGGATATTGCTCAAAGTGTTGTTTGAAAAGTGTTTCCCATTCATCTTTAGCCGCCATTTCTTGAACCATGTCAGCAGTATAGGGGCCTGTTTCCGTAGCGAAATATTCGTACCCATGCGAATTAAATTGTTCGAATAGGGCTGCGGTGAAAAGGGGGATATCTCCTATTCCATGATCTTCACCTATCAGGAAAAATGAATTTTGATCCGCTTCTTCTTTAAAAAAAGAAAGGCCGTCGCCAGACAAGTTTCCATCTTCAAACAGGAAAGTATGAACGTTCTTTTTGAGGTGTTCTACTAATAGGCTGTCTTGTGAAAAAAGCGAAAGAGAGCAACAGGTTGTAAGAATAAGGATGATTGATTTAAGCATAAGTATGAATTTGTTGTGTCTTACAAATAACCCTATATATATTGCTTTTCACGCCGCAAAACTCACTAACCGATGTCAAAAACGTGGTGAACGATGGATATAAACACCTAAAGAAAAGTTGACAAAGGCAGACAGCTATCTATTTCAAACTATTGCACAATCATTTTTTTATAAAAAACTTCATTGTCTATTTGGCACTTCAGAAAATAGGTACCGGGAACAATTCCATTTAGATCAATTTCTTCTTTCAAATGGTAATTAACTATTTTATTAGTGCAAATGCTTTCTATACTTCTTCCCAATCCATCCACCATTTGTATAGAAACATCACCCGTGCCAGGTATTTCTAATGAGATAAATGCAGTCTGACTGGCAGGGTTTGGAGCAATTTTAATATGTATGTCAGGATCAATTTCACTTACATGATTTGTATTCAATGCCTCGATTCCGTACCAAACTGTTTGATCTTGTAGTTGATCTATTTCGAAAATAAAATTTCCTGAGGCATTTGGAAGAAGAAGAATTGGGTCTCCTTTTTCGCCGATTTCATTCAATGGATATACCTGCAAATACAAGGCATCAACCTCCAATTCAAGAGTAGCCTGCATTGGAAACATTTCTGTTGGAAAGCCACCCCAATTACTATTGAACGAAGTAGTGCCGCTCCACGTCATATTAGAATTTTGCAATTTTGAAGAAACAACTATGACGCTTTCATCGGCCTCACTTAGCGGTTGATCAGTGAGCGAAAGCCAGGCTAACGTTGCAAAATCATTGGCAGAAATGATGTCCATAGGGCCAGCGCTTACGCTTGTTTCATCTATAAATCCACAGACGCTGACGAATTTTGGCGTTTCTGTTTTTAAAATACCTTGATCAAAATCTATAGTTGTTTCGGTAGTAGAGGTAGTGGCAACAGTGCCAGCAGGAGGTGGAAGCTGGCTGAGGTCTGGTGTGCCAGTCCCTCCAAATTTTGTGCGGATGGCTTCCGTATAAGCAAGTCTTGTATCATAGGGAACAAATTTCCCCCACCTCCCATGGCCATCAACATTGTGTAACTGGTGTATATAATCGGGACTATATTCAATTTCGTGGACATTGTTCGCCGGAGCGATTAAACCTTCCCGATAGGCGTAAGCATAAATAGGACTGAGTGCCATTATAGCAGTATTTCTATGAAAGCTGTAATAATCATCAACCATATCTTTTGTCCAGTTATCATGACTGTAATTGTACTCTCTAAAAATTAATGCATCTGCATCATGGAAAGCACCGTAGGCAGTCAGCCAAGGAATCATTTCCACATGATAGCGATTGGGGAACGAATGGCCATACTTACTGATGGTAAATGGCTTTCCTTTCATTGCAAGGCCACTGAAGACAGATTGCAACGGTGTCCAGTTTCCGCTTTGCAGCATGGGTGTGTTATCAACTTCCCAGCTATCTGCGGTCCAAGGACTATAGTATCTGATATAGTCCCAATTACCGTGTTCGTCTGTATAGTCAAGGTCTTGCACAGTGTAGATGTCGGATACTCCACTGAATGAACTAGAGCCAGTTATTGCTGCATGAATGCCAAGGTCATCTTTCAGAAAGCTATACATTTCATCAAAAAACCCTTTTTGAATAGACAGGTAAAAAATAGTGGCATCATTCATCCGCTCGTCCGTAAATGCTTGTCGTTGGCTATATAAAGGTCGCTGGATATTGCCCTGATCGAGCGATTCCCCTGGCAGTGTACCACTAATCTCACTATCGGTCAGACTCACATTGTCAATCCAGTAGCTGCCAAGGTTACTATTAAACTGATACCCGATGCGCACAAAACCGTCATTGTCCTCAGTTGTTGAAAAAGGAAATGTAAATTCTTGCCAGTCTGTGGTGAGGCTTGCCTGTGCGGCTCCATATCCATTCCAGGGAGCATTGTCCCTGCCAGCGTAAATGAGAAGTTGGCGGGGACTTTCAGCTTTAGCAGCAAATTTAATCTGATAAGTTTTTCCTGCCTCAATGGTTGCACCTACTTGCTTGAATTGGATATGCCAATTGGTGCCCGTCACTTCTTCCACATCGACTCGACAACTTAGGTTGCCTTCAAAAGGGTCAACTGTGTCTGCGTGCATGGATGCAAAGGCAGTTTGGTGCAATTCCATGATCCAGTTTTCGCTTGGGTCATCATTTTCAAAACCAACATCAAGTGCTTGCTCATTAGCACCATTGGTAGATGCAGAACCGTTCCAGGCAGCTTCCAATGCAGCTTGGTCTGCATATTTGTTTTGCAAAAACTCATTCCATTTTTGATCCAGAGAATCTACATGGCGCTGTATCAGCAGACCTCCTTCCGACTGATGTCGGAGCATGTCGGATTTCCAAAAACCATATAAAGTGTTTTCATCCGTAATTTCAATCATTGCCAACGCTGGGTCTTCGGCCAGGGAGAGGCCAGTATAGCTGTTGATTGGCGTGAGCAACTGTAAGGCAAATTGTTTTTGCAATTCGACCAAATGACTGTCGAAAATAGAAACAGCCTTAGCATTTTGCTGAATGCTGTCTGCATGTAATACCCCATCGCCTTCTTTAAAATTCCGGGCTACATGCAGGTTGAGATTGGTGTAAATTCCTTGTTCTTTCAGTTGCGCAATGAAATAATGCAAGCGGTCAAGTGCAAAAAAATTGAGCACCTGAGTTGTATTACTGTTGGTGTAAAATATGGTTTCCTCTTCATCGACCCACTGGCTGTCAAAAAGATGGAATCGGACGAGGTTAAACCCCATTTTCCTTAATCTCGCAGCGATAAATGGCGCTTTGGTTTTTTCAGGGAAACAGGCTCCGTATATCATGTTTGCTCCCCAAAACCGAATTGTTTCGCCATTGCTTTCAAAGTGGCCATCGGCATTTATGGTAATAAAATCTGCAATCTGTGAAGCCGGAAACGCTGGTAGGAATTGCTGAGTTGTGCTGTCATCAGGAGGCAAATAGAAATTGAACCCGTTGTCAAATGTTTGCCCAAAGGCATGCAATGAAATAAGAAAAATCAGTGGTAAAAATAAATAGCGCATAGAGATTGTATTTCAATGAAATTCTGATCCATTTTATGGAAAAGAACTTGTCAGAATCCAAAAATAACCAATTTCTCATACAGAAATTCGATTTTGCTCTGGCTTTCGGTTCTTCCCATGTTATGTTTAAATTTAGGCCAAAAGTTAATTTAGATAGAATGAGGCAAGAAAAATATGACACAATAGGAGTTGATTACAATTCAACCAGAAGGGCAGATAAGTATTTGGCCAGCCGCATGATGTATCATTTGTCGCCAGACAAGAGCGAAAAATATTTAGACATTGGATGCGGCACTGGAAATTATACGGCGGCGCTTTGGAAGGAAGGAATAAATTTTATAGGAGTTGACCCATCATCGGAAATGCTCCAAAAAGCCAGAGCTATGAAAACAGATATAGATTGGCGACAGGGTAGGGTAGAAAAGATACCTGTGAAAGACGAATCCGTTGAAGGCGTTTTAGCCAGCCTTACTATCCACCATTGGAGTGACTTGGAAGTAGGGTTTAAAGAAATTAGCAGGGTATTAAAATCCAATGGTCGTATTGCGATATTTACCTCATCGTCAAAACAAATGGAGGGATATTGGTTGAATCATTATTTTCCAAAAATGATGGAAAAATCTATTCGGCAAATGCCTGCTTTATCGCTGATAGAAAATGCATTAATTAATACAGGTTTTAGGGTCATTGAAAAAGAACCCTATTTTGTAAAACCCGATTTGAATGATTTATTTTTATATGCAGGAAAAGAAAGGCCTTCATTGTATTTAAAAGAAGAAGTCAGGGCTGGTATTTCTTCGTTCTCCTCTCTTTCTAATGCAAGTGAAGTGCAGAAAGGTTTGAAGGTGTTGGAAAATGATATTGAGTCTGGAGAAATAAATAAAATAATGGAGGGCTTTGTTAATGATCAAGGGGATTATTTATTTTTATCAGCAATAAAAGCAGGATAAAACAGCTTCTAAAGGTCAACGATGGAAAACGATTCTTTTTTCTATGCGCCAATAAAAACAGAGAGACTGCATTTAAGGCAGCTTACTGAAAAGGACAAGCACGAGATTTTTGAACTCCAGTCGAGTATCGAAAATCAGAGATATATTGACCGTCCGATCATGTCTAAAATAGAGCAGGCTTCTGCTTTTATTGAAAAGATTAATAATGGAATTCAAAATGAAGAATGGCTGTACTGGGCAATTTGTGAGCGTAATTCAAATAAATTAATAGGAACGATTTGTCTTTGGAATTTTTCTAAAAATAAAAGCCAATTAGAGTTTGGGTATGAATTAAATATAAAATACAGAGGAAGCGGGTACATGGGTGAAGCAGTCAAAGCAGTTATCGATTTTGGGTTGAATAAATTAAGATTGAAATCAATTGAGGCCTATACCAATCAACAAAATTTTCCATCAATAAAAATTTTAGAAAATAATGGATTTGTTTTTCATAAAACAATTTTAGAAAAATGCCAATTTAAAGAAGGTACAATAAATATGTCGGTCTATGTTTTGAATAAATGAACCTCTATTCAAATTCATTTATTATTTCAATTACCCGCTCCAACATTTCTTCCGTAAAATCAAGATGGGTAACAAACCTTACTGTCGATGGACCAAAAGGGGCTGCATTGATTCCTTTCGTTTTTATTTTTTCTAAAAATGTATCTGCGGTAAGTGGTGCTTCTAAATCAAAAATTACAATATTCGTTTTTACTGGTCTTACGTCAGCGACCCATGATTTCGCAGACAAAATTTTCCCTAATTTTTGAGCACGGATATTATCTATCTTTAACCTGTCCACATGATTGTCGAGGGCATAAATGCCAGCAGCAGCAAGATAACCGGCTTGTCGCATTCCGCCGCCCATCACTTTTCTTATCCGGCGAGCTTGCTTGATGAATGCCGATTCCCCAATCAGCAGCGAGCCAATCGGAGCACCCAGCCCTTTTGACAAACAAATAGAAATAGAATCGAAAAGCTTTCCAATGGCCTGAGTACTTTCTTTTGTTTCAACTAAGGCATTAAAAAGCCTCGCTCCATCAAGGTGCAAGGCAAGCCCTTTTTCTTTGCAAAGTTTTGCAATTGGCTGTATCTCATTTGTACTATAATAGCTCCCGCCACCTTTATTAGCGGTATTTTCCAAAACCACCAGCTTGCTGATGGGTAGCCAGTCGAACACAGGTTTGATAGCAGCTTCGACCTGATCGGCAGTAATCTTTCCATTTGTACCCTCAATTAGATTAATAGCTACGCCTGAATTATAGGCATATCCGCCAGTCTCATATTGATACACATGCGAAAAATGGTCGCAGATGACCTCATCCAGCGGCTGCGTATGTACTTTGATTGCAATCTGATTTGTCATTGTGCCTGATGGGCAAAAGAGAGCGGCTGGCTTCCCAAACATTTCGGCAGCCTTCTGTTCGAGCCTATTTACGGTAGGGTCCTCACCGAAAACGTCGTCGCCCACTTGTGCATTCATCATGGCATCCAACATTTGCGGAGTTGGTCTTGTTACCGTATCTGAGATGAGATTGATCTGCATAGCCTTGAAAATAATTGAGTTTGGAAATGATGGCCAAAAGTAAAAACAGTTTCCAAGTTAAATTTGGACTGATTCCAAAATAGGACTTCCATCCACAGAGATATAAAAATGGCTTTGATTTTGTTATATAATTGGCTACGATTGCAAAATAAATAAAAACACCTGCCTTTAGGCGTACTGAACATTGCTGCCTAAATCCCCTCTCCTAAAAGAAGTTTAGAAAGTTAAGGCTATAAAAAATCTTACTATTAATAAGCTTGCAGCAGCAAGGTCTTCTATTAATTCAAAACTTCACATTAATGAAAATCAAGATTCTATTATCTACATTTTGCCTGGCATTGCTTTTTGCTTCTTGCCAAAAAGATGACGACTCATCTAGCAATCCCCAATTGAATGATGATTTGGTTCAGGCGCTTAAAGATGCATCAAACGGAGTAGGAATTTCTCATTTTACATTGCCAATGTCCTCTGAGTTTTCTAAAATTCCTCAAGATCCGAATAACCCTATCACACAAGAAAAGATAAACCTTGGTAGTCTTTTGTTCCATGAAACGGGATTGGGGCTGCATCCGATGCATACAGAAAATGAAGGAAATTTCAGTTGTGCTTCTTGCCATTTTGCGTCAGCTGGATTTCAAGCTGGTCGCCACCAGGGTATTTCTGATGGTGGATCTGGATTTGGAGCAAACGGAAAAGGAAGGACGCTTAATCCACTTTATGAGCTTTCGGAGTTGGATGTACAGCCGGTACGATCTCCTTCAGCGCTCAACAGTGCTTATCAAAAAGTAAATCTTTGGAATGGGCAGTTTGGTGCAGTTGGCCCAAATGCTGGAACGGAGGCCCAGTGGACACCGGGTACGCCAAAAGAAAACAACAACCTTGGATACGAAGGTGTGGAGACACAAGCGATTGCCGCACTTACTGTTCATCGATTGGATATGAACCAGACCATCTGCCAGGATCTTGGTTATGATGACTTATTTGATGATGCATTTCCTAATGTACCAGAATCCAGTCGCTATGATAAAGAGCACGCAGGTTTAGCAATTGCAGCTTATGAAAGGGCTTTGTTGCCAAATCAGGCGCCTTTCCAAAAGTGGTTGCGAGGTAGTTTAAATGCCATGACAGATCAAGAGAAAGAAGGAGCTGTGTTATTTTTTGGAAAGGCTGGTTGCGTAAGCTGTCACAATGGACCTAACCTTGCTAACATGGAATTCCACGCTATTGGCATGAACGATTTGCACGAAACTGTTGAAACAACATATGGTGCTGATGCTAACAGTGATGCTAATTTAGGAAGATACAGTTTTACCAAAGTGGATGATGACAAGTACAAATTCAAAGTACCTCAATTGTATAATTTGACCGATTCACCATTTTATGGACATGGCTCAAGTTTCAGAAATGTGAGGGATGTGGTAGAATATAAAAACAAAGGCATTAAAGAAAACCAAAATGTTCCTGATTCGCAGTTAGCCGCAGAATTCGAACCATTGGGATTGACTACAAGCGAAGTAGATGCCATTACGGCGTTTATAGAAGAAGCATTAAGAGATCCTAACTTGTTGAGGTATCAACCGCTATCTATTAGGTCAGGCAATTGCTTTCCGAACAATGACGATCAATCCCGTGCCGATCTGGGTTGTAATTAATGAATGGCTAACTATGGTTATAAAAAAACGGCAGTTCAATTTTGAACTGCCGTTTTTTTTAAGCCCTAATTGGATCAATTTCTAATCTAATTTTTCCTGCTGAAGCCATACTTTTGATATACTTCACTAAAGTTTCAATCCGAAATTCAAGCCAATGTGACAAGGTAAATCAAACTACGTATCTGTAAGAACTCAGCAATGACAGGCGTTTTGATGGGTTAGATTTAAAGTAAGCATAAAAAAATGGGACAAATTTTCGGTGAACGTTTGTTGGAGCCAAATTCCAGCGCATATCTTTGTCCCGTTGAATTTACATAATTTTTCTTTTGGACTTTCTTTCTCCTTCTCCTCCTTTTAATTTTCTTCTCCCCATTTTAATACATCTCCCCATCAAGAATGATTCTTGATTTCAGTTTACTTACTACTTTGGAGAAATGCTCAAAAAAACACTATTAACCACACTTGCAATTACTTGCTTTTCCTTTTTTAGTTTCTCAGAAAACATAATTTACGTCAAACAAGGTGCCCTCGGAAGTGGGGCATCTTGGGAAGATGCTACAGGCGACCTTCAGTATGCTTTGTCCATTGCTACAGCAGGAGATGAATTATGGGTAGCAGAAGGAACCTACCTGCCAACCACTTGCGATCAATGCACACCTGCTGATCGTACTATCTCATTTAAAGTACCAAATGGCGTTAAGCTTTATGGAGGTTTTTTGGGAAATGAAAAAAGGCTCAACCAACGAAACTGGCGTAAAAGGCCAGCCAGATTGAGCGGGAACATTGGAAGAAACACACATTTCGACAATTCTTATTCAGTCGTTTATTTTTCGAACAATGCCAATGCGATAATTCTTGATGGATTTATCATAGCTGATGGTAATGCTGATTCATACATTTCAAATGGAGCGCCACAGAGTGCTGGCGGAGCTATTTATTTTGATAGATGCATAGGAAAGACCAACGTGCCAATAGAAGTGAAAAACTGCCTTTTTTTAAATAATAAAGCTATCGATGGTGGAGCAATTTATGTGAATGAATCATTTGACAACCCAATATTCCACGATTGCACATTTACCAACAATTCTGCAGTAAATAGAGGAGGGGCGATCTATCATCGCCAAATAAATGACAGTGCCAAGCCAACAGTAAATTATTGCCAGTTTGTGAATAATGACGCAGTATTGGGAGCTGGAATCTTTTCAGAATGTCTTGATTCGGAGATTGATCCGGCTTATATGAACTCCACTTTTGCAAACAATAAAGCGAGTCATGGAAGCGGCATGTATTTTATGGGCTTGACAGAATGCCCTTCATTGCGCACCAATCGTTACATCAACAACCATTCATTGGAAGGAAAACAAGTAAATGAGGCAGAACCCAGAAGCGACCAAAATGAAATAGTAGCCAATTTAACAGATGGCTTCATCGAAGAATAATTATCTCATAACATGGTGTTATTGTGCCCGTGCAGATTTTTGCATGGGCTTTTTTATGCCCACACACTTTTTCCGATCGCCAATTCCTTTCCACCCTCATGCGGACGAAGTCTGTGGACAAAAGTCTTATCATCCAATTGTTTGGATTCAGATACAATGAGGTCTTTCCATTTCCCTTCCACTTTGTATTGAATGTCAAAAGATTTCAGCGTACCCTCATTAATGAGGTTGTCGGGTACAGTTTCTATCATCCATTGCAGGTAAAACACATTATTCAAATGGCCATTGAAATCAAGGTCATGCCACCCAACTCTAAACTTATTAGAGAAATCAACTTTATCTACCATCCCAATATTGACATCAGGCCGAGGTAAGCATTCTTCTATTGGAGGCATACTTTTTTCAAATTCCAAAATATGCGGCGGAATTTTCGACATCCTTCTCGTGTGGGTATCTAGCAGCAGCCAACTGGAAGAGGAGTGCCCTATCATTTCTCCCGATTCATCATATATCCTGTAGTCTCTAAAAGTGAATACTCTGTCAAAACCGGTTGGACAAGTGAGAATTCGGATCTTTTCACCAATCATTGGAAGGCGCTTTATTCGCAGGTTTTTTCGGAGCAGCACCCAGGATACCCGCTGCGCTTCCATATCCCACACCGAAACTTTCATCTCGATCACGTTCTGCATGGCAGCTTCTTGCATCTGTTTGACCAGTGCTGCCACAGTCATTCTTCGACGCTTATCAATATCGTAGGTTTGAACAGTGTAGTTAAAGTTGTAACTTAATGGCATTGTAAAAAGAAGTTGAAAACAGTGTGAATCTTCGATGAAGAATAATCGATTGTCTGCGAACTTTAGCGAGTGAATGATTTAATTTTCAAAAGACAAAGAAAAATAAAAACTTACTATTAACTTAGCGGACATAAAATTCTTGGACATCTTACCGTGCGATATTAACAGAAAACTGATCCAGTTTAAGCATCTACTGCAACCCTTCTTATTTAATTACAGGTTTAATTTATTGGGAAACGTGACTTGCAAATGAGTGACAAGTAGAGCCCTTTTGGCGCTTACAAATAGAATAACAGATTTGAGTGCAAGACATTAACAAATTATCATAATATAAGAGTATGAGGTCGCCTCTTTTGAGGATTGCTAAAAAGAAACAGCAATACCATCTCAGACTTTTATTTCAAAATCGTTTACATGAACACGTTCATTACTCCTATTCGAAATTTCTTTGGTTTTGTTAAAAACAAAGGAAAAAGAAACCCCGCCCTAACCTTGCTCTTGTTGTTCGGAGCATTTTTGGCCCTTCAGTCCTGGGCATTTACCAAAAATACAATCGTCAATAGTGAAACGGTGACCGTAGTGCTTGAGCCTGTCGGTGCCTGGAACAAACTATTGCCCAGTGAGCGGGCTATGCTCAAAAGTGGCGGAACCGTCAATGCTTTCAATCTCGGTATATGTGATGGCATGATGAATCCGATCTTGGCTGACATCAGTTCAACACCAGCCCCCGGAACACCGGGTGCTATGGAAATCAATACCAGGCTTCCCCGCCGATGGGGCAACTCTTCTTTTTATTTAGCCAAAGAAAACAGTGGCATGGGCGGAGTACAGTATTGCTTTGATTTTAATATGCCTGTTAGTGTGAGTTTGGATTCACGGGAGCACGCTTATTTTGCTGATTTTGAAAATATCGGTATTACAGCTAATAATGGAGGTATGCCAGTAAACCTTACGGCAGCTTTCTTTGGCAATCCAGCTAATCCAGCATTTAGTATGACAGGTGGAGGAACTTCCAATGTGTTATTGAGTGCAAATTCGACAGAAGGTGGTGGCCTCTGGTGGGAAGTTTCCACTAATGGCATTACTGTTACGCAGGTTTGTATTCAATATTATTCAGATGGAGGAATGCAGCTTGTTGAGCCTTTTCGGCTTTTGGTGGACGGTGTAAAATGTATAGCTGACGATCCAGTTGTCTGCCAATCGCCAGATTGGATCAGTAGATGGAACAAGCTAAACTTGACACAGCGAACCGATTTGCTGGAAGGTACTTCTGTTTTAGGCTTCAATACAGGGTTTTGTGATGAATCGGGTGATGAAATTACATTCATCGAAATCGGAGCAGCAGCAGCTCCAAACTCAGGGAATTTTCAAAAAAATGCTAAAGAACCAAGACCTTATGGTCGCTATAGTTTTGACAATGGGCGAGACTATGTAGGTATGGGTGGCAGTAAATATTGCTTTACATTGGATGAAGCCCGTCCAATCAGGCTGAGTTCTGAAGAGCATCATTTTTTCAGCGAAACAGAGGTAGTAACCATAACTGCTTTTCTCGGTGCTGATCCAGTTTTATTAAATGGAGATTTTTTTAGTGGTGGTGGATCTGGACCAGTTACAGGTGGACCAAACGGAATAACACTGAATGGCTATGCTTATGGTGCGGATACTTGGTGGAATATTGGTACAGAGAACCGACCTGTTTCACAGGTTTGTGTAGAATATTATGTGACAGGCGGTGTGCCTGTTGGCCGAGAGCCATTTTCATTGGGTATATGTGCAACTCGCTGTTTGTTTGACGATCCATATGCTTGCTCTGTTCAAGGCGGCCCTTGCAGTACTTTCCCAATGGTCGATATCGACAAGTCTGTAACGCCAATTAATGGCTTTGGGTTAAACCCATGTTCTAATCCTGGAGGCGGAGTTGTTTATCCTGCTTTTGAGGTTTTGATAAAAATGAAGAATCATGCAGGTACCGTTAAGCAGTTGTTTTTAGAGGAGGATTTATTAGCATATTTCGGATCTGCCTATGTGGATACCATTTCCGCTCCGCAAATTGTATTTTCCAATTCTTCTGGTGACCCTGATATCGATCCCTATTTCGATGGGCGCAATTACACCAATATCTTCATTCCTGGTTCTGGCTTTTTGTCTGCTGGTCAAGAAATATGGGTGTCCTTTTCGGTTTATCTCGATCCCAATGCGCCAGGTGCTTATAGCAATTTAGTCAATTCTGTGTATGGTGGTGGCATGGCAAACGGCAGTTATATCTATCAAGATTTATCTGGTGATTTGCCAAGTGGATTCGGAGCGCCGACTCCATTTACCAATTTACCAGCGGGGTATGTGGCAGTTTTAGCTCAAGACTTAACATTGGAAGCAACCGTTCCCAACTCCATGAATGGAATAGACGATTGGCTGGCCAATAATGGCTGGGCGCAATTCAGCGTACCGGGCTGCGACCCTGTAACTTGGACCAATGATTATGATCCTGCCAACTGGGTGACAGGTTGTGGGCAATTGACAGGATACATTGAAGTAACTTTCACTGCCACCGACAACTGCGGACATGTTTTTTCCACCTGTGCCACCTTTACATTAGAAGATACCGTTGGGCCAGCATGTACCAAACCAGAAGATTTGGTGCTTGATTGTGGTGACCCAAACGCAATTCATACTTTGGAAGAATGGCTGGAATATGACGGCACTTTCACCGATCTAAGTACACCAGTAATTTTTACAAATGATTTTGCAGGATTGGATAGCTTGGGTTGTGATGGCGATTCTATTTTGGTAACATGGACAGCTACGGATGCCTGTGGAAATGAATCTTATTTTGATGCTTTTTTATCCGTAACGGATACCACAGCTCCCATCATTTCGGGCGTACCAGATGATTTGGATCTCGATAAATGCGATTCTATCCCTGTGCCCGCAATGGCCTCTGTTTCAGATGGCTGTGATGCTGACCCCGAATTGGTATTTGAAGAAACTTCAACAGGAGACAGTTGCCATTTTACCCTAACCCGAACTTGGACTGCTACCGATGAATGTGGAAATATGAGTCAAGCAACACAGGTGATTAATGTTTCTGATGATAATCCACCAGTATTTAGTAATGTTCCTGTAGATACTACATTGGAATGTCCAGATGTGCCACCAGTAGTTAATCCAGATGTGGAGGATTGCTCTGCTTTTATTTTGAATTTTTCAGAAGAACAGATAGGCGATGACTGTCCGATGCCGAATCAGATTATCCGTACTTGGGTAGCCACCGATAACTGTGGAAACGTGGACTCTGTACAGCAGATCATTACCTTGACTTCGCCTATCAGTAATGGCGCAATTACATTTACTCCAGCTTCTCTGGATACGATTATAGGGACATGCGATGACAATATTGAATTTGATACAATAACAGCTGAAACGACTTGTCCTTCGAATGAATTGACAGTGATTTTCAACGATATTGTTGAAAATAATGGTGATTGCACACAACCATTCTCACTTACTCGTACATGGGTTGCTTTTGATTCTTGTGGCAATTCAGAATCCATAACTCAAACTCTGGTCATTGGTCCCGATACTTTAGCGCCTGTTTTTGACACACTTAATTTGGTTGATATATCGGTTGATTGTGGAGATAGTTTGAGTCTACCTATAGTTGATGATAATTGTGGTGAAGTACATTTATCATATATTGATACCGCTGAAGTGGGAAGCTGTGATTCTGGGTTCACTTTTGTAAGGGTTTGGACAGCCACGGACTTGTGTGGAAATATGACTACTTTTTCTCAAAATGTGATGACTTCTCCCGATACAACAGCTCCGGTCTTTTCTTATGTGCCCCCTGATCAAGTGTTTGATTGTGAAGATAGCATCGTATTTGACAACCCAATTGCCTATGACCTTTGTGGCAATGTGACCATCACGTGGCTGGACTCTTTTATCGGCGGAAGTGATTGCGGCCAAATTGACAGTATTTGGTATGGGTATTTAATTATAAGGACTTGGAGTGCTACCGATGATTGTGGAAATGTAAGTACCGCAATAACACACGGCCTGGTCATTCCTGACTTTAATAATGGCAACCTGATTGCATTCTCACACGTGCCTTCTGATCAATCGGTCAATTGTGGCGATGATTTGGATTTTGGATTTGCCATTTGCCACTCTGCTTGCGGTGAGGTTGAAATAACTTTTGAAGATTTCTATGATGAAGATTGTATTGAGGGGACTGTGATTACCAGAGTTTGGACTGGACAAGATGAATGTGGAAACATCATTCATGCCAGCCAGACTATCACTATTGCAGCTGACCAAGAAGCTCCCGTCTTCGAATCAATTCCACTGGATGGAACATTTGATTGTGAAATGGCAGTGCCTCCATTTGGCATCCCTTCAGTAAAAGATAACTGTTCGGAAGGCATTGATATTGAAATTACACATAATGATGTTTGGGAAAATGCAGGTGGATGCGGCGGATTTTCAGTTACACGTACCTGGACCGCTATTGATCCATGTGGAAATGAAAGCTCCGCTTCACAAACGCTCACATTAGTAGATGATGATGCACCTGTATTTGAAGAAGTGCCATCGGATATGGTTGTCAGTTGTGGCGAACCTGTCATTTTTGGTCAGGCAATTGCAACGGATGCCTGCTCCAATGCGCAAGTGACATTCTCTGATTCTTCCATTGATTTATGTGGAGGCGGGTACTCCATTACTCGTACCTGGAGTGCAAAAGACGCTTGTGGAAACACGAGTACCGCCTCACAAACAGTGACAGTAGAAGACAATGTAGCTCCTGTATTTGATTTTGTCCCTGAGGATAAGACATATGCCTGTGGCGAAATGATCGACTTTGGAATTGCCGAGGCTTCTGATGCTTGCTCAACCGCCAGCGTGACATTTGATGATGAGACAGTAACCACATGCGGCGGCGGATATATGATAGTGAGAACCTGGATAGCAATCGATGAATGTGGAAACATATTCGAAACGGAGCAAAAGGTAGAAGTGAAGGATGAGGAGGCTCCTGTATTTACTGAACAACTGGATGATAAATTTATCAGCTGTGGAGAACCCGTTGTTTTTGATGCTGCTGATGCTGTGGATGATTGCAGCAGTCTTGCTATTACTTTTGAAGACACGGAGGACGTATTGGCCTGTGAAAAAATCGTGACCCGAACTTGGACAGCTACTGACGATTGTGGCAACTTTTCCACAATGACTCAATCTGTTCATTTGATCGACGATCAACCACCAGTATTCAATAGCATGCCGGATTATTTGGAAATGACCCAAGTAGAATTTGCTGCATGGACGCCACCAGCTGGGGAAGCTGAAGATTGTAGTTTGGTTTTAATGGATGTGACGACTGTTTCTGAGTCCAATTGCGATTACATTACACATATATATAATTACACTGCGAGTGACCCATGTGGCAATTCAGCTACCCATACTTTAGAGGTGCTTTTGATTGATGCTGCCTTTGGAATGACGACAGAAATACCGCAGGAGATTGATTGCGGTGAACTTTACCAACTAACGATCGAGCCTTTAAATGGCTTGCCTCCATATTCATATATGTGGCAGGTCGTCTCAGGTGATGGTTGGGAAATAACAGCTATGCCCGGACAGCCTTTAGCAGAATTATTGGCAGGGGAGGGCACTGCTCAAATAAGTATCGGTGTGGTCGATGGCAATGGCTGTTCTGCTATAGAATTGATTGAAATTGAATGTGAAGGAAGTGTGGCAACAGGCGAAACGGAAGAGATCAGCGCTATCGAATTATCACCTAATCCTGTCACTGATTTAATGTCCATAAAGCTGTTTGCTAAATTGACTGGAGTGGCGAATATTGGGATCATAAATGTGATGGGGCATAAGGTAGTTTCAGGAGTTCAGGAAATCGAATATGGTGAAAACAGATTCAACTACGAAACGGCGTCATTGGCTGCGGGAACCTATTTCTTTCTATTGCAAATGGAAGATAGGGTAGTGGTGGAGAAGTTTGTGAAAATGTAAAGGGATTGAAAAGGCAGCACCATATAGAATTTTCATCACAACGGGATTATTGAACAACTTACTTCTACTATAGAAAAGATCACTTACTTGATCTGCATATTCTATTGAGAAGGATTTAGTTTGTCAATTCTCAGGGAAATATCATTGAATACATTTGATCGGACCGGTTACAAACTGGTCCGATCATTCTGTGTTGTGGGGGCTCATTTTATATTATTTTGAAAGGAAGTGGAATCGCCTTATTTAATAAGGTTTGCTTCAAATCCGGCAACATAGAATTCCATCCAAAATGGTACATTTTATACCAATAGTTTTAGCCTAAATTATTTTTAAACCTTGTCTATTTTTTTTCGTTGAAAAGCCCTACATTTGCGCTCGCTTTTCGGAAACCTATGTTTTGTCCCGAAAACAAGGCTGTTTTTCAGCTAATTTGAAATAGAAAAACTATCGAAAAATAAAGATAAAATAAGCAATTATGCCAACTATCAATCAGCTTGTTCGTAAGGGTAGAAAGAAAATCGTGATGAAAAGTAAGTCCCGTGCTTTGGACTCTTGTCCTCAAAGAAGGGGCGTTTGCACCAGGGTTTATACAACTACTCCAAAGAAGCCTAACTCAGCATTGCGTAAAGTAGCCAAGGTTCGTTTAACAAATGGTACTGAGGTAATCTGTTATATTCCTGGGGAAGGCCACAACTTGCAAGAGCACTCTATTGTACTTGTGAGAGGAGGTCGTGTAAAGGATCTTCCAGGTGTTCGTTACACCATTGTTCGTGGTGCCTTGGATACAGCTGGTGTTCAGAACAGGAAAAAGAGCCGTAGCCAATACGGTACTAAAGCACCTAAGAAGTAGGTCTGATTGTTTTTCGATAGTTCATTTTTTTGACATATAACATTAATGTATAGAGACGGAGACGATTGTCTTTGACTCATCCAAAATCAATCCTTATCAAATGAGGAAGCATAAACCTAAGGTAAGAGTAATTCAGCCAGATCCACGGTATAAAGATCCGATGGTAACTCAGTTCGTAAACAATCTAATGATGCAGGGCAAAAAGTCTACTGCATTTGAGTTGTTTTATAATGCGATGGATATTATCAAAGAGCGTACTCAGCAAGATGAGCATGCAGTTTGGAAAAAGGCATTGAACAATGCCATGCCACAAGTGCAAGTAAAAGCCAGAAGAATTGGTGGTGCAACTTTCCAAATTCCACAAGAGATTAGAGCTAAGCGTAAAATTATGTTTGGCATGAAATGGTTGGTGCGTTTCTCCCGTGAGCGCAGTGGTAAAGGTTTTGCTGAAAAATTAGCTGCAGAACTGATCGCTGCAAGCAAAGGCGAAGGGGCTGCAGTAAAGCGTAAAGAAGATACACACAGAATGGCCGAGGCGAACCGTGCGTTTGCTCACTTTAAGGCCTAAAATACGAATGCATACAACTTCGACGAGTTTGGAGAGCCAGTATTCTTTGGTGCTTTTCAAACTCGTTGGATTTTAACCCCAATCCGTCTTTGTAAAATTTCAATGACTGAATTAGGAAACAGAACCGATCAAACAGACGTACTACCATTTTCAATAAATAATTTTTATAAAACCCTTACGGGAAAATATCATGGCTAAAGATCTAAGATTCACCAGGAACATTGGCATTGCTGCCCACATTGACGCCGGTAAAACTACTACTACTGAGCGTATCCTTTTCTATACTGGTTTGACACATAAGATTGGTGAAGTGCATGATGGTGCTGCGACAATGGACTGGATGGAGCAAGAGCAAGAGCGTGGTATCACAATTACTTCAGCTGCTACAAAAACTGAGTGGAACTGGAAAGACCAAATGTACTCAGTTAATATTATTGATACTCCAGGTCACGTTGATTTCACAGTAGAGGTAGAGCGTTCATTGCGTGTTTTGGACGGAACAGTTGCGCTTTTCTGTGCTGTGTCTGGTGTTGAACCTCAATCTGAAACTGTATGGCGTCAAGCTGATCGTTATAAAGTTCCACGTATCGGTTTTGTAAACAAAATGGATAGGAGCGGTGCTAATTTCTTTAATGTTGTTAATGATGTTAAAGAAAAGTTGGGAGCAAATGCAGTCCCCCTCCAGATCCCTATTGGTGCTGAAGAAACATTTAAGGGTGTAGTCGATCTCATCAAAATGGAGGCCATTGTATGGAATGAGGAAGACCAGGGAATGACCTATGATGTAGTTCCTATTCCTGAAGACTTAAAAGGGACAGTAGATGAGTATCGTGCAGCTTTGCTTGAAGCTGTTGCTGATTATGACGAAAATTTATTAGAGAAATTTTTTGATAATCCAGAAAGTATCACTGTTGATGAGGTTAGGGCCGCAATTAGGAAGGCTACCATTGACATGTCTATCACACCAATGATGTGTGGTTCTGCCTTTAAAAACAAAGGTGTTCAGGCTATGTTGAATGCAGTTTGTGAATTCTTGCCTTCTCCATTGGATGTAGGAGCTATTACTGGGATTAATCCCAAAAATGATGAAGAAATCAAGCGGAAGCCATCCGTCGATGAACCTTTCAGTGCCTTGGCATTTAAAATTGCAACGGATCCATATGTAGGTCGCTTGGCATTTATGCGTGTTTATTCTGGGAAGTTAGATGCTGGTTCAGCGATTTTAAACACTCGCTCAACTAAAAAAGAAAGGATTTCTCGGATTTATCAAATGCACTCAAATAAGCAGAATCCAATTGATGCAGTTGAAGCAGGTGATATTGCAGCTGTTGTTGGGTTTAAAGACATTCGGACTGGTGATACACTTTGCGATGAAAAGAGTCCAATTATCTTAGAAAGCATGACTTTCCCAGATCCTGTAATTGGAATTGCAGTTGAGCCAAAATCGCAGAAAGATATGGACAAGCTGGGTATGGCTTTGCACAAATTAGCAGAAGAGGATCCAACTTTCAAAGTACGGGTTGACCACGACACCAACCAGACCATTATAAGTGGGATGGGTGAATTGCATCTGGAAATCATTGTTGATCGTCTCAGAAGAGAATTTAAAGTAGAGTGTAATCAAGGCCAACCACAGGTTACGTACAAAGAAGCCTTAACACAAGCAGTAGAGCACAGAGAGCGTTTGAAAAAACAATCAGGTGGTTCTGGTCTTTTTGCAGATATGGCGTTTGAGCTTAGCCCTGCTGATCCTGAATTTTTGGAATCAGAAGAATTTAAAAGTGGTAAAACTAAACTGCAATTTGAATGGGGGATTATTGGTGGTAAAATCGATAAGAATTATCAGAAGCCAATCAAAGACGGTTTTAGTGCGATGATGGATAATGGCATTCTTGCAGGATATGGAATTGAAAGCATGAAGGTAAGGGTGTTTGATGGTTCTATGCACGCAGTGGATAGTAAGCCAATCGCTTTTGAATTATGTGCAAAAGAAGGATTTCGTGCTGCTGCTGCCAAGACGAAACCCGTCATGATGGAGCCGATCATGAAACTTGAGGTTGTTACTCCTGAGGAGTATACAGGCCCTGTAATTGGCGACCTTAACCGCCGGCGAGGATTGCCTAAAGGTCAGGAACAGCGCACAGGAGGTGCTGTTGCGGTACAAGCAGATGTTCCACTTTCAGAGATGTTCGGATATGTAACGCACCTACGTACCATTACTTCTGGCCGTGCAAGTTCTACGATGGAATTCTCACACTATGCAGAATGTCCAAAGAATATTGCTGAAGAGATTATTGAAAAAGCAAAAGGCTTGGTAAAAGCTTAATGCTTCAAGATATAGAGTAAAAGCCCTGGCAAATTCGCTGGGGCTTTTTTTTAAGAGACGCATCTTTAAATTGACAAAGTTTTTCTGAGAAGCGGATACGAGCATTCTGAATACTCATTGACATATTGGATTGACGAAATGGAATAATATATACTCAAATCGAAGTAGTTTGGGAATTTTGTTTTCCATAAATCATTGGTTTTGAGGATATGCCGATGTAGAAATGGTTTAATTTTTCCCAAACCATTTCGGAATCGGTATAAATCAGGTTTTTGCTCATATTTCAATCAGTCATTTCCCATTTTTTGTCATTTGGGAAATATTGTATGTTTCCGCTTTAAATAAGGTTATTCGTTGATCCGAGACAGCAGAAACCAGCTGTAGAAATACGAGCGAAATAAACTTTATTATTTTTAAAAAAAGATTAATCTGTATTTGGAAATACGAGCCAATAAATTACCTTTGCGCTCGCTTTTGAAAAAAGGGTAGATAAGTTAAAATTCAAAACAATGCGAATTGTCTGGATATTTAGCCAAAAACTCTTAAACTACTGAAAGGCATGAATCAAAAAATTCGAATCAAACTCCGTTCATACGACCACAATCTTGTGGACAAAAGCACGGAGAAAATAGTGAAGACAGTCCGTTCTGGTGGAGCTGTTGTAACTGGTCCGATTCCGCTGCCCACTAAAAAAGAGATCTTTACTGTCTTGCGTTCACCGCACGTCAACAAGAAATTTTCAGTTACGC